>CAWDGE010000026.1:0-62561 GCA_963801755.1 uncultured Nitrospirales bacterium | reverse complement strand
TTCCTTCCCGTGTATGACCTGCTTCCTGTGGCCGGATTGTTGTATCTGGGGGCGGGCCTCGGACTTGGTTTCTTAGAAATCTTTTTGAAGTCCATGAGATCTTCGGCGTCATTCCAGGCCGAAACGCCCGTTCAAAGAGGCGATATCGGTCTGTTACTGGGAATCATTCTGACAGGCGGAATTTTGGGGCCCATTCTTATGCTCTATGGGCTTGAACGGATTCCTGCGGTGGTCGGATCGCTCTTGCTCAACCTGGAAGCTCCTCTCACCATACTTCTTGCCGTCACTCTTTTTCGCGAACATATGGGGAAACGAGAGGTTGCTGCAGCCATTGGCATTTTTGTCGGTGCTGGACTTCTCAGTTACGGACCTGGAGCGGTCTATGGTGCGGGGTTAGGTGTCATCAGCATGAGTGGGGCTTGTGTATGCCGGGCCGTGGATAACAATCTTACCCAGGGTCTTTCACTTCGAGACCCGCTGGCTGTGGAAAGGATCAAGGGTTTGAGTGCCGGAGGATTTTCGCTGGGACTGTCATGGCTGATGGGCTATGAATTTCCTGATATGACGGCAACCAGTATGATTTTGGTTGTAGGATTTGTGGGATATGGAGTCAGTTTCGTGCTGGACATCTATGCCCTGCGCATTCTGGGCGCAGCCCGGGAAGCTGCATTTTCGCCACGGCTCCATTTATCGGCGCCCTGGCTGCCGTGCCTATTCTCGGGGAAGATTGGAGGGTTGCGGAATATCTGGCAGGGGTGGCAATGGCCGTAGGGGTTGGTGTTCTCCTGAGAGAACATCATAACCACATCAACGTTCAGGCATGGAGCATGACCATGTCCATAACCACACCGATCCCCATCATCAACATCAACACGAAGAGGAAGTCGTGGGATCCCACGCTCATTGGCATCGGCATCTGCCGTTGCAACATGATCATGGACATGTGTCGGACTTGCATCATCGACACGAGCATTAGCAAGATGCCGGAAAGGCTTTCCCCCAACATCGTTGACGGGTCGATTAAGGAGCCATTCGAACTCCTCTCAAATGGTCATTTCAAAATTTTCCTTTCCCCCCAAGATGTCAGTGCTTTCGTCTGGTAAAGCGGCAAAAGATAAACGGTTGCTTGGTGCCCCCTGGCGTATGGTGAAGCTCTTCGAACGACTCAACAATCTCAAAGTTACTCCCGATGGCCAAGGTCAAAAATTCAGGGGAATAGCGCATGACCGGTAACCCGCTGCATGTTGGAGGAGCCTCATAACCAAAAGTCGAAATGATCACGTGGCCTTGTGCACTCACGGCCCTGTTCATGGTCTCGCAGTATTTTTCTCGATCCTCCGCCTCCGTCAGAAAATTAAACATCGCCCGGTCGTGCCATACATCAAACGTCTTGGATGAACGAAAATCGGTGATATCGGCTTCAATCCATGTCACGAAATCAGCGAGATCGCCTAACCTGGCTTTGGCCCGTTCCAAGGCGGAGGCAGAAATATCGAGTACGGTGATGCGATCGAAGTCTGGATCGAGAAGATGGTCAACCAATGTTGAATCGCCTCCCCCCCATCGATGAGGCTTCTGGTTTTTTGAACGCCTGTCGCCTGAATCATGTTCAAGGACATGGTGAGGTGGGCTTGATGCCAGCCTAACTTCTCTGCGGCTGTGGTCCGGTACATGTCTTCCCAATGTGTTCTCCTGTCCATGGGTCACCCTCTATTGTTCGTACACGATAATGCGGTCCGCGGAATGAAAGAAGTCGCCCATCTGTTTGGCCCTGATGATCCGGTCGCCTTCCGGTAGCTTGGCCGGATCGAGGGCGGTCGTATCTGAATTCATCAAAAGCCCAAGCCATCCAAGCCTTTTTTTGGAACCGAGATCACGGCACTAGTATCCACTAGGCTGGGGACTTGATGTCCGGCATTCAGCATTGCCCATGCCACGTAGGGGACGGCACAAATTGGCGCATCATCTTCGGTGCGGGAATACAGAATTGACCATTGTTCTAGCACTGTTACTGTCTAAAGGAGGGTGGAAAGAGGGTCGATGCTGTTTGTGGGAGTCTTTTTTTTATCGGATTAGGTGGTTCACCGTCTGGTGGAGAATCTGTCATCCTGGCTATTTAGCAATGGATTTATTTCATCATTCGGTTGGTTGCCCGATCGACCTGTTGTGATGTTTCGTTTTGTCTAAGGGATCTGTCACATCTAAGTCCTGACCTTTTTCCCTCTTGCTGTAGATTGTTTACGATGGACTGCCTTCTGAGGTAGTTGATGGTTCGACCTTGAGCCAAGCGTTGAATACTTTGAATCCCAATGCCAACACGACGGCACCGACGAACAAACCAATGATGCCGGACATTAACAGCCCACCAATCGCGCCCATGAATATCACGATCATCGGCACGTCGAGACCACGGCCCAGCAATAACGGCTTCAAAAAATTATCAAGCAACCCGGTGAAAATGCTCCAGATTAAAAACAGTACTGCCGGAAGGGTGTCACTGGTCGAAAACATATAGATTACAGCCGGCACCATGATGAGCGTGGGGCCGATTTGAACAATGCACAGAATCAGGGCGATCACTGTCCATAAACCTGCAAGCGGCACTCCGGCCAGGACCAGACCGAGACCGGCGGCACTTGACTGAATCACGGCTACGCCAAGGACCCCTCGCACGACACTTCGCATTGTGGCTTCGGCAAGGTCTACCAGTTCCCCCCCTTGCTGGCCGGCTAACCTCCTGCCAATGGACCGGGATAGTCGATAGCCCTCTTCTGAATAGGCCAAAAACACTCCGGCTAAAACCACGGCCACGATGACCTTCACAATATTGAGTCCGACCGTGGCGGCCGCTCCCAGCAGTGGCTTGACAAATTCCTGCAGTTGTGGGGCGATTTGTTGAACAGCGGCCCCAAGGTTTTCGGCTGCCATGCTCCAGACTTTTTGGAGTGAAGTGCCGATCACCGGCCAATCCTTGATCTCCTGCGGAGGTGGGGGGATTATCAGCGTGCCAGCACGCAAATGATCAGAGACTACGTGAAGGTTATCCACCAGCACCGTGACCAGAAACACCACGGGAAAGACTAGGATCAGCAGCAAAGTCAGAGAAATCAATGTGGCCGCCAGCCAGCCATGCCTAGTGACCCGGTGGTGAACCCAGCCATAGATCGGGAAGGTTCCCACAGCAATAATGATCCCCCACACAATCGGACCCACAAACGGGTGGATGATCTCAAAGCACCAGACAATGAGGAGAGCCACCAGGCCGATTTTGGTGACAGCTTCCAAGGCACTTTTCGTAATTTCATCCTGGCGCATTACGTCTTATTTTCCATTCAATCGAATCGCCCCAAATAAGGGCCCATACTGATCAGAAATACAGAAGATTATCCTCTTTATTCACGCTAAACTGGTCTAATGATTATCCGAGATTGATGTTATGCTGAGGGGTTTCCTTGGTATTTTAGTTTATTTCTCTTGACGAATCCAACTTACTTTCAACAATGCTGAAATGATTCTCACGAAGGAGGATACCAAGATCTTCATTCCTGTTTTCGGAAGTCAGAGCCTTGAGGCATCGAACGCCACTGGTTCTCCAGGGTTGGCACTCAACGCTTCCAGACGGTGGCTGAAGCTAGGGATGGTAGACCTAAATAAGAAGAGCACTTAAATAGAACTGATACCCCAAAGCAGATGGCAGGATATGGTTGATGGGAAGAGAGACAGGTGGAAATTTATTGATTCTACGGGGAGTTCGATAGTATAGTATCCGTCGTTGTCCACAATCATTATCGCAAAGGACGATTCAAGAAAGGAGAAAAAAATGGTTCGAACATTCGCAGTTGTGATGGCCTTTTTGATTTTAGGGTTGGCGGGGTGCGGCTCAAGTCCTGAAGAGCGAAAAGCAGAGTCCGAGGCCCAAATTTCAGAAGAAAAGGTCAAACTCATGCAGCAATATAGCGAATGTCTGGCGAAGTATGAAGGGGAGAAGGACGTTTCGGAAAAGTGCGCCTCTTATAAGGAAGCCACCGAAACCTTCATTGAGAAACCTAAATGAAGGATCGGAACTATGAAAATTTTTCTCATACATCTGAGGTTGCCTTGACAGGCCTTTCTGACGAATTCTTTGCGTGGCTCAACAGATCTCCAGTTTGAAATAGGGCGTGATCCTTCGCCTTTTGGGAAGGATCTATTCTCCCATCGCAGGTATCATGCCATTTTTACGCAGCCTCCAAGCGTGCCGCCAGATGCTTTCCATTACTTGGTATGACCCAAGGGCAATTCGAATCCACCCGATCGCTAAACTGCTTGCCTTCTAGTGAAAATCCGGTGAACCAAGTACTCCACCAAAGCTTTTTGAGGTCTTTTTCGTAAACAGGGGAATCTTCTTTGTAGCCTTCTGGTAACTTGTGGGCAATTCCTTTATGGCAATCGATGCAGGTTTTTCCTTCCCTCATGGCTTTCTGCATGTCACGGTGGGGCACAAGCGACTGAGCGTGCCAGTCCATCGCCTCATAAGAATGACAATTCCGGCATTCATGTGAATTATTTTCTTTCATCTCCAGCCTAACTTTTAAGGCCAGCGTTTCGCGCTTGGCCTCGAATTTTTCCCGCGTGTTGATGGAGCAAGTGATTTTACCCCATAACTCCCCTGTGGCTTTAATCTTCCGAACAACCTTCGGTCCCCACTCTTTTGGCACATGGCAGTCGGAGCAAATAGCGCGCACCCCTTGGGCGTTAGTGTAGTGAATGGATTGCTGATATTCCGGCAGGATGAAGTCGGTCATTTCATGGCAGGCATTGCCACAGAAGGAAAGCGAATTGGACTCCTCCATGGCGGTGTTGCCCCCCCCAGAAGATAATCCCTGCCATCCCGCCAACGACGAAAATCGCTCCCCAGGAATATTTGCTGGTGGGGCTCCAAAACCAATTCCAGAATTTCGTGAGCATTGAAGTATGTGAACCCGACATCCGGTCCGTGTTTATTTCAATGAGTCCTTCCCGTAACGGGATTCAAATCCTTTTCGAACGGCGTCCAGTTGAGCAGGGTTCATACCCTCAAAGTACCAGGCATGGCCCGGGATGGGTTTGAAATGCTTTTCGAGTAAGGCTTTCGCTCCTTCTTCCCCCGCAACCTTTTTGAGTTCTGGAATGAATTCAAAGTCGGATACGTCGGATCATAGATTTCCACAAAGATGTCGAAGGCATGCTCGGCGGCCGGTTTGGTGCTGGCCCGCCAGATGTCTAGCAAGGCCTGTTTGGCATTCGGCTGGACGTTTTTCGGTAGGGCATTCCAGCCATTGCGAGTTTTGTGGCACCAATAGCGTTGCTGCCGGGTGCTGGGATAGATGTCTTCCATGGCCGCCCAGAACCCCATGGTCCCATCCCCAATGCCGAGTTTTGGCACATTCATTCCCTGCGCGTTCAGGTTCAAGAGGACCTCGCGCCAACTCTGCGTCGACTTGGGGAGACCATCTTCAATCGCTAAGAAGTGTTTCTCGCCCCGAGCGTCCACGTCGATGACCACCAACGCCCACAGCCGATGATGCTACACTCGCAGTCCACTGTCGAAGCCATCGACTCAAATAGATACCCCATGGTCGTCATCGAGCAGGCGCGGCCGCCAGGCCTCATACTCGTCCCGCCAGCTCTGCTCCAACCGGGCCACCGTACTGGCCGAAAGGCCCTCGGGCCTGGGGGGCAAAGGCTTCTAGAGCCGCCTGCATCTCCCCGGTGGAGATGCCTTTCAGAAACAGCCAGGGGATCGCCGCCTCCAGTCTCGCCTTCTCCGGACGTATGGAGGAACCAACGCCGAGCGAAAGGCGATCGGCTCCCCCGGGCGACTCCGGACCTTGGGCACGTGCACCGTCACCGGCCCGATCCCTTGCTGAATCTCCCGCTCCGGGTGGTGACCGTTGCGGACAACCACGGCCTAGCCTTGGTCATCCCGCTGGGCGGCCTACGCGGCTCAAAGCTCCGTGACCTCTGGGGCGAGCGCTTGCGCAATCCACTTCCGAGCGCCAGCCTGCATCACCTCCGTCAGCGCGTCTCTGGTTCCTCGATCTTCCGGCTCCGTTTTGATACGCTTACGCATCGTGCCGTCTCGCTTTTGGGGTTGAAGGTGGATGTAGGGCAATACCCATTGCCATCCGAAACGCCGCGTCTGTTCAACTCACGTCAAACACCGCTTTCTAATAGAGCTTTGGTTCAACAAAGGACTGGATTACCCTTCCCCGGTAACGGATAATGGGTATGGCGTGGGAATCAGTCACCATCACTAACGGGTGGGAGAAGAAATAAAAATGAGAAAAAGGTTGTCAGGAGTGGAATTATTGGAGGGATTATGGAAGGGTGCTCCGCCAATTCGGCCTGACATTTGGGACCTTAGGGATCTTAATAACCCCTGATACAGGAGGCCAAGACCATGAAGGGAAAAAATCTCTTTACGATTTTTCTTTGTTCACGAAGAACAAGTCTGATGAGTTTGTTGGTGCGGGGATTGTTGGCTTTGAGTTTTCTGATCAGTCAAGGGCTTGGAATAGACGGTTGTTCCCTAGCCTGGGCGGAAGAAAATCTAGTTGATGAACAGGAGGAACAAAACGTTGCCCACCAAGCAGAGTTGGTGGTTCTCGATTTAGCAGCCAAGAACAAATGGTTTCACGGACATGTGAAGGAAGCCAAAGCAATTTTTATCGCTCCACAATTGTATCGAGGACGAGTGCTGACAGGAGGAAGTGGTGTTCTCCTCGTTCGCCGGGATAACGGCTGGTCTCAAAAAGCGTTCTACAGGGTGGAAGTTCCTGATTTAGGCTTACAGTTAGGATCTGATCGAGTAGTGATCGTGCTTCTTATTAATACCCACCTGGGATTGACTTCTTTTTATAGCGGAAGTTTTACCTTAGGCAGTGATTTGCGTCTTGTCAGGGGACCGATGACTGGCGACCCTTCCATCGGCGATCTCAATGGGGATGTGGTGGTCTTTACCAAGTTACAGTCTCAAGAAACTTATACAGATCTTCCGGTTCAAGGGGTACGCATTGCGGTTTCCAAGGATTTCAACCAAGCCTATTATGGCAGGACCCTCCAACCTAAGGAGATTATCAGTGTCAACGCCGTGTTGGAACCTGGGTTTTCCGGACTGGTATCAGCCTTGAGTCATCAACCTGTCCGTCGTGAATGAGTAATGGATGCAAATAGAACGTGTCCTGAAGGAACCTCTTCCTCTATGAGGAAGAACATGCAACGTCTTCTAGACATTCTTGAAGGCCGTAGCGGGATTAAGTTGACCATAATCCAGAAGATGTGCCCCACGAATAAGGGTCACAATGGTCACTGTATCATTATGAATTCGATAAACGACCCGATAATCTACTCTCGATAAGTATCGCTCCAGTTTTCAGGAACCTTATCTGCAGGGTTTAGGGAAATGCTGCAACAGACTCACTCGTTGGTGAATGTGCCAACCGAAGGTCTTTGCATAGCCGGGAGAATCTGCCTTGATATAATCTACATTTGCCTTGAGATCGTCACGTGCAAGGGTCGGCCGGACTATTCGAGCCATCCAGCCATTTCCCGCATAACATCCTCGTGGGGAATAACGTTTCCGGTATCGACCCCTACCTGACCCGCCTTGATTTTTTGAAGGACATAGAGGTCGTCCTGAATCTCCTCTAGCGTCATTTCTTCAGGTAATTGTTCAGGTAGTTTCAGGACAGTCTTCTTCTCTCCCATGGGTTACTTCATAGCCATATCACCTCGCTCACGCAGTATATTTTTTTTGTGCTTGGAGAAGGCAATAACGTTGAACAGCAAACCTATTGTGCCAGGCAGGGTTCTTTTTCAAATTTAATGGTCAAACCACAAGAAAATTATGAATGGACATCCTCTCCGGTAACGAAATTTAAAAAGTTATTTCAGCGCTTCTGCCCCGCCGACGATATCCATCAGTTCCTTGGTAATGGCCTCCTGACGGCTTCTGTTATATTTGAGGCTGAGTTGCTTGATGAGTTCACCCGCATTGCGGGTAGCGCCATCCATGGCAGCCATTCTGGCGGCTTGTTCGGCGGCCGATGATTCCAATAAAATCCGGAAGACTTGGCCCTGTGCATACTTGGGAAGAAGGGCCGAGAGTAACTCCTCCTGATCGGGCTCATACAGATAGCCGCCTCCGGATGGCGCCTCAGCTGCTCCGAATTCTGCCAGCGGTTCGATAGGAAAAACTTTATCCACGACTACCTGCTGTTGGACGACGTTTTTAAACTCGTTATATACGATATATCCCTCGTCAAAGGCCCCATCGGTAAACGCTTCTACCGCAGCCAACCCGACTTCGAGTGCGTGCTCATAGGTCAATCGGTCAAACACATTCACATTTGGATCGCGAACGGGCCACTGCCGGCGGCGAAAGTACTCATTCCCCTTCCGGCCGACCACTCCGATGATGACCTTGGCCCCTGTTTTTTCGCATTTCTGGATCAGCTGGAGGGCTTTGCGAATCACGTTCATATTGAATGCTCCGCACAATCCACGGTCACTCGTCACGACGGTCACTTGAATAATCTTGACCGGGCGTTTTTGGAATAGGGGGTGGACAAATTGATTGACCCGGCCACTCAGATTGGCAAGTACGCGGCGTAATTCTTGTCCATAGGGGCGAAACGCCAGAATTCGCTGCTGTGCACGGCGGAGTTTTGATGCCGCCACCATTTTCATGGCCTTTGTGATCTTTTGTGTGTTCTTGACCGAGCCGATTTTACGGCGTAAGGCCTGAAGATTTGCCATCCCCGATCCTCCCATTTATTGAATGTAACCTTTTTGACTGAATCATGATCTTCCTGATTTTATTCTTACTTTGTATGGTTGTATGTTTCTTTTCATCCTGATCAGGTGAAGAAAAATATCCACACCAAGACCTCGTGCCATAAAACCTGATTCTGAAAAATCATTTCCACCTTTTCAAGGGGCCTCATGGCAGACTGGGGAGTATAGCAAATTCAACCAGCGATTTTTACACATGGGACAGGTTTTGGGGAAAAGTATTCTGCACGAATCGCCAGGATGTTGCTATCGGATGTGATGAGGAACAAAAAGCGGCTACTACGCTGGGACAGGGAAGCCGACCAGCATTCAAATTCCATGGTCGCTGGTGCGCCGCTCACATCAATAACCTTTGTCCTACACCACAGGCATACCGTATCTCAGCTTTTCAGTTCGGACTGTATTTCATGGTCTATTGGAACCGGTTCTAAGGGAGAGGAAGCAGGCTGCCCCTTATCCTCGGTGGGCGACCAACCGCCACCCAGGGCTTTGTAAAGCCGGACGATTGAACTCAAGTTTTGCTGGCGTGTCGAGACAAGCCCAAGTTCGGCCTGAAAGAGGTCCCGTTGGGCTGTTAAGACATCCAGGTAGGACGCGAACCCTCCGCGATACCGTTTGTCCGCAAAATTCAATGCAGACTTTAAAGATGCGACCTGAGATTCCTGTGCCTCACGTTGTTCGCCAGTTTTTTTGATGGTGATCAACGAATCCTCAACTTCCCTAAACGCATTGAGAATGGCCAACTCGTACCGGGCAAGGGCCTGTTGTTCTTGAGCGGTCGCAATCCCCACACCATAGCCAAGGGCCGTCGCATTGAAAAGAGGACCGGTCAAGGTACCTGCCACTCCAATTGTTGCGAACGGTCCAGTTCCCATCGAATTTATCTGAAAACCGGCCACCCCACCACCGCCATTGATACTGAATTGGGGAAAGCGTTGAGCCTGGGCCACACCGATGTTTGCGTTGGACGCGATGAGTTTCTGTTCCGCTTCCAGAATGTCGGGGCGCTGGCTCAGGAGACTGGAAGGCAACCCGACCGGCACCGATGGTGGGAGAGGCTGATCCGTGAGCACAAACCCGCGAGGGATCGCCATCGGGCGGTGTCCCAACAGCACGCTGATCCGGTTTTCTGATTGGACCACCTGCTGCTCCAGATTAGCCAATTGCGCTCTCGTGCCGGCCTGTTCGGCCTCAAAGCGATCCAGGTCCAGCTTCGAAGCATACCCGTGTTCGTATTGCGACCGGCTTAATCTTACGGCTTCGTCCCAGACTTTGAGCGTGCGTTGGGCGATTTGCACCTGGAGATCAAGAGCCCGAAGGGTGAAGTAAGATTGCGCCACGTCACTGACCAGGGCGATGACCACCCCGCGCTGATTTTCAACTCGCGCCAATAATTCGGCCCTGGTGGCCTCGACGTTCCGGCGAATACGGCCCCAAAGGTCGATCTCCCATTTGATGCCACCCAGGAAGGATTCCCTCGAAAAGTCAAGGTTCCCCCGTCCACTTTTTCCACCAGACTGGCCAGGTATAACGGCCCCGTTTCCAGTGGATAGCCCATTATTCGTATTGTGATAGTACAATCCCTCTCCTTGATACCCTAGGGATGGGGCAAGATCGAATTTGGCGATGACGAGCTGGTTGTTGAACTCCTCAACAGCAGCGGCGGCAACTCGCAGGTCAAGATTCTCCTGTAAAGCGGTGTGGATGAGTTTCTGAAGTTCTTCATCCTTGAACAATTCCCACCAGGGCATATTGGCGATGGATTCCGATGTGTCCGATGCGAGCCGCCAGGAATCGGATGTCGGAACATCGGGCCGCTTGTAATCCGGCCCCAGGGTGCAGCCGGAGGCGATCAAAAGACTCAGGAGCATAGCGCCGCATTTTTGCATATCAGTGCTCTCCCTGGAGATGGATTGGAGCCGACCCGGTTTTGTGTTGTGACGTCGATTCAAGGGAAGCTTCATCTTCCAAGTATTCGAACTCATCGAATTCCGGCCCATCAGGGTCTGGCGTGTGTGGCTCGTCATGACGGTGCATGAGCCGTTCCACGACATAGAACGCGACGGGGATAAGAAAAATTGCGATAAAGCTGGCAGCTATCATTCCCCCGATCACAGCCACGCCGAGAAGAATTCTCCCGTGTGCCCCTGATCCTGATGAAAGAACCAGAGGAACTACTCCTAAAATAAAGGCAAGCGAGGTCATCAGGATCGGCCGCAGCCGCAGCCGGGCTCCTGTGAGCGCTGCCTCCACAAGAGAACGGCCTTTTTCATATTCCATTTTTGCGAATTCCACGATCAGGATTGCGTTTTTCGCAGACAGGCCGATGAGCATGATGAGTCCGATCTGAGTGAACACATTGTTTTCCATTCCAAGTGCCCACAAAGCTCCAAAAGCTCCGAACACCGCGATCGGCGTGCAGAGGAGCACACTGAATGGGAGACCCCAACTCTCATACTGGGCGGCCAGGATGAGAAAGACAAAGAGGAGGGAAAAGCCGAAGATTACACTGGCCGGCACTCCTTCAGCCGCCGCTTTCTCCTGGAAAGACATGCCCATGTAATCAAAGCCCATTTCACGGGGCATGGTTTCGGTAAAGACATCTTCCAATGCCTGCATGACCTGACCGGAGGTAAACCCTGGTTTCGCGGAAGCGAAAATCTGTGCCGACCGATAGCCGTTGAAACGCATGGTGAATTCTGGACCGGAAACTTTTTCCATGGTGACCAGTGTGGAGAGCGGGACCATCTCGTCGGATTCATTCCGCACGTAAAATTGGCCGACGTTTTCGGCACTGGCCCGGAATTCCCCTTCAGCTTGCACATACACCTGCCAAACCCGGCCGAACCGGTTGAAATAGTTCACCATCACGCCGCCCATGAAAGTCTGAAGCGTCGAATACACATCCTCGAGTTTCACGCCTTGTTTGAGTGCTTTGTCTCGATCCACTTTGGCAAAAACCTGTGGTACCACGGGGATAAAGGTGGTATTCACGGAAGCGACTTCCGGTCGTTGACGGGCGGCCTCCATGAACCTTTCGAGGTTTTCGGCGAGGAAGGCCACATTCTGCCCGGAACGGTCTTCGAGAACAAAGGAAACGCCGCCTGAAGTCCCCACACCGGGAATAGCAGGAGGAGGGAAAAGAAATGCCATCGCTTCGGGTAATTCCGCGAGTTTCTGGTTCACATTTTTGAAGATGGCCTGAAGTTTTTCCTCCGGTTTGGTCCGTTCCTCCCATGGGGCCAGTGTGACAAAAAAGAATCCGTTATAGGTCGTGGTGACACTGCTCAACAAACTGTACCCCACGACGGTGGTCACATGTTGGATGCCGGGAGTTTCAAGCAGAATGGCTTCGACCTTCTTGGCGACTTCATTCGTTCGTTGCAGGGAAGACGCCAAAGGCAGTTGGAGGTTGAGATAGACATATCCCTGATCCTCCGTCGGAAGGAAGCCAGTGGGAAGGCGTGTTCCCAAAAAACCGGCGGCAATAATGAACACAAGCAGGATGACCATGGACCGTCCTGCCTTGCGAATGAGATGGTTGCAGTATCCAACATACCCCGTGGTGGCCTTTTCGAACCGGTGATTGAACCATCCGAAAAAGGCTCCCAGGGGTCCTCTTGAAGGGGTCTTGGGACGCAGGAGCATCGCAGAAAGAGCTGGACTGAGTGTCAGGGCATTAAAGGCGGAAAGAATGACAGACAGGGCAATCGTGAGTGCGAACTGCTGGTAGAAACTTCCGGTAATCCCAGGGATGAAGGCGGACGGCACAAAGACTGCCGAGAGGATCAAGGCTATAGCAATTACCGGTCCGGAGACTTCCTCCATGGCTTTCCGGGTGGCATCCTTGGGGGACAGTCCTTTCTCGATATGGTGTTCGACCGCTTCCACCACGACGATGGCATCGTCAACCACCAGTCCAATGGCCAGTACCAGCCCGAGCAACGACAGAGTATTGATCGAGAAGTCCAAAAGCGGGAACACCGCGAACGTCCCGATAAGAGAAACAGGAACCGCAATGAGTGGAATGAGGGTGGCTCGCCATCCCTGAAGGAAAATGAAGACGACGATGATCACAAGGATTACCGCTTCAAAGAGGGTATGCACGATCTCCTTGATGCCCTCTCTCACGGCCAGGGTCGTGTCGAGCGCTATCTTGTATTCCAGATCATCGGGAAACCGCTGCTTCATCTCTGCCATCAGCTTCTTGGCTTGATCCATCGTGGCAATGGCGTTTGAACCAGGAAGTTGATAGATAGCAATGGCAGCGCTGGGTTTTCCGTCCAGACGGCCGATCTGACTGTAGGTTTGGGCGCCAAGTTCGATCCGTGCCACATCCTTGAGCCGGATGATGGAGCCGTCAGGATCAGCTCGCACGATGATCTGCCCAAATTCCTCCTCATTCAGCAAACGCCCCTGAGCCCGGACGGTGTAAGTGAATTCCTGTCCATCGGGAACCGGCTGCGCGCCGATCTGACCGGCGGGGTTGACGGTGTTCTGCTTCTTGATGGCATCCAGAATCTCGGATACGGTGATCCCAAGTTTAGTCAGATGGTCGGGGTCAACCCAGAAGCGCATGGCATATTGACCCGCGCCGAAGATCATGACCTGCGCCACACCGGGAACCCTTGCAAGGGGATCGTTAATGTTGACATAGGCGTAATTGGCCAGAAAGATTTCATCATACGTGCCACGAGGGGAATACAGGCTGAAAATCGCCAGAGGGCTGGTGGTGGCTTTTTTGATCGTGACGCCGTAGTTCCTCACGTCGGAAGGCAATTGTGATTCGGCCTGCATATAGCGCATCTGTGTCAGGATCTGGTCATCATTGGGAACTGTGTCGACGTCAAAATCTACGCGCAACGTCATCTGGCCATTACTGGCGTTCATGGAGTACATGTAGATCGAGTTATCCACTCCGGCCATCTGCTGTTCGATGGGGGTCGCCACCGACTGTTCCAGTGTGACGGAATCCGCACCGACGTAAGTGGCCTGCAACATAATTTCAGGAGGGGCAATGTCCGGAAAAAGGGCAATGGGGAGTTGCACCATGGAGACGAGCCCAAGAATCACCATGAGGATCGAAATGACAATGGCGACAATCGGTCGTTCGATGAAGAATTTGGCCATGAGACTTTTAAGAGCCTGGTGGTACGGGAGAAATCTCAAGCTCGGTTGGGGGCTCGGCTGGAGTCAGTTTCGGTGTGACCACGATTCCATCATGAACCTTGAGGAGTCCCTCCACGACGACCATCTCCCCGGGCTTCAGACCGTCGTCGATTAGCCAGAGTGATCCGATCCTGGGCCCCGGAGTCACATTACGAAAAGCCACCTTGTTCTCATCTCCGATCACGGCGACCTGAAAAGTGCCTTGGAGTTCCTTGACCGCCCGCTGTTGGACTAACAGTGCCCCGGCTCGGGTTTCAATGGAGGCGCGTACCTTTGCAAACAGGCCGGGTCGTAGGCGATTGGCGGGGTTGGGGAAATAACTGACGATCGTAATCGTCCCGGTTTTGACATCAACCTGGCGATCAGCAAGGACGGCTCTTCCCTTGTGCGGGTATACGCTTCCGTCGGCAAGTACCAGTTCAAGGTTGGTTTGCTGGGCCGCATTTAAATTTTTTTGACTACTGGCCTTTTCAATCCGATCGGCGAATTTCAAATATTCCCGCTCACTAATGGGGAAGTTGACCTTAATCGGGTCTACTTGAGAGACCGTCGTCATCAAGGTATTCTCGACGATGAGGTCACCGATTTGCGCAGTGGCGATTCCGGCTATCCCATTGATCGGGGAGGTCACGCTTGTCCAATCAAGGTTTAGTTGTGCATTGTCCAATTGCGCGCGCGCGGAAGCCACCGAGGCCAGGTTGGCCGCGCTTCCCTGCAGGGCATCATCCAATTCTTTCTGACTGATAGCGCCTTCCGCGGCCAGGGGGGTGTTCCGCTTGACGTCAAGCTGACTCTTTTTATAGGCCGCTCCTGCACGGGCAAGTTCGGCCTTCACTTGGTCCAGGGCAGCCTTGTACGGACGGGGATCGATTTTAAACAAGAGGTCATTGGCCTTCACCACGGACCCTTCCGTGTACTGGCGAGATATCAGATACCCCTGAATCCTGGCACGAATCTGCGCATCCACATAGCCGACGGTGGTTCCTACCCACTCTCCATAAATCGGGACGTCTTTTTGTACCACCTCGGCTACTAATACCTCGGGGGGCATCGCAGTGGATTCCGCCTCCTGGCGACCGCACCCCACGATCATCGCCAACAGCAGGCATAGCAGCAGACCGGGCCCTCGCCAGAAATAATGTCGGGCGTGTTGTGGTAGGTTGTTCACGAGGAGCATTTTTAGGTTATGCAAGGAACTAGTTAACTGATTTATTCTCAGCAATTTCTAACTCCATTATCCTTTCGTGGCCACTCCCTGGATCGGGAAAATTGGAAAGGCCGGTATTCTTTCATGGTTCAGCCTAAATTCTCAAGTAAAAACCTTACTATATTTTTATAGCCTGGTTTATTGACATTGGGTGGCGGATGTGTAAGAGGAGTGTATTTGATTCATACCGACGGTTCCCTACTTTCCGGATAGGACCCCCACGAACGTCGATGGTCATCCATCGATACTTTTACTACAACTGACACTTTTACTACAACTGAGGATCACTGCTATAATTTCTCTCTTTCGATTAACTGTCAACGGAGCACCTTCTCATGACTTCTCCCTTGCAACGACCTGTGTGGAAATCCCTTGAAAAACATTATCAACTGGTCAAAAATCTCCATCTGCGCACCCTGTTTGCTGATGATTCGGCGAGAGGACAACGGATGACCGTGGAGGCGGAGGGGATCTACCTGGATTATTCGAAGAACCGCATTACCGGTGAAACCCTGCGTTTGCTATGTGATCTGGCAGAAATCATGGATTTGCGGGCCCGTATCCAGGCGATGTTTCAGGGCGACAAAATTAATATCACTGAGCAGCGGGCGGTCCTTCATACGGCCTTGAGAGCTCCCAGGAACACAGCCATCTTTGTGGACGGCAAGGATGTGGTGCCGGATGTTCACGCTGTGTTGGATCAAATGGCAGACTATTCCACACGGGTCAGAAGCGGGGAGTGGAAGGGCTATTCAGGCAAACGCATCCGGAACATTATCAATATCGGTATCGGGGGTTCGGATCTTGGACCGGTGATGGCCTATGAAGCCTTAAAGCATTACAGCGACCGCAATTTGACTGTCCGGTTTGTCTCCAACGTCGATGGAACGGATCTGGCCGAGGCGATAAGAGATCTCGATCCTGAAGAGACTCTTTTTGTTGTCTGTTCAAAAACCTTTACCACCATCGAAACTCTCACCAATGCGCAATCCGCCAGGGACTGGTGCCTGAGGGCTCTTCATGACCAACAGGCGATTGCCAAACATTTCGTTGCCGTTTCGACAAACCGCAACGAGGTCCAGAAATTCGGAATTGACCCGGTTAATATGTTCGGATTCTGGGATTGGGTCGGGGGGCGGTATTCACTGGATTCGGCTATCGGGCTTTCGCTGATGATCGCGATTGGGCCAGACCATTTTCGGGACATGCTCACCGGATTTCGGGCGATGGATGAGCATTTCCAATCCGCGCCTTTCGAGAAGAACCTTCCTGTTCTTCTCGGCCTTCTCGGTGTGTGGTACGTCAACTTTTTTCACGCTGAAACCCATGCCATCCTCCCTTATGATCAATACCTGTGGCGGCTCAGCGCGTATTGCCAGCAGCTCGACATGGAGAGCAACGGCAAACGTGTGACTCTGGACGGGACGGTTGTCGATTATCAAACCGGACCAATCATCTGGGGCCAGCCAGGGACCAACGGGCAGCACGCCTATTATCAATTAATTCACCAGGGGACCAGGTTGATTCCCTGTGACTTTATTGGCTTCTCTCGTTCCCTGAACCCCTATGGGTTGCACCATGATCTGCTCATGGCAAATTTTTTCGCCCAGACCGAGGCGCTCGCCTTCGGCAAAACAGCCAAGGAGGTGGAGGCTGAGGGGGTTTCGTCAGCCTTAATTCCCCATCGAACGTTTGCCGGCAATCATCCCACGAACACCCTCCTGGCAGATGAACTGACTCCGGCCATGCTGGGAAAACTGATTGCCTTGTATGAACATAAAGTGTTCGTGCAGGGGACCATCTGGAACTTGAACTCCTTCGATCAATGGGGGGTGGAATTGGGCAAAGTGCTTGCCAATCGGATTTCCCCCGAACTGACGGCACAACGGGAACCGGACCTGGGTCATGACAGCTCGACGAATACCCTCATTCGACGTTATCGGCAGAACCGCCGCTCCCAAACTTGATGCGTCCCGCAAAAATTTCTGTCCCCTTTGCAGATTGGACTCTTCAGGGTTTTGCGGGAGCAAACTCATCGGATATTGATTAAGACCATGTGCCTAGGAAATTAAGCCCCGACACATTCCTTCATTTTGTAAGGGGAGGCTAGTTAGGGTAGAAATTCAGTTGTGTGCCAGTTTTATTTCATGGTGCTTCACGCCGGGTGCGACTTTCTCTAGCATTCATTAAGGAGTGAGGGTGTTTTTACAGGCCGGTCTAGTCTGAAAAAATCCCAACGAATTCCGTAAGAGCCTTTTCCCCAGAGTGTTTGGTCACCTGAATTGCAAGGCTCACCTCTCAGCGGTTCGAGGTGCCTTGAGGTCGGTTAATTTGTAGTTGCGGGCTTTGGTGTCTGTCGCCATTCATGAAGTCGTTGGGCTAACTTATCCGCCCAATACTCAAAAGCCTGATGGACATCGTCCCAGGATTCCATGGAACCATCCAGAGTTCTGCCACCAACCCGACGATCCGCGGCTGCCATCAGCAAGGTCCCTGTGTTTCCATCGGTCACTTTGGCCTCTATGCTGGCCCGTCCCACAAAGGCCGGTGTTCCTGTCGCCAGGCCTTTCGCCCCGGACACCATGCCGGCAGGCGGGATAATTGTCGACACGATATCCATTCCCACGTCAGAGGGTTCGGCCTCCGTCAGAGCCAGCTCGATTCGTAACGCGCCAGGAACGAGTTTGGGTACCACCAGAAAATCCTGTTTTAGCTTCCAGATTACTTTTGCGCGCAGATCGTTCGCCAGTCTGACCAGATCTTCCTGTGGAACAGTGGATTTTTTGGTTATCAAGAAAATGGCCTGCTCCACATACACGGCCTGGTACATTGAAAAGTCGGCTTGAGGGTTTTTATAAACGAGGAGCGCTTCCCCCTCCTTTCCAGGTTGGAGAATCGAGTAATCTCGGAGAAACCCTGATGTCTCCACTTCTCTGGCTTGTTTTGTTTGAGCACAGCCCGCTATCCCGGCCACCATAACCAGAAGCCAGGCAATCCAACACTTTTGTGCAACTCTCAGTTTTCTCTGTTTTGGTCCTTCACGATTATTTCTAGCAATTTGGGGTTTTCGATCGAAAGCGAGCGTTGTAACGTGGTTCCTCATTGGAAATCCCTTCGGCTCAATATATCTGAAAAGGCTTTGCGATAAAGCACATTCTCCATTTTCCGGCTAATTCTCACGGTTCCCTGTATGACTGTTCAATTCGACATTCGCATAGTTCACTGGGTTGGGAAAGGAAGCACGGATTAAAAGACAATCCTTTTTCCACTGGCCATTATGTTTGGACCACAACAAGCTATCTGGTTTGATTGCCATGTGTCTAAGGAATGGGTGGATAAGGTGGTCCGGAAAATTAAGGCTATAGGAGAACTCTTCACAAAGCGGGCGGGAGGATGCGAATTCGATGCATTAGTCATCGGTATTGTGAACGCGCATGTTTATACTTCCTGCTCATTCATGACCAGTCCTTTCGCACCGGTTCATCAAATGGGCCACACACACCTCCGTTTTGGTTGGCTCCAGGCGAAACCTGATTTTCCATTGCATACTCTAAATTTCGACCAATTTCACAGGGCACCACGCCGTTTCATATCTCGTGCCACGGCAACAACATACAAAAATAGGGCAATCACCAGTAGAGGCATACCGACAAACATCCCTAGCCCCATGCTCCAGGCACCCATTCCATGCCATAAAAATAACAACACACATACCAGGCCAACGAGGGCGAAATTCACCGCAGTTCCGATCAGTCGTGTAACTCCAACCGAGGGTAATTTTTCCGGCATTCTTTTCTCCCCGTAATTTTGAGTGGCAAGTTCAGGAAAAAAGCAGATTCCAGTTTAGGAGTTTGAGCTTAGTGTTGTAGGAACAAATCAAAGTTCTCAACATTCAGGGCCTCTTTTCCATTCCAAACACCAAGCGCAAACCTCTAAACTTTTTATTCATTTCATCGCACTCATCGTTCGTTCCTGAGGCAGGGGATGAGGTGGCCCATGACACCGAATGCACGTGATGAGGTCTTGTTCCAAATCAGCTCGTAAAGCATTGTGGCTTTTGACCCGTTCCCATATCCTCGTTTCCTCATGGCAATATAGACAGTTGGAATTTGAATAACTGCCGACGAACTTAATCGGGTCACTATAGGTCCCCGTCACGTAATACAACCAATGACGAAATCCATCCCGCTTACCTTCGATGGTTCCTGTGGCTCCATAGGTGATATGACACCCATAGCACTGGTCTTTCGCGATCCACTTATTTTTATAATGTCGTGCAGCCAGTGTGGGGCTCGCCGGATTCTTCAGATCATTCACAAAGGGACCCATCACGTGACAGGAGGCACAAGCCTCTACCCGTTTGGTCCCTTCCATGACAGTCGCTGTGGTACTGAGTGTGGCGGTGATAGGAAGGACAAACAAACCGAGTAAGAGAAGCCAATGATAGGTGCCACGCGAAAGTCTTTTTCGATAGACAAAGTGGACCAGAATCAGGACAATGATTGCCCCCAAGGCCGAAGCAATTCCGATCCCTCGCAATAGCCCAATTCCAGGTACGATGTTGCCGTGCTCCTCAGCCGCAAATGCCAAGTTTGACCCGAACATGCTCATCCAGGTCCCGGCCAATCCTAATCTCATCCAGGCCCGGTGAATATGCCGTATGTTCCTCATGCCCATTGCCCTATCCTCCCTACACGGTTTTCTTGCGAACTGAGACAGCACAGCGCTTATAAGCCGGTTGCTTGGAAAATGGATCATAAGCATCGTGGGTGACTTGATTCACGAGATGTTTGGCAGAGTGCATTGTGGCAAAGACCATCCCGGGTCTCACGACCAAGCTTAACTTGGCCCGCAGTTCCACTTGGCCGCGTCGGCTCCGCACAATGACTTGATCTCCTTCCTGAATTTGTAACTGATGCGCATCATGGGGGTGAATTTCCAAATAATCTGGGTGAATCCCTTGCAACTCAGGCACTGGTCCCGTCATGGTCATCGTATGCCAATGTTCTAAAATTCGACCAGTATTGAATATCAAAGGAAATTCTTCGGTATAAGGATCGACGGGCTCTTCCTGAGAATCGAGCCAGACCGTCGCCCGCCCGTCCGGCTTTCCATAGAAATCGAAGCGACCTGTGCCATGGGCCATAGGATCTTCACCCGGGATATACCGCCGTTTTGTCCCAGGGTGATCTTCAGTCGGGCAGGGCCAAAGAATGCCGCGCTCTTTTTGCAGCCGTTCATAGGTGATGCCTTCAAAGTTGTATTTGGAGTGGGCTGAAATGTGACGCCATTCGTCCCATACATCCTTAGGGGTTTTGGCTGAAATAAGGTCGCCGTGTCCTAATCGTTCCGCAAAGTCCACCAGGATGTCCAGGTCGCTCCGAGCCTCCCCAGGAGGATCCACAACTTTCGGGTACAAATGGTACCGGCGCTCCGCATTGCCTGTAACTCCCTCTTTTTCCACCCACATGGCGGCTGGAAGAACGACGTCAGCAAATATCGTGGTTTCGGTTGGATGAAACGAATCGGCCACCACCATGAATCCTTTTTCCATGCCCTTTCGATAGAGGTCGTTGTTTGGAAGCGTCTGACCCGGGTTGGTACACATGACCAGGCAACACTTCACATCGCCTTTGGCGATCGCCTCAAAAAGAGCGACGGCATGATAGCCCGGCTTTGCTCCGATTCGACCTCTCGGGACTTTCCACAGATCCTCCATTTCCTCCCGATGCGTAGCATTAGCGACCATCCGGCCGCCAGGAAGAGCATGAGACAGCGATCCCGTATCTCGCACACCACCACAGGCATTGGGTTGACCCGTAAGCGAGAACGGTGTGGCTCCTGGTCGCCCGAAATGGCCGGTCAAAAGATGCATGGCTATAACTCCGCGGTTGGAAGCCGTGCCTTGCACCTGTTGGTTCAGTCCCATCGTCCAGATAGATAAAGTGGCTTTCGATGAAGCAAACGTAAACGCGGCCTCCTGGATATCTCTCGGGGTAATTCCGCAGATTTTTGCCGCTCGTTCAGCCGGATATTGGGCCACATGGTTTTTGAAATCCTCAAAAGTCCGCTTTTGCTCACCTTCCTGAAAGGAGAGGTAGTGCTCCACCATGTCTTTATCAATAAAGTTGTTGTGGATAAACTCATTCATCATTGAGTTATAGAGGGTCACATCTGTCCCTGGATAGATGGGGAGATATAAATCCGCATGCATTCCCGTAAACGTTCTCCGAGGGTCAACGACGATAAGGGTCGTATCAGGGTGACTTCGCTTGCGATCCAGCATGCGTTCCCAAAGGATGGGGTGACATTCGAGAGTGTTAGACCCCGTGATAAAGAAACAGTCCGAATAATCCATGTCTTCATAACATCCGGCTGGCTCGTCCTTGCCAAATGAGGTTGTGTATCCCGTCACGGCAGAGGCCATACAGAGCCGTGGGTTGCCGTCCATGTTGTTCGTTCCTATACCTGCCTTGAAGAGTTTGTTGGCGGTGTAGCTTTCCTGGGTATAGAGTTGACCGCTTCCATAAAACGCCACACTGTCCGGACCATGTTCATCGATCGCTTCACGGAATCGTGTGGCGATCAGATCCATGGCTTCGTCCCAGGTCGCTCGTTCCAATTTTCCGTTTTTCCGGATCATCGGATAGAGGGCTCGTCCCTCCCCGTAAAGAATTTCGCGATTCATGAGTCCCTTAATACAAAGGCGGCCACGGTTGTGAGCATACTCGTCTCCCTTGACATCCACGACTTTCTTGTCGGTTACGCCAATCATCATTCCACACCCGGTTCCACAGAAACGGCAGACTCCCTTGTGCCAGGCATCCACAGAAATGACAGGCTGTCGTTCCCAGGCACTGCCACAACCGGACAGTGGGGCGATCATGGCTATTCCCGCAGATACTCCGAGTACTCGAAGCGCATCACGACGGGTCAATCCTTCAGCCTTTTCGTATTTGTCGGCCATTACCTCACCTTCCTTGGATGGAAAACCATTCCCCGGCAGCTCTATTTTCTTTCACTTTTACCCTGATGAAAGAGCGAAGAGGAGTGAATAAACGCACCTGAAAATATGTTTATAGAATACCTTGTGCGGTGCCAAGAAGCATCATCTTATTCTTCATGGTTCAGCCAACGGTGTCCGTCCTTTCCCAACATGTCGTCGGCTTCTTTCGGGCCCCAAGTCCCGGCTGCATAGTTGGGAAAGGCTCGTGGTGGGAGAGCTTTCCAGACATCCAGGATAGGCGTGACCACCGACCAGCCGGTCTCCACCATATCCGCCCGTTGAAACAACGTGGGGTCCCCGCACATACAGTCGTAGAGCAAACGCTCGTATCCCGTAGCCGGAGCACTCCCGAAATAATCCTCATACCGGAAATTCATATCTACGGCTCCCAGCTGAACAACCGGACCGGGAATTTTCGCTCCAAATCGTAGAGAGATGGCTTCCTCTGGCTGAATCTGAATTACGAGTCGATTCGGTGTCAGACTCTCAACGGCAGTTTTTCTAAACAGTAAATGAGGAGCAAGTTTAAACTGAATAACAATCATGGTGGACCGGCTAGATAAGCATTTTCCGGTACGAATGTAAAAAGGCACCCCTGCCCACCGCCAATTGTCGATCCAAAGCTTGAGAGCGACGAAGGTGTCGGTCGTAGACGTTGGTGAGACGTTCGGTTCGTCGCGGTATGCTGAAACAGGTTTATTCCCTGCCGTACCTGCGCCATACTGCCCCCGCACCGCACAACTCAGAACCTCTTCGTTTGTGAGGGGACGAATCGACCGAAGAATCTTGGACTGTTCATCCCGAACCGCGTTAGCGTCGAACGAAATAGGAGGCTCCATCGTGGAGAGGGACAGTAACTGAAAAAGGTGATTGGGAATCATATCCCGAAGGGAACCGGTCCCTTCATAATATCCCCCCCGTTGTTCCACACCGACGGTCTCAGCAGCTGTGATTTGCACGTAGTCAATATACTGCCGGTGCCAGATCGGTTCGAAGATCCCGTTTCCGAAACGGAACGCCATAATGTTTTGTACCGTTTCTTTGCCAAGGTAATGGTCAATCCGATAGATCTGTTGTTCATTGAGAACTTTTTTGATTTCCTGGTTGAGGGCACAGGCAGACTCGTAATCATGGCCAAAAGGTTTTTCAATAATCACACGGCGCCACTGTCCGTTCTCTTCATGACTCAGCCCGCTTGCGCCTAGTTGTTGGATAATTGTGCCAAAGAACGTGGGGGAAGTAGCTAAATAAAAAAGATAGTTTCCTTTGGTCCCGTGCTCTTTATCAATCTGGGTTAATCGTTCCTGGAGGTCTTGGTAGGTTTTCGAGACGGTAAATTCACCGGACACATAAGAGAAGCGAGGACGAGCATTTTCCCAACGGGCTGGGTCAACCGGAGACGTGGCAAACTCCTTGAGATCATCTCCTACTTTTTGACGGAACTCCTGGTCGGTCATCTCTGGTAATCCAACCCCTATCACTGCGGAGGAGGTGGAAATTAAATTACTCTTTGCCAGATAGTGGAGTGCGGGAATTAACTTGCGTTTGGTCAGGTCCCCAGACGCCCCAAAGATGACAATAACGCAAGGGGGGGCTGGTGATCCGGCCGTTTCGCCGATCTTTTTTTCTTTGTCAAATGCGGTCATGATTTCCTTTTGGGGGATAAAGCCTTAAACAAAGTTTCGGGTTCCGTGTTTCAAGTAACAAAAGTTTTTTTGAAGTTAAGGTTTTGAAATTGGTACCTCTCATTCCAGATCTTTTATTCCTACGATCTCCTTCTAGATAGGTGGGGTGAGGGGAGGAAGCGATTCTCTCTCTGCCAGTCTTCCCTACCATAGGAGAGAGCGGCTATGGTGAAACGTATCAATTTCAAATTCTCACTTTGAAATGCCAAACTCTAAACTCGAAACTCAGAACTTTACTTTACTCACCCTCCTGTTGGACGTTCGATGTGTCCGCCGAACTCGAATCGCATCGCCGACAAAACTTTATCGGCAAATTCGGCTTCACCCCGAGAACTAAATCGTTGAAAGAGTGCCGCCGTGAGAACAGGGGCTGGGACCCCTTCATTCACTGCAGCTTCAATTGTCCAACGCCCCTCGCCGGAGTCAGCCACGCTTCCAGAAAAATTGCCCAGATCCGGGCTTTTCGTGAGTGCAATCGCAGTCAGGTCAAGAAGCCAGGATCCTACAACACTCCCTCGCCGCCACAATTCTGCAATGTCTGCCAAGTTTAAATCGTATTGATAGGCTTCCGGGTCGCGTAATGGAGATGTCTCAGCATCTGCAGTGTGGTCGCGTTTTCCGATGTTGGCCTGTTGTAAAATATTAAGTCCTTCCGCATAGGCTGCCATGAGACCATATTCAATTCCGTTGTGGATCATCTTCACAAAGTGCCCAGCCCCGGCTGGCCCACAGTGGAGATACCCATGCTCCGCCGTGCTGAGAATTTTTTCCCGTCCGGGGGTTCGCGGGGCAGTGTCGATGGGAGGCGCCAATGTGGAAAAAATAGGATCCAGATGCTTGACTACATTTGTTTCCCCTCCAATCATCTGGCAATACCCTCGCTCGAGACCCCAGACACCACCGCTGGTCCCCACATCGACATAGTGGATTCCCTTGGCCGCGAGTTCTTTAGCCCGGCGGATATCGTCCCGATAGTATGAATTGCCTCCATCAATAAGAATGTCTTCCTTCTCTATTTTAGAGGCCAGGTCTTTGATCATGCCATCCACGAAGGCTGCAGGAACCATCATCCAAACCACACGAGGTTTTCCCAATTTGGCGACAAAATCGTCCAATGAGGATGCTCCTGTTGCTCCATTCTTGGAAAGCTCCTGGACAACCTTTTGGGAGACATCATACACCACACAATCGTGGCCATTGTTCATCAGCCGGCGAACCATGTTGGCTCCCATTCGTCCCAACCCAATCATTCCAAGTTGCATGACACTTTCTCCTTTTTGAATGGAATTGGACTTAATCAATGGTCAATTGAACTGGAACCGAAGCGTCATTTCAAACCGATTCAGCCCCCTGCCTAACAACTGAACCCTCGCCAAAATTTTTTCAACAACATTGTGGGGCAAGTTTATGCAAAACCATGAAGGGTTTACTACTCACCATATGAAAAACTGGGCTATGCAGTTAAGGAAATATGAAAACAACCTGATTGTTCCCTCTCAATAACAAAAACCGTCTATCTAATTTCATTGTTCCGTATCTGCTCCTTCGCCGTATCCACCACATTATCTACGGTGAAGCCAAATTTTTTTGTGAGTTCCTTGAGGGGAGCCGAGGCTCCAAATGTTTCCATACCGATGATCCGTCCGGTAGATCCCACATATCGCTCCCATCCGAGCGTGGAAGCTTGCTCCACGGAAACCCTGGCGGTCACGCTGGAAGGCAGCACCGTCTCACGGTAGTCCGGATGTTTCCGGCAATAATACTCAAAAATCTCCCATGAGGGCATACTCACCACGCGCGCCTGAATTCCCTCGGCTTTGAGCTGCTCGTACGCGCCCAGGCACAGAGATACTTCACTGCCGGTACCGATGAGAATCACGTCGGGTTTCGCCTCATTCGTATTCGTCAGGACATACGCCCCTTTTGCCACCCCGGAGGCTGAGGCATAGTGAGTCCGATCAAGAGTGGGGAGTGCCTGTCTGGTCAGGACAAGCGCGACCGGCTCGTGACGGAATTGCATAATTACCCGCCAGGCTTCGACGACCTCGTTGGCATCAGCGGGACGAATGGTGATCAGCCCGGGGATGGCTCTCAGGGAGGCGATCTGATCGATCGGCTGGTGTGTTGGCCCGTCCTCACCCACACCAATGGAATCGTGCGTAAAGATATAGATGACGGGAATTTCCATGAGGGCTGACAGCCTCATGGGCGGACGAGCGTAATCGCAGAAGACCAGAAAGGTCGACCCGAATGCGCGAACCTTTGAGAGAGAGAGTCCATTCAATACGGCGCCCATCACATGTTCCCGAATGCCGAAGTGCAGGTTTCGCCCTTGGTAGGTCCCGGCCAGAAAATCTCCCGCTCCGTCAGATGTCAGGCGTGTTTTAGTAGATGGGCCAAGATCGGCGGATCCCCCGATGAGCCATGGAACATTTTGTGCCATGCAATTGAGCGTCTTCCCTGAGGAATCCCGGGTAGCCAACCCTTTGGCATCTGCCGGGAATGACGGCAATCCACCATCCCATCCCTCAGGGAGTTGACGATGCTGCATTCTGTATAGATGATCGGCAAGATCGGGATAGGCTTGTTTGTATGCCTCTAAGAGAGAAAACCACTTTTCCCGAAGTGTCCGGCCCCGTTTCCCAAAGCCTTCCCGGAAATGGTCATGTACTCCCTCGGGAACCAGGAATTTCGCCTCTTCAGGCCACCCATATCCTTGTTTGGTCAATCGGATTTCTTCTTCACCAAGCGGTTCCCCATGGGCGGCACTGGTATCCTGTTTATTGGGTGCTCCATATGCAATGTGGCTATCCACGATAATCAACGTCGGCCGGTCAGGAGTCGCAAGGAACGTGTTAAAGGCACGAGTCAGCATGACTAAGTCGTTGGCATCTCCCACTCGGGTGACATTCCAGCCATATCCGATGAACCGCGTGGCGATGTCGTCACTGGTCGCCAATTCGGTGTGGCCTTCTATCGTGATGTTGTTGTTGTCATAGATCCAACACAAATTGGAGAGTCGAAGATGTCCGGCGAGGGAGGCGGCTTCATGGGAGATTCCCTCCATCATGTCTCCGTCCCCACAGAGCGCATAGACGTGGTAATCGAAGAGGGGAAAACCTTCACGGTTAAAGTGAGCCGCCAGCCAACGTTCGGCAATAGCCATCCCCACGCTGCTTGCCACACCCTGCCCTAAAGGGCCGGTCGTCATTTCCACGCCGGAAGTCCACCGGTATTCAGGATGGCCCGGACATTTGCTCTCCAACTGGCGAAATCGTTTGATATCGTCCAGTGTCACCGAGAGGTCACCCAGCCGTTCATATTTAGCATTGACGGCTTTGACTTCACAGAGATGCAGCAGAGAATACAACAACATGGAAGCATGTCCGATTGACAGGACGAAACGATCCCGGTTTCCCCATATCGGGTCGTCGGGATCGAACCTGAGGAAACGTTGCCATAAGCAGTAGGCTACCGGCGCCAGTGCCATTGGAGTGCCTGGATGTCCTGAGTTCGCCGCCTGGACCGCGTCCATGGACAAGGTGCGGATGGTGTTGATGCAGAGTTGATCGGATTGAATGTCGGGCATCATGTCATTTCTCCAAGAGATCTTTCAGTATTTCTCAGGGATAAACGTTTTTCCCTTCAACGTCGCCTGATCGTCGTACTTTCTCTTGCTCGATCGCTTGGGTATCTTTATTTTTTCACGCGGCAGCTTTTCGTAGGGAATTAACGACAGCAAATGGGTCATGACGTTGAGGCGTGCGCGCTTCTTGTCATCTGAGCGCACGAGATACCAGGGGGCATGTTTGGAATCCGTGGCCTCCAGCATTCGGTCGCGTGCGCGGGAGTAGTCGTACCATTTCTCGCGTGAAGGCAAGTCCATGGGACTGAGCTTCCACTGGCGCAACGGATCCTCGACTCGAGCCTCGAACCGACGTTCCTGCTCCTCGTTGCGTACCTCGAGCCAGTACTTGATCAGGATGATCCCGGACTGTGTCATATACCATTCGACATTTGGTGCATGTTCGAGAAAGCCTTTGTACTGTTCCTTGGTGCAGAAGCCCATGACATGTTCAACCCCGGCCCGGTTGTACCAACTGCGGTCCCAGATAACAATTTCGCCGGCCGCCGGGAAATGCTGCATGTAGCGCTGAATGTACATCTGGCTTTTCTCCCGGTCGGATGGGGCAGGGAGGGCCACCACGCGGAATACGCGTGGACTGACACGCTCGGTAATAGCCCGAATGGTGCCTCCCTTGCCGGCCCCGTCGCGACCTTCAAAGACCACCATGATCCGCAGGCCTTTGTGTTTAACCCAATCCTGGAGAATGCAGAGTTCGGCCTGGAGTCGGCGCAACTCCTTCTCGTATTCCTTTCGTTTGAGCTTCGATCCTGGCTGATCGTTCTGTTTCTTAGGCATGTCTGTTACCCTCCCCTAGTTGTGTGCATGAGCAACCCTCATAATAGTGCTTTTCACGATTCATACAGCCATCCGCCTCCTCCAAGGCTGCTCGATAGTCATGTGGCTCCGCGTTCGGAACCGGTCGGGGATCGAGGAGTCAATGGTTACGGTACCGGGCATGGTTTGACATTCCAGATTTCGGCCGCGTACTCAGCAATGGTGCGGTCGCTGGAGAACTTCCCCGAGCCTGCGATGTTCATAATTGCCTTGCGCGCCCATCCATCCGGGTCAGCGTAAAGGTCGCAGAGCTGCCGGTCAGCCTCGAGATAAGATGTGAGATCCGCCAGGTGCATATAGTGATCTCCGCCGGTCAATAAGGTGTGCCGCAGCGGTTCGAAGATACCCGGTTCATACTGGCTGAAGTAGCCGGTGAAGATCAGGTCCAGCGCCGCGCGGGTTTCCGCTTCGTTGTCATAATGCCAGCCCGGGCTATACCAGCCCTTGTTGCCGGCAACCTGGTCCGCCGTGAGGCCGAAGAGGAAAAAATTCTCTTCACCCGCCTCTTCTGCCATTTCGATGGTCGCGCCATCGCGTGTGCCCAGCGTCAGCGCGCCGTTCATCATGAACTTCATGTTGCTCGTGCCGCTGGCCTCGTAGCCGGCCGTCGAAATCTGGTTGGAGACATCAGTGGCCGGAATCAGCCGCTCGGCAAGGGAGACGCAATATTCCGGCAGGAAGACGACCTTGAGTCTCCCGCGAACGAGAGGATCGCCGTCGATGGTGCCGGCCAGATTATTGATGAACTTGATGATGATCTTAGCCAAGTGGTAGGCCGGCGCCGCCTTGCCGGCAAAGAAAAATGTCCGCGGGATCATCTTGAGGTTCGGATTCTCCCGCAACCGGTTGTAGAGCACGACGATGCGAAGCGCGTTGAGCAGTTGCCGCTTGTATTCATGAATACGTTTCACCTGGCAATCGAAGATCGTGTCCGGATCGACCGTCTGCCCGGATGTCGTCTTGAGCCATTGGGCAAACTGCGACTTCGCCTCGCGCTTGGCTTTGCGGACCGCGCCGCGAAAGCCCTTGTCGCCGGCCAGTTTCTTGAGCTTGCTCAGTTGGCTGAGATCGGTAATCCATCCGTCTCCGATGGCTTCGGTGATAACGTGCGAGAGCGGGGGGTTTGCCAGGAGCAACCAGCGTCGCGGCGTCACGCCGTTGGTCTTGTTGTTGAACCGCTCGGGAAACATCTCGGCCAGGTCCTTGACCGTCATCGTGCGCAGCAATCCGGAGTGAATGGCGGCCACGCCGTTCGTGCTATGCGTTCCGACGATGGCGAGGTTGGCCATACGGACTTTACGCGTCGCTCCCTCCTCGATGAGACTCACGCTGGCGAGACGACCTTCGTCGCCGCCGAAGCGGACGCGCGCTTGGTAAAGATGGCGGCTGTTGATCTCGTGGATAATTTCCAAATGGCGCGGCAGCACAATTGCGAACCATTCCACCGGCCATTTTTCCAATGCTTCGGGCAGCAGGGTATGGTTCGTGTAGGCGAGGGATCGTTGCGTCAGGTCCCAAGCCTGGTCCCAACCGAGATGCGCGTCGTCCAGCAGAATCCGCATCAGCTCGGGAACCGCCATCGTCGGATGCGTGTCGTTCATCTGGATGGCGACTTTTCCGGGAAGGTCGTTCCAGTCGGTATTGCCTCGCCGAAAACGACGCACGAGATCAGCCAGCGAACAGGCGACGAGGAAATATTCCTGCAGGAACCGCAACCCCTGGCCTCGCACTGTGGAGTCGTCGGGATAGAGCACACGGGTCAGCGACTCGGCCGCGAGCGTACCGGCCAACGCGGCTACGAAATCCCCGCTGCTAAATCGCTGAAAGTCGAAGTAATCCGTGACCGTTGCAGCCCAGAGCCGGAGTGAATTGATGTTCTTTCCCCCGTACCCGACGACGGGACGGTCGAATGGGATGCCGATAAGGCTGGACGGCCGCCCCTGGACCATGCGCAATATCCCGTCGTGCAGCTCGAACGAACAGTTCAATTTCACTTCAACTGATTCCTCGAGCCGTGCCACTTCCCATGGATCGGGACGACGCAACCAATTATCCGGGTTTTCGCACTGCCAGCCATCCTTGATCGTTTGCTTGAAGATTCCATATTCATAACGGAGTCCATAACCCATGCCAGGAATCTGCATCGTCGCCATCGAATCGATGAAGCAGGCCGCGAGCCGGCCAAGCCCACCGTTCCCCAACCCGGCATCCGGCTCCATTTCGGCCAGTGCCAACGCATCAAGTCCCTTCTTTTTCATGGCCTCATACGCCAATGGTCCCAGCAGCGTGTTGGTAATATTATTGGCAAGGGACCGCCCCAGCAGGAACTCAAGCGACAGGTAATATACCCGCTTGGGATTTTTTTCTCGTACGTTGTTTCGGTCTTGAGCCACCGTTGGGAAATGACGTCGCGGATCGAGCGTGCCACCGCTTCAAACTCGTCTCGCAATTCGGCCTTCTTGGGGTCAATGATGTGGTCGAAGATCAAGTGTCGTTCATAGAGCGCGTCGTTCGTGCCGGAAAATTGGATGGGTCCGCACCCGTACTGTTCAAGCAGTTCCCTAGAACGGTCTTTCATACTACCTCCACGAAAAAATTATGAATTCATGTTGTCGGCGATCCGGGCAGCGTGACTGCGCCCAGGTCTCTCGGCGTCGAACTTCCGGGCCTGCCCTTGGATCAGGTGTGCCCGGGGTTTCATTGCCCGGCCATGCGGCTTGAGTCCTCCGCGTCAATGCGCGCGAACAATACCACGACGGACCGTTCCTGGGCACGATACGCATGGCCGGGAATCGGTGGTGCGGTTTCCCACGGGACAATGTCGTGCGGTGAGTCAAGCGCGGTATCGATCCATCGGTACCAGATGCGCCCTTCTCCGTTCTGAACCTGGGGCAGTTCGAACTCGAGCTGCTCCCTATAGGCGTTCAGGAGAAAGTGGACGAGCAGCTTTTCTTTGCGAAGTTCAACGGTAAAGGCAATGCTATGGGAATTCGGGCTCCAGTCCGGTTGGTTGAGTTTGACGCCATGCCACGCCTTATTCGCCTGCCGGATCAAATGGGTCAGACTTATTCGTTGGTGCTCATGTTCAATGTCGCGCAAGAGCCGTCGTGCGTTCAGCAGCGTGACGAACCGATGGACATCGGCATGTTTCTGTACAAGCGTCCAATCGAACCAATTGGTTTCGTTGTCCAGACAATATGCATTATTGTTGCCGTCTTGCGTGCGGCGCACCTCATCGCCCATCAGAATCATAGGCATTCCTAACGAGAGCAGGGTCACGGTCAAAAAATTCTTCACCTGCCGGTTCCGCAGCCGTTCCATGGCCGGATCATCCGTTGGCCCTTCAACTCCGCAATTCCAGCTTTTATTATCGTTGGCTCCGTCGCGGTTGTTTTCGCCATTGGCCTCGTTATGCTTGTCGTTGTAAGAGACAAGATCGTTGAGCGTGAAGCCGTCATGGCAGGTCACAAAATTCACACTCTGCTCGGGCTCCCGTTCTTTATGACCGTAGATCTCAGGGCTGCCGATCAAACGATCGACGAAACGTGCCAAGGAGCCTGTTTCACAGCGGAAGAAATCACGGGCATCGTCGCGGAACCGCCCGTTCCATTCCTTCCAGCTATCTCCGACAAATGAGCCGACCTGGTAGAGTCCGGCCGCATCCCAGGCTTCCGCGATAAGTTTCGTCCCCGCCAAGATGGGGTCCGATTCAATGTCCCAGAGGATGGGGGGATTGTGCATCGGTCGACCGGCTTCGTCGCGGGAGAGGATCGAAGCAAGGTCAAACCGAAAGCCGTCCACGTGCATCTTATCCACCCAATACCGGAGACTGTCCACGATTAAACGACGGACTATAGGATGATTGGCATTTAAGGTGTTGCCCGTGCCGGTATAGTTACTGTATCGGGCCCGGTTCTCCTCTAGCATGTAATAAGTGCCGTTTTCGAGCCCGCGATAACAGAGTGTGGGCCCATCCTCCTTGCTCTCGGCGGTGTGGTTGTAGACGACATCAAGGATGACCTCGATGCCTGCCCGATGCAAGGCTTTGACCATGTCGCGGAATTCATCTACCACGCCGACCGGATCCTGACATGAACTATACATGGGATGCGGCGCGAAGAACGACACGGGCGCATAGCCCCAATAATTAACTCGTCCCGGAGGGCAATCCTGCGGGTCGAAATGAAACACAGGCAAGAGTTCCACCGCCGTGATGCCGAGTTCCTGAAGATATGGAATTTTTTCAATCAGACCGGCGTACGTTCCGCGTGTCTTTTTCCCGACGCCTGAACTGGGATGGCGGGTAAACCCACGAACGTGCATCTCGTATATGATGGTTTGGGTGGACGGCAGTTTGAGCCGGGCATCATTCTCCCAATCGTACGCGTCCACATCCACCACCACGCTCTTCATGGCGGTCGGGCAATTGTCTCCCGCCTTGGATGCCGCGACTCGGCTGTATTCCTTCGGCACGGCCACCGCTCTGCCATAGGGATCGAGCAGGATCTTCTCAGGGTCAAAGCGTAGCCCTCGTTGTGGTTCGAATGGTCCGTCCGCACGATAGCCGTAGATCTGGCCCGGTCGAAGACCCGGGACAAAGACATGCCAGTAGTGGTACGTCCGGTTTCCCCAGGAATCGAGGGAAATGACCGTGGCCGGCTTCGTATCATCCAGGTGATTGAACAGCAGCAATTCCATCCGTGTGCTGCTTTTGGACAATACGCTGAAGTTCACCCCATCGGGGGAGACGGTCGCCCCGATGGGAAAACTTTTTCCCGGAGCGGTTGCTCTGGCTTCCATACCCACTTCCCTTCCGAACCATTTTTTTGGTTCTTAGGCATGAATTTCGACCCTCCAGCAGAGATCTGCACGCACAACCCAGAACCTGCGAATGGTCTTGAGACACAGTGGCTCTATCTGTTTTCTCTCCTTAGGAATTGTTCCTCAAGTTTTGAGGTTTAGCTTTTTCCCAGTTTGGCTAGGTCTTCTTTGAAAACCGGGGAATCCGCTTCGTAGCCCTTGGGAAGTTTATGGGCTATACCTTTGTGGCAATCGATGCAGGTTTTTCCTTCCTTCATGGCTTTCTGCATGTCACGTTGGGCCACAAGCGACTGGGCGTGCCAGTCCATCGCTTCATAAGAATGACAATTCCGGCATTCATGTGAATTATTTTCTTTCATCTCCAGCCAAACTTTTAAGGCCAGCGTTTCGCGCTTGGCCTCGAATTTTTCTCGCGTGTTGATGGAGCCGGTGATTTTACCCCATAACTCCCCTGTGGCTTTAATCTTCCGAACAACCTTCGGTCCCCATTCTTTGGGCACATGGCAGTCGGAGCAAATAGCGCGCACCCCTTGGGCGTTGGTGTAGTGAATGGATTGCTGATATTCCGGCAGGATGAAGTCGGTCATTTCATGGCAGGCATTGCCACAGAAGGAAAGCGAATTGGACTCCTCCATGGCGGTGTTGAACCCCCCCCAGAAGATAATCCCTGCCATCCCGCCAACGACGAAAATCGCTCCCCAGGAGTATTTGCTGGTGGGGCTCCAAAACCAATTCCAGAATTTCGTGAGCATTGAGGTATGTGAACCCGACATCCGGTCCGTGTTTATTTCAATGAGTCCTTCCCGTAACGGGATTCAAATCCTTTTCGAACGGCGTCCAGTTGAGCAGGGTTCATACCCTCAAAGTACCAGGCATGGCCCGGGATGGGTTTGAAATGCTTTTCGAGTAAGGCTTTCGCTCCTTCTTCACCCGCAACCTTTTTGAGTTCTGGAATGAATTCAAAATAGGTGTGCTTGGCCACCTCATACATCCCATGCCACCAGGTGTAATCGGGACCACTCATGGAGGCACCATGCCGCGCTCGACGACCTTCGTGATGCCAGATTTCATACCAAATCCACTCGATCTTTTCGTCGAACGGAGCTTGACTGATGGTTCCGGCCTTCTGTAAGTCACTCATGATGGCGGCAATGGGCTTGGCAAATTTATCGTTATAGAGGTCCACCACCTTATCAAACTGGTTGTAATGGCCCAATATCACCGAGTCAGTGTGACAGGCGGTACATACATTTTGCATTTTGAGACGACGTTCTTTCCACGTGAGCACCTCAACCACCTCTGACCCCTTGGCCTTGTCTCCAACCTTGGGCAATGGTTGCTCTTCTGGCACATCAAACTCACTGCCATCCTGAAGTTTCACCAGGTTGTTTTTGACGGATATGGGTGGTCGCAATGTCCAGGAGATCCGTTCGCCGACATTGTGGGTTGGCTTTTCGCCTCCCCCGGCGCTCATATGGCAAGTGGCGCAGGTGGGCGCCGCCGAATAATCCACGCCGGCTTCCCATTTATCCGATTCGAGATTCATCTCAGTTGTTTTGGCGTGATAAATGATGCCATGTTTGCTTTCGTTGTAGACTTCAATCTGAGGATGATCCGGACCGACGTGACATTTTCCGCAGGTTTCCGGGGTTCGTGCCTGAGCTTTGGAGAAGCGGTGCCGACCATGACAGGCGGTACAGGACCCCTTCGACCCATCGGGATTGATCCGTCCAATTCCGGTGTTGGGCCAAGTGGTGGGGAGGGGTTTCCCATCTTCACCAATTTCAATGGTTGAGCCGTGACATTGTTTACATCCCGCATTCACCGCCTCCGGGCCGCCTATGACCTCGCCCAAAAGATTATCCAATGATGCGAGAATCTCGCCCGCCTTCGAATGATGGGAACCTTCCATCTCTTGGAATTCCGTGGTATGACAGCGTGCACAATCCTTGGGCGTCACAAGGATAGAGATCAATTGACCCTTGTGCCTGAACCCATCTTTGTCATTCCCATCCGCTTTGTGACAATCAAGGCAATTGATCCCTCGTTGCCCGTGCTTGCTTTGATTCCATTCCTGATACAACCCTGGTGTATGTTTCCGATGACAGAGTACGCATTCCTCACCCTCGGGATTTCCCCAATCCTTGCCATACGTACCGGCGGGTCTCGCCGCATTGGCTTCACTGGCTTCTCGAACCAGCATCGTGCCCCCGTCTAACAACACCATCGCCGAACTTCCGATCAGGAGAATCAGAATCACACAAAACGATACCCGAAGAGAATTTCCTAGCCAGGAACCGTTATCGATGTTCTTCATAAGTGTTCCTCACAGAACGTTGGGTTGACGGTTGTGGATTGTCCTTTGGGCGTTGAAGGGCCCTCATCTTTGATGGATCCCGAGGTTCCTATCACTTTAGCTTGAGAAACGAAATTTTGCCATCATCAAACATTGTCGGCTTCGGTGGAACCCTTCCTTCGCGCCGTTGTTCCGCGCTGCCCCCATTGCCAGTCAGTGATCTCGGGCATATCTTCGCCGTACTTCGAGATGTATGTTTTGTGCTCCAATAGCTTGTCGCGAATCGCCTGCTTGGCATAGGCGGCGCGGGACCCGAGTTGCGGCAGCCGATCGATCACGTCACCGACGAGGTGAAACCGGTCGAGGTCGTTCATCACTACCATGTCGAACGGCGTGCTTGTCGTGCCTTCTTCTTTGTAGCCGCGCACGTGCAGGTTCTTGTGGTTCGTCCGCCGGTACGTGAGCCGATGGATGAGCCAGGGGTAGCCGTGGAAGGCGAAGATGACCGGCTTGTCCTTGGTGAACAGTGCATCGAAGTCCTGATCGGACAGGCCATGCGAATGCTCACTCTGTGGCTGCAGTTTCATCAAATTGACGACGTTGATGACGCGAACCTTTAACTCCGGCACATGGGTGCGAATGAGGTCTACAGCGGCCAACGTCTCCAGTGTCGGCACGTCCCGCAACAGGCCATGACGACATCAGGATCTCCCCCTTGTCGTTGCTGGCCCATTCCCAGATTCCGATGCCCGCCGTGCAGTGCTTGATCGCCTGGTCCATGGTCAACCATTGTGGAGCAGGCTGCTTGCCCGCGACGATGACGTTCACATAATTACGGCTACGCAGACAATGATCAGTAACTGACAGCAGTGTGTTGCCGTCCGGCGGCAGATAAACGCGGACGACTTCCGCTTTCTTGTTCACGACGTGATCGATAAAGCCGGGGTCCTGATGGCTGAATCCGTTATGATCCTGCCGCCAGACGTGAGAGGACAACAGATAATTGAGGGAGCCGATCGGCCGCCGCCAAGGAATTTCGTTGCAGACTTTCAGCCACTTGGCATGCTGGTTGAACATGGAACCGATAATATGGATGAACGCCTCGTAACAGGAAAAAAATCCGTGCCGTCCGCTCAAGAGATACCCTTCCAGCCACCCCTGGCACTGGTGCTCACTGAGCATTTCCATCACGCGGCCGTCAGGAGCCAAATGGTCATCGTATGGATAGCGATCCGCCATCCACGTGCGATTGGTCACATCCATGGCATCCTGCCAGCGGTTTGAGTTGTTCTCGTCCGGACTGAACAGACGGAAATTGCGGCTCTCCATGTTCAGCTTCATCGTCTCGGCCAGGAACTTTCCCATGAGGCGGGTAGATTCGGCTGAAATAGCCCCGGTGTTGTCACCTTGACGGCATAGTCGCGGAAGTCCGGCAAACGCAGGTCCCGGAGCAGGAGACCGCCGTTGGCGTGCGGATTGGCGCTCATGCGGCGTGCGCCCTTCGGCGGCAGATCAGCGAGTTCGGGCTTCAGCCGACCGTTTTTATCGAACAGCTCATCCGGGTTGTAACTCTTCATCCACTTTTCAAGAAGTTTCACGTGCCCGGGCTTTTCGTGCATTTCACCCATCGGCACCTGGTGGCTGCGCCAGTAATCCTCGGTCCGCTTGCCGTCGATTTCCTTCGGGCAGGTCCACCCTTTGGGTGAACGGAGGACGATCATCGGCCAGCGCGGGCGTTCCTTCACACCCTTCGTCCTCGCCTGCGTCTGGAAGCTGCGGATTTCTTCCATGCAGCTGTCGATGGTGGCCGCCATGAGCTGATGCATCTTGTCCGGATCACTGCCCTCGACAAAATGGGGCGTATAGCCGTAGCCGCGGAAGAGCTGGTCCAATTCTTCGTGGCTGATACGAGCCAGCACGCAAGGATTGGCGATCTTGTACCCGTTCAGGTGCAGGATCGGCAGCACTGCTCCGTCGGTTGCCGGGTTGAGGAACTTGTTCGAGTGCCAGGAGGTTGCCAGGGCTCCGGTTTCAGCCTCGCCGTCGCCGACGACGCAGGCGACGATCAGGTCTGGATTGTCGTATGCAGCCCCGTATGCGTGTGAAATGGCGTAACCTAGCTCGCCTCCCTCGTGAATGGAGCCTGGTGTTTCCGGCGCCACGTGGCTGGGAATGCCCCCAGGGAACGAGAACTGCTTGAACAGCCGCTTCATGCCCTCTTCGTCCTGTGCGATGTTCGGATAAACCTCAGAGTAGGTGCCTTCCATGTAAGCATTGGCGACGATGCCTGGACCGCCATGGCCCGGACCGATAATGTAGATCATGCTGAGGTCTCGTGCCTTGATCGCTCGATTCAGATGGGCATAGATGAAATTCAATCCCGGCGTTGTCCCCCAGTGGCCGAGAAGCCTCGGTTTGATATGCTCCTTGGTCAACGTCTTTTTCAGTAACGGGTTGTCATAGAGATAGATTTGTCCGACTGACAGATAATTTGCTGCCCGCCAATAGGCATCGATCAAGTCCAGTTCTTTTTTGGATAACGGATTCGCCATGCTGACCTCCTTTAAAATTGCATCATAAAGCCTAAAAACCTACTGTGAATAATTTGGATGCGGTGTTCAATCCTCAGAGAGAATCGTCAGGGGCTACTGTGTCGCTCTGAGGCAGCGCACCGTCTCCCTGGCAATCCAGGTTTCTTCATCCGCAGCTCCGACATACACTTCCATTGGTTGTTCATCTTGACTGATCCTGGTGATATCTCCCGGTTGAAGTCCGATGGCTGCGCTATTGAGGCTAGGATCCAACCGTAATCCGCACCATTCCATTCCCTGGCAAATTCTGCGCCGGATATCGGGAAGACGCCTCTCCGATTCCACCTCCGAAGACGATGGCGTCGGTTCCGCCCAGAACGGCAAGATAGGCGCCCATATATTTTTTGACACGATAGCAAAATACTTCAATGGCCAATTGCGATTGTTCATGCTGTTCACGCTCGGCCGCTTGTAGTAATTCCCTCATATCGTTCGTTCTTCCGGAAAGTCCCAGAAGGCCGGACTGTTCATTTAACCAGCGTTCTACTTCCGACGGTTCCACTTTTTCCCTTTGACAGAGATAGCTCACGATGGAAGGATCAAGATCACCGCACCGCGTGCCCATGACCAGCCCTTCCAGCGGCGTGAAACCCATGGATGTCTCGACAGATCTTCCGTTTTCAACAGCAGATATGGAACATCCATTCCCGAGTTGCACGGTGATAAGTCGGGATGGCTCCGAAGGCCTTCCCGTTTTCTCGAAATAACTTCCAACGAGGGAGGCATGCGCGATGCCGTGGAACCCGTATCGACGAATATGATGGCGATTGGCTCAACCATAGGGCAGCGCGTACACTTTGGCATGAGAGGGCATGGTGTGATGGAAGGCCGTGTCGAACACCGCCACCATCGGGACCTGCGGGCCCCAGGATGGCCCTCACCCCCCGAATTCCTTCGAGGCATGTCGGGTTGTGCAACGGCGCTAATTCCCCGAGCGCATCAATCTCGACCATCACACTGTCGGTAATCAAGACCGGTTGTGAAAATCGTTCCCCTCCATGGACCACCCGGTGGCCGACGGCTTCCACTCCGGCGAGGGAGGCGGGACGATTATTCGCGCTGTCGAGTTGTTCGAGTTGCTCAAACAGCCAGCGAATAGCCTGCTGATGATTGGAAATCACCCTTGTGGTTTTCGTGCGTGGTTTTCCCTTCACCTCAAGTTCAAAACTCGCCGTGTTGCCGATGCCCTTCACTGCTCCTCCTATCAGTGCCCGATCTGGTCGAATTTCGCGAGTTGACGCCTCATGATCAACATCGAGCATCCGAAACTTTACGGACGAGCTTCCGCTATTCAGCACGAGAATTCGCATGGTCCCTTTTGACTCAAATCGATGGCCAGGTCACGATCGGTCGAGTAGCAATTGGAGCCTCGGGCGAAAGGTGTAGCTCTTCGTCTTCGTGGCGGATCATCAACCCGTCGCCCTCCCGCAAAGCATACCTGGCGCCATCAGGCCCCATTTCGACATCGAGGATTTGACTGCGATACGTCAGCGGAAAGCGTAGCTTCGCCGGCTGATCCGGTAGACGTCTAGGCTTGAACGTCAGGATACCGTCGAAGTCGCGCATCCCGGCCATGCCATAGACCATCACCATCCAGGTTCCGCCCATCGAGGCAATGTGGCATCCGTCCTTGACGTTTCCGCCTATATCCGCCAGATCCATCAGCAAGGCCGCGCGTGCATAGTCCACGGCCATATCGGGATATCCTATTTCCGCAGCGACAATACTCTGAATGCAAGATGAGAGGGAGGAATCACCAGTGGTCAGGGGATCATAATAGTCAAAGTTGCGTTTCTTCTGCTCCGGGGAGAAGGCCTGTCCAAACAGAAACATGGCCAGGACAATATCCGCCTGTTTAATGACCTGAAATCGGTAGATGACCAATGGATGGTAAAACAATAAAAGAGGAAAGTTTTCTGGGGGTATTTTCTTCAGATCCCACAGCTCTTTTTCTAAAAAGGCATCATCCTGTGGGTGAATGCCCCGTTCTTCCTCATAGGGGATGTACATGTTTTCCGCGGCCCTCCGCCATTCCTTGACTTCTTCCATCTCTACGCCCGTCTTGCTGGTAAGGGCGGCGAACACATCGGGTTTCTTTTCACTCAGGGACTCGATCGTTGACGCGGCATAGAGAAGATTCTCCCGCGCCATGAGGTTTGTATAGGTATTGTTGTTGACGACGGTATTGTATTCATCCGGGCCGGTAACCCCATGAATGCAAAACTTTCCCTTCTTGTCCTCGGAGAAAAATCCGAGATCGCTCCATAATCGAGCCGTTTCGATCAACATTTCCGCCCCATATTCATTCAAAAAACTTTCATCACCCGTGGCGTGGACATATTTTCTGAGGGCGTACATGATGTCTGCATTGATGTGGTACTGAGCGGTCCCCGCGGCATAGTACGCCGAGGTTTCTTCACCATTTATGGTTCTCCATGGAAACATGGCCCCTTTCTGGTTCAAACTCCCGGGCCCATACCCTGGCCTTGTCCAACATGCGATAGCGGAACATCAGGAGATTTTTGGCGATGCGGGGAGAGGTATAGATCAAAAACGGGAGCAAATAAATTTCGGTATCCCAAAAATATTGACCTTCATAGGCTTGGCCCGTCAGACCCTTGGCGGGCACACCGGTGGTATCGGCTCTGCCTGCCGCCTGAAGAATATGAAACAGATTGAACCGAATGGCCTGCTGGATTTCAATGTTGGAGCGCTTGGTCCGCGTCGGATCCAGGTTGTTGACCTGGATATCGCTTCTTCGCCAAAAATCGTCCATGTATTGCTCCTGGTCGGCGAGAACGCGAGCGAAGCCCTGTTCGAAGGCCCGATCCAATGCCCGTTCCGCTCTGGCGCTAAGCCCTTCGGGAGAGGCGGTGTGCGTCGTGTGATAGGTCATGTACTTCAACAGGCGGATCGGCACGTCTGGCTTGGCGTCGATCGAGAAGACGACGGCTCCGAAGTCCTCGTAACACTTACTCCTGGAAAGTGTGGGGACAGTCGGTGACAAGGTCATGGTCCATGCCGCATGCCAGAGTCATGTTGCTGTTCTTGGTTCCATGACACAACACAATGCGACGATCTTTCGCAATTTGCTTCCTGGGATGTAAAGTCCGGTCGAGAAAACCTTTTGCCTGTCGAGGGTCGCCCTTTCCCTTCTGTTGGTCATGAAGGTAGAGCATTTCAGAGGAAAGTACGATTGGCGCCTCACCATTTAACACCGTGACTTCGTAGGATATGGCCGCCAGGTGCCGGTGGGGAAACGATACAAGCCGTTTCGATTTGATGAGCACCTGTTTTCCGGATGGGGTTTCCCACAAGACCTCCCGGTCCAGTGTAGCAGATTTCATGTTCAGGCGGCGGTCATAGTTCAGAAGATTTGCGCTCGGCAGATAGAGGGTTCGTCGTCGACGTAGAGTTTGATTTTTTTGCTGTCCGTCACATTGACGATGGTCTGGCCGGTTTTGGCAAAGCCATACGCCTCCTCGCCATACACGATCGGCCAGGATTCGTAAAATCCATTGACAAAGGTTCCGTTTTGCATGACAGGCGCGCCTTCTTCAACACAGCCCCGCATACCGAGGTACCCGTTTCCTATCGCAAAAATGGTTTCGGTCATTTCCATGAACGGAGGATGGAATTTTTTCTCTATCAGGTTCCATTCATCGGGAGGATAAATATGAGGGGGAGGCTTCACGCGTTCATGGTGTATCATGAAAATTCAACCTTAAGGACAAGGGTTTATCAGGCTGACGAACCGTCTAGAAATGTGAGGGAAACAGTTCCGGAATGTCAGTCGAGCAATTCTCCAAGATCCTTCACAACGATATCAGCGCCATGCTTCCTGAGTTCTTCGGAATCTCCTTTTCGCGCGACTCCGATCACCAGCCCGAATCCTCCATTCCGGCCCGCCTGAACGCCGGAGATGGCATCTTCCACTACCACTGCGCGTTTCGGATCCACACCTAAGGTTTTGGCTGCGGCAAGAAATCCATCCGGAGCCGGTTTTCCCGAAAGGTTCTGGTCCTGAATGACGTTTCCATCGATTCTCACTTTAAATATATTCGCGATTCCGGCGGCCTTGAGGACCGCATCGCAATTCTGGCTTGAGGTCACGACGGCGACTTTGATTCCTTTCTGGCAGATCTGACGAACCAGCGCGAGGCTTCCCTCGTAGGCCTCAACACCATCAGACTCGATGACGGCATTGATCATTTCGTTCTTGCGGTTTCCCAGCCCGCACACGGTCTCTGTTTGTGGTGTATCGTTGGGAGTTCCTTCAGGCAGCTCAAGACTCCGGGACCGCAGAAAATCCCGGACTCCAGCAAATCGCGGTTTTCCATCGACATAGAAACGATAATCCGTGGCAATTTCAAAGGGTTGAAACGGCTCCCCTCTCCGGGATGCCCGCCTCTGAAGATATTCGTCAAACATTTTTTTCCAACACTTGGCGTGCACATTAGCTGTGGCCGTGAGCACCCCGTCGAGATCAAACAGCACGGCATCAAATTTTTCGGGAGTTATCGGATTGGGCGGCTTCGCTCCACTCATCGTTGGTCTTCTTCCCCGCTGAGCCGGATTGATTGAGCCCCAAAATTTTCCTTGCAATCGCCATCACATCGTTTCAAAACGGACATTGGATACTTGCCTCCAAATCTCTCACGGATTGAAATGGATCCGTCCCAACGCGGCTTAGTCATCATGCCAATCCGAACGATGTACGGGTGCAGTTTTTCGGGATTGATCTCCTTCCATCGCTTCTGAGTAGTTCCCTAGGCTCGCAGACCAGTTACACTTGGCTCTATGAAAAAGAGCCTGTTGGCCGGCCTGGATATTGTTACTTTTTCCATGCCAGGCCTCAAGCGCAGCATCCTGCAGGGCCCGGCCATATGAAAAGCTGATTTTCCAGGGTTTCGGCGAAGGGAGTTTGTGAATGGCATTCAAATGTGCTGTGGCCAGGCGGTCATGTTGGCCGCCTGATAAAAAGACAATACCTGGAACAGCCGCCGGCACATGACGGCAAAGGCATTGCAATGTGGCCTGAGCGACCTCCTGTACCGAAGCCTGCTTGGCGCACTCCTTACCTGAAATGACCATATTGGGTTTCAGAAGCATGCCCTCCAGCCAAACCCTCTGGGCATAAAGGGCGTTGAAAACTGTGTGGAGCACATGACCGGTAATCTCTCCACAGCGTTCGATGGTATGGGGTCCATCCATCACAACCTCGGGCTCGACTATGGGAACGAGCCCTTGCTCCTGACAGAGGGCGGCATAGCGTCCCAGCGCGTGAGCATTGACCGACAGGCAAGCCTGACTTGGTAGACTGTCGGTAATCCGAATGACGGCTCTCCATTTGGCGAATCGAGCGCCCATTCTGTAATACTCGCTCAATCTGTCCCGAAGGCCGTCCAATCCCTCCGTCACTTTTTCGTCGGGCGATCCCGCCAGGTCCTTCGCCCCTGTATCCACCTTGATCCCTGGGATGATCCCCAGTCTGGTGCATACCTCCGGAAGTGGACTTCCCTGCGAATCTTTTTGCCGGATCGTTTCGTCATACATAATCACGCCGCTGATAAACTCCGAGACTCCCGGACTTGTAAAAAGCATTTCGCGGTAGGTACGGCGACTTTCCTCGGTCGAGGTAATTTTCAGGGACTCGAATCGTTTCGTGATAGTCCCCACCGTTTCATCGGCGGCCAGAATACCCTTTCCTTCGGCGACCAGGGTCTTCGCCGTCGTTTTAAGCCTGTCTTGGGTCATGGGATTCCCCCCCAAAAGATGATGCATCAGAAAAAAAATTCAGAATTCCCGAGAAAAATATTTGCATAAAACGGGAATCGATTACAACCTCTTACGAACTCTGAAAATCAGATCCTCTCCGACCTCGTAGATTGGAAGAAATTTACAAAAAATTTATAGGAATGTAACGGGAAAGTAAAACACTTCATTCTTTTCCTCGTTTGGCTAGCCACCCCGGTTACTTTAAGACCGCTTATGAAATATATTGACAACAGGGACGGACAAATAGGTACAGTTGTGACTCTTCTCGGTTTTTTTATCCGACACACACATGTCTGAACATACACAAGAAGTCTACGTTATTCGTCACGGAGAGACGGAATGGAGCCTGAGCGGCCAACACACGGGAACCACCGATTTGCCGCTTACCGGAAATGGTCGAAAACTGGCCAGGCTTCTCAAGCCCCTGTTTGCCAATCACTCCTTTGACCTGGTTCTCACCAGTCCTCTGCAGCGTGCCCGGGAAACATGTCTGTTGGCAGGATTTGGCGAGAAGGCAGAGGTGGACGGCAATCTTGTCGAATGGAACTATGGCGAGTATGAAGGCCTTACCCCAAAGCAGATTCATGAAAAGAAACCGGGTTGGTTGATATTTACCGATGGTTGTCCGGGTGGTGAAACCCCCGAGGAGGTCGGGGCCCGGGCGGATCGCGCAATTGCCAGGGCTCGAACGACAAGGGGCGATGTCGCTATTTTTGCTCATGGTCATATTCTCCGAGTGCTGGTAGCTCGATGGCTCGGTCTGCCTGCACCTGCAGGCAGGCATTTTCTCCTTCAGACCGGCACAATGAATGTTTTGAGCTATTACCGTGGAATCCCAGCCGTGAAGATATGGAATGCTCCGCTTATTCCCGCAGAATAAGGGCTCTGTCTGCTCCGCCTCCCGCATTGAAGTTCCTCTTACAATCACCATGTGATGACCGAGTTTTCCGACCTACATAAGATGTTAGACGTTCACTAAGCAGAATTAAAACAGGTGAGCGGTCGAGTCGCACTGGCGGGTCGGCGGAACCTTTCTAACGCAGCCCTCACCACCCAAAGCAGAGCCCTCACGAAAATTTTGGATCGGCCTTGTTCTTATTTTTGGAGCATGTGGCGCTCCCGCCTTTGTGTTATTCCCGGTTATCAAGGCTGACGTTTATCGGAAAGCGCTTAAAAGGGGGGTCTCGGCGGCTCTGGGAAGAAAGGTTTCGCTGGACGGACCTCTCTCCCTGACTTTTTCCTTGCAACCATGCTTAATTCTGGAACACGTTTCTGTTTTTATCCTCCCTGGACTTCTCAACCACATCTGTTTGGAGCCGACCGACTTGAGATCGGATTGTCCTTGTGGCCACTTCTCCAATGCCGTAAGAAGATTGAAAAAAATACTCTTGAAGGAGCAGAACTTCTTTTAGAAGAAGGGTCCGAAGGTTTGGACAACCGGACTTTCCAAAAACGACAGCCGGTCTGAAATGTTGTCCAGGGGCGTTGCACTTGGTCTTCATCACTTTTTCCGAAAGAGGGGAGATCATCCTCTGAACGCTCCCGAATCACGTACCGGCCATACCCTGTTGAGGAAACAACAGACGTGTCGATTCATTGGTGGGCATTGGCCCTGACGATCAGCGCAGAAAATTTTCCTTTGAAGGTTCCTACCACGATGGCCCTGTCCGCGATGCCACCTCCGACTTTATCCTTCAACTGATCGAGGAGATTCTTGGGCAGAACGAATGACCTGGTCAATCAACCACTTAGGTCATCTATGCCAGAACCCCGTTCGACGGTGAGGTTTGAATATTTGACCAAACGGGCTGGTGAACTTCGATTGGAAAAAAAATGGAAACACCATCACTGACAAAGGCGATGAAGACACCGCATTTGTGTGAACAAGGTTGGCATTTACTTTTTAAATGGGAAGATGTACATTTGCCATCGATGATTAGTATTAGGCGCCCAATAATAGATTTAGGTTAATGGCTCCCAGTATAAGAAGCACAATTTTTGTCGTTTTTTATTCCTTAACATTTTCCTGGAGGTCCCTTCATGGTTAAAAAAGCGTTATTGAACCTTGTGATTGCTGGTTTGGTCCTTGTGCCATTGATTTCTGGGTGTGACAAAACCCATCAAGCACCGGGGGCTCAAAAGTCATATTTTATCGGGGATAAGGGAGTTCTCGGTGATTACTCCATGTTACGAAAAGAAAAAAGTCCGACAGGAGCCACGGTCTTTATCACGGATAAAGGGGGGAAAGCCTATTTTGCCAAATATAAAAAAGTGATTATCGATCCTGTGACCATTTGGCAGATGCCCGATGCTCAAAGACCAGACGGCTCTCCCCTCCGTGATATTCCCATTGAAGACCTTCAGAATCTTGCTTTTGTGTTTCGAGATGCGATGGTCAAGGAATTAGAAAAAGACTATGAAATCGTTCAAGCACCTGGACCTGATGTGTTTCGACTCCGCGCGGCAATCACAGAGGCTTCAGACTCTCCTGTTGTGTTAGATTTTATTTCCACATTCGAACCGATTACGAGAACGATTTCGGGTATATCCAAATTGTCTACCGGGACCAATATCTGGGTAGGCGAGGCCAGTGTGGAAGCGAAACTCATAGATTCCCAGACCGGTGATTTGCTGATGGCGGGTATTGATCGGCGCTCCGGGGAAAAAACGTTTAAAGGCGTTACAAGCAGCTGGGATGATGTCAAAGCTTCCTATGAACATTGGGCGAAGGCAATTCGATGGCGGTTTTGCCATGAATCAGGCCGTCCGGATTGTGTAGATCCAACCAAATAGTCCTAAACCCGTTTTCCCGGTAATCATTGGAATAAGCTGCAGAAGTTGGCTATCTCAAGTTTGCCGGATAGGACATGAAGACGAGCTTCATGGGTTTTTCATGGAGCTCGTTTTCTTTCTTTTTCCTCTAGGAAAAGAACCCCGCTATTTTTGATTGTTCCCGAGAAAATTTTTTACTTCTAGGTGGTCAGCGATTTAGGCAATGGCCTTTTGCGTGCGAATGCTATTTCCTGCATGGTCTCATTTTTGAGAAAACGCCGCGATCCAAAATTGGCCAGGAGCAACTGTAATAATTCCCACGCTGACTCCACTTTTTTCCTGTAGGCCTACCTGAAACATCCAAGGTCAGGAATTCTCATACATTCCCGCTGTCAACGATGGATTAGCGTTTGGCGACCAAGATGCTAAGACCATAACCCCCGAGCAGGTCCAGCTGGCGCTCCTCGACCTTCAGAAAAAAGGGCGAAAGCCCTGAAAGCACATCGGCTCATTTTTGGGAATGAGCCAGGTCAATCGACATAATCGAGCCTCCAGCCCTTACTTTCCAAACATTTCTCCCTCATCATCTGCCCTGCGCCGCTTTCATAGCGTTTTTGTCTGCTGGTGACGATGATTTCATCGTCCGGGCCAATTTGCCTGATGTTATCTCGACCAAAATGAACATTTTCACGATTACAGAGAGTAATTGCCGTTTGCAAGTCTGCCTCTGTTGCTCCAGGCTTGACCCACTGCGGTGTAGGTCCACAGGATGCCAGCATCAACACCAATAATCCAGAGGGTACCAGTACGTTCATCTCTTCACCCCACACAAATGGTTAAGATCCCCGCAGCATGACTGTAGGTATTCAGAAGAAAAAAGGAATGCAAAAATCCCTCTACCCCCATTTTAAAAGGGTGCACCTTCCGATTTAACTCAGGACAGGCCCAATCGGCCACGCTATCGCAAGCGACGGGGAATGCCTCGTTCAACAGAAGATTAGGATGATGAACCGTCATGGGTTCGTAGGGGCAGAGCATTCATCGCCTCGGCTATCTTATGACTGAGAACAAGAAGGTTCTGACTCATGGCCTCGACCAGCACAGCATAATCCCGACTTGTCTAATGATGGAAATCACGTATTTTTTGTTGAGATCAAGTTTTTTATCGCCACTGAAAATACTTCGCCGTGCGACCAGGACAGCCTCCCCTGGTCCCATCGAACTGAAAGAAATCCACAGCAATTTGGTAATCCAAAGATGTTGGGCTTTTACATGGATACCCTGCGATTCGATCCGTGGAAAGTAGGGACGAAAGATTTGCTGCCAAGACGTAAGACATTCTCACTCAACGGTTCAGTCCACTTAATGATATTCTGCCGATTCAAGTTTAATAGGCCTTCGACGCATCACCATTTGGGGGCGATCAAGATAGGCTGAAATCTCAATCCCGAAAACACACCATTCTTTTGCTCGGGAAATGAGCTCGGACTTAAAACAAAAAGCCTGGAGGGCTGGGTCCTTGGGCAGCCAACGAACATGATACGACAAAAACCTGATATGGACAGAGAACAATCAATTCAAATCGACGGGTCATCTTATTGTTCTCCACTCCTTTTTTCGTGGATAAGGGTTTCGGGATGTTGCTCGAAATAATCGGCCATCACCAGAATCGATCGACCTGCTGAAGAAGTTTCCAAGGCGGAACTCTTTGAAACCGAGCAAGAAAGATGGCTTCCATAACTACCTGAGCAAAACCCTACTGCGGAACCCTGGAAAATGGACCCTTGCCCCCACTCTCTTAAGGAGGAAAGGCAGATTAGCCTAGCCATTGCGGATGTTTTTTTTGGGGTTGGTATAACATCTAACCTTTCCCGGCATCGTTTGGAAAACATTTTTCTCGGCATGATGAAGATCCCTTTGGCTTCCTTTAAACCGGTAAGGCCTTCCGTGACCGAAGAAGTGGAACGCCATGGTTGACCACGAGCTTCATCCCCATGATGCTCATGACTAATCAGGATTGAAATGAATATTCTTCTCCGGAATTTTTGAATGGAGAAAAGGGGACGCTTTTCTTTTTCGATGCTGAGCACAGGCTGAAATCTCAGTTTTAGTGGATTGGATTATCGGGAATAGTAAAAGGGGTAGAAATGACAGGCTTACCCAAGAGCAACATGCCACCACCCGGACGGCCGATACGGGCTTTTTCGTATATGTAGGCCAACAGTGACTCGGCTTCGGTAACCAAGACCACGACATTAACCATCCTCACTAAAGCTGATTCGGGCAAACGGCCCTTTTTGGCCAAAGTTTCTCGAAGCACAGCCAGGCCACGGCAGGAAACACTATCGGCACGAATGATGCCCTTTTCTTCACGCAATGTCCGGAGCAATACTCTGTCCGTGCCGTCATCAGGCAGAACACAGGTAATGATCTGACTGGGCTCAAGAGGTATGAAATGGTTGGAGTTTTGTCCGACGCTCATGATCTTTCCTGCGCGGACCTCTTATTTTGCAGGCGTTCTTTCACGGCCTCCGGAATATAGGTTGCGACTTTTTCCAATGGGGTGATGTAGAGAAACCCTCTGCCTGGAGTATCGAACTGGCCGGCCTTGAAAATGTTGTGGGCCACAATATCGGTTTGTTCGGAAGAGACCAGGACACTGATGACCTCCTTTGCGGCATCCACAGCAATCCCCAGTATTCCCAAACGTTCGCGAATGCCTATTCCTCTGCCATGGTAGACCAATGCTCCCGTTGCCCCGGCATCCCGCGCGGCTTTGACAATCACGTCGGGCATCCCCTGATTGCACCACGCAGGTAATCATGGCGACGTCCGTGAGATATGTCATATTCGTACTCATAATATAGCTTGAACCTCCTGTAACTGTGAACCTGTCCTCCCTTCAATGGCTGCACGAGCTTGGGCCTTGGCTTTGTAGTCTGCCCAAAGACCCGTCACCAAAACAGTCAGGATGGGACCGATGGAGGCCATAGAAAGAATGCCAAAACCTTCCACAGCGTGAGTGGCATTACCAAACCCCAACCCCATAGCTAAGACCAGGGGAACCGTGATGGGTCCGGTGGTAACACCGGCGCTGTCCCAGGCCACATTGACGAAGGCTTCACTGGAAAAAATTGTGAGCACAAAGGCCAGGAGGTACCCGACCAGGATCAACCAGACTAACGGTAAATCAAATATCAGTTTGGCTAGACCCGTGGCAATCCCGATCGCAACGCCAAGGGAGACCGCCATAATCAATGTTTTTTTATGCATCGTTGGTCAGATTTTCGGCCGTTGTGCCCAACGCATTAGAGCTGGTTCCGCCACTGTCGCGCCAAAGCCTAGGCCCCAGGCAAATACCAGGGCAAGGATCAAGCCTACCGAATAGACATAAATAGGTGATATGGGCACGCCCGAGAGGGACATGAATGCCGCAGGAACCAGGCTCCCCACGTTACTTCCTAATTTTGAAAGTCCGTAGGTCAGTCCCAAGTTAAAGACACACATGCCGATAATTGTCAGGCCAATCCCATACAGAATCTCGCCCTTATTGGGGAGTGAATCTTTGAGTATGACCCTAAGGACCACGAAGAGAAACAGGACGAGTGGGAGGATGGCGCGTACACCCAATACAATCTCCATACCAGGACTGCGTTCATACCAGGCAGGCGCCACTGCTTGAACCATTCCGGAAGCGTGGTGGGCGGCCGCAATAATTTCAGCGGGGGTCACCGTGGAGGCAATATAAAAAGCCAGCAGAAGCACGCCGATGATAGGAAAAAGAGAGGCCATGGTCACAATTCCGAAACCGGATAATCCTGAATCGCCTTTTCCGGCTGCCGCCGCGATGCCGATACCCAGCGCCAAGACCAACGGCACGGTCACCGGCCCCGTGGTCACCGCACCGGCATCCCAGGCCAATCCTAGGACGTTAGTCAGATCCGGATCAGAGGCTCCATAGAGCGTTAAGGCGAGCACAGGAGCCAGGGACCCGTAGATAAACGGTTTGAGACTCCAGCCATACAAGAACCTCAATGTACCGATGACGGCCGCTAAGCCCACACTGAACCCGATCACCAGTACGAGGATTCCAGACCAGTCATTCAGCAGGACATACAGGTAGGCGGCCTTCTCAACCACGACATTCTGGCCGGCAATTTTCAAGGCTCCGATAGCAGGCTCGGCAAAGGTGACACCAATGCCGAGAAGAAGCGTGATGACTAACACCAATGGTAAGGGTGATTTTTCGGGCAAGCGCTTGCCGATGATGGTGCCAAAAGGCATGAGTCCCAACTTGAGGCCTTCCATGAAAAACATCAGCCCAACGATCACGGCAAACAGGCCACTGATGATCACCAAGGAATTCTCAACCAGTTGGCGCAATATCAAGATCTGGAATAACGCCAGGTATAGGCCCAGGGGGATGACCGATTTGACCTGTTCCATGAATCGAACAGAGACATAGGGACGTAGGAGTTTGTAGATTTCCTCAGCCGTCAGATCTATCCTGGGCGGTTGGTAGGGTATCAGACGCCCTTGAGAATCCCAATTCACAGTTGGATTCATAGGGTTGAAACTGAGTTCATCGACTCCATGCCCCAGTGCACGTTGATAATCTCCGAATCGGTAGGAATCTGACATAAGTGTCTACTTTGGTGGACCTAGAGGGTTCCCGGCAGTATACCGTTCCTATTCTTTCCTGGAAAGGAAAAAAGGAACATTTCATTTATATGTGCATGGGAAGTTAACGAAACCAGCCGGAATTCAAGAATCATTTTTCTTACTACAATTATTTCGTGAACGGGCAACTGAAACTGCAATTTAAGGGATCCCTTTGAATGAAGATGGCGATCCATCTCGAAGTCCACCAGGATTCCGCAGTAGTAAAAATCGCTTTAATGCAAGATCACATGGTAGTTGGTAGTTGCCAAAATGACCTTTTGACCACATGTTGACCAATTTCAACTGCGGCGCAGTTGAATGGTAAATAACTCATTGAATTTCAATGTCCTTTAGCGGCACTTCAAAATTGAAATAATCCAATCGCGGAATGCGTGATCAATGGGTGGACGACCGGTATTCAGGGAGACGAGCGCAATCGCAGGCTCAATTGGCCTGGATCGTAATGATCGGCGACGGGGCCTTCTCGCCGATGTCGGCCAGGGTCATCAAGATGAGGAGGAAGGTGAACGTACCTTTCGAGCGAAGATCACGGTTATCGATCCAAAACCACAAGTCGTTGTATCGAATAAGCGCGAATGCGTCAGCCGGCTTGGACGTTCCGCTCATAATCCGAATCAGCGGCGGGGGAGCATCCTGCCCATCGGGTGGGACCATCGCCTGCGGAAACACGCGCTGCTCCTTCTGCTGCTCTTCAGGAACCTGGACATGCGATGAAAGTTCTCGGAGGATCTGCATTCCCGAACGTGTCTGTATGGCCACGATGTCATCCCGCTCGTGCATCGTCCCGTAGACGATCCGAAATTCCGTCGTCTCCGGATTCAACCCGAGCAGACGTTTGATGGTGGCCCGCTCAGCCTGGATTTCCGGAGGGATGGTTTTGAGGGGGAAAGACAGGACGAGGCCTCCACCTTTCTTGTCTTGATCGGGCTCGGCGCGTAATCCGACGGCGCCGGATTCCTGGACTTGTCGCAGGGACTTGAGCAGCTTGGCGAATTCCGGGTCCGCCGGTCGCGCTCGTCCTCCACTTTTGGCGTTCGAGAGCGCATTGACGCTCTGTACGCACACGTTGAACAACAAATCAATCGGATACCCGGCCTCGACCAACTCGAACAGTCGGATCGGCGGAATGGGAGTCATCAGGGTGCGGATGAACTGAGATCCGGTCAGGGGCACGTAGGTGATGGTGGGCCGATCCGTGTACTGGCCCTGCGCGCCGAGATTGAACAAGTTGCTGGGTCGGCCCGGTGGGATAGATCGTCGCCGGTTGCCTGGACGGTGCTGACCAACTGGTAGCCATTCACGATCTGGCCGATATCGACGAAAATCGGCGTGTCCGCATAGCGTAGCTTGACGATATTGAGCATTGTCTGCTGCTTCCAGGAGTTGGCCACGGCCTGAGTAAAGTCCAGTCGGTCACGGTCGAGTGTCAAGGCCCCGAAGCTCATGCAGCCAGTCAAGCTGAGCAGGGCGACCCTCCGCCCAACCACCCGAACCATCCGAAGAGGCGACGAAGTTGGCGAAGCCTGCTTTCATCGTATGTTCACCTTGCGGAAGGAGGCCATAGCTAAGGAATGAGACGGCGATTCGTGCATGTCAGCGCTCGCGGCGGCGTAATAGAAATATGCGCCCACGCTGATAAAATTCGTCGCCACCGCGATGATATTCCAAAGGATCACGGGTCTTGAAACAATCAACAACCCGTAGTAGACCCAAACGATTTGGAAAGCGCCCATAATGGCAGCCATCCTTGGATTCATGCCTTTGCTTGACCTCCGCTTGAGCATCCCGATCAAATCCGGCAGGGCGGCAAAGGTCGTTCCTAATCCCGCCACAAAGCCGACGACTTCAGACCTTTGAAAGCTGGGGAATAACAGACTCGCCGTATCGTGTATGGCTAATTCCCCACAGCCCGCAAGGATGATCAGGCTGAAAAAGAAACAAAACAACAGAAGTCTTTTGGGAAAAACCATCGTTTGTCTCCGTTTTATGCAACTCAGGTCCCGATGCTCACCCAGAAGACGTGATAACCCCACAGCTCAAGGTCCACGTGCAGGTTCGATGCTTGAAGTTCGGCGCCCGCTTGCTTAACGACCATTCTCTGATTTAAATCGGTCAACCACCAAGGACGGCCTGCCAAATTACGAATTTCCATTTCCATGATCTTCACCATACTTACGCCACGCGAATGGTCCCTGACGGAGTGGATCTATAAAAGATGGAACGACTACTGGAGCGTACTTCCCCGATCATGGCACAGCGCTATCCCCAACGCGACTATTCATTCCAAGAAATTTTGGCACTATTTCTAAATATAATAGCATTGGCCAAAAGTCAGCGTTTGGCTGGCCAAGGGACCCTACGCCACATCCCTCCATAACCCTGACCCTATTCTCCTGGGGTAAGCAGCTTGAGGCATGATTCTATGGGGCTCCACCCTTGATCGTTTCAATCGCTTCCTTCCTGGCAGTCCGGCTCTCCAGAATCAGGCGATAGGCGATGTAGTACTTGTAGATGTTGGTCACGTAGGTCACCGTTTCCTGACCGATTTTCTCGGCTGCCATATACTCCACGTTGTGAAACCAGACGTTGGGGTCAAGTCCGCGCTTGGTGGCTTCCTTGCGCAGTTTCGAAATTCGGCCGGCGCCGGCATTGTAGGACGCGAACGCGAACAGGGCTTTGTCCAGCTTGGTCATGGGCTCGTTGCCATAGTAATGGTCGATCATCCAACGCATGTACTTGATGCCGGCGTGGATATTCGCCTCGGTCTCCGTGATGTCTCCTACCTTCATATCTTTGCCGGTGGCGGGCATCACCTGCATGACCCCGATCGCGCCCACCGGGCTTTTGGCATTCTGATTGAGCTGCGATTCCTGATAGCCCTGAGCGCCCATCAGCACCCAGTCCACGTCATACTGATCGCCGTATTTCTGGAAATACTGGATCAGGCCCAGGAATTTCTTGCGCTCCTCCTCGGAAGCCGCATTCTTCACGTATTTGACGTTCTTCAAGTAGCGCCTCAGAAGTTGGTTGCCGGTCGAGGTCCCAACCTTGTGGCGCGTTGCGAAATCGTCCAGTATCGCCTTGAGCTGCGGGCTGTCTTTCCGAATCGCCCACGCCTTTTCGCCTCCGGTGCGGACCGCAATGTTATCGTGCACGGTGAGCTGCGGGAAGATCTGTTTCCAGAAGTCCGCCAGTTGTTTGTCAACGATGACGAGCGAAACGAGGCCGGCGTTGAGCATCTCGAGCAGATCCTCGTCCTCCAGCGTCTCTGGGGCTTCCTTGAGTGTCACTGGTGATTTCTTTTCGGCCGCAAATTTCTCGTTGAGCGCAACAAGACTCTCGTAATAGCTCGATGTTTTGCGCACGAAGACGTCCTTGCCGGAGAGATCGGCCAGGCTGGCGACGGGCGGTGAAGCGGGCCCCGACACCACGACCTCGCTTACGTTGCTCAGACCGGCCGCGGTGAATTCCACCAGTTTTTGCTGGCCCGGCGTGATCGTGAGAGCGGCGGCGGCGATGTCACCCTTGCCGGCGACAAGGCCCGGCAGCAGTTCGTCCCGCCTGACGGGAATGAACACCATCTGCACCTTCATGTGCTTGTGCTTGAGTTTCTTTTCGGCAGCCATTTTCTTGTTGAGCTCTTCCTCGAACAGCCGGGCGTAGTCAACGGCGATGCCATGTTGTGCACCCTTATCGCTAAAATAGATGGTCTTGCTAAAGACGGTCAGCACCCGGATGACCCGCCGCTCGATCATCCCATCCAGATCACCGGTCCACGGTTTTCCCACCTTCGCGAGATCGATGGTGAGAGTTTCGCGAGCCGCCTTCTGTGGGGCCGACTCCTGGGCGATCGCAGCGTGGCCGAACAGCAGCCCCCAGCAGGTCAGACTGAGCACACCGGCCATGACGTTCGATATCCGGATGGGTTTCATGGTTAAGGGTCCCAGGTTCGTGGCGCTTGTGCGTTCGAAGATGATTGTTCTGCTTTTCTTCTTGCCCCCTGCCTGTCAGGCCAGCTCGAAGACGTGATAGCCCCAGCCTGGCACATCGAGATAGAGGCCGCGCGACAGTAGGTCGTTTCCATCGCGCTCGTACCTTGCGGGACCCATGAGATCCTTCAATCGCACCGTGCGGCTCGCCACATCTGGAAAGGAAAGAGGGACATAACACTGGCCCGGGGTGGCCGCGTAGTTCACCGCCACCAATAGCCGCTCCTGCCCGGGGCCTTGCCAGGCAAAGATCAGGAAAGAATCCCACGTTCCGTTACCATCCCACGCCGGCAAAGAGTCGAGCAAATGCCACTGGCCCTCCCGCACGGTCCGGTGCCGCAGCACCGCGAGGAGGCGATCATAGAAGGGGTGCAGCCTGTCGTCGGTGGGTTCCTTGGGTGCACGAACCAGATGCGGCGAGATCCGCTTCCTACGACCTTCGAACTGCCCTTGATGGAAGAAGCGCATGCCTGTGGAAAGAAACGTGATGATGGCGGAGGCCTCATGCACCCCTGGTGCGAACGTCGCGGCGGCCCTGGGTTCGTCGTGGTTTTCCAGGAACCGGGCCATCTTATTCTGATAGTCCCGGTCGGCGCGCAAATGGTCGCGCACCGGCCGGGCATGCCCCTCCCGCAGACGGTCGTACAAGCGTTTGTCGTAGGTGTAATCGAAGCCCTGTTGTTGCAGGGTCCATTCGCAATCCCAATAGACCTCCGCCATGAAACAGAAGCCGGGAGCTTGTTGGCGAACTCGTTGGGTGGCCTTCGGCCAGAATGGCTCGGCTTGGAGGCCCCACGTCCGTTCGAAGACATCGGGCAGGAGGAGCATGGCCATGTCGCAGCGCACCCCGTCACATTGCCCGGCGATCCTCAGCAGCTCTCCGATCATCGCGTCCTGCGTCGCCGGATTGCCGTAATTGAGTTGCAGCGTATCCGGCCAGCCCTCAAAGTACGGGTCCCGCCCATAGGCGAGTACCAGCGGACCCTGTTTCGTGTGCAGGCGGCAATAGTTCCGGGGGAGCGAGCCAAATCCGTCTCACTGCCCTGGACAAAGTATTCCGGATGCTCGTCGATCCACGGGTGATCCGGGGCCATGTGGTTCGGAACGAGGTCGAGCATCAGCTTCAGTCCGCGTGTTTGCAGCCGTTTCCTCAAACATTCCAGCGCCGCATCGCCTCCCAGATCGCGGTGCACGGTGTAGCCGGTAATGGCAAACCCGGAACCGGCGATATCTTCCTCGCGAAGATCGGGCAGTGTCTCCTCGAATTCTCTACGCCACTCGTGATTGGTGCGCGACACCCGTTGACCGGCTGGGCCGGTTTGCCAGACGCTCAGAAACCAGACCCAGTCGAAGTTCATCTTTACCAATCGGTCCAACTCGGCGTCCGGAATGTCGTCCAATGTCGCCGGCCGTCCGAGAGATTGGGCCAGCTCAGTCAGCCACACACGCGTGTTGATCTGATAGATCAGGGGATGGGCGGAAGAGGCCTTCATGATTTGGCGCGGCTCCCAGCGGCCGCCTTGAAACCAGCCTGCTTGCCACCTTCCAAGGCGCGCTTGGCATCCAGGAGCCCGTAGAGCTGGATGCTCTTAGCCACCAGACCGCTCCAGCCGGTCTGATGGCTTGCGCCCAGACCTGATCCATTATCGCCATGAAAGTATTCATAGAACAGGATGTGGTCCCGCCAGTGGGGATCAGATTGGAATTTCTCCGTACCTCCATAGATAGGACGCCGCTTTTGTTCATTACGCAGAAAGATCCGGCTCAGTCGATCCGCGATCTCCTTGGAGACTTCGAAGAGGTTCAGCATCTTGCCGGATCCTGTGGGACATTCAATGGTAAAATTGTCGCCGTAGTAGAGATAAAAATTCAGGAGTGCGCGGATAATCATCGTATTCACCGGCATCCAGACCGGTCCCCGCCAGTTGGAGTTCCCGCCGAACATGCCGGAGTTCGACTCACCAGGCAGGTAGTCCACCCGGTACTCCTGGCCGCCAACGTGCAAGATATAGGGGTTCTGCTCGTGGAACTTGGAGAGCGAGCGGATGCCGTAGGGGCTCAGGAACTCGTTCTCGTCGAGCATCTTTGAGAGGATCCGCCGGAGCCGATCCTGATTGAGCAGGGCAATGATCCCCCGTTCGGCTACGCCAAAATGTCCTTGGCCCGTGGGGTGCATGGTTTTGAGCAGTTCAGGCATCTGGAGCATGCGGGCATGCAACGCGGCGGTCATCTTTGGAAGGCGCTCGCGTTGCCACGATTCGGTCACCGTGGTGGCGCACAAGGGTAGTAGGCCCACCATCGAGCGTACCTTGAGCCGCTGAGCGCTGCCGTCCGGGAGCCGCAGTATGTCGTAGTAGAAACCGTCCTCCTCGTCCCACATGCCCTCCGGTCCTGACTTGTTCATGGCCCCGGCGATATAGAGAAAGTGCTCCACAAACTTTGTCACCATGTCTTCGTAGGTAGAGTCATGGGGCACCAGTTCCACCGCGAGTTCGGCCATGTTCTGACTGAACAACGCCATCCAGGCTGTGCCGTCTGCCTGCTCCAAGTGACCGCCGGTGGGCAGCGGGGCACTCCGGTCAAAGACGCCGATGTTGTCGAGGCCCAGGAATCCCCCTTCGAACACATTTTTGCCGAACCGGTCCTTCCGGTTCACCCACCAGGTGAAGTTCAGGCAGAGTTTATTGAATGCCGATCTGAGGAAATCGACGTCCGTCTCGCCACGCAGGGCCTGTTCAGTGTGGTGCAGGAAGAGAGTCGCAAAGGCGTGAACCGGCGGGTTTACGTCGCTGAAGTTCCATTCGTAGGCGGGAATCTGCCCGTTGGGGTGCAGGTAGTGCCCATGCAGCATCAGCTGCATTTGCTGTTTCGCGAAGTCGGGGTCCACAATCGCAAGCGGCAGGGTGTGAAAGGCCAGGTCCCAGGCGGCGTACCAGGGATACTCCCACTTGTCCGGCATCGAAATGATGTCCTTGTTGACCATGTGGAACCACTCCGAGTTCCTGGCACTCCGATAGGCGGCATGGAGGGGATTGGAATTATGCTCCTCCAACCAGCTATCCCCATCAAAAAAGTAAAACTGCTTGCTCCACAGCATGCCGGCAAGGCCCTGTCGCATCACCTGGGCCGCATCCGTGGAGACGGACGGCGGGGTGACGGAACGGTAGAACTCGTCCGCCTCCTTGAGGCGAGCCGAGAAGACCTTGGCAAACACCGAGCCGAAGGGGCCAGCAACCCCTTTCTTGTTCTTGCCCAGCTCGACGGGGCCCTGGCTGGTGAGACGCAGGCGGACAGTCATCGACTGGCCGGGACCCACCATCTGCCGGTAGTGCGCGGAGGCCTTTGTGCCTTGGTGTTCAGGATTCACACTTGTCTGGCGACCCTGCACCACATAGTCATTGATACCGTCCTTGACGTAGCCGCTGGCATTCGGTTGTCCGGGAAAAAGCCGGTCGTTGTTCGTGGTGTTATCGGTAAAGAGCAGCGGCGCGGCGCCGTCGCAGTACAAATAGTACGTGCCCAGTGAGGCATGCTGCGCCAGGATGGCGCTTGTGTCCGCCGTTGTCTGGATCTGCTTGAGGGTGGGTTTCTCGGCCGCCCTGTTGGATGCGGCGATCCAGGTTGCCCAGTCGTTGCGAAACCACAGGGTCGGTAAGAGGTGCAGCTCTGCCTCCTCCGGCCCCCGGTTGACTGCGGTAATCTGCACCAGGATGTCGTCCGGCCCGCCTTTGGCGTATTCCAGAAAGACATCAAAGTAACGATCGTCATTGAAGACTCCGGTGTCGAGCAGTTCATACTCGGATTCGTTCCGGGAACGCCCGCGGTTCGTGTCCACCAGATCAGAATAGGGGAAGGCGACCTGCGGATACTTGTAGAGATACTTCATATAGGAATGCGTCGGCGTGCTGTCGAGGTAGAAATAATATTCCTTGACGTCCTCGCCATGGTTGCCTTCGCTATTCGTGAGCCCGAAAAGCCGTTCTTTCAGGATCGGGTCTTTCCCGTTCCAGAGAGCCAGCGCAAAGCAGAGGCGCTGTTGGTCATCCGAGATCCCCCCGATGCCGTCCTCGCCCCAGCGGTAGGCGCGCGAGCGGGCGTGATCGTGCGTGAAGTAATTCCAGGCGTCGCCGCCGTCGCTGTAATCCTCGCGCACCGTTCCCCACTGGCGTTCGCTGAGGTAGGGACCCCATTTCTTCCAAAGCATTTTCACCTGACGCGCTTCTTCGAGACGGAGATGTTCAGCAGTCTTCATAGAACTCCTTTCTCACTTCTATAACTCATATTACAATGAACGGGTCTGTATTAGGTGCTTATATCCGAGACCGCCTCTCACTCCAAGCTCTGCTTGCCTCAGTGCATCGGCACTTGCCTGCCTACAAAAGCCAAAAGGCTCAACGCAAGAACAATGCCTTGATGCCCCCCATGATAGCTCCCTTCATTAAGGGAGCGGCTGCTAATCATTATATACGAGGAATACCTGACGAACCCACTCTTCTGTTGGAAAAAGAGGCCAAGTTGGAGTCCCCGCTTCGTGGCGACTTCTTGAGGCCATCGGGTATTTCCATCAGGATTTTCTTTAGGTTGGTTGGACAAACCAATGATTGACTCCAGCAAAAACTACGGGCACGGTTTTGTGCAAAGAGTATGGACCGCACAAATACATGGCGTGTGAATTCAATACCTTACATACGAAGGCAGTCGACGACGGGGATAGGATGTACGCACGAGTGGGGAGGAACGCGCCAGAGACCGGCAGGCAGAAAGGGGAAAATGTCACATGCAGGATCAAGTATGTCTTCTGTCCCCTGGAGCAAGGAGGCCGTGCCCGGGTCTGTGGCTTACGCACCCCGTTTTATCCATCGTTCATCTCAGCGATATTGGCAGGTCCTGTGCCAGAGTGACGTACCCTAGGCCATACAGTCTGTCTTACATGGGACAGTCTGTCTTACATGGGAACAATATGTCATGGTGAAAGTTCGGGTGAAGATTGCTCTGCCTTAAAGCTTTACGTTGTGTATTGGAAATTCATCTTGGGGTTTGCCAGTAAAAACGCGCTGGCAGATAAACGCATTGCACGTGTATACCAAATTCTCGTATTAACGGGATTTTCTGTGTTTCCGGTTTTCACCCCGTGACTCGCGCTTGTTGCTTAGCGCGTCCCGAAGGGCGCAAACTTTGTGTGGAGCAAAAGGTCGGTGAATGCCAATCTCCCCTTGATTCCGAAGGAGACGAGTTTCTCACTTCTCAAAACCCGGGTTATTGTATGCTACGCTCAGTGCCCGTCAACCACCTCATCTGCCTGGACAGGCGTGCCAGCGGACAGGATTTCGGAGTAGGTATGTCAAGGGATACGACGTCATGACTGAAGAAACCCGATCCGCCAACAAGCCCGCGGGCGGAGGTCCGGTCCGTGGGTGGCGGGCGGCATTTCCCCCGGCGCAGTGGCTGCCTGCGTATCGTCCCCAGTGGATGATGCAGGACGCCATCGCCGGCGTGACCCTCGCTGCCTACGGTATTCCGGTGTCACTCGCCTATGCGTCGCTCGCCGGATTGCCGCCGCAATACGGCATTTACTGCTATCTGGTCGGCGGCCTGTTCTACGCGCTGTTCGGCTCGTCGCGCCAGCTTGCGATCGGGCCAACTTCGGCGATCTCGATGGTCGTCGGGGTCACCGTCGCCGGTATGGCACAGGGCGGCCCGGGACGCTGGGCGGACATCGCGGCGCTGACAGCGCTGGTTATGGCAGGCATGTGCCTACTCGCATGGCTGCTGAGATTGAGTTCCCTGGTCAACTGCATCAGCGAAACCATTCTGCTCGGGTTCAAGGCCGGCGCGGCACTCACGATCGCCTTGACCCAGTTGCCCAAGTTGTTCGGAGTCGAGGGTGGCGGGGAGCACTTCTTTGAGCGTCTCGTCATCCTGGGCGGCCAGCTCTCCGAAACCAACCTCGCCGTGTTGGCTTTCGGTCTCGCCGCGCTTGCTGTGCTACTGCTGGGCGAAAAAGCTGCTGCCGGGTCTCCCTGTCGCGTTGTGCGTGGTGGTGATTTCCATCATCACCTTATCGGTCACTCCGCTGGGTGATCTCGGCTTCAAAGTCGTCGGGGCGCTGCCGCAGGGCTTGCCCGACTTTCACCCGCCGGGCCTGCGGCTGCGCGATGTGGATGGCGTGATTCCGCTGGCATTCGCGTGTCTTTTGCTGGCATACGTGGAAAGCGTTTCCGCGGCACGGGCCCTGGCGCAGGCGAATGGCTATGAAATTGATCCTCGCCACGAATTGCTTGGCCTTGGTGCCGCAAATCTAGCCGCCGCGTTCTGCCAGGCCTACCAGGTGGCGGGCGGCCTGTCGCAGTCATCGGTGAACGACAAGGCAGGGGCCAGAACATCGCTCGCGCTGGTGTTTGCATCCGCGACCATCGGGCTGTGCCTGATCTACCTGACGGGATTGATGAGCAACCTTCCCACCGTCCTGCTCGCGGCCATCGTGCTGTTTGCGGTCAAGGGGTTGATCGACATTGACAAACTGCGGCACGTGTGGCGGGTAAGTCGTTTCGAATTCAACGTATCGATGGTCGCGTTCGCCGGGGTACTGCTGCTGGGCATCCTGAAAGGCGTCATGGTGGCGGTCATCATCTCAATATTGTTGCTCATCCGCCGCGCCGCGCAACCGAATGTGGCTTTCCTCGGCCGTATTCCCGGCACCAGGAGTTACTCCGACATCGGGCGCAACCTCGACAACGAAGCCGTTCCGTGTGTCCTGGTGATTCGCGTGGAGGCGTTGCTGTTGTCTTCAACGTCGAGCACGTGTGTGATGCCGTCTGGGTAAAAATCCGTTCGACCACCGGAGCGCTAAAGCTGGTGATATGCGATCTGTCCACTTCACCCATCGTCGACCTTGCCAGTGTGCGCATGCTGGCAACTCGGCATGCGACACTCGAAGCGATGGGGATTCGCCTTCGGCTCGTCGCCCCGCATGGGGCGGTGCGCGATATCCTGCACGCCGAAGGATTGGAGGAACGCGTCGGCTACTTTGGCCATGGGATCATGGTGGCTGATGCCATCGACGAGTTACAGAGCCGCTCAGGAGCGGGGAGCCAGGGCTGCCCAGATCCCGCCGGCAAAGTAGCATCCACCCCCACCCTCGCGCGCCCAGCGTCCACTTGGCGAAGCCTGCTAATGGGTGAACCCTGCTTTCCATGCTTTGGCGGGTCGGGGGGAAATATCTGAGGCAGTCTTAATTGCAACCCGGCAGATTTCCGCTTCATTTGGATTTATCTTTTCTTTGATCCTC
>CAWDGE010000025.1:0-52347 GCA_963801755.1 uncultured Nitrospirales bacterium | reverse complement strand
AATTCGAGTTGAGGGAGATGTTGCAGTCGTTGCACCAAAGATTCTTTTTTTTAGCCGGTTTCAAGATCTTGAAATTTATAGCGATCAGAAAGTAGTTCTTGATCTGAAATTATTAATTAATTCATTGTGTTATGAGAAGTTTTTCGTTCGAGTGGTGTTGTCAAAGGTGGAAATTTGGAAGCCGACGATGACCAAAACATAGTTATTTCGATTCCGGTTTTTTAGAGGACCGATTGAGATCCGGCTTTGGGCTCTGACCACGCATGCGGGAGAAGTTGAGTTAAGAACACGAACTAAGTTTATGTGTCGCACCTCTCTTGCTCAACAGGTAAATTTAGCCCTAGATTTTTCGATTGACGGCGTCGGGAACGCCGGATTTATTGTCAATAACGCCGGCTCCATTGCAGGCTCTGATGGCATGCCGCGCGACAGAGGATTTCGCTGAAAACGACCAGGGTCAGTACGACAAGAAATGTTATCTGCCGTATTTTTGTGGGTGTGCGGCCCTTATTCGACGTGCGGCCATTATTGATAGAGAAATCTTCGTGCCGGAATTTTTCGCTTACTACGAAGATTCTGAGCTGTCGAGATGGATCACCTCATCTGGATTTAAAATCCTCTATGCACCGCGATCTATCGTCTTTCATAGGCATTCCGCCACATCGTCCGAGGGTTCTCCTACATGGCGGTATCTTGTGGAACGAAGTCAATCGGTGTTCACGTTTACGGGTGTAGTCGAAGTGTTGATGAAAGCGTTAACGGAATTAAGGGGGAGATATAAAGCTTCTGTTAATCCAGAGCTCATGGGTATTCTGGCAGATTATGATCAACGGCTAATCCAACGGTTGAATGCAGGGGAGCAGCTTGTCAAACGCCGAAGGGCTATCGGAATATACAATAGCTTTTGGAATACACGAGGCGGCGGCGGGAGGACGTGTCATTGCATCAGGATTTCAGTTGGGTCCGATTGAATTAATATCTGAAAGTGATTTCGACATCGATTTTTTAAGTGCATACTTCGCAATTGACCTAGGGCGGTGCCGGAAGCTTGTTTTGCCGAACATGCACAGTAAGTGGACTGAACGTTTCTTTGTATTCATCAACTCTACTTTTTGTTCTGTTCTTCCTAGTCGCGCACCTCACTCCTGGTACTTGGTCAGTTTTCCTCATCGCCATGCGTCTCAAAAGATGCTTAAGTCTTATTTCTTTCTCTTTAACTCCCAATATACAGAGAAATAGGACCAAGCGGTTTTGGGGAAGGGATATTCGTGGCCATGTTATCTATCCAGTTCGAATGCTTCGCGTTTTTCATGAGAAAAAAAGAATTTTTTCCAAGCATGAAAAGAAAAAGGTAATTTTATCCGTTGGGCGGTTCAATCCGTTTGGACATTCTAAGAATCAACTTGAGATCGCAAAGGCATATCGCTCGCTTGTCACGGAAATGCCAGACGCAAATCAGTGGAAGCTGGTTTTGGCAGGAAGTTACATTCGATCAATCAGATCATGTGGCCTATTTCCACTCAGTGAAACGTTGTCTCAAAGGACTGAATGCCGAGGTGCTTCCAAATATGGAAAGAAGGAGTTTGATAAACTATTTTCGGATGCAATCATATACGTTCATGGCACTGGAATTGGATGTCACAGAGAGCGTGAACCTGAAAAATTCGAACACTTTGGCATTACGCCGGTAGAAGCTATGCAATTTGGCTGTATTCCTGTGGTCTTTGATACCGGTGGTCCGGCTGATCTTGTTCGGTGTCTTGATATCGGATACTGTTTTTCCTCGGAAGAATCCCTGCAGGCTACATTGAAAAATCTAATGCATCGTGACTTTTCAGCTCTGGTCAGGGAATCCAAGACTGTGCAAGAACGGGGATCACAATTCGTAGATGCCGAATCCTGCAAGCCACTTCCGATAGACGCCTTTATCAACAATTTCATGAAGCAGAGGAACCCAAATATGAAACTGAGCAATTAGTATCTTCCTGCCCTCTTTGTGGCGCGATTCCGCTGAAAATTGTGCAGGGCCAATATGGGATCCATTGCGAGGGCCTTTGTTGTGTGAGCTGTGGGGTGAATGCACGAAACAGGTTCTATTACCTCGGCTTGAAAAAAGTGATCGAACGGTTAACAGGAATCTACTCAAATGGGCTTGCCGTGCCCGGAATTGACCCAACGTATCAGCAGATGAGAATGCTAGAGGCCTCCAGCTTTGGTTTTGTGAATTTGGGCGATAGGTTCGTTCATGGCATGTATAGCCAAATACGGTCATTTGACATGCAGTGACTACTACGAGGAAAGTTTTAAGGGCGTTAAAAAAGTGGACCTGTGTAGTATGCCATTCGAGGACAAATCGCTGGATATCATTGCACACTCCCATGTTCTTGAGCACATTGAGGACGATGAAAAGGCAATAGATGAGAGTTTTCGCTGTTTGAGTGATCGGGGATTCCTCGTATTGGCAATCCCCGTGCAAACGGACTTTACGTTCAAACCGGTCGATCCAGAATATCATGGTGATAACGCTTTAGTGTACAGGCGGAATGGGTGGGACGTGATAACTAAATTAAAAGATGTAGGATTTCGAGTAGAAATATATGTTCCACCCGAGCATCTTGCATTTTGGCGGGCAGAACCTGACCCAACGATGTTGGCTATCGACAGCGTTATGGTCGGCCAGAAGTTCGGAAAACAATTTGCTAAGTATAAAGAGCTTTTTTCTTCTCTGTGTAGTCAGGAGGAATCCAGAAACCATTGGTTCTCGAGCATTTGGGGCCAACTTGAGTTGTTCGTGTGTGGTAAAAAGATCTAGCATTTCCCATAACCTTAGGCACAGTCTTTTTAATGGCTCCAATTCCGCGTTGCTTGCGGCGAGGATCTTTTATTAAACCCCGATGCCGTTTTGGTAGCACAGTCCAATCGAACGCTTATCGAATATTGTGAGAAGGATCCCCGGGCTTGAATTGTCTGGGGACGCCTTGTAGATCACTCAGGCCTGCCTTTGTAAGCCATGGAGATCCGTCGTCGTTGTTCCGAATTGTGGTGGATATGCTGATTCGCCTGAACGGCTAAGCGTGTGGGATCACGGGGGATCTTTCGTCGGTTGCTGTGCCGGTGTTCTATGAGGTTTCATCATACCTCAGAAGACGGAGCCTGTGGCATGGGTGTCAGGGGGCATTCCTGTGTTGCCGTCGTGCAATCTGGAATGATTTGGGGGCTTTGATGATCATTTTTTTGTATTATGAAGATGTCGATCCGTGCCTGAGTGCCACGCAAGCAGGCTGGGAAGCCTGGAATGTTCCTGATGCGGTCGTGGAGGATCAGTCAAGAGCTCCGTTTGCGGATAATGTGAATGAGTGAAAACGACTCAACTATGCCAATCAGCGGTATTTTTTCAAAAGCCTCAAGGTCCGATTGGCACTTCTTTCTTGTTGTTTGCACAAAAATCGTATTGTTGGCGCCAGTCCGAGGGGGAATCCTCGTTTGTGATGAATTGGGCTAGATGGGTTGATTATGCATCGATTGTCCAAACTTTTGGATGCCAATGTTTTTGAGGTCAGCTTCTGGTAGAAATCATCTATCTCGGATACTCTTCATGATGCCGAGCGGGAGATCCTGACTGTTTTTTCTGAAATCTGAAAATAAAAACATCAACCGATCGGCTTTTGATGATTGTCACCTATTGGGAAGGTTTGTCAGGTGTTGAAGTTGGTCCTGTTGCCATGGAGGGGCTGGTGAATATGTCAAACTTTTTGCCGTTTCATAGAGCATGAGTAGCCGAGGCTCACCGGAGAAAAAATAGTGGACTGTTCAAAGTTTGTCCTAAGCCCTGCCGAAGGTAGGCCCATCCAGTCCTGACCAGAGGCCTCTCGAAGGGAATGCCGCAGCCGCTTGGACGAGCGGAGCGTAGGAAGGAGTCCAGGAGCACGGCCTAAGGGCAAGAACGCCGCTGGCGGCATTTTCCAACACTGCCATGGACTGACTTTCGACATGTTGGATGGAGGCACATTTGAGGGCATCATCTTAAGTGTCTGTTGAATGGTTCAAGAAGACGGACGTCCTGTCTTTCTAATGAGGATGCGAAGGGACAGTTTCGGTGAGTGTTCGCCGCTTCCGGGGTTACTGGGACATATGAAACGATCATGAGTGGTCTTGATGTCGCTTGGCGTTAATGCCTCTATTGTCGATCCGTATGTGAGTGGACTGGGAGTCTATACCATTCAGCTTGTCAAAGAGTTGGAAAAAATTCTTCCTGACCTTACTGTGTATACGTCATGTTCAGAAGCCTTTCGATTGACAACGGGGAGGAGCAGGAAAATTTTCTTTCCACTTGCGCCCGCTTATGGGAAAAAGGCTCATTTGGCTCGCCTGATTTGGACTCAGACTGTTTTGCCTGTGCGACTGTTCAAGGATAGTATCTCCCAGTATTTTTCCCCTATTCCAGAATATGTGCTAGGCACTCGTATTCCGCAAACTGTGGTCGTTCATGATCTGATCCCCCTCAAATTTCCTCAAGGAATACCCTTTTCAATATCAATATTTTCGCTGGTATGTTGCGCCGCTTTTGCGAAAGGCTAAAAGGATTATTACGGTGTCTGAACAATCAAGGGCCGATTTGATTGCTGACTTAAAGATTGACCCATGTCACATTAAAGTCATTCCTGGAGGATGCAATCATACTGACTTTCATCCTCATATCGACCCTACTCATGTTAAAATGCGGTATGGCCTTGATCGATATCTGCTCTACGTCGGGAATCTTCACCCTCATAAAAATCTAGCCAAATTAATTCAGGCCTTTGCCCGTTTCGCATTACGACTTCCTCATCAATTGCTTATAGTTGGGAAAAAAGATCCAAGGTTTTACCCGTCCCTGGAAACGCTTGTGGGTAATTTAGGACTTTATGGCCGTGTGGTATTCCTGGATTATGTCAAACAAGCTGACATTGGGGCTCTGTATACTGGAGCTGAGATGTTCGTGTTCCCCCTCTCTGTATGAGGGATTCGGACTTCCTCTGGTGGAAGCCATGGCTTGTGGGATTCCTGTCGTTTCAGGGAACAGCGGCGCCACAGCGGAAGTAGTAGCGGACGGAGGGATTCTCGTTAACCCCCGCAGTGTGAAAGATTTATCAGAGGCTCTGGAGTATGTTCTGACCACACAGGAGGTTCGTCAGGATCTCCGTCATCGCGGCCTGAGACGGCACAACAATATTGTCAGAGAAACGGCCAAACAGGTTTCTGAAATTATTCAAGGCGTGTGATGGTGAGAGTCGCGCTTGTTCATGATTGGCTGACCGGCATGCGGGGTGGCGAGCGGTGCCTTGAAGCGTTGTGTGAACTGTTCCCGGATGCGCCAATTTATACGCTATTCCATGTGAAAGGCAGTGTGTCGCCAACGATCGAGCGGCATCCTATTATTCCGAGTTGGCTTAATGGAGTCCATTGCAAAAGTAGGTATCGGTATTTGCTCCCTGTCTTTCCGTTAGTTATTCAGCGTTTGGATTTCCACCAGTATGATTTGGTGGTCAGTTCGAGCCATTGCGTGGCCAAGGGTATTCGAGTGCCTCGCGAGACCTGCCATATTTCCTACGTTCACACCCCCATGCGGTATATCTGGGATGGATTCGATACCTATTTTGAAAACGCAGGCCTTTGGAATTTTGCCAGGTTGGGGATGGGCCTTTTCCGAGCACGACTTCAGCAGTGGGATGTGGAATCCAATGCCCATGTGAGTCGTTTTATTGCCAATTCGCACAACGTGGCAGAACGAATCACACGACAGTATGGGAGGTCGGCCTGTGTGGTCTACCCTCCTGTCGATTGGCAGGCATTTCAGGTGTCACATCGCCATGAAGGATTTTTCTTGATGGTCACAGCCTTTGCGCCTTACAAAAAAGTCGACCTGGCCATTGCCGCGGCGAATGAGTTGGAGCTTCCATTGAAAATTATTGGCCAAGGACAGGATGAAAAACGATTAAGGCGAATAGCCGGTCCTACTGTCGAGTTTCTTGGCTGGCAGCCAGATCATCGTGTCAGAGACTTTTACAGTCGGTGTCTGGCCATTCTCTTCCCCGGTGAAGAGGATTGCGTTGGTATTGTGCCTTTGGAGGCAATGGCCACTGGGAAACCGGTAATTGCCTATGGAAAGGGTGGAGCTCTTGAAACCATCGTTCCTCTCAATCCTTTACCTAAGCAAGGCGCAAATCATTTAGAACGAGGTGCTCAAAGGAGTGGATCTCCTCCCCGGACTGACCGGGGTCTTCCACTACGAGCAGTCGGTCCAAGCAATTATTGAAGCCATTCAGTTGTTCAAACAGCACCTCACCGATTTTGATCCGGATGCGATTCGGAAACATGTTGAACCATTTGATCGCTCCATTTCAAGCAGCAGGTGCAGCAAGTTATCATGTCCGGTTACCATGAATTTCGTCGGGTCACACTATGTTGAAACGCCACAGTGAATTTTTGAAAAATCTTCTCTTTCTCTCGGATTTGGTTTTGATTTGCGTGCTGAGCTAGGCGCTCCTTTCATTCGTTTTTCTGCATTTCCATCACCGGAAAAGCACATCGCTCCAATTGATCTATCTCTGGCTTCTTTTTCCAATTGTCGCTGTATGGGGAATTTGTTTCTATTCGTTTAATCTGTATCGGCCTCGAAGAATGGGTTCCCATCTGGCGGAATTTGTGGACATTGCCAAGGCCAATACGCTGAGTATTCTGATCCTGGTTGCATTGACCTTTTTCTCGAAGCCGTTTGAGCTTTCCCCGTTTGGTAATCATGTATTTTTGGTTGTTGAATCTGGTGGTATTGGGTTGTTCCAGGATGGTTTTTCGGGAAATTCTCAGGGTCTTCCGGCGTATGGGATACAACCAACGCCAGGTGGTTATTATCGGAGCGGGAAAACTTGGGCAGAGGGTGGGAGATACCCTCAAAATGCATCCCGAACTTGGCCTCCAGGTTCGCGGGTATTTGACCAGGAATGCCGAAAAGGTTGGTCAAATGTTGGAAGGGACACCTGTTATCGGAACGTTTGACCAAGCGTCAGATATTTTAACCAGCAATGTGGACATCGTATTTTTGTGTTTGCCGCCGGAAGTGGAATGTGAAACTAAGGATTGATGAAAATCCTATCCGGGACCACAGCAGGAGTGAAGATCATTCCATCCATTTATGAGTTTGTGACGTTGCGGGCGGAGGCCAAATATTTTGAGGGCCTTCCTATTATTACCCTGCAAGGATCTCCTCTCTACGGGTGGAATTTGTTTTTCTGAAGCGGATGGTTGATGTCTGTGGTGCGGCCGTGGCCTTGGTGGTGGCCTCACCAATTGCGTTGTTGATTGCCGTGCTTATTAAGCTCACCTCTCCTGGTCCTGTCTTCTATCGGCAGACTCGGGTTGGTCTCGATGGGAAATCGTTCAATATTGTTAAAATTCGGACCATGCGTATGGATGCCGAAGAAAAGACAGGTCCCATATGGGCAAAAGCCCACGACTCACGCAGGACGCTCATCGGGACGTTTCTTCGACGGACCAGTTTGGATGAGTTACCGCAATTCTGGAATGTCTTAAAGGGAGAGATGAGTATCGTGGGTCCGCGGCCAGAGCGACCGGAGTTTATTGAGAAATTCCGGGCCCAAATTCCCCGATATAACCTGCGTCACACAATGAAAGCCGGAATTACGGGTTGGGCACAAATTAATGGATTGCGCGGAAATACATCCTGGGAAAAACGTTTAGCCTACGACATGTATTACATTGAACATTGGTCCTTATGGCTGGATGTGAAAATTATGATTATGACTCTTTGGAAAGGCTTGATACATCGGGAGGCGTATTAGCCTTTCACTCTTCGTGCCTCTAGGCGCCAGTCCCCTCATGTTAGTCCCTTTGCCTACTAGGCCGAATATTCCCCCCCATGATTATTCCTGACATTGTTCTGAGAATGTATTCCCTTCTCCGCTTGAGGGAGACGTCTGTCACGACATTTCAAGTGAAAGAAGCGCAGATCGCGTTATTTGATTCTTGTCCCGGCAGGGATTTCGCTGGACATATTGAGGAGTTCAAGGACTTCTTGATCTCCTGCCGCTAATACCATGCCTTGGGATTCAATCCCCATCAGCTTTGCCGGCTTGAGATTCGCCACGACGACAATGGTTCGGCCCACCAATTCTTCCGGAGTATATTTTTTCCCAATCCCAGCCACGATCTGACGGTGTTCTGTTCCGATATCCACCTGAAGCCTGAGAAGTTTTTCAGACTTTGGGACACGTTCTGCCGTTAAGACTTTGGCCACCTTTAATTGGATTTTTTGGAATTCTGCAATGCTGATCTGTGTTACGTCGCTGGGTGCTGGTTGCTGTTGGATTGATTGAACGGGATGAGGTGTTTCCATGTGTGTCCTGTTCGAGTGAATGGTCATTTTCTGTTCGGGACTCTTCTGGGAGTCCGATGGACGGGAATCTTTTCTGGGAAATAGCGAAGGGCCTTTACTGGTTTGTCCCATATAGTTGTAGGCCCCCCAACGAGGGAATTCTTGCAACACTGGTGTGGAAAAATTGGTCGACAACCCCAGTCGAGTTTTCATGGTTTCGGCGATCTGTGGCATAAATGGATACACCGCCAACGTGAGAAATCGCAAAACCTCCGTGAGATGAAACAACACGGTGTGAAGACGAGGGGTGTTCACAGGATCCTTGGCCAACGTCCAGGGAGCGGTTTTATCAATATATTGATTGGCTGACTGGACCAAGCCCCAGGTAGTTTCCAATGCGCGATTAAATTCTAAGTGGCGAAGGTGCGAGTCAATGGAATGGAAAAGGGATGACGCCGCATGTTGGAGTTGACGATCCTGATCCGTTTCGTGTTGGACGTCAGATTGAGGAACGGTATTGTTGGAAAAATTCGCCAGCATCGTGAGGGTGCGGGAGAGCAAATTGCCAAGATCGTTCGCCAGTTCTGCGTTATACCGGCTCCCGAATGCCGTGATGGAAAAATCTCCATCCTGGCCGAATGGCACCTCCCTCAAAAGAAAATAGCGAAAGGCATCAGCGCCGAATTCTTCTACCACGGCATAGGGATCCACGACATTCCCTCGACTTTTTGACATCTTTTCCCCATTCACGGTCCACCAGCCATGCGCAAAGATGGATTGAGGGAGAGGCAGTTCCAAGCCCATTAACATGGTTGACCAGTAGACGGCATGGGTGGTCAGGATATCTTTTCCGACCAGATGGAGGGACGCGGGCCAGAATTTTGAGGTGCTGGGAGTTGGCGCGACGTACTCCAGGGCAGACAGGTAATTGACTAAGGCGTCGAACCACACATAGGCCACGCAATCACGGTCAAATGGCAAGTCGACGCCCCACGATAACCGCGATTTTGGCCGGGAAATCGACAGATCTTCAAGGGGCTTTTGCAGAAACCCCAGGACCTCATTGCGACGGGTGTCCGGTTGAATGAAGTCGGGATTTTTCTGGATATGTTCTTTCAACCGGTTCTGAAACCGACTCATGCGAAAAAAATAATTTCGTTCACTGACCTGTTCCACCGGTCGCCGACAATCCGGACACAGGCCGTTCTCCACATCCTTTTCTGTCCAAAATCGCTCATCAAATGTGCAATACCAACCGGTGTATTCGGCCTGATAGATCAAGTCTTTGTCGTAGAGGACTTGAAGGTACCGTTGTACGATGGACTGATGTTGGCAGATCGGTGGTGCGAATAAACCCGTTGTTGGAGATATGCAATTGCGACCAGAGATTCTTGAACTTCGGCGTGAGGCGGTCACAATGTGCTTGTGGATCGATCCCGGCCTTAGCTGCAGCCTGTTGGACTTTTTGCCCATGTTCGTCCAATCCCGTGAGGAAAAAAACCTCGTGTCCTGTTAGTCGATAAAATCGGGCCAAAACATCGGCGGCAATGGTGGTGTAGGCGTGGCCAATGTGAGGCACATCGTTGACATAATAGATAGGCGTGGTGACGTAAAAGGTGTTGGACATGACGAATACATCCTCTGTTAACTCCGAACCCACATGTGTAACACGACTCGGGTGGTCGTAGAACCGGGGTAAGCAGGCAATTGATGGTTAGGCGAGCTCCGGTGAATGCGATAATTCCAATTGGTCTTGCAGATGAAAGAAAAATTGCTCCAATCCGATTTGCACATTAAGATTTCGTTGTTGCCCTCGCTCAAGTTGGTTGAGTTCATGGATTAAGCCCAGAAGTGAAGAAGGCGTAATCTGTTGAGCCAACTCGCGAAGAGCGGTTTCCTGGTCCTGGTACAGCGTGGGAGACAAGGAATGATCCAGGTTCAGCAATAGCAAATCCCTGAGCCCTGCCCAAAACCAATGAATCGCCTCCTGTACCTGGTTGGATTTGACCAGCCCTTCACTCATATCCATCACCCGTGAAGCCGACGCAGTATGTTCCCCAAATAACAGAGCCCAGTACTGACGGAGTTTCACCTTCAATTCTGTGGGGTCACAAGACAAAGCTGAACCCAGCCGACCCTCCGCAAATGCCGCGATTAAGCGGGCATCCGAGGCTTCTCTATCGGTCCGGTCTCTCAGGAATTCATAAATGCTGTTAGACGGAAGGGGCGCAAATCGTAAGGTAATGCATCGAGATCGAATCGTCGTCAGGAGGTGCTCGGGACGGCTGGTGATGAGGAGAAAGAGGCAATGGTCTGGTGGATCTTCCAATGTCTTGAGCAAGGCATTGGCCGCTTCCGTGGTCATTGAGTCCGCCTGGTCAATAAGACATACTTTATGAGACCCCAGGAGAGGACGATAGATGACCAGATGTTCGATGTCGCGAATTTGCTCAATGGTAATTTTGGGATTCTGTTTTTGCGGATCTTCAGGTTGAACTAACAAAAAGTCGGGATGGGTGGCCTGTGCAATTTGGTGGCATGATCGGCAGAGGCCGCAGGCATCTGGTGTTGGAGCAATCTGAGGGACCTCACAATGCAGATATTGGGCAAGCGCTATAGCTGTGAGTCGTTTTCCTATGGTCGGTTCTCCATGAAACAGATATGCATGACCCAGATGATTCGTGGAGACCGCTGTTTGGAGCCATTTAATTGGTCGTTGATGCCCGACGAGATCTCGAAACGCCATGTTGAGGAGCCCCTTTGTTGGTCTGGACGCGCTTGATAGTGCGGCTGGGTTGAAGAGTTGCGTGAGCCAGGCATGTCGATGGCAACGCCTGAATGTGCTGTGACATTATGGACGCGATGAGCGTGTTCAGGATATCAAGGGGTTGCCTGGCATCTAATTTTTGAATGCGTTGTGGGTGCTGCTTTGCGAGGGCGAGGAAGCCTCGACGCACTCGTTGATGGAAATCCAAGGATTCCTGGTCAAGTCGATTTTGGTGCCGGGCGTGCTGTCGTCTGGCCAATCCTTCTTGGGTCGGGAGATCGAGTAAAAACGTGAGGTGCGGAGTCAGTCCGTCGGTGGCGAATTGATGGGAATGGTTCAGAAATGTGATATCACGATGTCGTCCGTATCCCTGGTAGGCCAGGGTTGAATCAAAAAACCGGTCACATAGCACGATCATGCCTTTGGAAAGAGCCGGCCGAACGACATGAGCCACATGTTGGGACCGAGCAGCCAGGACCAGAGATGTTTCACATTCTGGAGTGATGATTTCAATTTTGGACTTTGTTTTGAAGTGGGAAAGCAAAAGACGACGAATGGCCTCGGCCAAGGGGGTGCCCCCGGGCTCTCGAGTTTCTAAAACCTGATAGCCTTGAACACGAAGTGTTCGTGCCAACCAACGGCATTGCGTGGTTTTTCCAGACCCTTCTGTGCCTTCAAAGGTAATGAATAACCCGGAAGGCAGGTCACGTTTTCCGTTTCTGTGGTTTCTCGGTTTCATGGTAATTTACCCTGAGCGATCCTAGTCTAAGTCATTGAAATTCGCAAGAAAAGCCTTGCGGGAGTCCAATCCTAATTGTAAGATGCGCTAGCATCTCGGTGGCTTCCTTCCTTAGCCGTGACCCTGCCTGCGCTAAGTAGCGGGTACAAGGCAATTTTTCATGAATACCCTTCGCGCCTCCCTCAGACGCTATTTTTTGACAGGCCTGTTGGTGATTACCCCAATTTGGGGAACCATCCTCATTTTAAAAACCCTGTTTGTGACCGTGGATAGTATTCTGGGGACGGCATTAGCAGATTTGGTGTTGCCCGATTATTACTTCCCTGGTCTAGGTATTTTGGCCTTATTGCTGCTGATTTTTTCTGCCGGGGTCTTTGCCACAAATTTTTTGGGTAAACGATTGGTTGTCCGGTGGGAAGAATTTTTAGACCGTGTCCCGATCGTACGTGGTATTTATGCCACATTAAAGTCGATGATGGATATTTTGTCCTTCAAACAACGCGAAAAATATAACAAAGTGGTTATGATTCAATTTCCCAAAGAGGGGCACTATTGTTTGTCGTTTGTCACGGGAGAGACCAGAAAGGAAATCCAGAATCTGGCTCCAGAGCCTTTGGTCCATGTGTTTGTCCCCACATCTCCGAATCCCACTTCTGGATATTTTCTCCTGGTTCCCGAGAGAGAAATTATCCCGGTAGATATGGGAGTTGAGGAAGCCATGAAGCTTATTGTTTCAGGCGGGTTCTATTCTCCTCCAGATAAATCCTCTAGCATTGAAATTGCACAAAAACGGGATAGAATGACTCTCAAGGACTCACCAAAAGTCCAAACCCCATAAACAAGTGACCTTTTACCAAGGGCATGACAAGCGTAATGAGTGGTAAAAAAAACACGGCCGCGATGATTCTGGCTGCTGGGCAAGGAACCCGGATGAAATCGGCTTTGCCCAAAGTCTTGCATCGAGTGGCCGGTCGTCCCATGCTGTGGTATGCCGCGACCTTGGCCAGGAAAGTGGCGACCCAGACCGTTGCCATTGTGGTCGGCCATGGATCAGAACAGGTCCAGACCTACCTCGAACAAGAGAAGGCCAATTTTGAACCGTTTGAAGTGGTGATTCAGGAGAAGCAATTGGGGACCGGACATGCCGTTCAACAGGCCTTCCCGGTGTGTACCTGTGACGTCTCCAGGCGTGCGGACCAATTCTTGATTCTCAATGGAGATACTCCCTTATTAACTCAGGGTACCGTGGCTTCCCTGGTTGATTGTCATCAATCTGAAAAGGCTGGCCTGACAATCTTAACGACGGTCCTACCGGAATCACGTGGATACGGGCGAGTGGTTCGCGGGCCGTCAGGCGACATCCGCCGTGTCGTCGAGGATCAAGATGCCTCAGCGGAAGAACGCAGTATTTCAGAAATCAATGTTGGGACATATGTCGTGGATGCCACCTTCCTTGGGGAGGCATTGAGCCAATTGCGTCCCCAAAATGCCCAAGGGGAATTCTACATTACCGATATTATTGAAATGGCGGTTCAGCAAGGCCTGAAAGTTGCTGCATGGATGACGAATGACCATTTGGAGACGACCGGGATTAACACAAGAGAACATCTGGCCATAGCCGAGAAAGAAATGCGACGACGAATTTGCCAGCGTCTCATGTTGTCAGGGGTCACCATGCTGGATCCGGATCGCGTGATTGTTGAGGATGGGGTCGAGGTCGGAAGGGATACCAGTCTGTATCCCGGAGTCATGCTTGAAGGCCGGACCGTCATTGGAACCAATTGCGTTATTCAGGGCAATTCGAGGCTGAGCAATTGCTTGGTCGGCAATAATGTCCTCATTCAGGATTCGTGCGTGTTGCTGGAAGCCACGGTAGAAGAAGGGGCGGTCATTGGGCCATTTGCGCATTTGCGTCCGGGTAGCCTCATTCATCGAAAAGGCAAAGTTGGTAATTTTGTGGAATTGAAACAGACTGAAGTTGGCGAAGGGTCAAAGGTCAACCATTTGAGTTATCTCGGAGATACTGTGATTGGCCGGAATGTGAATATCGGCGCCGGGACCATTACCTGTAACTACGATGGATTTCGAAAGGCACGGACACAGATTGAGGACAATGTCTTTATTGGGAGCGATGTGCAATTAATTGCCCCGGTTACGATAGGAGAAGGGGCGTTGATTGCGGCAGGGACCACCATTACGAAAAATGTTCCGCCCAATGCATTGGGAATTTCTCGAGTGGCGCAAATCAATAAAGAAGGTACGGCGGCGAAACGGCGAGAAATTCTGGCTTCATCCTCAGCTGCCCATGTTCAGGCCAAACAGCATGATGACCCGGAAGAGTCGTCACCCCGACCGGACCCTCAACAAAAAAAAGACTCTGTCTAGTGACCAATTTTGATAAACGAAGTCGAGCGATGTCTGGTTGGACTCATGTGTTTCTGTTCCGGCCTTCTCTGATCGATGCCATTCTGATCTTTCCAATTCAATAAAAATGATGAGATGTAAGGAGCGTTAGATTATGTGTGGAATCATCGGATATGTTGGAGGTGAATCAGCGACCCCTATTTTAGTAGCCGGGCTACAACAGCTGGAATATCGAGGGTACGACTCCGCTGGGATTGCGATTCAACATAATGGAGAATTGACGATTCGAAGGACGGTGGGCAAGCTCACCAATCTCCAGGCCGTTTTGCAAAACGGGGCTGTTGCCGGAACGATAGGAATCGGTCATACTCGTTGGGCCACGCATGGTCGGCCATCTGAACAAAATGCCCATCCTCACCGTTCGGGAGAGATTGTCCTCGTCCATAACGGTATCATTGAAAATTTTCTAGACCTCCGCCATCGATTGGAATTAGAAGGCTATCGGTTTGAGTCTGAAACCGACACCGAGGTCATTGCGCATCTATTATCCTCGCTCACGTTAAAAGGGCATGGGCTTCAAGAGGCGGTCAGATTAATTGCCAATGAGCTACATGGGAGTTATGCCATTGCCGTGATGTCGTTGGCTGAGCCAGGACGCATCGTCGTCAGTCGTTCAGGATGTCCCCTGGTGATTGGTCAGAATGGAAAAGGAGCCTTTTTGGCCTCTGATGTCACTCCTCTCCTAGCCCACATACGGGAGGTGGTGTTTCTCGAAGACGGAGATGTGGGCATTTTAGAGGATTCCGGTATCACCATTTTTGATTCGGACGGCCTACAGAAAGATTTCAACCCGGTTACCATTGACTGGGATGCTGAGGCGGCTGAAAAGGGGGGCTACCCGGATTTCATGATGAAGGAAATCCATGAACAGCCACAAGTGATCATGGATACGCTTCGGGGCCGGTTTCAATATGAAACGGGCGAAGCAGATCTTCCCGATTTGGCCATGACTGACGAGGAGTTGCTCAATGCCAGGCGAATCTGGATCGTTGCGTGTGGGACGTCTTGGCACTCAGGGCTCGTCGGGAAATATTTATTCGAAGAAATGATTCGACGCCCCGTTCAGGTGGATATTGGTTCCGAGTTCCGGTACCGGGAGCCAATGATTCAAAAGGACGATTTATTTATTGCCATTTCACAATCAGGAGAGACGGCGGACACCTTGGCGGCAGCACGGGAAGCTAAGCACCGAGGGGCTCGTGTCCTGGCGATTGTGAATGTGGTGGGGAGTACTCTGGCTCGCGAAGCTGATGGGGTGATTTACACAAGATGTGGTCCTGAAATTAGCGTGGCTTCCACGAAAGCCTTTACCGGGCAGGTGATTGCCTTATATCTATTGGCCTTGCATGTGGGACGGGTGCGTCGTACGTTAAGTCCGGAGGAAGGGCGGTGGTGGTTGGATCATTTCCTCAAGCTTCCCGGCCAAGTCGAACATATTCTCAAGCAAGAAGCGGCTATCCAAGCGATTGCCAATCGGTATTATCAAAAACGAAATTTTTTGTATTTGGGTCGGGGGATTAATTATCCTATTGCCCTGGAAGGGGCCTTGAAACTCAAAGAAATCTCCTATATCCATGCAGAGGGATATGCGGCGGGGGAGATGAAGCATGGTCCAATCGCATTGATTGATGAAGACATGCCCGTGGTCGTCCTCTCGCCGAAAGATCGGCTCTATGAAAAGTCTGTCAGTAATCTGATGGAAGTACGCGCCAGGAGTGCTCCCGTGATTGCATTTGTGACCGAAGGGGATCATGCATTGGATCAGGTTGCCGATCACGTGTTCGCGATTCCTGCTGTCCATGCGCTCTTGACCCCGATTTTGTTTACCGTCGGCCTTCAACTGCTGGCCTATCATATTGCGGTGTTGCGAGGGGTAGATATTGACCGTCCGAGAAATCTTGCCAAGAGTGTGACGGTTGAATAAGGCGTCCTTCCGATATCCCACCAGAGTTTTTCCTGCTTGGTTCTCACGGCTTCTATCAATTGGAGAGTATTGAATCATGGAGACCATGATTGTGACCGGAGGCGCTGGTTTTATTGGCGCTAATTTTGTTCGGATGGCTCTTCACAAGACCGAGGCACGGATGGTCGTCGTGGACAAATTGACGTATGCGGGTCATCGAGAAAACCTTGATGGGTTGTGGGACCATCCCCGTCTAGATTTTATCCAGGCAGATATTGCCGATGCGGCAGAGATGACCCGGATTATGGATTCACTTTCTCCCAGGTGGTTGCTGAATTTTGCCGCTGAATCGCATGTGGACCGGTCCATTGACGACCCCTATCCCTTTATTCATACGAATGTCACGGGTACGCTGGTATTGTTAGACGTGGTCCGGCGATTTCTGAAGCAAGGACATGCGGATCATCGCCAACGTTTTCGGTTCCTGCATGTTTCGACTGATGAAGTGTATGGTACGTTGGGCTCGACAGGATTGTTCTCCGAAGAGACACCTTATGCCCCCAATTCCCCCTATGCGGCCTCGAAAGCCAGCGCTGATCATTTAGTGCGGGCTTTTCATCACACGTATGGTCTTCCAATACTCATGACCAATTGTTCTAATAACTATGGGCCCTATCAATTTCCCGAAAAGCTCATTCCCCTCATGGTCTTGAATGCATTAGAAGGGAAGCCTCTTCCGATTTATGGGAACGGGCAGAATATACGGGACTGGTTGTTTGTTGAAGACCATTGTGAGGGCCTACTTCTGGTCCTCCAGGAAGGAACGCCTGGAGAAAAATATAACCTGGGCGGGCGATCGGAACGATCCAATCTTGAGGTCGTCGACGCCCTATGCCGGATCTTGGAAGATGTCGTGCCCGGTGGTTCCAATCCTTTCCTGTCTCAACGGGGCATCACACGATACGCAGATCTGAAAGTATTTGTGGCTGACCGTCCAGGGCATGATTTTCGTTATGGCATTGATACCACCAAAGTTTGCTCGCAATTGGGGTGGGGCCCACGCCACTCTTTCGAGTCCGGGTTGCAGCAGACGATTGAATGGTACGCTGCCAATCGCCAATGGTGTCAGGCCGTGACCACGAACTCCTATCAACGGGAACGACTCGGGTTGCCCTCAGTCCCATCGATATAAGGGAAGGGACGTTCTCTCATTTTGGCAAGGGAACAGGAGTATGACGAAGACATTGGGATGCAAAGGGGCACGATGAAGGGAATCATCCTAGCGGGTGGATCGGGAACCCGACTCTATCCCCTAACCCACGCGGTCAGCAAACAACTCATGCCGGTTTTTGATAAACCGATGATCTATTATCCGTTGTCGACCCTCATGCTGGCAGGAATCCGGGAGATTTTGGTGATCACGACTCCGCATGAGCAGGAAGGGTTCGTTCGATTGTTAGGTGATGGCAGTCATCTCGGGTTAACGATTCGCTACCAGGTGCAACCCCGACCGGAAGGCATCGCGCAGGCCTTTGTGATAGGGCGTGAGTTTATCGGGCAGGATCGGGTGGCGCTCATTCTTGGTGATAATATTTTTTATGGGCATGAGCTGTCTCGCTATCTTCAGGAAGCGTCCTCTCAGGCCACCGGGGCGCAAGTCTTTGCCTACCAGGTTCGGGATCCGGAACGATACGGTGTGGTGACTTTTAATGATCACGGGCAAGCCACCAGTCTGGAGGAAAAGCCCCCCCGTCCCAAGTCCCCCTATGCGGTGACCGGGTTATATTTCTATGACAATAAGGTTGTGGGCATGGCCGATTCTCTCAAGCCTTCGGCTAGGGGAGAGTTAGAAATTACTGATGTGAATAGAACCTATTTAGAGGCCGGATCTCTTCATGTGCGGGTGCTGGGGCGTGGTATTGCCTGGTTGGATACGGGGACTCACGAATCCCTCATGCAAGCGGCCCATTATATTCAAGTCTTACAAGAGCGACAGGGCCTGATGGTTTCCTGCCCGGAAGAAATCGCCTACAAAATGGGGTACATTCAGTCAGGAGACGTATTGCGCTTGGCCACAAAAATGAAAGATAACGGATACGGGCAATACCTGCTGCATTTGGTGAATCAGGGGCAGGAGTAACCGGGCATGAAATTTATCCCAACCAGCCTGCCTGAGGTTCTGATTGTTGAGCCTGATATTTATCGGGATCAACGTGGATGGTTTTTAGAAACGTATCATGTACAAAAGTATCAGGAGGCAGGCATTCAGCTTCCATTTGTGCAGGATAACTGTTCGTCGTCGGTCCACGGGACACTTCGTGGTCTTCACTTTCAAATGACTCGCCCCCAGGGAAAGCTTATTCGGGTGATCCGTGGGGAAATTTTTGATGTCGCAGTCGACATTCGAAAAGGGTCACCGACCTTTGCCTCATGGGTGGGGGTGACCTTATCGGCAGAGGATTTCAAACAAATTTATATTCCTCCGGATTTTGCCCATGGATTTTGTGTCCTTAGCGATGCGGCGGAAGTGGAGTACAAATGTACCGATGTCTACACGCCTGGTGGTGAAGTGACTATTCGATGGAATGACCCACGCATTGGCATTCAATGGCCGATCGAACGGCCACTTCTCTCCACAAAGGATGCTGCCGGGCAGTTATTTGACGATCTTTGCGATCACTTTCCGGATTATCAACCATGAGGCAGAGTCGAATTTTAATCACAGGGGCTCAAGGGCAATTAGGACAGGCGCTCCAACGGCAATATGCCGACCACGAGGTCACGGCCTGGGATCTCCAGGATCTGGATATCACGCAGTTTGAGGAGGTCAAGAAAGCCCTTGATCAACTACGACCGCACATTGTGATCAATGCGGCCGCCTTTACGCAGGTGGATGAAGCAGAAGTGAAACAGGATGCCGCATTCCGGGGCAATGCCCTGGGTCCGAGAAATCTTGCCGTGGTGACGAATGATCTGGGAATGACTCTGATACATTTTTCCACTGATTATGTATTTGATGGTCAACAGAATCGGCCGTATCATGAATTCGATCGTACGAATCCGCTAGGCGTTTATGGGCACAGTAAATTAGCCGGTGAAAAGGCGGTGCGGGTCGCAAACCCACGGCATTTTATTGTTCGGACGGCTTGGCTTTACCACACTGTGGGGAAGAACTTTCCCAGTACGATTTGCCGAATGGCGGGACGAGAGGTCGTGAAAGTCGTCAGCGACCAGTATGGGTCACCGACCTTTGCCCCTCATCTCGCCCAGGCAGTATTTCAATTGGGTGAGACCGATGCGTTTGGGACCTATCACATGGCAGGTGCGGGCGGAGCCAGTTGGTACGAATTGACCCAAGCACTCTATCAGGCGTTGGATATTCAAACCTCGGTCGTGCCTATAGCTACCGCTCAATTTCCTCGACCTGCTCGAAGGCCACCCTATGCCGTGCTGACCTCTCTACAGGACCCCTTGATTGAGTTGCCCTCCTGGGAAGAGGGCGTTCGTGATTTTGCCAGTCAGTGGAAAGGCTAGGGGTCGTCATCTATTCTGTGAATCATCTTCCCCTGACCATCAGCTAAAAGAAAGGCATTCCTAAACGATGGGGTACATCGAAGCGGTGGTGCTTGCGGTCATTCAAGGACTCACGGAATTCCTCCCGGTATCCTCATCGGGACATTTAGTCCTGGTACAACACTGGTTTGGTCATTTCAGTGAGACCAATTTGTTGTATGACATTATGTTGCATCTCGCGACGGTGACCGCGATCCTTGTGTATTTTCGTCATGATCTCCTCACCTTGGGTTTGGGATATGTTGGGTGGACCACAACAGAAGGCAGCCTGTTTCAAGGATATGAGCGGCGGACAATCCATTATGTCCTGCTTGCATCCATCCCCACCGCCATCATTGGATTGGGTATTCGATCCATCGGTCTTGAAACATTAGTCCAGCCCTCCGTCGTGGCCGTCATGTTGCTGATCACGGGTGTGATTCTCTGGTTGGGGCGAGGGAGAAACAGCATCCGGGGTATTCAGGACATGCGCATTCGGGATGCCCTTGTGATTGGTATTGTGCAAGGTGTGGCGGTCCTCCCCGGGATTTCCCGATCTGGGTCAACCATTACCAGTGGAGTGTTGTTGGGCTTGGATCGTGAATTATCGGCCCGGTTTTCTCTCTTGATTTCCATCCCAGCTATTGTGGGAGCGACGATTTTGGAAATTGGGAAGGGAATAGATCAGATGCATGAACCGGTAGGCGTCTATGTGGTCGGAATGGTGGTCGCGGCTTTGGTGGGCTATGGATCTATTTCGTTGATCATTAAACTCGTTAGACAGGATCACTTTCACTTGTTTTCCTATTATCTGTGGCCACTCGGAATAAGCATTCTCCTTTGGGATACGTTGAAATAAACCCGCTGTTTTTCTTCCCCTCTTTGACTTCCTGTTTTTACATCTCTTCTTCCATGTCCTTCTTCGTTCGGCGTGCCACGCCGGAGTCAATAGCTGCCTGAGAGACTGCCTTCGCGACTTTAGGTACCACCTGTTTGTCGAACACGCTGGGAATGATATATTCCTCACTGAGCGCGGAGTCAGGAATCATCTTCGAGAGGGCATGAGCCGCAGCAATGAGCATCGGTTCATTAATTGTTTTGGCTTGTACATCAAGTGCGCCACGAAAGATGCCGGGAAACGACAGGAGGTTGTTGCATTGATTGGGATAGTCCGATCGCCCGCTGGCATACACGCAGCAGTGGGGAATGGCTGCCTCTGGTAAAATTTCCGGGTCAGGATTGGCTAAGGCAAACACAATGGGATCCTTGGCCATGAGGGCTAAATCCTCTGGTTTTAAAATGTTGGCCGTGGAAAGACCAATCACCACATGGGCGTCTTTCAGTGCGTCCTGAAGGGTTCCAATCGGCTGATCATACTGAATAAGGCTGCGAAGAGTATGGCGATGCGGCAGAAGTTCTTCCACCGGTCGATTCAACACCAGTCCCTGCTTGTCGCATCCCTTGAGCCTGGTGACTCCGGCTCCTAAAAGTAATTCAGAACAGGCAGTACCTGCGGCTCCCAACCCGACGACCACGACCGTAATTTCATCAATGGTTCGGCGTGTGACTTTTAAGGCATTCAGAAGTGCGCCCAAAATGACCACAGCTGTTCCATGCTGATCATCATGCATGACCGGAATGTCCAGCTCGGCTTGCAGTCGGCGCTCAATGTCAAAGCATCGAGGGGCACTAATATCTTCCAGGTTAATGCCTCCAAATGATGGAGAAATGGCTAGCACCGTCCGGATAATCTCTTCTGAGTCCTGGGTATTGAGACAGAGAGGCCAGGCATCGATTCCGGCAAATTGATGAAACAGCATCGCTTTGCCTTCCATAACTGGCAACGCCGCGAGAGGGCCGAGATTTCCTAAGCCCAGTATGGCCGACCCGTCAGTCACGACAGCGATGCTGTTACTTTTCGTCGTGAAGGAATAGGCTTTTTTCTCATCCGCGGCAATCGCTTTGACGACGCGCCCGACTCCAGGCGTATAGACCATGGACAGGGTATTTCTGGTTTTCACGGGGAACTTGCTCTCTACCCGGATTTTTCCTCCTAAATGCATGAGGAAAATCCGATCCGAGGAGGCGATGACCCGAACATCGGCCAGCGAATTCAGCCGTTTCATGACGCGCTCGCCATGTTCTTCACTCTGGACATCCAGGGTAATATCCCGGATCACTTTGGTGCGAGTGGCCGAGACCATATCGTACGCGCCCAAACTGGCACCTTCTTCCGCGATGGCGGTGGCGAGTTGTGCGAAGACGCCGGTCCGTTGAGTCAATTCTAATCGCACGGCCATCCGGTAATTGGAATAGGGGCCGATATCTTGCGAGGAACTTTGACCATTTTGCTGTCGTTTAAAAAAATTCCACACCAATGAGTCCCTCCTCTTCAGTTGCGCAATGGATCAATCTTGATTGAGATAGACATAGGCTACAGGCCATTTTCTTATATTGTATCGGATATTCTAAGTTAGGGGTATCTGCTGGCGGCCGGAATTGGGCCATTCCCATAGGCTGGAAAGCCTTTTAAGGAATAAGCGAAGTTATGCCGGAGCTTGTCTCGGCCATGCCGAATGGGCCGAACCAGCGATTGACTAAACTAGAAGCCTTTGCGATGTTTCCTTCAGAGACATTGCCCGAAGTTCTCAAGCTGGAACCTGTTGTGGCTTTTTTAGGGGCATTCAACTAATAATCATTTTCCCGTGGAAAATTGTTGCGATTAGAGGATAAGGTCACGGTGCTTAGCCTATAAAAGAAAAATATATGTCCTCACAACCTCTCAACATTGCCAATTACCAAAGCGCTTATGGTCCTGCAATCAGAATTGATGCTCAAGAAAAGGAGCACTTATTTCTTTTGCGAGAAATATTATTACGGTTGGGTAACAAGCAGGAGGAGGAGGTGAAAATGGATGTGGGCAATTTCCCCGATATTCAATTGCTAGGATTAGGCAGTCTGGTGTTAAAAGTAGGTCCGGACCCTTATAGCCCATCTCATGTGCCGGGAACCCATGGTCCAATGACTTTGATCAAAAAGCTTTTTTATAAAGACCGGTAGTCTGAAAACTCTAACGGGTGGGCCTAACGTTGACGAAGCCCCCTGTTTTATTTGGAAGCAAAACCCTGCGGACTGGCGATTATGCGTGGAAATAGTGGATAAACTTTTGAAGGAAATAGTTCCTTGTCATTGCTATCTCACCCAAGAATGCGTAGATGATGCGCTGATTGAACTTGGGTATTTAGAGCCGAGAGCGGGAAGGTTTGATGGTGCCTCGAATTAAATTATCACAGAGAAAGAATAGAGTGGCAGGAATATTTTATTTAAAGTATTTTGCCGGGGTTCGTCCCGGCAGCCGAGGACGAATTGCCAGCGGTGTCCCAAAGGGCGCGACCCTACCTTCGGCAAAAGGACCAAAACCAGTGGCCCTCGGCGTGGTCCGTAGGATGCCCTTCGATGCTCGCCGAATCCAGCGGCAGCACAACTCGCTGCGCTCAAACAGTGCCGCCTTGGCTCTGGATTCGGTTCCGCGTCTCGGCCACGCCGAATGGGCCGAATAAATAGTTCAGAGAATGATAAGATTTTATAGCCTCCTTTTGCCTTGTCGGTTTACCCTGCGGATGGATTGGCCGATTAAATTGTGGGTTAACAGGAGTGTAGTGAGGGATGGTTTCGGTTAAGGTTGTTTTTGGTACTTTCACGGGAAGAATTTGCCTTATTATGCAGATATAATGAAGGAATTAAACAGGCTCGTCTTACCTGTGGCCTCAGTGATGTGGACGTTTCTCGCCGTTTAGGAATAACGATCTATGAATATGGAGATATAGAATTTTATGAAGATGAGCTTGGGTCAGTAGTAGACCTTTATGTTGTCCGTAACGTTTGCCCTATATTGCATATCGATCCTTTTGATCTCTTGGAAATTCCCAAAGAGGATTCATACCCTACAGACCTAAAACGAAATGAGATTATTATCTCTCAAATGGGAAACCTCGGAATATCAAACGAGGAACTGGCAGATGCAATAGGTTTTGATGTGGTGGCTGTAGAAGAGATGCGGGCTGACCCTGACTTTTTAGAGAAATGGACTTTTGATCTTATAAAGGAATTAGCTGAAGCTCTTGAATTACCCATCCAATTCTTACTGAGATTGTGAAAATCTAACTTGAAAATACATTAGATTGAAATTTTTTATGGATTATTTTACTGGGGCCGTCCTGGTTTCGATGTTCTTGGTGTGTAGTGTAGGACTGGCTATTGTTGCAATAACAGGTCTGAACCCATTGTGAGGGGAATCTCGATTCGTTGTGGGTATTCCCCAGTTGTGTCAGTGCTGAGCACGTCATCTGGAGATCATGTTATCCTTCCTGGTTTTTTACGAATGCAAAGTTTTCCTCGTACCTGTGAGCCATGAGCATGGAATCCGAGCAATTAGTTGATGCCACATCAGATACCCGCTCGGATCTTCAAGAAGTAATTCGATTTTCCCCATTGCTGACCCTTGTGTGTTTGCTGGTGTGTGTGGCGGGGATGGGACTGCTCTTTTGGGCGGTGACGCTTTCTGATGATGTGCGCCTGGCTTCATCTGCAAGCCGGGATCTTGAGCGGATCGCCAGCCGGATGCTGGGCTTTGAATCTCGCCTTCCTGAACTTTCCTCATTTGAACAAGTGATGTACCGTTTGGGGGGACAAGACGGGGAGACCCAGGAGCAAATCCAACGGTGGTATGAAGAACGGGTTGATTTTCAATCCGGGCCATTGGATGGACTGTATTTGGGCATGATCTATGGAGAAGCGGGTTTAACGGATCAACTCCGTCAGTTTGTGGCAAATTGGGAAAGTGAGAGAAATCCTCATACTCTTTTTCGTCGATTGTTGGAAGTGGGATACGGGCAGAAAGAAATGTCGCCTGCTGATTATGCCTTCTTGCAAGCGAGTTTAGCTGAAGAACTCCCCACAAATTTGTTTTACTTTCATCTTGCGCGACGAATAGCCGTTCAGGCCGGTGATCGAGATTTACAGGCAAATCTTCAATCGCAAGAGTATCGGTTGACCGACCCACCGTTATGGAAATGGCGTGTGCTTTTGGTGGGTGAGATTGTGGTGATCGGGATTGGGGGTGTCCTGCTTCTCCGTCTTGGTATTGCTCGCCTGAGAGGCAGGGCGTCACAGAGCCTAACCGACTTGGCCGAAATCCGTGTTCCTTGGACATTCCGGGAAGGTATCGCGGTCTTAGCCCGGGGAGGGGCCCTGACGATTCTGTTGATGGGTCTAGTCGCGGTCATGCCTGATGGCTTAGGAATTATTGAGGATTTCGGGATTGTCTTACTGTATCTCCCTCCCGTCGTCCTGACCTCCATGATGTTGTGCCGACCCAGGAAACAGTCGTTCCTGCAGGCGGTGGGCTGTTCGAATGTGTGGCAACGTTTGAAGTCCGGCCTGTCATTGGTCGTGATGTTGGTGGCGCTTGGGCTTGTTGGGGACTGGCTGATTGTGCTCGGGGGGGATGCGTTTCAATCTTCTGTGCATTGGACAGAATGGTTTGTCCCGCAGTTGATTTGGGGAACGCGGATGGAACTCATGAAAACCACAATCGACTTCGTTCTTCTGGCTCCCTTTTTCGAAGAACTCATTTTCCGGGGTATTCTCTTTACGACCCTCCGGACCAGATTCAATTTCCCACTCTCCATGGTCGCAAGTGGATTGATTTTCGCCTTGGCGCATGGCTATGGGTTGATCGCGTTTCTGACGGTCTTGTGGAGTGGGTTGTTGTGGGCCTGGGCCTACGAACGAACCGGGAGTGTAATCCCTGGCATGCTGGCGCATGCCGTCAATAACGGGGTGGTGGTGTATTCTCTTGTGGCATTTTTCCGCTAAGAAGACCCATGTCGTTACTTCGATTGAACTGTTCTCATGATGATGAATGCCGTTCAATGTCGTCCAAGGCATGATAGAGGTCCGGAAAACGAAGGGTATAGTTAAGGTTGGTGAGGAGTTTGTGAATGGAGACCTGTTTGCCGATTTCTCGAGGGGGCGTGGGCGGGGGAATGGGAATGCTCCACTTTTGTGACGCGATTGAGAAAATCTCTGACCAGATCCGTGGGGTCCCATCGCTAGCCAAATACGTGGTACCATTCTGGGCCCGTTCAAGGGCTCGCAAGCAGATTCCTGCCGCATCTTCCACATGGAGGAGATTGACCCACTTGGGAGTATTGCGAATCTTGCCTTTTCTCATCCAATCCAACACATGACGACCTGGACCGTATAATCCCGCCAGCCGGATAACCACAGCACCCAATTGTGTCCGAAGGTATTCTTCTCCCTGAACACGAGGAAGGTCCGTGTTGACCGGAGTCTGTTCCGTGACTGTTCCGCAGTTCGTGCCATAGGCGGATGTGCTTCCCATCACCAGAATTCTGCCGGACTCCAGGGGGCGATCGGCGAAGAAGGCCTGTACCAAATTCAATGGCGACGCAGGAAAACACCAGATGAGATGGGCGGGGCTGGGAATGGATCGCCAGGTTTCAGGTCGAATCAGGTCAAAATCAATTCGATGTTGAGGTGAAATATCTGAGAGATGGACATCCGGCATTCGGCTCGTCGTGAATGCGTTCCATCCTGCATCAACTGCCTGGTGGTAGAGCCGTCGACCGGTATAGCCGGCGCCAAGGATGACGAGCGGATCATGTTGGAGAGAAGAATGGCTCAAGGAAGAGGTCTTGTCGGAATGTGTGGTTGGGAAGAGGAATCTCTCAAGAGCTAGGACATATCCTGATAGGGGCTTGATGGAATTCCGACATTACTCATTCTGTTCTGCGACATATTGCTGCGCGTATCGGAGGTAGTTCGTGGCGGATTCTTTGATCCACTGGACTTCGGCATCCGTCAACAGGCGTTTCACTTTGGCCGGAGACCCCATGACCAGGCTCCTCGAGGGGATGTGGATATTCCCCGTAATTAAGGCTCCAGCGCCAATGACACAGTCTTCTTCGATCACGACGCCATCCATGATGATAGCGCCCATGCCAATCAGCACCCGGTCATGAATCGTGCATCCATGGAGGACCACATGATGGCCGACGGTGATGTCATCGCCAAGAGTGAGGGGGTGGGTGTCATGTGTGACATGCAACAGACTGAGATCCTGAATATTGGTCCGATGGCCAATGCGGATACTATGAACGTCTCCGCGTATGACGGCATTGAACCAGACACTCGATTCTGATCCGATGGCCACATCGCCGATGACTACGGCCGTGTCTTCGATAAACGCGCTGGGGGCGATGGTTGGGGCAATGCCTCGATATGTTTTTAACATGAGGGCGGTCCTTTCGCCGAATATGGTTTCTCCGTGTGAGGACGTGAAGTGAAGGTTAGAGACGAATGAGTATAGCGCAGATAACCAGGCCTGTGAGAACCGCGAGGATGGTGAGGTACGTCGCCACACTTCGATCCGAGAGCCAGTCAGTTTGCCAATGTTGAGGATAGGCGGTTTTCCCGGAAAAAATCCAGCCTTCCTGGTACAGTCCTATTCCCCTCTCGAGTTCAATTAATTGTTGTTTGGCCATTCGGTGTCGCGTGGCTTGTTCAAGAATCAGATACGCCACAAACCCTGACAGTATGACCACCCCGACAATGGCCAACCAGCGAATGACGAAGTCCTGGTGCCCGGGGGAAATCACCGCTATGGTCATGATGAGCAGCACTAATATCGTATTGTAGAATGCGGACAACCGGCTCATGTATTCCCGCCGCCGGAGCACCTCGTTTTTAAATAACGGATACAGCACGCGAAAGACTTCGAGTTGCGCTTGGGATAATTCCCCGTTGGTGTGTGGTGGATCAGGCATGAACCCGGTCTTACCCCATCATGAAGGAGGCAAATGAGCGATCATCCACTTGGCCAGATGGGTCGTCATCAGGCGAAAATCTTCAGGCCGTCCAAATTGATGGTTCGCACCGGGAAGGAGCCGAAAATCCTTGGACACGCTAAGAGAAGTCAGCAGTCGATCAATCTGATGAACGGGAATGATTTCGTCCTGATCGCCATGGACAATCACTGTGGGGGCTTGAATACACGAAGCAGAGTGGTAGCCGTTGTAGGTGAGGCATTCCTCGAAAAATGCATACGGCAAGGGGGTTGGAAGGTCCCCACCAAAAACGTTGGGTATGTGATCGGTGCATTTCCATCGGTCCATGGCCTCCGTCCCCAATTCCAGGCGAAGCACTTCAGCAAAATCGACCACCGGGCATTTCAGGCCCAGGGCCTGAAATTGGGGATACCGGGGGGCCGAAAGAATGGCCATGAATCCACCAAAACTGGACCCAACCAGTCCGAGAGCCTTCATGGATCTTTCGGTGAGAAAGTGAACGGCGGCATCCAGTTGTTCCTCACATTTTTTGATGCGGAGGCGAGACAAGGATTCCGGTGAGTCACCCATGCCATACCAATCGAATCGAAGAGTCGCGATGGATTGAGGAATGAGAAGTTCCGTCAGCCGCCGATTGGTTCGACTGTTTTTATCGGAGGGAAATCCATGACAAAGGATCACCGCTCGATTTGTGGGAGCAGCCGGCTGAGCGAAAATCCCTGTCGTCACCATGCCGGATGGACCGGTAATGTTGACCGGAGCTTCAGTCCCTCCGTCCCAGCGTTCTGTGGGCGATGCGGTCTCCACGCGTTCGCTATGATTGAAGAAAGTAGAAGTGGTCGGTCGGGCCATTTCCCTGGCCAAGAGCAAGGCCGTGACGAATGGCCTCGGTGGTATAATGTTTGGCGGCCTCAATCGCGTCGGGAATGGTTTTCCCCTTGGCGAGGTTGGCGGCAATGGCAGAGGCCAGGGTGCAGCCGGTTCCATGAGTCGTTTTCGTCTGAATGAATTCACCCTTAAACATACGAAAAAAACGGCCGTCATAGAGTAAGTCGGTCCCCGGCTGTTCCAGCAGGTGCCCACCCTTGATCAGGACATGTTTGCAGCCGAATTGATGGATCACTTTTGCCGCCTCTCTGGCATTGGCCAGAGTCTTAATGGAGAGGCCGGATAACATTTCGGCTTCGGCAATATTCGGGGTGAGAAGAGAAGCCTGAGGAAGCAATGCGGTTTTCAGTGTTGCCATCGCATCCTGTTCCAACAGTGGATATCCTCCTTTTGCGACCATAACCGGGTCGACAACCAGGTGCTCAAGATGTTGCTTGGCCAGATTCCGACTGACCGTTGTGATAATGTCGGAGGTCGCCAGCATACCGGTTTTAGCGATCGTGATCGGAATATCGGAGAAGAGCGCATCCAGTTGCGCCTCAATAATCGAAAGAGGCAGATGAAAAACGGCAGAGACGCCGCAGGTATTCTGTGCGGTAATGGATGTCAGCACCGACATCCCGAACACCCCATTCGCGGATATGGCTTTGAGGTCGGCTTGGATTCCGGCTCCTCCACTGGAATCAGAGCCGGCGATGGTGAGAACAGCTTTTTTCATGCGTGTCAGCGAATAGAGAGCCTGTGGACGAACAGTGAGTCTAGCATGTCATATTCTGATGATCCAGAGATGAAGCCTCCGTATTATTTTTGTCTTGGAGACCCAGCTGTTCCATCTTATGTCTGAGTGTGTGGTGTTGTTGAGAATTTTTTCTTGACATTACAGTAAAAATATTTCATGGTATTTGATTATAGAGTCACTCCTTGACGGCCTGGTCTTGCTGGGCTTTTCAAGGATAGATGCTGTATGGAATCTCCCCATCCTTCAAAGTCTTCTCCTCCTTCCGATGAAGAAGTGCATCGGGAGCATCTGGGAGATCTGACGCTTTCCCTTGGGTCTTCCCAGGGGTCACATGAACAATCGACTTCGGAATCGGAAGCCCCGAGTCCCAATAATCGGTTGCGCGAGACTCTCCAATCCAATCTGTCGCCAGTTGCTCGACAACATGATTCGCATGAGGAATTGAAAGTTCTCCGTCAGCAAGTGGAGCGGTTCATTTTCGCGTCTCAGGGCTCTCGGGAGGGGTTATGGGTGGCTGAAGTTTGTCCGGATATTCCCTGGTACTCTCCAGATTGTCCGGTATGGTATTCGCCTCAGTTTATCGCAATGCTGGGATATGAGGAATGTGAGTTCCCAGGAGTGCGGGGAAGTTGGGAACAACGGTTACATCCTGACGATCGGGAGCGAGTGTTTGAGGCCTTAACCAATCATATTGAAAAGAGGATTCCCTACCATGTGGAGTCCCGGTTACGCACTAAAGCAAATGGTTATCGTTGGTTTGAGGCCACGGGCGAGGGAACCTTTGATGCCGAAGGCAGGTTACTTCGAGGTGGAGGAACCATACGCGATATCACGGAGCGTAAGTTGGCTGACGACATATCAAGGCGGAACCATGCTCTGTTAGATGCTGTCCTTGAAGAAATGAGTGATGTGGTCTATGTCAAGGACCAAGATGGTCGTTATCTCCTGGTGAATCCTTCGGGAGCGGAGATCATGGGGAAAAGCATAAATGAAGTCATCGGAAAAACCGACCAGGAAATATTTGGGAATCATTCGCCGGCGTTGTTTGTCCAGGGGGATGTCCAAGTGATGCGATCTGCGGGGACTCAGATATTTGAGGTGGAAGTACAGGAACAGCAACCCTTGTCCCGAACGTTTTTAGTCACGAAAGACTCCTTTGGGTCTTTAGCGGAGGGTCAGAATGGGGTCTTGGGTTTTGGTCGCGATATTACGTTCAGAAAAGCCGCTGAGCTAACCATTCAGGAACGAGAAAAACGCTTCCGGGCGATTATGGAAAATGCCTATGATCTGATCACGGAAGCCGATTCAGAAGGACGGTTCCTGTATGTGAGCCCAAATTTCAAAGAATCCCTGGGGTACAGCTCCCAAGATCTGCTTGGCACGAGTGTCTTTGCTCCGGTTCATCCCGAAGATCGAGAAATGGTGGTGGAGGAATTTTGTCAAGGGATGAAGACCCAAGGTTCCGGTCGTTCCGTATATCGCTATCGACATCAGAATGGGGAGTACCGTTGGTTTGAAAGCACGGGGCGAGCTTTTCAAACGGCGCTCGGTGAACTTCGAGCCGTCGTAATTTCGAGGGATATTACACAACGAAAACAATGGGAAGATGCGCTGGAATCGATTGTCAAAGGCAATGTGCTCCCTGGCTCTCCAAATTTCTTCGAAGTTCTGGTTGGCGAATTGGCCAAAGCTCTTCAGGTGTCCATGGTGTTTTTGTCAGAGCGGATTGAGAAAAATGACAGCAAAGCCCGGACATTGGCTTTTTGGAACCAAGACCATTTTGTGCCTTCAACGGTGTATGAATGTATGGGAGGGCCTTGCGAACGCGTACTTGGGGGTGACCCTGTTGGCCATCCATCCGGAGTTCAACAACTCTTTCCACGCAGTGAAGCGATTCAAGCTTTGAGGGTTGAGGCGTATTATGGAACTCCTCTTTTTAATTCCAAGAATGAGGTTGTGGGAAATCTGGCGCTTTTGGATACGCAACCGCTTGTTCTTTCCTCTCAAGGGCAAAACCTTTTGAAGATTTTTGCGGCACGAGCGGGAGCTGAACTTGAGCGGAAGAGGGCACAGGAAGAGGTCCAGAAAAGCCAGGAGCAGTACCGTGAGCTCTACGATCAGACCCCATTAATATATTTTACGGTGAATAGTCAGGGCCTCGTCCTCTCTGTCAACCAGTATGGGGCTCAATTGTTAGGGTACCGGGTTGAGGAATTATTGGGGACCTCTGCGTTCTCCGTGGTCCATAAAGATGATCGTGACCTATTCCAATCAGGTCTGGAGAAGGGATTTCGTGAATCGACCAAAGGCGTTCTTCCTGAATTTCGAAAAGTAAAAAAGGATGGGACCATCCTTTGGGTGAAGGAGACGATTCAGGCCATTGAGAAACAATCCGGGCCTCGGGTATGGTTACTGTCTTGTGAGGATATTACAGAGCGGAAACGGACCGAAGAGGCTTTGGCCTTGAGTGAGACACAATTGCGGCATACCCAAAAAATGGAGGCGATTGGTACATTGGCCGGTGGTATTGCCCATGACTTTAATAATATTTTGGGTGCGATCTTGGGATATTCTGAATTGGCGATGGCCTATGCCACCCAGGATGAACGCTTGAAATCGTATTTAACTGAAGTGGTCGCTGCCGGGAATCGGGCCCGTGATCTGGTGAAACAAATATTAGCCTTTAGCCGTCGGTCGGAAAAGGATAAAGAGGCGATTGACCTGCGATTGGTGATCAGTGATGTTTTGCAAATGGTCCGTGCCAGCTTTCCTTCCTCGATTGAAATTCGAACGTCATTAGATCTTGAGTCCACGGTGATTTATGGAGACCGGATCCAAATCCAGCAAGTGATTATGAATCTTTGTGCCAATGCGGAATATGCAATGCGGGAAGAGGGCGGTCTGTTGGAAATTGTCTTATGCCATGAGGGTATTCCCGAGGGGGGGAACTCGGGCATGGGTATGCTTAAGGCCGGCTCCTATCTTCAGCTTATGATTCGTGACACAGGAAAGGGCATTCCCCTCGAAATGCTCGAGAGAATTTTTGAGCCATTCTTTACCACAAAACCTGCTGGGGAAGGCACGGGACTCGGGCTGGCCGTCGTACATGGGATCGTTCATAACCACGGTGGTGGGATTGCCGTGTCCAGCCCTCCAGGAGGGGGAACCACCTTCACGGTACTTCTGCCGCGTTTAGATGTGGTGGTGCCCGTAAAACCTGAGGAAGTGATGACCTGGCCGACTGGATCGGGAAGGATTTTATTTGTGGATGATGAAGAAATGCTGACGCGCTGGGGGACGCAATTTCTCAGCCATTTAGGCTATTCCGTGGTGGCAAGTGTCAATCCGTACGAAGCGTTAGATCTTTTCCGAACTCACCCGTGGGATTTTGATGTGGTCGTGACGGATCAAACCATGCCGACGATGAGCGGTGAGGCCTTATCTCGTGGGTTGTTAGGTATTCGAGCGGATATTCCTATTCTGTTGTGTACGGGGTTTAGCCACACCATGACTCAAGAAAAAGCCAAGCAACTCGGCATTCAGGCTTTCTTAATGAAGCCGGTCAACGGACTGTCTCTTGCTCTTGCGCTACGGGACATCCTGGATGGAGGACCCACTCTGGATTCGACCCCTACTGCATGAGGAGAAATCTGGCGATAACCACCATCCCCGTCATGGTATCTGTTCCTTGCTCGTGAATCCTCCCTGAGAAATTGTCCGACCATTTAGCCGCATGTCAGCGTCTCATCGACACCTTGACCGGTTTTCCTCATCCCCTAGTTGGTTATTTCACCTCAATCTTGATGGAATCCGAGGTTTCAAGAAGATTATGGTCATGATCGGCCACTTTGACTGTGACCTGATGTTTCCCCGGAGTGAGTCTGTGAAGGGTGCCTTCGAATCCATTTTGATATTGGGCGTAGACAAAGGTGTGCACGTGGTCGCCTTTCGTCCCTTTTCCCAAGGCATTCGTCAGTTCAACCGTTGGTCCCAGAATGTCGCCATTGTGCGGAGAGGTAATCCTAAGCTGAGATCATTCCTTTTCCCCGCCTAGGCCGACAACCCTCCCATGGCGATCAGGTTTCCAACGATGGCCAGGCGGAATATCCAGGACTGCATACGTTGCTGCTTTGTCCTGCAGATGTGGTGGAATGAGGTGTTCTATAACGGTAGGCATGGTCAATGAAAAATGAAATGAGTCTGGTGGGAAACCTGAAGAGACAAGACGCCGTCGAACCGACAGGGGTTGTTGCCCATGCGTGAATACGGCATCCATTGCGAAATAGTAGCCATGCTGAGTTTCTCGCCGGTGTTCACGTAATGGGTTGAGGGATCTATTTGAGCCGAGTTTTGGCCCATAGGTGTTAAGATAAGCCTCGGCCTTGTCCCCTGTGAAATTTAGGATCGAAGCGCGCTAGAGCAGGGTCTCAAGCTCGTGAGATAAATACTCCATGGCTGGAGCTTCCGACCACAGGACAAATTGCGCGAGGAGAAACGCGCGTTCCTGGAGTCGTTTGTATAGCTTCGCCAGACTGCTCCCTTGGTGTGCGGTATTCCACTGCGCGGTGTTGGCGACGGCATGCAGGCGCTGCACCCACATCGTGGCAATCAATTTGCCATAGAGCTCCCATCATAAGCGATGGGCATTGCCGGCAGCAGACTGATGCAGGCGGAGAATGGATTTAAATTGTTTGAACCGCAACTCGATCTGCCAGCGGAGCGTGTGCAAGGCCCGCACCATGCCGAAGGGCAAACAGGGCTCCGGCACATTGGTGATCTAGAGCGTTCAATCGCACAAGGCCAGATGCCGGTGACTGCCGGTCCGGCCTTGTCGGCGGGCGTGGGCCACCTGGGCGTCACGTGCAGGTACACCAGCCGACAGACGCGCGTTTGATTCAGGCTCTGCCCGATTCGCACCTGGCGTTCATAGGGCGACGCATGGGAGGGCCTTAATAAGGCCTGGCCAAGGGCAATCGGCTCACTCGTCTGGGCATCGTGCACCGTAGTCGTGGTGGCGAGGAATAAGCGCGTCACAAAGAAGGCCCCTTTCGCCAGGAGGGTGTTATAGGTCGCGAGCTTGAAATAGCCCTGATCGAAGAGCAGCAGGTCGGTCTTGTTGACCAGGGCGGGCAGGTGGTTCGTGTAGCGATTATCCGGCACAGTGCCGGCGGTGTCCGTCAGAAAGGTCAGTTCGCCTTTCTTGTAGTCATGCGCCGTTTGGAGCTTGCAATTGGCGGTGGAGGCGTTGCCCCCGAGCCGGGGAGGACCGCGCAGAGTTTTTCGCTGACATCCCGCCTCGAGCTGTCCACCACCAGGACGCGGACAAACGGCTGGCAGTTTGGTGTGGACCGGCACCGACTGAAGTTTGTGCCGGAGCACGGTGTGCAGACAGTGGCGGAGAAAGGCGGCCGCCGGAGCTGTAAAGCGCTGATGTAAGGCTTCTCGACTGATGCACGAGGAGACTGCCGCCACCATCCCCCCAACGACGAATGCGGCAGCCCCAGTTGGCCCAGGGTCAGGAGCACGAGAAAGTCATAGGGGGTGAGAAGCCCTTGGCGTTGCTGGAACCCCGTTTGTTTGGTCAGCCGAGTAATCCCGTTTTTTTTAACCCCTGGAATAAGCGTGGAAGCGCCCTCATGTGGACGCCCCCCTGAACTCCTGGCTGCGAGAGCCAGGGCGAGACAGGCCTGTACCCAGGCCGTGGTTAACGTGTTGAAGTGTTGATAGCGTTTGAGCCGTCGCCGGACTTCGCTCACCGCTTCTTTCAGCACGAACAGGGTGGAGCTTTTGCCCGCCATCGTGAAACTCAGCTGATAGTAAGGTCCATGCTTCTTGGGATTGGATGGGGCCTTGCACGACAGCTGGGCCTCCCGCACACATTTTCCACTGCAAACTCAGGCTCCCCGGTAAGACCGGACCAGGGTTGCGAGCCGCCGCTGAATCCGGTGAAGGGTCTGCTCATCTCGCGTCATAATTTCCTCCTGTGGAGACCGATAGCCTATCGGCAGCCTAGGACCAAAAAATCGCGTGACAAGCGCAGGGACAAGGAAATTTGTTGGCTTAGCTTAACACCTATGGGTCTCGGCCAGGCGGCCGAGCCACTTTTGTTTCGGCAAAAGGATCCAAAACCAGTGACGCCCCGTCCGGCCGCTATCGGGAAGGGACAGATGCAAGCAATGGAAGAGCGGGCCAACTGGCGGCGCTCAGACAGGGCCCGATGAAAGATTAGAGCGTCGGTCCCTGGGGCTGTGGGCGGCAGGCGGAAAAAGCGAAGCGGAGAGGGTTGGAGATTCAAACCATGCGCAACTGTTTTTCCGACGTCAGCAAATCGCTTTGGACAAGACGCCTGGCTGAAACTCATCACAATGGAAATTCTGATGAACCGGTGACGGGGAGGAAGATTGAACCGGTGCTGCCCTGTCTCAGGTTCAAAAGCGTGTGCGCCATTGATTAAAGAATTGCTGTATTGAGATCTCCTGAGCAATATCCAGAACAGTGCATTTTTTAGGCAGAAATGGGTCTTTTTTATTCTGGTAGATCTCAGGAGTCTGGACTACATCTCGAAAAGAGCAGAATCTTAAAGGTGTCTTGCGGAGGAGTATTTGTTGGTCGTTGAATGATGGATGTCAAATTTCGTAACCCAATCCACGGCATTACAGAGCTCTTGAAAATCCAGAGGCTTTTCAAAGACTCGATTTACCCCGTTTTTAAATGCGCGAAGACGGACGATGTGGGATAATTCGGCAGTGATTAGAAAGATTGAGAGAATTTCCTGGGAATATTTATGATTGATTTGTTCAATGAAATCAAGCCCATCCATCTGTGGCATATTGTTGTCGGTAATGATGATGGAGACCGACTCTTTTTGCAAAATTTCAAGCCCTTCCACACCATTTCCTGCTTCTGAACATACATACCCTCGAAGTTCTAAGAATTCTTTCAGGCAGTTTCGATGATGTCGATCATCGTCAACTAACAAGATCCGGTCTTTGATGGGAACCTTGGGAGGGTCGGGTTTTGGTAAATGGTGATACACGCCTAATATTTTCATAATGAGTTACATTTATTGGTGTCGAAATATTTTCTCTCAAAAGGTGGCGGAGGGACTTTTGAGAAGGTGGCTGATGAGGAGACCAGACTCCGGGTGCGGTCGAAATCGTAGTTCCCCTGAAACCAGTCCCTCCGCCGAGGCTCATATCGTGGCGCTCAATCAATGTTGCGATATGTTAACTTTATTGTTAGGACATTCGAATTGGGTCGTTCTCCACGCCATTAGGCTGTTAAAAGCTGCATATTTTTAAAAATGCTTCGCCCAAAAAATTGGCGAGTATTAATAGTTGGTTGATTTAATTGCAAGGGGTGTTCCAAGATTTGTTATTAATGAAAAATCATAAATTTCAAATGGTTAGGAGGAGCGTGGACAAATGTTTTGCTATAAGCTATGCAGGTGAAACCCTACAGGACCGAGCGGACTTCCTTCATGAGTCAAATGGCTGGACGGAAAAGGATGAGGCCAAGGGCTTTAGGGTCGGTCAAATCATCGATGGATGATATTCATGTCTATCGATTTGCCTGAGAAAGCATTTGACGGGCCTGCTTGTTGGTTAAGAAGGGCTTACCCACGAACGCCAGGAATAGAGAAATGGATGGATAAGGCACGACGAGAGATGATTCGTGAAACGGCAAGTGCCGGTCTTCTTAATTGAGTTGGTGGATCTCAAAATAACTCTACATTGGGCCGCACCTTCGTTAGAATATCTTTCATGAACTGGTGCGTATTGATGCGGGTAATGTTTCGACATTGTTTAGGAGAAGGTCTGGGCTGATGTATCTGGGAATCACAATTGGTGGCTGTCTTGAGGAACTCTCGAGAACAAAAGGAACTCTCGGGTCTGTGGTCCTGCTCGTGCCGGTCCGTGTTGCTAACTGGTTGGTGAATGCCCTTTTCTGAAAAAATCCAGACGGAAGCGACTTGGGGCGACGATGGGTATCCTGATGCTAGTTGGAAAAAAAATATTCAGGTTGGGGGAGACATCAGGCTATCGCGATGTCACAAATATGGATGTTCCAGAGGGCCAGGCTTGCCCCATTGGGAAGTGCAAAGACCAGGAATATCGGTTGTTTCATGCAGGGATTTCATGTAGTTTCGTCCCTTTGCCCCTTGACCTGGATATTACCAAAAGGCATTCTTAAGGGATACAACAGGAGTAGAGTTCAAGATCCCACATTAGGGTTCTTGACATCATTCGAAGGGACTGCATAAAGTTTTGAGATAACTTTGCAATTGTACTGACATTGTCATTGCTAATGAAATTTTCATAGGGCAGAAAAAGAAATCAAAATGGATGGGATCTATGCGGATGCGTTCGTCAGTCATGAAAAGAAATGGTGGAGGTAAAATATGACCGAAGTACTGTCTTTTTCGAATGTGAGGAGAGTAGGAAAATTTGGCCTACTGGGCGGATGCCTGTTTGCGATAATGGCTGGGTGTAGTTCCAAATTACAAACGACGGTTATCAGTGTGACCGAACCTCCAGCCAAGTCTCAAGTGGTAAAGGTTGAACCTGTGACGCCGCAGGCGGAGGGGGTTGTTCAGCCACCCGTACAGCCTGAAAAATTTATTGGGATTCCGACTATGGAAATTCAGGTTGAAGAGCCTGCCCGTCCGGTTATTCGTCCTTCGGCACCTGCTGATATTTTTGCCACTCCTCGAACGACAGTCGTCGAACCGGCTGTCCCTGCGGCTCTTGAAGCTCCCCTGGTAGCTGAACCCGTGGTTCCTCAAGAATCATCACAAGTGTTTGGGATCCCGCCGATTTCGGTTGAACCGGAACTACCGGCACGCCCGATAATTGGTGAAGAGGCCCCTCTGTCGGAACAATTGATCGCTCGGGTGGAACCCGAGGCGGACAAACCGGTTCAGCAGGCCACAGCACTACCCGAAGTGATTGAAAAGACGACTGAAGATCTGCTCAAATCCCTGGGAGATATTTATTTTGATTATGACCGATTTTCTATTCGGAACGATGCGATCTCAGTTTTGCAAGAAAATGCCCAAGCACTGGCTTCCGGCTTGTCGAATAACAAAATTGTGATCGAAGGACATTGTGATCAGCGTGGCACGGAAAGTTACAATATGGTGCTTGGTGAGCGAAGAGCAAATGCGGTGAGGGAATTTTTAGTTGATTTGGGCGTTCCTAGTGAGAAGCTTCAGGTTGTGAGTTATGGAAAAGAGAAGCCATTTTGCACCGACGAGAATGAAGAGTGCTGGCAAGAAAACCGACGCGGTCATTTTGTTGTGCAATAAGAGGTTTAAACCCATTGGGCTAGAGACGCTTCATGGAGGAGCGTCTTGAATGGAGAAAAGGGGAGTCCATTCTTTCTGAAGTCTGTCTGGTCCGTTCCTCATAATTCGGCCTTCTGAATTATCGGCAGTCTGTCTGCTTCTTCTGCTTGGTCCTTTGCATCTCCAGTGTCTAGCCGCAGATACTCCGGATTTTCCAACCATTGATTTCTGACTCCTGATTTTTCCGCATCGTCATCATCCGGTTCAATGCTTATGGTAGTCAACCAGTGCTAAAAAGAAGAATGTGTTAAGGCAGGGACCTTCATAAAAATAAAGAATTCCTCAAAAGAGGTGTAGGGAATGGAGATCTCTCAAAATCTGTTCGCCAATATTCCTGAATACTTTGACCACGAATTGACGAGCGAGGTGTTGAGGAGTCGTTCTGTACGAATTGAACGGATAGTATCACGGGGCCAGGCGTCTCCACCAGACTTTTGCTTTGACCAGGTAGAGCATGAATGGGTTGTGGTGCTGGCAGGAAAGGCCAGACTCAAAATTGAGGGACAACCTGAAATGATGCTTGTTCCTGGGGATACTCTTTATCTTCCCGCGCATACCAGACATCGTGTGGAATGGACCGATCCCCAACAAACCACGATCTGGCTTGCCGTGTTTTGGAAGGATTGAGCCTTGCTGGGGTTCAAATTTAATCCCGTGGGTTACGTTCTTCTGTGTAGATTTTACTACTCAAGGTGCTCATGAGCCGGCGGCCCGGGAAAAGGGAAAGAAGAATTAGTTGAATGCATAGATAATAAAGGGGGTGATAAGCCAGAATGCTCCTTTGATTAAGAAAAACACCACTCCATACCATCCAAACTTTTTCATCCAGCTTGCTTCCTGGAAAGGATTCTGGAATATTCGGTTTTAAATGTGCGCATGGTTGTTTCCCTACTCTGGCAAAGAGATAAAGTCGCCGGTGCGTGATTTTGTCACGCAGCGGATTGTGCACTTCTGGCCTTCATGTAGCCATTGTCCTTGCAGCTTGTGGTTTCCTCATGAGGCTCACTTTGAATATGCGTGGAATAAGTATGGGTACTCGTACTTGGTAATCTTTATATACTTCTCCATGGAGGGCCACCAAATCCTTCTCTTCCCATTGAATGGCCATCAGGATATAGAGGGTTGTCGTCACCGCAAAGACCAGATGGGCAATCGTCATCGTGGGGGTGGCCCAGAAGGCAAGGAGCCAACCGACATATAGGGGATGCCGTACCTGCTGATACAGGGCCGGGGTTTTGAACGGTAACGGTGTGTACTCCTGTTTTCGCAGATAAAGCCAGACCTGTCGCATACCGAACAAATCAAAATGATTGATGAGGAAAGTGGCCATGAGGACCACTCCCCAACCCAATGCAAAGAAGCCATACAGCATGCCCTGCCCGACTGGGTTTTGAATGTGCCAAATCTTGCCTCCCATGGGTTGCCAGGCATAAAACAGGAGAGCCAGTGCAATGTTGGTGCAGAGCACATAGGTGCTGCGCTCAATAGGTTTGGGAATATATTGTGTCCACCAGTGTTTAAAGGCCTGCCGGGCCATGACGCTGCGTTGGACCGCAAAAAACCCTAACAGAAACATATTGATGGCCAGAGCCTGCCAAACTGAAACCTGTGGCTGACCATCGATGGTGTTGGAGACGCCAAAATTTCCCAGAAAGCCCATCGCGTACAAAAAGATGCCTAAAAAAAACAGGTAGCAGAAAGTGCCATAGAGAAAGAACACGATTCGTTTCATGATCGTAGATCCTTTTGATTCGGATGTTTAAGGGCCGACTGCCTCAAGTTGGGCCTGAGGCGGTCGGCTGTGTTCGTCGTCAGTTGGTTCCTTCCGTATTCACCGAAATGGCTACCGGAACCGGATTGGACACGATGTCGAAAACCGGGGAATATTTCGTCAATTCCCGAAGCGTCTTGGCTGAGGCGTCACTTTTCACGGTGAAATGAACCCGGAGGTTTTGATACCCCGGACGAACATCTTTCGACAAACCTAGAAACCCGCGAAGATCCAAATCCCCCTCTAACCGGGATTCCACTGAATCAATTTTGATACCACGGGCGGCCGCATGATAGACCATTGACGTGGTCAAACAGGACGCCAGGGCATGAAGGACAACCTCCACGGGGTTGGCTCCCTGATCCTCTCCTAACAAGACTGGGGGTTCATCGGCATCCAGCACAAACGGCTCAGTTCGGTTCGTATCTTCTTTGCCCACTCCGTAAAATTCCTTGATCGTTGTCCGATTGTGACCGCCATTGATTCAGGTGTTGGTGGCCCGGAATTGAAATTTGGCAAAACCCGGTTCGCCATGAATGGCATTGATATTGGCCCCTAATTGTTCGACGTTGACACCATTGATGGTTGATGTTGTGGCGACTGATGACATGGCACATCCTCCTGGTTGAGTGTGAAACAGCATGGAAAAAAAGAGTTGATCCGCCTGACGGCACATATCCTGAAGGTTCCGTTTTCCAGCTGGCGTCTGAGAGTTTGAGTATCGCTCATCCTGACTCGCCATTTCGTTCCTACCTTCTCCTTAGAGAACCTGTTTGATATGTGATGTCTTTCATCCCAAAAATATTGTGCAGGGGATGTGCCAAGCTGTAAATTTTAATAAAAATAAATAAAAACAATAAGTTGCAATATCATTAGGCATGAAATTCACTCATGAAATTTGCCGAATTACGTAATTTCATAAGATGAATTTGCGAAAGTTCGCAAATACGATAGAATCCTGGAACTGAAGAAATGCTGAAAGTGAATCGGAAAGAATTGAAAAAATACTGATAGAAATGGAGCAGGAATTATTTCGCGCGGGTAATACCCATGGCTTTCATACGAGATGCAAGGGTTGAAGAGTTCATGCCCAGCAGTTTGGCTGCTCCTTGTTCACCGGATACTTTCCAGCCGCTTTGTTCCAGGGCTAGCAGAATGTTTTGCCGCTCAAAATCTTGAATTTCCTGAATGGTTCGAAGGCAAGTGGGAGACTCCTGTTTGACGCTTTCATGATACGAAGGGGATTTCCCTTTAGCATCGGGAAGGGCACGGTCAAAATCCAATTGGCCATTTTGTGCAGTAATGACTGCCCGCTCGATCACGTTTTGCAATTCACGAACATTTCCCGGCCAATGGTACGTCCTGAGGCGTCTGAGAGCGTCTGGAGAAAGTGGGGCCACCGTTCGACCCATCCGTTGGGCAAAGTACTGAACAAATGAGGCAGCCAGCAGGACCACATCCTCACCTCGTTTTCGTAGTGGTGGGAGATGGATGGGAAAGACATTGAGTCGATAATAGAGATCTTCGCGGAATGTTCCTTCCTGGACTTCCTTCTGTAAGTCGCGATTCGTGGCTGCGAGGACCCGAACTTTCACTTTTTTGGTGTGGGAACTCCCGACCGGTTCGAACTCCCCTTCCTGAAGAACGCGCAACAGTTTCCCTTGAAGATCCAAAGGTAGTTCGCCGATTTCATCCAGAAAAATGGTCCCGCTGTCGGCCAAGGAAAAGCGCCCCTCCCGCTTTTTTGTGGCGCCAGTAAAAGCACCCTGTTCATGTCCAAAAAATTCACTTTCGATCAAGGTGGCAGGAATGGCCGCGCAATTCACTTTGATAAATGGATGATCGCGCCGTCGGCTGTTAGCATGAATGGCGTGGGCCATTACCTCTTTGCCGGTTCCGGTTTCGCCCGTAATGAGCACGGTGGCTTCGGTATCTGCCACCTGTTGGATGTCTCGAAGGACGTGCACCAGGGCGGGACTATTCTCGAAAATTTCCCCAAAATGTTGGAGCTCATGTAATTCTTCTTTGAGAAATTCTTTTTCAATCGTGAGGGACCGAATTTTTTGTTTCGCTTCCAGGCGTTCATTCACATTACGAAGAATCAGGGTGTAATAAATCCTTCCCTCCATATGAAATTGAGACAGCGTGGCTTCTGCAGGAAATTCCGAGCCGTCGGTGCGGAGGGCCTGGAAGCCGCCTGAAATCCAGAGAGATCGCTGACCTGCAGGTTTCGTGTTGAGATCTTGGATAAGAAGTCGAAATTTCTCAGAGTCCTTTTGGGCAAGAGAGCGGGAAAAATTCTTACCAAACAAATGGGTGGCTTTACATTGAAACACCTTCTCGGCAGCCGGATTGATTCGGGTGACTCGAAGATCTTCATCTAATTCAATAATGGCATCCATTGCACTGTCTACAAGTCGCCGCAACTTTTGTTCACGTTCACGTGTAGCGGATTCTGCTTGGAGGCGCTGGAGTTCGGCGCTCGCTCTTGATGCAAAAATTCGAAAAATCGTCTGCACCCGCGGCTCCGCCGGCATGGGTCTGGTATCCATGACCGCCAGATGTCCAAGAATATTTCCGACCGAATCGATGAGCGGGAGACCCATATAGCTGGCTGCCTTCATGCCGATGATTTCCGGATTAATAGGGAAGAGATTTAATAAGTTGTCTGGAAAATGAATGAGTCGGGCTTCCTCGATAACGTGCTCGCACGGAGTACCGGCAATATCCATTTCCCAATTTTTGAGAAACGTGCCATCTAAATAAAAGGCAAGGGCTTTCATTCGGCGGGAATCAGGGAAATATTCCGTGACCCAAGCGGCATGGGTGTGCAGGGCTTTGGCCAGGTTTTCAACCAGGGCTTCAAAGAATCGTTCCCCCGTGACGGTGGCCGTCCCTTCCAGGATAGTTCGGAGTGCGCTCTCTTCGTTGAGGTTCGATAACGGATAGTGATGGGATCCAGGCATAGATCCTCCCAAATAAGAACCCTATTATGATCCATTAGTTTTTAAAGTGTAAAGATTGGGCTAATATAGGCTCAGGGATGCTGGAATTTCACAGGACCCAATGGCAGTGGGATTGAATAGGTTGGAAGGTGGTTCACATCTGTTGTTTCGGGCGCACATAAAGGTTCTTGAGATTTGGAGGAAACGCTGGGGGAAAATTGATAAGATACATGCACCGGTTGTTTTAAGGTATTTTGGTATTTTATATATGGTTCTTGAATCGTTGGGTATTTCTTGTCAGGTCACTGAGGGAGTCGGGTGGAGGACATGATGGTGAAATCGCTCATCTATGTGGTCGACCCCATGTGTTCGTGGTGCTGGGGATTTTCCCCGGTTATTGAGGAGATGGTTCGGCGATATGGAGATCAGGTCACGATCGAAATATTGTTGGGTGGTTTGCGCCCAGGTAATATTGAACGGTTTGATGAGGGGAGGCGTGCTTACATTTTCAGCCATTGGCATGCGGTGCATGAACGAACCGGCCAGCCCTTTAACTTTAATTTTCATCCGGAGCCTTCGTTCATCTATGACACCGAACCGTCCTCACGAGCGATGTTAGTAGTTCGGCAATTGGCTCCGGATAGGGAGTTTGTGTTTTTGAAGACTGTGCAGGAAGCATTCTACGTGAAGAACCAGGATGTCACGCACACAGAGATTTTGGCGGATCTTGCCAGTATTCAAGGTATTGACCGAGACTGGTTTCTGAAAGGGTTCAATGATTCTGCGATTAAACAATCGGTCTGGCAGGCCTTTGATCAGGCTCGCCAATTGGGAGTGAGTGGTTTTCCAGCACTGCTTGGTCAAAACGGAACTGACTACGTCAGATTTACGCAGGGGTATCAACCCACAGAGGTGTTGGTCCCAATCATTGACAAATGGCTGGATGGATCATCTTCTGGCGCCGGCAGGTCATCGCTGGTATAGATCATTGCCTGAGAATGGGGTGATGGATGACCTTTAGATCATGGGCTTTTGTTTATCAATGAACGAAGACAATACCACGAGTATGTTTTCAATTTTCACAGGAGGTTACGTGATGCGGATGTTTTCGAAAGTGTTTTTATTGATTGGGTTGGTTCTGGTAGTCGGTTTTGGATTTGTCTCCGCTTCGTTTGCGGAAATGGCCAAATGGAAGTTGGATCATGATCATTCCAGGGTTGGATTTCAAGTTGCGCATATGGTGGTGTCCAAAACCAATGGCAAATTTACAGAGTATTCAGGAATCGTGGAGATGGACGCAGACGAGAAGGAATTTAAAACCATTGAGGCGGTCATCCAAACCGCCTCGGTCACGACCGACCATCAGAAACGGGATGAGCACCTACGAAGCCCGGACTTTTTTGATGTCGAGAAGTTTCCGACCATGACCTATACCATGAAAAGTTATAAAAAAACCGGAGATGACTATACCGCCGTCGGAGAGTTGACTCTATTAGGAGTCACCAAAGAGATTACGTTAGTCGGAACGTTTAACGGCGTCGCTCAAGACCCTTGGGGCAATACACGGGCCGGTTTTACCGCTGCAGGCACGGTGAACCGAAAAGATTTCGGCATGAAATTCAGCAAATTATTGGATAGTGGCGGAATGCTTGTGGGTGATGAGGTCAAAATCATTTTGGAAATTGAAGTGATCAAAGAAAAGACCGTCGAAAAAGTAAAGCAAGAAAAAGGATAGAGGGACAGGTGGAGATGCGTGGTAAATACTTGCCACCTAATTTGCCAGAGAATGCTTTAGAAGAGGGAAGGAATGGAGGGAGGTCCGGGGAGACCATATCCTGGTAGCCTATGGGCAAGATCAGGACATGGTTACCAAGGGATTTGGCAAACCCTAAATACTTTCATCCGGAGCACAGGTCCTTCACGGTAAGTTCAGGATTACAGGTTGTCCGAGGGCTGTCGGCTAACAGGGCAATCAGTGAGAAGAGAAATTTGGTAGCGGTTGCCAAATTTTCAGGTTGAATGGACTCTAGGTTATCCGAGGATTGATGGAAATGGGGGTGTAGGCCGCTGCTGACGACTGTTACGGTCGGCACCCCCGCCTCAAAAAATGGGACATGATCTCCCCCGGGGAAATATCCATACAATTGAATTTTGTCGTGTAATCCCACCTGGTCGGCTGCTTGCTGAGCCAGACTCTTATCCATTCGAGTAACTCCAACTGTCAGTTTTCCATCACCCGCTCCCAGATGATCAAGATTGACCATGGCAACCGTTTGATCCAAGGCAAAGACCGGATGGCTGACATAGAGAGTCGATCCCAATAGGCCCCGTTCTTCTCCGTCAAAAGACGCGAAGAGAATGGTCCGTTTGGGTGAGGTTGCGCTTTGGGAGAGCATTCTGGCCAATTCCAACATTACCGATGTTCCAGATGCATTGTCATCGGCTCCCGGAAAAAGCAAGCCGGCTTGTTGGCCAAAGTGGTCGCGATGCGCACCGATAAGAATGAGTTCCTTGCGTAGTTCCAGGTCGCGACCCGGTATTATGCCGATGACATTGGTCAGGGTTCCGGGCAGACTGTGGCTTTCCCAGTTGAACTGCGTCAGAAGGGAGAGGGGCCTGCCAAGAAAATTCCCGGTATCGTTAGCGGCTTGTTGGAGGGCTTCGAGCGAGTCATTAGCTGCGTTCAAGGCCTGGTCAAGAATTTTCCCATGTATCCATGCCCCAGGGATGGGGCGGTTATCGGGTTTCTCCCCATAAATGGCCAAAGGACCTTGCCCCAGACCTTTGCGGGCTTCATAACGATTAAGTAGTGGACCAGTTGCCGTCAAATAACCTACCGCTCCTCTTTCCTTGGCGATGGCCGCTTTTTCTTCATGGGTGACCCACCCCAGGTAGGAAGGGGGTTTCCCCCGGAGAAATAGCACGATGCGATTGTCGACATTTATTCCCTGGTACTCATCTATTCCATGGGCAGGGTCGACAATTCCGTATCCCACAAAGACAACTCTGGCTGTGGTTCTGGTGGAAGGAGAATCCAGGATTGGAAGAAACTCTTGCCCTGGGACAAGTGACATCGTCATTGACGATTGGCTCGAGTCAACCAGAGAAAGGCTGATTGTCGCCGGCTCAAGCAATTGAACCGCTGTCAGGGACCGTTGTTGGAACCAATTAAAATCCTGTTCTTGTTTTATTAAGTGGTTGGGCGGTTGTAATCCGAGAGATCGGAACCGATCAGCCAGATAGTTGGCCGATTGCAAGCTACCATCCGTGCCGGCCTGCCGACCCTGATACGATGGATGACTCAGTTCGCGAATGTCCTGGATAATATTCCCAATATCCATGGGAATGGATGGGGAAGAGGAAGATTGATTGTCAAAGCCCAAAGCCGGAGCCGTAATGGCTAGTCCAATTAAAATCTGGCCAATGAAAAATCGTAACAAATTTCCTACCTAATCCCTAAAAATACGGGAAACGAAACCATACGTGTAAATGAGGGAGCGTTCAATCGGATGTGTGAAGAATTGAGCCTCTTGCAGCACGAATGCCGGACTTTAATTTTCTAAAGGAATGGTGATGACAATTGCCCCCATGACGTCGCCCTTGCTGAAGTCACGCTTGGGACTTAAGGGGTGAGCATTATGGCACGTCGTGCAGGTATCGTTAATCGCTTTGTCGGCATAAATGGCCTGAAATAAGCGCTTTTTTCCGGTGGAAACAATTCCACGTTGAGGCGTATCGGAATTGAGCGAAAGTTGTTCAAGGGCCTTTCGTTCGAAATCTGTTGCAGGTCCATTCCTTCGATATATTGGCCACAGACTAATTAAACGGAATCGAATACCGTGCCCTGATTCCGCAACCAATTTGCTGGAAATATGGAGAAACTGTGCAGGAAGGGGAATGGCGTTTTTGTTTTCCCAATCTTCTCGCGCCACCACGACGCCTTGCTCCTGCATTCTCTTTACGATATGCGTCGTGTAGACATGGCGGTCCGCTTCCACGATGGCATGGATAAAGTCTGCCACTTTCTCCGGTGACAGATTTTTCATAGCGTTGGATTCACCTGCGTGTAAGGACGGGGAAGGGAATATTCCAATTAGGAGTGTCGAAAGAAAAACCATCGTTAAGCCGGTTCTGCTACTTCGTACGCTTGTCATGACGTCGAACTCCTTTCCTTCGCCAGATGGGCATTCGAGATGGGTAAGGTAATTAAGCAGGTCGTCCCCCGGCTTTCTTCACTTTCCATTCGAATGTGTCCGCCTAATTTATTGATAATCCGATAAGCAACGGTGAGTCCAAGGCCCGATCCTTCTCCCTGCCCCTTCGTGGTAAAAAAAGGATCAAAAACTCTTGGCAGGTGAGTTGGGGCGATACCGACGCCCGTGTCTTGAATGCGGATTTCCACTTCGTGTCCTGACGTTTCCGTCGAAATATCAAGCTTCCCACCTTGTTTCATCGATTGAAAAGCATTGGTGATGATGTTGGTAAAGGCTTGCCCGAGTTCTAACGTTTTTCCTTGAATGGGGGGTATGGGCCCCAGGTGATTCTGAATATCAACCGGGACTGATGGAAAGAGATCCTTAACCGTAGCCAGAGATTGTTCCAACAGTTCATTGAGGTTAATCAGCGTTTGCCCTTCAGTCAATTTTTTTCCCGATTGACCGGTAAAGTCCCGAACGATGGAAGCCATACGTTTTCCATGTTGAACGATGCCCTTGGCATATTCGTTGATTTGTTCAGGATTTGTCTCCTCTTGTATCGCCTCGCCTAATCCAATGACTCCGACCAAAGGATTATTGAGTTCATGTCCAATCCCAGCACTGAGAACGCCCAAACTCGCCAATTTTTCCCCTTGGATGACCCGGTCCTGAAGGATACTTTCTTCCGTCGTATCTCGTAATACCAATCCGGCACTCGGCCCCCTCCCTGGGCGGGCCTGGACCCCAAACCACCGGTACCGGAACGTTCGTTGATTAATTCGAATTTCCTGGCGATTAGTGCCTGATTGAGTCCAATTCGTGGGAACCAATGGGTCTTGCAATGTGGTGTTGGACAGTTTGGTCTTCGTGTTGTCTGAAGATGGAAGTTCCGTAATCTGGACAGCGTGCATTTCTTCTTTAAGCCGGTCTCGTGTCGCGGGATCTAAGGAGAAAACTTGGAACAGTGAGGTACCGATGATCTCGCCATTGGTGACGGCAAAGGCCTCTTTCGAGGCATTATTTAAATATTCGATTTGTTCGTCCGGGCCGACCATGAGGACCGGGTCAGGCACATTATCCAGAATTTTAATGGTCGACTCCTCAAGGTATTTCACTTCTTGGGTTTTCAACTCAACCTGGCTTTCCAATCCGGCGAACTGTGAAGTCAGTTGTTGGTTCATGCGATTGACTTCATCAGCCAATTCCTCAATTTCATCTCCGGTGGACAAAGTAATGGGCTCGCGATATTCTCCTCTGCCGATTTGTCTGGCAGCTTCTTGAAGGCGACGAATGGGTGCGGCAATTCGACTGGCCGCGATATATCCCAATGTGACGAGCAAGGCAACACCCAGTAACCCAAAAGTCGCCGTCCATTTAAAAAAATGCTCTATAGGGGCAAAAACCTCTTCAGATGACTGCCAGACAAACATATGCCAGGTCTGGCCGGTGGATATTTGAGTAATCTGACGAGTATTGCTCAGGGGGGCAAATCCAATGATGGAAGCTGCAGTGCCCCCATGCCCATCGCTTGGGGCGGGAGTCCACCCGGCGTGCAGCGGGGTGACGAGGGGAATAAGCCTGGTGTCACTAATTGAGGTGCCAGTGGGAAGGATCGGGCAGCTCAAGACGACGCCACGGGTGTCAATGAGCATGACATGACCGGTTTTGCCAAATCGAATTATGTCGATGGAAGGAGCAAAGAACTCCTTGGCGTCATAAATCCGTTGTAGGACGCCAATGGCTTCATAGCGCAAGCTATCCATGATGGGGAGCGCGAGAGTAAACGTATAAACTCCCCGGAGTGAATCAAACGCCACCTGGCCTATATACGGTTGACCGACTCCATTGTGGAATGCGCCTTTCCACCATATTTCTTCCTGATGAAGGTAGGGAATGTCTGAATCCAAGCTCGCAACGATGCGTCCTGCACGATCGGTGATAAATAAGCCACGTGTAGCAGATCGGGTAATCACCGGAATTGGATGGCCGGGGTCCATAGGTTCCCCCACATGTCGTTGCAGAACCTCGGCAAATGGTCCTTTCAGAATTCTCTGAAGGATGTTCGCCTCCTTGGCGTTCCAGGCTTCTTGTTCTTGTTTTATGGTGAGAGCCAGCTTTTGAGGATTCAACTCACTGAGGGCATCGCGGGTGCGTTCGAGTTGTTCAATGATTTTGACATCAGTGGTCAGTAACGCGGTGCGGGCGAGTTCATCAGCCATGACCAGATCAAGCTTTCTGGCCGTTTCGGTTGCGAGAGCTTCAAAGCTGGATCCATTCACCTCGCGAATTTCTTGTGTGCCCTGGTAGAAAGCCAGCACGAGTCCAATGACCAAGGGGAGGGCACCGACCAGCAACATGGACAGGACCAGTTTTTTGGTCAGTCCTTTTTTTCTTTTGGCGGGTTCAAGGGTTTTCACTGGGCACCATATCTTCTTCAGGAGAAATGGCGGGGAAGGACAATCGGAACGTGGTGCCTTTCCCCTGTTCACTTTCGACTTGAAGCTCGCCATGATATTTTTTGACAATTGTTTTGACGTTATAGAGTCCGAGGCCCGTCCCTTGGCCTTTCGGTTTGGTTGAAAAGAAGGGATTGAAAATCTTTTGGAGGTGTTCGGGAGAAATGCCACAGCCAGTATCGCTGATGGCTATCTGAACCGTTCCATTGCGGTGTGAGGTGGTAATTGTGAGGCTGCCTTTTCTTCCATGGCATGAATGGCGTTGGTAATCAGATTGATGAATACCTGGAGAATTTCTTCGGGTTTCGCCTGGACAGTCAAGCCGTTTTGGTAATGTTTTTGAACCGTAATTTCTCGAAATTTTGTCGCAAACCTGGAAATGCTTAAGGCTTCATCCAGTCTCGCATGGAGGTCGATTCTTTCGAGTTCCTGATGACTGGATGTGCGAACATAGTCCGTGATATTTCGTGAAATGGCTTGAATGCGTTGAGCCGCCTCATGGATGCTGGCGGCATGTTGTCGAATGCGATCGAGATTCTTTTCCTCTTGAATTTCTTCGGCCATCGCCAGGATGACATACAGAGGGTTATTAATGTCATGGGCAATCCCTGAGGCAAACGTTCCCATGCTGGCCAGTTTTTCCGAATGAAACAGTTGTGCCTGGATAAGGGTTTGATGTTCGATCAACTCTGAGAGAACTTTGGCGGCGGTCCCTCCAAGTACTTCAGCCCCGCTGTGTTTGTGCTCCGTAATGTATGAAGGAAGAATGGGATCCCCGGTTACGTCGATGATCAAATTCAACTTGTCTTCCTGAATAAGCTTCAGGGGGTGAGAGACTGTCGGGATATTGTGAAGTCTGGCAAGTTGAAAGCCCAAGGCGTGAGGATTTGTGTCGGCAATGCCCAATAGACGGATATGGGTGATTGAGAGAGAGAGAGAGAGAGAGAGAGAGAGAGAGAGAGAGAGAGAGAGAGAGAGAGAGAGAGAGAGAGAGAGAGAGAGAGAGAGAGAGAGAGAGAGAGAGAGAGAGAGAGAGAGAGAGAGAGAGAGAGAGAGAGAGAGAGAGAGAGAGAGAGAGAGAGAGAGAGAGAGAGAGAGAGAGAGAGAGAGAGAGAGAGAGAGAGAGAGAGAGAGAGAGAGAGAGAGAGAGAGAGAGAGAGAGAGAGAAAGAGAGAGAGAGAGAGAGAGAGAGAGAGAGAGAGAGAGAGAGAGAGAGAGAGAGAGAGAAAGAGAGAGAGAGAGAGAGAGAGAGAGAGAGAGAGAGAGAGAGAGAGAGAGAGAGAGAGAGAGAGAGAGAGAGAGAGAGAGAGAGAGAGAGAGAGAGAGAGAGAGAGAGAGAGAGAGAGAGAGAGAGAGAGAGAGAGAGAGAGAGAGAGAGAGAGAGAGAGAGAGAGAGAGAGAGAGAGAGAGAGAGAGAGAGAGAGAGAGAGAGAGAGAGAGAGAGAGAGAGAGAGAGAGAGAGAGAGAGAGAGAGAGAGAGAGAGAGAGAGAGAGAGAGAGAGAGAGAGAGAGAGAGAGAGAGAGAGAGAGAGAGAGAGAGAGAGAGAGAGAGAGAGAGAGAGAGAGAGAGAGAGAGAGAGAGAGAGAGAGAGAGAGAGAGAGAGAGAGAGAGAGAGAGAGAGAGAGAGAGAGAGAGAGAGAGAGAGAGAGAGAGAGAGAGAGAGAGAGAGAGAGAGAGAGAGAGAGAGAGAGAGAGAGAGAGAGAGAGAGAGAGAGAGAGAGAGAGAGAGAGAGAGAGAGAGAGAGAGAGAGAGAGAGAGAGAGAGAGAGAGAGAGAGAGAGAGAGAGAGAGAGAGAGAGAGAGAGAGAGAGAGAGAGAGAGAGAGAGAGAGAGAGAGAGAGAGAGAGAGAGAGAGAGAGAGAGAGAGAGAGAGAGAGAGAGAGAGAGAGAGAGAGAGAGAGAGAGAGAGAGAGAGAGAGAGAGAGAGAGAGAGAGAGAGAGAGAGAGAGAGAGAGAGAGAGAGAGAGAGAGAGGAGAGAGAGAGAGAGAGAGAGAGAGAGAGAGAGAGAGAGAGAGAGAGAGAGAGAGAGAGAGAGAGAGAGAGAGAGAGAGAACGAGAGAGAGAGAGAGAGAGAGAGAGAGAGAGAGAGAGAGAGAGAGAGAGAGAGAGAGAGAGAAAGAGAGAGAGAGAGAGAGAGAGAGAGAGAGAGAGAGAGAGAGAGAGAGAGAGAGAGAGAGAGAGAGAGAGAGAGAGAGAGAGAGAGAGAGAGAGAGAGAGAGAGAGAGAGAGAGAGAGAGAGAGAGAGAGAGAGAGAGAGAGAGAGAGAGAGAGAGAGAGAGAGAGAGAGAGAGAGAGAGAGAGAGAGAGAGAGAGAGAGAGAGAGAGAGAGAGAGAGAGAGAGAGAGAGAGAGAGAGAGAGCGAGAGAGAGAGAGAGAG
>CAWDGE010000024.1:0-237590 GCA_963801755.1 uncultured Nitrospirales bacterium | reverse complement strand
TGGCCAGGGTGGGGAATGGGCGGTATTTGGGCGGAGGCATCTATGACTTTCAGACCTGGGAGCTTGACTTTGTTCATAAGTATCACGGGTGGGCCTTCCACAGCCAGAAGGCTATTGGCGGCACCAGAAAGTCAGAGACAACCATGACTCGGGAACCAGGCCCTTCGGTTCCGACGGAATTGATTTAGGTCCGCAAGTGACTCTCGGGCAAGCGTGGGGCTGGTATGCGCAGATCGGCAAATACATCATTCCAGGAAGCTTGAAATCGCGGTTCGCTATGGCATTACGGATCCATCCACACAGCAAGTCAACGATCTGATCAAGCAACTCGAGGGGGTCGCGCTGAACTATACCTTGGACGGGACCTACAATAACCGGGTCATCGCAGAATACACCAATATCACGATGGGAACGGGGGGAGAGGCCCCCTGACCGTCAGCCCTTTGATCGGGTGCCTGGTGCGGGGCGGGATCTGATTGAAAACCGGATTGCGGTGCAATGGCAATTTTTCTTCTAGAGGGATGCAGCAGTCCTGTCGTTAACCATGTTTAAAAGGAGATTCAATATGAGCCCACAACACCTCTTTTTCGCCTCTTCGTTTTTCTCAGTGTGATCCTCACCACCCATTGGACGGCGCCGGCCGCCCATGCGGAATCCACGCAAACCCTTACCATTGCTACGGCGAACAGTCTTCGCGATGCCTTCCGGACCATTCTTCCCCTCTTCGAAGCGGAATATCCCGATACCACTATCCGGATCGTGTATGCCCCATCCCAAACGCTCCGGGATCAAACGCGCAAGGTGCGCCGGTGGATGTGTTTCTCCCCTCTCTCGTCGAAGAAATCGACGATCTCGGAAAAAAGAGCCTGTTGGTGGAAGGAGGCAAGCGCATCTATGCGGGGACGTCGCTGGTGTTAATTACCAATTCGGCCTTGCCGGCCCCGGTCGGTTCCATCCAGGATCTTGAGACGATTCCCGTCCGGCGGCTGGCCTTGGGCGATCCCAAAACGGCCTCGGTAGGGAAAGTGGCGGCAGAATTCGTGACATATACCAAGCTGGATAAACGGCTCCGCCCGCAGTATCTCTATGGGGAACATTCCCGAGCGGTTCTGGATTTGGTTTCCACGGGGGAGGCCGAATTGGGTCTGGTGTATCGAACGGATGCCGTGTCCAACAAGAAAGTTCGTATCGTCGATACCGTTCCACCTGTCTCGCACACGAAGATCCAGTACGGTGCCGCGATTACCTGGTCGTCTCAGAATATCTCCGGAGCCAGGAATTTTATCGACTTTTTATTGACACCCAAGGTGCAAGCCCAACTTCAGGAACACGGATTCGATCGTGTGGACTCCAAGGTTGGCGTCGCGTCACGAGAGGAGGGTAAATAATGAAACAATTTCGGAATATTTGGAAACTCTTGGGTGCTTGGCCGTTTCGCGCGGTCCTGGCAATCGCGGGATTATCAACCTTCACGGGTTGCGTGAGCACTCCGCCTGCACAATCGAAAACCGTCTATCAATCGGGGCTGAACACGGTTCAATTGGAAAAGGATCCCGATTCCACGGTCAATACCCATCCTGTCACGCTGACCCCCACACAAGTGGGAAGCCTCCTGCGAGGCGTCAGGACATGGGAACGACGAAACGTGGTTCACCGACTCTATGCTGGTGAAGCCGAACGGGTCAGAGCCCTTCGCGATCAGGAAATTAACGTGGTGGCTCCCGCCCTATCGAAGGCGTTAGCGCAGGCTTCGCCAACCGAACGTATTGCCTTTCACCTCAGCCATCCCGGTGATGAAGGAGGAAAAGTCACCACATCGGGATGGTTAGCGATACAAGGCTCCCAGCTCCATCTCACGTTTAGCGAAGTCCATAACCTGCTGGTGCCCGGACCGGACATAAGCAAGTACGACCGCCAGATGCCGGACGTTCGGCCGGTCTCTCCGGAATTCAACGTCACCTTCGAGCCGGAGGAATTTCTTGTCAAGACTATTTCCCATTGGGCGTTGTCCGATGTGGATCAACAGGAGGAGCTGCAAATCCGTTATGAAGACGCGTTAAAGGTCTTGCCTGTCCAGCCGGGTCTGGACCGTGAGGAAAATTCATAGTATCGATCTGCCAGGGGAGGTTCACGGGACCCGGGACTATGGGATTCATGAAAGCCACGATTATGTCGTTCAATGCACCAAAGGAGTTTGTGATGTTTATTTCAACCCGTGCTGTCGTATTGCCGATTGTCGGCGCGCTGTTGTTTGCCCTATTTGTGGTGGCTCAGGCGTCGTCCGAGGTCACTATTTTAAACGTCTCTTATGATCCCACGCGGGAATTGTACCAGGAGTTTAATCCCGCCTTTGCCCAGTACTGGAAAGAAAAAACCGGGGAGGAGGTCAAAATTAACCAGTCGCATGGCGGAGCGGGCAAACAGGCCCGTGCCGTCATCGATGGATTGGAGGCTCATGTGATTACCTTAGCGTTGTCCTATGACATCGATACCATTGCGGAAAAGGCCGGGGTGATCGCCAAGAACTGGCAATCCCGGTTGCCGCACAACAGCACCCCGTATACGTCAACTATCGTGTTCCTGGTGCGGAAAGGCAACCCCAAGGGGATTAAAGATTGGGATGATCTGGTGAAACCCGGCATTTCCGTCATCACGCCCAATCCCAAAACGTCGGGCGGGGCGCGGTGGATTTATCTGGCCGCTTGGGCCTTTGCCTCCAACAAATTCCAAAACGACGAGAAGCAGATGAAGGATTTCATCGCCCGTTTGTTCCAGAATGTGCCGGTGTTGGATTCGGGCGCACGAGGCTCGACCACCACCTTCGTCCAACGTGGAATCGGCGACGTCTTGCTGGCATGGGAAAATGAAGCGTTGTTGGCGACCAAAACATTAAGCCAGGGCGAGTTTGAGATTGTCGTGCCTTCCCGCAGCATCCTGGCCGAACCCCCCGTGGCGCTGGTGGACCGGGTGGTCGATAAACGAGGAACTCGCAAGGTGGCCCAGGCGTATCTGGAATATCTCTATACCAAGGAAGGGCAGGAGATTGCCGCCAAGCATTTCTATCGTCCGCGTGATCCCGAAGTCGCGGCCAGTTATGCCGCTCAGTATCCGACGCTGACATTGTTCACGGTGGATGACGTGTTTAGCGGCTGGCAGAACGCGCAAAAAATCCATTTTAATGATGGCGGCACCTTCGATCAAATTTACGGAATCCCTGCTAGTCCGTAACACTGTCGGATTCATGAAAGACGCTAAGTGGGTCCAGGGGCGGGAGAGGGGATCAGATGCCTTTTCCGCTCCTGACGGATCAAAAGCCAAGAGGAGTGGCAGATGGCAAAAGAACCGGGAGCATGGCTCCCCATTCCCGGCGTGATCGCTTTGGGGGTATTCATCCCGGATGGCAACTCGTGAATTTTTTGTCTTAAGGTAAATGTTCATAGACAAGGAGCATCGGCCATGATTGTGGTGGTTGGCGGAGATTCGGTGGAGGCGATCAAGCATCGGCTGGGCACTGAAGGAGCGCAAACGATTGAGCATTGGAGCGGACGCCGTTCACGTGATCTTCAACGTTCGCTTCCTAAAGATACGGAGGCGGTCGTGGTCATTTTAAATCGGATCAGTCATGCTCTGGCCAGGAAAGTCCGCGTCGAAGCCGGTCGGCGAGGGCTTCCGATATCGTTTATGGGGCGCAAATGGTCGTCTCGTTCTATAGCAGTCGACCTGGACCATCAGCAAAACGCAATTCTGCAGAATTCCGAAAGAGGGAGAGCCCAACATGATGTGTAATGAGCAGATCGACGTGCGACACATTGGCATTGTGGCCGGAACCTTTGAAGGGGCGGCCTTGTGCTATCGGACGATTTGTCGGGAGGCCGAAAGGTTCCTGGCACCCCATGCGCATCCGGAAATCACAATGCACTCTTTCTCTCTCCGGTCGTACCTGGAGTTGATCGAGGCGGATCATTGGGTCGATGTCGCCGAACTCCTGTCGCAATCCTCGGCGAAGCTGGCGCGTGCGGGAGCCGACTTCATTGTCTGCCCGAACAACACGTTGCATCGGGTGTTCGACGCGGTGCGCTCTCCGATTCCCTGGCTGCATATTGCTGACGTCGTTGCGGCGGAAGCCTTCAAGCAGGGAAGTCGACGTGTCGGTCTCCTCGGGACACGCAGCGTCATGGAAGGATCCGTGTATCGAAAAAAGCTGGAGAGGGTGGGGATTGACCTGGAGTTGCCTTCTGCGTTCGATCAGGCTCGAATCCATGTCGATATTCTCACTGAAATGATTCGTGGACACCTCTCCGACGCATCGCGGTGCAATCTCTACATGGTCATCAGGAAAATGAAAGAACAAGGTTGCGAAGCCGTCATTCTGGGGTGCACTGAATTGCCGTTGTTCGTCATAGAGGAACAATCGGTCTTGCCGCTCCTGGATTCCACGCGGCTTCTGGCGCAAGCGGCCATTGGTCATGCCATCGGGCCAAGGGTTCAATCGGGGCTCTCTCACCGATTGGCCTCAACCCGGCAAGATTGGAAAGCGCTGTGCGCAGAAAAGAACAAGGAAGGGGTCTTCACTGAATGATCAGCCATCTCTTTTGTCCGCGCGGAGTCTTGCCCGGCTTCGGACTCACGTTGGGGTTCAGTGTGCTGTACTTGAGTTTGATCGTGTTGATTCCTCTGAGCGCGTTGCTCCTGAAAACGGCCGGGCTGACATGGGAGGAGTTCTGGACTATCGTCACCGCCCCGCGAGTCCTCGCCTCGTACCGGCTAAGCTTCGGCGCTTCGCTGGCGGCGGCACTGATCAATCTGGTGTCAGGGCTCCTCGTGGCATGGGTGTTAGTGCGCTACAGGTTTCCAGGCAGAAAACTACTGGATGCCCTTGTGGATCTCCCTTTTGCCTTGCCCACGGCGGTGGCCGGCATTGCCTTGACCGTCCTCTATGCTCCGAATGGATGGATCGGCCGGTACCTCGGCCCCTATGATTTGAAAGTGGCTTACACCCCGCTGGGCGTCACCATTGCCTTGACCTTTATCAGTTTGCCTTTTGTCGTGCGCACGGTGCAGCCCGTGCTTCAGGAGATGGAATCGGAACTGGAGGAGGCCGCGGCCAGTCTCGGGGCCTTTCGATGGCAGACCTTTATCCGCGTGATTTTGCCCACCTTGACGCCTGCTCTCCTCACCGGGTTTGCCCTGGCTTTCGCCCGTGCGCTGGGCGAGTATGGCTCCGTCGTGTTCATTTCCGGGAACATGCCGATGAAAACGGAAATCGTGCCGCTCCTCATCATCACGAAACTGGAACAATATGACTATGCCGGCGCCACGGCGATCGCCACGGTGATGCTTCTGGCGTCCTTTGTCTTATTATTGTTGATCAATGTTCTTCAATGGTGGAGCGGCGCACGCCGAACCTCCCATTAAGTTTGCCGAACAAGTAACGAGGAGAGAAATCCATGAACGACATCGACCCACGATTGCCCGTTTCCTCCTGGTGGGAAGCCCGGCCGACCACGGAACCGTTACTCGTCCGCTTGGCATTAACCGCCCTGGCCATCGGATTTCTGGGGCTGTTTTTGATCCTGCCCCTGTTGGCCGTCTTTACGCAGGCCTTTGAGCAGGGTGTGGGAATCTATCTCGCGTCGCTGACCGATTCCGATGCGATCTCGGCCATTCGTCTGACGTTGCTGACCGCAGCCATTGCCGTGCCGCTGAATGTGGTGTTCGGGCTGTCGGCCTCGTGGGCCATCGCGAAATTCGAGTTTCGTGGCAAACAGATTCTGCTCACGCTGATCGACCTTCCCTTCGCCGTCTCGCCGGTGATCTCGGGGCTGATCTATGTGCTGTTGTTCGGCCTGCAGGGATGGCTGGGGCCGTGGCTGGCTGACCATGACCTTCAGATTATCTTCGCGGTGCCCGGCATTGTGCTGGCCACGATCTTCGTGACCTTTCCGTTTGTGGCGCGCGAATTGATCCCGCTGATGCAGGCACAGGGACCGAGGAGGAAGAAGCCGCGTTGGTGTTGGGCGCGAGCGGCTGGCAGACGTTTTTGCGCGTCACGATACCCAACATCAAATGGGGCCTGCTCTATGGAGTGATTCTCTGCAATGCCCGCGCGATGGGCGAATTCGGCGCGGTGTCGGTCGTGTCCGGCCATATCCGCGGGCTGACGAACACCATGCCGCTGCATGTGGAAATTCTCTATAACGAATACAATTTCGCCGCCGCCTTCGCCGTCGCATCGCTGTTCTCGCTTGCTGGCGTTGGTGACCTTGGCAGCCAAAAGCGTCGTGGAATGGCGATCCCATCGGGACCATCGCAGTCCTGGTGGAATTCGATCAGCCTGCAACTGGAGAATGCCATGAGTATCGAAGTGCGTCAGATCACGAAATCATTCGGCACTTTCACGGCCCTGGACAACGTCAGTCTCGAAGTGCCCACCGGTGATCTCGTCGCCTTGCTGGGTCCGTCCGGTTCCGGCAAGACCACGTTGCTGCGCATCATGGCCGGCCTCGAATCTCCGGACAGCGGCACTATCCTGTTTCATGGCGAGGAGACCACGACGCAACCGGTGCGGGAACGCCGGGTCGGCTTCGTGTTTCAACATTATGCGCTGTTTCGCCATATGACGGTGTTTGAAAACGTGGCCTTCGGCCTTCGCGTGCGTCCGCGCCGGGTGCGGCCTTCCGAAGCCGAGATTCAGAAAAAAGTCCACGAACTGTTGCAGCTCGTGCAGCTCGACTGGCTGGGTGACCGGTATCCCACCCAATTGTCCGGCGGGCAACGGCAACGCGTGGCCCTCGCGCGGGCCTTGGCCGTCGAGCCGAAAGTGCTCCTGCTCGATGAACCGTTCGGCGCTCTTGATGCCAGGGTGCGAAAGGATCTGCGTCGGTGGCTGCGCCGGTTGCATGATGAGATGCATATCACGAGTGTGTTTGTGACCCACGATCAGGAAGAAGCGCTGGAAGTCGCCGATCGGGTCGTCGTGATGAACCAGGGGCGAGTCGAGCAGATCGGGGCGCCTGATGAGGTCTACGACCGTCCCGCCACGCCGTTCGTCTATCAATTTCTGGGAAATGTGAATCTGTTTCACGGCCGGATTCATCAGGGCGTGGCGCAAATCGGCAATCTCGAACTGGAGGCCCCGGATCATCAGGAGGCCGTGGATGCGCAGGCCGTGGCTTTTGCCAGACCGCACGACCTGGAATTGCACCGGGAGCGAACCGGCGAGCAGGACATCGAAGCCACCGTCCGGTATGTCAACGCCATTGGCCCGCTAGTGCGTTTGGAGCTGGTACAAAAGGAGGATGAGGCTTTGATTCAGGTCGAGTTGACCAAGGAACGCTATCGCGAATTACAGGTCAAGCAAGGGGAACGTGTCTTTGTGCAACTGAAATATCTCCGGCTTTTTCTTGGGGAAGGTAAGCGAGAGGCGCCACGGGTTTCCCTTGACTGAGCCAGGCATGTGGCCAAAGCGAGAGTTCCCTGTTCTGTCTGGCTATCCTGCATGAGGAGGAACAGGGTGCAATGCCTGTCAGGTCGATGGGGCTATGGTTTGGACCGTCTCGCTGTTTTCCGGTAAAGCGTCGGATCGGGTTGGCGACCAGCGGACTGCCACCATTCGCATCACTGCGAGGGGGAGGAGGATCCCACCCATGATGACCAACTTCTCCATCCGGGCGTCTCGAAACCACATGAAATTCACCTCCGTCAACACGACGACCAGAATGGTGTCCACGATAAAAGTGACCTTGACTTTCCCTTTTGAAAAATACATCAGGGTAGATTTGAAACCTTCCACAATGGCCATCAGAATCAACGTATTTACAATGGCCGCCACAGCGCAATCTCCAGAGGTCTGGGGAAGAGAAGATGAAGTTCCGGAAACGTCATGAAGACGTCTCCGCCAATGACCATCAGAATTGTTACAGTCAACAGATTGCAGATATCCCTGATGCCCGGAACGGCTGGAAATTTCCGTCCAGCTCGCTTGAGGTTAGGGAGTTTTTGGAGTTCGAGGCCATTCCTGGACACTTTCGCCTCGCGTCGGAGACCATTGGACGGCCACCACCCGGATAAGGGCCAACACCATCAAAATTCCACCGAGAATCATCCATTGCTCCAGATGGGCTTCCGAAAACCATTTCGAGATAATTTCGGTAAGCATGACCACGAGAATCGTATCCACGATGAACGTGACCTTCACCCGCCCTTCGGAAAAATATGTCACCGTCGTTTTAAAGACCTCCACGATCGCCAGTATGATCAATGTGTCCACGATCAACTGACGAAAGACCTGTTCGAGGGGTTCCGTGAATAGGGCTTCTAAATTGAGGAAAATTCTTAGGACGCCTCCAGCGAGCCCTACGAGAATGGTGATAATTAATAAGCTCAGGACTGCTTTGATGCCTTTCATCCAGAAATGGGTCAGGTCGGCTTCCAATGCTTTGGCCAGCCAAGCGGATGACTGTTGAAAGGAGCTGTTGAACATGGAGGAATCGTTCGACCGCATCGTGGCTTTCATGGGTTTATAATTCATCCTTTGCAACAGGAGCTAATAAATCACGAACCGAAAGCATACCGAACACATGGGACTCATTGCCTACGACCAAATGTCTCGTGTGAGCCGCCTTCATAATCCCGGCAGCCTCAAAGATCGATTCCGATTCATCAATGGAAACAATGGGGCTGCTCATGATATCTCCGACCTGGATAAACTCTGAAGGGAAGTGAAAGGCCACGACCTTTCTCACGATATCGCTTTCCGTCACAATTCCCACCAACTCTTCCCCACGTGTCACCAACAGGCTTCCAATTTTGCGAATTCGCATCAGGTTGGCGGCGATTGATACCGCTTGGGTGAACTCAACACAGGCCAGTTCTCTGGTCATTAACTGTTCAACTCGTACCATGTCCCTCTCCTTGGTTAATATGAAGGTTCATGATGAAATGTACCGGTTTTATATTAAACCTGCGTCGCAAGTATATGACGGAGGTGTAACATTTCTTCGCCTCCACTCCTTTTGGGTGGAGGTCTAGGGTAGAATGACTCTGAAATACAGGAGTTATGATCATGGGTGATTGGAGGATTTTCGGTATGAAACGATCTGCAAGGTTGATGGGTCTTATAGTGGTGAGTATTTTACTGGGAGGGTGTGAGACTCCTCAATTTCAAACGTTGAAAATTTTAGATAGTCCCAAGCGTGTGGTGGCCTTGCAGGTGATGCCTGATGCCTATGGAGGAAAAGGTTACGATCACCCAGTCACGATGACCGGTGAAGAGATGGCCGGTATGTTGCGTGGGCTCAGGATCGAACAGGGGTTGTTGGGTTCGTTGGATTCTACCCAAGGCGGAGGTCATCCCGCATTTAGCGACGGGGAGGTCACATTTTTCGCCCCGCTCTTTGTGAAAGGGTTGAGTCAAGCGACACCGGAAGAATTAGTATCATTTTTTGAAACGGCGGAAATTTCTTCAGAGTATCAAGTCACGACGTCGGGAGGCCTGTTTGTCGCGGGTGGCGCCCTCCATGTCATTCTGAGCAATTATTCCGTCAAAACCCGGATATGGCGGGATAACGAACAATACAAAGCGTCATTCCGGAATCGTCCGCTTGAACAGATGGAGCCTAAACCGGGACGATTACTCTATGAGCCTCGCGCGGCGATGGTGTCCTCTTCGGAAGGGGAAATGGGTAATTTCTTGAAGGGGAAACCCTGGCAGGTTGGTATTCGCTTGCAGGACGTTCGAGGTCCACGCGGTCATTCTTCAACAGGCAAATAATCGAAGGCGGATAACCAGTAGCCCCTCAAGATCACAAGGCATTTCGAGGGCCTGTAGGGGGACGAGAGAAGGAGCGCCTGTGTGTCCCTAAAACGAAATATCCCATTGAAGGAGAATCCGGGTCCTTCCCGGGTCAGAAGAGACCCCAGGTTCGGCGACTGTCAGCCGTGACACTTCGGCCGTAAGTTTGTTGGCATGACCATTGAAAAACCAGTTCACCGCGATGGTACGTTCTTGCTGGATATCGTTTGGAGCGCCTACGTTTGGATCCACAAAAGCATATCGTCCGGCAATCTCCAATTGTTTGGGGATGGCCGGAAAAAGCACATGCGGGAAGAATCCAATCGCCGAATAACTCCCCATGAGATTGGTCTTTCTGGTGGGATCATTTCCGGCCTTCGTCCTGTCCACGACCTGCTTCCAGTGGTATTCGTGATTAATGGAGAGCCCCCGCCATCTGAAGCGAAATTCCTCCACCATCTGATCTACCTTGAACTGTCCGGGCGATGCCGTCGATGGGGAGGGAAAGCCGGGCAGGTTGGTGCAACTGTCATTGGCCGTTTCGAATGCGGTACATTGACTGATATTGGTCGCCGCCGCAAAGGCCACACCGGCAACCGGTTGTTCGCTCAAGGAAATGTCTGACTGAGAGAACGCCGGTTCGCGGCCAAGGAAATTCCACTGCAATCGGCCGCTGAACATCATGTTTTTATCGTCGTTGTTACGCTCTCCGACCCCTCGTCCGGTAAAGACGCCGGTATAGTAGGTGACATCATGCCAGGTGCCAGGGAAGAGGCGTCCAAAGAGTTGCACGCCCTGTTGCCGATCGACCGTGAAGATATCATTGACGATGGAACGGTTGACAAACTGTTGTTGCCCGGAGGAGACCACCCGTTCGTCATTATAGAAGACTTTGCCGCGTCCGAGCCGGAGTTGTGCCCATGAAAACTTGCCCAGGTTCAGATAAAAGTCACGCAGCACAGGTTGGCTCCAGTCATACTGCATGTAATAGGTCATCCAAGGCCAATAGGCATGACCACCGACCTTGAACCGTGCCCGGCGAACCATAAAGGAGCTTTGAGTCTGCTCGAGGTCTGCGGGGGAGCGAGGATCGTCATCGAAGGGATAGGCATAGCGAAACTGCAGGCGATTTTGAATTTGCAAGGCGAATTTGTCGTCCTTGGTTTTGAGTTCGAATCCCTTCTTGCCGTAACTCACATCGACTGCGAATTGTTCGAGGAGGGTGCGATTCGCCGCTTCTAATTTTTTTTCCTCCGCCGCCTCAATGCGGATCCAATCTTCTTTGGTGATCATGCCTTTTTCCCGCAGGACATCGGAAAGTGTGTCCGCTGCCCAGGCTTGGGGCTGAAGCCACATACCCAAACAGGCTGCAGTTACTAACCCAAAAACCTTCATGTCAACGACTCCCCTTTAAAAGTGAAAAATTATGGTATGTGAACGAGTGGCAATGTTCCTGTATCTGGGAAGTGAGACCACCCTCCACGTGTTACGTGGAAGTGAAGAACAGGTCAATCGGGAGTAAATTTTTCAAGACTGTGCTATGAAGAGGGTAAGGGGGGAGAGATGGTCGTTATCCCCGAATTCCTGAAATGTATGCGGCCGTCAATTTTTCTTGAGGGGATTCAAAGAGGTGTTGAGCAGAGCCGGATTCCACTAGGCGACCCACACCGTCAAATGACCAAAAAAAGGCGACATGATCGGCTATTCGGCGGGCCTGTGCGAGGTTATGTGTGACGATAAGAATTGTGTAGTGACCCTGTAAACTGAGAATCAGATCTTCAATGATTCCGCTGGAAATGGGATCTAAGGCGCTGCAAGGTTCATCCAGTAACAACACCTCTGGGGAGAGGACTAATGCCCGTGCCAGGCAGAGCCTCTGTTGTTGGCCTCCTGACAAGCCCTGGGCCGGACGGTCGAGTCGGTCTTTGACCTCATCCCAGAGCCCCACTTGTCGGAGGACGTTTTCTATGGTGGAGGCCAGAAGCGTGCGATCATGCGTGCCATGTTCTCGAAGAGGGAGTTCAAGATTTTTGCGGACCGAAAAAGGAAAGACGGTAGGTTTTTGGAAAATCATTCCGACGGTACGACGCAGGTGGAGCAGATCCGTGGTTTGAGCCAGGACATCCAAATCAATCATATGCAGGTGCCCTGAGACCTCGCATCCCGGAATCAAGTCCGTCAATCGATTGAGGCTCATGAGCAGACTGGTTTTGCCGCAACCTGACGGCCCCACCAAGGCGGTAATGCATCCCCGATTAATTTCAAGATTGACCTGTCCAAGAGCCTGCTGACCGTGATAGGCGATGGAAAGATTTTCTGCGCGAATGTGGGTGACAGGCTCACAACAGGGATCGGTGGATTGGTAGGGGAGCCATGCTCTGAATCCCGGTTGTTCGCCCGGATCGGGAATTATGCGGGGAGTTGGTTGAATGACGTCCATCGTGAGGCAATCCAGGCAGCAGAACAATTAATGATCAACAGACCACTAACCAGGACAAGGGCGGTGGCATAGGCATTGGGATTACCACCGGCCACGTTCATGGCCAGATCGTAAATGTGCACGGCGAGGGAACGTCCTGAGTCCATCAGGGATTCCGGCATCCGGTCCACGTACCCGCTGGTGTAAATCAAGGCCGCGGTTTCCGCAATCGCTCGTCCCAGGCCCAGGATGCCTCCGACTAACAGGCCGGGTATGGCCGCAGGGAAGAGAATGGTTCGAATAATGGTCGGCTTGGAAAGGCCAAGGGCCGTGGCCGAAAATCGCTGTTCTCTGGAAATGGCGCGAAAACTTTCTTCCACCGTGCGAATTACGATAGGTAACACCATGCAGGCTAACGTCAGCCCTCCCGACAGAATGGAAAATCCTAATCCCAGGGCTTGGCAGAACAGGGCGTTCCCGAATAAGCCAAAGACAATGGAGGGGACTCCGGCCAGCACGTCCAGCGAGCCTCTGATCAGTCGGCCAAGGACATGATCATGACGGGTGTATTCTGAAAGAAACAATGCGGTCCCTAATCCCATCGGCACCGTCACTCCCATGCATACGCCAATGATCAGCATGGTGGACATGAGAATCGGTCCGATTCCGCCTTCCCGCCCGGCGTTCTGTGGAGCGGAAAACACAAAGCTCCATGACAGGTGATTCCATCCGTGCCAGAGCAAATCCCCCATCAACCAGAGAAAAGGAATAACCACCATGGTGGCAGCCGTCCATATGATAGCGACCGCGCCGTATTCGTGAACGTGTCTACTTTGTCGCGACATTGGTGTTGTGGTGGCGTAAGCCCTCTGCCAGAGCGACAAAAATGACGACGAGTCCCAAGAGGAAGAGACCGCTGACGAACAGTGCTGACCGATGATTGCCCAACGCGTAGGCCATTTCCAGGGCAATGTTTGCGGTCAAGGTTCGGATTGGATCAAACAGATGCGATGGGGTGCGCACCACGTTTCCACAGACCATGAGAACGGCCATGGTTTCCCCGAGTGCCCGTGCCAATCCCAATAAGATCCCGGTGAAGAGTCCCACTTTGGCTGTGGGAAGAATGACGTGCCAAATCATCGACCACCGGCTGAATCCTAAGGCGGTGGCGTTATGAATATACGCGGCAGGAATGTAGGCAATACTTGCATGGGCGACTAACATGATGGTCGGGATGATCATGAGCGCCAGGATGAGAATCCCGGCCAGGAGACTTGGGCCGGGAGGATGCCATCGGCCGATGAGTGGGACCAGGACTACCAGGCCCCAGAAGCCAAATACGACGGAAGGAATGCCGGCTAAGAGTTCGATCATGCGGCGGTACCATCGGCCAAGAGGAGGAGGCGCGTAAAAATGACAAAAGAGTGCTGAGAGAATTCCGAGCGGGGCGGCAAGAAGAATCGATCCGGCAGTGGTCAAGAGGGTTCCCCATATCATGGAGGTCAATCGAAAGGCATCTTCGGTTGGATACCAATCCGGATCGCTAAAAAAACGCGCCAGCCCTATCTGCTGAAGGGCAGGCCAGGCCTCCTGAAACAGGAATACTCCGACCAGCAGCAACAGTCCTCCCGCCATCAAGGCGAGGAAACGGACACTCCATGAGAGCAGACTCTCACTCTTGGAGCGGGACGAAATATTGCTTAAGGATGAGATCATGGACCTGAGTGGATTGAGCGAAATCAATAAAGGTTTTCATAAGTCCTATAGGAAGAGACTTTGTTACAAGTGTCAGGGGACGGGAGAGGGGAAAGGTGCCATCCTGGACCGCCTCAATCGTGGCCGGAATACGTTGCAGCGGTAACAACCGAATGGGTATGCCATGAGTGGCATCATATTGTGCTGTGCCAATGGAGACATACCCAATCGCATGGGGATTGCCGGCTACGGTCTTAACGCCTTGTTCGTTGTCTCCGATGACCACATGCGCATGAATGTCACGATTGGATAATGTGAAATAGTGCAGAAATAATTCCAGCGTGGAGCGCCCTTCGGCCTTATTGACGATGGTAATGGGGGCATCAGGTCCACCTACCTGGTTCCAGTTAGAAATATTCCCTGTATAGATTGATCGAATTTGGTCATCGGTTAATTCCTGCACGGGATTGGCCCTGTGTACGATGAGAGTGATGCCATCACGGGCAATGACCGATCCATGCAGGTGTTGCTCCTGAGGCTTCAGAGCACGGGATGCCATACCAATGTCCGCTACTCCATTGATGACGTCAGCAATGCCGCGTGAGGAACCTCCGGTTTGGACGTCCACCCGGACATCTGGATGAGATGTCTCAAATCGCTTGCCGATTTCCGCGACCAAGGGAGCCATGGTACTGGAACCGGTGATGACCAGTTTGTGGCCATCAGCATATGCGAACGAGTGACCCAACAGAGGTGTTCCGGAGAGTCCGCTGGTTATAGCGATGGCTCCGAATGTTGCAAGAAGGGAGAAGGGAATTCGAAAGTTTCTCATCATAGGTTTTTTGAAGGAAGCAAAGGGCCATCTTAATCAAAAGAGATTTTGCAGCATCCAAGGTTGATGGCTTTACCGCTCGTAGAATCTGCGACATTTTCCGGGAGTGTGTAGATCATCGTTTTTCCCTCCCGAGTGGCCTCCACCAGGCCGTTATCCCGCAACACGCCTAAATGATGGGATAACAGACTTTGTTCCACTTCCAATTGTTCCATCAATTCGCCAACATTTTTCGGTCCGGCCATGAGCGATTCGAGCACGGCCAGGCGAGTAGGTTCGGAGAGCACCTTAAGTTTGTTTGCGCATGTGGGAGATGTTATTTTTTTCTTCATCTCAATACATCGGTCGTATGGAGATTAGTATAGAAATCTATATATATGAAAATAGTTTCATATGAAAATTTGTTTATATAAAAAAGTCTGATGCAAGTCAAGGAAATGGCGATCGGATCACCTTTCTATTCGCGTAGGGAAAAGGAAAACTATCGATGAGTCCTTCGTATAGAGCGTGTGCCCATGTGGGCATCAATTTCTGAGGGATATCCCGGCACGGACTACTTTCTGGCTAATGCTCTTTCTCAATCACCTCTTTCTCAACCACCAGATGATTATTGTGTTGGGCTTTCGTGATTTGGCACAGCTCTCCTGTTCGACCGGCTGTCCCACTTTTAATAAATTTACCGATTTGTAACATGATTGACATGTACTGGACATCCTTTGAGGGTAGGCTGGAGTCTGAAACGCCAATAGTCTGAGCCGGATTTTTCCGTGCACAATCACAGAGGTAAATAAGTCATGACAACGTATTCATTATTGACCGTTCAACACGGAGGGAAAAACATGAAGCAGCAAAATATGAAGGGGCTTAAGTGGGGAATTCTTATGGGTGCGTTCCTGATTGGATCGCCTGGATTAGGTGAAGCCCAATTGAAACCGACGGTGGATGAGCACATTCCCGTTTACCATGCGTCCATCCCGGTTTCCGGGAAAATAAGCGTGATAGGGTCCAATACCATGAAGACAATCCTGGAGAAATGGCAAGACAAGCTGAGAGAAGTCCAGCCGGGTTTGGTGCTGACATTGCAGACCGAGGGGTCGAATACGGGCGCCGAGGCGCTTGTAAGTGGAAAGGTCCAGATTGCGGCTATGTCGCGGACATTGACTTCCGAAGAAATCGACCAATTCACCAAAACGTTGGGGTATCCTCCAATTGCCGTGCCGGTGGCGGTGGATGCGCTTGCGGTCTTTGTGCACAATGAGAATCCCATTGACCAGATTACCCTCCAACAGTTGGATGCCGTCTTTTCGAAGGAGAGGCGACGGGGGGCACTGGAGTCTCTGGATCGGTGGGAACAATTGGGTGTGACCGGATCATGGGGGCAGAAGTCCATTCATGCCCATGTGCGGGACTCTGTGTCCGGAACCCATCAATTTTTCAAAGAATTGGTGTTAATAGGAGGGAACGATAACGAAAAGGTCATTGTTGAGCCTGGCGCTGCTTCCGTGGTGGCGGCGATTATGAAAGATCCGCAGGCTATCGGGTATAGCGGTATCGGGTACCATACCTCCAAGGTTAAGCCATTGCGAATTGCGACGAAAAATGGAGGGCCGTTTGTCGAGGCGACATTCGAATCGGCGACGAATGGCACGTACCCGCTTCGTCGGCTGCTTTATTTATATGTCAATCAACCTTCGCAAGGTGAGCCTTCTCCCGTGGTGTCCGAGATTATCAAATTTGCTGTAAGCCAGAGTGGACAGCAAGCGGTTGTCAAAGCCGGGTTTTACCCGCTTCCCGTCAAAGATCTAATTGAATTGTCCGCCATTTGGTCCGGGCTGAATAAAGCGGCTGCCATGAACGGTGCTGCGCCTGGAGCAAATTAGCCAAGGGCGTGTCCGGCGATACGAAGCCCTCATTTCTCACGATAAGCGTGCCATTCGGAAATGGTTTTGTGCTACGGTGAGGGAATGAGGACCGCATTCCAGGAGGTATTCCGACGGGTGGTTTTGGGGGTAGGGGTGAGTCTGTTCTATTCTTTAACGGCTTGCTCCTACCCTACTTTGATGACTTTGACGATTTTTGAGACGCCGTCGCGCTCTGTTCACCTTACCGTCGATCCGACCATTTACCTGGATTCAGATTTTTCGCACCCTGTCGCTATTCCTGCCGATACCATGAAGGCATTGTTAGGAGGGCTCGTGATTATTGAGCCCGTCTCCTTCTTTTCATGGCCTTTCAAAGAAAACAAGTCACCCCGTCACCCTCTCTTTAGCGATGCAGATATCCGGTTCTGGGCGCCTTTGCTGGCTAAAGCCTTGGATTCGGCCACACCGGAGGAAATGGTCACCTTCTACCAATCAGATGATATCTCGGCGGTCAGCCGGGAGGTTACCTCCGGAGGCCTGTTCGTTAAAGACCAACTCTTGTATTTCATCCTGACCAATTACCGGGCTCCATCGCAATTTATGGCCGATTATGGTACTGCCGATACACTTGACGATCGACGGAATCCGCTCCGCTCCATGGCTCCGCAACAGGTTACACTGCAATTTGAACCCGATAGACTGGTTGTGGCTCCGCAGGAGAATAGCCAATCAGTTGGCCTCTCCCTTCAAAGAAGAGCCATTGCCGTTTTGTTTCGTCAGCTTCCCATCCTGCCGTCTGGGCTTGCGCGGGAGCAAGACACAACTACTGTGCTCTCGTCACCGAATCCTCAACGGCAATCATACTGATTGAAAACGCTCTTCGACTTCTTCATTGTAGGGGACTGTGGGAGGATCGTGGCAAGTGAAAAGTAAGAAGTGAAAGACCCATCATCCTCGAACGAAATTTCGCTTTACTCTCGCCACAATTTCCATGATGAATGGGTGAGCCCTAGGTACAGAGAGTTGTTAAAAAATCAAGCAATGAGTTTTGTCGAACGAACTTTCGGCGATGGTTCCATCATCAATAAAAAGTCAAATTTAAGAAGAAAGAACGTAGGGGGCGATGATTTTTTATTCCTATCGCCTGTGGTCGTGCACCTCTCTCCAACTCCTTTATGATGTGACGCAGAGTCATCTGTATAAATTAAGATTTGTGCTCTTTGAGGTACCCGAGAACATTGAGTTGCACGCCACAAGCTCACCCCTTCTCCACTCGCTGGTATGCCCATGATAGCTGTCCCCGCCTGACCGGAACATGCGAATGGGTCTGCATGTCGTTTCTGCCAGGCATTTTTCATTCCGGTGGAGACAGGAATCCATCTCTACGTCATTCCATTGTAGGCGGTAATCCCGGTGTCTAATTCTCTTGGATTGCCCCCTGCTTACAACTTTCGGGTATGCCGACAAAGATAAATGGACCGGCGCCCATGGTTTTTGAGGGAAAAGATCGATGAAGAGAATAAATGGAGAGAGGGTGAGACCGTACATCACGCCATTCCCTGGAGAGAATAAGCGGATGTACGGTGTGACTAAGTATCTCTCATCATGGCCGGGAGTGTATCACTGTCCGGTTAATAATTCCACTGCAGTTGGAAGCGGATAAGATTGCCATAATTGACTTGGTAGGGATCGGGTCCTGAACTGTCGGACGAGGTGCGTTCGGTAAACGAGTAGGACGTCACCAGTTCAAGGGCCTCAGAGAACTGATACTCGATGCCCAATTCGAGTTCCCGTACTTTTTGGTCTGGAGAATTGGCTTCGGACTTTCTTCCTCCATTGTAATACTGCCATCGCACGAATGGTAGGATCATAAGGCAGTATTTTTCGCAGCGATAGTTGTACATGGCTTGCACATAACCGCCCTCCAGACTATGTTTTTCGATTTCAGTGCGGGCTTCATTGAGCTGCGGGCCTTCTCCCACCGTGTACTCGGCTTGGAGACCGAAGGGTTGCGGATAGAGGACAAAATACGCGCCGAACCGTTTGTCACGAATGTTGTCGGGACCACCCGGCGTTTGCGCCGCCCCTCCCCCTTCGGGCACGATAGACGATCTGGAAACAAAGAACCTACCGGTGTACGCGCTGACGCCGCCCTCCAGAATCTGACCATTTTGGAATTCGTGAGGATAAGCAAATTTGACGATGAAATGCTTGTTATCGTTTCTCTCGGATTGGTTGGCAGTCTGGCCGTTATACACCCCGAGGCCGAACATACCGTAGTCGCCAGAACCCTTTAAGCCAGATTCAACCAGGTGCCGGAATCTGGCCCGGATATTCGAAGGTGTATCATTACAAGAAAAATCCGAGGTCTCGTTCGTTGCTGACGGCGCTGTTCAGGGCATCATTTCGATCCAATGCCAATCGGTTCTGACTGGACTGTTCGTTCTCAAACCCATAGGGCACTTTGGATTGACCAGCACGGATACGCAATTCCTTATTTTCAGTCAGAAAGAGGTCGGCGTACCAGTCGCGGAGCTGGACCACGTTGCCGGATCCACTGACCGTTGATGCAAAGTCCGGTTGGATATAAATAAAGATCCGATCATGGGGTTGACCGCTGAAGATGAGCCGCGCCCGCCTGAGAAAAAATCCATTGTTGGCACCGATGGATTTGTCTCCCTGATTACTGTCGAGCTTTCCGTTCGGTTGACCCAACCGGTTCCAACGAACCTGGGCATACCCGCGAATATTGAACTTCTCATACCATTTGGCTTTGACGGGAGTATCTCCGACCGACCGGCTTTCCGTCAGAGCTTTGGTTTCACGCCGTTCCTCCTCGGCCTTGAGTTGACCCACTCGTCAATGGTGATTTGTCCCTTTTCCAGCATGAGATCTTTAAGGTTGTCATAATCCCCCGCAAGAACCCTGGATGCGGGAAACAGACAGGCCCCCAATAAGCAATAAAGCATCATTCGTTTCCACAATCTTGGTACCGTCATTTGTTCTCCTTGTCTTTCGAATGAGTGATGGTTGAGCTGCACGGCGTTATTGGCTTGTGAAGCGGAGGTTAGCCTGGCAAGGTTACAATACGGTTAAGAGCCCATGACCGTGTCGTAAAAAATGATTCCACAACGCACGAGGTCTCGCACTTCGCTGACGGACGCCGGATCCGGGAAGGGCAATGGGGTTGGAAAGGGATAGAATATTAAGAGGAAGGAAGAATTTGTAGCCGATCCACGTACAGTAAGGCATTCCAAGAATCGGATATGATTGGCACAACCATACAGATAGTGCACGGGACTTTGTGCTTTGGGGCAGGAGAGCCAATGGGGTTAGACTTTGCCCCTCTCTAACGCAAGGCCAGGCGGGCTGAATCTTTGTCCACCGTTTAGTCCTCAATTCTGCATCCGTTCAGATTTCCAACACGGAAAAAATGGCGGAGTCGATTAAGGCCACGATTGGACTACTCATGACCCGCGATCTGAGTTTCGTTTCTGAAGATGCAAGCATTCAAAAGGCGGCCAAACATATGCATGCCAAGCGGATTGGTTCCTTGTTGGTCAAAAAGGAAACGGATTTTTCTGGAATCGTGACCGAAACCGATGTGGTGCAAGCGGTGGCCGAACAACCTGCGGAGATCGAACAATTAACCGTGAAGGGATTAATGTCCAGCCCGATCATTACCGTAGACCGGAACCTGTCTCCGCAATATGCCAGAGACCTGATGGCTGACCGAAAATTTCGGCATTTGGGAGTGACGGTGGAAGAGAAAATTGTGGGAATCGTTTCTGTGCGCGACCTCCTGGCGTATTTTAAAATCGTATGCAAAGAGTTAGAGGCGTCTGACGAATAATTCGTATGAACTATTCCTGTTGAAAAATGACCCCGAGGGGGGTGAACCTGTCAGTGTGCGAGTGCTCCTTCCTTTGACACATCGCGGAATTGACTCTGGAATGTGGTTCGTCCTGGCGGTCATCCAACAGTTTTGCCGAAGTAAAATCCGGTTTTTCAAAGACCGCCATGCTACCCGGTTTCGACAGGCGATGGATCCGTCGGCTATAGCGGAATCGGCTTTCGCACCAATTCCGTTAAACCCTTAAATGTGGCTGCTGTTGATGGTGATCCATTTGTCGAACCGACATTTCAATCTGCAACAAATGGGTCCTATCCACTTCATCGAGTGTTATATCTCTATGTGAATGAACCCCCAAATATGGAACACGCTCCTCTCCTCTCCGAAATCATTAAATTTGCGGTGAGTCTGGAAGGGCAACAGGTGGTTGCTAAATCAGGATTTTTTCCGCTTCCTACGAAAGACCTGATGGCCTTGTCCGCATTCTGGACCAGACCGTTGGCTTCGGACTCTAACTCTAAGGGACCGAAGGATCTCAAATAGTTCAGACCGGGCATCCATGGAATTCGAGGAACGCATGATTGCTAACCCTCCAAAATTTTTGCGCTGCCTGATCCCCTTAATCCGGGAGTCAATCCCCTGTTAAGGAACTGGGTGTCAGGCTGAATGAACGGTATGATGCCGCCGTTCAATAGAATGAGGGAGCTTACCCCTTCCAGGGAAAATGGCGGTCGCATCTTTTTATCTAATGGGAATTCTAAGGCAAATTCTGGCAGCGACTGGGGCAGGTAATCACGAATCTAAGAGTGAAGTCCTTCGTGTTGAAGGATCAAGACTATACGAGTGAAGGATGTGGAGCGGGGCTGACGTCGACAGATACGGCGAGGGTATGGTGTCCGCCCCCAACCATGAAGCCATTAATCGGACTGACATCCCCATAATCTCTTCCCCAGGCCAGGGTGATGTGTTCATCGCCGGGAATGATATTGTTGGTGGGATCAAAGTCGACCCAACCGAGGCCGGGACTCCATGTGGCTACCCAGGCATGTGAGGCATCGGCGCCTACCAGTTTTTCCTGTCCTTCAGGTGGATGCGTCAAAAGATATCCACTGATATAGCGTGCGGGCAAACCAAGGCTGCGGAGTGCGGCGATTTCCAAATGCGCAAAGTCCTGGCAGACGCCTTTTCGGGAGGTGAGGATATCTTGAACCGGGGTGGAAACCTCTGTCACGCCTCCTTCGTAAGTGAATTCCCGAAAAATTCGGCTGGTTAAATCCATGACTCCCGCCAGAAGCGGCCGCCCAGCTGGAAAACACTGATGAACAAAATCATACGTGGCATCGTCCATGGTGATGTACGGGGAGTCATACATAAATTGTTGGGCTTCGAGGTTTGGCGAATCCAAGGGTCTCTGGAGTTGTTGGACGACTTGTTCCCAAGGCGGACTTTGATCCAACGGGATCGGATCAGGCTTCATGACCTCCACTAAGGTTTTGGCTTCGACGATCAATTCAGGATGGGGTGTTTGAATGGTCAGGTGAGTAATGGGATTTCCAAAATAATCCTCCCCTTCTGAACGGACAGAGGGCGTGGGGTCAAACCTCACTGTCGATCGAAGGCAATGTTGTCGGGGATAGGGGCCGTGGGGTGAGACGCAACACATGATGAGAAATGGCAACCGGCTGGCTGTACTCGAAGGTTGTCCGGTGTGTGATTTGATACATCACGGGATGCCCTCAAGCCATTGAGGCCCGGAAATGCGTTGGACGAGCGAATGACTGAAAAAGGTATGAGCGACCAGGTCAGAAAGTTGATGCACGTGTTGATCCAGTTGTTTGAGCAGTCGTTCAAGATTAATTCGCACTCCGGTTTTTGTTGTGAATTGAGCGAGTTCCATCATGTCGGCCAGCCGAATATCCGTGCACCCACGTGTGGTAATCCGTTGTGCCGGGTTGATTGAAGCCGATGCTTCCTCTCGAGGCAACGCGTTGATGTGTGCCTCGACCGTCAATAATTGAAAAATAATTGAACGGGGGTTTGTGTCGTCGGCTAACAGTAAATCCAAGACCGCTGCGAGTTTGGCTTCAGCCTTGTATCGGGTTCGGTAGGTGATGGAGGCATCGGCTAATTCCAGAAGCAGATTGAGGGCGCCAGTGGTTTCCGGCGTTCCCCGTGATGCGAAATGACGGATGAGTTTGGACAAATGTCTCACGCGTTCCAAACGCCGTCCCATTTCCAAAAAACGCCAGGCATAGCTGCGGGTCATATTTTCCATGACCATGCCGTTGAGTGCGGCCAAATGTTGAATCATCCGGCTCAGAAGGCGAATGGCGTCATCGATGCTTTGTCCTTTTGTCTGTGCCCATTCCTTTGGCACGCTGGTGAGTTCCATTAAAATATTCCAGGTGTCGAGGGACAACCGATGGCGGACCAGTTCTGCGGTGCGTCGCACATTCTGGAGAATGGTCGCCAAGCCATCCGGTGAATCCGGGTCAAATAAAATTGTTCGCAGTTCCGCCTCTACCGCGGCCGCTCCACCTTCCACAGAGCGTTTCGGCGCGACGGGGCGATAAATGTTTTTGCATCACGAGTAGGGAAACCAAACGATGCAGGGTCTCGGGATCATCTCCGATTCCCGCCTCTCCGCTCATGCGTGACACCAGGCTTCGTAATAAACGGATCGCGCCTTCAGCGCGTTCGGTGTAACGTCCCAGCCAGAAGAGATTGTCAGCGGTTCGACTGGGTAGATCCCGTCCTCCTCGCCGAAGCTGAAGTGTATGATGGGGAAGTGTGACAGGTGCGGGAATATCAAGAGGACCATTCGACTGCACCCAGGTGTCTTTACTGAAATCACCGGGTTCATGCCAGTGACCACGGGGATCCGATCGAACCGACACGCGAGCAAGTCCGCCCGGCATGACGGTATAGCCGTATTTCGTGGCTGTCAGATAGATGCGGACGGTCATCGGAACCGGTTTGAGCTTATCCTGAGACGTCCAAAATGGAGTAGTGGATGGGGACACGATTTCCCGTCCTACGTACTCATGCCCACGCCGGGCAATGGCTTGAGCCAGGGCTCTACGGTCTTGCTCATTCAGGTCAGGCCCGAAGGAAGAGAGACGGTCGTGGGTGAGACCTCGTTTTGGGGTCAATACGCGACGAATTAACAATCGCTCCATATTGTCAAGCACGTAGGACCGCTCGTTGGCTTGTCCACACCACCAGGTGGCGACACTGGGAATTTTGAGCCCCTCGCCAAAAAAGAATTTGGATAACGTCGGTAGAAAGCTTAAGAGGACTTCGCTTTCGATCAATCCGCTCCCGAGCGCGTTGGCCATCGTGACGTGTCCGGCTCGAATGGCTTGAAGTAGCCCTGGGACCCCCGTTGTGGATTCGGTCATCAATTCGAGGGGATCGCACAAGTCGGAATAAATCCGCCGCAAGACCAGATCAACTGGTTTGAGACCATCAACCGTTTTCAGGAACAGCCGTTCATCGCGTACCGTCATGTCCGACCCTTCGACGATCGGGTATCCCAAATACCGAGCCAGGTACGCATGTTCAAAATACGCCATGTTTTCTGGGCCTGGTGAGAGCACGACCGCCATAGGATCTTCCCGTTGGGAAAACTGCAAAAAGCTCTCGCTGAAGGTCTGGAAAAAAGAAGAGAGTCGTTGGACCTGTGTCCGGGCAAATAGATTGGGTAAAGACCTTGAGACGATAATGCGATTTTCGAGGGCGAATCCGGCACCGGTGGGCGCTTCGGTGCGATCCCGCAAGACCCACCAATTTCCGTCCGGCGCCCGCGCCACATCGAATGCCAGAAAATGTAAGTAGGTGCCTCCCGCCACCGGTACGCCATGACAGGGCTGCAAAAACTGGGGATTTCCAAACACGACAGCAGGGGGTACCGTTCCATTTTTCAGCAATTGTTGCGGGCCATATAAATCGCTCAAGATATGGTTGAGGAGGCGGGCTCGTTGAATCAGGCCTGATTCGAGGTGGTTCCATTCTTCCGGGCTGATCAACATTGGGAATAGGTCAAGCTGCCAGGGTCTGTCCGGTTGTTGTCCATTTTGACTGGCAAGATACCTCATGCCGTCATCCTTCAACATTCGTGCGGCAGTTTCATGAGCGTGACGGCGCTGAGTGGCGTCCAGGCTCTCGAACTGTTTCAACAGATTCGACCAATGCGGACGGACGGACCCGTCCGACGCCACGAGTTCGTCAAAGGTATCCGGTTGAGGCGGGTACATCGTTGTGGGCTGGGAAAGGGAGTCCGGTGGTTCGGGAGAAAGGGAGGCCGCCATGGAGTCCATCAGGGTGTTTCTCGTCGAGGGATGATGAAAATTACCTTACCGTAGCCTGGATACACTGTCCACTTTGAGAGGCTATTGATTATTTCAACTGTTTTCCATTTTCATCAGCACATAAGTGACAGAAACCTGCCCGGGAAAAAAGAACGGAGTGTTCAAAAATGCCCGTCCAGCAAGGCCGCAGTCGCTTGGGCGAGCGGAGCGTACGGAGGAGTACGTGAGCACGACCAAGCGGCGAGAACGCCGCTGGCGGCATTTTTCAACACTCCTATGAGGGATTACGCAGGCCATCGGAGGTCCAGCGTGCAAGGAAATTCCGGGCGAGACGTATCTGGTGGTTCGGCATAGGGTCCGGCGGTATGACCAAAGGAATGAAATCTGGCCAAACGACGACTTTCAGCTTCATAGGCGTTGACGGGAAAATGTTCAAAATTCCGTCCGCCCGGGTGGGCCACATGGTAGGTGCACCCGGCAACCGCCCGCCCGGCCCATTGATCGTAAATATCGAAAGTCAGCGGTGCGTCAATCCCGATCTTCGGATGCAAACAGTTTGGAGGCTGCCAGGCTCGATATCGCACGCCACCGACCGCCTCTCCTTGCCGTCCAGTTGGTATCATGGGCACGCGTTTGCCATTGCAGGCGATAATGTAACGGTTTTCAGTTAAGCCGGACAGTTTAATCTGTAGACGTTCGACCGAGGAATCTACATATCGTACAGTACCACCTGGTGCCCCTTGCTCTCCCATTACATGCCATGGTTCAAGAGCCTGTCGAACCTCCATAACCAGACTCCCATAGTTTACCGAACCAAAGAGCGGAAAACGGAACTCCAGGTGAGGCGCGAACCAGTCTTCTTGCAGTTCGTACCCGGCGCGATTCATTTCCTTGATGACTTCATGGAGATCCTGAGCGAGAAAGTGGGGTAGCATAAAACGATCATGAAGTTGGGTACTCCATCGAACGAGGGTTCCCTGGTCCGGAGTTTTCCAAAAACGGGCAACGAACGCAAGGAGCAGAACCTGTTGAGCCAAACTCATGCGTTCGTGGGGCGGCATTTCGAAGGCCCGGAATTCTACCAGCCCGAGTCGACCGGTTGGGCCATCCGGGGAATAGAGTTTGTCGATACAAATTTCCGTGCGATGCGTATTCCCGGTGACATCAATGAGCAAATTTCGAAAGATCCGATCGACCAACCATGGAGGTGGCGGTGCCCCGACGTTGGGAGCGGGGACCTGGGCAAATCCCAGTTCCAGTTCATACAAGGAATCATGACGGGCTTCATCGATGCGGGGAGCCTGACTGGTTGGGCCGATGAAGAGACCGGAAAAAACATAGGAGAGGGAAGGATGACGTTGCCAGTAGGCGATCAGGCTGCGCAGGAGATCGGGCCGACGCAGAAAAGGACTGTCAGCAGGGGTGTTGCCTCCCATGACCACATGATTGCCTCCCCCGGTTCCCGTGTGTCGTCCATCCAACATGAACTTTTCCGTGCCTAATCGACAGAGCCTCGCTTCTTCATAGATAGCCGTGGTAATCGCGACCATGTCCGCCCAATTTTTCGCGGGGTGGATATTCACCTCGAGAACTCCAGGATCGGGAGTGATTTTTAAGACGTTGATGCGAGGGTCATAGGGGGGCGTGTAGCCTTCCAAGTGAATAGGCTGGTTTAATTCCGCAGCAGTATCCTTAATGACGGCGACCAGATCAAGATAATCTTCAGCCGATTCCAGAGGCGGCATGAACACGCAGATGTGCCCGTTACGAGGTTCCACCGTGAGAGACGCGCGGACGACACCTCCTGCGCCGATACCGCTCTTCTGTCCCATGATCACTTGAGCCGGTTCATGTTGCCCGTCTTCTCCCTGTAGTTTTTGAAGCCGTGGTTTCTGAAGGGAGGATTCCTGAATCGGATCGGGTAAAGGCCCCCGTATATCAAATGGGTCCGTCGGAATAATGTAAGGATAATCTTTGGGATCAATGACCGGTAATGAGGGCAAGGGCAATCGAAAACCGATCGGCGAGTCACCCGGGACCAAAAACAGGTGTTGACTACGGGTGGTCCACGTGGCGGTGACCCATCGTCGTTGCCCGTCCTTTGCATTCCAGCGTTGCAATGGCAGGACATAGCCTGCCGGTTTGCCTAGACCCCGTTCATACACCTTGGCGAGCCGGGCACGAGCCATGGGGTCGTCGAGATTATTGGTGGCCGGTTCGAGGTTTTCCGGCAGCTTGCGTTCCTGACCGATGAAATGCCAGGGATCTTCATAGACGGGTTGAATGGTCTTGGTGCCCACCTCTACCCTTTTAGCGATTCCCTGAATTAAGTGGTTGGCATCATCGGCGGAGACGTCGGAGGCCTGATTCTCTTCGGCAAAGAGCTGCTCCTCTTGCCAGATCGGTTTTCCATCCTGCCGCCAATAGAGGCTAAAGGCCCAGCGTGGCAACGGTTCGCCGGGATACCATTTCCCTTGTCCAAAGTGCAGAAGTCCGCCAGGGGCGAAGCGCTCTCGTAACCGTTTGATGAGATTCGCCGCCAACGGTCGTTTCGTATCACCGACGGCCTCGGTATTCCATTCAGGGGCATCGGGATGATCAATGGAGATGAAGGTGGGTTCACCACCGATCGTGAGCCGAACATCGTTGGCCGCCAATTCCTTATCCAGTCGTTGTCCAAATTGATCAATCGCCTGCCATTGTTCCTCTGTGTAGGGTTTGGTCACCCGTGGGGTTTCAACAATACGGGTGACCGACATCTCATGTGAAAACGTCGTTTCGCAAATATCCATCACCCCACTAATAGGCGCAGCGGTCAGAGGGTGAGGCGTGCAGGCCAGCGGGATGTGCCCTTCTCCGGCCAACAGTCCGGACGTGGCATCCAGTCCCACCCATCCCGCCCCCGGCAGATAGGCCTCTACCCAGGCGTGAAGGTCGGTGAAGTCCCGATCGGTACCAGATGGACCATCCAATGATTTCATGTCGGCAACAAGCTGAATCAAATAACCGGAGACGAATCGACTGGCAATGCCCAGGTGGCGAAGGATCTGCACAAGGAGCCAACCGGTGTCCCGGCACGACCCACGGCCAAGTTCCAGCGTCTCATCAGGGGTTTGCACGCCGGGTTCCATGCGGACGACATAGTCGATTTGAGACTTGAGTTGCTGGTTGAGACTCATTAAAAAGGGAACGGTAGGATCTTCCTGTGGCGCGGTAAAATGTCGCAGCCATTCTTCCAGTCGATGGCCCGGTGGTTCTTTGGCCAAATACGGCAGCAGGTCTTCTTTGACCATGGGATCATAGTTGAAGGGAAGTCTCTCGGCCTCAGGTTCCAGAAAAAAGTCAAAGGGGTTAAAGACGACCATGTCGGCCACAAGGTCGACTTCTACATGAAATTCCTGAATTTTTTCAGGGTAAATAATCCGTGCCAGATAGTTGCCGTGAGGATCCTGTTGCCAGTTCAAAAAATAACCGGTGGGCTCAATCTTGAGTGCGTAACTCAGAATCGGAGTCCGGCTATGGGGAGCCGGCCGTAGCCGGATGACGTGAGGTCCCATCTGAACGAGCCGATCGTAGCGATAATGAGTTTGGTGATTGAGTGCGACGTGGAGTGCCATGAAGAATTAATAGCCGATTCACTACCTGGGTTGGTGATAAGGAAAACGGAAGAATGCCATGATCATTTTCCCATGACCGGTTGAGGAATCTTAGCACTCTCCCTAATAGTTTTGCATCATTCAACTCGATGCGACTGTGTAATCACCAACCCAGGACAAGCGTTGCATGAGCCTTGTTCTCTTGTTGAAATTGCTCTTGTGCCGGCTGGCTATGTTACACTCTTTTCCGTAAATTCCGGCGGGATCTTTTTGCCAAGAGACCATTGATCAAAGGATAGGGTTGTGAAATCGTTATTTGACCGCTATCAGATGAAATCAGGTTTCGATGAAATGTTTGAGTCGTCAGGCGTTCCGCGTCGTCATTATCGTCGCCTTGTCGAACGGTTACGGAATTTCTCTTCGAAAGATCTGGAATTGAAACGGCGTCAGGCCGATCAGGCTTTTTTGCGTCAGGGCATTACCTTTACGGTCTATGGCGATCTCCAGCAAACGGAGAAAATTTTTCCCTTTGATCTGATGCCACGGATCATCCCGGATTTCGAATGGCGAGTCATTGAAGAGGGGGTTCGCCAGCGAGTCATGGCCTTGAATATGTTTTTAGTGGACTTGTATGGCGATCAACGGATTCTGAACGATCACGTGGTGCCTCGCGAACTCATAGAAAGTTCCGTGCATTTCCAAAAAGATCTGGTGGGTTTTTGTCCGCCCAAAGAGGTGTTCATCCATGTATCGGGGATTGATTTAATTCGAAACCATGAAGGACACTATTACGTGCTTGAGGATAATCTCCGGACACCTTCAGGCGTGTCGTACGTTCTGGAAAACCGGCTGGTCATGAAGCAACTGTTCCCCAATCTGTTTTCCGACATGCAAGTCCGGCCGGTGGATCAGTATCCGACGCAACTCCTGGAGAATCTCAAATGGCTGGCTCCCCTTGGCAAGGAAAATCCGACGGTCGTCCTCCTGACTCCGGGTGTGTTTAACTCCGCATACTTTGAGCATTGCTTTTTGTCCTTACAAATGGGGATTCAAATGGTGGAAGGCCGGGACCTTGTCGTGGAATCTGATGATAAGGTCTATATGAAGACCACCCAAGGTCTCGAGCAGGTGGATGTGATTTATCGCCGGGTGGATGATGCCTTCCTCGATCCGGAAGTGTTTCGCGAGGATTCCGTGTTGGGTGTGCCCGGCCTGGTCCGGGCCTATCGGGCAGCAAATGTGGGGTTGGCCAATGGCATCGGGAACGGAATTGCAGACGATAAGGCGGTTTATACCTTTGTGCCGAAGATGATCGCCTACTATTTAAACGAGAAACCCATTTTACAAAATGTCCCGACTTATTTGTGCGGGAATCCGGAAGAACGGAAATATGTGGTGGAACACCTCGGGTCGTTGGTCGTCAAAGCCGTGGCGGAATCAGGCGGATACGGCATGTTGATGGGACCCAGTTCGACCAAAGCCGAGCAGGAAGAGTTTCGGAAGAAAATCGAAACCGATCCACGCAGCTACATTGCCCAGCCGGTGGTGACTCTCTCTCATCATCCGTGCGTCGTGGACGGTGAAGAACATATGAGATTGGTCGGTCGACATGTCGACCTACGGCCGTTTGTGCTCTGGGGGGAGGAGATTTCCTTGTCCTTGGGAGGGTTGACCCGTGTGGCCTTAAAAGAAGGCTCCCTGGTGGTGAATTCTTCGCAAGGCGGGGGAAGTAAGGACACGTGGGTGCTCTATGGGGATGAATAAACCATGTTGAGCCGGACGGCAGAATCGTTTTTCTGGATCGGGCGCTCGGTGGAGCGGGCTGAATATACCGCCAGGTTCGTGAATGTGCATTTTCATTTGCTCACCGAGATCGCGACTCGAGAAGACCAGGCCAATATCTGGACTCGATATTTGGAAGACACTGGGGAACTTGAGGCCTATACCGAAATTTTTGGAGAAGTGCAGACCCGTCCGGTCATGGAATTTGTCACGCTTTGCCGGGACAATCCGAATTCGCTGACGAATCTCATTGCGGCCGCCAGAAACAGCGCCCGCGGAATCCAGGATCAGTTATCCAGTGAAGTCTGGCATTTTATGAATGATTTTTATCTCAGCATTAAGGGAAAGACAGAATTTGATCTGTGGTCGGATACACACGATCTGCTCAGGTATGTGCGCAATACCTGTTACACGTTGGATGGGGTTGTCGGCAGCACGATGGTCCACGATGAGGGATGGAACTTTTACCGGTTGGGCCTGAACATTGAGCGGGGTGGACGGACGGCCCGCCTCATTGATATTCCTGTTCTGAGTGATCCCACGACTGAACCCAGAAGAATTTCCGAATATCATCAGTGTTTAGCCGCGTTGAAATCGGCCAGTGCCTTCGAGGCCTATCGGAAATTTTACTCGGCACAGTTGGTGCCGAAACGCATCGTTGAGTTTCTCCTCTTTCATGATAAATTCCCTCGATCGGTCCGGTACACGACGGCGCAAATCAGTAAAATCGTGGAACGGTTGGCGGGAAGTAGTCGAAGGGCCGAAACCCGCCAGGCGATCAGATTAAGTGGGGCCTTGGCGGCGGATCTGGAATTCGGCAGCTTGCAGGAGGTCTATTCCACAGGCTTGTCGTCTTTTCTGACTCAGGTGCTTGAGCATTTTGACCAGATTTCGAACCTGATCGCTTTGGCATTTTTTCGCACGAGTGGCTATTCAACCGCCTCTCAATCCCAAACCCAAACCCAATCCCAAACTCAATCCCAAACCCAATCCCAAACAGGATAAGCGTCGTTTTCCTTGCGGGGAGGGTATTGGATCTACCCTGATATTCTCCTCTATTCCGAGTTGTAGTCCACGTCGAACTGGGGTAAGCTTCCTCCGTTTCTGTTGCTAAGGTCTTGCCACTCTCATAAATAGGCGAATAGCGAATCATTGGCATTCGTGTTTTTCCGCCGGAATCTCAGCAAACCATGTCCGATCTCACTGTCCTGCTGGTTATTCCGCCTTTGACTCAACTCAATACGCCGTATCCGTCTACGGCCTATTTGACGGGGTTTTTGCGGTCACAAGGGTATCGCACGTATCAGGCTGATGTTGGCATTGAAATGGTGTTGGCCCTATTCTCCCGTGGGGGTTTGAGCCGGGTCTTTGCCGAACTCCGGAAGACTCCACTTGACGACCTTCCTGGTGAAGCACGACAAATGCTGAGTTTGGAACGGGCGTATGTCGAATCCATTAACCCGGTGATTAGCTTTTTGCAGGGTCGAAATCCCACCTTGGCTTCACGCATCTGTCAGGGCACCTTCCTTCCACAAGGTCCACGCTTTGCCTCGAAACATTCAGATGACCAGGATGGGATACATCGTTCACACAATCAAGCCGACCAGGCCAAGCATCTGGCAACGTTGTATCTCGAAGATCTCGCCGACCTGGTTCAGGCCACCATTGCGCCCCACTTTGCGTTGAGTCGCTATGCCGAATCCATTGCCATGCAGGCGAATTCCTATGATCGTCTTGAGGAAGCCTTGGCCCAACCCATGAGTCTCACGGATGAGTGGATGGTCGAAACGCTCTGGCAGCAGGTGGCCCGGCATCAACCCGCTGTTGTCGGATTTTCGGTGCCGTTTCCGGGCAATCTGTATGGCGCACTTCGGATGGGTCAACAATTGCGGGAGAGAAGGCCGGAAATCAAAGTGGTGATGGGGGGAGGGTATCCCAATACGGAGTTGCGCCGGCTGCAGGAACCTCGACTGTTTGAATGCGTTGATTTCGTGACACTTGACGATGGCGAGCGGCCATTTCTCTGTCTGTTGGAATACCTGGAGGGAAAACGGAGAGAGCCCGATCTGTGCCGGACTTTTCTTCGTTCAGGACGGAATGTCGTCTGGCAGAACGGAGCCGGCGAGCCGGACCTTTCGCAGGTTGAATTGGGAACCCCAACCTACGACGGATTACCTCTCAATCAGTATATTTCCGTGCTGGATACCTTGAATCCAATGCATCGGCTCTGGTCCGATGGACATTGGAATAAATTAACGGTGGCCCACGGATGCTACTGGAAACAATGTACGTTCTGTGATGTGGGACTGGATTACATAGGCCGGTACGAAGTTTCACCGGGCGAATTGCTGGTGGATCGAATCGAAGCCCTGATCGCTGAAACGGGAAGTCGCGGGTTTCACTTCGTGGATGAGGCTGCTCCGCCAGCCGGATTAAAAAATCTGGCGCTGTCTCTGCTTGAACGTGAAGTCACCATTTCCTGGTGGGGAAATGTCCGGTTCGAACCGGCGTTTACGCCGGACCTCTGCCGTCTGCTGGCCGCCTCCGGCTGCATTGCTTTGAGTGCCGGCTTGGAAGCGGCGTGCGATCGTCTGTTGGCCTTGGTCAAAAAAGGCATTACCGTCGACCAAACGGTTCAGGTTGTGCATGCCTGCCGGAACGCGGAGATCCTGGTGCATGCCTATCTCATGTATGGGATTCCTAGTGAGACGATCGGTGAAACCATTGAAAGTCTCGAACGTGTGCGCCAATTATTTGCGCATGACCTCATTCAATCGGCATTCTGGCATCGGTTTACGACGACCGCCCATAGTCCGATCGGTTTACATCCTCAAACCTATGGGATTCAACTTGTCGGACCGGCATTTGGGGGGTTCGCGGAAAATGATCTTGTTCATGTGGATGCTCTGGCGTCTCTGCCCGAATGGATCGGAGAAGGCCTGCGTGCGGCGCTTTGGCATTACAAAGAAGGGTTGGAATTGACCAGGGATGTCAGGGAATGGTTTCCGCAGCCGGTCCCGAAACCAAAGGTCAAACGCACCTGGGTCAAGCAGGTCTTGGAGAGCAACCAGCGGGAAGACCATTCCAGGTTAGAGCGAAAATTCGTCTGGATCGGCGGGCAGCCGGATGTCGATCGAGGTAATGGCGAACAATACCGAATCATGTTGCCGAACCGAACCACAGATGAAGAAGTGAGGTTGAAGCGAGGCCAGGGGGAATGGTTACTCAATCTAATCGAACGCGCCGTGCCGGTTCATCACTCGGGGGGACATCGATATCCTATTTATAAAGAAGTGCGAGCGGGCTTTCCGTTTGGCGGCCCAATGGGGTTTGATAAATGGTGGCAGTCCGCCTCGGCTCAGAAAGCCAGAGCCGTCGGCCTCCTGTTGGTCTAAGCTGGAAGAAAGCTTCTCTGTCATTCCCGACATCATTCATCCGCAATCCATTATTAGTCTTGTCCTCTCCCTCCGGTTGATACCCAGGCTCTATCTACCAAAAGCTCCAGGAGAAAGTGCAAGCCCGTTGATATGACTGAGCTTGGTCCTGTGCCGGCATTTCCTTTCAGGCCTCTCACGAGTTATAAAGTAGGAGCCACATATGACGTTTTCATAGATTCATTTATCACAAAGGAGCATGAGCGATGACCACAGCACAATATCCACGGAGTCCCAAAGAACAAGTCGGCGGGCTTTGCCATCTCGGACGGCTCATCGACAAAGTTCGACTACGCAGTGAAGGCAAAATCCAGGACTACAATTATCTGACTGTCGGCTTCGATAAATATCTGCTGGATAAACTGGAAATCGATGGCGGTGATTTTGAAAAGCGTGTTTTGCAAGGGGGCATGGATGCGGAGATTACCGACTGGGTGAAATCCAACGGGAAAAGTCTGAAGTGAAGAAGAAAAGGCCGAATGGAACAACATGGTTCTCACATTTGGGCCCAAGAATGAGCAGGCTCAGAAGGCCTTTGATTCGTGTAAGGCCGCGATTGCGAAAAAACCCGGGATGTCAGCGGAAAAACTTTCGAAACTGACCTCCTGGTTTCAACTCATCGAGCATGACGAGGACCGGATGTAGTCAGTGGCTTAATATTTGGCAGGAAAAAAACTGTGCGGCTGAAGAAATACTGGTTCGGAGTTAGAGCGGGGTTTTCGGCGGACCGGAAATATCCTGGTAGGAGAGAATATGGCGGTGACCTTTCCCGTCGTCCTGGATGATCAGTTCCAGAGGCAGATCTTTCGAAAGGTTTAACAGTTTTTCCCACTGTTCGGAATCCCGTGGTTGGACCGCTAAAGTGGCATCCCCGGGAACGAACTTCCATCCGGTTTCGAACAACGGTCTTGCATCCGATCGTTGTTTCCAATTCAACCAGAGTGTTTCACGGTCCTTTTCGATATATCGCACGGTGCCCCGGACACCCGTGGGTTCAGAAAAATTGGTAATACCTTTTATGAAGGTATCCAGCGGGTGAGGTTCAGTTTCGAGCTGAGCATGAGCGATGAACGCCGTAAGTCCCAATCCCAAGCATGCGGCAAAGCTGAAGCAGAGGAGTCTGGAAAACCGTGAGACCGGTGCTGGCTGCATGGGTAACCTCACAGGTGAGAGGCAAAATGACATTCTAGACTGTTTAATTTAATCATAAGCAAAGACGATTCACAAATGCCGGATTTTTGAATTTGAATCTCCAATTGAAAATTGAGATTTTTATAAAATTTTGAACTTCATAAGTATGGATTTATAAGGGCAGGGAGAATGGAACCAGATTTTATTCAACTTCGGTCACAAGAATGAGCAGGTTCAGAAAGTCTAGGGTAGCCATAAGGCGGAAAACTCGCAAAATTCAGGAATTTTCAATCGACCAACTTTAAAAGTAATGAGCTGATTAATGCGCAACGAATTTGACAAGGGCAAGGTGTAGGTATCTTTAAATATTTTCTTTCAGAGTTGCTCAAGGGTAGTGAGCCAGCTCGAGAAATGAGGGCACTGTTCTCTTATTTTTTCTAATCCAATTCTTGAAGCGATAGCGACCCCAAATGTGGGTTTTTGATAGGTAGGATATATATTTAGAATTCTTTGGTGAGGAGCGGTGCTAGGTTGATCGTTAATTTCCTCAGGTGATTCAAACTGCTGGCGGATGCCTTGAAATGTTGATTCTAAGTTTTGGCCTCCTGGCAAACCTGCGGCCATATCTGTGGGAGAGGAGAAAAGAAGTCCCTCGAATTCATGAAGGGTTAAAAAAGGAATAAATCTCTCATCATTGATATCGTTCCTCAAGGATCGTTCAACAAACATTGCGCGATCAACGCAGTTTTGGCCTTCAGGATTAGAACGACCAGGAAAACTTTTGGGGAGCCCATAAAAATCAAGCATAGTAGAAACTGCACTTGCACTTTTGTCTCTAAGGAGAATGCAAATTTCTTTTTTGATTTTAGGGTAAGGTCCCAGCCCACCTCTGAAATTTTGACCGTCTTTTACTATTTTGGTGGTGGAAAGAATAGGTTGGACAAAGATCCCTTTTTTCTCTAGATATGGCAGAAGTAATTCTTTGGAAAACCTTTCTTCTGTCTGTCCTTCGACAAATATGAATAATTTTTTCACCTCTAGGGCCTTCCGCCAAGTAGATTTTTTTCCCAGAGGTCTCCCAATCCATAATCATCAAGCCAATTGGTCATTTCTTCTGGCCGCAAGCGACGAAATGTTGATTGCCCATCCAATCGATCAACAACGAGGATATCTTCTAGGTTAAGCTGATTGACTAAGGGGACCGACTGTGTGGAAACGATTAGCTGGGTTTTAGTTGCTACGCTACGAAACAAAGAGGCGAGCACTGTAATTGCATAAGGATGAAGTCCCAGCTCTGGTTCATCAATTAATATGGTGGATGGCGGCTTTGGTTGTAATAGTAGTGTTACCAAACATATGAAGCGGAGTGTTCCATCTGAAAGATGATAAGCCATAAATGGATAGTCCGATCCCTTCTCTCTCCACTCAAGACGAATTTTACTTTCATTTGTTGGGTCTGCCCTTAAAATGAAATCCTCAAAAAATGGAGCGACTTGTCGAATTTGATCTCGTATGGCTTCATAGTAACTTTTGAACGATCCGTATTTAAGGCTATACAAAAATGCCGCTAAATTTGAGGCATCTGGACGTAAATATGCATTATCGTTAATTCCACCAACCCCTTTCACTTTGGCAGTATCACTTGTGTCATGGAAGTGGTACACCTTCCAGCTTTTTACGGCAGGATACACATAGTAAGAAATTTTTGTTCCTGTGGGTGATAATCTGCTTTCCTTATGTCCTGCACCTAATCGTTCCACATGCCGCTCTTTGTAATCTCCCCAGAAGAGATTATCTTCTTTTTCAAAGAATAATGTTCCATCTGCAGTTGGAGCCCATGCGCAGTAATAGCCATTTTTTCCGAACCTAAGTTCAATCTCAATTTTTTCTGTTACTTTTCTTCCAAAGTGCAAAAATGTCTCGGCCCCTCCACCCCGTGTTATGGCGTTTTGAAATCTGTTCTCTCCTTCCACCATTTCATTTAAGAGCCGAAAAACCCCAATGAAATTACTTTTTCCTGCCCCGTTGGCTCCAATTAGGACATTTAATGGAGATAAATCTAGTTCCAGGTCGCGAATGGATTTGAATCCCTTAATCGAAATTTTATCCAGCTTCATTTTTAAACTTTAACTTTCCAGAAATTGTTTTTTGTTTGACTTAGCTGCTTTCTCTATCCCAAAACCGAAGTCAAATTCACGATGGGTAAAATTTTTGTATCCAACCATTGGCGGGGAGACCGGAGGGAGGCCTTTTCCCAGATAGGCCATTTTGATGTGGCTGAGATAATCCTTCGAGACATCCTTCCGTTTGGTTTCAATATCCACCCTGAATAGTTTGGCGACGTTCAGACCAAAGACTTTTGCCTTGAGATTTTTGGTCAAGGCAGGATATTGATATGGTTTCTGAAGTTTTTCTAGAATCTGAAGAAAAGCTCAGGAACTACACTTTCTGTGAAAGTATTTGGTGTTGGGTCATCTTGGGACCACGTTGCCTTGACCGAGTTGTTAATGGTCAGAGAGGTCGTGAAGTATTTTCTTTAAGTATCTCATTTGTTTCGCGGTGCCATGGAGTAGGCTGCGTCATGCCGGTTTGGATTATAGGAGAATTCATGTTTGGCGCCATGGTGGATCAGAATACATCCCAAGTTCTCGATTGTGTCGGTCAAATCCTTTCGCTTCATCCGACTTCAATTTCTTCCACTTTCTTGATACCTGGAAGATGAGCCTTGCTGAATTCTTTGTATAAATCCAAAGGTGTGCTTTGAGATCTTCGAGATTTTCTCCTTGAGTCCAATATTCTGGATAATCATTGAGGTAACCGAGATAGTTCCCGTCCGATTCTTTCCAATAGGTGATTTTTTGTTTCATGTATCTTTCTCCACCTTTTGTTCCAAACACTGGGATTCTGGAAGCGATTTGTTCATGATACCAGGGTGGATAACTTATTCAAAGAATGGATAAACCCATCCGTGAAAAAATCTAGAAACAATATTTTAGCGCCTTGGCCTACTATGTGATTTCGATAAAGCTAAAGAGCCCTTTGAGCCTTTTCAGCATCACAATTGGTGTTTGGGGAAATCTCAAAACTCATTCTAAAAATTAGGTAGTTATCCACCCGTAGGCGTGGTGGCTGGGGGATGGGCCTTCATCCAAGTAGGCCATTTTGATGTGGCTGAGATAATCCTTGGGTACATCCTTCCGTTTGGCTCCGACGTCTACCTTAAATAGTTTGGCGGCATTGAAACCAAAGACTTTGGCTTTGAGATCTTTGGTTAAGGCCGGATAGTGATATTTCTCCTGGAGTTCTTCAGGAATTTGAAACCGACGGAAGGCCTCGATCTGCCATTGAGGCGTGCCATACCAAATGGAATCCGTTCCCCAGAGAAGATGATCTTCACCGAATGTCAGCAGAATTTGTCCGAGCAGGTGGGCGCAGACGACCGGTTCGGTGATGACCAGTTGCCCGAAGGTCGAACCCAGTTCCATGTAGACATTGTTGAGCTTCGGTTGCTTCTGTTTTAAACGACAGAATTCGCTGGTCCAGGGAATCTCACCTTTTTTGGCTTCCTCAAGATTGATGCGGGAGGTGCCTAGAAATCCAGAATGGTAAATTAAGAAATTCAGTTTGGGGAAATCTTTCGCGGTCTGGAGGATGTCGCGGGGATGGTTGTAATCGGGCACGGGGCCGAGCGGCAGGCCTTTGTGTGCGCAAATGTTGGTAATGTTGAGGGCCTGCGCTTTTTCAAGCATGGGATAGGCGATCTTTTCATCGCTCAGCCACCAGCCATGTTTGAAACCTTTAGGCGGCGAGCCGGTATAACATTTCCATGCATCGACCTTGAAGGTCTCTGCTTGCTGATCCATGTAATCAAGGTCGACCTTGCCTAACTGGGGCATGACCAGCCCATGGGCGAGCATGCGCTGGGAAGCGGTGAGCCGGTTGATTGCATCCCGGATGTGCGTCATTTCTTTTGGCGGCACGACGGCTTCCCATGGATAGGGTCCAGGCGGGGTGCTGATAAGTCCGATAGACGTGTCGCTATCCAGAAATACTTCTTTGATGTAGTTTTCCAGGCTCAGGTCTTCCATTGTTCCACGATCACCGGAGAGCTTGGGATTCAGGCCCATCTCTTTTGCCCGGCGGCGCAATCCCAGAAGTCCGTCTTTCCAGCCAGGCTGGTTGAAGGAGGAACTGACGTAGTGCGTTTGGACATCGAAGATAAACGGCGCCGCCCCCTTGCGTTCCTGAACGGCCTGGATTTCTGCCGCTTCAACATCAAGCACATCAAAAATTTTTCCAAACACCTGGTTCATGGCCAAAAAAGCCAGAGCCATTCCACCCGTGGTTTTGAGGAAATCCCGCCGGTTCATCCCCAGATGGCTACTCAGCCGTTTGCTGCTTTGGTTGATCAGCCACTCGACCTGGTGTTGTTTGATGGACTGTGGAGGCGGGAGAAATTCTTCGCTGGAGACAACCTGTGTGGGAACCGCTGAGTCCGAGGTATAGCCTTGCTGGATATGCTTGGGTGTTCGACGGCTCATAGGCCAATTGTGCCCCATTCGCGCTACCGAGGGCAACACCGGAAGAGCAACATGGACAGCGCTGCAGGAATTATTTGGAACCGAATTCAAACATCTTAATTTGGGGTTTTTCTTCGCGCTCAATCATATCATAGTTAAATGGATTGCCGGATTTGTATCGAGGAAACAGTTCAATGGTTCCTAGGGAGGAGGATGTTTCCGGTTCAACGGCTTCTGGCATTCGCCAGCCTAATGGAGGTGGGGGTGGGGGTAGACGCCAGTCCTGTTTCTTTTCCTGGGGAATCCTCCAATTGTTCGATTCGAGGAGGTTTTCCGAGAGAGGGGATCGGTAGGAGGCTTCATCCGGAAGAGACAGATGGGTGCCGGATTTTTCAAGGGCAGCCGCTGCGAGCAGTGCCGGAAGGAGGAGAAGCATGACCATCAACCCTAAAGAAAAAGAGGGCTGTCCCTCAACAGGAAACCGTTCTGCGCTAGTCATGGGTTCGTGGCCACATCTTTTCTCCACTCAATCCCTTCAAACCAATATTTGTGAACGGAGCTTAACCAGGTATCGGCGTTATGGCTGATAATCCATGCGTTGAGGAAGTGTACAAAGTCGGGATCTCCCTTGCGAACGCCAAAGGCCTCTTTTGTCTCGAGCAGTGGTTTGGACAAGGGTTCATCTACGGTCTTAGGATAATCCAGGGCAATAAACGTGGGAATGGGTTCGTGCTCGATGTACCCATGGACCTTTCCGCCCGTGACAGCCTCTATGGCCTCCTCACTGGAAGAAAAGGTTTTGATGGTGGCCTCCGGGAACATGCGATGGGCAAGGTCTTCGGAAATTGTTCCGGTCACCGCAGAAATGATCACTTCCGATCGATTGAGGTCTTCTGGGCCTTTAAAAGCTTTTGTTAATGGAATATTGGTGACTAATCCGACCCCGGATGAGTCATAGGGCTGGCTGAAATTGACTTTCAAGGCTCGTTGAGGGGTAATCGTCATGCCTGCAGCGATAATATCGATTTCCCCACTCCTAAGTGCCGGTATAATCTCCTCCCATTTAAAGGGATGAAATTCGGGTTTCACGCCGAGGTCCTTGGCCAATTGCCTGGCCACGTCAATTTCAAATCCGACCAATTCGCCACCCTTATTCTTGAAGGTCCAAGGGGTAAACAGTGCAATGCCCACCCGTAATGTTCCTTTCTCCAAAACTTTTTGCAATGCGCCGGATTGGCCGCCAGGAGATGGGCTTAAACGGGATTTTGGTGCGACCTCTGCTTGGGCCGTTGACAGAAGGACCAAGCCTCCGAAGAGGACTGCTGTGAAACGATTGAGTAGGATGCGAAAGAATCGTTGGTGTGTGTGCATGATGACCGCCATGTTTGTGGTTCGCGTTTATAAAAGAAGGCACTGTACCATAGGCCTACTATCCCGGAAAGTAGGGGGATAGTAGTTGAATGTTCATCAACCGCAGAAAGAGTATTGATTGAAGGAGGGTCATATGAAATTTAGATGTTCGATAAGCTGGGCATTTTTGCTGGCGATGATTTTATGGGTCAATGTCGTTGCTGCCGCGCCTGCGTTGCAACCGTGGATCAAAAATCCCTGGTATTGGAGTGATCATGGAGAACCGGTGTTGTTGTTAGGGGGGAGCGATGACGACAGTCTGTTTCAATGGCCCGAAAAAGATCTTCTTGCGCAGCTTGATCGATTGGTGGCTGCTGGTGGCAATGTCATCCGGAACACGATGAGCAGCAGACGGGATCGAGGTTTTGAGGTCTTCCCGTTTAAACAGGGGAATGATGGCCAATATGATTTAGCGCAGTGGAATGACGAGTACTGGGCACGCTTCGACCGGATGCTGCGAGAAACGGCCAAGCGCGGCATTATGGTGCAAATCGAGATCTGGGACCCTTTTGACTACATGAGTGACACCTGGCACATTCAGCCCTACAACTCGCGGAATAATATCAATTACACAGTCGAAAAATCCGGACTGGCGGAGCGTTACACCGAAACGCCTTCTCAAAACAAACAACCGTTCTTCTTTACCACGCCAAAGCAGCGAAACAACCGTGTGGTTTTGCAGTACCAACAACGATTTGTCGATAAGATGCTGGAATACACCCTGCAATATGGTCATGTGCTCTATTGCATGGACAATGAAACAAATGGCGAGGAAGAATGGAGCCGTTACTGGGCGACGTACCTCAAGCATGGCGCGGAAAAGGAAAACAAAAGGATCTTTGTCACCGAGATGTGGGAGAATAAGGACATTACCGCCGAGATCCATAGGCGAACTTTTGATCATCCGGAAGTTTACGATTTCGTCGATGTTTCGCAGAACAATCACCAGAGCGGGCAAAAGCATTGGGACCAATTTCTCCGTACGCGGCATTACCTGGCCACACATCCGAGACCCATCAATACGACCAAGACCTATGGTGCCACCGGTAACCGATTTGGCAACGACCAGGATGGAATCGAACGGTTCTGGCGGAATCTGTTGGCCGGGGCGGCCTCTATTCGTTTCCATCGTCCCACGGCAGGATTGGGACTTCATGACAAGGCTGTGGCCAGTATTCGCGGGGCCAGAAAGCTGGAGTCGCAGATACCATTGTGGACCCTGGAGCCCGCAAACGATCTGCTCATAGACCGCAAGCCGAATCACGCCTATTTGTCCGTCAACAGGGGCCGGGCCTTTGCTTTGTACCTGCCGGTCGGCGGCGAGGTGCAAATCGATTTGTCCAGCACGCAAGAGCCGATAGTTGTCCGTTGGATCGAAATTGCCACAGGTGAATGGGGTCCAGAACAACATATCCAAGGCGGAGGGAAAGCTCAACTGACCTCTCCAGGCTCCGGCAATTGGGCGGCGGCAATTACGGTTCAACATTCTGCGGGAACTGACTGAGTAGACTAATTGAGCACACTGTGTCCTGAGCGGCGGTCTTCATTCTAGGCCATGCCGCACACTTGTGGGACAGGATGACAGCCATTTCGAGGGAGACGATAGGCATGAGACGGGCATTAGCCATTTTGGGAACGGGCTCTGATGTGGGGAAAAGTCTGGTCACTGCAGGCTTGTGTCGGCTGTTGCATCGGGCGGGAGTCAGGGTGGCGCCGTTTAAAGCACAGAACATGTCGTTGAATTCCTATGTCACCGCTGATGGCGGTGAAATGGGACGGGCACAAGTGCTTCAGGCTCAAGCCTGTGGGTTGGCTCCTGATGTGGACATGAATCCCATTTTGTTGAAGCCGGAAGCCGACGCCAAATCTCAAGTGATTGTTCAAGGGAAGGTGTGGCGAAGTCAGAATGCCCGGGATTATTTTGAACGGAAATCGCAGCTATTTGAATGTGTGAAGGCAAGTTATGCCCGGCTGTCCAAGCAGTATGACGTGATGGTGATTGAAGGAGCGGGGAGTGCCGCGGAAATGAATTTGCGGGATCGCGATATTGTGAATTGGCCGATGGTCGAGATGGCTGATGCGGCCGTGGTGTTGGTGGCCGATATTGATAGGGGAGGCGTGTTTGCGCAGGTCATCGGGACGATGGATTTGCTTGCCCCGAAAGAACGGCAGCGGGTGATCGGGGTCGTCATTAATAAATTTCGAGGGGATCTGACGTTGTTTCAAGATGGTCTCACCATCATAGAAGAACGTACGGGCGTCCCGGTGTTTGGCGTGTTACCGTATTTGCGGAATCTGGAATTGGATCAGGAGGATAGCGTGGATATTGACCGATTTCGAAAGACGCCTTTTGAAGCAAATACCGTCAATATCGCCGTCGTGTTGCTGCCTCATATGAGTAACTTTACGGATTTTAATCAACTTGCTGCGGAACCGGATGTGGCGCTTCGCTATGTGGCTTCACCCCAGGAGCTTCACGGGGCGGATGCCATTGTTCTGCCGGGAAGTAAAACGACGATTGCCGATTTGGATTATCTCCGGAAGGTTGGGTTCGAACAAGCGGTTATGACAAATCTCAAACGTGGAAGTGAGATTGTGGGGGTCTGTGGTGGATTTCAGATGCTAGGGAAAGAGATCACGGATCCACAGCATGTTGAAACGGGTGGTTCGTCGAAAGGATTCGGATTATTGGAAGTCGAGACGGAATTGCTCGCTCACAAGAAAACGGTGCAAGTTCGTGCCCGCTCCTTAAGGGTGTCCTGGGGTCATGATTGTCTGGTTGAAGGGTATGAAATTCATATGGGGGCGACGAAGGGTGTGAAGGACCTTCCATCGTGCTTTGAGATTCTTTCTAACCAGGAGAAATCTTCTTTAGAAAAGGAAGCCCTACGATTGGATGGGGCGATGAGTCTGGACGGGTGCGTCTGGGGGACCTACATTCATGGGGTCTTTGATCAACCGGAATTTCGCCGTCGATGGTTGAATCGGGTGCGAACACGCAAGGGCCTCGCGCCACTTGATTTGGAAATATCGGAGGAGGTTTCACAGCGAATATCGCAGGCATTGGATCGCTGGGCTGATCATCTGGAAGCCCATCTTGATGTAGATCTTTTATTCTCGACATTGGGGTTAGATGTTTCCGCTCCGGACTGGCTCCATAAACCGAAATGAGGAGACCTTGAGTTTTCCAAGGGCCGCCATTCGCAGATCATATCCGTTTATAGGGTATAGGCTATACCGATGAGGTACGATCAAAAATTTTTATGGAAAACTACTGAGCCGGGACCCGGCGATCATAAATCGGCCTGGTCTGGAAGGCCAGGGGTTTGGTGGGCATTGGCCAAGGAGGTGTGGGCCGCCTCAAACGAGGACGATGTGTTTGGACGGGCGGCACAACTGGGGTTCTATTTTTTGTTGGCGTTATTTCCCGCCATGTTGGGGGTGACGGCGCTCATTGGCATGTTGCCCAGACAGGTAGTAGTGCCCAATGTCATGCCCTACGCCCGAGAAGTTCTTCCTGCTGAATCCTTGATCCTCGTTGAGCGCTATGTCGATCAGATGATCCAGGGAAGTGGGGGGGGATTGTTTTCTTTGAGTCTCCTAGGTTCTCTTTGGGCGGCTTCCTGGGGCATGATGGCGATTATCAATACCTTAAATGCTGTCTACGGGGTGAAAGAAACTCGCCCGCTTTGGAAAGCCGGCCTGACTGCTGTGTTGCTGACGATAGGGGCTGCGGTCTTTGTCATCACGTCGTTAATCTTGATCCTGGCAGGTGAGCAAGTGAGCCAATGGGTTGCGGAGGTGACCGGGTTGGAGTGGTGGGCGACGTTTGGCTGGCCTGTGATACGGTGGCCGGGCATTGTTCTTCTCATGCTGATCGGGATTAACCTGGTCTATTATTGGGCGCCGAACGGTGATCATAAATGGCAGTGGGTAAAGCCGGGATCCGTGCTTGCCGTATTTCTTTGGATTATCCTATCCCTGGGACTTAAATTTTATGTGGAGAATTTCATCAATTATAACGCGGTCTATGGACCCATCACGGGAGTGATTATCCTGATGATGTGGCTGTATGTCGGTGGGTTGACCCTTTTGCTAGGAGGAGAGCTGAATTTTATTCTCAAACGTCCTCACATCAGGGATGAATCTGATTCGTCAGAAGCGTGAATGGGAGTGTTGAAAAATGCCGCCAGCGGCGTTCTCGCCCCTTGGCCGTGCTCACGTACTCCTCCGTACGCTCCGCTCGACCAAGCGGCTGTGGCCTTGCTGGACGGGCCTTTTTGAACACTCCACTATTTTTCTCTGGTGAGCTTCGTTGACTCCTAAGGTGATGAAGCGGTGAAATTTCTACAATATTCAACAGTCCCTTGAATGGTGAATATGTGCATATTTTCCTGAAACGTGTGCCGTGCCTCCGCTGCCATTTTCACAAGGGAATATCCTGATACTGGGGTGTCGCTAAATTTTGATACTTGAGATTCCAATCCAGGGTGAAAACGGTTGAGCGATTCGCCGATAAAGTCAGGAGCCGCTTTCCATCCTTCACCACAACACTTTCCGCTGTTCTGAAATCGAGTGTCCGATCCGGTCCGGTGCGATTACATGAGAACAGGGGCAATCCGGTGTCCTGAGTACATCGCTCCCATTCCCCATTCGGACCATGGAAACCTGGGGCCCATGCTGCGGAGGAAATCAGCATCTTGGCTCCTTGCCCGGCAAGACTTTTGGCTATTCCCGGTGAAAACGCGTCGGCACAGATAAGGATTCCCACAGACCCGAAGGGTGGAACGCGAAAGGGCGCCACCTGTACTCCAGGTGTCGACCAAGATTCAGAACCTGTTTGCAGTACATTGATTTTGCGGTGCCTCCCTGCGATGGCCCCATCGGACGTAATCACAAAGACCGTGTTATGGAGGGTGTTGGATTGGGGATCCCGTTCGGGATGGGAGAGGAAAAGGGTCACGCGCAAATTGGCTGCGAGTTGGCACATGTGGGTCATCCACCGGTCGGGTTGAGGCATGATCCAATCGGTGCCGATGCGGTCGGTGAATGTGTACCCGCAGACACAGAGTTCCGGGGTAATAATCCAGGTAGCTCCCGAGCGTACCGCGACTGTGATGGCCCGTTCGATGAGCTGTCGGTTTTCGGTGAGATCACCAGGAATTGGCGCGAGATGGAGGAACGCGATGCGCAGATTGTCCAAAGGCATGATCCTCAGTCAGAGGGTGAGCATCTCCATCTTTTGGAACCTAACATAGGTCTTCAAATGGTTGCATCAAGACCAGGATGGCGGGGTGTCGGCAGGTAGATGAATTGCATTCCTTGTCACTGGCGAGCTGGAATAGAATCATCTATTCGTGAGCCGAGGAACTTTCTTTATGGTGGGGGTGAATTGCGAAGGCCGGTTGGGGAGGGATCTTTTAGAAATGGCAAACCTATGCCGGCCAACAATCCCTGGAAAGCCATTTCTTGACAAAGCGGCTACGTCCCTCCTACATTCTCCAAAAACATACACGGAAAGAATGATGGGAAGCGGGTGCAATTCCCGCGTGGTCCCGCCGCTGTAACTGAGGACGAACCCCGCGAGAGCCACTGTCCGGATCTCATTGTGATATTCGGATGGGAAGGCGCGGAAAGTAGGTTATTTACTCAGGAGCCAGAATACCTCATTCCTTCCAAGACCAATGTTCCCTCGTGGGCTGGGGAAGTGGTGAGGATGAAGAATCGGGTGCAATCCTCAAGGTTATCCAGGCCTTGGGGATTTTTTATTTTGGGCAGTTGTGTACGCTACGTAATCTGTGGAATCGTGGCTTGGTGGGCGATCTTACTATGCGGGTTTCCTGGTGTGATGGTTTTGGCCTTTGACGGAGAGATGATGAAACGGCGCCAACAGGGTATTTTAACCGGCATGCCCTTCATGTCCAATGTTGCACCCCGCACCTTTGTGGACGATCGTGGGCGGAAACTCTATCTGGCCAATCCCCCTCAGCGCATTGTTTCACTGGCTCCAAGTGTGACCGAAATGCTTTTTGCAATCGGATTAGATGAGGAAATTGTCGGAGTCACCGAATTCTGTGATTTTCCTCCTGAAGCATTGACCAAACCGAAGGTAGGCTATGCCACCCCCAATCTTGAGATGATTGTGGGACTTCAACCGCAATTGGTGTTGGCGCCAGGTTCGTTCCTGCGTGCCGATTTCCTCAATAAACTGGAACAATTAAAGATTCCGACCTTTATTCTTGACGCGCATACGGTGGAAGACATTCTTGCGCACATTCAGTTATTGGGACGAATGGTCGGCCATTCTGAAGAAGCGAATGCCCAAGCGGCTCTTATGCGGAAACAACTCGCCGGCTTGTCGAAGCGGTTGGTTGATCTGCCTAGGCCTAAATTGTTGTATATCCTGAATTCTTCACCATTGATCACCGTGGGACCCGGGAGTTTTATTCATCGACTGATTGAGCTGGCGGGTGGTAGAAATGCTGCTGAGCAAGCGATCGCTCCCTATCCGCGTCTGACCATGGAAGAAGTCTTACGACAAAATCCGGATATCCTGTTGTTTCCAGTAGGGAGGCAGGAAGGGATTTCTCAGGTGGAACAGGATTCGTGGAAACGGTGGACGACGCTGGCAGCGGTACAACAGGGCAAGCTGTTTCAAGTTGATAGCGATCTTCTCAATCGTCCCGGTCCACGGATTCTTGAGGGATTGAAATATTTGGTGAAAATACTGCATCCGGAAGTGAGTCAGGATAACCTTCCAAATTGAGTTATCTTGAGGAGGATCATCGTGATCCGACAATGGGAAATACCCTACCTGTCAGTTCCGGGAGACTGTTGCACCATTGTGCTCACTGAATCCCAAAGGTAAACCTTTTTTGTGAACCCCATGGCAAAAGTTCCGCCACTGACCATTTCCCCATCGTCAACAGATTCGACGGAGTGGGTCAGTTCTCCTCCGCCTTTGCCTTTGTCGGTCTCCTCGTTACCGACGCTCACGATCCGTCGGTGGTGTGTGTGGGTGGGCATATCGTTCTTGTTGGCGGTGGTGGCTCTTTGGGCCTGTCTTGGATTTGGGACCGAGTCTATTGCTTTCTCACGGATCTGGTCCATTCTGGTTGGGGCATTGCTGGGAAGAGAGTCCATGACTGTCGGGACGGATCCGGCATCGGTCATTCTGCTTCAGGTGCGATTACCCCGGCTGATATTGGCATTTTTCGTTGGCGGGAGTCTGGCCATGGTTGGGGTCGCGCTCCAGGCCTTATTGCGCAATCCCCTGGCTGATCCGTTTATCATCGGCATTTCCAGCGGCGCGGCGCTGGGCGCCGCTATTGCTATCTTATTTGGCGTGGGAATATCCGTGTGGAGTGTGTCGGCTTTGCCGGTGTGCGCCTTTGCGGGAGCCCTGCTGTCTTTGCTGATTATGTATCGTATTTCATCGGCGGGCATTGGTTTTTCGATCTACACACTATTATTAGCCGGTGTAGTGTTGAATGCGATTTTTTCCGCGTTCATTATGTTTCTGACCAGTGTGGCTGATCCCAATCGGGCGTTCGGGATGTATGCCTGGTTGATGGGATCGTTAACCGGACCGGATTTCTCCACCCTTGGCGTTCTGGCTCTGTATTTAGGGATGGGTTTGATTGTGTTGGGGACACAAGCCCAGTCTTTAAATCTCTTGACCCTGGGCGAAGAAACTGCCCGATCGTTAGGGGTTGAAGTTGAGCGGGTCAAACAATGGGTGTTTGTCGCCTCAGCTCTTTTAACAGGGGCGGTTGTGAGTTTTAGCGGAATTATCGGATTTGTCGGGCTGATCGTTCCGCATGCCGTCCGCCTGGTCTTGTGTGCGGATCATCGTCTTTTACTCCCGGTTGCCGGATTTGTGGGAGGCATATTTCTGATGGTGGCCGATACCATGGCGCGAACCGTCTTGAGTCCAGGTGAATTTCCTGTCGGTGTGGTCACCGCGTTGGTGGGCGGACCCGTATTTTTGTTTCTGCTCACGAATCGGAATATGCGTGTGGGGATGAGATGATGAACTCGCTCCCTGTCATGTCCGGGCCGGCATATGCGCTTCGAGAGGTGAACTTTCGCTATTCCACTTTTTCCCGTGATACATCCGAATCGGTGGTGAAGAACCTCACCTGCTCGATTGATTCGGGGAAGATTCTTGGCATTCTAGGTCCGAATGGATCCGGCAAAAGTACCTTACTTAAGCTTCTTGCCCGTGTCCTGCGTCAGGGGTCCGGCACGATTGAGTTGTTCGGGAATCCCTTTTCGGTTCTGTCCCAGGCTGAGGTGGCCAGGCGAGTGGCGTTGGTTCCTCAGGAGACCATGCAGATTTTTCCATTTACCATTGCAGAAATGGTTTTGATGGGACGATTTCCTCATCATCGGGGTTGGGGTGGCTGGCATTGGGAGGATTCTGACGACTGGCGAATCGCGCATCAGGCTATGGAAGACATGGATGTCATCCACCTGGGGTCCAGGTTGGTCACGGATGTGTCGGGAGGAGAACGCCAACGGGCGGTGATCGCTCGTGCCCTTACACAGGAGCCTCAGATATTGCTCTTGGATGAGCCTACCGCTTTTTTGGATTTGCACCATCAGTTGGATATTGCGCGAATTCTTCGGCGGCTGAATCGGGAGCGCGGCCTTACTGTCATTTTGGTGTCTCATGATTTAAATCTGGCCAGTCAATACTGTGATCGATTGATGTTGTTACACCATGGACAGATTGTGAAGGTTGGATCTCCTTTAGAAGTCCTGCGTCCTGACCTCTTGGAATCGGTGTACGGGTGCCAGGTTCTGGTAGATGGTCATCCTCAATCAGGACTACCCCGAGTGTCGTTGCCGGTGTAAACGAGTGGACCAATGCAGTGTCTTGTGTGGGTATCGGTATTAACCATTTAAAAAAGGAGTAGGGTTATTTAGAGGAAAAACGACAGTTGTGACGGGGAAGCTGGTGTAAATCCAGCACGGTGCCGCCACTGTAAGCGGGGAGTAATTCTGCAAGAGTCCATTGTGGACATGATGTCCATGAGAAGGCGCAGAAAAGCGATGATCCGCAAGTCAGGATACCCGACAATCAGTCTCTTCCATAAAACCCCTTCGTGCGAAAGGGAGGTGGATCATGTTTTCAGGATTTCTTCGTTCAAATTTTCTCGTCGGATGTTTTCGAATTTTGGGATTGCTCGTCATATCCCTATTCTTTCCAATCATGGTTGGGGCAGCGGATCCTCAACATTCCGAGCCTATCGTCGAATTAGACCCCGTGGTGGTCACGGCTACGAAAACACCCGTGCCTCTTACTCAAACCACGAGTGCGGTTGAAGTCATTACCGAAGAAGCCATGCAGCGCCGACACAGTCGAACGCTTGTGGATGCGATCAATTTGAGCCAGGGTGTGGCGACGTTTTCCTCTGGCGGGCCGGGCACGACCAACACCGTCAGGATTCGGGGAGGGAGTTCCGCTCAAACGTTGGTGCTCATTGATGGTGCCATTGTGAATAGTGCGACACTCGGGGAATTTAATTTCGGTACCGTGACCACGGACAATATCGAGTCAGTGACCGTCCTGCGGGGGGCACAGAGCATGCTGTGGGGTTCTGATGCCGTCGGTGGGGTGGTCGACATCCGAACCAAGCGCGGTACCGGTGATCCGGTTGCCAGAATCTTTTCAGAATACGGGTCTTTTAATTCCATTCGGGAAGGAGGGAGTTTTGCCGGACAAATGGGACCGGTAGATTTTTCTGCCACATTGACGCGGTGGGATATGAGCAAATTTTCTTCGGTGAATTATCGGCGGGGAGCGGTAGAGCGGGATGCGTTTCGCAATTGGCAGGCCTCTTCTTTGGTAGGGGTGAAGGGACCGTGGGACGGACGTTTCGAATTGGCGTTCCGCTGGATCAATAACGATATCGATCTCGATAATTCCAGCACGTTCGGCGGCCCCTTCGATGTGTTTAAAGCGCAGTCCACCGGTCAACAATACATCTATAGCGGGAGTTATCATCAGCCGATGACTGACTGGTGGGACCAGAAGATTACTCTCTCGCAAGCTCGAGAGAAATTAATCACCCAGGCCGGGGATAACCAACGCAGTATTACCACAGGGCTGGAGGATGTCCCGGGAGCGTTTAATAATTCAGATATTCGAACAAAGAGTAATCGGATTGAATGGCAGAGTAATTTTCAGATCCGCAAACCGTTGGTTCTGACGGTTGGATTCCAATATCGAGAGCAATTTGGAGAAAATAAAGGAACGTTTTCTGAAAAAAAACTCTCAAGCCATGCCGGATTTGCGCAGCTCCAATTGAACCTGTTTGACCGGTTTTTTGCCACAGGGGGATTCCGACAGGATTCCTATAATACGTTCGGCGATGCGACGACCTATCGTGTGACGGGGGGCTATCTTCTCAAGGAAACCGGTACGAAGCTTCGGAGCAGTTATGCCACAGGATTTCGAGCTCCATCCATTAATGAATTATTTTTTCCGAATTTCGGAAACCCGGATCTCAAGGCGGAAAAGAGTCAAAGTTTGGATGTCGGCATCGATCAGCAGTTTTGGGATAAGCGCCTTACCGTGAGTGGAGGGTATTTCTGGAACCGCTATCGACAACTGATTGTTACGGCGTTTGACCCTGCAGGCTGTGCGCCATTCACGCCTTTTGGATTTTGCGCTCAGAATATCGGATCTGCGAAAAGTCAGGGCTGGGAGGGAAGCGCCAAACTGGTCCTGGCGGAAGGATTCCGGTATATGAAGTTGCTGGATCTTCAGGGGCAGTATACCTATACAATCACGAGAGACCTGGAGACAGGGTCACGGCTGCCTCGCTGGCCGGTTCATCAAGGGAGCGTGGTAATGACCTATCAGCCCATCGCGCCTTTGAGTTTTACCGGAACCTTCCGGTATGTGGGTTCTCGATATAACACGACCGGCGATCAACAGCGACTCCCGGATTTTTATGTCATCAACTTCTCAGCCTCGTATGACATAACGCCCTCCCTGCAAGGATATGTACGCGTGGACAATATTCTGAACCGGCATTATGAAGAAGTGCTGTACTTTGGCACTCCGGTGCGGTCGGTGTTCGGTGGCGTTCGGGTGACTTTTGACCTACCGGTATCAAATACTTCCAGCGCGAGTGAAAATTCATGAGCTTTCCGAGACTCGTTATTGCGGGCACGCATAGTGGAGTCGGCAAAACGACGGTGACGTTAGCGTTGTTGTCGGCCTTTCGGGCTCACGGTCGCACGGTTCAACCGTTTAAAGTCGGGCCGGATTTTCTGGATCCAGGGCATCATCAGTTGGCCAGTGGCCGGGAATCCCGGAACCTCGATGGGTGGATGCTCGGGGCAGTATTGAACCGAACGATTTTTCAAGAGGCGGCTCACGGAGCCGACCGCTCGATAATTGAAGGCATGATGGGTCTCTTTGATGGGAGTTCTCCGGTCAAGGAAACGGGGAGCACGGCCGAATTGGCTCACCAACTGAATGCGCCGATCCTCCTGGTCGTGGATGGGAGTGCGATGGCCCGCTCGGCAGCCGCCATGGTCTATGGCTATGCAACATTCGACTCTTCGTTGCATGTCGCCGGTGTGATATTTAACCGGCTTAACAGTGAAGGCCATTTCCTGTTATTAAAGGAGGCCGTAGAAAAGGGAACCGGTATTCCGGTTGTGGGTTATCTCGGCACTGATTCGGAGGTGACTATTCCTGATCGACATTTGGGATTACGGACGGCTTTGGAAGGTTCCGAGACTGAATTGTATTCCAAACTCGGTGAATTGGCTTCCGCAACCATCGATTTGATTCGCGTTGAACAGTTAGCTCAAGCCAGTCCTGAAATGCCCGTTACGAATTCTGGCATGCCGGTTAAGGACTCCAGGTCGGTGAATCGATCTGTAAAAGTCGGAGTGGCCTTTGATCAGGCTTTTTGTTTTTACTATCCGGAAAACCTTCAACTCCTTCAATCGGCGGATGCGGAGTTGGTCCGGTTTTCCCCCATGATTGATCCGTCACTGCCTGATGTGGATCTGGTGTATTTGGGAGGAGGGTATCCGGAGATCTACGCGGAGATATTACAACGGAACAGTGCCATGCGTCAGTCCATTCAGACATTTGCCGCAAAGGGTGGAGTGGTCTATGCGGAATGTGGTGGTTTGATGTACCTGGCCAACACTCTCAGAGATTTTGATGGAATGGTGTACGACATGGTAGGGGTGATCCCGGCTGAAACCGCAATGAGCCGGAATAAGATGACTTTGGGGTATCGTGAGTTGACCGTGACTCACATGGGACTTCTTGGAGAACAGGGAGCGAGAATCCGTGGGCATGAGTTTCACTATTCGACGCTTCATCCCAAGGGAGATCTTGAATATCTCGGTCATCTCACGGATGCGCAGGGACGGGACCGGGGAGGAGATGGTATTACGATCGGGAATGTCATTGCCCTGTATACACATTTGCATTTTACCAGTCACCCTCATGTCCCTGCGGCTTTGGTCGAAGCGGCAAGGGGTGACACTGCGATGAGAGGGAATAGGCTATGAGCGATCAACTGCATCAGGCTCGCATGGAACGGTTGAAGGCTTCTGTGGATCGACGAATTGCTGCGGCACAGGAAGAAAAGGGTCTATTGATGGTCCACACGGGTGCAGGCAAAGGAAAGACCACCGCGGCATTGGGCATGGCCATCCGATGTCTCGGACATGGCATGAACGTGGCGATGGTGCAATTTATCAAAGGGGCCATAGATACTGCGGAAGAACGAATTCTGAAGAGCTTCGGCAACCAGGTGGTATTTCTTCGAATGGGTGAAGGCTACACCTGGGAAACCCAGGATCGGGACCGGGATGCACAGGTAGCTCAACAGGCGTGGGCGGAAGTCGAAAAGTTTCTTCAAGATCCATCCTTTGGCATGGTCATTCTGGATGAACTGAATATTGCGATTCATCATGAATATGTCTCGCTTGAACAGGTGCTGAAAGCCGTAGTTCAGCGTCCTCCCACACTTCATGTGGTCATTACCGGGCGGGGTGCGAAACCGGAGCTTATCGAAGCTGCCGACCTGGTTTCGGAAATGAAGATGATTAAGCATCCCTTTCGCAATGGCATCAAGGCTCAAAAAGGAGTCGAATTTTGAAACAGAATATCTCTAAAAGCAGAGGGGGCTTTTCTGCTGAAGAGCGGGAGGCCGTCTATCGGGCTATTTTTGAACGACGGGATGTCCGCAAAAATTTTCTTCCCGATCACATTCCTGAAGAAACGCTTCGCCGCATTCTGTTGGCCGCTCATCATGCGGGTTCTGTCGGTTATATGCAGCCATGGGATTTTTTGATCATTCAGGACCCGGACACCAAACATGCTGTGAAAAAACTTTTTGTGCAAGCCAATGACGCGGCAGCCTTGCAGTATCGGAGAAAAGAATCGGGTCTATATCGAGGTCTGAAGCTTGAAGGGATTCAGGAAGCCCCTATCAATATCTGTGTGACCTGCACTCGTGATCGTGGTGGCCCGTCAGTCCTCGGTCGTGCGACCGTTCCCGAGACCGATTTGTATAGTACGTGCTGCGCGATTCAAAACCTCTGGCTTTCGGCACGAGCCGAAGGTATCGGGGTGGGTTGGGTGTCAATTCTGGATTACGATTCTTTAAAAAAAGTCCTAGACATTCCTCAATCGGTTTGGATTATTGCCTATTTGTGTGTCGGCTATGTGTCCGGTTTTGCTAATCAACCGGATCTTGAAAAAGCAGGATGGCGCAAACGAATGCCACTTGAGGAGCTCGTGCATTATGAGAAATGGGGAAATCGCACCAGTGATCGTTCCGACTTTTGCGGTCCTGTCGAAAAATCTGATAAACCGTCTGTCCCCTCCCTGGAATCTGCGGTGGAATAAGACGGTGATTACGAATACGATGACATCTCCGCTTCAGATTGACCTTCGGCCTCATTGTTTGTTCGTCCGTTTTCCTGGGATTTTCGATTGTCTGAGTTGGGCGCCTTGGAATGGTGGGGAAACATCCGCCTCCGGGGTTGCCAATGTACAAGTGGGCCTTAACGGACCTTCCTCTTCTGCCACGCTGGCAGAGGATTTCGGGGTTCTGTTCAAAACACTCTCTCTCATTCCCGAAGAGACGATCGGATTAATGACCGCTGCGAACGTGAGTGCGTTTACCGACTGTTTTCTGAATTCATCGGGTGCCTGGGTGCATGTTCTCGCGACTGTCGGACTATCCAATGCCCGCTCAATTTTAGACGATGCCGATGTGGAACTGGGTTATCCAGGCGATTCGGTCGGAACAGTGAATGTGGTGATGGCGACCAATACTCTTCCGACGATTGCCGGACGTATCCAGGCGGTACATATCGCCTCCTCAGCAAAAGCTGCAGCGTTTCGAGATAATGCTGTTACCAGTCGCAAGTCTGATCGTCCGGCCGAATTAACCGGTACCGATTGTCTCGTGGTAGGAGCCAGCGGTGAAATTGAAATAGATCATTGTGGTCTTCACACGGTTCTTGGGGAAATGATGGGCCGTGCTGTGTATACGTCGGTGTCACGAGGGATCGCGGAATACAGGAGGTCTTAAGCCTTGAGGTCGTTTGATTGTTAGCGATACGATGGTCTCAACATTTCTCATAGTCCCTGCACGATTAAAGAACAAACGAAATATTCAACTTTTTTCTGGAGACTTATACAATGCGGATATCCAAAGTGTATACACGTACAGGTGATGAGGGTAAAACCCGGTTGGCTGGAGGGCAGGAAGTTTGGAAAGATTCCGTCCGGGTGGAAGCCTATGGCACGGTGGACGAATTGAATTCCATGATTGGATTGGCTCGTGTTTCGAATGGAGAGGCCGGAACGAATGCTGAAGTGTCTGAGCGTATGGGGAACATCTTGAGGTGGTCGCAAAATAAGTTATTTGATCTGGGTGGTATTCTCGCCACAGCTCCGGGAGAGTCGTTTCCGAATATGCCAACCGTGACCCCGGAAGATGTGGCCCACTTGGAACACCTTATTGATGAGTGCCAAAAAGATCTGGCGCCCTTGAGAGAATTTATTTTGCCTGGTGGGGGACAACTCGCCGCGTTGCTGCATGTCGCCCGAACAATTTGTCGTCGCGCCGAACGACTGTGTGTCACCCTGTCGAGGGAAGAACCGATCGAGCAGGAATTGGTTATTTTTCTCAATCGGCTGAGTGATGCGTTATTTGTGTTTGCCCGGTGGGTGACAAAAAAGCAGGGAGAAGCAGAATTCCTGTGGGAGAGAGAACAGCCAACATTACCGAAGAGCTAGCATGGTCCTATTTTTGTAATACGACCTCAGAACCCATGCCGTGATAATCCAATGGGTTGATTTTAGTAGGAAAAATTATATGGGTTCTATCCGTCAACCTCGTCTGCGTCCGTTCAGGGAGGTTCTTTCTCCACTGTCAAAGGATTCTGGTCTTCATGCGACAAGGAAAAAGGCTCCAGCTCTGTCCAAACTAATTTTTGTCCTTGGGGGGGCACGGTCAGGAAAGAGTACATTTGCGTTACATCAGGGAAAGGCAAAATCTCCACGGGCATTCGTCGCAACCGGAGAGCCGTTCGATCGGGAAATGGCCAGTCGAATACAGAAGCATCAGCGGTCGCGGGGCCTCGGGTGGGCGACCATCGAAATTTCTACCAGGATTTCCGAATGGCTGCTCGAGAAGGGATCAGGCTATCCCAGTATTGTTGTAGATTGTTTAACGCTGTGGCTGAATAATCTCTTGCGAGATAAAGTGCGACCTTCGCAAGTCCCAACCCAGGTCAGAGCATTCCTTCGGGCTGCTCGTGGCTGTCCCGGTCAGGTTGTTGTGGTCAGTAATGAGTTAGGTCTCGGGTTGGTGCCCGGGGATGCGATCAGCCGGTCATTTCGAGATGTGGCCGGCCGGATGAATCAAATGGTTGCAGCTGAAGCTGATGAAGTCTATTTTCTGGTGAGCGGGCTGCCCCTCAGACTGAAGTAAACGATGAGCCATTCTTCTCCGTTCATTCAGGAAACTCTCGCGGCGATTCAACCGGTCTCACAGGCGGGTGTGCGTCGCGTCGAGGTGGTATGGGACCGACTGACGAAACCTCAGGGCAGTCTTGGTCGGCTTGAGTCCTTAGGGACCCAGTACGTCGCGATAACCCAGTCGATTCCTGTAAAAAATCCGGATGCCATGGTGTTTGTCCTGGCTGCCGATCATGGTGTTTCAGGAGAAGGCGTCAGCGCCTATCCCTCATCGGTCACGGCACAAATGGTCAAAAATTTTTTACAAGGCGGGGCAGCGATCAATGTGCTGGCTCGCCAGATTGGAGCTAAGGTTCGAGTGGTGGATATGGGCGTGCAAGAGGACATGGGTGCACCACCCGGTTTGTGGGTGAGAAAAATCGGGTTGGGGACCCGAAATATTTGTGAAGGCCCTGCCATGAGTCGGGAACAAGCCGTCCAAAGTGTTGAAGATGGTATCCGTCTTGTCCAGGAAGCGTACGCTGACGGGATCCGGTTAATCGGAATCGGGGAAATGGGTATTGGAAATACCACTGTCAGCAGTGCCATTACTGCAGTCATGACGCGTCATCCTGTGGCCGACGTGACCGGAAAAGGCACTGGAGTTGATGCGTTGCAATTGGCGAAAAAGATTCAGGTGATTGAGCGGGGCATCCAACGAAATGCACCAGACGCTCACGATCCTTTGGATGTGCTGGCGAAGGTCGGGGGATTTGAAATCGGCGGATTGGTGGGGATTCTTTTGGGTGGGGCGGCATGTCACGTGCCTGTAGTCCTGGATGGGTTTATTACCGGGGCCGCTGCCTTGTTGGCCGTCGCCCTGGAGCCCCATTGCCAGGCCTATATGATTCCTTCCCATGTATCTGCGGAACCCGGGCCATCGTTTGGCTATGGATTCGTTAGGGTTTCGCCCGCTGTTGGATTTGGATCTTCGGCTCGGGGAAGGCACCGGAGCCTGTTTGGCTATCGGATTGCTTCAATCGAGTTTGGCCTGTCTGACACAAATGGCCACGTTCGAAAGTGCGGGCGTGGATGAGGCCGTACGACCGTTCCCGGAAATGGCATGAGGAGTCTATGGGCCTCGTTTTCTTTGGCGTGGCAACTGCTGACAATCATTCCTCTTCCAGGATGTTCGGGGTCAAAGATTCCATCCGCGACGTTCGGAGCCTCCCTTCACTGGTTTCCTCTTATTGGATTTCTGCTTGGCGCGAGCCTTGTTTTGATCGATCGATTATTGGGGAGCCTCTTTCATCCCGTGGTATTGAATATGGTGATTCTGACTCTCTACGTGCTCGTCACTGGAGGCCTCCATCTTGATGGATGGGCGGATACGGTTGATGCGCTTTCCGGGGGAAGGGATCCCGAGCATCGGCTCACGATCCTCCGGGATTCCCGTATCGGGGCTCTTGGGGCCACAGGGTTGATGTTGATTCTTGGGCTTCGTTATGCCGGACTTCTGGCCCTGCCGGTAGGATTTCGAGAGGGCATGTTGTTCTGTATGCCGGCTATTGGACGATGGGCGATGGTGATCGGTTGTTGGGGGGCTGTGTATCCACGATCGGAAGGGTTGGCTGCGCAGTTTATTCGGACGGTGGTGTGGCGGGATGTCCTGGTGGCCACAACGTTTGTGGGGTTGGGGTTGTGGGGAATGTTCGATGGGGTCACAGCGGTTATGCTGATGATAGCCGCGTGCCTGGTGGTTCGATCTGTAGTCTGGTGGCTGTCCAAAAAGTTTGGCGGTATCACGGGAGATGTGCTGGGAGCGATGAACGAGGGGGTCGAAGTGCTCTTTCTGATCTTGGGTCCGGTCCTCCTCGTGTTTTCAAAGTGTGGGGAATAATTAACAGGGCCATTCAGGAACGGGAGGCCGATTCAGCATGACACGAACCTATCCTAAACAATGCGAACGTTGCGGTCGAGCTTTTGAGTGCGGACTCTCCCGATGTTGGTGTAAAGATGTCCCCGTGAGCGATGCTCAATATGACAGTATCGCGAATCGTTATGATGACTGCGTTTGCCCGACTTGTCTTGCAGAATTGACCGGAAACACTTCTGACCCTTCCGTTTCAAAATTCCCGGGCTAACGGTGGCGGATGACCTGACGGGGTTCAAATTCCTGGCGGTGTGCGCCCTAGATCTAATGGTAGGCGATCCCCGCTGGTTGCCTCACCCGTCCGCCTGATGGGGTTCATCATTCACGCGTATGAACGCCTGACGTTAGAGCGAATCTTGAGCTCATGGACAAAAAGAACGGCCGGTCTGGGTTTGGCCGTGGGGCTTCCCCTTGGAAGCCTTTTTTGTGACCCAGGGCATCCTGGAATGGGCTGAACTGGTGCATGAACAATTTGGAATGGTGATATGGGTGGTGCTGGGCTCTACCACGCTTGCCGGTCGGGATTTGTGGGATCATGCCATGCGGGTCCATCGGGCATTGAGAATGGGGTCACTCGTATCGGCTCGGGTTGAGGTAGGCCGGTTAGTAGGGCGGGACACTGCCGACCTTTCAGAAGAAGAGATTGTTCGGGCGACAGTGGAATCCGTATCTGAGAATACCTCCGATGGCATCGTGGCGCCGCTGATCTATCTCGCGTTGGGAGGACCTGCCTGTGCCATGGCCTATAAAGCAATCAGTACGTTGGACTCGATGGTTGGCTATCGAAACGATCGCTATCGTGACTTTGGATGGGCATCCGCACGAGCCGATGATCTTGTCAATTGGGTCCCGGCCCGGCTTACGGCGGTGGCAATGAGTATAGCCGCGACGATTCGATTGGGGACCGGTGTTTCAGCCTGGAAAATTTGTCGGCGAGATGCGTGGCGCCACCCCAGTCCGAATAGTGGGTGGCCCGAAGCGGCCATGGCCGGTGCTCTTGGCGTTCAACTCGGCGGAGGGAATGTGTATGACGGAGTGCTGGAAGTGCGCGCCAGGTTAGGTGATCCGATCACTCCATGTTCCATGGCACTCATTCCTGTCGCGTTACAAGTCATGGGGATTGCCTATGGGATACTGTTTATGGGGATCATGGGTTGGGTGGTGTGGTGACCAAGCCGGTTGTGCATGGGGGACAGGTTCATCAGATCGCTAAGGAACTTGGACGATCCGTGGACTCCTTTATTGATTTCAGTGCCAGCATTAATCCGTTTGGTCCACCCGCCTCCGTGTTGAGTGCTATGCAGCAGGCCCTACCTGCCTGCGGGCATTATCCCGATCCTTTTACTGAAGCGTTGCGTCTGCGACTGGCCAAAGAGCATGGAATCTCACCGGACTCGATTGTGTTGGGTAACGGGTCGTCCGAATTGATTCGGATGTTACCCCTGGCTCTGTCTCTTCGGCAGGGATATGTGGCAGGTCCTACGTTTATGGAGTATGAGGCGTCTCTTCGTGTAGTGGGTGCGCGCTGTAGGTATGTCCTGGCCAGCTCTGGGGAAAAGTATGCTCCTCCCATGGAGGAGCTTTCGCTTCTCGTAGACGCTATTCGTTCTGGTTCTCGGAAGGTCTCACGCCGGGGTGGGGCATCACATACGGCCGTGTTTTTTTGTAATCCGAATAGTCCGACGGGAAGAGTCGTGACGGCCCGATCGCTTCGAACGCTGTATCGGAAAATTGAAGAAGCCGGGCTTTGGCTGGTGGTTGACGAAGCCTTTATCGATTTTTGCCCCTCCCATTCCCTCATCAAGGATATTTCGAACGCCAGACGATTGCTCATTCTCAGAAGTTTTACGAAATTTTATGGGATGCCGGGAATTCGCCTTGGGTACTTGGTAGGGGCGCCGGAGACGGTTGCCACGATCCGTCGTTTGCTCCCTCCGTGGTCGGTCAGCCATTTTGCGCAAGTGGCGGGTGTTGCGGCGGTAGGTGATGCCAGGTATCGCAAACGGAGTGTTAAATTTATGCACCAGGAACGACCACGTTTTATGAGACAATTGCGGGCGGTTTCCGGGTTGCGGGTCATTCCCGCCTCCGCGAATTTTGTGATGGTAGAGTTACCTTCGACATGTGGGACGGCCAGCCTTGTTGCACGACTGGCCCGACAAGGAATTCTGGTTCGGGATTGTCAGACATTCTCTGGAATGACTCAGCCGGCACTTCGACTTGCCATTCGCCACCCACGCGATAATAATGGTGTGGTTCATGCCCTAAAAAAGGCGTTGCGGGAGGGCTGCGATTAGGAAACGGTGGACGAAAGATCAGGTTGAATACTTCTGATCAGCATGGTGGCAAGAACTTTCAAGGAAGACACCAGAGGCACGTAGGAATCATGTGTGCTATAACAACGATAGGAATCGGATCCCCCTATGACCAGATTTCTCTGGTCCGTGGATGGTCCGACCTAGGTAGATGAGAGGTTTTTCAGAATACCAGAATGGATAAATGGCATGTCGACTCAATTTAAAAAGATCATCGGATATCTTTTCGTTGTTTTCCTGGTCATAGGATTTTTTGTGCTGTATCGCTTTGTGCAGCCGACAGGGTATCACCTTCCAGATGATCCTCTTGCGTTGGAAGCCTTGGAGTTGGTCAAAAAGCACCGATCCCGGCAGGGCTATACGCTGGACGAAGCGGTTCAGCTCTTGGTGGATGACTTGAAAACCAAAGGTATTCCCTTTCGGGAAGGAGATTGGCAGGTAGCCGCCCAAGGTGAAGATAAATATATGGTACGTAAAATTGTGCGAGAGAAGGGCTCCGTGGAGTGGATTGAGCGGGAATATGCCTGGAGAGTGGATAGTAAGGAAAAATCGATTCGAGTGATCTCGTTAGCAGCCCAACAGTTGATGCCGTTTGAGAATTTGCCGCCACTTCCCCATGGCGATCAAATTTCCTCCCTTTCTCACAGAATGCTAAAAGTTCCTGTCCTGACCAATGTCGAAGAGGAATCTGCTAACGGTGTTCTCCTGACTTAAATCCATTACGGTACTCATCTGTAGATCTCGGAATTCCTGCGATGTGCGTTGTTGTGGTTAGGCAGTGAAAATTGTTGGCAGGAAGGGCATTTTCAACTCTGTGAAGTTTTTAACATTCTAGTGGCCTGTAACGGACGAATTAGTAGTGCTCGATACTAAGATGGCTGAGCCTGGATGGTATGCATTTAACGTCTTTCCGATTCGTGGTGCACATTTTTTCTACCAAATCTGGTTGTTACAGTCCACTAGTATAGCCTTTCCTCAGATATCGGTTGGGCGACGTGAATGATGCCATCAACCACCTGTACCTCATAGCAGGGTACGTTCCAGCTCGGGCTCGGGTTTTTTTGGCATACTCCGGTTTTGATATGAAACTTCCATCCGTGCCAGGGGCATTCGACGAAATCTCCCACTACGCATCCCTCTCCCAGTGGCCCTCCGGCATGTGGACAGGTATTATCAAGGGCATAGATCACACCTTCGAGATTAAATAAGGCAATCCCGTGATCCTGGAGCTCAACGCTTTGACAGGTGCCTGGAGGGAGGTCTTGAATCTTGGCAACCGGATGGAAGTTCAAGGACATGGTCAACTCTAAACGGCCAAAACCCTTAATATATCAACTTCTTCCCGCTGCAACAATAGGTTCATGACGTCTCTTGATTCTCTGGATTGGTCGGTGATATAGGAACAGAGTTTTATCCAACCTGGCGAGGTCTCTAGAGCACCTTCGTATGGAAATGACCCTGCTACTCAATGCTACCTATGAGCCATTGCGTGTCGTGCATTGGCAAAAAGCCATTAATTTGTTGTGGCAAGGAAAAGTCGAAGTCCTTGAGTTTTATGATCGGGATATTCGAGGGGTGTCCATTTCCTTTAAATTGCCTTCCGTGATGCGTCTCCTCAATATGGTTAAACTCCGGTCGAATCATCATGCCGTGAAATTTTCTCGCATCAACATTTTTACCAGGGATCGGTATACCTGCCAATATTGCTATACGCGGTTTCGCACTGAAGAATTGACCTTTGACCATGTGGTGCCTATTGCCAAAGGTGGGAAGAAGACCTGGGAGAATATTGTGACGGCATGTTGGCGATGTAATAACCGGAAAAGCGGGCGTGTTCCCCATGAAGCAGGGATGAAATTACTCAAGGAGCCCGTCAAGCCTAAATGGACTCCACGCCTGACACTCATGATCGGCATCCGCCATGCGCCGGAAAGTTGGCGGGATTATTTATATTGGAATGTGGAATTGGATGCGGATTCCTAGGTCCCCCTGCTCTCCTGGTTCCCGGTGATGGACTACTCAAGCGGTACTTCATGTTTTCACAAGAAGTGATTCTACGCGTTGTCGAACTCCAGTAGGAATGTTGCGTCATAAGACGAGTTATCACTGATCTGTCTCCTTCCTCCCAATTCCCAGGAAATTTGTACCCATGACCCGAATAGGCAGGACGTTCAGGTTTTATCTGCCAATCCGGGTCGAGGAATTGAGGAATCAAGCGCTAAGCTAGGACACTTCGATGAGGGGAATCGGTGCTCGCTCGGCTTGTTTCCGTAGGCCACAATTAATACACCAGAAGACCAGAAGAGACATTCCTGATTCCATGTCGACTTCCCGATCAAGCAACATCGTTCCTTGGCATTTTTCACAGCGATACATAGATGAATCTCCTGTGGTTCTACCGGTCAGGTTTAAGGAGTCATCAGAATCAATATGGATGAGACCTACTGGCGTTTGGCCCAAAATGGAATGAAGACCAAAAAAATGAATGAAGCCTTGGGCACTGATTCTTCAGACGTGCTGACTCGGAGTGTGAATAAAAAACTGCATGGTACTGAATGAAGGATTTCCCCAAAAAGAGGGGCAATCTACCACAGGCAAAAAGGTAAAAGCTATGGAATTTAAGGGGGCAGGTGAGAATTGGTGAGGCAGGGTTTAGCTTTTGACTTATAGCGGAAATGGAGTGAAGATTTGAGCATCATCTGTCGTTTAATCCGTGATGATCCGTCAGGGGGCCATAGTCTGATTCCAACGAAAGTGTTTTGATGATGGTCAAAAATCGATACTGGCAGGGAAGGTTGTGAATTTGGATCTATTGCCTGATATTCAGCCCCCTGTCCCCGCAGAGCCTGAATGGGTTTCCTGGTCTGATGAACAGTTGTTGAATCTCCGGTTGTCGGATTTAAAGATCCGTATTCCCGGGACTGAATTGGGTCAATGCGTCCGTCAGTTATACCGCGAATTGAAAGATCAAGGGTTAGTGTTTCGTCCCCACATATGGTTGTCTGACGATTGGTATTCGCCCGATGGCACGCCGGGTCTTGCAGTGCCGTTTTATATGGGGCATCCGCGGTTAGCGAAATTGGAACTCAATCAAATGTTGGAAGTGGAGGGCGGAACTCCGGAATGGTGTATGCGGATTCTTCGACACGAAACGGGCCATGCGATTGAGAATGGCTACCGCTTGCGGCGGCGGCGTAGCCGTCAACAGATGTTCGGACACACCTCGGTTCCGTATCCCGATTGTTATTTGCCAAAGCCCTATAGTAAAAGTTTTGTGTTGCATCTGGACATGTGGTATGCCCAGAGTCATCCGGACGAGGATTTTGCTGAAACCTTTGCCGTCTGGCTCACGCCGCACTCACATTGGCGTGAGCGATATGCGGGATGGCCGGCGCTCAAAAAATTGGAATACATGGACGGACTCATGAAGGAGTTAGCTGGGGTTAAACCAATTGTGACCACCAAGGAGCAGGTGGACCCCATTCAGCGTCTTCACAAAACGCTCCGGGAGCATTACCAGGGCAAGCGGGAACGGTACGGGCTGGACTACCCAAACTTTTATGATCGAGATTTACGGCGGCTCTTTTCGGGGGATCCGGATCAATCGGCGATTACGTCCGCTGAGAATTTTATTAGGAAGTTCAGAAAGGAAGTCCGCCGGAAAGTCGCTGCATGGACGGGAGAGTATCAATATACCATTGATCAAGTTTTGCAGGACATGATGGCACATTGCCGTGAACGAAATTTACGGTTAGCCGTTCCTGAAGAGCAGGCAAAGGTAGACTTTACGATTTTATTGACCGTGCAAACGATGAACTATTTGCATGGTGGACGACATCGGGTGGTGTTATGAGAAAGCTTCGCGTCATGGCCCTCATGCATCAGGATCTCGTGCCCCCCGACGATGTGGAGCATGCCGATTTGGCCGAGGTCGAATGGAAAACCGAATTTGATGTGGTCTCCACCCTACGTGATCTTGGCCATGAAGTTATGGCCGTCGGTGTGAGGGATGATTTAAGCGTCATTGATAACCTGGTAACGGATTGGAAGCCCCACATTGCGTTCAATCTTTTGGAAGAATTCAATGGCAATCCAGAGTTCGATCAAAATGTCGTGTCGTATTTGGAGCTCCTGGGAGTTCCTTATACTGGCTGTAATCCCAAGGGGCTTGTGCTCACTCGCGATAAAGGCTGGTCAAAAAAAATTATGGCCTATCATGGCATTCGATGCCCGGAGTTTGTGGTCTATCCTATCGGGCGGGTGATCAAGTGGGCAGAAGAGTTTCCCTTTCCGGTTATTGTTAAATCCATCAGTGAAGAAGCATCCCTCGGTATTTCTCAAGCGTCTATCGTCCATGACGAAGACAAATTAAAGGAACGTGTTGAATTTGTGCATCAGAGTGTGGGCACGAGCGTCATTGTCGAGCGGTACATTGAGGGACGGGAATTATACGTGGGCGTGTTAGGTAATCGACGATTGCAAGCCTTGCCGGTTTGGGAACTCCACCTGAAAAATCTTCCTCCTGATGCTCTGCCGATTGCCACGGCCCGGGTGAAATGGAGCACGAAATATCAAAAAAAATATGGGATCCAATCGGGTGAGGTTGAGGGGTTAAGCCCCAAGTTGGTGCGGCATATTCAACAAACGGCCAAACGGGTCTTTCATATATTAGGATTAAACGGCTATGCACGAATGGATTTTCGGTTAGATCCCAAGGAACATCTGTATATTCTGGAAGCCAATCCCAATGCCCAACTGGCCTATGGCGAAGATCTCGCCGAGTCGGCCGAACGAGCCGGTATTTCCTATGAAGCGCTGATTCAACGAATTCTGAATATCGGGCTGAGCTGGAAACCCGAAAGCCAGCGGTAAAATGTTGCCTGCTCAATACCCATTCTGTCATTCCCAAAATTTATTATTGGGGAATCCCTCCAGTTTTTTCTTAAAAAAAAGTACCTGCTTAACGCTTCGAACTTGGTTCACCAACTACCGTGCCTAAACGATTATTTACGTTGCCGGGTTTCGGCCCGGCAGCCGAGGTCCTTTTGTTTCGGCAAAAGGACCCAAAACCATGTGCGCCCAGCATGTTCAACAGCTTGAGGGTGCAAGTCCCTTTGACAACCTGATGGAGGTGAAGTCATAGCGAAGCGCAAGGGCGTCGTCGTGAGGCGGGGTCTGAAGGCAGCGTGGAGCAAAAGCGTGGGCCGATGGACACAGAACCAGATACGAGGCAGACCGTGTCGGACGAGCGAGCATGGATTCGCGAAGTCCGTATCCATCAAGGGCGCGGATTGTAAATCTGGCGGTCGTACGCTGAAGGCGGTTGAACTTACCTCGGGAGGCCTCTCGTCTGTCTTGGCACCAAGACTGAGGACTGAGTGAGCGCCGGGCTGACCGGACGGGAGGAGTCACAGAGGGCATAGTAGTCCCAGGAGGGATGAAGGCCTGAACGGTGAGGAGTGGTGAGTCGGCAGCGAAACTCATGAGCGACAAGCGGCTGAATACCAATGGGCTCTTTGGCCTTCCCGACAGAGGATATGGGTGAAGCCCTAAGGGCTGACGAGGAAGTGTCGAATCGCTTGCGGCGAACCGCGCAGTCGAAAGCCCGGCGGAGAGGTGACCAGTTGCGAGAAGTCTCTACTGGTTAGCCGGTCGCTTAACCCGCCGAACCGCCGTAGTACGGACCCGTATGTACGGTGGTGTGACAGGGAAAGCGGGTGACCGCCTACCTATGTCGATTGACGCCCCGTCCGACCAGATTGGATGGGACGGACGCCGGCTCTGGAGGGCGGACCACTTGTGCTGCGCTCAGACAAGGCCCGCCGATAAAAAGAGCGTCCGCCTCTGTGCCGGGCGGCAGGCGTCGAATAATGCAAAGAAGATGGAAAGGCGCGAATTGAGTTACGGGTGCGAGATAAGAACGGACGATTTTTACCAATAAAGGGAAGCGTCTACTTTTTCAAAATGTGGGAAGAATATAAAAGGATCAAACTCCTCGGGAAGGGTGGAATGGGCGAGGTTTGGCTTGTCCAACATCGGGGAACCCGTCTGCCGTATGCAGCGAAAACTCTACGCCAAGAATTGATGAGAGAAAGGACGAAGTTCGATTCCGTCGAGAGGTGGAGATCCTCGTACGTTGACCACTCAAACGTCGCAAAGCTTTATGAAGTCACGAAACCCGGAGTAACTCCGTTTGGCTACTCGATGGAGTACTGTCTCGATGGGGACATTACAAAACAAAAAGACCTGGATATCGCTTCGACAATTGGGGAACTTGTTGCTGCTGTAGTGCACCTCCATGAACACGGTTTCATCCATCGCGATATTAAGCCTACGAATGTCCTTGTGGGAATCGACGGCCACATTCGTCTTGCCGATTTCGGCCTAGCAGTATCTGCAGATGCCCGGAGAGCAATTGTCACTACATCGAACTGGATAACGGAAGCGTTTTCTTCCCCTGACAATATTTAAATATGGCGACTGTAGATGAGCGCGGTGATATCTACTCGGTGGGAGCCGTTTGGTACTACCTGTTGCGATGCGCACGACCTATGACTTCAATTGTGAAGCCCACGAGCAGCTCGATGGGGGTGGATGAAAGGTTTCGTTGGGTTCTGGAAAAGTGCCTGAAGTTTGATCGGATGGACAGGCTTAGTTCCGCTGAAGAGCTTCAGCAAGGTGATCGCTGATGCTCAGAGATTGGACGTCCTTGGCTCGTATCTATTATTGGATTCTGCACCAAGAGCTTTATTTATAGAAAAACAATTTGGGATCTGGGAAAGGTGGGAGTCGGCTGGTGCCGAGTGGTATGAGCTAGTTGGTGACCTAACACAAGCAATTGAACAGATAATGTGTCTGGTAAAGTACGAGAAGAATAAGGAATTGGCTGCTCGACTGGATGTGCTCTATATACAAATGAGGAAGTTGAATGAAGAATGGGAGAAATTGGATATTGATCCGTTCTGAGAGAACCTCATTCGATGTTTGTTTTCCATGGTGTACATTTGCGGGAGCCAGGGTTAGAGTTAATCAGCCTATCTAACAAATCGCTGAGCCGGAACACGGGGAAATTTCGCGTCCGGTTCAATCATTATGTATAAAAGGGAAAATGAATGAGTACCTGGTTGAAAGCAGTAGATACCCACCGGCTTATGCCCGTGGGTAAAATCGTTGGCTTTGATAGATATTTAACCAGGAAGTGCGACCCTTGAAGGCCCATTGGATTCAGCCAAAATGGAAAAAGCGAAGAAAAATTTCATTCGTGGTGTAGACATGCAAAATACCTCAATTTTCCGTGTTGTTTTAAAAGCAGAAGCAGGGGAGGTGCTAAATTGTGAAACATGGCTGATATTGCCTGTTTTTGAGGGAGTGCATTTAGGCCGATAGGGGTAATAGGTTGGGGTTCGATTCCCCTAGCGTTTGTCGGTTCCGTAGTCCTTCTGTTTGTTATCCTGCGTTTTATTAGTCTTAAGCTGATCCTTTCGGTCAGCCAAAGCAGTGATAAGGAGGTGCCTATGGAGAAAACATTAACTGCTCGTATTCTTGCTAGTTCAATATTGGAAACAATTTGGGCTATTGGAGTCGGCGGCGTGGTTGGACACCTATCTACCTAAATGCATTCAGGACATGAAATTGAAAAGAAGGTCGAATAGAAATAAGGTCTTGGCAATCATAATTTTGTTCCTGCATTCATAATTCATGAGAAATGAAATATTTTGTCACGATAGGCCTTGACCCTCTCCGCTCAGAAATCGCTGCCAGGAGCAGATAGCGCTTCATGTCTTGCCGGCCAGGCCTTGCAATAGCGCACTTTATCCAGGTACATCTCGGCCATTTTGTTTCGACTCCTGCCTAGGCCACGTCCCTCCAGGCGAATCACTTCTTTGCTAACCCGGTAAATCGAGAATCATCTAAGTTTTTGACCCCATAATCTGAAATTCAAATAGTTATCCACTGTATTCTCTATTGCGGTTATAGGAGAGGTGATAGACGGTCTCAGCATTGGGATGTTGTGATGAGATCAAGGGGAAAAGCTGCAAGTTGGTGCGTCATATTCAACAAACCGCAAAACGGGTCTTTCATATATTAGGTTTAAACGGCTATGCCCGAATGGATTTTCGGTTAGATCCCCAGGAGCATCTGTATATTCTGGAAGCCAATCCCAATGCCCAACTGGCCTATGGTGAAGATCTCGCCGAGTCGGCTGAACGTGCCGGTATTTCCTATGAAGCGCTGATTCAACGAATTCTGAATATCGGGTTGAGCTGGAAACCCGAAACCCAGCGATAACGGGGAATCTGAAAAAAAACATGCTCCGAGCCAAGTTGAAGGTTCTGTCGGGTAGGACTTATTGACCATTCCATCTTGCTCTTAGAAGTAAACCGAAGTCGTCCTTCCTTGAGCCCCAGTGTTGCATTTCTGCGAGAAAAGAAATCCTATGGGAATAATGTGTGGGTACAACAGGCGGACTTATTTTTTCGAGCATAAAGCATGGTCATGAGCTCTTTAAGCTTGCTTGCCAAGTGGCAAGGGCCAACAGTGGAAAATAGTGTGCGTACAAATGATATTTCAAATAGAAAATATTTGGGAACCCGGTTCCTGTCATGAGTTCTTCGTCCCACCCTCCCTGTTGATTCTGATGGGTGAGTAGCCAGTCGATCCCACGATGAACATATTTTGAGGTTCGATCGCCAGCTGCCTCAAGTGCGAGTAAGCACCAGGCTGTTTGTGAAGGTGTGCTTGATGCTGGAACAAATTCCTGCTTTTCATAGCTGGCACAGCTTTCCCCCCAGCCGCCATCCTGATTTTGGACTGAGCGTACCCAGGCCGCAGCACGCTGGATTGCCGAAGTCGCGATCGGGGAGCCACTTGCGCGAAGGCCACGTGCGGCAAGAAATGTTCCATAAGTATAATTCACGCCCCAGCGTCCATCCCAACTCCCGTTGGCTTGTTGATGGACCAAAAGGTATTGGACGGCGCTCACAATTGCCGGGTGTTTGTGGGTGTAATTCCGCCGACAGAGTGCCTCTAAGACCCGCCCCGTGATATCCGGGCAGCTTGGATCAAGCATGGCATTGTGGTCGGCAAATGGGACCTTGTTCAGTAAGGCCCAAGTATTATCGACATCAAAGGCAGCCCAACCCCCGTCCGAGGATTGCATCCCTAATAACCAGTTGATGGCTCGATCTTCGGCGCGGGTCTGCCGATCCGGATCCGAGGACTTTGCATGTTCTAGTGCTAACAAGACCATGGCAGTATCGTCGATATCCGGATAGAGTTCGTTTGCAAACTGAAAGGCCCACCCTCCAGGCTGTAAATCCGGACGCTTGACGGACCAATCTCCTTTGCGGCGAATTTCTTTGCTTAATAACCAGTCAGCCGCCCGCTGCATCGCATGCGGCTCACCTACTCCGAGTTCTCCCAATGCAAAAATTGAAATGGCCGTATCCCATACCGGTGATAAACTTGGCTGAAACTGTAGAGCATCTTCCTTCTCGATAATGAGTCCTTCGAGTTGGCCAAGGGTTTCAATAAAGTCGGGATGGTCACGCTCATAGCCAAGAGCATCCATCGCCATGAGGGCATACATCATTCCCGGAAAAATTGCTCCCAATCCATCCGTGAACCGCATGTGATCCAGCATCCACTTCTCTGCTTCGCGGATTGCTTTCGCGCGAATATCCTTAAAACCCCGTTTTTCCCAAAGTTTTAAAATCTTGTCTACCTGATGAAACATGAGAGAAAATGCATCTTTTTTTGGAAATGTTAGTTTTCGATTGGGCACCAATAGTTCGTCAACGGTCCAATTCCCAGGTACCTTCCGTTGTACCCCGGATGCTTGAAGAATGGAGAGGGGGACGACGATAGCTCGACTCCACGATGAAATTTCATACAAGACATTCCCAGGGATGAGGACGAGCTCTGGCGGCACACTGGGGGTGTATTTTCTTGGGAAAAGACCAAACATGCTGAGATTATTCTTCGTATAGCTATTGGTTGCCTGAAGCCCACCAAGGGCAAGAATGCATTCGCGTGCCCGCTGCATAAATGGTTGGTCGGGATCATGGCCCCCAACCCGCAGTGCCACGTACGCACGGGTTGTTGCGTTCACCTCGGCGGGGCCCTCTGAGTAGATATCCCACCCCCCATCCGAAAGTTGGCGGTCAAGGATGGTGCGCATGGCTTTGCCTATTTTGCTCTGAATCTCAGGCTTCCAGGCACCGGCCTCTGGTGGATACAGCCAAAGCAAAAGCAACACGTAATCGGATTCCAATGTCGTGTCGGCGGTTAAATCCCCCTGCCAAAAGCCTTGCGGATGTTGTTTCGCCAACAGTGAACGCGCAGAAGCCTGTGTAGGTTGATAAGCTTGTTGCTTGAGTTCCTCCACATTTGCCTTAAAGGAAGCAAGCTCCGCGAAGGCGTCTTTTGGCTGCGTGGGTATGATGCTTGCGAACGGTTCTCTCATGGGTTCTCCTGGTTGTGTGTGAGATTGGATCTCCAGAACAAGTGCAGTTCGTTGTTCGCGAGTGGGTGGGGCTAATCCTAGAGCCTCGCTAAACCACAGCCCTTCGGCAGCAAGGCGTCCAATGAGGGAACGGGTCGGATTAACGGTATTAGCCAGAAAAATGCTTTGCCAGTTTTGGTATCGCTCTCGAATGGGCTCAAGGAGATGGGGGTTGATCGCAAGAGCAGCCATGAGAATGGAGGCAATTTCATGTCCTTGCAGGGACCGATGGTTTTCAGGACTTTCGATACCATCAGTATTAAGTGCCGTCCTGGAATGTTCTTCATAAATGGACCTTGTGAGGAAATCGCCAACTTGCTTGCGATCCAAATCCTGTATGAGTAGCTCTATGAGCCCCACCAATAGCTGTTCTTTCCCCTCAAAATGATAGAGTAATCCACCTTTACTCAGTCCGGCTTCTCGAGCGACATGCTCCAGTGTCAACGCACTGGCACCGTCCCGTCCCAATAGGTCAATGGCGGTCTCAAGAATTAAATAGCGGGTTGAAGTTAGCATGGCTATTTACTGTACCGTCTGGCTGGTTAAGTGGCAATAATACATATCAATTGTGGGCTATTTCAACCATCAATCCACTTGTTTAACTAAATATAGGGTCTAAGCGGTTATCTGTGTTGCCGGGTTTCGTCCCGGCAGGCGAGGTCCTTTTGTTTTGGCAAAAGGACCCAAAACCAGGTGCGCCGAGCATGTTCAACAGCTTGAGGGTGCAAGTCCCTTTGACAACCTGATGGAGGTGAAGTCATAGCGAAGCGCAAGGGCGTCGTCGTGAGGCGGGGTCTGAAGGCAGCGTGGAGCAAAGGCGTGGGCCGATGGACAAGAACCAGATACGAGGCAGACCGTGCCGGACGAGCGAGCCTGGATTCGCGAAGTCCCTCTCCATCAAGGGTGCGGGTTGTAAATCTGGCGGTCGTGCGCTGAAGGCGGTTGAACGTACCTCGGGAGACCTCTCGGCTGTCTTGATGGCAAGACTGAGGATGGAGTGATTGGTCCTGACCGGGCGGGAGGAGTCAGCAGAGGGCATAGTAGTCCCAGGTGGGATGAAGGCCTGAACGGTCCTGCATGAGCAGGGTAAGAGGAGTGGCGAGTCGGCAGCGGAACTCATGAGCGACAAGCGGCTGAATACCCAGTTAGATCTGGCCTTCCCGACAGAGGAGACGGGTGAAGCCCCAAGGGCTGTTGAGGAAGTGACCGAATCGCTCGCGGCGAATCGCCGTGCCGAAAGCCCGGGTATGGGTGAGCAGTTGATGGAAGCCGTCTGCGAGTGGCGAAACATCCAGCAGGCGGTGAGACGAGTGACGACCAACAAGGGGAGTGCCGGGGTGGATGGCATGACGGTCCACCAATTACCGGCGCACCTGAGGCAGCATTGGCCCACGCTCCGGGCCCACTTGGTGGCGGGGACGTACGTGCCGCATCCGGTGAAACGGGTCGAGATCCCCAAACCGGATGGAGGGACACGCCTGTTGGGGATTCCGACGGTGCTGGATCGCTGTATTCAGCAAGCGGTCCTGCAGATTCTCCAAGGTGACTGGGATCAGACCTTTTCGGCCCACAGCTATGGGTTTCGCCCTGGGCGATCGGCGCATCAGGCGGTCGAGCAGGCGCAGCGCTATCTGGCTGGGGGCTGCTACTGGGTGGTGGACCTGGATCTGGAGCAATTCTTTGATCGGGTTGGGCATGACAAGCTGATGGCGACCCTCGCCCAGCGGATCAGGGACAAGCGCGTCTTGAAACTCCTCCGAGCGTTTCTGACGACTGGGGTGTTAGCCAATGGGTTGGTGAGTCCGACGGCGGCGGGGACGCCGCAAGGGGGACCGTTGTCGCCCTTGTTGTCGAACATTGTGCTTGATGAGCTGGATCGCGAAGTGGAGCGACGTGGCCTGCGGTTTGTGCGGTACGCCGATGATTGTCATATCTACGTGCGTAGTCGCCGCGCCGGGCTTCGCGTGATGGCGAGTCTGACGCGGTTTCTCACGAGTCGGCTGAAGCTCCAGGTGAACCAGCAGAAGAGTGCGGTGGGGCTGGGAGCGACACGAACGTTCCTCGGGTTCAGTTTTACCGCGGCCCGTGAGCCGAAACGGCGTATCGCGCCGAAGGCGCTCAGGCGGGTCAAGCGACGAATCCAGGCCTTGACGCGGCGGACGCGCATCGTGCCCATTGCCCGAATGGCCAGAGACCTCACCCACTATCTTCGAGGGTGGCTCGGCTATTTTGGGAAGTGTCAGACGCCTTCAGTGCTGCAACGGTTGGAAGAGTGGGTCAGACGTCGGCTTCGGTCGGCAATGTGGAAGCAGTGGAAACACGTGAGGGTTCGGTTTGCCGCGCTGCGGAAACGGGGCGTGAGCCTCGCTCTCGCTGCACGGACGGCGTGGAGTGCGCATGGCCGTGGCGGCTGGCCCAGAGTCCTGCCCTGACGATGGCACTGCCCAAGGCCTACTTCGACTCACTCGGGATTCCACGATTGATTGTTCACCGATAGCTCAACCCACCGAACCGCCGTATACGGATCCGTACGTACGGTGGTGTGACAGGGAAAGCGGGCGACCGCCCACCTATGTCGATTGACGCCTCGTCTGGCCACATTTGGATGGGTCGGACGCGGGCTAGGATGAGCGGACCAACTCGCTACGCTCAAACAAGGTCCGCTGGATGATATGAGCGTCCGACCCTGAGGCCAGAAGGAAGGCGTCGAGATTCATTGGGAAGAGGGAGCTGTCGAAGGGATTCTAGAAAATTAAGCAATACATGGCGTTTTCTCGGCTGCACGGCTCGGCCATGCCCTAAGGCAGGCTCTCTCGCCCAATGTCCCAGCGGGGAGAGAGAAGAGCAAGGGTGTAGACGGTGCATGCCTGCCGCATAGAGGAGCAGGAGATTAATGAAGTTGTTGTAGTATCGAATACCGTACCTTACGGAGTTGATCTCATCCTGTCGGCAATGTCATTGGATATTCCAAAAAAGAACTTCCATATTTCATGTATTTCCTCTCCAAGAAGCCTTACGTTTACATAATGTTGCTGAGGAAAAGAAGGCTTAGGGTTCTGTCCTTTTGAAATTGGATAGCGAAAAGCAAAGGTCTCGAGTGAGGGTGATACTTTAGAATTTTTGTATTCTTTTATCTATTTCAGAAATATCGTTTAAAAAATCCTCCGCATAGATTTCTTTTAAAAGCACCTTGCATCTTCCCCAGTGCTCTGAAAACCCATGGTCAGGGAGAGGCTTTTCGGATTTCCCTAAGTATACTCTGATCTTCCCCCAAGATATCGGACACCGAGTTAAGAATTCTATAATGATTCGCAATGAGGTGGAAGATGAAACAATCACGCAGGCATCACAGTCCGGAATTTAAGCGAGAAGCCGTCTCCTTAGTGGTGGAGCATGGCTACAGTTGTGCCGCTGCTGGACGCAGTTTAGGGGTGAGTGGCACGTTGGTCAGGCGTTGGAAGGTCGAACTGGGAGGGCCGAAGGGGGAAGCCTTTCCCGGCAACGGGCACCGGACGGCCGAGCAGCAGCGGATTCATGCCCTTGAAACGGAGAATCGTCGGTTGCGGATGGAGCGAGAAATCTTAAAAAAAGCCACGGCCTTCTTTGCCAAGGACCACTCATGAGGTATCCATTCATCGATGAGCACAAGAAGGCCTGGCCAGTCACTCTCATGTGTGGCGTATTAGGTGTCTCCCGAAGTGGCTATTATGCCTGGGCAGAGCGGGATCTGAGCGCCTGTCTGCTTTCGAATATCATGCTGGATAGGCGGATCCGCGAGATCTTTTCTATGCATCGGCAACGATATGGAGCGCCCCGAATCGCCAAGGCTCTCCATGATGCGGGCATCATGTGCAGCGAAAATCGCGTGGCGCGACGCATGCGCGCGCTGGGACTGCAAGCGATTCAGGCCAAGAAATTCAAGGTGACCACCGACTCGACGCACTCACAACCGGTCGCCCCCGATCTGATCGAGCAGGACTTTCGCGCAGCGGCGCCTAATCAGAAATGGACCAGCGACATCAGCTCTGTCTGGACCGACGAAGGATGGCTGTATCTCGCCGTGGTGATGGACCGGTATTCACGAGCTATCGTCGGGTGGTCAATGGACCGACAGATGACACACCAATTGGTGTGCGATGCACTCACCATGGCCTTGTTCCGTCGCGGCTTTCCCAAGAACACGATCATTCATTCGGATCGGGGCAGCCAATATGGTTCACAGCGCTATCAGCAATTGATCAGGAACAATAGTCTATGCGGGAGCATGGGGCGCAGAGCCACCTGCGATGATAATGCCGTCACGGAGAGCTTTTTCCACACGCTAAAAGTCGAACTGGTTCACCCCGAGCGGTACGTGACGCGGCGTAGAGCCCAATCCAGTATCTTTGCATACATCGAAACGTATTATAATCGGCAGAGACAACACTCTGCGATTGGGCATCAGATCCCGATGGTAGTCGAGAAGACAGCTTAACCCTGTGTCCGATGTGGTGGGGGAGGATCAACTCCGCAATCAACTATGATACTTTTGAGCGCAAGTTCTAAATAGTGTAGATACAAAAAACACAATGGATGAACAACTGAATCTGCAAGACCTTTTTGTTTTTCCACCCATTCTATTAGGATATCTCCTGCTTTTTTATAACTCTCAGCATGCGAAAAAAAATCATCAATACTATCCATACATCCGTAATTGTAGGAGTCTTTGCCGTCCCTATAGGGTTCTTCAGAGTGCGTACTAATTTCCATTGATTGATTCTCCAAAGAATAATGCAAATGATTCTGGAAATTTTGAGCCCTTAAGTGAAAAATTCTCTGAAAAGGTAAAAGTATTTGAATCTCTGGTTTAATACCCGAAGGTCCTCAAGTAGGAAAGTGTCAGGCAGTACAGAAAATCAATTGAAGGCCAGAAAGCGGTCGCACCCATCGATGATGTTTGAAAGAATCACCAAGCCGCAAAAGGTCACTTCTTTACCATACCCGTCAGTTGAGATGTGGTGTTGTTGGCATCCATAGGCGCACACAAATAACTTCAGTCCGTCCTTCGCCAACTTGGAAAATCTCGGGTCTTCCAGGTTTTTGACTCCCTCATCGATGAAATACAGATAAGTATCTACTTTATTAGCTAAGGCGGTTTTGGCGAGGTGGTAGACGGTCTCCGCATTGGGATGTTCAGGTGAGGTTGAGAGCAGGAGGCCTAACTTTTTATTGGCGAGGGTAGGATTGGCTATAATGGTGGTGGAGTGCATGGGGAAAAATCTCTGAATAATAAGGTATTACCGACTGTTTATAGGTGGAATGAGTTCGACTGTCAAGGGATTGTGGAGGGGGATGTTTTGCTTGACGTCGTTTTTCCTTTGTCCTTATAATTTACTGATTTTCAAGAGAATTTTTCATCTGTGATTATTGTTGATTATGGCGAATCTTACGCATTTTAATGAATCCGGTCGGGCTCGAATGGTGGATGTAACCGACAAGTGTTCAACCGAGCGTGTAGCGGTGGCCCAGGGGAGGGTATTTGTCTTGCCGGAAACCCTAGAGAAAATTCATGAGGGTCGGATTGCGAAGGGTGATGTGCTGGCCGTCGCTCAAGTGGCCGGGGTTATGGGGGCCAAACGGACTCCCGATCTGATCCCAATGTGTCATCCTCTTCTTCTCACCGGTGTGGATGTGGATTTTCAGGAGGACTCTCAACCTAATCCTGATGGAAGGTATGCGATTACCATTGTAGCAACGGTGAAAACTACCGGAAATACCGGAGTGGAAATGGAAGCGATGACAGCAGTTTCCGTGGCAGCTCTGACCATTTATGATATGTGTAAGGCGGTAGATAAGGGCATGGAGTTTGGAGAAATTGCCCTCGTGTCGAAGTCAGGGGGAAAGTCTGGTACCTATGTCCGTGGTCAAAAGGCGAAATAACGAGGGGTGATGTCCGTTGCATTTGTCTGGTCGGGGGAGTCGTAGATGGTGAAGATTAAATTATTTGGGATGTTAAAGACCATGATTCCTGGAGGAATGGATTTAGAGGTCGCCTTGTCTGAAGGTGGACAGGTCAGGGATCTGGTTCACTCCATTCAGATTGAGCATCCTCAGGTCGGTGAATTACTTGATAAGAAAAAGGTATTGATATCGGTGAATCAAGAAATTGCACATTGGGACACGGTGCTTAAAGAGGCTGACGAGATAGCACTATTGCCTCCTTTCGCCGGAGGGTCCTGTGAATTATGGGTTAAGGAGAAAGGGTAATCCGATGGCCGTTGACCTTCAAGAAAGCATGTTGGTTCGGGTGCAACTGGAAAATTTTTCAATTGATGAGGAATTGGATCGGGTGCGGTCTCGATCCCGACGAATCGGGGGCATTGGGATGTTTTTGGGGACGGCCCGTGATCGCTCCAAAGGTCGAGACGTGAGTTCCATGAGTTTTGAGCACTACGAAGGGATGGCTCAGAAAAAACTCAAAGAAATCCGAGAACAGGCTCTTCGCGATTTTGACATTATTGAGGCGTTGGTCCTTCATCGTTATGGACCCATTGAAATTGGTGAAAATATTGTGCTGATCATTGTTGGGGCTGAACATCGTGCCGATGCCTTCAAGGCCTGTCAATGGTGTATTGATGAACTCAAAAAAATCACTCCGATCTGGAAAATGGAAACGACGCCGGAAGGCGAGGTGTGGGTGGAGGAACACCCATAATGGATGCGGGTGAAGCTGTGACTCTGCCGTATGCGGTTAAAGACATCTGGGGGCGTCCATTGCGATCCTTGCGGGTGTCAGTGACCGATCGATGCAATCTACGGTGTCAGTACTGTATGCCTGAGGAAAATTATGTGTGGCTTCCTCGGGAAAACCTGTTGACTTTTGAAGAAATCGTCTTGCTCACGAATATGTTTTCCGAACAGGGAATTGATCGAGTGCGTATTACCGGGGGTGAGCCCCTTTTACGCAATAATGTGGCGGAACTTATCAGAATGCTTCGTCAAAACTCTCGCATTCACGATATTGCGATGACCACCAATGGGGTGTTGTTGAGTGAACAGGCTCAGGCTCTTTTCGATGCGGGGCTCCATCGGGTCACGGTGAGTCTGGATACGTTAAAGCCAGAGCGGTTTAAGGCGTTGACCCGACGCGATTCGTTGGATCGGGTTTTTGAGGGAATTGCCTCTGTGGGGCGGGTCGGATTTACAGGATTAAAGTTGGATACGGTCGCCATGAAGGGGTACAACGAAGATGAAGTCCTGCCCCTGATTGAATACGGCAAGGAGGTCAACGGAGAAGTTCGTTTTATCGAATATATGGATGTTGGCGGAGCCAATGACTGGTCAGCCGATAAAGTTCTTTCCCGGAAAGAGATTTTAAAGATGGTCCGAGACCATTATGGTCTAGTCGAGCCGGTGGAGGAGGTCAGTTCGGCTCCTGCACAGCGATTTCGGCTGCCGGATGGCACGACATTTGGTATTATTTCTTCCACCACCGTTCCTTTCTGTTCGACCTGTGACAGGAGTCGGTTGACGGCTGATGGGATGTGGTATTTATGCTTGTATGCCAAAACAGGTCTTGACCTTCGCAAGCTTCTTCGAATGGAACGATCCCGAGAAGATATTCTTTCCATCATTCAGTCTGTCTGGGAATCTCGAAAAGACCGTGGGGCGGAAGAACGAAAAGAGCTTGAACAGGTCAGCGGTCGTGGCCGGTATATTGACATTGAACGGTTGCGCCAAGATCCACATTTGGAAATGCATGCAAGGGGTGGTTGACCACCGTGTCTTCTCCTGGTTTCCTGTCGTGTCCTCACTCTGCTGATTCTCCGGAATGGTCTGCGGGGTAGGCGCCTTCTCCGAGGGATTCTTGCCGGGTCAACTTCCCTATGGTAATGTCGTGTCGTGACTGAAGACTGTGTCGGAGTCTATGTTTTCTTGTTGTGTCCTTTCCCTGCCTTTCTCGAATTTTCTTTCTCTCAGCCAAAACTTGATGTAGGTACGCGTGCATTGCGTTCATGAGAGAATCGTAAGGATAGACTGATCTATGGGATGGTTTAAACGAAATAAAAACACGGATACCGAAGGCACGTCCATTAAAATCGTTGAAGGGATGTGGGTGAAATGCGCAGTGTGTCGCACTATTATTTTTAAACGCGAGGTTGAGCGAAATTTAAAAGTCTGCCCGAAATGCCAATACCATTTTCCCCTGTCGGTTGGTGAGCGGTTGGAGTTGATCGTCGATCCCGGTTCATTCGAGGAATGGGATGGAGAATTAGTTCCGGTGGATCCCTTGCAGTTTGTTGACACGCTGCCGTACCGCAAGCGCATTCAAAAGGCTCAAGAAAAAACGGGGAAGAAAGAAGCGATCTTGACTGGGCGATGTCAAATTGGCGGGAAGCCCGTAGCCCTTGGAATCTTTGATTTTTCATTTATGGGTGGCAGTATGGGATCGGTGGTTGGCGAGAAAATTTGTCGCGCAATCGATCAGGCCTTGATCGGCCATATGCCATTTTTGTTGGTCACGACTTCCGGTGGGGCCCGGATGCAAGAGGGGACCTTGTCACTTATGCAAATGGCGAAAACGGCATCAGCCTTGGCAAAATTGCAAGAGGCTCGAATTCCCTTTGTTGTCCTGTTAACGGATCCGACCTTTGGAGGGGTGACCGCCAGTGTCGGGATGTTAGGGGATATCATTCTGGCGGAACCGAAGGCACTGATTGGGTTTGCCGGTCCACGGGTTATTGAACAAACGATCAAAGAACATTTGCCTGAAGGCTTCCAACGTGCTGAATTTTTGTTGGAACATGGCATGGTTGATCATATTGTGGAACGAAAAATCCTCAAGGCAACCCTGGAAATGTTGCTTGCACATTGTGTCACAAAAGTTTCTTCCACTTCGGTGTAACCGCTGTATGGTCCAGCTCTCCTAGTACCCTGTGGATCTCAATAAGCTTGACGATAGGCTTGATAATGGTGAGAGCCATGCACTGTAGTTATTATTGATACGAAATCTCCTTCCCTTTATTGTCTCCCGCCTAGTTTTGATTCCTGTGGCTACGTATCTAGAAACGCTCGACTTTCTCTTTTCCTTGCACCGATTTGGTATCAAGCTGGGATTGGAGGCCATTACCGATGTTCTTGACCGGTTGGACAATCCTCAGCACGGATACGCCACGCTTCATATTGCCGGCACGAATGGGAAGGGGTCCTCATCGGCCATGGTGGCTGCGATCCTTCAATCAAGCGGCTATCGGGTCGGACTGTATACCTCACCGCATTTGATTGATTTCAAAGAGCGCATTCGGGTTCAGGGAGCAGAAATTTCTGAGGAGGCTGTCTGTGCCTTGATCGAGCAGATTCGGCGAACCGCCAATCCGCTCACAGCACTCACTTTTTTTGAATTCACGACCGCACTGGCCTTTGTGCACTTTAGGAATGAACAAGTAGACATTGCTGTAGTAGAGGTCGGCATGGGGGGGCGCTTTGATGCGACGAATGTATTAAACCCCATCGGTGCCCTGATTACGGGAATTGGCTTCGATCATGAAGCGTATCTAGGGGACTCTCTTCAGAGGATTGCGCAGGAGAAAGCTGGGATTGTTAAGCAAAAGGCTCCGATCGTGTTGGGCCCTATGCCGGAGGATATTGCCCAGATATTTGAGACTCGGGCCCGAAAGTGGTTGGCGCCATGCTTTCGGATGGGACAGGAGTTCTCCTTTCTGGAAACCAGTGCGACGACTTTTACTTATCAAGGGCCGCGATGGACCATTCCGGAATTACAGACCAATTTGCTCGGCCGACATCAGATGGTCAATGCCACGAATGCGCTGGCGTTATTGGAGACTGGCGTCGATGGCCTCTTCCCAGTTTCACCGGCGGCTATCCGGACCGGTTTGCAGGGTGTCAAATGGAGAGGTCGGTTAGAGGTTGTGAATCGAAATCCTCTTTTGATTGTGGATGGCGCGCACAATATTGCCGGTGCCCACGTGTTATTTGACTTTCTCCACTCACAAATTCATGATGGCGCGGGACGAAAACTCATTTTGGTGGTTGGGATGATGCGAGACAAAAACCTTCAAGGATTCCTGCGCGTTCTTCTTCCTCTTGTTGACCGCCTGATTCTCACCCAGCCACGGATCGAAAGGGCGGCATCGGTGGATGAGCTCAAGCACGCTGTCGATCGCGAAGATCTGGTTCCGTGTCTACTTGCCGATTCATGGAAGGCTGTTTGTCAAGCCAAAGAAATGGCAAATCCCTCAGACGTCATTTGTGTCACCGGGTCGTTATTTCTGGTTGGGGAGGTACTCAATCGGCTCACTCAGCCGGGTTTCCCAACGTGACTGGTGCGGGCGTGGGTGTTGGCCGGTGTGGTCTCTCGCGCCGATCTCATAGATTGTTGGTCTGTATAATTATTTTTTTTACGATGTTGGCAGCGGGAGAAACCGTGTTTGGACAGTCGGATTCTCACCCTGGGGAATCCGAGAGACTCTCCGACAATACCTCGTCTCAGGATGTGCCTGCCGAACCAACTTCACATGGAACTCCCGTCGCCATTAATGCCGACCGGATTGAATATAATCGTGATCGGGAAGAATATCACGCTACCGGGGCCGTGGATGTCACGCGTGGCCCTATTCATCTTAATGCGGATGAAGCAACCCTTCAAAAACTCACGGGGCGTCTGACGGCCCGTGGGCATGTGCATTTACGGGATACCGAGACCGATATCTGGTCGGAAACGCTTGAGCTCAACCTCAATACCGAAGCGGGTGTGATCACCAATGGAAATATTTTTTGGAAGAAACAAAATTCTTTTGTGACGGGGCGACGGCTTCAGCGGTTTTCCGAAACCCATTATCGGGTCAAGGAGGGCTCCTTTACCAATTGCGATGTCCAGGATGGCGAGATTCCGGCCTGGCGATTTAACTTTAATGATATGGATGTGGAATATGAGGACAGTTTGTTTGGAAAAGGCGTGTGGTTCAATGTGAATGATGTGCCGGTGATCCCGCTTCCCACCTTTCGATATCCTCTGGGCGCTTCTCGAAAAAGCGGATTCTTGTTTCCTACGACAGGTTACAATACTCAATTCGGTTACCAGTATCGGCAGGGGTATTTTTGGGCCATCAATCCCAGTAATGATATAACCGTTTCCCCGCAAATATTAACGGAACGTGGAGGAGGTGCAGATCTGCAATATCGCTATGTGTGGAATCGGCTCACAAAGGGAGAATGGTTGATACGCTCGCTTTATGATACCCAGCAAAATCGTGGGCGAGCCGAAGTTCGAGGGGCTCATGTTCAGCAATTCAATCCTGATTTGTCTTTACGCATGCGCGCCAATTTTTCAAGCGATCGATCGGTCCTGCAAAATTTCAGCAGTTCTGGGACTCAAAGGGCTTTACCCAGTCAAGAGTCATATCTCACCATTTTGCAGCGACTTGATCATGGGGCGCTGTATCTCTCAGGTCAATATATTCAGCCGTTAAGCACGGGCGGCAATACGACCTTTCAGCGGTTACCTGAAATTGGGCATCGCTTCGTGAATCCCAGTGTCTTGGGCAGTCCCTTATCGCTGACGGCGGAAACGACCGCCGTGCAATTTTACAGGCAGACGGGATTTAATGTTGGTCGTCTCGACGTGTTGCCGGGACTGTCGATGGAAGGGCTCCATCTGGGACACACGTTGGGATTTCGTCCTCAGGTCAAATTGCGGGAAGTGGGCTATACGCGGGGGCTCACCGAGAAATCAGCGCAACATCGTGAAACCTTTTGGGTTGGCGCTGAATTGTTCTCGAATGTATCGAAACGATTTTCTCTCGGCGAGGGGAATTGGATCAGGCATTCCATACAACCGAATGTGATATATGAGTATGTGCCACAGACGAAACAAGCGGAATTAGTTCAGATCGATGCGGTGGATGACTTGATTCAAAAGAGTCTGGTCACCTATTCCTTGAAAAATCGTTTGAGCCAAATTGGTGGCGGGAAATCCAATACCTGGTTGGATCTGCTATTTGCCCAAAGTTATCATGTGGCCAATCCGCCCCCCTTAGCCTCCAGATTTTCGGATATCTGGACTCGGGGGCATTTTCATTCACCGGTCAATTCCTCAGCATTCATCTCGGCATTCAACCTGAAGGTAGATGCCTTCTATGATCCGAACAGGAAATATTTTTCTCAGATGAACACCGACCTGCTCATCCAAAGCCAACAGACGTGGTATATGACCGTTGGGCAGCGGTACACAAAAGAAGGGACGAGAGTCCGCCGGGGAGATATTTGGAACCCTGTGTCGTTTAATGAGGTGTTAGCGCCGGCCGGGGAAATTCTCTATCTGACGACTGGGGGTGCAGTCCGGTTGCCGCATGGAGTGACCTTGGGCACCAAGTGGTATCATGACTTCAAGACAGGGCTGACTGCTGAATGGGATGTGGTCGGGCTATATCAAAATCCATGCCGATGTTTTTCACTCGGGCTCACGTATACACGGCTTCCTGACCGCACTCAATTCGAATTTCTCATCAGCTTGACGGGGTTGTGGGGGACCCAAGGAAATGGGACACAATTGATGAAGTTGATTTTGGGTCCCATCATGGCGGGAGAGCGTGGAATTCCTTGGGATTATCGGTAATCGTCATGCGGATTATGTCTATGCGCATGTGCACGGTGCCGGTGATGGTTTTATGGGGTTTGGCCAGCTGGCCGCTTCCTGTCTGGTCGCAAGAAGTCGTCACTGATCAGGTCACCATCACGTCTGCAAGGGGACAGCTGTTTGGTATTACTTCCGGCGAGGGAATTGCCAGAAAGGAGTTAGCCTCAGGAGAAGACGTGTTGGTGGTTGAAACCAAAGGCGTGACGGGATATGTCCAGACAACCACACGTTTGTTGGGGTTTTCAGGTCGGTTACAACGGTGGGTGGAGATAAATCTTTCCTCGGCTGAGGAGGTGGTCACCGCAACGGTCACTCCCAGAATGATTATCGTTCAAGGTCGACAGGCGGTCTACGGTTTTCAAAGTGATCTTGGTCGTTGGAAACGAGACCCTTGGGGAGCCGGAGAGTTGTTGGTGAAGAGTATCGTGAATGACTATGTGGCTGTTCTCATTACCAACCGACGGGCATTGGGATTCTCTGCGTTGACCGGAGGGTTTTTCCCGCAAGATCTTCCATCCGGCAATGCAATTGAACAGACGGAAGCCAATGCGAATGTTGTGGTCATCCACCTGTCAGGACTGATGTTGGTTTTCCGGTCCGGCTTAGCGATCTGGACGGTGTTGCCTTGATTAATTAGAGGAATGACTGCTGGCCATTTGCGGGTGTTTGGTTACGCCCGGGTAATCCACTCCAATGGGAGTGTTCGAACAATAGTGGCTCCACCAGTCAATGACTTCCTGCAAAAAAGGATCTTCCGGCCCTGTTGCAAAGAGGTGACCATAGAGGTAGCCCGTTTGGGTATCAAAGAGCATGAAGATCGGCATGGGTGCAGGGTGTGGAATTTGTGGCGTGTCCATGGGTAGTCGAGACCGTGCGTCAGAGGTTCTTTCCGTTTTTGCCTACGGATTCTTATCGGAACCTATTTTATTTTTCTTAAATATGCCTTTGCTCAAACGGCTCTGACCGTTTATTGGGGATTCTGGGTCCAATCAAGGGTTTCAGGGAGATCGGAGAGGGGACTCAGCAACGATTGGGTCAAAAAAGAAGACAACCCTTGACCTTCTCCGCCAAATGGGGTAGCTATGTTCCTTCACCGCACAACCGGGTCAACGGGATGTGAGTTTACATGGGCTGAGAGGGAGGCCATTCATGGATGCGTTCGATTCTGCTGAACCAGTTATCGCGAATCAGGTTGCCAGGATCCTGCTGGTTGAAGATGAGGTGGATGTGCGGGAGTCCATCAAGTTGCAGCTTGAGGATGAAGGGCATCAGGTCGTGGACACGGAATCAGGGAGCGATGCCTTGGTTCTGGCCGAGTCCTCCCGATTCGATATTGTCTTGACCGACGTCATGATTCCCGACATCAACGGAATTGAGTTGGTGCAGCGCATTATGCAGCTTCCGAATCATCCTGTGACGGTCGTCATGACGGGATATGGGTCGGTAGAGATGGCGGTGAAAGCCATTAAGGCCGGCGCATTTGATTTCCTCTCTAAACCCTTTTCCATTGATGTTCTGAGCGCCACTGTTGCCAGTGCCCTACGGGTCAAGTGTCTGCAGGACGAGAATGTCGAACTGAAGAAAACCGTCAAGGGGCAATTTAGTTTAGGAAAACTCATTAGCTCCAGTCAGGTGATGCAGGAGGTGTTTCAGTTAATTGATTGCGTGGCGGATACCGATAGTACTGTACTTATTTTAGGGGAAAGTGGAACGGGCAAAGAATTAATTGCCCAAACCATACATTGTCATAGCACGCGGCACCGGGGAAGTCTGATTCCTGTCAATTGCGGAGCGATTCCCGAGGCGTTATTAGAAAGTGAATTGTTTGGTCATGAGAAAGGTGCGTTTACCGGAGCGGTGGCGTCACGAGTCGGCCGATTTGAGCTGGCGACGGGAGGAACAATTTTCCTTGATGAAATCGGTGATCTGAGCCCTCCGCTCCAGGTCAAACTTCTTCGCGTCCTCCAGGAGCGAACGTTTGAACGGGTGGGGGGGACTCGAACCTATAAATCGGATGCCCGTGTCATTGCCGCCACCAATCAGGATCTTGAAACTCTGGTCGCGGCTAAACAATTTCGGGAAGATCTGTTTTATCGGTTAAATGTGGTGCCGGTTCTTGTTCCTCCTCTCCGTCAACGTGTCGAAGATATCCCCCTTTTACTCCAGCATTTCATTACGATGTTCAATGATCGGCGGAAAGCGGAACTCACCGGCGTGGCTGAGGACGCGATGAGCCTCTTATGTGATTATCCCTGGCCGGGAAACGTTCGTGAACTCGGGAATATTGTGGAGCGGATTGCTATTTTAAAACGGCGCGGGTTGATTGTCCCGGAAGATTTGCCGGAAAAAATCCGGCGACTGCCACCTTCCCATCTCCCCACCATGCCGGCGGCGATTCCAGTAGCCGGGATGGATCTCTCCCGAACAGTTGAGGAATTTGAAAACCGGCTAATTCTTGAGGCTCTCGAGCGAACCAATTGGGTCAAAAGTAAAGCGGCTCGTCTCCTGCAAATTAATCGCACCACCCTCATTGAAAAGTTAAAAAAGAAATCCCTGGCCGAAGTGGTCGCACAACGTGCTGCGCCATCGGAAGATTTGGCTGACGTGTAACGATACAAGACCCCTAACCATTCCTACCCTGTTCTCGTCTTCCCTTTCCGAACCAGCCTGAGGTTCTGACCATTCCGTCAACTCCTTGACGGCGGCAATATTGTCCGCTCGTCGTTGTTCTTATAAAACTTCCTGGTTTATCAACGAAAATCATCTGATCAATTTTTGCCCTCGGCAAGAATAACTCCGGTCTAATTTTTGCTGAATACGTTCAGCAGGTTGGAGCAGAAACCAAAAGTGAGGAAATTTACTTGGATTGCCCTGTCGTGTGTTATCTGGCCCAGCACGGTTATGGGAGGACCCTGTTCTGAATTTTCCTGGTACGTTTCCCGCGATATGGTTATGCCAGAGATGATTCACCACGGACAGGATGCCATGCGGGCAGGACTACTCTTGGAAGCGCGAGACATGTTTGCTACCTATCTGAATGAACAGGAAGATGGAAAGTTTGCAGAAGGGACCCGTTGGGTGATGGCCTCACTTCCTGATCCTTCGGATGAACCAGGCAGAGAAAATTTTCAACGTATTGAGCGGTTACAGGCCATGAAAACAAGTAATCCGGATAGTGTGTATGCCCCATGGGCTCTTTGTGCCATGGGAGAAGTGTATTGGGAGGCTGGATGGTTTTCAGAAGCCAGCGGGATATTTGAAGAATTCCTCCGGTCCTATCCTGAACACCCCTTAGCAGGAGGAGTCATGGTTGAAGCCGGTCTAGGGTATCTGAGTAATCGGCAATATTTGGAGGCGGCACTGATCCTCAGGCGAGTGGTGGAAGAACCCAAGTGGAGTGGCCATCGCGTAAAGGGTGCATTAGGGTTGGCCGATGCCACGGCCATGGCGAAGGCTTGGAAGCAAGCCTACTATTGGTATCGGGTGGTGGAAGCCGAAAGGCCTGAACTCATTCGCCAGTCTGCGGAGTCATCGTATCAATATGGATTGACGGAAATTGCCGTAGGAAATCCCGCAATGGCGATATCCAGATTTTTGTTGACTGTCAATCTCCATCCGCATCAGGAAGCAGCCGGGAGGGCCCTCAACCACATTTCAGAAAAATTACGAAGGGAGGGTCATGATTATCTAGCCTTGTATTTTGCGGATCATGCCCGACAACAATTTCCGGATCAGGAGTCCGGTCGACGTGGGCAGGCCGCACTCACCAGATGGGTCGTGGCGTTTGTTTCCCAGGAGCATGGCAAGGAGGACTGGACCAAGGTCTACCATCGGTTTGAAGATTTGGAAATATACCTCTCGCTTTCATGGGATTATGTTCTGGAAACCGCCCGTGCGTTAAGTCATGCACCTGAAAGCGACGTGGCTGATGAAAGCCTGCTGTGGATGGGGCAAGCTTATCAGTCGTTAGGGGATTACTCTGAGGCCGTTCAGACTTTCACCCGCCTCATTATGGTGGCCTCGTCGGATGCGAGGCGTCTGGAGGGGCAAGATCGACTCGCCTCGTTATTACAGCATCAGATTCGCTGGTTCTATGATCGGAAAGCCTGGGTGCGGTTACTCAAGTTTTACGCGGACCATCAGGACGCGTTTCAGATGGTGCCATTGGAACGGGAGCGCCTCCTGATGGTTGCGCAAACCTATCAGCAGGTGAATCTTCCGGTAGAAGCCTGGCATTGGTATGACCAACTTTTAAAGGAGTACCCCAACAGTCCGCTCCGGGAAGAGATTCGCCTTCAGCAGGTTGTGGTCGCTCAGGAGCAAAGCAACGGTTCATTGGTGCGAGGCGCGGGGGCGTCCTACCTCCAGGAGTTTCCTAAGGGCCGGGGACGAGGGCAAGTGGAGACCGCCCTAGGCATGGAAGCCTTCGCTGACAAACGGTATACAGAAGCTATTCGGGATTTCTCGGCGGCCCTACAGCATGTGGAGGGAGAAGTGGGAAAACGCTATGTGCTCAGGAATCGGGCACGCGCCAATCGAGCTCTCGGGCAGATGGAGTTAGTGGTTCAAGACATGCGAGAGGTGGTGTCTATCGAACCCAGTCAGGCTTCCGATGTCCTCCGCTTGGGGGATGCCATGTTTGATCAAGGCGACTATGTCGAAGCCCAGCGTCTGTACGATCAGGTCTTGGCCTTCGATGTGCCAGCGGCCTTGCAAACCTGGGCCAAGTATCGTTTAGCGGTCTCGCTCGAACATATGGGGAAATCCGAGGAAGCCGCCACTCTCCTTGCCGAAATCCGTGAATTAAAAACCCGTTCTCCAGAATTGGAACATACGATTCGTTCAGCCGCCACAGCGGTGTTGGATGAAATGTCATCGAATGAAACGCCACCAACCAGGATACCCGATGTCCCAATTAAATCCTAAACCGATGATCGCGCTCAGTTCCAAGAGAAACGGGGAAACGTCCTGGCCGACGCTCGACCCTATCACGATGCCGACAGTCTCCAGTGAAACACTCAGTCGGGCGCTTGAGGCCAAATATGCGGAAACGCAACGATTGCATCATCACCTTCATCGATTGGTGAAAAGTCTTCCGTTACCCGCCTTGCTCTATAACCGCAAAGGCCGGATTGTCACTGCCAATCATGAGGCTCATGTGCTGATGGGAGGAGTCGATTGGAAGAAGATAAATTGGCAAGTTCAGAATCTCTGGACCTCCCTGGTGTGGCCAACGGTTCCCTTTACCGACTGGAAGTGGAAAGGAGGCCGGGTGTCCTGTTGGGATTGCCCGTTAGGGGGTCTGGATCAACCCTCCAGTCTTACGGTTCGTTACCTCAAATACGAAGAGGAGGCGCTCAGTGGACGGACGGAGCAGATTCAACGCTTGGCTGCCATAGGAGAACAGGTCGGGCGGCTGGCGCATGATATTCGCAATCCACTGGCGAGTATTGAATGGTTTGCCACACTATTGGGGCGTGACCGTCAGCCCGGCGTGGAACGCCGGGAGCTGGCGGATCAATTACTTCAGGCCATTCGTTCATTGGATGGGCTGGTCTCGAATCTCTTAACGGCGAGCACGCCATTGAAGCGGGAACGGCAGTGCGTGAACCTCTTGAGACTGTTGGATGATGTGGAGCTCTTGGCCATGTATCCCCTCAGAATAAAACGGCTGACCATACATCGGCAGAGGGAAACGTCGCTTCTCGAAATCTTGGGTCATGAGCAGTTATTAAAACAGGCACTGTTGAATCTGCTCCTGAATGCGATTCAGGCCTCCCCGCCTGATGGTCATATTGAAATTCAGTGCCGGCGGACGTCCCTTCCGGCAACTGGAGAAGCCGGCGCTGCTGGAATCAATGGCGTGGCATTAAGTATTCGAGACGAAGGATGCGGGATGTCCAAAGAAGAACTCACCAGGGTTTTTCAGCCTTTTTATTCGAACCGTCAGGGGGGGACCGGCCTTGGGCTCCCGATTGTGAAAGACATTGTCCAGGTGCATCAAGGCATGATTGAGTTGGAAAGTCAGACAGACCAAGGAACAACGGTCAAACTATTTTTTCCCCAATAAAGGAGATTGGCATGATAGACACTGAGGGCGGAGCGAGCCGGGGGATTCTGGTCGTTGAAGATGATGAGCAGCTGCAATCGGCTCTGACTCACGCGTTAAGTCAACATGGGTATGCCGTCACGGTTGCCAGAGATGGCTATGAGGGGTTGGAGAGGATGGAACGGGAAGCCCCATGGCTGGTGTTGACTGATCTGAATTTGCCGGGCAAAGGCGGAATGGAATTTTTACGAGAGGTCCGAAGCCAGGGCTACCATATGCCGGTAGTGGTCATGACGGCCTATGGTGGAGTAGATGCAGCCGTCGAGGCCCTCAAATATGGGGCCACCGATTTCCTTCAAAAGCCGTTTCCCCTTGATCGTCTTGAAAAATTAATTGATCAGTTAAAAGATGAGCAGCCCGTCTCAGGACTGGATGTCCTGAGGGAACAGGAAAGATGCCGTCGTGAAGAGCCGCGTGAAGGATTTCTGACCAGAGATCCGAAAGTGCTGCAGACCATCAGTATGCTGGAGATGGTGGCCGGCAGCCCGGCGACCATTTTGATTCAGGGAGAAAGCGGGACGGGAAAAGAAGTCCTGGCGCGACATGTCCATCGTCATAGTCCCAGGGCCTCTCAACCCTTCGTGGCGATCAATTGCGCCGCCCTGCCGGAAGGACTCTTGGAAAGTGAATTGTTTGGCTATGAGAAAGGAGCCTTTACCGGAGCGCTTGCGAGGCGATGTGGGAAGTTTGAATTAGCCCACCAGGGGACCTTGTTGTTGGATGAAATCGGGGAAATGAGTTTGGGATTACAAGCCAAATTACTCAGGGTTCTCCAAGAACGTGAAGTGGATCGTCTTGGCTCCCGGCACCCGGTGCAGGTGGATGTGCGGGTGATTGCCACCACGAATCGGAATCTGGCGCAGGAAGTTCAGGCCGGACGGTTTCGTGAGGATGTGTATTACCGGTTGAGTGTCATGCCGTTCACCATCCCCCCGTTACGCGATCGTCCGGAGGATGTTCAATTGTTGGCGGAATTTTTTGCCAACCGGTCATTGCGGCGAAACCGGCGTACGCCGTGCGAGATTTCTGAAGAGGCGATGTCGCATTTGAAGCGCAGGCCGTGGCGGGGAAACGTGCGGGAACTGGAAAATGTGATTGAACGTGGCGTGTTGTTAGCTGGCAACGGCCCTTTACGAATTGAGCATTTTCAGTTTGAGGAACCCGTGTTGACCGCCAATCATACCAGCGCGCCAAGTGGAACTATATGGGAAATGGAACGGGAACTTATTTTGAGAACCCTGGAGCGTCATGATGGCAATCGGACACATGCCGCCAGGACCTTGGGAATCAGTATTCGTACCTTACGGAATAAATTGCGGGAATATCGACAGTTAAACGGCGGACTTTCGCTGAGTATATAAAATGTTGGAGGCGGAGAACATCTAAATGTCCTGCTTCAATCTGTTGTGAGACATGGCAGGGGTAGAGCGGAAAAATATGCCGGTGCGGGCAAAAGTTTCCCCAAAACCAGACAAGACGTAAGGCGTGAGGATCTCTTTTTTCTCCTTACTGTTCACTCCTTACTGGTGATTTCTGGCATTGGTGTTGCTGGCTTGTGTGACGGCATCAGGGATTCCGTGGTCAGGGAGGCGGGGGTACAGGTGAAGACACAGGAGTACATGGCAACCAGAGAGGAGAGAACGTCATGATGATTTCCCCTTGGGATGAAGGCACGCGACTCTTTGAGCGGTCACTGGATGTCCGGAACGGCATTCATGAAACGATTGCCTCCAACATGGCCAACGAAGAAACGCCGGGCTACAAGTCCAGGATCCTGCCTTTTCAAGAAACGTTCAATGCCGTTCTTCGAGGGGATGGACCAATTGAGCCCATCGTCACCAACCCGAAGCATGTGCGCAGCGGTGCAGAGGATTCTCGGGTATTTCAGCACACCATCATACAGGATGCCGGGGCAGGGTTAGATGAAAATACGGTTAATTTGGAAAAAGAAATGACTTTGATGGCGGAAAATACCTTGATGTATATGGCGGTCAGCCAATTCTTAAAGGGTCGCTTCGATGGGTGGAATGCGGCAATTGATGGAGGTAGCGGTGGTAGGTGAAGGACATTAAGCTGACGGCCGCCATAACGCTGATCCCAGGGTAGCAGAAAGAGAGCGAGTGAACCGGGATGTTGGTGATGGTAAGAAGATGGGAAGATCTGAAATGGGTATCGGAAAAAGGAGGCTGAGATGAATATTGATCGGGTGTTTGCTGTCGTGGGGTCTGCATTGGATGCACAACGGCAGCGGCTAAATATCATTGCCAGCAATCTGGCCAATGCGGAATCGACCAGGACGCCGGAAGGGGGACCATACATCAGACGTGATGTTGTGTTTCAAGCCTCAGCGCCTGGGCAGGAGTTTTCCAATGTATTTGCCAATGCCTTTGGCGATCAGTCCGGGCCATCCGGCGTGCGGGTGACGGATGTGATTCAGGACGATCGACCGTTGAGGACCGTGTACGATCCCAGTCATCCCGATGCGGATGAACAAGGGTATTTACACCTCCCAAATGTGAATCCGATTGAGGAAATGGTGAATCTCATGTCAGCGACCCGCGCCTACGAGGCCAATTTAGCGGTGATGGAAACCGGCAAAACCATGACACTCCGTGCATTAGATATGGGGCGCTAGCGCCCTTCATTTTTGAAGGAAGGAGGAAGGTGATTGGAGTATCTCCCAATAAAAAGCATTGAGGCCATTTCGGAGCCGTTTGGCGTCACGCCGCTTAAAGGGCCGGCCGGCCAGGACAAGGGGTTCGGTGATCTCTTGAAACAAGCGGTAGAGTCCGTCAATACGATGCAACATGAGGCCGGGCGTTTAGAAGAAGCCGTCGCCCATGGAGACAACGTCAATATTCATCAAGCGGTCATTGCCAGTGAAAAAGCCGGCTTATCGTTCAAACTCTTGATGCAGGTGAGAAACAAGGTGATTGATGCGTATCAGGAAATTATGCGGATGCAAGTGTAAGGAAGGATTGAGTTGACGATGGTGGCGGTCATGGCGGAGGTGGGAAGGAGAGAGCCCCCGCACCGGTCTCATCGGGCACGACTCATCTGTGTAAGAATGATGCTCATAATTTTTCAATCCTAAGAGTTGAGCGGATCCTGGTAATTCTATGGACAGTCTTCTTGGAAATTTTCAAGCCTTAACGCTGACCCAGCGGATCGGTGTGGTCGTCGTGTTGGCGTTAGCCTTGGCGACTATTCCCATGTTGATGATGGTAGGAAAGGCCCCGGAATTGGTGGTCCTATTCTCTCAGCTCAATCCCGATGATACGCGAGCGATTATTCAAGAGCTTGGCAAACAAGGTGCCGTCTATGAGGTGGGTGATAGCGGGAATTCCATTAAAGTTCAGGCGGAAAGGGTGCATGAACTGCGACTACAGCTAGCCTCTTTAGGACTACCTGAGTCGGCTGGTGTGGGATTTGAAATATTCGATCGAACCGGCTTGGGCGTGACACCTTTTACGCAGCAAATGAATTACCGGCGAGCGCTTCAAGGAGAGCTGGCCCGGACCATCGGTCAATTATCTCAAGTCGAGCGGGTACGCGTGCATTTGGTGATGCCGGAGAAACGTTTGTTTGCGACGGAACAAAAACCAGCTCAGGCTGCGGTCGTCTTGACTCTCAAGCGCGGGGCTCCGCTTGGTGGCACTCAGGTTCAGGGGATCGTACATTTAGTGGCCAGTAGCGTCGAAGGATTAGAGCCCAGCCAGGTGACGGTGGTGGACAATCATGGTCAGGTGTTGAGTCAAAACTCTGCGGATAGTGATGCTCAACTGACGGCTTCTCAAATTGAAACCCAACGACGGGTGGAACGGGACCTGGAACAACGGGTACAGACGATGTTGGACCAGGTCTTGGGCAGGGACAAGTCGGTGATTCGGGTTACCGCGCCGTTGGAGTTTCGGCAAGTCGAAATCACCGAAGAAAGTTTTGATCCCAATAGCCAGGTGGTACGAAGTGAAAACCGGAGTCAAGAAAAGGTGCTGGAATCCGGTTCGACCCACGGAGGACCTGGGGTGCCCGGTGTCAGAAGCAATGTGCCAAGCGAGCTCAAGGCAGGAAACGGGACAGAGCAAAAAGAAGCCAAACGAAAGAATGAAACATTGAATTATGAAGTCAATCGCAAAGTGAGCAAAATCATTGAACCGACCGGTGCCATTAAGCGGTTAAGTGTGGCGGTGTTGGTGGATGGGACCTATGAAGCGGCTCAGGGCGCTGAGGGGCAAGCGGCTGAGATGACGGCCGAAAAGAAATATGTGCCACGGCCGGAAAAGGAAATACAGAATCTGGTCCAAATTGTGAAAAAGGCCGTCGGATTCTCCGAAGAACGTGGGGATCAAATCGAAGTCATCAATGTCCCATTTGAATCTCCCACTATCCTTGAGGGTGAGGAGAGTATGACGGCGGGGGTGCAATCGTTCCTGGCCGTCTGGGGTGGATTCCTCAAGCCGGTACTCTTTTTCTTCCTTGGGGCCATGGTGTTGTGGTTTGTCGTTCGACCAATGGCGCTGAATCTCACCAAGCCCACCGCGGCAGCGGTGCTCTTGCCACAGAAAGGATTGCCCGCCACAGTAACCGAGTATGAAGCGGAAATTTCAGAAACCCCTCAAGAGCAAGCCATTAAGCTGGCAGCAGACAATCCAGCTTCCGCCGCGCAAGTGATTCGAACCTGGATTAAAGAAGAACAAGGAGAAAAGGTCTAATCCGTGAATAGTCAATTATCCGGATATGAAAAGGCGGCCATTTTGTTACTCGCGATCGGGGAAAGTGCCGCGGTAGAAGTCTTGAAAGTACTAGACCAAAAGGATATCCGTGCAATCGGCGCGTATTTGGGGGCGTTGGTCAATGTCGGGCAGGACGAACATCGCATGGTGCTCAAAGAGTTTCGGGAATTGGCCGGAACATCCGGTCTGTCGGTTGAAGGAAAAGCCTATCTCTCAAAAATCCTCAATGCGGCCTTGGGCAAGGATAAAGCTCGTCGAATCCTAAGCTCCCTGAACACCTCCGAGAATGCCGGATTTGAAACCTTGAAATCCCTTGATGCGGCGTCGATTGCGAATTTATTGACCGTTGAACATCCTCAAACGGGCGCCTTGATCCTGGCCAATTTAGAATCCGATCACGCTGCACAGATTTTGTCATTGCTCCCCGCGTATAAACGGGATGCCATCGTCTACCGGTTAGCCACCACGGAAGAAGTGTCGCCCAATATGTTGGATGAATTGAACTCAGTGCTTCAGGAGGAATTGCGTCTGGGATCTTCGAAAAATGCGGTTGCCATAGGTGGGACTGGTCTGGTCGCCGAAATCCTGAATTCGGTGAAACGCAACGTGGAAGGGGAAATCCTGACGGCCCTGGAAGGCAAAAATCCGGAAATCGCCGAAGAAATACGTGGAAAGATGTTTGTGTTCGAAGATCTGGAAAATATTGATGACCGTGGGATGCAGGAAGTGTTGCGAGAAGTGAGCAAAGAAGAATTGCTTCTCGCTCTGAAACCGATCGATGGTCCGCTCCGGGATAAATTCTTCAGGAATATGTCCAGTCGCGCGGCGGAATCCCTCAAGGAAGATATGGAAACTCGAGGACCGGTCAAGCTGAGTGATGTGGAAGCCTCTCAGCAGAACATTATTAAAACCGTACAACGCCTGGCTGGTGAAGGCCGCGTAGCCTTGGGAGGAAAAGGTGAGGAGCAAATGGTCTAAGATGCGCTCGCGTATGGAACAGGATGACACAATCAAATGTTTTCAGATGGTCGAATTAGTTCACAAAAGTGCGAAGCAACGCGCAGAAGAGGCCCAACCGCATGATTGTAGCGAACTGCAACATGACGCGTTTGAGCGGGGGCGTCAGGAAGGTATCGCCGAGGGACGTGCTCAGTGCAAAGCCCAGGTAGAGGAGGAAGTCAAAAAGGCGCTTCGGTTGGCCAATCAGATTGGTCGGGCCAGGGTGCTCGCGTTGGAAGACCATGAACGGGATATTGTGGAGGTCGCATTGGCCATAACCAAAAAAATCCTGTTGCGGGAATGTGAGATCGATAAAGAGCTGGTGGTTCGGCAAGTGCGTCAGGTTCTTGGATTGCTTCCCGACAAAACGTTGGTGACGCTGAAAGTCCATCCCCAGACTTCACGATCTTAGAGCCCCTTCAACATACCCTACGACCGGAGTGGGCGGATGGCGATCATCTCGTGCTTGAAGCCTTTGAGGACGTGGATCCGGGTGGATGCCTGGTTGAACAGGCCGGTCTATTATTCGATGCCAGGATAACTCAACAACTGGCCCTTGTGGCCAGCGAATTCGGATTGGAAGCACCCCGGGCATGAGCCTTTCCACGATTCAACAGCGTTTGGACGACATTGCTCCTGTGACCATTACGGGGCGCGTGGTCAAAGCCGTGGGCCTGACCCTGGAAGGAACAGGCCTGGGGGCCTCGGTCGGGCAGCGATGTCATATCTTCAGCCCGCGAGGGCAGTCGATGATGGAGGGCGAAGTCATCGGGTTTCGGGAGCAACGTGTGGTGGTCATGCCGTTCGGAGCTGTGCGCGGCATCGCCGCCGGAAATCTCATTCGCTACGATCCGACCTCTCCACGATTATTAGTCGGGCCTCAAATGTTGGGACGAGTCGTGGATGGACTCGGGAACCCGTTAGATGAAAAAGGGCCGCTGTCCCGTAGCCGCCGCTATGCCCTCTATGCACCTGCGCCTGCTCCCATGCTCCGTGAGCGAATTACCACGCCAATGGATTTGGGTGTACGAGCCATCAATGCCCTGGTAACTTGCGGGATCGGGCAAAAACTCGGGATTTTTGCCGGAAGCGGAGTCGGGAAAAGTGTCTTGATGGGAACGATGTGCCGTCACACGTCTGCGGATGTGAATGTGATCGCGCTCGTGGGTGAACGAGGGCGGGAGGTGAAGGAATTTTTGGAACGGGATTTGGGGCGGGAAGGACTCCGTCGTTCTGTGGTCGTGGTCGCCACATCCGACCAATCTCCGTTAATCCGAGTCCGGGCGGCTTTCGTGGCGATCCCGCATAGCCGAGTTTTTTCGTGATCAGGGTAATCAGGTTCTGCTTTTGGTCGATTCCTTAACCCGGTTGGCTCATGCGCAACGGGAGGGTGGGGCTGGCTGCCGGGGAACCGCCTACCACCAAAGGGTATCCGCCTTCGGTCTTGCGCTTTTTCCTCGTAAGTCTTAGAGCGGGTGGGGCCGATGGGCACGGGATCCATTACCGGTCTGTATACGGTGCTCGTTGACGGGGACGATTTAAATGATCCCATTGCCGATTCCATCCGGTCCATTTTAGACGGACATATTGTGTTGTCCCGTCGCTTGGCGATGCAAGGACACTTTCCCGCGATCGATGTCCTGCAAAGTGTGAGTCGGGTGATGTCGGATATCGCCTCCACCGCCCATCAGGATGCTGCCAGGTTCCTGGTGCAGATAATGGCGGAATATCGCAATGCGGAAGACCTAATCAATCTAGGAGCCTACCAATTAGGAACCAATCCTCGACTTGATGCGGCGATCCACATGAAAGAGCCGATCGATGCCTTTCTCCGGCAAACCCGTGAGGAAGGGGTGGGACTACCAGAAAGTTGCCAGGGCCTTGAAGCGCTGGCACAACAAGGCCGGCGTCTTCTTGAGAGAAAGGGAAAGACCGTATGAATTGGACCACATTACTCAGATTTCGCAAGCAAGTGGAAGATCTCGCCCGTGAGGAAGTCGTCCTGGCGGAGTGGAGAAAAAGTCAGATCCGGTCGAAGCGGGATGACCTTATGATCGAAATGGAATCGGTGGCCACTGAATTAGAACAGCGTATACGAGTGGGTATCGACAACATGATTGCGGAGCAACGCTATCAGTGGATGGATCGGATCAGCACGGCCATAGAACACCAGAGCCAACACATGCAGGATGTGGAAGATAAGCTGGTTGCTTTACGGGCTACATTAAAAAAAGCCCACCATGCCAGACGGGTGGTGGAGTTGGTCATCGCCAAAAAGGAGGAAGAGGTCATGCAGAAAGTCGCGACTCAAGAACAACAGATTCAAGAAGATGTGACGGCTCATGCCTATGCCACCTCTCAGCTTGAAAAAATGACCCAATAGGGTAGGGAAATATGCCAAATAATTTGCCTTTTCAACATATGCATGACCGAGACCATAGACCCACCAATGGAGTGTTCAAAAAGAGTCCGGTTAGTAGCCCGCGGAGGATTGTGACGAGTGAGCGGGCGTCAGGAGAAAGAATGGATCATTTTGCTCCGCTCCGTTCGCCTCACGCCTCCCGTTTCCCGTTTCACGCTTCACGGATCCAAGAACGCGGTTGGCGGCATATTTCAACCCTCCTGAGTAGAACAATGTTGCCTAGTCGATCACTCTTTGTGTGGTGGGTGCTGGCCATGATCTTGTGGGCCACCACGGTCGGGTCCGTTCAAGAAGTGCCGGAGTTGGGAACGACGGATTCAGTTGATAATCAACCAGTTGAAGATGGTCTGGGGGAGGAAGTCCCAAGTGCCGAAACCACATTATTGGAACTGCTACAAGCACGACTGAAAGAGGTGGAAGAGAGGGAACGTGGTTTGCAACAACGTGAAGAACGGCTCACGGCACTCCAGCAGGATTTAGAGGCGTTGGCTGCGCGACAAACAAAAGAGGGCAAACGGTTAGTGGGGGAGGCCTCTTCGTTAGCGGAAGAACAGCGTCGATATGTGGAACAGGATCCGGCGTTAATACATTTAATCAAAATCTATGAATCCATGGATCCGGAAGAGGCCGCATTGCGAATCGCAGAAATGCGGGAAGGGTTAGCCTTGGATATTTTGGCATCGATCAAAGATAAAAAAGCCGCCGGGGTGTTAGCGGGAGTCGAACCGGTGAAAGCTGCAAGGCTATCTGAAGGTCTCCGGCAATATCGGGATATTAAACTGAACCAAGCCAATAATTCCAAGATACAGAACTAAACGATGATCAATGCCGTTCCATTCTTTTTCGGACCGCTGGAGAGTCCGCCACAGATGACCGGTCAGACGGATGGAGTCGGGCTGGAGCAGGCGAAGACCACCGAGAATCCTTTCAATCATTCGTTTGCCAAAATTTTTCGTGACCAGTCGGCAGCGTCCTCCCTTCTGAACAGTCCATCCAACACGACGCCAATGAAGGATAGTGGACGAGTGTCGAATCTTGAGTTGCCTCTCGGCACTCGGGCAGTGGAGGTTGCCGAGCTTTTGTCTCTGTATCTTGCAGGAGTCTTGGCTGAGGATGAACAGCGGGTACCCGAAGAAGCCTATGGTCAACGGGTTACCGATGAAGCTGATGTGGTGGAAAATTCTTCGATTCCCTTGACGGTAGACGGTCTGAATGGAAGCAACACAGACCAGGCCGAGAGCCAGAAGGTGCTATTCGGACTCTTGCCCGGGAATGTATCTCAGGATGGGTCCGTTTCCGGTGTGGTCGCGTCGCCTCACGCACTCCACCAAGGAGCACAGGGAGGTCAGACAGGACCAACTGCTCCATTCAGTGTTCAGGCAGGCTTACCACTCTTCACGGGGAGCTCATCGACTCAGTCAGCATCTGGTGGGAGCACCCACGCCGATCAGAGTGCGACTGACCTCGTTACCCAGGGCGGTTCGCAACAGATTCTTCGGAATGCGGTAGTAACGGGTGCGGGGGATGCTGTGACAGAACCGGACACGAATCAGGTAAAAACAGTGGATCGTGTCTCAAGCCCCGACCCCGGTCTTCGTCCTCCGCAAAATCCTCCATCATCGATAGGGCTTCCGCAGGAGTCACTCAAGTCTGTGGGCAATCCAGGCAATCAGGCGTTCCAGGTTCCAAAACCATTTGAAGACAGCCCAGCAGGTATTGCCGATGCGGGTCAATTGGGCCAAAACCGATTGAAAAACGTGAGCGGGGTTTCGTCCGTGCTGAGTGAATCATCGGCAAACGGGAAGGAATCTTCGATCGGGATTCCCCTGGACCTTCTTGCGGATGCCAATGTGTCTGTGACAGGTGATCGTTCCAGAGATGGTCTTGAGGCAACAGGAAAAGTCTCGGGGGTCGATCCCAATGCCGGGCAGGGGCTCAATCACGGCATGGGCAATCCTACCCATTCTCAGTCTGGCTTTCAGCAGTCCTCGTCTTCTTCCTCACCTGGACCGGCTGTTCGGATGGCGGAAGAACGGGTCCCGGATCATCCCGGTCCGGCGCTTCAACGCCTCCAAATGGAGGTGCAACTTTCCGAAACCAATCGAGTGCAGATTGATGTTGGCGTCCAGCATCGGCAGGTCTATACCAGTTTGTTAATGGACCAAGCCACTTTGAAAAATTTGGCTGTCCAGTTTGTTCCACAATTGGAAGAGCAACTCACACAGGGCGATATGGAGTTGCAGGAATTTTCCGCAGAAGTTCGTGATTATCATGGTGAGCGGGAGTCAAACACACGGTCGGATGGGGCGGGAACGCAGACGAGCCAACGGGGGACGACATTCCTCCATCAGGCATCAGGATCGCTCTCCCATGTCGCCATGCGAGTTGAGGAACAGGGGCTGCACTTGGTGGCGTAAAGATGAAGAAAACGCCAGGGGTCAGGGGTAAAACGTCAGGGGCGAGGGGGAAGTAATTTTGAGAAGGCAACCACATCTGTTCGCTTCACGCCTGAGGACTCCTGCTTCACCGATTACCGGACGGGGGGGTACCGGTGAGCTGAGGGTCTACCAGTCTTTAATTACAAATGATGCCCTCATGAAAAGAAGGTTGGAAAAAATAGGAGCCAGAAATTATGGAAGTTACGCCGACACAATCAGGAACGAATGCCACGGCCACAGGCAACGCCAATGTGCAAGCGGCGGTTTCGGCACTCGGATCGGATGTTTTCCTTCGCTTGCTCGTCACGCAGTTGCAAAGCCAGGATCCCACCAACCCGGTCCAAAATGAGGATTTTGTCGCGCAGTTAGCGCAGTTCACCACGTTGGAGCAAGCGACGAGCACCAATAAACTCTTGGAAAAATTGATCGGGCAGGATACACAACGGACACAATTGGATCTGGTAAATTTGATTGGACGGACGGTCGTTACGCAGGGTGATACCGTCAGTATTGCGGAGGATGAACAGCCCACGCTGGCCTATGCCTTAAGCGGAGAGGCCAGGTCGGTCACCATTAAAGTGGTGGACTCGGCCAAGCAAGTGGTTCGGACTTTGGAGTCAACAGATATTCAAAAAGCCGGGGCCAATCAGGTTCAATGGGATGGGCTAAATGATTCGGGAGACCGGGTGCCGGAAGGAGTCTATCAGTTCATCGTGAAAGCCGTAGACGCCAACAAACAGCCTGTCCCGAATTTCACGTTCGCTCGGGAACGGGTCATGACGATTGCATTTGGAACGGAGAGTCCGGTGGTCCTGCAAAGTGGAAAAACCTTACATACCGATGACATTCTCTCCATTCTTTGAGGTGGAAGGTTGTAGGGGATACATCATCAGGTCGGTCAATCGAGAAACAAGGAGTAGACGCCAATGGGAATTACCTCAGCATTTTTTGCCGCTACCAGTGGGATTAACGCGACCAGTCGAGCGCTTAGTGAAATCGGTAACAACATCGCCAATGCGCAGACGATCGGCTATAAGAGCCGGTCGGTATCATTCGGAGATCTCTTCGGAGCCACCATCGGTGGTGGAGGCACCAGCACGGCCTTAGTGGAAGGTCGTGGCGTGCGGGTGTTGGGGATTGATCCCAGCTTTACGCAAGGATCGCTTCAGACGACGTCCAATGCCTTGGACCTGGCCATTGATGGTGACGGATTTTTTCGGGTGAGTGATGCAACCGGAAATATTTTCTACTCCCGTGCCGGTCAATTTGATATCGATTCACAAGGAAATTTGGTAAATCCAGCAGGTCTACGGTTACAGGGAGACCAAGCGGATGATACTGGGCTCCTAAGCGGGAGTATCGGTAACTTAACCTTAACCACCAGCACTCAACCAGGAGTCCAAACATCTGAGATCACGATGTCTGGACGTCTGGCGGCCAATGCTCCAATCACCGCATACACCACGGCACAGGTGCTCGATCCTCAATCAAATAGTGGGTTGTTTCCAGGCAATACCTCTGTCCGGGTATTTGACTCTCAGGGTACGGGGCATGATTTTACAGTGTATTTTGCTAAAACAGCTAATAATACATGGGAATATAATGTGATTGCACCAGACTCGGAGGTGACTGTACCGGTCGGAGATAACAATCCCACTACAGGCAATGCCTTGGTGGCGCAAGGAACTCTGACTTATACCTCGGACGGATTTTTGTCCTTAGAAAGTGATCCTTTGGGGCATGCCATTACATTTAAGGGTGGAGTTGGTGCGCCACAGACAATCATTTTCGATTTTGGGACCAGTATTACGGAAGGGGGAGCAGGCACGAATGGACTGTTACAGCAGGGCAGCTCTTTGAATGGGAAGGCGTTGATTCTCGACACTTTATCTCAAGACGGGTATGGTCCGGGATCACTCGCGGGTACATCTATCGGTGAAGACGGCACGATCACGGGCCGATTTGATAATGGAACCACCCGGACGTTGGGACAGGTTCGACTAACCCGGTTTATCAACCCGGATGGCCTGCAACCGATTGGACGAAATTTGTTTATTCAATCCGGTGATTCCGGCACTCCCTTGGACGGGGTGCCCGGCACCGGGGCTTTTGGCAAAGTATCAGCAAGCACCCTCGAAGCTTCCAATGTGGATTTGGGTGAAGAATTAGTCAATATGATTACGATGCAGCGTGGATTCCAAGCGAATTCACGAATCATCACCACCACCAACGATCTACTCGGAGAACTGGTAAATCTGGCACGCTAGATTTTGACTTAGGATGTGACTGATCAAGTCCCCAGGCAGGAACACCTGCCTGGGGACTTTTTTTTTGCCCTAGTGGAATGATGAAAAATTTTGCCTCATGAATTGTGAACCGTGAGGCGTGAAGAGGGAAAATCCGGTTCTTTTTTGTGGCTCCTGACGCCTTACACCGTAAGCCCTATTCTTTACGTCTTACGCTTCAGGTTCCCATGGACGAACATGTCAAAGGTTCCCGCGAAATGCCAGGAAAATGACGAAAAGGTAAGCCTCATCTTGTTGCCGGGCAAAGAAGAGGTAAGGTACGTCCCTGAAAGAAACATATGCGAATTCAGTGCGTTATAGAGGACGCATCGTCTTTCTACGTAGAAAAGTGGAGTGGCACAAAGGTTGCTGACTTGAGAAGAGGAACGTGAAAGCCACAAAACTTTTTATCGTGTGAGGTTGTTGTATGGCTGAAGATGATGCCAAAGAGGAAGTGCCTGTTAAGGCAGGGCCGGGGAAAAAAATGATCCTTATCGTTATCGCGGGCGTTCTTTTTCTCGGTGGAGGAGGAGGTGCCGCCTGGTATTTCATGGGAGGCACAGAGGAGAAGCCAGCCGAGCTCGACGAGCATGCCAAAGCCGAGATTGGTCATGACGAGCCTGGGCCGGTGATGGAACTAGAACCCTTTCTTCTGAATTTAGCGGATCGGGAAGAGTTGCGATTCTTAAAAGTGAGTATCAAGCTTGAGTTAGATCGGCCTGAAGAAAAAACGGATTATCAAAATAAAATCCCGGCCATTCGCGATTCGTTATTGGTGCTACTGAGTAGTAAGGAATCGCAATTACTCAGAACCGTGAACGGGAAGCGTCGGGTTCGAGAAGAGATCATGACGCGGGTGAATGGAGTCATGAGTAAAGGAAAGGTCGCCAATGTGTACTTCACGGATTTTATTATTCAGTAAGGAGACCAGGCTGGGTGTCTTCTTGGTTCTCCCGCTGGCTGTAAATGGACGAGGCCCTATTTCTATTATTGGATATGACAGAAGGGGATGGATGCCTGATGACCAGTGTCGGGTATGAGAAACCAATTCGTCATCCCCGCCGCTCATCAGCGGGGATCCATCAGAAAAGAAGAACGGCAAAGATAGATGACTGAGGATTATCTTCTGACAGAATAGAACAGGATGGGTTTCTGAGTACTCAGCAAGGGATGAGCAGTAAGAAGTAAGAGGTAAGGATTCAGAAAGAGGAGAGAAGAGACGGCGGGGCTGTCTCTTTGTGCCACGTCCCAACATGGAAAAAATCCTTAGTCAAGATGAAGTTGATGCCCTTCTTCGCGGGGTTTCCGATGGCGGCGTTGAAACTGAACCTGAAGACCCAGGAGATGCCGGACCACAGGACGGACCGATTTCATATGATTTGGGGAATCAGGAATGGGTCGTTCGCGGGCGAATGCCGACCCTGGATGTGATCCACCAGCAATTCTCCCGTGGTTTCCGCCTCTCTCTGAGCGATGTGCTTCGAAAAACCGCTGAGGTCACGGTCACGAACCAAACGGTGATGAAGTTCGGGGAGTTCACCAAACGTCTTCCCATCCCGGCCTATCTTCAAATTATTTCCATGGACCCTCTTCGCGGCTTAGCGATGATCGCCACGGATGCGGCGACGGTGTATTTGCTGGTGGATCATTTCTTCGGGGGAGCCGGACAGACTCATGTTAAACCGGAAGGGCAGGATTTTACGATCATTGAACAACGCGTGATGAAGAGAGTCATGCTGATGGGGTTGGGGAATCTCCAAAAGGCCTGGGACCCCGTCCAAAAACTCCTCATCAATGCGGTTCGGGTAGAAATGAATCCTCAGTTGGCTGCCATTGTGTTGCCGGCGGATATCGTTATGGTGGTCACGCTGGGTATCGAATTAGGCAATTCGGTGGGGGACCTCCACCTCTGTCTTCCCTATACGATGTTGGAGCCGATTCGAGAACGGCTGCAGGTGAGTTTCCAGGGAGATTCGTTTGAAACGGATTATGGCTGGGTGAAACGATTTTCAGCCAGGCTGAAAGAAGCCTATGTCACGATGTCCGTGTGTTTGGGAGAGACGGAAATCTCGGTGGAGGAATTGATGGAATTTTCACCAGGCGATGTGATCGGTTTGAATCAAGGGACCACTCAGCTGTTAACGGCCAGAGTGGAAGGGGTGCCCAAGTTTCTTGGTTCTCCGGGAACCACCAAGGGCATGCAATCATTTCAGATTAAGGACATCATTCTGGCGAGAGAGTAAGGGCCGGTGAACGCGATGAGGCGCCGACCCGTCACTGACCGTGGAAACCTGGAGATGAACGATGAGTGAAGAACACAACATCGACTTGGATACATTTGATGCAGAGAAAGAAATGATGGAGGCGTTAGCCCAGGAAGCGGCTGCGAAAGAACAGAACGCTGCCGCGAAAAAACAGGAGGTGGCGTCGAGTAGCACCGGCCCGGCTCCACAATTGAATGCACCTCACGATCAGAATTTAAATCGCATCTTAGATATCCCACTGGTGCTTTCTGCGCAACTGGGCAACACCCGCATATTGATTAAGGACTTGTTGCAGTTAGGACCAGGATCCATTGTGGAATTGGATAAACTCGCCGGTGAACCGTTGGAAGTGTTGGTGAATGAACGGTTAGTCGCGCGTGGGGAGGTGGTGATGGTGAATGAGAAATTCGGCATCCGTCTCACAGACGTGATAAGCCCCACCGAGCGTGTGAATAAACTTCGATAGGGGACGTAAGGACGTTACGACTTACGACTCACGAAAAAATATGGATCTCACTCATGAAGCGCTCAAAATGGCAGGCACCTTGGCTTTGGTGGTCCTGATTCTTCTTGGAGGATTAGCGTGGGTTCGGCGCACATTCGGGGAATTGCCGGGAAAGAGCGGGGATCCGGTGATGCGCATTTTAGGCGGACTTCGAGTCGGGACGGGAAAGCATATCATGCTCGTGGAAGTGGCCGGAGAAGTGTTGGTGTTGGGGACGACGGCCCGGGAGATGACGCTGCTGACGACAGTGGCGGATGCCGATCGGATTGAACGGCTCCGCTCCATTGCGAATCCGCTTGTCGGGCCGTTAGGCGCCTGGTTGGGTCAGTGGACCCGGCAGGCATTTGAGAAATCCGAAATGGGATCGGGGGTATCCGAGCCGCTTATCCGATTGGCCAAAGGCATCGTACGGGAGCGGGGAGCGGGGAGGTCGTGATCAAACTCTTTTGCGGGTTTCGGGGACGACGTGACCTTCCGGGACTGCTCCTCCTGTGTCTGGTCATGAGACCGTCGACCCTGGCTTTTGCCCAGGCCGCCAAGGATCCGGCGATCAGTTTACAGGTGTCCGGATTGGACGGGACCGAACCCTGGACCTTCGGGCTTCGCATCCTCTTTCTCCTGACGGCCTTAACGCTTGCTCCGGCCCTCTTGATGCTGGTGACGGCATTTACACGCGTCGTGATTGTTCTGGGTCTTCTTCGTCAGGCTTTGGGGACCATGCATGCGCCACCGAATCAGGTGATGATTGGTTTGGCCATGTTTTTGACGCTGTTTATTATGATGCCGGTGTGGGAACAAATTCGGGTTGAGGCCCTTAATCCGCTATTGGAACAAAAGGTGACTCAGGAAGTGGCGCTTGACCGGGCGAAGATCCCGCTAAGAATGTTTATGCTGAAACAAGTCCGTGAAAAGGATTTAACCTTGTTTGTGGAGATGGCGAAAGTTCCTCACCCTCAGACGCCCGATGATGTGCCGTTCCATGTTCTGGTGCCGGCGTTTGTCACGAGTGAATTGCGGACCGCGTTTCAAATTGGCTTTCTTATTTATGTGCCATTTCTGGTGATCGATATGATTGTCGCCAGTATTTTAATGTCCATGGGTATGATGATGTTGCCACCGATCATGATCTCGTTGCCGTTTAAATTGGTGTTGTTTGTGTTGGCTGATGGATGGTTTTTGGTCGTGGGAGCACTGATGAATAGTTTTCAATAGGAAAGGCCGTAAGGCGTGAGGAGCGTAACGGATGCTGACGGGCAAGGACATTTTCTTTCTTCTGTCTCCTAACGCTTGATGTCTCACGTCTTTTTTTGTCTAACTTTTAATATGTTCATGGCAAGACTGAAAGGGTTGAGGAGATGACAACCGAAAGTGTTTTGAGCATCGGTCAGGAGGCGATTCAAACAATACTGCTTGTGGCGGGTCCAATGTTGGGTCTCAGCTTAGTGGTAGGACTCTGTGTGAGTGCTTTTCAAGCCATGACCCAAATTAATGAAATGACCCTCACCTTTTTGCCAAAGGTTGCCACCATGTTTGTGGTGCTCTTGGTCACGTTTCCCTGGATGGTGGAAATCCTTGTGGGGTTCATGACTGGTGTATGGGCAAGGATACCGGAGTTTGCGCAATGATTGAGGGAGTCGACCTGCGATATGTATGAGAAAGATGTCCGGTAACCGGTGCTTCAATGGGATTTTGCGATTCAGCAGGTGTGGCAATTCGTGGTCGTGCTCGTCCGCACGGCCGTCATTTTGTCGGCGTTGCCGTTAATGGGGGGACAATCGGTTCCGAATCGAATCAAAGTCGGGATGGCGTTTATTATCGCCATCCTGTTGATGCCCGTCGTGACGTTTACACTTCCTCCCAATTGGTTGGAACCTGGCAATCTGGTGATCGCGTTGGGTGCCGAATTGCTCGTCGGTCTGGTCTTAGGTTTGGCATTGCGATTACTCATGACGGCGGTGGAACTGGCGGGGAGCGTGATGGGATTTCAAGTGGGGTTTGCCATGGCCGGAGTGTTGGATCCTGTCACTCAAGTGGAAACCCCGGTGTTTGGTCAATTACTGACCATTCTGGCAACCCTCCTGTACTTTCAAATCGATGGGCATCATTTGGTGCTGTTGGCGTTGGGCAGTAGTTTTCAGTTAATTCCACCCTTCGGTGCCCATCTTGGAGCTCCCCTGCTGAGCGATGTGACGGACGTGATGCAACGAACATACGACACGGGATTGAAGCTGGCCTTTCCGGTCATGGGCGCAACATTTCTGGTGCATGCCATCATGGGAATTCTTGGCCGGCTGGTTCCTCAGATGAATGTCATGCTCACAAGTTTTCCCATTACGATTTCGGTCGGGTTGTTGGTGTTAGGACTGGGACTGCCGTTCATCGCCTTAGTCTTTCAAGACTGGATTGTCGGGATGGAGACGGTCTTGTGGGACTTAGTACAGGATTTAGGGCATGGCTGAGAATAAAGACGGGGCGGATAAATCAGAGCACCCGAGTCCGAAACGCTTAGCGGAGGCCCGTCGCAAAGGCCAAGTGCCGATGACCAGGGAATTGCCCTCGTTGTTTGTCTTGTTGGGTGGAGTTGGGGTGATTTCTCTTTGGGCCCCTCAGGCGTTTGTCCAGTTTTTTGATCATTACCGACAGTGGTTGGCGCAAGCTGGAACTCTCCAGTTAGATGCCCAGTCCACACATGTCTTGTTGTTAGATATCGCCCATCAAGCCTTCCTTCCTCTCATTCCCTTCGGACTCCTGGTTGGGGTGTTTGCGTTTCTCGCCATTGTTCTGCAAACCGGGCCACTTTGGATTGAAGAAGCCTTGCAACCCAAGCCGTCGAAATTGAATCCATCCAATGGGTTGAAGCGCATCTTTTCCTGGAAGGGAGTGGTCGACCTGTTGAAGTCGTTGCTGAAGCTTGCCGGGGTGAGTGGGATTTCCTATCTGATTTTGTCTCATAACATGCTCGCGATTCTTCAACTTCCCCTTCTCGAATTAACCGAGGCGGTTGGTGGTGTGTGGGGGCTTCTGCAGAACATTGTGTGGTCGGTAGGAGGGGCCTTGCTCTTGTTGGCGATCATCGATTTCGTCTATCAGCGCTGGCAACATACCGAAGATCACAAGATGACCAAACAGGAAGTGAAGGACGAGTCGAAGGATGTGGAGGGTGATCCGCAGATTCGATCCCGCCGCCTCAGCTTGCAACGGGAACGTGCCAGACAGCGGATGTTGCAGGCGGTGCCCAAAGCCGATGTGGTGATTACCAATCCAACCCACGTCGCGGTGGCGCTCAGGTATGAAAGGGGAAAAATGGACGCTCCTGTGGTGGTGGCGAAGGGCGCAGGGTTTATGGCGGACAAGATTAAGCAGATCGCCCGTCATGCGGGAGTTCCCATTATAGAGAACCGCAGTCTGGCTCGCGGGTTGTATAAAGCAGTGAAAATCGGTCAGGAAGTGCCCGGAGCATTGTATCAGGCGGCGGCGGAGGTGTTGGCCTATGTGTATCGCTTGAAGAAAATGCATGAGGGGACGTGAAAAGTAAGTCTTGAGGTGTAGAGAGTGCGGGGGTATCAACATCCTTTTCTACTCTCTCATTATTCCTTCCTTATCTGCCCCTGTCGCTTCACAAGGTTGAGGAGAGTTCTGTGTGAATAGAGTGCAAAGGTATGCGACAGCGGTAACCCATTAAGGCACACATGGCATTTGATTCTCAGAAATTACGAGACGAACTCACTCCCGCGCATTATGGGGATGTGCTCTTGCCGGTCGGGGTGGTGGGGATGCTCCTCCTCATGCTGTTGCCTCTACCCTCGTTTCTTCTGGACCTTTTTTTATCATTTAGCATTACCCTGGCTGTCTTGATTTTGCTCGTGACCATGCATGCCGGGCGTCCCGCGGAATTTTCCGTTTTCCCTTCGGTGGTATTGCTCACCACGTTATTCCGGCTTGCGTTGAATATTGCTTCGACGCGGGCCATTCTTATGCATGGGAACGAAGGTCCCGCTGCCGCCGGGCAAGTGATTGCCGTGTTTGGAGAATTTGTGGTCGGGGGAAATTATGCCGTGGGCATTGTAGTTTTCTCCATTCTGGTAATTATTAATTTTGTCGTGATTACCAAAGGCGCCACCCGTATTGCAGAAGTTGCCGCACGATTTACTCTGGATGCGATGCCCGGAAGGCAAATGAGTATTGATGCGGATCTCAATGCGGGAATGATTGACGAAGGCGAAGCGCGGAAGCGCCGGGAGGCCATTTCGCAGGAAGCCGATTTTTACGGATCAATGGACGGTGCCAGTAAGTTTGTGCGAGGCGATGCGATTGCCGCGTTGCTCATTATCTTCATCAACGTCATCGGCGGGTTGGGTATCGGTGTGTTGGAACATGGGATGACCATCATTGAAGCCGCTAAACGTTTTACCCTGTTGACGGTCGGCGACGCCATCGTGGCTCAAATCCCTGCCCTGATTATGTCGACGGCCGCCGGAATCATTGTGACACGGGTTTCGACCAAAACCAGCCTTGGACGTGATTTAACCGACCAAATCTTTTTCAATCCCCATCTTGTGGCTGCCGTGGCCGGCATGTTGTTCTTTTTAGGATTTCTTCCGGGGTTGCCGCATGTCGCGTTTTTGTTGTTGGGATCGATGACCGCCGGCTTAGCCTATGTGTTAAGAAATCAGAAGCAGGAATCCGCTCGCCTCAAAAGTCTTCCCAAGAAAAAAGATCCATCGACATCTTCCAGCACGGAAACGGTGGATTCCGTCACCCCTCCGGATCTTATGGAGTTGCATGTCGGCTATGGACTTGTACCGTTTGTCGATCAGACCCAGGGAGGGGAGTTGTTAGAAAGGATTCGGTCTATCCGGCGCCAAACGGCTCTTGATATGGGCTTTGTCGTGCCCGCCGTGCATATCCGCGATAATCTCCAGCTCAAACCGCATGAGTACAGTATTTTATTGAAAGGGATTCAGGTGGCCAAGGGAGAACTGGTGCCCCGGCATTTATTGGCCATCAATCCCGGTCATGCAAGAAAGGGCCTACAAGGGAAGCCGGGAAAGGATCCGTGTTTCGGATTACCGGCGGTCTGGATTGCCCCCTCAGAAAAAGAGCGCGCTCAAATGGAGGGTTATACGGTCGTCGATGGGCCGGCCATTATTGCCACCCATCTGACGGAATTTATTAAATCCAATGGGCATGAATTGCTGGGTCGGCAGGAGGTCCAGAATTTGCTGGATAACCTAGCCAAGACGTATCCCAAGGTGGTGGATGACTTGATTCCTACCCAAATAACGTTAGGAGCGGTGGTGAGAATCCTTAAGAATCTCTTACGAGAACGAGTGTCGATCCGCGATCTGCGCACCATTTTGGAGACTGTTGCGGATTACACCACTCAGAGTAAGGATCCTGACACCCTGACGGAATATGCCCGGCAAAATTTATCCAGAACCATTTCGTCCCAATACGCCAATGCGGACGGATTGCTGCAGGTGATAAGTCTGGATCCTATGCTGGATCGTCGGTTGATGGAGGCGATGCGGTCCAGTGGTGGAGAGCAAGGGGGGTTGCCTCCCAGTTTGTTGAATCAGGTGATTCTGTCGGTTCGTCAGGCTATTGAGCGAGTTGTCAGTCAGGGGTATCAACCCGTGCTGCTATGTTCCCAGTCGATTCGATCCCAACTCTATCGCTTAGTCTCGCCGGGTGTGCATGCCCTGGCGGTGCTCTCTCCCAACGAGTTGGACCCTAAAACTCAAATTCAAGCTATTGAAGTCGTGAGGATGCCACATGAAGCTGAAACGGTTTGAAGCCCTCTCATTACAAGAAGCTCTCCAAGCGGTGAAAGCGGAACTGGGGCCTGAGGCGGTCATCGTCTCGTCCCGCCGGATTCAAAAAGGGGGAGGCCTGTTTGGCCTGCTCAGTCAATCGATCATTGAGGTGACGGCAGCGGTGGATCGTTCATCTCAGGCGGAAGTTGAGCCCGCGCGTGTTGATCGATCTTTTCAGTCCCTTCTCGCTAAACGCTTTGTGCCTGATACACCCACTCCTCCACTACCGGTGCAGGCCAAAGCCGATCACAGTTTTTCGGAAGCCCTGCAGGTCGCGAATGCGCTGGATCCGATGACTCACCATCTTCATGAAATGCGCCAGGAAATTCAACGCTTGCGGGAAGAACAACAAGATCCTGAACGGGTGTTAGGCCCCTTACGACAAGAATTAGAAGGCCTGCGGATTGTGGTGGGGCAAGTGTTGGGAAGTCAGATGGACAAACGGGTTGAAGGCTTACCTGGAGACCTGATGGACGTCTATCAGTCGTTGGTGTCTCAGGGAGTGAATCCTCAGACCGCGCATCATCTGGTCCGTGCAGTGGTGGAAACGCTCGGAACGGCCGGGGTGGGAAATCGCGAGGCGATGAAAAGTCTGTTGTGGGAACGAATGGAAGAGGCTGTGGCCGTCTCGGGTCCGGCGGTGTCCAAGCATTATGGCCAAAAAGTGATGATGTTGGTGGGGCCGACAGGCGTGGGGAAAACGACGACCATTGCCAAGCTGGCAGGGTTGGCCCGTCAACAGGATCAGCATAGGCGAACGGTGATGATTACCTTGGATACGTATCGCGTGGCGGCGGTTGAGCAACTTCGGGTATTTGCAAAAATTTTAAAAATACCTCTGGAGGTAGCGGTTTCTCACAAGGATTTCCTGGAATGCATGGGACGACATCAGAATGCGGATTTGTTGTTGATTGATACGGCGGGGCGAAGTCCAAAGGATCAAGCCGGATATGATGAATTACTCGCGATCACCAGGGGACAAGTGCATGTGGAAACGCATCTGGTATTAGCCGCCCCCATGGCCGAGTTGGTCCAGATGGACACCATTCGCCGCTATCAATCGGTTCCTATTCATAAGCTCATCATTACAAAACTGGATGAGGTCTCGATGGGAGGCGGTCTCTATAACGTATTGTCACAGACGGGCCTGCCGGTCTCCTATCTTTCTGCCGGACAGCGTGTACCTGAAGATTTAGAAGTTGCCACCCGAACCCGGCTCGTTGAATTGGCCTGGGGGCAATCCCCGGGCCAGGGCCTTCAGGAACGTGTACCGTTGACGGGGGTCGCGCACTAATGGCCGGGTCATCATCCACACCGCTATTGATGCCCGGTGTCTCGGTTCAACGACGACAGGATCAAGCCAGTGGATTACGTGCCGCCATGAACTCCAACCCACAGGATCCTTCACGCATTCAGGTGATTGCGGTCAGTTCAGGAAAAGGCGGGGTCGGGAAAAGTAATGTAGTTGCGAATTTAGCAGTGGCTGCGGCTCGTCAGGGACGGAAGGTGTTGATCATGGATGCGGATCTCGCCTTAGGAAACGTCGATATCTTATTGGGGCTGACTCCACAGTATACGATTGAGGACGTGCTCTCCGGGAAACGACGCCTGGAGGAAGTCCTGGTGACCGGGCCCGAAGGGATTCGCCTTTTGCCGGCAACGTCCGGAGGCCAGGCCTTCACTCAGCTGACGCATGAGCAGCAACTCCATTTACAATCGGCCTTTCTTCAGTTGGCGTCTCCGCCGGACTTGCTGCTGATTGATTGTGCCGCAGGAATATCGGCCAATGTGTTGTACTTTAGTTTAGTGGCTCACGAAACGCTGGTGGTGGTAACGCCCGATCCAACGTCACTGACTGATGCCTATGCCCTGGTCAAAATTCTTTCCACCCGCTATCACATGCGGAAATTCCGCATGCTCGTCAATAAAGTCAAGCATAGCCAGGAAGGCAAAGAGGTGTTTAGAAAATTAAGTTTAGTGACGGATCGGTTTTTGACTATTTCGCTCGATTATCTGGGATGTGTTCCCACAGATGACTATGTGACGATGGCCGTGGCTCAACAACGTGCGGTGTGCGATGTCTACCCGCGCGCTCCGGCGAGCCGGGCCTTTACCTCTTTGGTGAAGGTCCTCAATGAGTGGAGGGGAGATTGTTCCTGGCAGGGGGGATTTCAACTTTTTGGCCCTGCTGCCTTGGGAGCCACTAGAACTGTGACGGAAGGATAACGCATGAAACGTGGCGCAGTAACAACAGTTTCAGAAAGACCGGTTTCGGAAAACACAGCACCGTCGATTCCGACAAAGCTTTCGCTCTCCCCCCAGGAACGCGAAGCGCTGGTTCAGGAGTTTTTGTCGGTCATTAAATACATGGCGATGCGCATGGCCATGCGAGCTTCGAGTGGGCTCAATGTGGAAGATTTGATGAGCGCTGGAATGGTAGGGCTTCTGGATGCCCTGACGAAGTTTGATCCCTCACGAGAAATTAAATTTCGTACCTATGCCGAGTTTCGTATTCGTGGCGCGATGCTTGACGAAATTCGCGCAATGGACTGGGTGCCGAGGTCTCTTCGGGAGCGTATCGGGAAAATCCAACATGCGGCCAATGAATGGACAAAACGCAAAGGCCGGCCACCGACAGAAGAAGAGTTGGCGGAATCATTAGGTATGCAGGCGCAAGAAGTGGATGAGACCCTTTTGCAAGCCAAAGGCGCTGTGGTATTGAGTCTCGATGATTTGGGGTCCAATGATGAAGATTCCCATCCCATCTTGGATGCATTGGCGGATCGCGATCAACCCTCGCCGCTGGAGACGTTGGTGTCGGAGGATGCACGCCAGGCGCTGGTTGATGCCATTGAGCGATTGCCTGAACGCCAACGGCTTGTGTTGACCCTCTATTACTTTGAAGAGCTGACGATGAAAGAGATCGGTGTCGTGTTGCACGTCACGGAATCCCGCATTTGTCAGTTACATGCGCAAGCCATGATTCGTCTAAAGGCCCTTCTCCATACCCGGCTCGGTCCATAAACGTTTTCGGCCCGTGAGGAATGACCTCTATGTGGAAGCCTGTAGGCGGTTTTCGCTATGGGCATAGTCCACGCACCTGAACTGAGCCCTTACCCTGCGGACGTCTTGTCCATGCCGGGTCCCATGACGGGAACTCTCGCACGTTCGAACAATCAGATGTCGTACTTTGATGGTGAGGGGGAGGGAGGTTTTCTGCTTCACCACGAAGGGCCATCACCAGTCTTGAGTTGGTGTCTCCCCCGGCCGAAAGACACAAAAAAATTAGCATCGTCCAAAGAGTTCATTGGGAAAGATCATCAAACAGATTACGACTGGAGATGTCCTGGGTGTGAAAGCGCCTACCGGTGTTCCTATCTATACCATTCTCATTGTGGATGATGAAGAAATTGTTCGGATGGTCGCCAAGAAGCGTTTGGCGAAACTGCAGTGTCGGTTATTGGAGGCCAAAAATGGGGAAGAAGCCCTGGCCATGCTGGATCAGGAATCGGTGGATCTCATTCTTTCGGATTGGGTGATGCCCGCTCTAGATGGTCCCGGACTTTGTGAAGCGATTAAACGGGATGAACGCTATCGCACAATCCATTTTATTCTGATGACGGCATTAGACCACCCGACACAAATTGCCGAAGGGCTCAGCCGGGGAGCCGATGATTTCTTATCCAAAACCGCTTCCGGTCATGAAATTGTCGCCAGAGTGTGCGCGGGCCTTCGAGTCCGACAGTTGATGCTCGATGTGGAAAAGTCCAATCGGTTGTTATCACAAAAGCAGATGGAATTACATTTTGAACTCAATTCGGCCTCCGCCTTTGTCCGAGGTCTGCTCCCCCGGACGGGGGAAGCGGTCCCAGGAGTGCGGGTGGAGTGGGAATTTTTGCCGTCCTCGCATTTGGGAGGAGATTTCTTTCAGGTCGCCCGATGGGGGGACGACCATCTCGGTCTCATGGTGTTGGATATGTCGGGGCATGGGATCGGGCCTGCATTACGGGCTGTGGCGTTATCTCTGTTTTTCAAGGAAGAACACATTCAGCAAGTGTTTCCCTCTTATCATCCAGGCGAAATCCTCACCAGTCTGAACCAACAATATCCCATGAGCGATGACGGGGAGTATTTCACGATCTGGGTCGGGGTCTGGCAATGCTCCACGCGCCTTCTTCGGTATGCCACTGCGGGACATCCCGGGTCCATTGTGGTGAAAAGAGATGGGTCTTCGGTAGTGTTGGGCGGGCGATCCTGGCCAATTGGTTTTTCGCGGGATGAGGTGTATGGAACTGAATCCATCACCGTGAATGCCGGAGACCGTATGTATCTTTTTAGCGATGGTATTTATGAAGTAATGAATGCTCAGGAAGAGATCTGGGGGAGAAAAAGGCTTCAGGAAGCACTTGAGGAGATTGCCGATCAGCCGTTGCAGTCGGGATTGTCCCGAATTATTGAGGAGAGCCGTACATGGAATGCCCAAGCCGGATTTGAGGATGACGTGGCGTTACTCGGAGTGGAGTTTTAGGCGTCAGGCATGAGAAGGAAGACGAATAGAGAGCCGAGAGGGTAAGGATTTGTTCTGTCTTCTGTCTTCTCACGAGTTGCTTGAGTCTTTCCAGTTTTCGAGATGGCAGGTATGAAAAACACATCTTCCCGAATCTTGTTAGTGGACGACGATGAGTCAAACCTGGATGTTCTTGTTGAATGTCTTAGGGATGAACCATATGAACTTGTTCAGGCACATAATGGGGAGGAGGCCTTAGCACAATTACAACAGGACCGACAAGGGTTCCATGCCATGGTCTTGGATCGAATGATGCCGGGAATGAGTGGCCTAGATTTGTTGTCGCACGTGAAGGGCGATGAACACCTCCAATGGCTTCCGGTTGTGATGCAAACCGCAGCGGGCTCTCCGCAGGAAATAGGCGAAGGAATTGAAGCGGGGGTCTTTTTTTATCTCATCAAGCCCTTTGACCAACTGCTGTTATTACGGATTGTGAACGCAGCGGTTGAGGAGGGATTGAAATGGAAACGGATATTCCGAAATCTTGGCCAGCAATCTCAGATTGTTGAATTATTACAGCACGGCCGTTTTCACGTTCGAACCATGGAGGAAGCATATGATCTGGCCTCCCTGTTGGGGCGAGCCTGTCCCAATTCAGAAAAAGTTGTGTTCGGACTGAATGAATTGCTGATGAATGGAGTGGAGCACGGAAATTTGGGAATCGGGTTCGATGAAAAAACGGCTCTCCAGGCAAGTGGAACGTGGGAGGAAGAAATTCAACATCGGGTGGGGCTTCCTGAGCACGTCCATAAGGTGGTCGACGTGCTGTTTGAACGGTGCTTGGATTGCATCCAAGTGACAATAACCGACCAAGGTTCCGGCTTCGACTGGCGGAAGTATGAACAGATCAATCCGGATCGAGTTTTGGAAAGTCACGGACGGGGTATTGCGATGGCCAAAGCCTTAAGCTTCTCACGGGTTGAGTATCGAGGGAAAGGCAATAAAGTCGTGTGTGTTATCAAGGCAGATTTGCCGATCGGCGAAGAATGTATCTCAATGGTATCTGAAACCCCCAGGACCGCTCACGAATTGGAAAGGGCGTGAGGAGTAAAGAGGAGGAGTAAGGTATGAAGAAAAAATGATTTTCCCGCTCGGACATTTCATTCTCCGGTCTTCTTACTCCCCTCCCCACCGGGGGTTGGGGGCACAATGAAAATTTTTTGAGTCCTTCTAAAGTAGGGTCCTTTGGCTTCCGATAGTTCTGGTTGTCTCCGGTTTGTTTCTTGCCATGCCAAGGGGATTCACGCGGGAAGGTAATGCATCAGGCCAGGCAAGGAGAGGTGTTTGAATATTCACGTTTTTTTTCCGAGAGATGAGAGGGTAACATGGAAGAATGCCAAGTCACGTCAACGATTCCTGAAGAGTCGATTCTCAAACCACTAGGCGATCTCACCATTTTTGAAGCAGCTCAATTTCATTCCGACCTAGTAGCCTTGCATCAACAAGAGGGACCTCTCAAAATTGATTTGGGCGAGGTGACCTGTATGGATTCCTCTTGTGTACAGCTGATGGTGGCAGCGACCCGCTCCGGGCGGGTGACCGTGCAAGGGTATTCCAGTCGTATTCGTGACAAATTTGAGCAAATTGGATTTGCACAGTTTCTCCCCACCCAGGACTCGTAACGCAAGACCATTAAATAATGCAAATGATAATCATCGAGATCCAAAAATGAGGTGACGTGTGAATGGTGATTGGATGGTATGGCTGGGTGTCGTTGTGATCGGAACAGGGATCGGATATGCCTTGGGCGCCAGAAGCAGGCAGATGCGTATCCACCTGTTGGAAAAACAACTTCAGGAGGGCATTCAGGCGCAGCGCCGTTGGTTGGAGAACTGGAAGGCCTTTTGCCAGTGCCTGGCACCGGTATTTCCGGTATTTGTAGGACAGATCAAGGCGGTCATTCAAGAAACGGGACAAGCGGCCGATGGGCTGATTCAGCGTTTTCAGGCCATTTCACGAAATGCCAGAGAGCAGGTGGAGGAAACCGAAGCGCTGTTAAATATGGCAGAGGGACATGGGGGGAAGGATGACTATACCGTCGATCGGATCCTTCATGACACACAAAAGACTATAGAAATGTTCGTCAGGCAAGTCACACAGACGACCACAGTGACGCTCGCCACGGTGAGTGTGATGGAGCAGGCTTTAGAAACCACTTCTCGAATTTCAGAGGTGGTGGAGGAAGTCGAATTTATTGCCGATCAAACTCGATTATTAGCTCTCAATGCGGCGATTGAAGCCGCTCGGGCGGGAGAGCATGGACGCGGGTTTGCCGTGGTGGCGGACGAAGTGACGAAATTGGCGAATAGGTCCGCGCAGGCCTCAGAGCAAATTCGTACTCTCGCGACGACGGTCAAAGGCACAACCGAATCGGCAATGTCGGAACTCCAAGTTCTGGCCTCATTAGACTTATCGGAAACGGTGGAGGCTCAGAACAAAGTTTTGGAGATGATAAAAATCATGGGTCAAAAAAATGAGGCCTTAAAAAAGAGCGTTGGACACAATTCCGGGCGAACCAAAGAATTGGGAAAGGATATCGGACAAATTGTGATGTCCATGCAATTTCAAGATATCACCCGCCAAAAATTGGAACATGTTTATCAGCCATTGGAGCGAATCCATGCGCCGCTTCAAGCTGTGGTCAACGATACTGAAGGTATAGATATGATGCCTCAGGTGCTGGAAGAAATCCGGAATCTCGAACACACCTATACCATGGAGTCTGAACGCCTCACGATGGAGGCTGCCCGATCGGGTCAAGGGATGGTGATGGTCGGAACCGGTTCGGATACAGGGGACAACATCACGTTGTTCTGAAGAGGACAGACATGGAGGGTGAGGGGTAACACGTGAGGCGTGAGGATGGGTTTTCGCCCCGACGCCTCACCCTGGACCCATAGGGAAAATCGGTAGAGTCGAACAATTAATGGTGATCGTACGGGGCCAACATTGAAATACACAGAACCAAAGTGAGGTAATGCTATGGGCAAGACAGTTTTAGTTGTGGATGATTCCGTCTCAATGCGTCAAATGGTGAGCTTTACGCTGAGTGGTGCCGGCTATGCAGTGGTCGAAGCTGGAGACGGAAAAGAAGCCGTGGATAAACTCAATGGGGGGGCGAAGCCCAATTTGGTGATTACGGATCTGAACATGCCGAACATGGATGGGATTGCACTAATTAAGGCCGTGCGGGGGATGCCCGCCCACAAGTTCACCCCGATTTTAATGTTAACCACCGAGTCCTCTGATGACAAAAAGAAAGAAGGCCAAAGTGCCGGAGCTACTGGGTGGGTCGTGAAGCCGTTTAACCCGGAACAAATGCTAGCCACGATTAAGAAAGTTCTGCCGGAATAGGAAATGGGAAGCGAATCTCAGAGGTCGTTAAATCAGCTGAATACTCAATTGGAAATTGCCAAGTGATTTGGGTGGTGACAGAAAAAAGAATAGGCTTGAGGGTGCAATGAATCGATTGAATAAGATGCTGAGCGAGTTAACCCTGCCTCAAAAAATGTCTCACCCTTTCTGCCTGATGCCTAACGACAACACACATGCTCGGTCCATTCGCAAAGGAGTCGAATAATGGCGGTTGATCTTTCACGGTTTCAAGAGTCGTTTTTCACTGAATCCGCAGAACATGTGGAAACCATCGAGTCCGGTTTGTTGGCGCTAGAACAACGCCCAAAAGACCTGGACTTGCTGAATCGAATTTTTCGGGGAGCCCATTCGATTAAAGGCAACGCGGGGATGTTTCATTTTACGGCCATTGCCGAGTTGACTCACAAAATGGAAAACATTCTGGATGATCTCCGGAATGAGAAAATGCCGGTGACTGCCCATGTCATCGATGTCTTGTTGCGGGGGTTGGACGGTTTGAAATGTCTTTTGGACGCGGCGCAAGGGGGTGAGTCGGCAGATGAGACAGCCATTCACGTAGTAGAAGCTGAACTGGAAGCCTGTCAGAAGGGATCGATCGCCTCTGCACAGCAGAGGTCTTCGCCGGAAGTCGCCCCAAAGGGTTCTCCGCCTCAAACGGCGAGGTGGCGAATGGTCCAGATCGATTGGAGCCCCTTGCCGGAATTATTTCAACGAGGCATGGATCCGGCCAAGATTTTCAAGGAGCTCCATGAGCTGGGCATGGTGAAAGTGCTGCAAGTACGAACTGATGGTCTTCCGGCTTTGGACACCCTTGATCCAGAACGCTGTTATCTCAGTTGGACGGTGGAATTGGAAACCGATGCACCTATTGACCAGGTCGAGGAGGTGTTTGCGTTTGTCCGGGACGGGAGTGAAATGACCATTATTGATCGCGCTCCCCAAAAGCCAGAAGCCTATAAACGGGTAGGGGATATCCTAGTGGAAGAAGGGGTGGTGACCCCGGAGCAAGTCGCCGAAAGTCTGGCCAAGCAAAAGCCTCTTGGCGAAATTCTGGTGGAGGAGAAAAAGGCGTCCCCCCAACAAGTCGATAAGGCGCTGCAAAAGCAACAGCAATTGAAAAAAAATGAAGTGGCATCTATTCGGGTCGATACGGAAAAAATCGATAAATTGATTAATCTGGTCGGAGAATTGGTGATTACACAATCGATGATTACGGATCTCAGTGAGAAGTTTTCCATCGATCAGCTCCCCGTTCTCCAGGAGCGTATTACCCAATTGGAACGCAATACCCGAGAGATACAAGAACGGGTCATGTCCATTCGGATGATGCCGATCGGCAGTGCGTTCCACCGGTTCCCACGATTAGTTCGGGATCTGGCAGGGAAAAGTGATAAACAGATTCAATTGCTCATGTCCGGCGAGGAAACGGAATTGGATAAAACCCTGATTGAGGCGATTGGCGATCCGCTCACCCATTTGGTTCGCAACTCGGCGGATCATGGATTGGAGCTGCCTGAGGACCGGTTAGCTCAAGGCAAGTCTGCCAGGGGAACGATTCGTCTCCATGCCTATCATGATGGCGGTAACATTTGTGTCGCCGTGGAAGATGACGGGCGAGGATTGAACCGGGAAAAGATCATTAAAAAAGCGGTGGAAAAAGGAATCATTGCCGATGGAAGCAATATGTCGGATGAGGCCGTGTATCAAATGATTTTTCGTCCGGGTTTTTCGACGGCCGAGGCCATTACTGATGTGTCGGGTCGAGGAGTAGGCATGGATGTGGTGAAACGAAATATCGAAGGGCTAGGCGGGTCGGTGGACATTCAAAGTACGATGGGCAAGGGTTCTCGTCTCACGTTAAAATTACCGCTCACGCTGGCCATTATTGATGGGATGACAGTCCGGGTCGGTCAGGATAACTACATCATCCCGCTTATTGCGGTCACCGAATCCATACGGCCTAAACCCTATGAGTTGCAACGGATCGTGGGTAAAGGTGAGGTGGTCAGTCTTCGCGGAGAATGGGTCCCTGTGGTCAAACTCTATGAGGCTTTTGGCCTCACGCCGGATTTTACCGATCCATCACAGGCTTTGTTGGTGATCGTGGAGACCGATGGCCGGCGATTGGCGGTCCTCGTGGATGAACTGACCGGGCAACAACAAGTGGTCATTAAGAGTTTGGAGCAAAATTATCGCAAGGTTGAGGCGATTTCCGGAGCCACAATTCTGGGAGACGGGCAAGTCGCCTTGATCCTGGATGTGCCGGGGCTAGCCAAATTGGCAAGGGTTGGCCATATTGCGGCGGCATGAGAAACCGTGAGAGGAAAGACAAAAGGCACTGAAGCTGTGAAGTTTGTTATGCGCCTTATGCTTCACACTTTTCGAGACAAAAAATACACGTGTTGAGCCATAACCAAGATGTACAAAACAAAGGAGCCCAATCATGACCACCGCAACGGCTGAACCGACAGCGCAACGCGCAATCCGAACGACGTATGCCAGCGACGATCAACAATATCTGACCTTCAATCTGGCGGATGAATATTACGGGGTCGATATTCTGAAAGTGCAGGAGATCAAGGGATACACCACGGTAACCAGGATCCCCAATACCCCGGATTTTCTCAAAGGGGTGCTCAATCTTCGTGGCACTATTGTACCCATTGTGGATCTTCGCATGAAATTCGGCATGGGGGTGACCGAACCCACGTCGTTCACCGTGGTTGTCGTGGTTAATGTCCGGAATCGTGTGATGGGGTTTCTGGTCGATGCGGTGTCCGATGTGTTGGATATGAATGCCAAGGATATTCAGCCCCCTCCGGACATGGGGACCTCAGTCGATGTCACGTTTATCGCCGGCATTGGTAATGCCCAGGATCGCTTAGTGACCCTGTTGGACATTGATCGGGTTCTAACGGAGGAGGAAGCAACGGTAGTAGGGAAGATTCAAGATGTGGAGGAAAAAACTGAAGTCCATGCCTGACCCGAAATGACATAGGCCATGGATGTTCTAGGAGGCCAGAGGCCATTAACAATTTCAAGGAAATCAGCGAGGCTTTTATGAACAAGATGGTGAACAAAATTTTCAGTTTGGGAATCGCAACCAAGTTGGTGGTGTTGTTCGCCATCTTTGGCATTGTACCGATGGCTGCGGTGGGGTACTTAGGGTCTTCAGCTACCGGGGAAATGGAAACAGCCGCCGGACTGCGCGTGCAAGCGATGGCGGAGACCATTGGGGATAAAATCGACCGGAATTTATTCGAACGGTATGGGGATCCTCAATCCTTTGGTCTTAATAGGATCGTGGGTGAACGCTACCATTGGTACAGCAAGGAGAATAATGCGATAGCGAGTGCCATGAACCAATACGTCGCGACTTCCGGTATTTATTATTTGACAATATTGGTAGATCCGACTGGAGATGTTATGGCCGTGAACTCAAAGGATGCTAAAGGGAATCCGATCGACACCACGGCAATTTATTCCAAAAAATATACGGACGCTCCGTGGTTTAAGGCGGTGGAAGCCAAAGAATTTACCACGAGACAATCCTTTACGGCTCCCGGCAATGATACGGCGACCGGGACGTTCATTGAAGACGTCCATGTCGATGAAGATGTGAAATCGGTGTATTCTGGAGATGACGGGTTAACCTTGGGTTTTTCAGCTCCGGTGTATGTGGATGGCGATTTGATCGGGTATTGGACCAATCGGGTCAAGTTTACTCTGGTGGAAGAGATCGTGCAATCCGCCTATCAAGAGCTCAAAGGGGCCGGATGGGCGGGGTCGGAAATTTCTCTGCTCGGAGATAAGGGGCAGGTCATCGTGGATTATGATCCATCCAATCAAGGCACAGCGGACATGACCCATGATTTTGAAAAAACGTTGTTTAAACTCAATCTCGCAGAAAATGGAGTAGAAACCGCAAAATTTGCCGTTGCCGGAAAAACGGGCTATCAATTGGCCCTCCATGAGGGGAAGAACATCTGGCAAATGGGTGGATATACCCATCTGAAAGGCGCCTTGGGCTATCCGGGGATGAATTGGTCTGTCTTGGTCAGAATTCCTAAAGCCGAAGCCACGGCTGCGGCCATTGCATTTAATCGAAATTTAACCATTACCGCCATTATTTGTCTGGTTCTGATTTTGTTCGTTGGATTGTGGGTTGGGCGTCGTGGTGCAAATAGCCTGGTTCAAATAAGCGAGGTGGCTCAACGGGCGGCTGACGGAGATTTGAGTCGGCGTGTCACCGTGATGTCCAATGATGAATTGGGAACCATGGGCAAGGCGATGAATGTCATGTTGGATAATTTGGTGAAGGTAGTGTCTGAAGTCCGCCAGGCTGCGGAACATGTCTCTACCGCGTCAGGTGAAATTACCCAAGGCAATGAAGATCTCTCGCAACGCACCTCGGCTCAGGCAGGCGCGTTGGAGGAGACCAGCGCGTCGATGGAAGAGATGACGTCCACCATCAAGCAAAATGCCGATAACGCCAAGCAGGCCAACCAATTAGCAGTGGCCGCCCGGGAAGTGGCGGAGAAGGGTGGCGCGGTCACAGACAAGGCTGTGGTGGCCATGGATGAGATTAATAAGAGCAGCAAGAAGATCGCGGATATTATTAACGTGATCGACGAAATTGCGTTTCAAACGAATCTCTTAGCACTCAATGCTGCGGTGGAAGCGGCACGCGCAGGTGAACAAGGCCGGGGTTTTGCGGTAGTGGCCTCGGAAGTGCGGAATTTGGCGCAACGTTCGGCGTCGGCTGCCAAGGAGATCAAGTCACTGATCAATGAATCGGTGCAAAAGGTGGGTGACGGCAGTGAGTTAGTGAATCGCTCGGGCCAGACGCTGGGCGAGATTGTGAACTCGGTCAAACGGGTCACGGATATTATTTCAGAAATCAGTGCGGCCTCCCAGGAGCAGGCGGCGGGGATTGACCAAGTGAATAAGTCGGTGATGCAGATGGATCAGGGCACGCAGCAGAATGCGGCTTTGGTGGAGGAAGCCACGTCGGCTTCCCAGTCCATGAAACAGCAAGCGACTGAACTGTTGAATCAAGTCGCTTTTTTTAAATTAGAAAATACCGAACAAAAACAGTTTGCAGGGACCCAACGCGGATCGGGAGCCAAGGTTGCGCTTTCAAGTGGCACCAAGTCCTCCGCTGTGAGTAAGCCTTTACACTCAGTGAAAGCTGTCTCTCCTCCTAAGGCCAGGGCGAAGTCTCAACCGGCGGGCGTGGGTAGCTCGAATGGCCATGACCGCCGTCAACGTGAGGATGATTTTTTTGAAGAGTTTTAGCAGACGTGACGGGTCAATCGTGAGGGGAGCGACGAAAAGGCAGAAAAGTGGGAGGCCAATGGCGTTGCGTTTTCCCTGATCCCGGCCGGTTGGTAGGGGAGATCCATCCGACGCCTCACGGTTCACCCCTTACGCGGAACATTGAAGCAGGCAAGTTTGTTTATTTATCAAATAAGATAGGAGGTTGCATGGGTAAAGTATGGAACTCAATAGGCATCGGTCCAAAAGTGGTGATGACTATTATGGTGGTCTTTGCAAGTTTGCTAGCAGGGGGAGCGTATTTGCTCGGACAGCAATTGCATTCCGATCTTGAACGGGTTTTATCAGATCAGGCGTTTATTGTTCAAAAGCAAATTGAGGTCACTCGTGCCTATGTGACCAAAGAGTTTGTGGTGAAAGCCAAGGCGGCTGGGATGAATACCGGCGTTGATCATAGTGCTCCTGATACGGTTCCCTTTCCGGCCACATTTGCTCGTGAAACCTCTGAACTTTTGGCTGAAGAAGGCGTCTTTAATGCCAGGATCGTGAGTCTCTCGCCACTGAATCCGAAAAATGCTCCGCAAGATCCCTTTGAGAAAGAAGCCCTAGCTGCCCTAGCTGCCGGCCAAAAGGAATTTACCAAAAACGATACCGTGAATGGGAAAATGATGTTCCGCCGAGCGACCCCGGATCTGGCGACGGCCCAAGCCTGTATAGGCTGTCATGAGGGTAAAAAAATCGGGGAAATGTTAGGAGCTGTGTCGGTGCAGATTCCCATGGATGGTCCCGCTGCACAATTACAAGGGAATCTCAGTAATATGTATATGGGGATTCTGGCCGTGGGTGTGTTGATGATGGGGCTGTTGTATCTGATGATTGCGAAGTTGGTGGTCAAGCCGATGAAGAGTCTGGAGTCCATGGCGGAGCGAGCCAAGGAAGGAGATCTCACCGGTCGGGCCAGCGTGAACAGTCAGGATGAAATCGGTCGAACCAGTGAATCGTTTAATATGATGTTTGACAGGGTGAGTGAAGTCATTGGGTCTGTAAAAACAGCCGTTTCCGGTATTACGACCGGGACTTCCGAGATTAATGCAGGAACCTCCGATCTCGCCGGGCGAACTTCGGCCCAAGCAGGAGCCTTAGAAGAAACCAGTGCGTCCATGGAAGAGATGACCTCTACCATTAAACAGAATGCGGATAATGCCAAACAGGCGAACCAACTAGCGGTGGCCGCCCGGGAGGTGGCGGAGAAGGGTGGCGCGGTTACGGACAAGGCCGTAGAGGCCATGGATGAGATTAATAAGAGTAGCAAAAAGATCGCGGATATTATTAACGTGATCGACGAAATTGCGTTTCAAACGAATCTCTTAGCACTCAATGCTGCGGTGGAAGCGGCACGGGCTGGCGAGCAGGGACGAGGTTTTGCGGTAGTGGCCTCGGAAGTGAGAAATCTGGCGCAACGTTCGGCGACGGCCGCCAAGGAGATTAAGACGCTGATCAACGAATCGGTGCAAAAAGTTGGCGGTGGCAGTGAGTTGGTCAATCGCTCGGGCCAGACGCTGGCTGAGATTGTGAACTCGGTTAAACGGGTCACGGATATTATTTCAGAAATCAGTGCGGCTTCGCAGGAGCAGGCGGCGGGGATTGACCAAGTGAATAAGGCGGTGATGCAGATGGACCAAGGCACCCAACAAAATGCGGCCTTGGTGGAGCAGGCGACTTCGGCGTCCCAGTCGATGGCGCAACAAGCTGAGGATCTGTTGCGGCAGGTCGAGTTTTTCAAGGTCCAGACTGAGTTCGGGGGTCAACGTTCGGGGCCAATGACAAAAACCGGCACATCGGTTCACGCTCAATCGGCCAGCGGAACGGGGTCTCAATATTCTCGTGCGGCCTTGTCTATTACTGGCAAAGCTCAGGGAAAACATTCCCCCACTAAAAAAGAGGTCCCTGTGGGTGTTGGGAGTTCGGGGTCCAACGGGCATAAAAAGCCAGGGGATGATTTTTTTGAAGAATTTTAGGTAACAGTAAGAAGTAAATAGTTTAATGGTAAGGAGCGAGGGAAAAACCATTTTGGAATTTTCTTCCGCTCCTTACTCTTGCCTCTTCCCTATCCGTAAATTCTATTGACTGTTCCTGGTTATGTCGGCTAGTCTAGAGTCCCGAGCCAGGGCATCTAATCCGTTCATATCATATTTTTCAACACTCACAGGAGGAGGGTTGTTATGAGAAGATGGGCTGCATTCGCAATGATGTTTGTCGTCTTCATGATTGGGCTCGCCCTGGTTGTACCGGTGGGCCAAGCCGCCGATGCGGCTAAGGATTTGGCGGCGAAGTACATCCTGGCCACGGCTAAGGCTGCCAGAACGGTGTACGTCAAAAGTGTGGTGGCCGATGCGAGCAAAGGTGGCATGAAACCTGATGAAGATTGGGTGAAGGATGACCACGGCATAATGCTTCCAGCCCAATTCGTGAAAGAGCTCGGAAAGGAATTGAAAGAATTTGATTTGTCCTTGGTGGGAACTGAGCCCTTGTATGCTTCCAATGCACCCAAGAGCGCAAAAGAAAAAGAAATGTTAGCGGAATTAGCCAAAGGGAAAGAAAACGCGATCGTGGGAGACGATGGTGGAGTGACTATCGGTATGTCGGCTGATTATGCTATCGCTGACAGTTGTGCCGATTGCCATAACAAACACCCCAAAACTACCAAAAAAGATTGGAAGAAGGGTGATCTTATGGGAGCCATTGTTGTCAGACTGAAATAACTTCGTTTTAAGACCAATCGTCTTGAGAAAAGGCGGGGAGGGTATAACAACCTTCCTCGCCTTTTTTTATTCCCCCCCTGGGCTTCCATTTTTTTTAAAAATACCTCCGGTCCTTAAATTCGGCCAGAGGTGTGCCGATAACATGAAATGGAAATGGAAAAAGGAAGTGAGGGTGAAGGGTGTGTGGTCAAACGAATAGTCCATCGTTTCACACCTCACGAAGAAATCTGTTTCTTGTATTCATTCCGTCTTTTTTTCACTTCATTGAGCCCCTGGAACGGAAATCTTCCAGCGGAAAATATGGCTATTGGAAATATTTTATGGGAGTTGGTTCTGGTCGGAATGACCATGGCCTACGGTCTGTCTCCTTGTAGGGTTCGTGCTATCGCGTGGAATATGGATAGGGGTTCCCTTTAGTCTGGTATCTCTTTGGCCTGTGGCGTAAGTCACAAATTAATAATCTGTCGGTCATGATCAGTTTGGTAGAACAGTCGAACAATATTGGTCTTTATAGATGTCGGTTCTTCTAGTTCATACCGGCCTCAAGATGACCACAATAGGAATGGGAAGCACGAAAATGATGGATGGAGACCGGAAGCATCGAAATGCGATGGGGGCTGGAGCGATGGTGGCAGGAGTCTGTCGCCATCGTCGGTTGGAGCGTATGCTGCAATTGACCATTGCAGGAATCCTTCTGATGGCGTATGTGGTCTATGGGATGTTGTTTTATTGGTTCCCAGCCGATTGAAAGTGAGGAGTAAGGAATGAGGAGTATGCCTCACTGGTGACTTTGGCTCAATTGACGATAAGGGACAATATAATGACGCCAACGTTGACTGACAAGGAATTTCAACAGTTCAAGCACTTAATTTATCAGCAGGTCGGTATCACCCTCGATGCCCCCAAAAAGACGCTCTTAGTTTCTCGTTTGGGAAAACGGCTTCGGGATCTTCACCTTTCCTCCTATCAGGCCTATTACGACTGCGTGAGCGGGAAAGGCGGGGAAGAAGAGTTGATGAAATTGTTGGATCTTGTGTCGACCAATAAGACTGATTTTTATCGTGAGCCGGTGCATTTTGATTTTCTGCGCGACCAGATAGTCCCAGAGGTGCGATCGGCCAAAACCTTGAGGATTTGGTCTTCTGCATCTTCTTCCGGGGAAGAACCCTATACGATTGCCATGACACTGTCTGATGCCATTCCCGATATCAATCGATGGGACATCAAAATTCTCGCCTCCGATATTTCTACCCGGGTGTTGGCTAAGGCCTCCTCAGGTATCTATGAGGAAGAGCGGGTGAGTCAACTTCCCAATGATCTGGTAAAACGACATTTTCTCCGTGGGAAAGGCCCGCAAGCGGGAAAGCTTCAGGTGCGCCCTCAGGTCGCGCGTCTTGTGGCCTTCCGACGGATAAACTTAATGGACCCGACATTTCCTATACGCAGTCAGTTGGATGTAATTTTTTGTCGGAATGTCATGATTTATTTCGATCGTCCCACCCAAGCCAAACTCATGGAGAAGTTTTTTCGATACCTCCGCCCTGGTGGATATTTGTTTATCGGACATTCAGAAAGTTTGCAGTGGATCGACCATCAATTTACGTATCTCCGCCCGACCATTTATCAAAAGCCAGTCGGCGTAAATAGTGAGGCATAGGGAAGAGGGGAAAGTGGTCAGGATTGGAGGAGGGGAAACACTTATCTCTTTTCTCATGTTCCTGACTGTTCACTCCTTTCTTTAAGGAAATTATGGCATCTCCTGGATTAATGGAATTTGGGCATATTCGGCGAATGCAGGATACCCGCTTCCCCTACGAAGTGGCCGTCATTCTCCCAGGTGAATATTTTGTAAGCCGGGAACCAAAAGTCGTCTATACGGTATTAGGGTCGTGTATCTCGGTGTGTCTTCGAGATCCGGAAGCCGGCGTGGGAGGGATGAATCATTTCATGTTAGCAGCACCTTCCAATACCGAAGGACACGATAATTGGGCGGATTCAGGACGATACGGAAGTTTTGCCATGGAAATGTTGATGAACGATATTTTTAAACGCGGCGGGAAAAAGGAGCGGCTTGAAGCGAAGGTTTTTGGCGGGGGAAAAATTTATGATGGCACCATTGATATTGGAGCCAAAAATGCTGCTTGGGCTCTCGCCTTTTTGGAACAGGAGGGTCTGTCGCCACTTAAAGCCGATGTCGGTGATGTCTGTCCGCGGAAGGTGTACTATTTTACCGATTCAGGGAAAGTGCTTATGAAAAAACTCGACCGGGTGGTGGCGAGTGCTATTGCTCAAGAGGAGGGGCAGTATCGGAAGAAACTTCAACATGCTCCTATGCAGTCGGACGTCACACTTTTTTGAGAAAAAACATGAGGGGGTAATGAGTTAGGTGTGAAGTGTAATTGGTAAAGCGTGAGGCGTAAGGAGAGGGGAATGGCGAGAAAAAATGCCATGTTGTTTTTTGCTCCTGTTTCCTTCCTGTTTACTCCTTATTGATTGAGGGGAAGTAATATGAATGATAAAAAAATACGCGTGTTGATTGTTGATGACTCGGCGTTGATTCGGAATGTTATGACGGAGATTTTATCGCATGATCCTGCAATCGAGGTGGTTGGAACCGCTCCTGACCCGTATGTCGCCAGAGATAAGATGAAAGCCCTTAACCCTGATGTGATGACCCTGGATGTGGAAATGCCAAAAATGGATGGACTCACTTTTTTGCAGAAAATTATGGCCGCCCGGCCGATGCCTGTGGTGATGGTGAGTTCGTTGACTGAACAGGGCGCGGCGACCACGTTACAGGCGTTGGAAGCCGGTGCCGTGGATTTTGTGACGAAGCCCACGGTGGATATTCAGCATGGCCTGTCGGACTTAGCGCATCAAATTATCAGTAAAGTAAAGATTGCGGCTCAGGCCAACGTGAAAAGACGATCTCCACCGGCAGACTGTACTGAACGGATTAAAGCGCTGGCTGCTCAATCCGCGATGATTAAGACCACTGACACGATTATTGCCATCGGGGCATCCACGGGTGGGACCGAAGCGCTTCGGGAATTATTGGAAGTGCTGCCACCGAATACCCCACCCATCATTATGACGCAGCATATGCCGGAGCAATTTACCAAATCGTTTGCGAACCGGCTGAATGATCTCTGTCAGATTCACGTGAAAGAAGCGCGGGAAGGGGATAGCGTCATGCCCGGACAGGCCTTGTTGGCGCCGGGTAATTATCATATGGAACTTCGCCGGAGCGGTGCCCGCTATTATGTCTCACTTAATCAGGAGCCGCAGGTCAACCGATTTCGTCCCTCTGTGGACGTCATGTTTCGATCGGTCGCCCGGTATGCCGGTGGGAATAGTCTCGGGGTGATTCTGACCGGCATGGGGAGTGACGGAGCTGTGGGAATGTTGGAAATGAAACAGGCCGGAGCATTTAACTTTGCCCAGGATGAAGCATCCTGTGTCGTTTTTGGGATGCCCAAAGAGGCTATCAAGGCTGGAGGAATCGACAAAATTCTTCCGTTAAACGATATTCCTGCGGCTATGCTGGCTCATTTGAAAATGTTGGCTCCTCGTTAACGGGATCTTGATCTCTTGTCAATTTTTTATTCGCCTCCGTGAGGTGGAGGTCTGTTCGTAAGGCTTATTAATTCTTCTCTCCTTCCTCTTTCATTGGCTTTTGGAGTGCCATAGAGGACAGGCTGCCTCTGTTCTGCATCTTCCTAGAAGGTCTGGAAGATGTGTCTTCCGATGAATAGGTATTGAAGGAGGGAGACTATCTCGAATGGAGGGTATTCATCCGTTTTCCTAGTATCTTCATGATCAGTAGAAACCTTGTGGCTCCAGAAATTTCCTTTGAAGATGTCACCTACATCCGGAATCTGATTCGGATGCGGTCAGCCATGGTTTTAGACCCTGAGAAAATCTATTTATTGCAATCCCGGCTTGAGCCGGTTGCCAAGCAGGAAGGTTTCCGATCAATGGCGGATCTGGTTTCTCAACTCCGACAGACTTCCTATGGCCAGTTACACAAGCGTGTTGTGGAAGCCATGACCATCAATGAAACAAGTTTTTTTCGAGATCTCGTTCCATTTCAGACTTTAAAAGACCGGCTTCTGCCGGAAGTAATTCAGGCGAATTGGGACATCAAGCGTTTACATATCTGGTGCGGGGCCAGTTCCAGCGGACAGGAACCCTATTCAATCCTCTTGACAATTTTGCACCATTTTCCAGAACTGACGTCCTGGCATATTCGGTTGATTGCTACCGATATTTCCCAGGAAATGATCAAACGTGGCCAGGAAGGCCGATATGGATCATTCGAGGTGAATCGGGGCCTTTCCCCACCGTTATTGAATACCTACTTTTCACGGCAAGGGATGGAGTGGCAGATTCGTGATGATGTGCGGAATATGATTGAATTTCGGGAGATGAATCTGGCCGATTCGTGGCTGGTTCTTCCGAGAATGGATCTAGTGTTCATGCGGAATGTCATGGTGTATTTCGATGTGGAGACCAAGAAAGACATTCTTCGCCGTATTCGAGGTATTCTCGCGTCTCATGGGTATTTGATTCTGGGAGCCACGGAAACGACATTGGCAGTGGATGATCATTTCGAGCGTGTGCCGGTAAACGGTACCTCAGTGTACCGGATAAGGAAGGATTAGTGGAGGGTTTGATTCTTTTCTTTGCTTGTTCTGTTCGAACTATGCCAATAGAAGGGCGTAACATTAACTATTATTAGGTAAAACAATCTGACGTTGAAGGCATGTGCAGAAGTGTTTTATTTTTTGTGAATCCTCACCGATAAGGGGGGTTGGATGATCACAGGATAGTCAAGGAGGTTTCTTGGCATACACCATGGAGGAGTTTATGAATGTCACACAAGAAAAAATTGAGAAAGCCGTGGTCATGCATTTGGCTGGACGGTTTGACTTTGGCGCAAAAAAAACGTTTAAAGACAGTTTAGATGAGGCAATGAAAGAGGGGTTGCCTATAGTCTTGGATTTTGGACAGGTGTCATTTGTGGATAGTTCCGCCTTGGGTCTTTTGGTGATTGCTCATCAAACACTCAAATGTAGAAAAATTCCCTTTAGTTTGGTGAACCCGCAAACGTATGTTCGTCAGGTCTTGGATTTAGCCAATGTCGCCAAAATGATCCCCATTTATCAGACAATTGATGAGGTACCTCAATTGTCGGTTGCGTCATCAGGGGTGTAATCGTCCCTACTTTTTCCTGGCCTTGATGACCTCCCTAGGCAATGGAACTCTGATATGGATGGTGAAACCTAATGGGGGCGTGAGAGGCAAGGCTTGAAACGAATAACAAACTTTCCATTATCCCCGCCGGTTGTTAGCGGGTATCCATCCGAAAAAATACGAGAATGGATCCCCGATAAAAATTGTCGGGCTAGACTTGGTAAGACGGAAGGCGTAGGCGAGCAGATCTGTTCTTGCTCCTGACTTCATACTCCTTACTCCTCATGATTCAACAATCCCATGAATAGCCCTTCCTCAGGAGCGCCCTGAACTATGACCACTCGAAAGCGTCTTGCCTGTTCACAGATATGTGCAGGAATGTATTTGGTTCGAATCCTCGATTCCTGGTGGAAGTCCCCGTTCTTTCGTCACCGCCGACTTCTTTCTTCCCATGATGTGCAGGAATTGCTCCAGTCCGGCATTCAGGAAGTCGAAATTGATACTGCCAAGGGGCTCGATGTGTCGCCCGACGCAGAACCCCTTCATGTTGAGGGCTCTCAGGAGTGTCATCTGGAGACAGAGACGCCTCCCGATCAGGATGATTCTTCCAGACAAGAGCCCACGTCATCCTCCCCACGGGAAAGAAAACGACGGGAAGAAGAACACCAAGAACAGTTAATCCGGTTGCGTGGGGATACCATTGCGGCCTTAGAAGACATGTTCGAAGGCGTCAAAACCGGCCAGGTGATTCCTCATGCCGACATGGAGGCGGCGGCCAAGGCATTAGTTGAAAAGGCGTTAGCTCACCCTACTGTAGTCGCCGAGATCATGCTCATTGAGCATCTTGACCAGTTCGATCCCACTCTTTACTCGCATGTCGTTGATACCGCCTTGTTGTCGATTCTGGTTGGCCTCCAACTCAAGTGGGAGGTAAAGCAGCTTGAAAAGATCGCCGTCGCCGCCTTATTGCATGATGTCGGCTATATGCGGCTTCCTCTCAACGTCGTTCAGGCACGATGGGGGAGCATTGGGATTGATCATTCGTTGTTACAGCTACATGTCGATATGGGGGTGGCACTGATTAATAAGAAATCGGCATTTTCACAGGAGATTATTCAGATCGTGCAGGAGCATCATGCGTATCGTGATGGCTCAGGGTATTCAACGGGGGGAATCCTGTCTCAGATTCTGGAGTATTATTAGGGCTAACCGATTATGTTGATGAGTTGCTTGCTGTGGGGAATACCTCCGGATCATTTCCTGTGGCCTTAGCGATTCGCCGAGTCTACCAAGAAGCAAAAAATGGAAAGTTTCCGACACGGTTTGTGGAAGCCATGATTCGTGTGTTGGGGGTGTATCCTGTGGGCACGGTTGTTCAACTTTCCACTGGTGAGGATGCCGTGGTGGTGAAGCAGAATCCTGAAATGAGCATGAGGCCACAGGTCAAAATTTTCAAGACATGCACAGGTGAGTTCTCAGAAACCGGAGGTAAGAAATTTAGGGATCCCTTCAGAATTGAAGTATGAAGTGAGAATTACGAAAGTTCTGGAATCTGGTGATTCCTCTATAAATCTCCGAGAAATATTGTCTTAACTTATGTGGTCAAATTCTCTCTTGTTTCAAAGTCTTTGGGATGGTTTGATGGTCGGGGTCTGTCTGATTGATCGGAATGGGCAATTGACTCAAATGAATTTGGCCGGCTCGCGCTTGTTAGGATGGGGAGCCGCTTGTCCCACAAATGTGTCCTGTCATGACCTCTTGGAATGTTTGGTCACCTGTGAGGAAAACGGCACGGAAATCTGTCCACTTTCAGGACTTCTGTTAGAAAAAACATTGCTGTGGGTTCCGCGGACACGTTTGCGAAAACGACAAGGGACATGGTGTTGGGTGGAATTAAAAGGGCTTGTGGTAGATGACGTGGAGGCCTCTGGATACTTATTGATGTTCCGAGATCTCAGTTCGGAAATAAAATTAGCAAAGGAAACCCGTCGGTTAGTGTCCTTTCCCAAAGAAAATCCGTTTCCCGTAGTTGAAGTTGATTCCTCGGGACAACTTCTTTATGCCAATCCTTCCATGGTTCGCCTGATGGAGGAAGCCCAAATCGGTCAAGATGGTTTTTCCACGGCTTTGCCGGATCGGTTTTCAGAGTTGGCCAGTCGTTGTTTGTCACAAGGACATCTTGAAATGCATTACGAAGTGAGCGTTGGGGAGAGACAGTATTCCTGGACGTTTTGTCCCCATGCGGAATTGGGATTGCTTCGTGGCTATGGCATGGATATCACGGAACCAAAGAGAGCGGCTGAAGAATTGTCGGCTTTTGCGGATACCTTGGAAGCGAAAAATCATGAACTGGATCACGCATTGATTAAAGCCGAATCCGCCACTCGAAGCAAGGCAGCCTTCCTGGCTGTGATGAGCCATGAAATCCGAACTCCCTTAAACGGTGTTATTGGTATGGCGGAGCTATTGCTTAATTCGTCTCTAAACCGGGAGCAACAGGAATGTGCCAACATTATCCGTATGTCCGGCGAGGGATTACTCACAATCATCAATGATATTTTAGATTTTTCAAAACTTGAGTCGGGCCAATTGACCTTGGAAAACATCGGGTTCAATCTGACGTCTTTACTGGAAGAAGTGGTCGTTCTCTTTTCGGAACGGGCCCATCGAAAGGGCTTGGATTTGGCGGTTTATGTTGACTGGGATGTGCCCTCGGAGCTTTTCGGCGATCCTCACCGTTTGCGACAAATTCTTTGTAATTATCTTTCAAATGCGCTGAAATTTACCATGGAAGGATCGGTTTTGCTACGAGGTTCGCTCATTCATTCAGCAAGTCCCGAGGGTGTTGGGTCCATGGATGGACTTCATGATCTTTCTGGTGATCGGGACCAAGAAACTCGGTTGTGGATTCGCTTGTCGGCTCAAGACACTGGTCTTGGTATGTCAGAGGAGGTTCAGCAAAAGATTTTCCAAGTGTTTACCCAGGCGGATAGTTCCATGAGCCGGAAATTTGGGGGATCCGGTTTGGGATTAGCCATTTGCAAGCAATTAGCGGAGCTGATGCACGGGACCGTGGGGGTGAGAAGTCAACCAAATCAGGGATCAACATTTTGGTGTGATATTCCCTGTCTGGCATCACGGACCGCTCCTTCCCCACGTACGAACGCCATATCAGTTGCTGGCAAAGAGGTTTGGGTGATCGGTTTACAGCAATCGTCGGGTTGGGTGATCGGGCAATTTCTTCAAGAAGTGCATGCCAGGGTTCTGCAGATCAACAGCATTTCCCAGGCGAACACTTTGTTTGAAGGTGTCCACGAACCGGAATGTCACGTCGCGGGGATAATTCTGAGTGATCATCTGGAGAAAGCGGCTGTTCGGGAATGGGTTGAACGAATTCGATCCTCTTCGCGGTTTCACGACATCAAAGTTTGGGGTCTGAAACCATTTTGGTATCGAAAGGATGATGAAGAAAAAAATTTGACATTCGATGCCATGATCACCCTTCCCCTACACCGTAATCAATTTTTTCAATGCGTATTGGGCGAAACAGATCATCGGAGGTTGTCAAATTTACAAAAAGCACCTGTCCCATATCCCGTTGCAATAGTTCAGAAAACTTATGAGGCTCTAGTGCCACCCCCCCTCAATGAACAAGCAGGACCTACGGTGCTCGTTGTGGAAGATAATCGCGTGAATCAACGGGTCGCAGAGGGCATGTTAGGAAAACTCGGATGTCAGGTGGTCATCCTGGACACGGGAATCCAAGCGTTGACATTTTTGGAATCCACGGATGTGGATTGCATTGTGATGGATTGGGAACTCCCCGACATGGATGGGTTGGCCATTACTCAACGTATTCGGGAATTGGAACATTCTGGAGCATTTGTCCATACATCTACTTATTGGCATCGCCATCATGGTTTGGCCTCTCCTCCGGTTCCCCATATTCCAATTGTCGGGATGACAGCCCATGTGCTTCCTGAGCATGGACAAAAATGCTTGGAGAATGGCATGGATGATTGTCTTTATAAGCCGGTTCATTTACGAGATTTTGAACGAATACTCCAGCAATGGGTAGGCTTTGTTCCTGGAAGTGGCTTAGACTCGTCTTCATTTAAGACAGAAGGCAATGCTGATCGGACGGGGACTCATTCTGTTCCCACTAGAGACTCGGAACCGGAACGCCATGGGGGAACTCCTTCCAAGTTTCCTGAGTACAGAGAGCTCTATGACGTCTCTGCTGCGTTGCAAGCCGTGGAGTGGGATGAGAGTCTGTTGTATTCCTTGTTCCACATTTTTACCACCACAACCCCGGATTTGATCAAAGGGATGCATCAAGCTATTCACATGCAGAATCGTCCAGAACTTCAAAGACTGGCTCATCAAATAAAAGGTGCGCTGAGTGCCGTGCATGCCATGCATGAAGGGAGGGAAGCTGAACAACTTGAATACAGGGCTGTTTCGGAAACATTTTCGCATCTTCATTCAGCGGTGAACGAATTAGAGCAGAGGGTCAAACGGTTGATTTGTGTATTTGAACGCCTGATTTTTTTTCAAGTAGCAAAGGAGGAGCGGTCTTCTCAAGCAGTTTCCTTTGCTGAGGGTCATACACGGAATGACCATGCTTCGTAAACCGGAATCAAATGGTGAGGAGAGCACAATGTTCTACTATCTAAGAAGAAGTCTCAAGTTTTCACATGATCAGTCCGATACCACAAACATTACTGACCATACTCTAATGAGGGTGCCACAATGAAAGATTTGCTGACCTTAAGTGAAGTGTCGACGTTTTTGAAAGTCCCAAAATCGACAATCTACAAGCTTGCAAGAGAACGTCGACTCCCAGGGCATAAAGTTGGGAAACACTGGCGCTTCGTTCGGGAAGAAATTGAAGCCTGGGTACAAAATGCTGGAGGAGAGTCGGTGATGGTTGGTGCTGGACCCCAACAGGGAGCTCGGGACAGGTTTAGTTTGAATTAGCTTCCCCTGGTGGCTCTTGACTTTCTTCCTGGAGGATAGGCCGAGAGTCACATGAATTACCTGCTCATATTCTGAGGGCAAGATGCCCCGGAATGAGCAAGGAAGCCTATCCCCGGACATTGAACGCGGTCAGAAGCGTTAACGTTGAGGAATTCCCGCCATTCGAGATAGAATTTCCCATTCCCTCCTAATCTTGTCCGTCTAAACCCAATCCCTTCCGGCCCCTCGGATGTTGTGTATTGTCTTAAGACCTGTGGAAATTGACTTCTATCTCGGTTCAGGTCGTGAACATCCGAGGAAATCTCTATCCTTATCTAGGGCAGGGACTGGCTACCAATATTGTCCAATGAAAGAACGAAAGCCGAGATGTGAAATTTTCTACGGACGGCTAAAGAAACGAGAGAAGTTAACCGAATTTCGAATATGCCAGATAGTTCCACGATAATAAGAATGTCAACGATTCCAAAAGGAATTTTTAATGGGAATACCCACATTGCCTGGGATTTCATGGCCCAAGGCGTAAGGAGCGCATCATGATTGATACCGGGATGAAAGTATTGGTGGTAGACGATATGTCTACCATGCGTCGGATTGTCAAAAACGTGTTACGGCAAATCGGCTTTTCGGACATCATGGAAGCCGAAAACGGGCAGGATGCTTTGACGAAATTGAAGGCCGGTGGATTTGGATTGGTAGTGTCGGATTGGAATATGCCTGTGATGCAAGGTATTGAGCTTTTACGGGCTGTTCGAGCCGATGCAGAATTGAAAACACTCCCGTTTTTAATGGTTACCGCTGAAGCGCAAAAGGAAAATTTAATCGAAGCAGTCCAAGCTGGGGTCAGCAACTATGTCGTCAAGCCCTTTACTGCAGAGGTATTGCAAGGAAAATTAGAAAAAATATTTGCCAATGTCCAGCCGGCGAAAACGTCATAACGGGGCAGAACGTCCTCCGAGTAAAACAATATAAAGGAGATTCTTATGCTCGTGGATCGGATGATTGAGACTGAGGTACCAGGTGATGGAGAGGTGCCTGAGGATGTCTTGAATGAGAAACGTTCCATTAATGCGGAAATGGAGGAATTGGCCAAGTATGTGGAAGTGATTACCAAAACCATTCGGGAAATGGAATCCCCAGTGACCTCTACCTCCGATCAATTGCCTCAAGCCACCTCACATTTACATGATCTCGCCAAAATGACGGAAGACGGAACGCATAAGGTTCTCAGCCTGACAGAGGAACTGGAACGGAACCGAGAGGGGATTCAACATCATTTGGAACAATTACGAGCCAATGTGGCCGGGAGAGCGGTCAAGGATCTTGATGCTATTTTGGCCATGGTGAAGGCGGATGAAGCACGACTGTTAAATATTCATGTGGCGTTGTCTTTCCAGGATCTCGTGGCCCAACGCGTGGCAAAGCTCGTGACGATTTTAAATGAAATCCAACATAAATTGTTAAAGTTGGTGGTAATTTTTGGAATTCAGCAGCAGAAGGGTGAGACCGGATCATCGGGTGAAGGACGGGGGTATGAAATGCTGCGTCAATTGGAATCGTCAAAAACTACGGCCCTTCAACAAGATCTGGTCGATAGCATCATGTCGGAATACGGGATGTCCTAATACCTATGCACGAATCCTCGGCGCGATGCCTCAGAATGCGCGATGGACTGAAAGGAAAAAGTCTAGGGGCTGAGAACAGGTGATCGATGAATGACGAAATGAAAGAAATACTCAACGACTTTTTGGCGGAAAGCTCGGAAATGTTGGAAGCCCTTGACCAACATTTCGTAAAGTTGGAGACGGAGCCTTCCAACACCGAACTCCTTAACGAGATTTTCCGGTGTATGCACAGTATGAAAGGATCAGCCGGCTTTTTGGGGTTTACCCATTTGGTTGAAGTGGCGCATCAAGCTGAGAGTTTATTGAACAAGCTGCGACAGGGTGAGATGTCGGTTTCCCCGTTCATTATCGACATCATCTTGGAAGCTGTGGATGCGGTGAAAATGCTTCAGTCCGATATTCGGGAGACTGGAGAAGATTCTCATGTCGAAATCCTTGGAATTGTGAATAAATTGGCGTTAACCATGGATAGCGCCGAGGATCTGATGCTGTCCGTCTCCCCTCATAAAAAGTCCGTGATGGACACAACCCCTTCCTGTCCTTCTCCACCTCCTGCAGAGATGACGCCTTCTTCCGTGGCTGTGCTTCCAGATACCCTTTCCCTGACTTCTCCTCATGAAGCCTCGCCGCATGATGGACCGGTAGGGATTGAAGGGGTAGCGGAACCAGCGGCCGCTTCTGAAGGCCCCGTTGGATTATCTGATGTATTAAATAAAATGAAAGAAGCGACGACCCGAACCGTTCAAGCCGCTAGTGTTCAGGCTGGCAAGCCACCAGGTGGTAAAGAAGAAGACCATACCGTTCGGGTCGAAACTAAACGCTTAGATCATGTTATGAATCTGGTGGGGAACTGGTTTTGAATCGCAATCGCCTTATTAAGCTGGGAAATGGACTGGAGGAGCAAGATGAGATGAATACAGCCCTCCGGGAATTAAACGTGACCTTGGCGCAACTTAATCTGGTGACATCCGATTTGCAATTGGCGGTTATGAAAACGCGTATGGTTCCTATTCGCAAGGTGTTTTCACGATTCCCAAGATTGGTCCGGGATTTGGCCGGTAAGTTAGGTAAGCAAGTGCGTTTGGAATTACTGGGGGAGGATACCGAAGTCGACAAGTCCGTGGCCGACGAATTAAGTGATCCGTTGGTCCATCTGGTGAGGAATTCGATGGATCATGGCTTGGAAACGGCCGCCGATCGGAAAAAACATGGTAAAGGTTCTGAAGGGTATGTGCGATTGTCGGCCCAGCAGGAAGGTAACAGTATTGTAATCCGGGTTGAAGATAATGGTCGCGGGTTGCAAGTTGAGAAAATTGCTAAAAAAGCCCTCGAGAAAGGCTTGGTGGCTCAAGCCGAATTGGAAGGCATGAGTCCTCGGGAAATCATGAATTTAATTTTTCTTCCAGGGTTTAGCACGGCGGACCAAGTGAGTGATGTGTCCGGGCGTGGGGTGGGCATGGATGTGGTTCGTACCAATATTAGTCGAATGAATGGGAGTTTGGAGTTAGATTCTGATCCGGGTCAAGGGAGTCGCGTGACGATCAAGCTTCCGTTGACTGTGGCAATTATTCAAGCACTTATGGTGGAGGTGGAAAGTGCTACATTTGCCATCCCGCTGGCTTCCGTGGTTGAGGCCGTCAAAGTCACCAAGGAAGAAATAAAAACTATAAATGGACAGGCGGTGTTGAACCTCCGTGAACGCATTCTTCCGCTCCTGGATCTTGGTGAAACCTTTCATATTCCCAGAGACCGGACTGGTGTTGAATGCTATGTCGTAGTCGTAAAGATCGGTGAACAACAGTTTGGAGTTGTGGTGAATCGATTGCGAGCACAAGAGGAAGTCGTGATTAAGTCGTTGGGGGAATTTTTGGCTAACGTTAAGTGCGTAGCGGGAGCGACCATTACCGGAGATGGCAAAGTGGTCTTGATTTTGGATATGGCCGATTTAGTACGGGAAGTGCAGACTTCAACGTATACCGGTATGCGTTAATGTGTGAAATCAGTGAAGCTGAGGCCTAGGGAATGAGTAGGTCGGTCTGGCTAGACTAACTGGGTTTGTCACCCGACAGGCATGGGAACAGCGGTGTACTTATAAAGAAGCATGACCTGTGTCACCAGTGGTGAGTGGAAGAGTGAGGAGAGTGTAATGGCAAAATGGATGGCAGAAATTGATCAACGAACCGGGCTGGCCGGGGCCAATAAGATGGAACTACTTATGTTTCATTTTGGGACTAATGAGACCTATGGAATTAATGTTTTTAAGATTCGCGAAGTTATGAAGCTCCCACCCGTGGTGAAAATTCCGGACTCCGATCCCCGAATCCTGGGTTTAGTGAATCTCCGTGGAGAAAATATCGCGTTAGTGGATTTGAAACAGGCGATTGGACTCGGACCGTTGGATCCGGTTGGGGCGAAGTTGATCATTGCGGAATATAACGATAACAAACAAGGATTTTTGGTAGGCGGCGTTGATCGGATAATTCGTATGTCGTGGGAGCGCATTCAAATTCCTCCACCGATGGTCCAGTCCAGTCGGCAAGGGGCGGTCACGGCTATTACAAAATTGGAAGATGGCCGAATGGTGTTGATTTTGGATGTGGAAAAGGTGTTGGCCGAATTGCACCCGCGAAGTGAGGAGGAAGTCCTTGTTGGCATTGAACTGAACGAGGAATTAGCCGGAAAACGTGTCTTGGTCGCCGATGACTCGCTTGTGGCCAGGAAACAAATTACCAAAACATTGGAACGGTTGGGCATGAAATACGAAGAAACCCAGACGGGAAAAGAAGCGCTTACGCGGTTACGACAGTATGCGGAGTTGGGTGAAAAAACGGATCGAACCATTTTTGACTTTGTGGTGGGGGTCATTACCGACATTGAAATGCCGGAAATGGACGGATTTTCCCTGACAAAGGCTATTCGTGAAGATCCCCGATTGCAGGCCCTTCCTATCTTAATGCATTCCTCCTTGTCCGGTCAGTGCAATGTGGATAAAGGAAAGGCTTTGGGTGTGACAGATTATGTGACAAAATTTCATCCAACGGACCTTCGTGACAAACTAGTTCAACATCTCGGAAAGTCTTCGGGAGTCGGGGTGCCGTCCTAAAGAGAAGAATAATTATTGTCGGTGCTGAGAAGAATGTACTGCGCATATCGAGAACCATGAAAAGATTAACAAGAGGATACCAATGAGGAAGCCGGCGTGGAAGGTAGGCATTACAACAAAATTAGTCTGGATTCTTGTGTTTTTTTCGCTGATTCCTTTAAGTGTTCAAGTCTATTCGTTGTTTCAGACTGCAGAGGTTTTGAAAAAGGAGGTTGGGGTTCAATACCAAGACGTGGCAGAAGTGATTGTTGAAAAAATTTCCCTCTACCTCGCTGAGCGTTCTGCAGATGCTCAGATCTTGAGCCGGAGTCCGAATTTTGGTGATGCGGAGCTCTGGGGACAAGCTATTCATCCCTCACACGAATTCGTTCAGGTATTGAATGCGTATGTTCAGGCTACCGGGATGTATTCTTTGGTTCAAGTGGTGGATCTGGATGGCAATCTGATCGCTGTGAATGATCATGATGCAGAAGGTCTGCCTCTTCGGACGGAGGGGTTGTATGGAAAAAATTATCGATCGACTCCATGGTTTCGAGCTCTCCAACAGGGGGAGGAGAGGGAGACGCCTCACAGAGTCTTCTTTAACAAGAAATATGCCCCAGGAGCTCTTTGTGGAAAGCGTCATGGTAGATCGGGATGTACAAGCACTCTTTCCCCAAGAGAGCAGTTTGACGATCGGGCTTTCGGTTCCTCTCTATGCTCACGGGCGAGTGGTTGGGTATGGGAGTCATCGCATGAAGTTTTCAAAGATTGAAGCCTTTCTTCAAGAGGCATACCAGGATTTAAAAAAAGCCGGGTTTCTGCATGCGGAACTTGTCCTTCAGGATGGCCAAGGTATGACGTTGATGGAATATGCTCCGGCTGTCCAAGGAACCGAGGAAGTGACTCACGATCTAGAGAACGTGTTGTTTAAGGCCAATCAGGCTCAGTTGGGACTTGATGCCGAACAATTCCCGGTTCAGGGCCAATCCGGAAACGCCAGGAATTTTCATCCCGGAAAAAACGCGAATCAAGTGATTGGATATAGCCCAATGTCAGGCGGTGGAGAATCGTTGGGGCTGCACTGGTCTGTGTTAGTGCAAGTTCCGGAGGATGAAGCATTCAGTCATGTCAGGAGCTTGACGAATAAAACCTTGTTGGAGATGCTGGTTGGCCTCCTCGTGGTGGTCCCTATTGGGATTTATATGGGAAGAAAAGTCGTGAGCCGATTGAAACCTGTATGGGAAGTGGCGGCGAAAGCCTCGAAGGGGGATTTGACTCACCGAGTTCCCGTGAAGACTCAAGATGAACTCGGGCAAATGGGTTTGGCCCTGAATAACTTGTTGGATGAATTAAGTCGGATGCTCTTGCAAACCCGGAACGTCGCTCACTCCCTGTCTCAAGCGTCGGTACAATTGTCGTCGGTTGGCCATCAGGTCGCTCAGGCAAGCCAATCACAAGTTCACCAAGCCACTCAGGTAGCTGCAGCGGTTGAAGAAATGTCCGCCACCGCAAATGATATGGCTCGTCACACGCAGGCCCTGGCCTCGACGGCCTCAGGGGTCAATGATTCAGCCGTCCGGGGTGGGGATATTGTGGTCTCTTCTATTCATGGGATGGAATCGGTTTCCAACCGGATACAGGAATCTGCCAGCCGTATTCAGAAATTAGGACAACGCTCCAAGGATATTGGGGACATTATTGGAGTCATTGAAGATATTGCGGAACAGACGAATCTTTTGGCGCTCAATGCGGCGATTGAAGCTGCTCGGGCCGGTGAACAAGGGCGAGGGTTTGCTGTGGTCGCAGATGAGGTCCGGAAACTGGCGGAGCGAACGGGGAAGGCGACAAAAGAAATTGCGACGGTTATCGAATCGGTACAGGCTGGGACCCACGAAGCGGTTCGTTCGATGGAAGCGGGAACCGAGGAAGCGCATACCGGCATGGTGCTGGCCAGAGAAGCCGGTAGTCGATTGACGGAGATCGTCCAGGGGGTGCAACGGGTGGTGGATATGATTCAACATTTTGCCGAATCCACGAAACAACAGTCTGCTGTTTCCGGACAAATCTCCTCGAGTATTCAACAGGTCGCGCAACTCAGTCAGGATAATGAAAGCCACATTCAGGGGGTGGCGACGGCAACGAAGCAATTTGCGGCATTGGCAGAGGATCTCCAAACATCTCTCAGTCGCTTTACGCTAAAAAAATAATACCATCCTTTGTTCTATGTGTCTTTCGTGAAGGACGTGTATGCAGTGCTTAAGAATCGGTCATAAACTCGTATTAATTCTGGGAACCCTAGCCATCGGAATGATTGTCTGCGGCCTAGGCCTGATTTACCAACAAGAGTTTGGCCGGTTGCAGATGCTGTTGGAGGAAGAAGGACGGATTATTCAATCGCAAATTGAAGTCACGAGAGCCTATATTGCCAAAAATTATGTGGGGAAAGTAAAACAATCGTCCTTGGGGTCTCACTTCCATTTGTCTCGTGATCATGAGCAGGATGCCGATGCCATTCCTATTCCTGCCACTGCCATCCAGGAAATCGGCCAGGAATTGGGGTTGGTGGGAGGGTATCAGGCTCGGTTTGTGAGTGATCAGCCGATGAATCCCGCCAATGCCCCGAAAGATTCTTTTGAACAAAAGGCTCTTGAGCTAATGAAGAATGGGGCGAAGAGTGTCAGCGAAATTCAGACGATCAACGGTGTTTACACTTTTCGACGAGCGAGTGCAGATACGGCTACCGTGGAGGCCTGCGTAAGTTGTCATGGCGGGAAAAATTTGGGAGATGTGCTTGGCGTGTTGTCTCTTTCAATCCCGATAACGCAGGCCAAAGAGGCGATGGTCAGTTCGGTACTCCATTCAGGGATGTGGATGGTCGGGATCATCGTCATTTTCTTGAGTGCGGTGTATTGCTTGATTCATCGACTTGTGCTGCAACCTCTACATGCCTTAATGGGTATCTGTCGTGACATTGCACAGGGCGAAGGTGATCTGACGAAACGAGTGCCAGTTGGAAATGGCTCGGATGAAATTGTGGAACTCAGTCACGACCTCAATTCGTTTATTGAAAAGATGCAGTTGGCGTTGTCCTTAGTCAGTCATGCAACAAACCGTCTGATGGCGTCTACCGTTCAACTCTCCACGACCGCGGATGGGGTGGTTCAGGCCGCTGAAGGGCAAGATGCCCGTGTGATTCAGTCCGCTTCCGCTCTGGAGGAAATGACCAGGACTGCGGGGGAAGTGGCGCGAAGTTCTACCGAAGCTGCACGGATTGCTCAGGAAACGGCCCAAACAGCTCGAGGCGGGCAGAATGAAATGAACCAATCTGTAATGGGCATGCAACAGGTTTCTCACGCGGTGGTGCAGGCTGCCAACATTATTACCGCACTCGGGCGGTCTTCGGACCAAATTGGGGAAATCGTTCGTGTAATCGAAGGTATTGCGGATCAAACCAATTTATTGGCACTCAATGCGGCGATTGAAGCTGCTCGGGCCGGTGAACAAGGGCGAGGGTTTGCTGTGGTTGCCGATGAAGTGCGGAAGTTAGCAGAACGGACAACCAAGGCGACTAAAGAAATTGGGGATATGATCCGGCAAATTCAGAAGGATACACGAAGTGCTGTTTCGTCGATGGAACAAGGGACAATTCAGGTCGGCCAGGGGGTGGCGTTAGCCAATAAAACCGGCGAGGGATTGGCAAACATTCATTCGATGATCAATGCTACGGCGGAGATGATTCAACAAATTGCCAATGCTACGAAAGAGCAATCCACTGCAACGCGACAAATTGCCAGCGATTTAGAATCCATGACCCAGACAACCAGTCAGACAACCAGGGGAGTCGCTCAATCGGCCAAAGCCTGTCATGATTTACGCGTGTTGGCCGGGGATCTTCAGAAGCTGGTCGGATCATTTAAAGTGTAACTCAAAGATCCCCATGCCCAGTGGGTTGTCAAACAGCCTTATCGGGCGGGAGGGGGCTTCTGGTTGATCGAATCGTTGAAGCCGGTTGATTGGTCGGTCAGGGGCGGGAATTTTTTTTTGGCGACAACCTGTTCTAGCATGGTGACGGAATCTTTGAGTAAGTCCGCTGCGCAAGCCAAAGTGACGTGCAATTGTTTCCAGGCATCATCCCAGCGGCCTTCTAGTTGAAGATCCTGAAAACGTCGATGTTGTTCTTGCAGAATGGCTTTTTTTGCATCAAGGAGTAATCGATCGGCTTGTGAGCTGGCTAGTCTGTTCATGGAATGAATCCTTTATTGTGATGCATGATAATGAAGTAATAATGGTGTTCACCCTATCAGAGCGGTTGTTGAAGCCTCAAGGCACCGATAATAGGCGTTGGTGGGGAATGTGTAGATTTCGGTGAGATTATTGCAGATTGTCACCTACCTCCAATGGAATCGAATGCCTGTTGCTGGAGATCAATGAGAAGCAATTACCTTCAAATTGGAAAATCGGTGTTGGATGGTAGGAAATTGCTGAACTAAAGAGGATTGCACTTACCAGAAAGGAACTGCCTGTATGGAGGAAAATGATGCCACGAGAGGTGGGGTTAGCCATGCTGGGGGTTGAGTGTATGAGCTAAGTTATTGAGGTGATTGGAGAAACAAAATGTTTTGGCGATATTAGTTAAACCTCGGCTTTCACAAGGTCGGAACGGGACGGGAGAGAGACTCTTGACGCGTCTGGAGGGACACAGGTCATGCAGAATACTTTAACGAAGGTATTACCTCATGATGATTTTGAGGAAGACAGTGGAGTCGTTCTCCAAATGGTGAGTTTTCAGTTGGGGGACGAAGTCTTTGCCATTGATATATTGGGGGTCCAAGAAATTATTCGAATGCTGGACATCACCCAGGTTCCGAATGCCCCTCATTATGTGGACGGGGTGGTGAATCTGCGTGGAAAAGTTATCCCCATTATCAACCTTCGGGCTCGCTTTGGTCTGTCTGGGACGGAACCCACCAAGGATACTCGAATTGTGGTCGTGGAAGTCGCTCATATGATTTTAGGATTTATCGTCGATTCTGTCGAAGAAGTCTTACGCCTGTCTGAAGAATGTATTGAGACCCCACCTCCTACAACAAATCGAGGAGGGGCCGAAGAATGTCATAAGGGGGTAGGACGAGTGAATGGGGGCTTGGTGCTGTTGCTGGACCTTGAACGATTGTTTAGTAATCGGACCTTTTAATAAGGAAGAGTGGTCCATCATGGATATATTATCGGTATTGGGCATCCTTGTTTCCCTTGGGGCCATTGTTGGGGGACAACATCTGGAGGGCGGGCATTTAAGCTCCATTCTCCAAGGGACGGCATTTTTGATTGTGATGGGAGGCACGTTAGGGGCGGTGATGCTGCAATTCCCTCTTCCAATTTTCCTGAAAGCTCTTTCCAGTGCAAGCATGGTATTTGGAAATGTGAATGTAGATATGAAGGGCATTATTGCCAAGATTGTGGAGTTATCAAATATCAGCCGGAAACAGGGACTCTTGGCTCTGGAAGGGCAAATAAAATCGTTGACGGATCCGTTAATGGCCAAAGGGGTGCAGTTGGTGGTCGATGGGACGGAGCCTCACAAAATTAAAGAAATTCTGGAAGTGGAAGTCGAAATGTTTGAAGAAGAATTTGGCACGACGAGCAAGGTCTATGAGGCGTTTGGGGGATATGCGCCGTGTGTGGGAATTATTGGCGCCGTATTAGGGCTGATTCATGTGATGGAAAACTTGGCCGATCCTTCAGCGTTGGGTGGTGGGATCGCGGTTGCATTTGTGGCCACGGTCTATGGGGTGGGAGCTGCCAACCTCTTGTTTCTTCCAATGGGCAGTAAAATCAAGTTAAAAGCTAAGACCTTGATCATCGGGAAAATTATGGTAATAGAAGGCCTTGTGGCCGTGGCTCAAGGTGAGAATCCCAGAATGATTGAGGAGAAGTTAAGTGGATTTCTGCCCTCGTCGGAGAAAAAGAAATAGTCAATTGAGAACGGTGGGATTGTTGGTGCGAGGGAACGTGTGAAAAAAAAACATGAGGAACATGAAAATCACGAACGATGGCTGGTCTCGTATGCAGATTTTATTACCTTGCTGTTTGCCTTTTTTGTTGTGATGTACTCAGTCTCTTCCGTTAATGAAGGGAAGTTTAAGGTCCTTAGTGAATCCCTGGTGAGCTCCTTTAACAACAAGAAGACCGTGGGGGAACTTTCAATCGTGAGCCTTCCCATAAACAAAAATACTCCTATTCAGGTGAAATTAAAACCTTCTTCAGCGGAAAATGCTCGGGCCTTCTTAAGTGTGGCTAATGCTATTACCGCAGCGAATGTTCCCCAAGGGGTGCAGATCACCACGACGGAACGAGGGCTGAATATTCGAATCAAAGACGATGCATTGTTTCAAAGTGGTAGTGCCAGGTTGAATCCACAAATCAAAGAATTTATCGATCTCATTGCCAGCCTCGTTAAAGAGTTGCCCAATCTTATAGCCGTTGAGGGGCATACGGACAACCAGCCGATTCGATCGTTACTCTATCCCTCCAATTGGGATCTTTCGACTGCCAGGGCCAATACCTTGGTCCGATATTTGATCGGCCAGCATCATCTCGCTGACCACCGATTTTCTTCAACCGGCTATGCAGGGACTCGTCCGGTCGAGTTAAATGATACACCGGAGGGACAAGCCTCTAACCGTCGAGTAGAGCTCATAGTGCTAAAGGATATCCGCTCCGACACGGATTCCTCGCATCCTTACCTTCCCTAGAATTTATTTCCCGATCCGACAACAATTCAGGAGCATCGTCTGACCCGATACCTGTCTTTCGCTAGGCAGGATCGGGCCTATGGGGAAAGTAATGCCGGTATGGTCTTGCGTGCCTCCCGGTATTACAACGGCTCTCGGTTTTAGACCAGAACGGTTCAATAGGCAACAATTGCCATTATGGCCCCACGAGTACCAGGTTTGTGGAGTGAAAGTTCCCCCTCCCAAGAAAATCTTTCCTTCCGGCTCTCTACTCCGTTCAAAATCCGTGTCCGTACCTTATTGGCACATGCGTTGCAGAATTCTTCAAATATTCACCTCAAGGAGGAAGCAATGAACCGAGGTATCTATCCGCCATTAGCCGGGGCGATTACACTTGAACAGCGCATGGAAGTTCTCTCTCATAATATTGGAAATGTGCATACCACAGGGTTTAAAAAGGACAGGCCGGTCTTCGCCACCATCCTGGGGCAAACCTCAGGGCCTTCGGTGGCCGGAATAGATTTGTTTCCCTTGATGGATGCACTTCCGCCTGATCGATCCCAGGGCACCTTATATCAGACAGGGGAACCGTTAAATATAGGGTTGGAAGGTGATGGGTTTTTGGTCGCTCAAACGCCAGACGGGTTACGTTATTACCGTGGTGGAAAATTATATCGGAATGCGAACGGAAACTTAGTGACCCATACCGGTGATCCACTCATGGGAAAAAAAGGACCAATTACTCTTCCGCCTGGTGAAGTAGTGATTGGTGCTGATGGGACTCTTTCGGTCAATAATCAGATTGTGGACAAATTACGGTTGGATACGATTGCCGATGGACAACAAACGGCAAAGGTGGGCAATTTGTTCTGGACCGTTCCAGATCAGGTCGCTCCAGATAAGCAGACGACCATCCATCAAGGCATGTTGGAACAATCTAACGTCAATCCGTCTCTGGATATGGTTGAGTTGATCAAAGTGACCAGAGAGTACGAGCAAATGCAAAAAGCGATTAAAGCGATGGATGAACTGGCAGCCCAGGCCATTCAAGCCGGTCGGGTTCAAGGATAGAACACGCATGACGAATACCACAAGATCATATCGCGATATGATCAGGTTTTGAGGACAAGCGCGTAAGGGAGAGAAGGGAGATCGACTACAATGATTCGAGCGATGCATACCGCTTCAACAGGCATGTTCGCCCAACAACTTAATATCGACACCATTGCGAACAATCTCGCCAACGTAAATACGACAGGGTTTAAGCGAAGTCGAGCGGAATTTGCCGACCTCCTCTATCAAATCACCCGTCTGCCTGGAGCCAGTGCTTCGAATGTTGGGGTCTTCCCGGTCGGGATCCAAGTTGGGTTAGGTGTGAGGCCGGTCACCGTAGCCAAGGAGTATGTCCAAGGCAGTCTCAAGCAAACCACGAATCCGTTGGATCTGGCCATTGAAGGAGTAGGCTTTTTTCAAGTCACACGTCCGGATGGGACCACGATGTATACGCGGGCTGGATCATTTAAACAAGACAGTACGGGGAATGTTGTTTCGGGAGACGGCGATCAGCTTATCCCGAGCATTACCATCCCGTCCGGAGCGCTCAAAGTCGATATTGGACAGGATGGAACGGTGTCGGCCTTATTACCTGGGGTATCCCAGGCCACACAGGTAGGGCAAATTCAATTAGTCCGATTTGATAATCCGTCAGGCTTGATTGCGCAAGGCAACAATTTATTTTCAGAGAGTTCATCTTCAGGGCCTGCTCAGCAGGGGACCCCAGGCTTTTCCACCGGATTTGGAAATATTCAGCAAGGATTTCTTGAAATATCCAATGTGAATATTGCGGATGAAATGGTCAATATGATCATTGCCCAACGGGCTTATGAACTGAATGCAAAAGCCATTCAGGCATCAGACGATATGATGCAGGTTGTTAACGGACTCAGACGTTAGAGGATAAAATTTTGATGACAATCATTCTGTTTCTGGGAGTGCTTCTGTGCGGGCATGGGTGGGGGATAGTCGAAGGACTTGCCTGGGCGGAAGGCCCGGTCTTATCGACTCCAGTCCGTACGGATAGTCAATCGATAGGTATGAGTGATTTTGAGCGGGTGATTGTGGGGGAACTGACGCGCAGGTATGGACGTCCGCATCATCAGGTGTCGTTTCGGGTATTGTTCCCCAAGCAATTGGTTGAGATTCCCAAAGGAAAATTCCAGCTTGAAATTGGGGATTGGTCAGGAGGCGGGAGGACAGGACGACGTGCCTTTCGGATCGGTGTCTTTGTCAATCAGGAATTTCTGAAAACAGTGAATGTGGTGGGAGAAGTGAAGGCCGAAGTCGAAGTGGCGACTCCGACCCGCTGGTTGAAGCCGAAAGAGGTTGTGACAGTCGAGGACCTGTCTTTAATGATGGTGGATGCCCCTTCACTGACGCATGATTTTATTCTTGATCTCGACGAAATCATAGGGAAGCAGGTCTTACGTCCATTACCTCCAAGGCAACCGATTAGAAAAATTATGTTGGACTACCCTCCGTTGATTCATAAGGGGGATCGGGTGATGATTGAGGTCAGGGGTGAAGGCCTGTTGGTTCAGACCGTAGGAGTAGCCAAGGTGGCTGGTAAAAGGGGAGAAACCATTCCCGTTAAAAATCAGACATCGGGTCGGGAGGTGTTAGGTACGGTCATGGCATCAGGGCTAGTGGAGGTCAGATTTTGAGAAGCACACCGTTGATGACCAGGCTTGGAGTGGGAGGAATCGCTTTGCTGGTGATCGTGAGTGGCTGGACGGGCTGTGCCAAACCAAAAACAATGACACAAATCGAAGCCGAGCCGAACATCCATAAAAAGGATCCACCATCCTCCTTGGGTTCTTTGTGGGATCCTGAAAACGGGCGGGCCTTCATGTTTGAGGATCGACGAGCTGGTCGGATCGGGGACATCGTTGTCGTGCAAATTGTGGAACAACACCGAGGTTCCCAAAAAGCCAATACCAAGGCCGACCGAGAAGCCAATCTTTCAGCTGGCGTAAGCGGAGGATTTTTCGGACTTGGCAGCCTCACGCAGAAGTTTGCTGAATATTTTGATATTGAGGCCAGTACCTCAAATGACTTTGAGGGAGAGGGGTCGACCAGCCGGGAAGATACCTTAACCGGCACCATTGCCGCCAATGTGCTTGAAGTGTTTCCCAACGGCGATCTCCGGATTCGGGGAAAACGGGAAGTGACGGTCAATAGTGAAAAGCAAACAATGACTATTAAAGGCATTGTCCGCCGGATTGATCTGGATACGGAGAACATGGTCTTGTCATCAAAGGTCGCCGATGCAGAAATTTCCTACACCGGGTTAGGAGTCGTGGACGATGTTCAGAGACCGGGGTGGGCCACCAGAATCTTTGACTGGATTACGCCGTTTTAGGAAATTGAACTGAATTCTTTTTAAAACTTTAGACCTAACGGGAGAGTTTTGTGATTCGTCCATCTTCCTTTTTGAAAAATAAAGCAAAATTTAACCACTCCTGGCGAACATGGTTTTCCCGATGGGGTCTGCTCTTGGTTTGGTGTAGTGGATGGCTCATAGTCGGTGCCGGGTCGTTGACCGAACCGGGGGAAACCCAGGCTGCCCGCATCAAAGATATCGCCTCTATCGAAGGCGTCCGTGACAATCAGTTAGTTGGGTATGGATTGATTGTTGGTTTGGACCGAACCGGTGATTCGGTGGTGGGTGGTCAATTTACTGCCCAGGCCATTATTTCCATGTTGAATACCATGGGGCTCAAACTCAATATTGATCCCATTCAATTGTTAACGAAAAATACTGCGTCGGTGATGGTGACTGCCAAATTGCCGCCATTTGCAAGGCCGGGCATGAAATTGGATGTACAGGTCTCTTCGATGGCTAACGCCAAAAGTTTGCGAGGGGGAACATTGTTGTTGACGCCACTCAAAGCGGCCAATCAACAGGTCTATGCTGTTGCGCAAGGGCCACTTTCCACATCGGGGTTTGAAGCCGGGGCTGGGGGAACCACAGTAAAGAAAAATCAGCAATCAGGGGGGATTATCCCTGGGGGAGCGATTGTCGAACGAGCGGTAGATTTGGACATGCAGGCGTGGGAGAATTTTTCCTTGACCATGCATCAGGCCGATTTCGTTACGGCCTTGCGAGTGTCTGAAGCTATCAATGCGCATCTTGGCGATGGGGTCGCCTCGGCGCTCAATTCCGGACAGATTCAAGTGGGGATTCCGGAACGGTTTCAGGGAAAAATTGTCCAAATGATTGCCGCGGTTGAAGGGCTGGACGTGAATGTGGATGTTCTGGCCAAGGTGGTGGTGAACGAACGAACGGGAACGATTGTCATGGGGGAGCATGTCCGTTTGGCGAGTATGGCCATCTCTCATGGCGATCTGACCATCAAGGTCGGAACCCAGTTTAATGTCTCTCAACCTGAAACGGCTTTCATTGGTCGGGGAGCGAGTGGTGCCGGAAGAACCGTAGTGACCCCTGATGTACAAACCGATGTCCAAGAAGAGGACGGTCAAGTGATTCAAGTCGATAGTTCCGTCACCCTTGGAGATTTGGTGAAGGCGTTGAATTCATTGGGTGTGACTCCTCTGGATTTGGTTGCTGTGCTTACGGCGGCCAAGGCGGCAGGAGCGCTCCAGGCAGACTTAGAATTGATTTAGCCCAGGATCAGAAGACGGCAGGTTGTTTATGACGGTCTAATGGAAAGGATAGAGTCCATGATTGCTGACATGTTTCCTTTGGATATGACGGGTCTCTCCCATTCTGTATCCACCGGCAAAATAGATCGCGTGGAAGAATCGGCTCGTCGAGGGGAATTGTTACGCGCCAGTCAGGAGTTCGAATCGTATTTCCTCTCGTATTTGATGAAGGTGATGCGCGAGACCGTTCCCAAAGGCGAGTTGACGGCGAATCGCATGGGGGATATGTATTATTCCTTTTATGACGAAGAAATTAGCAAACGTGCCGCTCAGGCTGGAGGGATTGGCCTTTCTGCCTATGTGTTGGACACGGTGGCCCGGAATGAAGACCTCACTCGTTCTCCCGCATCAGTTCCACCTTTTATGCCATCTTAAGAGGTTTTGTAAAGTTTAATGGTGTTGCTTCCGATACATATAGAGAAGGAGGCAAGATGCCATGACGATACGGGGCCTTGATCCCAGTGGAGAGCTGGGAAAACTATTTTTTCACGTCCAATCCAAAAATCTTCAGGCGCAGGAGGCCAGCCCGTCACGGGCCACTCAGCAGCCTTCGTCTGCTGACCCTGTCGATCTTTCCGTCTTGGCACAGGAAATACGCGACTATTCGACTCGAGTGGCGCAGTTTCCTGAGCTGAGAGAAGACAAAATCCAGCGGATTCAGCAGGCATTGGAGTCGGGGGTCCAATTAGCAACCTCAAATCAGGTGGCTGATGCCCTGACCCGAGAGACGATTCTTAACGAGTTGGGCTCAAAATAATCATCTGAAGTTCATGCGGGGAATGGCTGAACGATGAATCACCTCCAATCGGCGACGTGGGAGCGACTGCTGGAGATGTTGGCTGAGTCTCAAGCGGTGTTTCATCAGTTTGGTGTGTTGCTTTTTCAGGAAGCCCACAGCCTACGCAACATGGATCAGTCTAAATTGGTCGAGGTGAACAGCCAGAAAGAACAAGTTTTGGATACCATGCGCCGATTAGAACAACAGGTGGAATGTGAGCTGTATCAGTTGGCCGGCGCTGTCCCTCAAGAATCCATTTGGAGCTGGTTGAAAGCCGTTCCGGACCCACGGGCACAATCGGCGCAAAGCATGTTGATTGAGCTTCTTCGTTTGGCACGTCTTATTCAGGAGCAAGGCAAAAAAAATGACGCAGTGATTCGTCCGATCTACCACAGGGTCCGTGAGGCGATTCATGTTATCTATACCGGGTTGGGGACGGGACCTGTGTATCAAGGATCTGGAGTATTAAATTTTCCTTCGGTTCCAAGCTCGGTCCATCTCCAGGGATAGGAGTCCTATGGCGGGCATCAGTCACATTTTTAATATTGCACGTTCAGGGATTCAGGCCAACCAACAGGGTTTGGCAACGACTTCCCATAATATTGCCAATATTAATACCAAAGGCTATTCCCGACAGGAAGTGGTCCTTGAAACCAAACGGCCCGTTGAGGGCACGATTGGGAGCGGAGTCCAAGTCGGATCGATTCGCCAGACCATCGATACGTTTCTTGAAGACCAACTGACGGACGTCAATGGAGACCTGGGGTTCATTGCGGCCAGGAATAATTATTTGGTTCAGGCCGATGGTATTTTTTCGGAAACGGATAACTCCGGAGTATCCCATGGGATCACGGAGTTCTTTAACGCATTGCGAGATGTTGTGAAAAATCCGGAAAGTCCCGTTGAACGGACTGTGCTCCAGGCAAGAGCGGAAACGTTGACGGATGCGTTTGTCACACAAGCCAAGGCCTTAAATCAAATTCGCCAAGATGCAGACGGTGAAATCAGTCGTCATGTTGAGACCATTAATGGGTTAGCTGTGCGGATTGCGTCCTTGAATAATGAAATTTTCAAAGGGGAATCCAGTGGGCGGGAAGCGCCAGATTTACGTGACCAACGCAGGGTCCTCATCAATGAGTTGGCGGAATTAGTTGATATTGAGCAGGCTCCCCTGAGGGATGGCATCGGCATCAACGTGGGCGGGCAGTTGTTGGTCGCGGGAAACCATGTCAATACACTCTCGACCGAAACGGATGCCGATAACCCGCCGTTGAATAATGTGACATTTGTCCGAAGTGACGGAAATGAAATCGGCATCTCCGACAAAATTTATGGGGGAAAAATTGGTGGATTGCTTGCCCTACGTGATGGGGATATTCCGGCATTCCAGGATCGCGTCGATCGATTGGCCGCTGTGTTGATCAATGAATTTAATCAGCAGCATCAGGCCGGGTTTGCGTTGGATGGCACCACGAATAATCTGTTCTTTTCGGCGTTAACTCCTCCGGCGCCTTTGGGCAGTGAACAGAATACCGGGAGTGCGCTTGGGAGTTCGGTGACGATTGCGGATCCAACGCTTGTGACGTTTCAGCCTTATGATGTGCGGTTTACAGGAGCCACAGCCTATTCCGTGGTAAATGCCACGACCGGAGCAACTGTGACCTCCGGGACCTATACCTCAGGATCCCCGATCAGTTTTGATGGCTTAGATGTGGTGATCACGGGTACGGCGTCGGCGGGAGATGTGTTTGCGATAAACGCCCAACAAGGCGCCGCCCAAGGAATCGCCGTGGCACTCACCGATGTCGATAAAATTGCGGCTGCTTCTACCGCCGCAGGAGTTCCAGGGGATAACACCAATGCCATATCGTTGTTGGCTATTCATACAAATCGGCAGGTTGATCTGGCCAATGCCACACTCAATGATTACCACACGATTACGATTGGGGATGTCGGGAGTGCCACCCGGGAATCCAATCTGGCGCTCAATAGTAAAACTCTGGAAGCTGATCAATTGACGGCGTTACGAGAAGGTGTCTCCGGGGTATCCTTAGATGAAGAATTAACAAATCTCCTTAGCTTTCAACGATCATTTGAAGCATCCGCTCGAATGATTACGGTTGCTGATGACTTGATGCAAACCCTCTTGGCAATGGGCCGGTAATGTTGTTGGGGAGGACTCCCTGGGAGGGAAGAACCAGTTCAATGAGACAGACAAGGATAATCCTATGCGAGTGACTGATCGCCAACAAGTTGATGCCATTTTAACGGCTATTCAAGATCTTCGAGGCAATATTTTTAACCGCCATGAACAAATTGCGTCGGGAAAGCGTGTGAATCGTCCCTCAGATGATCCGGCGGCAGCCGAACGGATCAATCAGTTCCGGAATGTCCTGCGAACGACTGAACGCCGCTTGGCTACGGTGAATGAAGGAGCCGGACGGCTGAATTTATCCGATAGTGTCCTGGAGACGGCTGGGCTTACGTTAGGGAAGGTTCAAGAATTGGCTTTGGCTATGCGGAACGACACCAAAACTGCGGTGGATCGCCGGAACGCGGCTCAGGAGGTTCAACAACTCATATTGGGATTAGCAGGAACTGCCAATACTCAATTGAACGGGCGATTTCTGTTTGCAGGCAGTCAGACGCAAACCGAACCGTTTGTGTTGGGTTCGGCAACTGGGGTGCCTGGCACGACTAATGGGGGAGGTGCGGCCATTACGGCCTCGGTTGCAACAGCCTCTGAGTTACAACCGGATTCTTATCAAATTCAATTTACTTCCTCCACACAATTCGATGTGTTGAATCTGACAACTAATCAAATCGTGTCCTCAGGGAATACGTATTCATCCGGGACCGCGTTCTCCTTTGACGGAATGGATGTGACCCTCACTGATGGGGGTGGGCCGCCTGCTGCCGGAGATCAATTCTTTGTCAGGGTAGGATATACCTATCAAGGAGATGGAGCGGGAATTGAGGTGGAAATTGGGGATGGCCGGACCGTGGAAACCAATGTCACCGGGAACCAGGTGTTTTCAGGGCCAAGTGTTGATTTGTTTCAATATCTTCAGGATTTTCATCAGGCCTTGGTGACGAATGATGTGCCAGGTATTCAAGCTGCCATCGGTCAATTTGATTCATCATTATCCCAAGTCTTGGATGCCAGAGCCACTATCGGTGCCCGGGTCAATCGTCTCGAAACAATTAAGGACGGGTTAGACCTATTGAGCGTGAATACCCAAACGCTCCGGTCAAATTTTGAGGATGCTGATTTCGCTCAAGTGGCTACGGATTTAGCCACGTTGCAAAATACCCTTGAGGCCTCTATGTCCGTTCTTTCCCGCCAATTTGAAACAAATTTATTGAAATTTCTTCGGTAAAAGATGAGCTGTCCTTTTTTTATTGAAATCAATACCGAATACGTCTTGATTGAATAGGTACGAAAACCTTATGCGAATTCTTGTTGTTGATGATGACCCACTTACACTTCATATGGTGGTCTATCGATTGCGTCAATGGGGACATGATGTCATATCCTGCACTGATGGGGATTCCGCGTGGAGGGTGTTAGAACGAGGAAGCGCCCCGAATGTGGCTATTGTGGATTGGATCATGCCGGGGATCAACGGTCCTGAACTGTGTAAGAAAATCCGTGGTAGAACAGATTGTCCTTATGTATATATTGTCATGTTGACGGGGCGGAAAAACCTTGAGGATCTCATTGCCGGATTGGACGCTGGAGCTGATGATTATCTTACCAAGCCGTTCCTCTTGGAAGAATTGGATGCACGATTACGAGCAGGGAAGCGAATTGTCGATTTGCAAAATGAATTAATTTCGGCTCGAGAAACACTTCGGATTCAGGCGATGCAAGATCCCTTGACCCAAATCCTGAATCACGGTGCCATCGTCGATACGTTGCTACGGGAAATTGATCGGGCCCATCGGGAACAACAACCCCTGAGTCTCATTTTGGCTGATTTGGATGGGTTTAAGAATGTGAATGATTCCTATGGGCACGTTGCGGGCGATCACGTGCTGGTTGAGGTCGCCAGACGGATGCGTTTTTGCTTGCGTTCATATGATGCCATTGGCCGATATGGCGGAGAGGAATTTCTCATGGTATTGCCCAATAGTGATGCGGCCCAAGCGGTGCGGCTCGCTGAACGCATTCGAGTAGCGGTTTCCCAGAAACCCTTTCGAGTTCAGAATGCTGATTTAACAGTGACAGTGAGTCAGGGAGTGACGACGTGGACAGATCCCTGTCCAATTCCCATTGAACAATTGATACAGTCTGCAGATGGTGTCCTCTATTTAGTCAAAAACAGCGGACGAAATGGGGTGGAGTTTGCGCAATTTAATATGAATGCGGACGATTCCTTTTCGCGAATCACGGTAACCCCAACCTCATTGAAGAAGTAAATATGCCCTCCATTCTTGTGATTAATGATGATCCGGTTCAACTCCATCTTCTTTCGAGTTGGCTTGAGAAGGATTACTTTGCGGTCAGTCGTTTCGTCTGTTCTGTGGATGCCTGGCGGTGGCTCCAAGAGGGAAATGTGCCGGACGCAATCGTACTTGATCTGCATATGCCGGGAATTAGCGGATGGCGTTTTTGCGAATTGTTGCATTCCTTCTTTGGTTCCACTCGGGCGATTCCTCCTGTCCTTGCGGTTTCCGCCACGTATACCGGAATTGATGCGCAGGGCATTTTAAAAGATTTAGGAGCTTCGGCATTCCTTCCCCTCCCGACGGATCCTCAACGCTTTCGTCAACAGGTTCGCCAGTTGGTGGAAAATCCTCCAAGTCCCCAGTGTCCACATGTCTGGATGGTTTCGACCCATAAGTCGGAAATTCAACGGATTCATCACATATTCGTTGAACGGGGATGGCAGGTGGTGGAATGGCAAGCGGGGAAGCAGGTTCAAGTTTCGGGGAATCTTGTGCATCCGGATATTATCCTCATTGACGATCCTCTGCCGGATATGACGAGCGAAGAGTTTGGGATTTGGTGCAAAGGTCAATTTCCTCAGGCCATGTGTATTGTCCTGGGGCAGGAATCTACGGCACGAGGATACCTTCCTCATGCGAACCATGTAGATGCGTATCTATCAAAAACGTGCGATCCATTGAATATCATTTCATTATGTGAAAAGGGTCGCTGGGAACGCGCACTTTCTCGAGTCGAACATCTACTGGATATCCGTACTGATGATTTACGCGAATCTGAAGCCCAATTTAAGGAGTTGTTCGAAACGCTTCCGGATGTCTTGGTCATTTATGATCATCAAGGAATAATCTCCCACGTCAATTCTCTCGGAGCACAACAATTGGGATATCTCCCGCCTGTCTTGATGGGGAAAGCATTTTCTCTCATTAAACCTAAACCATTAGAGGGGGAGGCTAGTCCCCAAATGCCAAGCTCTGCCGGTGGGGGTCCGAGATGGGAGGAAACGTTCCTTTGTCAAAAGAACGGAAGCAATCTTCCAGTAGAGATGATGGAGCGAATGGTTCAGTTTCAAGGCCAACGACAAACTTTCTTCATAGCGCGCGATTTGACGGCAAGGAAGCAAATGGAGCAAGAAAATATTGCCCTTGAACATCAGTTGCGGCAGGTTCAAAAAATGGAGGCCATCGGTCGACTGGCCTCAGGGGTTGCACACGATATGAATAATACCTTAACCGCAATCATGGCCCATGCAAGTTTGTTCAAGATACAGGAAAAGGCTGGCACTCCCTTTTGGACAGCAGGCGATGTTATTGAAAAAGCCGTTCGTCGTGGAAAGGAATTGACTTCCCAGCTCTTGGGGTATGCCAGGCAGGGGAAGTATCATCATGTGACGGTCGATACCCATGATGTGATTCAGGAAGTAATTGCCCTGCTCGGAAGGACGATCCATAAAATGATCACATTTCGAGCGGATCTGTCGGCTACGAAGCCTTATGTGGTGGGGGATCCCAATCAGTTATACCAGATTCTCATGAATTTGGGTGTCAATGCCTGTGATGCGATGGGTGAACGTGGGGAATTGCTTGTGCAGACTTCGAATGAAACGGTCACCCCGGAATACGCCTCACGTGTCCCAGGACTTTGCGCAGGCGATTATGTGTTAATTCGGGTTACGGATACCGGGATGGGGATGTCATTAGAGACTCAACGACATATTTTTGAGCCATTTTTTACAACGAAAGAGCAAGGACAGGGAACAGGAATGGGATTGGCGATGGTGTATGGTATCGTCAAAAACCATCGCGGGTATATCGGGGTGAGGAGTTCTCTTGGGTGTGGAACGACCATGCGTGTGTATCTTCCGGATGCACCGTGTGCGACCCTCAAGACCAGACCAGTTCTGACGACGGAGCCTTCTCACGGAACCGGACATATTTTAGTGGTCGATGATGAGAAGGATGTGGGAGAGGCTGCTCTGGCCATACTGGAGTTTCTTGGCTATCAGGTGACGGTCGTGTTGAATGGGAAGGAAGCCGTGAAAATCTGTCAGGACTTGACGGTTCCGGTGGATGTTGTGCTGTTGGATATGGTGATGTCTGAAATGTCGGGTGCGACATGTTTTGAAGAATTGCGAGCGATACGACCGGAACTCAAGGTTATTCTATGTACCGGGTATGATCGGAACCATGCTGTGCAGGATTTAATCAATCAAGGTGTCGTAGGGTTTATTCAAAAACCGTATGATGTCGACGAATTGGCTCATGCCTGTCAGGTTGTCTTGAAAAATGACAATCCGGTCGAATTCTGTGGGACGGGGAGCGTGCCATAAACATAGAAAAATTTTGAGATAGAATTCGAAGGTTGGTTCGCCTTAGCATGAAGGTAAAACTATGGAATTATTTGGAGAACATACCATCATGAAAATTCAGACTAGTCGGTTCGGTATGTTGGATGTGTCGGATGCCACGCTTTTAACCTTCCCATCCGGCCTCGTAGGTTTCCCAGCTTTCCGACGGTATGTGGTGCTCGAACCGCCAGAGGACGCCGACTATCAGTGGTTTCAGTCCGTGGATGAACCAAGTTTAGCTTTTGTGATTATGGACGTGCATTTGTTGCAACCCGATTTCCGTTCAAACCTATCCGGAGAAGGACTGGTGGAATTGGATATGACTCCTACCGATTCAATTTCCATCATGGCCGTCATCACGATCCCCTCAGATCATCCAGATCAGGCAACAGCAAATCTTCGTGCACCTTTGATCGTAAATGGGCGAACCAGACAAGGGAAACAATTGGTTCTCCATGAATCAATCCCCTTGCGCTATCCCTTATTCCAGGACCCTGTCGAGGGTCAACCCCACCCTGAAGGGGTGACAGAGGCCGCGTCGGTGTAACCAATACAGGTACACCTCCGAAGAAGCCCGGCCGTCCAGATGTAATTCGTTTATGATGTAACTGAAATTATTCTACATGTGAACTTTACCTCAAAGCCAAGGAAGGCACCATGCTCATACTCACTAGAAAAATTGATGAAGCCATTCGATTGGGTGATGATATTCGCATTGTCCTTGTCCAAATTAAAGGAGGACAGGTGCGCCTCGGGATTGAATGCCCTTCGCATGTCCGCGTTCTTCGTGAAGAGTTATATGAAGCCGTCCGGCAGGAAAACCTCAATGCCGTATCCTCAGATCCGAAGCAGCTGGCCAACCTCCCCAGACAGAAAAGGCCTCAATCTAAACCCACCGAACAAACCTAACCAGACGAAACTCCTGTTCAGGATCATTCCTGGTACGCCCTCACATGGTCGCTTCAGATCCTTGTGAGCCTTGCCTGAAATTACAAACTTCCGCGTATGGGCGAGGGAATGAAATTCATAGCCTGGGTCAAGAGGCCTGTTTCCCTCTGGCCAAAAGGTAAGGTTGAAGTTTCAACTGTTGGGAGTCCTGCTGCGAAGTTGCATCAATGCCGGAGGTTCAATAAGCCTTCATGGCCTTCTCAAGTCTTGCCTTCCACATTCCTGTCCCTTTCCCGGCAGATTTTTCCTGGTTGATCAGCAAGGAATTCCTAGTCGGTAGTTTTTTTTCGAGTGATGTGGAATTCGGCTTCATTGTGACCTGAAACCCTGCCGTTTGATTTGGAACTACATGGCATAAAACTTGAACTTCTTCCCTACGTTGATGGGAGGGAAGTTCTCCCGGTTTGTCATGGGCTTTATCGAGGCAGGATAATTTTCAACATGGAATATTCTCACCAATTTTGTGAACTGTTCTTTCAGGCGCTTCGTATTCGTCTGGTAGAAGAACGGATCATTGAACTCTATCCCAGCGATGGAATTCAAAGCCCTGTCCATTTATCAATTGGACAGGAGGCCGTAGCGGTGGGATCTTGTCGTGATCTGAGGAAAACCGATCTGGTCTTTTGTACCTACCGGAGTCATGCCTTTTATTTGGCCAAAGGTGGAAGTTTGGCAGAAATGTTTGCCGAGCTGTATGGAAAAGTTACCGGGTGTGCTCGAGGCAAAGCGGGTTCCATGCATTTAGCGGCTCCCGAGGTGGGATTGATGGGTGCGTCGGCGGTGGTGGCGAGTACGATCCCTCATGCCGTGGGAGCGGCTTTGGCTTCGAAACGCTTGGGTACGGATCAGGTGGTGGTTGGGGTGTTTGGGGACGGAGCCACGGAAGAAGGCGTCTATCACGAATCGTTGAACTTCGCGGTTCTTCATCGCTTGCCCGTTGTATTTCTGTGCGAGAACAATGGATTAGCCGTGCATTCTTCACAAAAGGCCAGACAGGGGTATGACATTCTTGAGCATGCACGATCGTATGGCCTTCCGGTTTTTCACTTAGCTGAGGGATATGATTTTGTGAAGGTGGCGGACCTGATGTCGGACATTATTCAACATGTTCGGTCCACGCGCGAACCGGCCTTTGTTGAAATTCAGACCTATCGGTACAAAGAACATGTCGGGCCAGGAGAAGACTTCATGTGTGGTTACCGCCAACCGGAGGAGTGGTTGGCTTGGAAACGACAGGATCCTCTCGAACAGTTTGGTGACCTAGCCGAAACGATTCGCCCGGCCATTATGAAGGAAATTGACGAAGCGGTCGATTTTGCCATGAGTAGTCCATTTCCCTCTGCGGAGGAATTACTTTGTGATGTCGTGTAATGCGGCCGTAGCTTCTCTTGTGAACGGTCAGGCGGCGTCGGGTCTTCGTGCCGAGGCAGGCACGGACGTCCTGAGTTACCGGGATGCCCTGCATTGGACCATGCATGACGCCTTACAGCGGCATGCTGCCGTGATTATCATGGGGCAGGGTGTCGATGACCATAAAGGGATTTTTGGTTCTACCACAGGATTGGCTCAGGTGTTTGGAGCGGATCGAGTGATGGATACGCCGCTGGCCGAAGAAGGCATGACAGGGGTAGCCATTGGAGCCGCGTTAAATGGGCTGTATCCGATCCAGACGCATATTCGTGCCGATTTTTCTTTGTTAGCCATGAATCAGATTATTAATTTAGCCGCCAAATACAAATATATGTTTGGTGGCCGGTTTGACGTGCCTATGTTGATTCGCATGATCGTGGGGCGAAGTTGGGGACAAGGCGCACAGCATTCACAAAGCCTCCAATCCCTTTTCGCGCATATCCCTGGGTTGCGGGTCGTGATGCCCTCGAGTTCGCAAGCGATTCTGGACACTTATCCGGCGGTGATTGATCGCTACCGGGGTCCCGTCATCTCATTCGAGCACCGATTGATGTACGACCTGCAATTTCATGTGACTCCTCTATCCAGGCGACAGGAGACCGATCCCTTTGGGTCCCGGTTAGTGCGGCCAGGTGAGGAGGTCACCATTGTGGCCACCTCCATCATGGTGTTGGAAGCCATGAGAGCAGCAGAACACCTGGCTCGGATGGTCGATATTCAATGCGAGGTGATTGATTTGCATTGCGTGTCCAGTCCTGATTGGGATTTGGTCATGCACAGCGTTGAAAAAACGGGCCGATTGGTCGTGGCGGATACGAGTTGGCGGGAATATGGCGTATGCGCGGAGGTGTGCCGTGTGGTCGCTGAACGAAATCCCGGATGTTTGAAGGCACCCGTGGTGACGTTGGGAATGCAGCCCGCTCCCTGTCCTACGGCTAAGTGCTTGGAAGATCTGTTTTATCCCGATTTGCGCCAATTAGTGGATGCGTTGGCTATCCTCGTCACCGGAAAAGAGAGGCATGGGTTACCCTTGCCCGATACCCAATCGATGGCAGATGTGTATAAACGGTTCAAAGGCCCTTTTTAAGAAGGATTGTCGGACCACCTCATCAAAGGAATGCGAAGATGAAAGTGCTAATTACCGGAATTTCAGGAATGGTGGGGAGTCACTTAGCAGAGTATATCCTTGCGGATCACCCGGATGTGGACCTTCACGGGTTAATTCGATGGCGAACTCCTCTTGATCATCTTGGCGCCATCAAAGATCGCATTGCCCTGCATTATGGGGATCTTCGGGACTTGAATTCGCTCATAGTCGTGATCAAAAAAGTCCACCCTGATTGGATCTTTCATTTGGCGGCACAATCCTTTGTCACGACAAGTTTTGACGCGCCGGTCGACACGCTGTCCACCAATGTGATCGGGACCACCAATTTGCTCGATGCGCTCCGCATTACTGGAGTCGATGCCAAGGTTCATGTCTGTAGTTCCTCCGAAGTCTACGGACAAGTGTTGGCAGATGAAATTCCCATCACTGAAGCTAATCCCTTTCGTCCGGCCAGTCCTTACGCGGTGTCCAAAGTCGGGGAAGACATGATTGCCTTTCAATACTTTTTGTCTTATGGCATTCGAACCGTGCGTACCAGGATGTTTACCCATACTGGTCCACGGCGAGGGGATGTCTTTGCGGAAAGTGCCTATGCCAAGCAAATAGTCGAGGTGGAGTATGGGCTTCGGAAAAATCCGATCCGGGTCGGAAATTTGGACAGTATCCGGACATTCGCAGATGTTCGCGATGCCGTGCGAGCTTACTGGGTGCTGATGGAAAAGTGTCCAGCTGGGGAAGTCTACAATATCGGAGGTAACCGCACGATGACACTCAGGGATATGCTCGAGATTCTCAAGGGTATGTCCACCTGTCATATTGAACATGTGGTAGATCCGGCTCTGTTGCGGCCATCGGATGTCACGCTGCAGATTCCCGATACGTCGAAATTCAAAGCCGCCACTTGTTGGGAGCCACGCATTCCCTTTGAAGAAACCTTAAAAGGTATTCTGGAATTTTATCGAAGGCGTTACCACAAGAGGAGCAAAGCTGCGTGATTATCTCTCGAACCCCCTATCGATTGTCGTTCTTTGGAGGAGGCACGGACTATCCTCAATGGTATCGTCGTGAAGAGGGAGCTGTACTTTCCACCACCATTGACAAGTATTGCTATGTGAGTTGTCGATACCTTCCTCCATTTTTCAATATTAAACATCGGATTGTGTGGTCTCATATTGAAACGGTGTCGACTATTGGAGAGATTCTGCATCCGGCTGTTCGTGAAGGCCTCAGGTTTTTAGGTTTTGATGATTCTCAGGGAGTGGAAATTCAGCATCAAGGTGATCTGCCAGCACGGTCGGGCATTGGGTCCAGTTCTTCTTTTTCGGTCGGCCTGGTAAAAGCTCTCACCGGGTTGAAAGGGGAAATGTTGGGGAAAATGGATCTGGCCCGCCAGGCATTCACGTTGGAGCAAGATATCTTAAAAGAAACGGTTGGCTCCCAAGATCAGGTGGCCGCGGCGTTTGGCGGGTTTAATTTTATTCGCTTCCTACGAGACGGCCAGATTCAAGTAGAACCTCTCACCTTGTCATTGGGGCGATTGGCTGACCTGGAACAGAGCCTGGTCCTTCTATATACCGGCACCAGTCGCTTAGGTTCAGAAATCGCCAAAAATGTCACGAAAAACTTTTCTCTCCGGTCTGCCGAACTGAAAGAGATGCGTGCAATGGTGGACAAAGGTCTAGAAATTTTGAGTGGAACCAGTTCTCTTGAAGAATTTGGGAAATTGCTTCATGAAAGTTGGATGCTTAAACGGTCTCTTTCCGGCGATATTTCCAATGCCACGATTGATGAAATTTACAAAAAAGCGTTAGACAACGGGGCCATTGGTGGAAAGCTTTCGGGAGCTGGAGGCAGCGGGTTTATGTTGTTTTATGTTCCGATTTCCAAACAGGTCCATTTTCTTTCAGCACTGAATCCCTATATTTGTGTGCCGTTTTCCTTCTCACAATCAGGAAGTAGCATAATTTATTACGATGGACCTGATAGACGGGTATCCGGTGGGTATTCATCCGAAGGAGAAAACGCCCAGAAGGAAATGGAAAGAAGGCGGCTTCCCTCTCTCAAGACCCCTAAAAAAGCAAAGGAGAAAGTTCTTGTTGGACACCGATCCTGAGAGGCATGACCATATGCCATTACTAACTTCTGGTCCACCACGAATGGGTATGACTAAGGAGGTATTTAAGTGTCCGTGGTTTCGGGTTCACGAGGAAACGTGGGATGAGCCTTCTGACTTGGACCGAAAACCATTTTACCGTATTGGAAGCTCAGATGGCGTCTTAGTATTTGCCATGACGAGAAACAAAGAGATTATTCTAGTGCGTCAATTTCGCCATGCTATTCGGCGTACAACTCTTGAGTTCCCTGCCGGAACGGTTGAAGGATCCGAAAGTCCAGAGATGGCTGCTGTGCGGGAGTTAATGGAAGAAACTGGATATCATTCCGCTCGGCTTGTTGGGTTGGGGAGCGGGCATTTGATGGTCAATCGGTTTAGTTCAAAGGGGTATTTCTTTTTGGCGCAAGATTGCCAATTGGATAATAGTGTTCCACTTAAGGAAAGTGAAGAAGTGGTTTTGTTATCTCCAGGCCAATTCAAAGATCTGGTTTTAGCAGGCGAATTTGAACAAATGTCGGCGTTATCCCTTTTAAGTCTTGCCGAATGGACTACTGGGTTGCGATTGCTAGTTTAGCTATCCGGCGACAGTGAAACGTATTTAATGAAATCCCTCGACCTGCAATTTTTCCAAGAACAGGGGTATTGCGTCGTCAAAGACGTGCTCACGCCTGCCCAATGTGACGAATTGATTGCGTCGTCTCAGGCATTTTCCTCGTTTAAGGATGGCACGCTCATACCGGTCATGAATCCTCATAACCTCGATGACCGGTTTTTTCAAATCATGCGATGGCCAAAGATTGTTGAACTGATGGAGGTAGTCCTTTCCGGAAAGGTGAGTGGCTTGCAGAGCCAATTTTTTTTCTGTCGACCGGGAACTCGAGGGTTTACCAGACATCAGGATAATCTTTATGTGCAAGCCAAATCGGATGTGTTTGGATCAGCATGGATTGCTTTGGATGATGTCACTCCACAAAACGGTGGTTTAATTGTGTTTCCAGGAAGTCATCGGGAACCCATTTTGCCGACCGAGGCTGTTCCTCAGGTGGAAACCTTTGGTCAGGATCCCAACGCCAATTGTCAGCAAGTGATTATGCCCACGAACTATTCTTCCCTCGATCTATCTCTTTCCAGAGGGGGAGTGGTGTTGATTCATGGACATATCATTCATGCGTCGCATATGAATTCGACAACGGACCAATATAGACGTGCTCTTCTTTTGACATTTATACGAAAGGGTGAAACCTTTCGTCCGGGTTTTTCGGCCAAACGCCGAGAAATTGCCCTATCGCTCCAGTGAGCGGGTGTAAGCCTATGAAACAGACGTTTCGTGATACGCTGACGAACCATCCTCTCTTTCAAACAATCGCGCCCTATCGGACACTAAAGGAGCGACCTTTGGGGTTTGTGGATATCGGAGCAAGGGGTGGAGTTCATCCACTTGTGAACCCCCTGGCAGAGGTAACAGGAATTTTGGGATTTGAACCCGATAAAGGTGAGTGCGGACGTCTTAGGGAGGTCCATGCCACAGCCTCCCCCTGGGCGATTTGCGAATTTGAACCTGTGGCCTTGGCAGACCAACCAGGAAGGTCTCGGCTCCATTTACTTTCCGCCGCAACGAATCATTCCCTGCGTCCTCCTAACCAGGATCTCATTAAGCGGTATGACATGATGAAGTTTGAAAAAGTCGGCAGTATTGAAGTGGAAACCACCACACTGGATGATGTGCTGTTCTCTCGGCGAAAAACCGAATCGTTTTGGGGAGAATTTCTGAAGCTCGACACCCAAGGGACCGAAATGGAGGTTCTCCTTGGAGCCAAACGCACCCTCACGGAACGAACAGCAGCCATTCTTACTGAGGTCGAATTCTGTCAGATCTATGAGGGGCAAAGGCTGTTCTCAGACATCGAATTATATCTTCGGGATTGTGGATTTTCTTTTTATGGATTTACTGACATGTTCTACCGGTCCTGTAAGCAACTCAATAAATATACAGAAAGGGGACGGGAACGAATCCTGTATGCGGATGCCGTATTTTTCAAGGAATCCCAGCTGCTTGCTATGCCCACGTGTCCGATGGAACTGCGGCAGGCGTATGTGCTGTTTGTGACGGCCGTGTTGCTGGGGTATTTCGATTTCGCTCTGGAAATCGCCCTCAAAACTTGGGCAAGGGATGAGGAAGGAGAGCGGGTTCATGCGCTTATCCACCATCTGGCCACAATTCCCGAAGGACAAAGTTTGGCCGAAATAAAGACGCTGGCCGACCTAGTCCATGCGAGGCCAAGGCATGCCAATGTGTTGAGAGGGCAGTTCATCGATCGAAATCGGCTGGTTGGTGATTATGGTGATGTGGTTCTAGGGTGAGGAGACAAGACCATGTCCGTGAATATGATAGGAGTTCAATCCCGCCATTGGGTGAAACCTGTCTCAGGCGGGATGTCGGTCCCACTCCTTACCGAATTGCGCCGATATCTTGACAACATTCAAAAGGAACGCCAAGCGTTAGCGCTGAGCCCCAGGGAAGAAAAAGGGCTGCAATTGGGATTAGGAACTGATGCCTTGCGAAAGGATCGACGTTGGTATGAAGTATGGAAGGAAATTTCATCAGAGTTATTGGCTTTGATCCATCCCTATACATGGGTGGTATTTCCGGTGCAAGTCCGGCTTATTCAATCAGAGAACCATTTAGTTCCGTGGCATCAGGATGTCGGTTACCAAAAGATTCTTGGAAAAAGTGGGCATCAACAGATGATCACGACCTGGATTCCCATGAATGAATATCCCACTCGTCATTCCACACTTCAATTTGCTTTAGCGGAGCTCGGAGAGTTGGCTCATTCGCCTTTGCATGGACATGGGGCTGGGTTGGATTGTCAGGAATGGCTCTCCGTGAAGCATTATGACCTGGAATTTGGGGATTGCTTGCTGTTTGGTGATCTCACGATTCATCGGACGTTTGTTCCTGAACGTTGTGCCGTATTGCGACAGTCTTTGGAATTTCGATTGGTGCGGCAGGAAGATGCCATACCGGGGAAAGATTACTTTAGCATAGAAGACCAGGTATTTGTTCGAACCGATTGTACCAGAAGGGTGTTTCCTTGAGTATTTCACAGCCAACCAACGATCAAAATGATCAGGTCTTTGATGGGCGGGCGAATTGGGACGCTGATGACCATATTGAACTTCTCCTTGAAGCGCACTTTGAAAAATTCAACATTTCCCATCGTGAAATTTGGCGGAATTTTCAAATTTATTCACGACGAGTGTTTTTGAAAAAATTTCTGGCCCATTATGATTTGTTTAAAAAGGTCATGCGATTGCCAGGCGATATTGTTGAGCTGGGCGTCTATCGTGGAGCCTCGCTATTCTCATGGGCAAATTTCCTAGAGATTCGAAATATGGGCGATCGACATAAAAAGGTCATTGGTTTCGATAACTATACGGGATTTGGAGGGTTAGACCAAAAAGATGGTCTAGATAATCCTCAATTAGGAAAATGTGAGGGAGGATTTGCTTCCGGACAATTTGAGGAGCAATTGCATGATGCGATTCGAATTTTTGATCAAGACCGCTTTATTCCCTATAAACCCCGAATTGTTTTAGTGAAGGGCGATATCGAACATACCCTTCCGAAATACATCGAAGAGAATCCTGGACTTCGCATTTCATTATTACACTTTGACGCAGATTTATATCGCCCGACACAGGTCGGACTCCAATATTTGTGGCCATTAGTGGTTCCTGGAGGGATAGTCCTGTTCGATGAATACGGGATTCCTCCCTGGGAGGGAGAAAGTAAAGCGGTTGATGAATTCTTTGCTCATCAATCTGTCCGTATTCGACGCCTGGATTGGTGTCCTAATCCGGGTGGTTATATCGTGAAGGAAGCCTGTGCGTAAACCAAAAAAGGAAGGAAGTCTGACTTGAGTGGGAGCTACGGATCTTACATCAGGGAAAAAAGAGGTGCTTCAGGGGGCCGGTTCGTGTCTGGGTGTGGAGACGAGATTCGGCATTTCCGAATTTTCCAAATTATTGGGTGTTTCAATCACCGACATGACAGCCGACGTCTGTGCCCTTCTTGACAGCCATGATTTTCGATACGTTCCCTTGAATCAGGCTCAGAGGGAATCAATTATTTTGAAAATTCAAAAAAAATTGAATTCGAAGGCCTTCACTCCCGTAGGCCCGGCCCGATATGACGTGTGGAATACAACCTGGGGAAAAATTTCCCAACAGTTTTTAAACAATTCCTGTTCCCCCCGATCATTGACCCCTGATTTTCTTGACGCTCATCCTGTATTACGACTTAACCAAGGATTTATTCGTCCCCTTGATCCTGCCTTTGAAGGCCATTTCTTTTCCGTGCTGCGTAATTGGTTATACCAGACCTATTTTGAGCAGGTTCCCACTCTGTATGAATTTGGGTGCGGAAGCGGGTTTAATCTATGGGCACTGGCGGACATGTACCCCGATAAAACTCTCTATGGGTTAGATTGGGCGGAATCTTCGGTGGCGTTAATTAATAAAATAGGAGAGGTCAAAGGACTAAAGATTCACGGTCGCCCCTTTGATTTTTTTCATCCAGACCCTCATTTGCATCTAGCCCCAGGTAGTGGGGTGTTGACTGTTTGCGCCTTGGAACAAATTGGAGAAGCATTTTCACCTTTCATTCAATATGTGTTGACGCAACATCCACAATTATGTGTGCACATAGAACCAATTTATGAATTATACGATGAACAGGATCCTCTTGATTCTTTAGCCATGACCTATCATTCCGACCGAGGATACCTCCGAGGGTTCTTGCCGTACCTGCGACAACTGGAAGTGGACAGCCGAATTCAAATTGTTCAAGTGAAACGGTTAGGGTTTGGGAGTTTGTATCATGAAGGGTATACCATCGTTATTTGGAAGCCACTCTAGATGGAATTTGGCCTTCTGGGTAAAAAAGCCTTGGTGACGGGAGGTAGCTATGGAGTTGGGCGAGCCATAGCCTTGGGATTGGCTGATGAAGGTTGTGCCGTGGCGATTTGTGCGAGACAAGCGGCGCCATTAGAAGAAACCGTGCAGGCAGTAAAATCGCGCGGGTGTCTGAGCCTGGGCTTTCAAGGAGATGTGACGGAACAAGGCATGCCTGATCGTGTCGTGAAAGCCGTGGTTCAAGCTTGGGGAGCCATTCATATTTTAGTGAATAATGTTGGAGGGGGGGGGCAACAAATCAATCAACCTGTTGAAATGGTTCAGGACGAGGTTTGGGAGCACACCTTTTCTGTGAACACCTGGGCCGCCATTCGGTTTACCAGAGCGGTCATTCCCTTTATGAAACGGGAGCGATGGGGCAGGGTAGTCACAGTCGTTTCCCTTCAAGGTCGGGAAGGGGGAGGAAGGCCTTGGTATAACATGGCCAAAAGCGCGGAAATTAGCCTCATGAAAAACCTGGCATTAAACCAAAAGCTTGTTCAAGCCGGCTTGACCTTTAACAGCGTTGCTCCGGGAACCATTCTCCTGAAAGGTAATGAATGGGATCAATTCAAAATGAGAGATCCCGCAGGATTTCAACAGGTTATCAAAGGAAAATGCCCCATGAATAGGCCAGGGTACCCGGAGGAGGTCGCCAATGTTGTCACCTTTATGTGTTCCAAAAAAGCTAGCTGGATGAATGGGGCCTGTGTGGCGGTTGACGGGGGGGAAAGTCGGAGCTTTTGACGTTCGACGGGATTTTTTAAAGTCCTGTGCCCGTGGTGGTCGTAATCAGAGTGCCTAGAGAACCAAAAGATCACGAACGAACAAAAAAGGAATGGGTGGATGGGAAAGGCACGAAATGGTATCCGAACAGCTTTTAAAGTTTTTTGAAGGTAAAAACATTCTTGTGACCGGAGGAAGCGGGTTGATCGGACGGAAGATCGTGAGCCGGTTGGTAGAGGCTGGGGCCTCCGTTCGAAGTGTGTCCCTGGATGAAATTCAGATTGAAGACAAGGTGGAGTATGTGAAGGGCGATTTGTGCGATTTTGGATTTTGCCAACGTATCGTGAGTGACATGGATTGTGTCTTTCATGTGGCCGGAATTAAAGGCTCCATTGAGGTGACGAAATCCAAGCCGGCAAGTTTTTTCGTCCCGTTGTTGATGATGAATACCAATATGTTAGAAGCCTGTCGCCTGAAAAATGTTGATCGGGTGGTCTATACCTCATCTATTGGAGCCTACCCGAGTGCGGAAATTTTCAAGGAACAGGAAGGGGAGGATGAAGGGCCACCAATGGATATGTTCCCTGGATGGGCCAAACGAATGGCTGAAATGCAAGTTCGTGCCTACCAAATACAGTACGGTCTGAAGCACTATGCTGTGGTGCGTCCGTGCAATGTGTACGGACCTGGGGATAATTTCGATCCTGCCAATGCCATGGTAATTCCCACCCTCATGCGGCGAATATTTTCGCAAGAGGATCCGGTGGTCATTTGGGGAGATGGCACCGCGGTTCGAGATTTTGCCTATAGTGGTGACGTGGCTGATGGAGTGATTCTTGCTCTCTACCATGGCACGGGGGGGAGGTATGTCAATTTAGGCAGTGGAATCGGCTATACCATCAAAGAATTGGTAGAAGCTCTTCAAGCAGTTGTGCCCTTCCGAGCTCAATTTGACAGCACTAAACCCAGTGGATTTCCCCGCCGTGTAATGGATATATCTTTGGCTGAGCACCTTCTTGGATACGTACCGCAAATGAGTCTTCGGGAGGGGTTACAGCACACCTGGGATTGGTACCTGGAGTATCATGATGAATACCTTAAACGGCAAAACTATTTCGCCACAGCGTAAGTTGCAAGTTTCCCCCAGTCGCTTGAAAGGGGTCAGCGTCGTAATCCCACCAACGATTTTTGAAGATTTTCGTGGGACCTATGTTGAAACCTTTAACAAAGAGCTGTATCAGCAAGCCGGAATTGACATGAATTTTGTGCAGGACGACATTTCCGTGTCTGGCAGGCATGTGTTGCGAGGCATTCATGGGGACCAGGAAACCTGGAAATTGGTGTCATGTTTATGGGGGAATTTTTATTTGGTGGTGGTGAATTGGGATCCCACCTCTCCACAGTATCAGCAGTGGGAATCGTTTACGCTATCAGATCGCAATCGACGGCAAGTCTTGATCCCACCCAAGTTTGGAAATGCCCATCTGGTGCTGTCTGACCAGGCCATCTTCCACTACAAGCAAACGACCAATTATAACCGCGAAGGGCAATTTACCGTATCTTGGAATGATCCAACTTTGGGAATCTGGTGGCCTGTGAAACACCCGATTGTTTCCCAACGAGATGAAGGAGTGACTCATGTTTAAGGGTACCAAAGTGCTAGTGACCGGTGCGGGTGGATTTCTGGGAACCAATATGGCTAAGCGTTTGGTGGAAGAGGGGAGCCACGTGCGTGGGACGTTGCATACACGTAGCCCGCAATTTGAGCATCAGGATCTGGAATATGTCAGAGCGGATTTGACGAAGATGGAAGATTGTCGGCGTGTGGTAGAGGGCATGGATTATGTTTTCATGTGTGCGGCGAATACTTCAGGCGCGGCTGTCATGGCGACCCAGCCATTAGCCCATGTGACGCCTAATGTGGTGATGAACGCCCAGATGTTGGAAGCTTCCTATCAGGCAAAGGTGAGGAAGTTTCTCTTTATCAGTAGTAGCGCCGCCTATCCACCGAGTGGGGACCGCCCGGTTTCCGAAGCTGAAATGTTTGACGGGGATCCGTATGAAGCCTACTTCAGTGTGGGATGGATGAAACGGTATGGGGAAGTCTTGTGCCGTATCTATTCTGAAAAAATTAAGGATCCGATGAAGACGGTTGTCGTGAGGCCATCTAATGTCTATGGACCATATGACAAATTTGATTTTGAGCGTTCCCATGTGACAGCGGCGCTTACCCGAAAGGTTATCGAACGGCAGGACCCATTAGAAGTATGGGGAACCGGAGAGGATGTGAGAGATTTGATCTATGTCGATGACTTTATCGATTCCGTGATGTTGGCGATGGCTAAACTAGATCACTTCGAGCCGGTGAACATCGGATTTGGACAAGGGTGTCGGGTTCGTGATGTCTTGAATTCGCTTCTTGAGGTTGATGGTTTCCAGAATGCAAAAGTGTTTGTGAACCCTACCAAACCTTCTATGATTCCTATCCGGTTGATTGATGTGACCAAATCCAAGAATATTTTAGAGTTTAAAGCCAAGACCAGCCTCAGGGCTGGATTGGAGAAAACGCTGCACTGGTATCGACAGTTTTATGGAAAAAGCCAAAAGTTTTCTGTTTCCGAGTCGGCAATAGGTCAAGTAGCGTAATGAATAAGGGCAACCTAAATATTGGTTCAGGCTTTAAGCAAAAGTTTCCTGAAAGTCCATTTGCCCACCATTGGCTTGATGGTCTCTCAGGGCTGGAAATCGGACCTTCTTCCCATAATCCATTCGGTTTGAAGACGCGAAATGTGGGGCTGGGGGGAGGAAATTATACCCAGGAACAATTGTCATGGACCGGAGTTGTCGCATCGATTGACGTGTTCGCTGAGGCTGGTGCCATTCCGCTTCCCAGTGAATCAGAGGAATTTATTCTTGCTTCTCATGTAATCGAGCATTGTCCTGACCTCATTAAGACCTTGCTGGAATGGTATCGAATCGTGAAAGTCGATGGGTATTTGTTTATCGTCGTTCCTTACCGTGAGGCAGCGCCTTCTGATCGAGGGAAGCCACTGACTCAATGGACACATGTGGTTCACGATTACATGGTACATGCCAATCAAGATTCGGAGCCGGAGGGAAAAAATTTCCTGTATTGCCATTATCATGTGTTTTCTCCAGAATCCATGAAAGATTTTGTTTCAAGGATTTTTGGAACACGACTGACGCTGGTTGGTGAACAAGATCCTGATGATAAGGTGGGGAATGGATTCGTACTGGTATATCAAAAGCAGATTTCCCTCCAGAACGCTTTTCCCTGGTCATTCCAAGGAGGAGACAATACGGTGAGTGTTTCGAGACCGGCTGATTTCTATCAGATGACGAATAAGCAGGAACAGATTCCTTTAGTGCAGAGCTACAATTCCCTCAATTCCAAAAAAGAGGGTGTTCTCTTGGGGACAAAATCCCTTAACCACGGTATGGAAGTAGAGGTTCTGGTTTCTGCGATTGTCACGGCATATGCCTCAGAAAGGTTTATGAGGGGGCTTCTTGAGGATCTCGAGAATCAAACCCTTGCCAAAAGTTTGGAAATTATAATTGTGGAAACCGGATCACCGACGGATGAATTATCAATTGTAAAGGAATTTCAGGAACGCTTTAATAATATAATCTATTTACGGACGAGTGTTCGGGAAAATCCTCCGGCAGCATTCAATCGAGGAATTCGGATTGCCAGCGGAAAATATGTTACTACGGCAAATTCAGATGATCGGCATCGGTACGATGCTTTCGAAGTAATGGTTAAGGAATTAACAGCTAATCCCGAAGTGGCTCTGGTCTATGGCGATGTGTTCGTCACGAATTTTGAAAATCAGACATTTGCCGATCACATTCGTTGTGGCTATCACATCCGTCCTGACTTTTCCCAGGAGATCATGCTTTCGGGTTGTCACATGGGGCCTCAAGCAATGTGGCGTAGATCACTTCATGAGGAAGTCGGGTATTTTGATTCGTGTCTTTATTCGGCAACCGATTATCAATTTTGGTGCAGAATTGCGGAACTGTATGCTCTGAAGCACATTCCATCGTTTTTAGGTGTGTATTATGAGAATCCGCAGGGGGTGATTAATTCCAACCAAGCACGAGCTCATAATGAAACTGTGGCCGTTCAACATGCTTATCGTGACAAGTTTCCTCCTCCAAATGGAAACTACACCAACAACTTCCAGTATCAGGGGATCATTCAGAAGGGAAAATTTGTCAATATATGCATGGTGACTTTTAATCGATTGGAATTCACGAAAGAGGCTTTGACAGCGCTCATTCAACACACCTGTTTTCCCCATGTCATTTCAGTTGTCGATAACGGGAGTACGGACGGTACTCCAGAGTATTTACAATCGCTTCATAAACAGGGATTTATTACCAATCTGATTTTGTTGCCAACCAATGTTGGAATTGCTAAGGCTTCGAATTTGGCCTGGAGTTTGGAACCTGAGGCTGAATATTATCTCAAGCTGGACAATGACATTGTGATCGAAAAGCCTGGCTGGTTATCGAGGATGGTTGATGTCATCGATCATATCCCTGAATTGGGCGCTATTGCCTATAACTTTGAACCGGTGAACTATCCCATCTGTGAGGTACGGGAATTTCGCATTCGGCCCAAGATGGGGAATTTAAATGGGGCTTGTACTCTCATTCCCAAAAGAACTCATCAAATATTGGGATTTTGGTGCGAGGATTACGGGTTGTACGGTGAGGAAGATGCGGATTATGGCCTGAGAATACAGTTGCATGGTTTGCAGAATGCCTACATGGACGATGAACAGGTTGGGTCGCATCTTCCTGCTGGGAGGGCGGCCCATATCGATGATGACACCTTGAAGGCCACAGATGGAATTGAAGAAAAGACCCATACTGAGTACCGTGAATTCAAAGATGAATGGCGGCGAAAAAATGTTCAGGACATCGCGAAGAAAAATCGGCAGGATTATCAAACGGGCGTGAAAACTCTGTATTGTTCGTCTTTCTTTGTGAAAGAATTCCATAAGGCTCCGGAACCCTTGGATGGGCCTGATGTACCAACTCGCCAAAGGGTTCAGGCTGATGAAAGGCCAAAGGAAGTGTTTCTGGAAAGCGCAAAAGATCCATTTCCAGAACATTTTCCAACCATTTCTGTCATTGCGTCTGATTATATATGCGGTCGTATTCGACTCCTTCAACCACTCCTGAGCGGTGAAGGGATTTGGGAAAAAGGCTCCATTGTCAACGATGCCAATATCCTCTTAGGGGACGTCACACTTCCGCTTATGGGGGGAGGGCAGATTTGGGCCATTCAGCGTAATTGTAGACTGCCAGAAAAAATGCTCGCAGAGGCGCAACACCACGGTACACGAATTGTCTACGACTGTGACGATTTGCTCTGGGATATTCCGGTCGATAATCCGAATCATGGATACTTCACTCCCGAATTTCTTCAAAGAATGTTTGGTGTCATGTCTATGGCGGATTGTGTGACGGTTTCCACGGAACCTATTCAGACCGATTTGTACAAACGCGGAATAGAGTCGACGGTTCTTCTCAATTGCTTAATGCGGCAGGAATGGGAGAGTTTCAAACCTCAACGACGAGCGGGTTCCCGTCCTCGAGTTGGATGGGCAGGACAAGCGAGGGTGCATAAGGGTGATACGGCGCTTTTGGAAACGATTATTGAGGTATTGAAAGATGAGGTTGAATGGGTATTCCTCGGAGATGCACCAAGGATGGCCAGTAGTCCAGGTGTGATCAGTGAAGCATTTTCCATGGTGGACGTGGCCCAGTATCCCAAAAAATTGGCGAGTCTCAACCTTGATCTTGCTTTAGCGCCGTTGTTGCCAAACCCATTTAATGAAGCCAAAAGCGACATTAGAATTTTACAATATGGAATATTGGGCTATCCGGTTATTGGCACGGATATTCTTACCCATCAACATGCGCCAATCCTCCGGTTGCCCCATGAGCCCCAAGCCTGGATTAAGGCGATTCGCGAAAGAATTCATGAATTGGGTGCTTTAGAACAGGAAGGAGATCATCTCCGAACTTGGGTATTGAACCATCGTCTCATGGAACATGTGCTTCCCCAGTATGAGCGGGCTTGGCTAGGCCGTGAAACAAGACTCCAACCTTGGGTGCCCTCATCAACAAAGCAGAATCCACTGGCTCCCGCTTATTCTTTGCGCAACTCTGGCAAGTTTTCCTTTGATTGTTCAATCATTATTCCTGTTTGGAATAAAGTGGAATTGACCCGGCAGTGTTTGATTCATTTGGCGGAGGTCACGGATGGTTGTTCGTATGAAGTCATTGTTGTCGATAATGCGTCCACCGATGGGACTCCAGCATTTCTGTCTTCCTTAAGTGGGGATAGTCAGGTCATAAGGAATCCGGCAAACTATGGCTTTGCCAAAGCCTGCAACCAAGGGGCTGCGGTCGCCAAGGGTCGTTTTCTGGTCTTTTTAAATAACGATACGATTCCGAAAACCGGCTGGTTGCGAGCTTTACTGAATGAGGTTGAGAGCCATCAGGATGTTGCCATTGTCGGAAGCAAGCTTCTCTATCCTAATGACACCATTCAACATGCCGGCGTGGTCTTCGCAAAAAATTGTTTAACGCCCTACCATATATTTCGTGGTGCTCCAGGAGACCTACGTGCGGCCAATGTTCGTCGAGAATATCAGGTCGTCACTGCGGCTAGTATGCTCATTCGCCGTGAGGAGTTTCATGCGGTTGGACAATTTGACGAGATCTATCAGAACGGGTTCGAGGATGTGGACCTGTGCCTCAAAGTGGGCAAACGGGGCAAGAAAGTCATCTATCAACCTGAGAGTGTCCTCTATCATTTGGAACATCAAACTCCCGGAAGGAAGGATCAAGGGGCCGAACGGCACAATGGCATTGTGCTCATGGAACGGTGGGCTTCATCCATTGTGGTCGATGAGGATTTCCATACGGTTCCTGCAGGCTATGCCAATCGGTATTACTTCCGTGATGGGACCCTTCAGCCTTCGCTCGAAGCACTCCATAGTGATAGGGAAGCGACGCAGTGGAAACGGGTTCAACGGGTTCAGGAGTTCCTATTACGTCAGCGACATGATGCAGGCGAGGGCTTAATTGGCCAGAACGACCGTGAATTGCATGCTCTCCTTTCCGAGTATCGAGATTGGCCAGATGACGTTGAAGCGCTTAGATGGGCGGCTAAACTCTGCCAATCGCTGCAGCTATTGGATGAGGAGCGGGAATTTTGGAAACGGATACTGAGTATTGGAGAAGATCGAGCTGCACGGGAACGACTCGCTAAGCTGGCTCTCACCGTGAAGGATCTGTCTGAGGCGACTGACCATATCCAGGCGCTCCTTCAATCCGATTCCAGTAATGGGTCTGGTCACTGGTTGCACGGAATTCTGTTGATGCAATCCCAACAGTGTGCTGAGGCGGCCCTGTCATTTCGTCGCGCTCTTCAATGTGGCTCAGATTCTCGAAAAGCTGGCCTCGGCTTGGGAATGGCGTGTATGGGGATGGGAGACTTCGAAGAAGCCTGGAAAATTTTTGAACAGGTGGTGGTCGATCATCCAGATGATGTGGAAGCCATGAATTGGTTGATGCAGGCTGGAACATCCCTGCAAGGGTGGGAAGCCTTAGGGAAGCGCCTTTCACGGTATTTGGAACGAAATCCCGCAGACTGCGATATGCGCTTTGCTCTGGCCGGGGTGGAATTTCGTGCGGGTCGACCCGATTCGGCCAAGAATCAATTTGGGATGTTGAGCCTCTTGAAACCGGACCATGAGGGATTACACGATTTAGAGGTTCTCCTCCAGACGGTACTTCTTGACCGCCATGCGTTGGCAACCTAAAGACTGGTACTTCTTGCCTGGTCAAGTTAGCCTATGTCCCGAGCCCTCTTAATTCAACTCGCTCGGCTGGGTGATCTGGTCCAATCCCTTCCCGTTCTGACTGCTCTGCAAACTGTCCATCCTGAGCGACCTCTTGATCTCCTTTGCCCTTCTCCCTTGGTGCCGCTTGGAGAGCTTTTCCCTTGTGTGGACAGGGTTTACCCTTGGAATGGGGAACAATGGCATGAATTGGCCACGACGAAGATGACGGATTGTGACCAACGGCTTGCCCAAGCCATACGCTATTTGGCTGACTGTGCCTTTCCCCCGTATTCATTGGCCTATAATTTGAATAACCATCCTCGAGGGATGCTTGCTGCTCATGTCTTGAGTGGTCAGGTCGTCGGCCCTGGCGAGCATGGTCCATTGAATCAGACGCTTCCGGCATGGGCGGGATATTTACGTCGGATTGCTCAAGATCGAGGAAGCAACCGGGTGCATTTAGCGGATGCGTTTTGCGGATTGTGTCAGGTACTTCCGCCATCGGACATTCCCTTTTTGAAGGCCCGAAAGGTGGAATTGCCCCTTGAGCTTGAACGGATGGTGAATGGTGAACATTCTCCTCTTATCGGCATTATTCTTGGTGCGGGAGATGCCGATCGGCGAGTTCCCCTTTCTGTGTGGCAAGACCTGATTGCCGCCTGTGCTGGGCACATTCCTCAGAGTTCCCTACTTTTGATCGGTGGTGCGGGAGAACGGGAAGCGGCATTGGCCTTGGAACATCGCCTTCCGGCCAAATATCTCAATCGGGTGGTGAATGGGTGTGGTCGGACTTCGTTGCCCCAGCTTGTGGCTCTCCTTAATCGGTGTCAGTGGTTGGTGGGGTCGGATACGGGACCGTTGCATCTCGGAGCGATGTGCGGTGCACGGGCGATCGGCTGGTATTTCTCCCAGGCCAGAGTCCATGAAACGGGACCCTATGGCGTTGGCCATTATGTGTGGCAACACGAGAAAGGACAATCTTGGGAGAGTTTGCATGATCATGAAGCCAGAACTGCAGGATCATCTCCTGCCCATTGGCCTGTCATGGAAACGGTCCATTTGATGCGAGGAGAACAGGTGAATTTAGCACCAGGCGAATGGGATCTCTGGACAAGCCATCGAGATGAGTGGGGGTCATTTTATACCAGGGATGGCAAACCGGACGAGGCTGTTCTCCGGCGAATGGATACGTGGGAGGCGCTGTCTCAGCTGGGGAATCAAGATTTCGGATGGAAGTCTCAAAGTAGTCGGGAATGCTCGAGGTAGTTTTAATACAAAGGGATGTGTTTTCAGTGAAAACAAATAGGGACAGATAAGATGGATGTGTTGAAACAGAATGTCGGTATTCTTCGCGATCAGGATCCGATTCTTGCCGCTCAGATCCTCCAGGTACAAGGAGGAACCCTGTCGATTCAGCCAGCTAAATCTGGAATGCCAACCGCACTCGTCAACTCCCGATATCTCCATAGTGCGTATGATCCGGTTCGCGAAGCCGAGCGCTGGGCTGAAGAACGCGTGAAAGACTGTCATACAGGGGAAACGATTGTCGTACTTGGCGTTGGACTGCTCTACCACGTGCAAGCGTTGCGTCAAATGTTGCCTCATGACCATGTCCTGATGGTCGTCGTGCCGGATCTTCCTGAATTTGCGGATTGTGTCTCCGTTCGATCGCTGGAAGGGTGGGGTGAACGGGTGATGTGGCTGACGGGTTCCATGCCTGATATGGCTGGCCAAGTGACACAGAAAGCCAAGCGGGTGCGCATTCTGAGTTACGAACCTGCCGCCAGAGTTCACCATGACATCTATGAACACTTTCGTCTGCAGCTTCGTGATCACCTCGCTCAACAATTAAGCGGGGCGCTTCATATTATGGTGGTCGGTCCTATTTATGGTGGTTCGTTGCCGATTGCCCGATATGTGGTGAACGCCCTGGAAGGTCTTGGGCATCGTGTGAGTTGGGTGGACCATAGTCCCCATTATGCCGGATATCAGAATTTAGAAACGATCCGTGATCATCGGTTGCGGCTCACGGTCCAACAACGGATGAGTGAAACGCTGGCGGTGATAAGCCTTGCTCATGTGGCAGAAGATCCACCGGATCTAGTATTAGCCTTGTCCCAGGCGCCGTTGACCGTGGCCGTTTTGGAGCAAATGCGTCGAAAGAAAGTGTTAACGGCCATGTGGTTTGTGGAAAATTTTCGTCATTTAACCTATTGGCAGCAGATGGTGACGGGTTATGACTTTTGGTTTGTGATGCAACAAGCCGCATGCCTGGACGCGTTCAGGAAAGCCGGAGCCAAACAGGTGTCGTATCTCCCCTTGGCTGCTGATCCCGCTATTCATCAACCCATGCCCCTCACTCAAGAAGAGCGACAGGAGTTTGGTGCGGACCTGTCTTTTTTAGGGGCAGGGTATAGAAATCGGCGACATATCCTCCCATCCCTGGTCGGGCAAGGGTGGACATTTAAATTGTGGGGAAATGAATGGGACAACCCGGGGGCGTTAGCGCCGGTTCTTCAGAGAGAGGGCGCACGCATTGATACCCCCACTAGTGTGAAAATTTTTAATGCCACCTCGGTCAATATTAATTTGCATTCCTATACGGGTGACGGATTCGATCCGGAGGGGGATGGAGTGAATCCGCGGACATTTGAGTTGGCCGGTTGCGGGGCGTTTCAAGTGGTCGATGCTCGCACCCTGCTTCCGGCTCTCTTCGATGAATCGATGATGGCGGTGATCAACAGTCCGGATCAGCTCCTCTCAACCGTCCAAACTTATTTGCAGGAACCAGCCAGGCGGATGGCCATGGCTGACTCGTCCCGGAAGCGGGTGTTAGAGGCGCATACGTATGCGCATCGGATGAAGACCCTCTTAGGTGCGGTGGGCATGGCGAGTCCTGACCGGTTAGGCGCTATTCTTCAAGGGGACCGTCACGCTGAATCATTGGTGGCTCGAAGCGCGAAGTCCCCGGAATTGATTCCCATGCTGAAGGAATTTCCTCAAACCGATCGTGTGGAATTAGCGGATGTGGCGAAAAGCATACGGAAAAAAGGCCCTGAAGCCCGTTTGAACCGTGAGGAATTACTGATATTGATGATGGATGAATATCGCCAGGAAAAACGGGATTTTCTTTGAGCCCTTGGTGTCACTTCTTTTTCTAATTGTCAATTTTTGATGAATAAACAAGTTCTCATAATCAATATTACCCGGATGGGTGATTTGATTCAGATGGTTCCCCTGCTTTCGCGGTTGGAGGAAGAATGGCCTGGAGTGGCCATTGATCTGATTGTCGATAAAGAATTTTCCCATGTTGCCAGGCTTATTCCGGGGATTCGACAGGTGTTGATGTTCGATTTTCAGCTGCTGATGGATGAGAGCCGGGTGCGAGGGCGGGATGTGGTGGCCCTCTATCAAGATCTTGCTGCTTGGGTTCAACCCTTGCTCCAGGTTGGGTACGATCGTGTCGTGAACCTCACGTTTAATCGCCGCAGTGCATTTCTGGTGAAATATTTCGGGTGTGCCGATGAGCGAGGAATGACTACCACCCAGGATGGGAGTTTCGTGGTGAAGAACTCTTGGATGAAATATTTCGTGGATTTCCATGTGTATCGGCAATTAAATCGGTTCAATATCGTTGATCTCTTTACACTTGGTGGGAGCGGGCCAGGAGCGTTTCATCCTCTTCGCCTACATGTGCCACAGGACATGAAAGAATGGGCACGGACCTATTTGCGGCAAAGAGGAAAACCCGAAGAATGGATTGGCATTCAAGTTGGTGCCAGTGATCCGATGAAGGCCTGGCGCCCGGAATATTTTGGACAAATGATGGCGCGTCTCAGTCAGCAGCGGCAAGTGGGGTTTCTCCTGATTGGCACGAAGAAGGAAGAGGAGGATGTCCAGGAAGCGATCCGATGTTATCGGCAGGCGGGAGGACTGGGAATTATTTGCGAAGCGGTTGGCCAAACGTCGGTTCCTCAACTGGTGGCCTTGCTTGAACACTGTCAGTTGATGGTGACCAATGACACGGGGCCCATGCATCTGGCGGTGGGGGTGAATACGCCGGTTTTGAATATGTCGGTGGGTCATGTGAATTTCTGGGAAACCGGACCTTTTGGACCAGGACACTGGGTGGTTCAGCCAGAGATTATTTGTGGTCCCTGTGGGTTCGATAAGGTCTGCCCTCACCATGCCTGTAAAGACCAGATCATCCCTCAAGAGATGGCCGAGCTCTGCTTACATCTTCTGGGTACTCGTCCCTTTCCATCGTTTTCGTCAAAGATTCGGGTCTATGAGGGTGGGGTCAATGAAGATCAGTTAGGGACTTTTATGATAAGAGCGGGAACGGAAGAGCCACGCGTCTCCTGGTATGCGGAGTATTGGCGCCAATTCTGGTATCAATCTTTTTCGGGTGGGCCTAGCCTGGTCAAACATTCTCAAACGGCTCCACCTGATTTCTTTGATTGTGAGCAGGTATGGGGTCGGTTAGCTCCTCAGCTCGACCAGCTGTGTAATCACGCAGACATGGTATTGAACATGTGCCATCAAAGGCCGATTCCGGTTGCCGGGTTGAAGGCGCAACAGCATCAATTAAACGTTGACACACTCACGATGCAACAGGTCGCTAGGCCTTCATTGGCATTTGGCCCTTTAGCAATGGCTTTTTTTCGAGAGACCTTTAGTTTGGAGGCCGCAACCCTCAGCGGCATGGCCGAAGAGCATGCTCGAGCGTATCATGAATTTCGCACTCGAGGGGAAGAAAATTATAGGCGGTTGGAAGAAATGTATTCTCATGATCCAAGGAGGGTTTTATATGCAAGTGCAATTAGATGAAGAAATCTGGGAAGTCGGTGATCGTGTTCAGCTAGGGGAAGTTCTGGCCAATTTGAGTGACCGCGCTCAGGCCAAAGGATGTTTGGTGACTGAATTAATAGTTGGCAATCGGAAGATGACGGATCGGGAGTTGGTGCCTCCCACCCTCGCTCAAGTAGCGAGCTCGTTTGGATCCATAGCGGCCGTGAGCAAACATGTGGAAGTCATCGTGCAGTATTCTGAAGAAACGGGTCAAAAATTCGGTGAACAGCTACGCGTTCAGGGGCAGAAGTTTATCGTTTCCTTCCGGCAAGGGCATGGAAAATTTCGCCAATTAGACCAATGGTTCGGCCAAATAGCAGATTACCTTGAGTGGCTGCAGATTCATGAAACTGTGGAGCCGAAGAAACCCGAGACCGCTCAAGACCTATCGTATTGGGTCAAAGAATTACTGAATGCCCGAGAAATCGAAGATCAGGTTCGAATCGCGGACATGCTGGAGTATGAAGTGATCCCTCGGCTTGCTCAAAACATTCCTACTCCCATGTAATAGCAAGTTTTCTCTTGTCATCCCATGCCCTGTCATTAAGTTGAAATTGTCTATTCCCCGTAGCTTGCTACGGGGTTACCATTGAAGAATGTGGGATTGATCTTCTTTTGTCTACCCAGTCAGTTTGTTGCGAACGAGTTAATGGGACTCTGTCGTGGAAAATACGTGGTTGGGGGTTAAGCCCCCTCAAGTTTTCCTCCTGGTGGTCGATACATACGGCTGATGTGGAAATTGCTTCACTTCACAACTTTTGAGGAGGCCAATCGGCTCACCTAATTAATTCTCCCTCAAGGGAAGGATCCTTTGAGGTACAGCCATCAAGGAGGAAAGTATGGCACTTATTGTTAACAACAACATCGCGTCAATCAACGCCCAACGAAATTTGGGCGTGAACAGTGCTCAATTGGAAGGGTCGGTCGCCCGTCTGTCTTCGGGTTTGCGGATTACCCGAGCGGCGGACGATGCGGCTGGCTTAGGAATTTCCGAAACCTTACGGGCTCAGATTCGTAGTATTAATCAAGCCGTCAGAAATTCCAATGACGGCATTAGTTTGCTGGCGATTGCAGACGGTGGTGCCGAAGGTATCGGTAATTTGTTGGGCCGGCTTCGGGAACTTGCCGAGCAGTCAGCCAGTGGAATTCTTGGCTCCAATGAGCGGTCTTTCCTGGACCAGGAATTTGTGGCCCTTCGCTCTGAAATCGATCGAATTTCCTCTGTGACGGAGTTTAACGGAGTGAAACTGTTAAGTGGAACCGATAATGACTCCTTAAGTATCCAAATCGGTTTTCGGAGTTCAGCGAATGATACGCTTTCCTTGTCCCTAAATGACTTGAACACGTCTACCTTAAACTTAGCCTCGACCAATGTGTCGACTTCTGGCAATGCATTAGACGCATTGTCTAACATCGATAGCGCTATTAGTGCCGTGGCCTCTGCTCGTGCAAATATCGGGTCCTTGCAAAACCGGATTGATGCAGCAGTTGGAAATCTGCAGGTGGCCGGTGAGAATATCACCGCTGCTGAATCCCGAATTCGTGATGCTGACATCGCCTTCGAAACAGCAAAGTTCGTCCGGAATCAAATTTTGGTTCAGGCGGGCACCTCAATTTTGGCTCAAGCCAATACGATACCGCAGCAGGCCCTAGCCTTACTGCAGTAATCAGTCAAAAGGAGAAACCGGGTCTTTGACCCGGTTTCCCCTTTGAGGAAAGAAGGGGAAACCCACTATGATTTCAACTTTTTCTGACAGCGCCTCTTCCATAACTGTCTCAGTTGGCAATGAGATTCGCGTGCGGGATGGACAGAAGCCTATCACGGGGGATGTTCAGCGAAAATCAGAGACAAAACCGCCAGGTATTGCCCCAGACTCTACTGAGGATTCAAAGGGCAATGAACCTTTGACGGCAGAACAGATACAAACAACTGTGGCTCGTCTCCAAGAAACATTTAAGCAGGTTGCCCCTCGCCTTGAAATTTCTCTGGAAAAGGATATTAATCAAGTGATATTTCGGGTCGTCGATAAAGAATCCGGAGACCTTATCCGACAAATACCTTCAGAACAGGCAGTGGATCTCGCCAGATTATTTTCCGGACAGCCAGGTCTGTTTGTGGAAGAGAATATTTAAGCGACAGTTTATCCCTATTTGCCGTTTACCAATACGGACTCTACGCTCATGAAGGATCGAGTTATCCTGATGCGATTGGGTAAAGTTTGGCGTTTCGTCATTTGATAGACAATGACGAAAGGATTATCGGATGGCTATTAGTTTCGGTGGGCTAGGAAATGGTGTTGATTTTGGACCGGTTGTCGATGCGCTGGTTCAGGCAGAACGCCTTCCCATTGATGGCCTGACGCAGAAAAAGCTTCAAGCCCAAAAAAAACAAACCGAATTGGGTTTGTTAGGGGCTAAATTACTCAGCTTTCAAGGCCTGGCGAGCACTCTCCGCAATCGGGTCAGTTTCAACAAAACTCAAGTCAACGTTGCCTCTCCCAGCGCACAGCCACCGTTATCGGCAACGGTGTCTTCTTCCGCGTCCCCAGGCACCTATCAGGTGACTGTGAATCAGTTGGCTTCCGCGCATCAAATTATTTCCAAGTCTTCCACGGCAGTTTCAGGAGTTGATGCGGACATTGTTGGCGGCGGATCGGGGACATTTCAATTCCAAGTGGGTACTGGTTCGATTCAAACGGTGAACTTAGATGCCACGGGTACCTTGGATGATTTACGGACCGCAATTAATGATCTTGGCTCTGGGGTAAGTGCCTCGATCTTAAATACGGGAAGTGACGCTTCGCCACAATTTCGTCTCGTGTTGTCAGCGAATGAGACCGGACTCGACCAGGCCATCACGATTGTGGCTGATGATACAATATTGGATACGGTGACGACTGGAGTCGATACGTTTCAAGCCGCACAGGATTCCGAAGTCGTGTTGGGGGTAACGGATGTCGGGGCCGGAACCGAGGCCATTACAATTAACCGTTCGAGCAATACACTCACGGATGTTGTGGGGGGGCTCACCCTCAATCTTCAAGCTGTGGATGCCACAAATCCTGTTACGATTTCGGTGAATCAAGATAATGATGCCGTCAAGGAATCGATCTCAGATTTTGTGAATGGGTACAATGAGATTGTGAGCTTTGTTAATGAGCGGACATTTTATAATACTGAAACAAAAGAGCGAGGGATTTTTGTTGGAGAGAGTTTAGCTCGAACGGTTCTTGATCGAGTCAGAGAATCCGTCTTTTCCCAAATTAGCGGGTTGACGAATTATTCCGGCGCTTCCCAAATTGGATTTGAGACGCAAGCAGCCGATGGGACGATTAAGCTAAATGAAGCGACCTTAGAAACGGCCTTGAGTACCAACTTTTCGGCGGTGCGTGATCTGTTTGTCAAGAATGCCACAACTGGCACCAATGGGATTGGGGAATTGGTAGTGAATGCTATTGATGGATTAGATGATATTGGCACGGGCTCTCTCACACTCCGACAAAAAGGATTGACGAAACAGGTAAATGACTTTACGAAACAAATTTCGTTTAAAGAAGAAGCCCTGGCCCGTTTTGAAGAACAGCAACGCCTGAAATTTGCCAATTTAGATGGGTTATTGGCCAGATTACAAAGTCAATTGTCATTGCTACAGAACGGATTTCCTTCAATTAATGGCTAAAGAGAGGATGAATGTATGATGGTTGGTGCTCAGTCCTATGCAAACACGCAAATCCAAACTGCATCTTCCGTTCAAGTAGTCGTGATTTTATATGACGGGGCTATTTCTTCGATGAAATTAGCCCAAGAAGGGATGACAACCTCGAATTTTCAGGATAAGGCTCGATTTCTTGATCGTGCTCTTCGAGTTATTGGGGAATTATCCGCCTCCCTCAATATGGAAGAAGGTGGAGGGATCGCAAAAGATCTACACCGAATGTATGAATATATACAATTTGAGTTGACTCAAGCCAATCTGAAAAATGAACCCCGACGATTAGAAGGCCCTATCCGTTGTCTGTCTCTTATACGTGAGGCCTGGATGGATTTGGCCGTTCAAGGTACCAAAGCTCAGGCAGTTGGGATATAAAGGCGGATGCCTTATGTCTGATGCCAATTTTCTGTTAGAGCGGCTCACCCAAGACGTCATAGAGGCAGCCCGACATGGTCAATGGGATCAGGTTATTGCTCTCTACGATCAGCGCCTGTCCCAAGGACCACAACCATCCCTTTCTTTAGATACCATCCAAGTCCTAATGAAATCTGACCAATGGCTCATTTCTCGGATTAAAGAAGTCCAAGGAGCAATCAAACAACATCTGAATGATATTCAGGATCATCGCCGCAGGTTAGGGATTTTAAAACGGCAGTGGGGAGAAAACTCGACAACCCCGGTCCGACATCTTCTGACCATTTGAATGTAGAGGGGAATGTTTGAAGGTTTTCCGTGCGCCGCATCATAAGAATTTCGCCAAAGATCCCAATTCAATATGTGTGCCTGACATGATGGTTTTTCCCCGTCACCATTTTGACGAACAGAGTCATGGTACTCCTAATCGGTATAGAAAATTTTCCCCACGTTTCCTCCTATCCTACATTTCCGTCGGAAAACAGCCGAAAAGGAAGATAGGCTGCCCAGGTATGACAATTGCGATCTACTGAGGATGTGATCTCCTTTTTAGATAATGCCGTGGCTGGTTGTTTACGCTCCCCTTTTTTAAGGAACGACATGATGACTCATGAATCGGGATATTCCGCAAACGCTTCTTTGTCTGGCTTGCCGGAGGATTCTGCACATAGTGGCAAACTCTTGCATTCTCTCTCCAATAAATTGTTACCCATTGTGGTATTTTCCGAATTAGCGTTACGTCGGTGCGAGGATGACCAGCTGAAGCGACAATTGGAAAAAATTCACGGTGCTGCCGAACAAGCCAGGGATATTCTTGTGGAAATTCGCAGCCTTCACGCCGCGAGCAACTTTTAGCATGAGAACGTCTTCCTGGGGAATTTCAATGGTGTTGTTAATGGGGGCCATGTGTGAAGGCATGACTCACGTTGTAAAGGTGGCGTATGGATATCGTGGCTTCTGAAGAACGCCGTCAAGATTGCCGTATTGATGTGCCCGTATGTCTGTGGGTTGAAATACCTCTTGCCTTCTCCTATGAAGCGGTTGATCTTGATGGGGCCGAGTTCAGCCAATGGCAATGGGATGAGTTGGCGGTCTCGCCGGATTTAGTGAAGGCCATGGTGGATGAAAAGGATCTGACTATCCGTGATCCTTTGCTCCTACAGATGGTCACACGAATTGACTGGATGTTGACCTCGATTCTCCGGACATTGGGAAAAGACAAAAATCTCAAGGGGGCTATTCCAGAATTTACGATAGTGAGCTTGAGCGGTTCCGGAATCAAATTTTTTGCTGAAGAACAATACCCTCTGGATTCTTTTCTCGTCTTACGTCTTATTTTGCGTCCATTTATCCCGATTCAGGCCATTGGAAAAATTGTGAGAGTTGATGCAAAGCGAAATGGAAAAGAGGGGGGATTTGAGATTGCGGTGGAGTTTACCAAAATTTCTTCTGATGATCGTGAAGCGATTATTCGACACACGCTTCGGTCTCAAGCCACGATGCAACGCCTTCGCCTCAAGCAACCTGTCGATTCCGTTCTTGAGTAGGAGCCTGGGAGTTTACTGGTGTTTGTTTTCCTGTCTTGTGATCGTCGAAGGATGTCAGGGTCCTCCTGACATTGCCCTTCCTCCCCATTCGGTACCTTCATCGTCTATTTCCTCTCCGCACCCTCGTGTTCTTGATCGACCCTATAGTGTTGTTATCCTGCCTTTTGAGAATATGAATCGGCATCCCCAACTAAATTGGTTAAGTCGTGGACTACAGGAAATGCTGGTTAGTGATTTGGCGCAATGGCCACAACTTGAGGTGGTATCACGGGATGCACTGGGTTCGGTCTTACGGGAGCAATGGTTGCAACAGCGAGGGTTTTCATCAGACGAGAATCCTGTCGGTCTTGGACGGTTAAAAGGAGTACGATATCTCATTCAAGGGAGAATCTATGCACAAGAGGAGACCCTTGCCATAGATCTGCAGATTGTCGACGTGGAGACGGGGGTGGTCGTCGGGGCAGTCAACGCTAAGGGGTTAGGGTCGGATATCCCGGGTTTGGAACAAGCCATTGTGACTCGCGTCATTAGTGTGTTTGACCCTTCTCTCAATGTGGATACCCGGTCAATGTCAGATCAGACCGCAGAAAACTCTAAGCTGTCCTCCAGTCGGCTTCTAGAGATTGACCAGGAAAGGCGATACGTGCCTTCTTCTGGTTCAGTTCCATTTCATTCGGTGGATCCAATCGATTCCCTCCTATCATTGGAAAAGCGTACTCAACAGCGAAGGGAGGCGTATGGGTTAGCAGAAACGATTTGGCATGAGGGTTGGGTATCTGAAATAGGGCATCCCCTGCACCAGGTTTGGCATCTTCCGAATGATTCCACGAGGTCTGTGCCGGTCATAGCTATTCCTATTTCACTGTTTTTCTCTCCTCACCGGCTTGCAGATATTTTCGAGCAAACGCAGAAGTCAGAAACCGATTCTGGGGGATTTGTGGATTCTGATGGATTTCGGATGACCATAGATGAGGTTTCTGGAGCTCAGTTATTATTTGTTGAACATTTCCAGAAGCCACGGCGTGTATTTATTCGTGCCCTTAATGAGCAAGGAGATGTGCTGGCCATTTTTTCCCAATGGGCATGGCGGACGGAAAGGAAAATTTTCATGCGAGATCCTCAAGGGGTATCCGTGCCCATGTGGCCGAACCCGTTCATTACCGGTTTCGTACAATTTCCAGTTGAGTGGGTCGAGCGGGAAGGGCAACATGTGACATTTGATGCTGTGGTGGTCCCTGTCCCAGATGAGCAAGTCTTTGTCATACTGGAGCCCATCGGAGAGTCCAAAGAAGAGCGAAGTGAGATTTCCGGACAAATTGATCAGGAAGATGTTTTACTTCAGAATTTGGGAAATCTGATCAAATCGAATTGGACTCCTTCGATAACTGAAGGACTTCCAGTGCGTGGGTATCTACCAGGTAATAAACGGACGGCGGTAGGTATCGTCCATGTGCAAGATGGAAAAATTCGCCAGATCCAATTTCAGCATTGGCCTGAGGATCCGTTTTTTTTGCAAAGCTTACAAGATCTTCAAATAAAATTATTGGGGTCTTGTCTGGAATGTCAGGCCTTCGGTCAGGTTGTCCCCCATCTCCCGGGTTCGTTCAAAACCCTTCGTTTACAACTCACGCTGGTGAAAGACATTCAGGCCCTTCACCTGGGCAGTCGCCCGCACTAACCTGCCACTCGATTTCCTCATTCCCAGAGATCCATAGGTGGAGGAAGTATGTCCTGTTGTGGATACTTAGGATGGTTGAAGTAAGGTTGGCCAGTGCCGTCGGAGGGTTTCCTCAGCGGCTTTGGCAAGAATTTTATCGATGGAATGATCCTGGCTGAACACTCGCAGGGTGATCATCCGAGCGGGAAGATATTGGAGATATTTCTGAAGGCTATCTTTTTCGACCGTGCCTTTGGCAGGATTCCAGACAAATATTTGAAAGCTCCCCATGTTGAGCAAATTAATGGGGCGAGGGTCTTTATGAGCAAAGTCTACTCGAATATCTTGGAGACGATATTTGGGAGGTAGCAGTCGTCGCATCCGGGTCAAGAATACCTGAGGTTGAAAGGATGATGCTGCCGGCTGAATGATCGGGAGCAGGGTGCTGAATGCGGTTTTCCACTTCACGTGTCTTCCGATAATTTGACTCCACTCCATTCCCAGTTGGCGTTTGTGCATGGAACGAGCATTCTTCCAGGAACGAACCGTTTCGATGACATGCCAATCAGTTAGATGGAGGTAATGGGGTAAGGATTGGAGAGGGTTTTTTTTGCACAGGATTTCCATGGTGGGTTGAAAAATTTCCTGAAGATGAATGTCGATCGCCCGTGTGGTGCGATGGTAGTAGACATTGGCATACAGATAGAGCCTGGCGTGTAGAAACATTTGCAACGCAGGAAGTCCTGATTGGTGGATCGTGAGACCATCTGATGAAAAGAAGGTGTAATGAAGGAGTCGTTCAATATCAACGGGTCCAATGGCCACTCCGCACATATAGGAATCCCTGAGGACGTAATCACAATTGTCCGGGGTATAAATGCCGCCAAGAAGGGGTTGTAAGGCGATAACCCATGGTGGCAACCCCTTGGTCGATTTGTGGGAATCCTTAAGAATGAGGAAGGCGATATGATCCGGGTCCAGCTGTTCTCCTGGGGCAAAAGGCCCTGAAGGACTCCGGCGGATCTTTTTGATGATTGGAGCCAAATGGTCACGAATGATGTGTTGGCCGAGCACCTCATGGGTCAGGTCAAATTGATGCAGGAATTGGTGATCAAAAAAATGGCAGAACGGTCCATGCCCGATATCATGGAGCAAGGCCGTGATGCGAATAAATTCCTCTAGAAAATGACAAGATGGTACTTCGGAGACGGTTTGGCAAAGCGAAGGATAAAGGCGAACCATAAACCGGCCTGCGAGGTGCATGGTTCCAAGGGAGTGCTGGAATCGGGTATGTTCGGCGCCAGGATAGACCCAATGTGCACTCTGAAGTTGGAGAATATACCGAAGGCGTTGAACCCAGGGAGAATCAATCAGGTCTTTTTCGGTTTGTTCCGTAAGCGGTGGTTCTGAATAGGGAACGGTGATGGAAATATAGCCGTGAATGGGGTCGGCAAGAAGCGAGACGCCATCAAATGGGGATGAGAGTGGTTCTGATGTGGGCATGGGCTAAGAGTTTTTCCCTGTTCTCAATCCCTTCCATGTTGGAGAGTGACGGGTTATCGTAAGCAGCATGGGGAGAGAACTGTTTCTGCTTTCGATTTGCTGGTGCGCCACGTTTTTTATTCTGCTAGGAATTCTTGAGTCCCCGGTATCGGGTAATGGCCCATCGCATGATGGGATAGGCCGTCAACGATCCGATAATCGACAGGGCACAGGCCCCAACTAGAAAAGGTATGAGATAGGGGGAAAGCATGTCAAACATATTGTCCACGCTCAATTGATTCCACTCAATCGTGGTAGATGAGGATGCGCCTACCAGCAGCAATCCGGTATAGAGACTGGCGGCTAAAATTGGAACAAGTGTCCAGGGATTGTTGATGAATGACCCCAAAAAGAGAGCTAAAAAATTCAGCCGGAAGGCCCAGGCACAGAACACCACGCTGGCCGTGTGAAAGAAATAATGTGGCGCGAACGCGATAAACACACCAAGAGAAAATGCCAGGGCTGTGCGGTGAGGAGTTTCCCGAAGGTGCAAGACCTGAGTCAGTTGTTGTCGGACAGATTCAAGACTTACCACGGACAACTCCCTGCCAATCTCTTACTCCGAAAAATGCGCATAACTTTTTGCCACAAGTTTTTGAGTTATGCCGTTTTGATGAGTGATTTGAATTCCCGTACGATGAGAGGTAATGACGCCAATGGCGGTCGCAGGAATCCGTAGTTGTTTGGCCGCCGATTCAAGGTGACGTTGTTTTTTTGGAGAAACGGTGAATAGTAATTCGTATTCTTCCCCACCGTGTAGAACCCAGAGTAGGGGATCTGCGCTCATTTGTGAAGCATACGCGAGGAGATGAGGGGACATGGGAAGGTTGGCCTCCTGAATGAGGGCCCCTACTCGGCTTTGTTGGCACAAATGTTTGAGATCTCCTGAAAGACCATCAGATAGATCCAACGCGGCCGAAGCCAAACGGCGAGAAGACAACAACCGTCCTAGTGCTATACGAGGGGTCGGTTGGAGATGGCGCCGAACTAAAAACTTCATGGGTTGCCGCAAGGTCGAAATCTTTTCGCTTGAAGCGTGATGGGTCAGGCATGCCAATCCTGCAGCAGAGTTTCCTAAGGATCCGCTAACATAGATGATATCTCCTTCATGAGCCCCACCTCGCGTTAACGCATAACCGGGTTCAACCTGGCCCAGTATGGTGATTGCCAGAAACAGAGAAGAAGCTGATGCTGAAGTATCCCCACCCACGAGTTGAACTCCATGCGCCTTGCAAGGAACGGAAAGCCCACGATACAGGTCTTTCCAGTCTCCATACTTCACATGAGAGGGAAGGGCCACGGCCACCAGGATATAGGTGGGAGTGGCTCCCATTGCGGCAATGTCGCTGAGATCGGCCACGGCTGCCTTGTAGCCTATGTCATAAAATGAAGCAGTATTTTTAGAGAAATGAATGTCCTCAATAAGTAGGTCCGTGGATATGACAAGATGGGCAGATGAGGGGTGAGCCAGAAGTGCGGCATCGTCTCCCATGCCAATGAGCGTCCTAGAACCGGGTCGGGAAAATCCACGAGTCAGGGCGCGGATGAGTTGGAATTCCCCTATTTCTGACACGGGCGCCTGGCGGCGGGAAGGGGACATGATAAAAAGTCAGCGTGTCTTGGTGACGGTTTGTCGTAAAGGGCTACGGGTGACCGGCGAAGCGACTTTTTTTCGACGGCCGGAAGAACTATGTCCATGAGTTATTCCCGAGTTCAAGGTGTGTCGATTTTTAATGCGAAGGGCGACTTTGAGTACTTCCGACATATTCTCTACATATATAAACTGAAGTCCTCGCAATAAATGTTTGGGAATATCATTCAGGTCTTTTTGATTTCTTTTTGGCATCACAATGGTATTGATGTGAGCACGTTTGGCCGCTAACACTTTTTCTTTTAATCCGCCTATGGCGAGGATTCTCCCGCGAAGGGTGACTTCCCCCGTCATCGCGATGTCTCGCTTGACAGGGTGGTTACTGAAGCAGGATGCCAGTGCCGTAGCGATAGTTATGCCTGCGGAAGGCCCGTCTTTGGGGATCGCGCCGGCCGGTACGTGAATGTGGATGTCTTGTTTGGCGAAGATGTCAGGATCGATTCCCAATAACTTGGCTTGCGAGCGGATATAGGTGAGTGCGGCATGGGCAGATTCTTTCATGACTTCCCCGAGATGCCCTGTTAAGGTTAGCAGGCCTTTCCCCTTGATGGACGAGGCCTCAATGTACAACACATCTCCGCCGGTTTCTGTCCATGCGAGTCCTGTTGAAACGCCGACTTCATCTTTCTCCTGCTCTTGATCCGGTACATATTTTGGCACGCCTAGATAGTGGTGGAGGTTTCGAGGTGTGACCTGATGTCGTTTCATCTTCCCTTCGGCAATGTGTTTGGCCACTTTTCGCATGACATTGGCCAGTTCTCGCTCTAGATTGCGAACTCCGGCTTCCTTCGTATATTGAGAGATGATGCGTGTCAGGCACGGATCGGTGAGGAGTAAATGCTCCTCCGTAATCCCGTGTTCTTCTAACTGTCGAGGGATCAAATAGCGTTGCGCAATGCCGAGCTTTTCTTCCTCTGAATACCCTGGTATATCAATAATCTCCATTCGGTCCCGTAGCGCGGAGAGAATGGGGTCTGTCAAATTCGCGGTCGTAATAAACATCACCTTACTCAGGTCAACGGGTACCCCGAGATAGTGGTCCATAAATGCATGATTCTGTTCAGGGTCCAGGACCTCGAGCAGGGCCGCCGACGGATCCCCTCGGAAATCTGTCCCGATTTTATCGACTTCATCCAACATGAACACGGGATTATTAGTCCCTGCCTGTTTCAGCCCCTGGACAATCCTCCCTGGTAATGCTCCGACATAAGTTCGGCGATGCCCTCGAATTTCGGCTTCGTCTCGTGTTCCACCTAAACTCATGCGAACGAATTCCCGACCCATGGCACGTGCAATGGATTTACCTAAGGAAGTTTTGCCGACTCCAGGAGGGCCCACAAAACACAAGATGGGTCCTTTCATGTTGGCTTTGAGTTTGCGGACGGCTAGGTATTCCAGGATTCGTTCCTTGACCCGTTCCAGGTCGTAGTGATCCTCGTGCAGCACCTGGCTTGCCTGTGGGATGTCGAGGTTATCCTCAGAATGATGATTCCAAGGTAATTCAACCATCCATTCCAAGTATGTCCTGATCGTCCCGGCCTCGGCCGTATCCTGGTGCATTTTTTCCAGACGTTTCAGTTGCTTCTCTGCCTCTTTCAGGACCTTGTCCGGCATGGTGGCTTCTTGAATTTTTCGACGAAATTCAGCCACTTCTTCAGATCGGTCATCGAGTTCTCCCAACTCTTTTTGGATCGCTTTGAGTTGTTCGCGAAGGAAGTATTCTCGTTGCGTTTTATCCATTTCGCCCTTGGCTTCAGCTTGTATTTTCTGTTGCATAGACAAGACGTCTTGCTCCGTTCCCAGAATCTCATTGACTCGCCTCAGACGGAGAAGGGGGTCTTCAATTTCAAGGACTCCCTGAGTCGTCTCAACGTTGAGCCCAAGATTGGAGGAGATAATGTCTGCCAGGCGCCCAGGATCGTCAAGATTTTCAATGACGGTGAGCACATCCGGCATCAACACTTTTCCTAATCCCACAATTTTTCCCAAGGCCTCTCTGGTGGAACGAACGATGGCTTCTTTCTCTAATGAAGGAAGGGCTGTGGGCGATTCGGTGAAGGTTTCGATGCGGGCGGAGAAAAATGGATTGGTTTGGGTGAATTCTTGAATGCGGGCTTTGGTGAGGCCCTGTATGAGTATTTTGATACGGGCATCCGGAAGTTTCAGCATGCGCATGATGACCCCGACCGTTCCCATTTGATAGAGGTCTTGGGTCTCTGGTACTTCCACGTCCTGATTTTTTTGGGTGGTTAAGAAAATTAAGCGGTTGGACGAGAGAGCGGCTTCAATGGCCTTAATGGACATATCACGCCCAACAAAGAGGGGAAGCACCATATAGGGAAAGACGACTATATCCCGTACAGGCAGGAGTGGTAATTCCTCTGGGATCTGTTCAATGGAAGGTGTGGGAATCTCCGGGTAGTCTTTAGTCATCATTTTCATTTCTAACGACGAACGAATAGGTTTAGCCAAGATATGGCAAAAATGGTGAATCGTGTTTCTCTGACTTTCCTCATGTGTAGGGGTCCCCTGTCAAACATAGTAGGGATCTCTTGGGCCACACTGTGAACGGAATGATGGTCCCGGCTTCCACAGCTAGTGCCGAAGACTGTTTGGGGTTAGGAATGGGTCTCTGAGTGAAATCCACTAATTCGTTGTTTGAGAATACCTAGATGATTTCCATTGATTTTGATACTAGGAGAAGGTGAAAAATGTTGTCAAGGTTTATGCCCGGCCCCTTCTCGGAATGTCCCGGTGAATAGCGCGCGCGTAAGGTGTTGCCTTTACAAGGAATCCTGTCACGAATATAATCTGGCACCTTGGTCCCAACATGATGATTGTCTTCCCGTTTTCCAGGCTTCCTCCCCATTTCATCAGCATCTCTAAGGCTTAACTGTTGGGGAACAAATTGAAGGGACAATTCTGCGGTCTCGCTGACCATACAATTTTTCTGTGATACACCCTTCTTGTTTTTACCATCGTTTCAGAGATGCTTCATGGATCTAGTGCTGCCTCGGTCACTTGGTCTTGGGCAAAAGCGGAGGCGTTTTCGGATTTCTCCCTTTCCCTTTGTCAGCCTTTTTCTCTTTGTCGGCCTTTTCGTTTTTGGGACACTTTTGTTTGAGAGGCCAGGGTTGGCCCAATCTTCCCAATCCCAAATTGAGGCCATTAAGGTTGAAGGCAACCAGCACATTGAGGAGCAAGCCATCTTAGGGAAATTATCCTTCAAACCAGGGGATTTATTTACCCAAGAGTCCATTCGGGAACAAATTCAGCTCATTTATGGGATGGGGTTTTTTGAAGAAGTTGAAGTCTCAACCGAAGGCAGGGGCAATGGGGTCCTAGTGGTTTTTCGTGTGAAAGAGAAGCCGTTTACCATCGAAGTGGTGTTTGATGGAAACGAAGAGTTGTCAGACGACAAGCTTAACGAAAAAAATATTATAAAAAATCAGGTGTTTTTAGATAAAGAACAGGTAAAGATTTCTGTAGAAAGTTTTCGACAGTTGTATCACGAGAAGGGTTTTTACCACGCTCAAATTATTCCTATCACTGATATAGTCGAGAACAATCAAGTACGATTGACCTTTTACATCGAAGAAGGGAGTCAAGCCCATATTCGCACGATTGAGTTTGAGGGCAGAAATGTCATTCAGAAGAAGGCATTGACGTCCTTTATGGCCAATCGAGAATATTCCTGGCCCTGGTCAATTTTTTCGGATGCCGGCATTCTCCATCGTGATGAGCTTCCCAATGATGTCGAACGGATTAAAGAAGTGTATCTCAATAAAGGTTATTTAGATGTTCAAGTCGGGATTCCTCGAATGGATTTGGATGAGACGAAGGAATGGTTTACTCTGGTATTTCCGATTGTCGAAGGAGAGCCCTATGTTGTGAGTCAAATTCAGTATACGGGAAATACGCTCTTCTCTGACGCAGAATTGCGGGAAGGTCTGATCATCGAACCTGGTGAAGTATTTCAGCGGGCCAAAATCCGTGATGAGGTTACCCGCCTGACCGATTTATATGGCAGTCGTGGGTATGCGTTTGCTGAGGCCAATCCTTCGGTAGAGCCTGATCCGCCGACTCGGAGCACTCGCATTGGTTTTTCTATTGAGGAAGGCGAAATGGTCAGAATTCAAGATATCCGGATTACCGGGAATAATAAGACTCGGGATAATGTGATCCGGCGTGAATTGCGTGTGGATGAAAGGGATATGATCGATTCTCCGGCGATAAAACGAAGTTTTGAACGGCTTAATAATTTAAATTTCTTTGAAACCGTAGAGATCCTTCCCAAACAAATTGCTCCAGGTGAAGTCGATTTAGAGGTCAAAGTCAAGGAAAAACCAACTGGCTCTTTCAGCATTGGCGGGGGTTTTAGTACGTTAGACCAATTTACGTTGATTGCGGATATTACCGAGGGAAATTTATTCGGGCGCGGGTATTTGGCCAGGATTCGAGGGCAGGTTGGAGGACGACGTACTCTGGGAACGATTACCTTTCGAAATCCGGCTATTTTTGATACCTTAACCTCGGGACAAGCAGATTTATTCAGCTCGCGAACCAACTATCTGACTTACTTTGAAAAAAAGCAAGGTGCGAATCTGACGTTTGGTCGCGGTTTTTCTGAATTCCTGACGGGCACCTTCACCCTTGTAGCTGAACAAATCAGGATTACAGATGTGGAATCTGATGCCAACGATCTCATTAAAGATCAGGAAGGTAATCAATCCACGACGGGGTTTCGTGCCTCTTTATTCAGGGATTCGCGTGATTATTATTTAGACCCCCGGCGGGGCACTCGAATCGGTGTCCGCGCGAGTTTTGGAACAGATACACTTGGAGGATCAAATAACTTTTATAGTGTGGCGTTTGATTCGATGAAATTTACCCCGTTGCCATTTTGGGATTTTCGTCATTCCATTCGGGGACGGATTGGATACGGGGATGGATTTAATGGGTCGCAATTCCCTATTCCTGAGTTCTTTTACGTGGGAGGCATCAACACTGTGCGGGGGTTTAAATATGGTCGTGCCGGGCCCGTAACCTCAAGTAACGATCCTGAAGGGGGCAATAAACAAATCATTATCAATAATGATTTGATTTTTCCGGTGTTGGCCGATGCCAAGTTGAACGGCGTTATTTTTTTCGACTATGGAAAGGGATTTACCCAGGACGATAAGTTAAATCTCGATCTTCGAATGGCTGCGGGCATGGAAGTGAGATGGATTTCGCCCTTTGGGCCTCTTCGTGCGGCGTATGGCCGTCCTATAGATGGTCCAAAGGATGACAGAAAGTGGGTTTTTGAATTTTCCGTGGGATCGGTTTTTTAGATGGATTCTGGAAGAGGAGCATGGGTGGTGAGGGGTAGAGAGAATTATATGAGAAGTCATAAAGGTATTGGAGAATTGGGCACGTGGATGACTCTTGGGGGTTTAGTTCTGAGTCTTGCCTGGGGATGTACGGCAATGGGGCCAAAAAATCCATCGGATCTTCCCATCGGTGTCGTTGATCCTCAGCGAATATTGGCTGAAACGGTTAAAGGAAAACGGCTGTCGGATGCCCTGAATGCCTTCATGAAGGATAGACAGACACTTGTGGAATTGGAGCAAAAGGAATTACGGAAGCTGGAAAGTGAATTAATGGCGCAAAGTACGGTATTGAGTCAGGAGGCCAGGGATCGGAAGGAAGAGCAGTTCAGGGCAAAAATGGCTGGATATCAACAAAAAGTCGCCGATTTAAACAGAGAAGTTCAAGAAAAACAGCAGGAATTGCAACACGAATTTCGGCTCCAGGTACAAAAGGTTGTTACGGAAGTTGCAGGTCAACGGAGTTTGGGTCTGGTCTTAGAGTACGGAGTGAATTCAGGCACATTGTTTTATCAAGCTGGGCTGGATATTTCTACTGATGTTATTCAGGCGCTGGATCGGGAGAGTGGCGCGATCAGTGCGCCATAGCCCGGGGGATAGTTCATGGACACGATGACCATTGGTGACAGAGAAGCACAGAGAGAAAGGGGACAGGTTATGGCTGAGGGCGAGTTAGATATTCTCCAGATTCAGGACTTACTTCCGCACAGATATCCCTTCTTGTTAGTGGATCGGATCCTCGAAATCCAAGATGCGACGCGGATTGTGGGTATTAAAAACGTCACGGCCAATGAACAGTTTTTTCAAGGGCACTTCCCCGATCGCCCAATTATGCCTGGCGTATTACTTTTAGAAGTAATGGCGCAAGTTGGTGGAGTGTTGGCCAGAAAAACGGCTAGGGGGACAGGGCGCCCTACCGTTTTTCTCACAGGAATTGAAAAAGCGAAGTTCCGTCGACCGGTCGTGCCTGGTGATCAATTACGGGTTGAGGTTGAGGTCATTCGACGAAAAGATCCATTTTGGAAAATGGCCGGGAAGATTCTCGTCGAGTCCTCGTTAGTCTGTGAAGCTGAAATGACCGCCATGGTCAGAGTCGAAGGAAGTGAGCCCTAGCCGCGATCAATAAGGCTCGTTGCGCGAAGTCTCGCTTTGGAATCATTTTCAACGCAAAAAGTGAGTATTTGATGAATATTCATCCCACAGCAATTGTCCATCCCAAAGCAACCGTAGGGGAAGATGTCGTCATTGGGCCCTATTGCGTCGTGGGTGAACATGTCACGATTGGAGATCAAACAGAATTGGTGGCCCATGTGTGTGTGGAAGGACATACGGAAATTGGCCGGTGTTGCCGGTTTTTTCCATTTGTGTCTATTGGAACCCCTCCGCAGCATTTGCAATATAAAAACGAGCCCACCAGGGTCTGTATTGGGGATCATAACATTGTTCGTGAGAATGTGACGATTAATCGGGGTACGGCCTTTGGAAACGGAATGACCAGAATCGGACACCATAATTTCCTCATGGCTTATACCCATGTGGCTCATGATTGTGAGTTGGGTAATCATATTGTGATGGCCAATGCGGCAAATTTGGCCGGCCACGTCTCTGTGGGAAGCTCTGTCGTGATTGGAGGCTTAGTCGGGGTGCACCAATATGTACGGATTGGTGAATATGCAATGGTGGGAGGGTGTTCGGCCTTAGGACGGGATGTCCCACCGTTTGTGCGGGCGGCCGGAGGCTATCGTGCCCAAATGTTTGGGCTGAATACTATTGCCTTGAGGCGCCATGGGTTTTCCGGAGCACGCATGAATACCTTGAAAGCCGCATTTGAACTCTTATTCCGTCAGGGACATCGTCTTCAAGAGGCCATTAAACTTGCTCGTAACGAGTACGGTGAAAGCACGGACGTCATGACGTTACTCACCTTTTTAGAAAGTACCAGTCGCGGGATCTGCCAAGTGTCCTCTAGGGAGTTGGATGATGAAGAGGAGTAAGTTCGGGATCGACTTGGTGCGCAGGGTATGATTTCTCCTGAACAAGATGAGCGGATTGGACTGATTGCGGGAAACGGACGCTTTCCGATTATTTTTGCCGACAATGTTCGACGATTAGGGTTTTCAGTTTCCGCGATCGCGCATGTGGGAGAGACCCTACCGGAACTTGAATCCCATGTTGATCGGATTCATTGGCTCAAGGTCGGGCAATTTAGCAAGGCATTGGCGGCGTTAAAGGGTGATGGCATCCGTCAGGCCGTCATGTTGGGTGGCATCCATAAAACGCATGTCTTTACCTCACTTCGACCTGACCTCCGAACCTTGGCTATTTTTAGCCGATTGAAACACTGGAAGGACGATGCCATTCTCAGAGCGGTCGCTGGAGAATTAGAGCGGGAAGGGATTCAGATTCGGGAGTCTACGTTTGGCCTTGAAGGGATTCTGGCGGGAGAGGGCAATCTCTCCTACAGAAAACCAACGAGCAAAGAGTGGGACGATATTCAGTTTGGGTGGGATACGCTGGAAACCTTGGGAAAGTTGGATATTGGGCAATGTGTGGTGGTGAAAAATCGGGTGATTGTCGCCGTTGAAGCGGTTGAGGGAACGGATGGGACGATTACTCGTGGTGGGACCCTTGGTGGAAAGGGGACCGTGGTGGTCAAACGAACCAAACCGCACCAGGACCTTCGGTTTGATTTGCCGGCGGTCGGCCCTCAAACCATTCAGTCAATGGTCGCCATAAAGGCGTCAGTTCTTGCCATTGAAGCCGGGCGCACCGTCGTCCTTGATCGAGAAGAGATGTTTGTGAACGCCAAATCAGCAGGTATCGCGATCGTTGGAATCGCTCCTATAGACCATTTACACCCTCCCGCCGGGTCTTCCGATGCTCCACCGCACTAAGGGAATGCATTCCCAATCGTGGTGTTTCGGGTGGTGTAAAAGGAATCGCTGTCTTTGTTCTCCTATTCAGCGACCATTTATCTCTCCATGACACAATCCTTACGAGTTGGGGTGATTGGTGTTGGTCACTTGGGCCGACACCATGCTCGCATTTATGGAACCCTGTCTTCTGTGACATTAGTTGGGGTCTCTGATACCGATACTTCACGCGGGCATTTGGTTGCGGATGAATGTGGAGTATCATATTTCCAGGATTTGGACGAGCTGTTGACTTTGGTCGATGCGGTGAGTGTGGCGGTCCCGACCTCGGCGCATGGTGTTGTGGTCACGACCTGTTTGCAACGTGGGTGCCATGTACTCGTCGAAAAGCCGATTGCCAGCCATGTGTGGGAAGGTGAGCAGTTAGTCGCGCTGGCCAAAGTTCGGGGGACCATACTGCAGGTTGGGCATATTGAACGGTTTAATCCGATTGTAGAAGTGATGCGTCCTCTGGTGAGTCAGCCCGGCTTTATTGAATGTCACCGTCTGAGTCCTTTTCAGCCGCGAGGGACAGATGTGGATGTGGTACGGGATCTCATGATTCATGATTTGGATCTGTTGTTATCGTTGGGGTTGGGCCCCATTATGCAGGTCGAAGCGAGGGGAATGCCGGTTTTTACAGATCTTCCGGATATCGCCAATGTGCGAATTCTCTTTGAAAGCGGGTGCTTGGCCAATTTGACTGCTAGCCGAATCTCGACTGGACGACTTCGAAAGATCAGAGTGTATCAACGTGATCGCTATCTCTCCGTTGATTTTGGAGGGAAAGAGGCTGTAATGAATACCAGGAGAAGTTTGGAGGGTGGCACCTTTGAAGTTGAATCGCAACATATCAAGGGTGATGAAGGCGATGCCCTGACTCGTGAATTGGACTGCTTCATTCAATCGATTCTGGGGAATCCTTCCGCCCGAGGTGTCTCAGGAGAAGAAGGGGTGGAAGCCCTGAAAGTCGCGACCCAAGTTGTCTCACTCATTCAACAACATGCCGGGCACTCGCCACGGTAATCGGTGTCCGTGCGAACATTCCGGTATGAGTGATCTGTTAGAGTCTCGATGCCAAAAATTTTCCTAGTGACCGGTGAAACGTCAGGCGATATTCATGGAGCGCACTTAGCCCTGGCACTTCGGGAACTGAATCCCGCTGTTGAGTTAATCGGTGTGGGAGGCAGTCGGATGTTGGCAGCCGGGGTCTCGCTTCTTCCGGATGTGAAACGGGTCGATGCCATGGGCGTTCCGGGTATCCGGCAGCTCATACAGGGTTGGAAAACGTTACGAACGCTGGCCCGTTACCTCAATCATGAACGGTTTGATGTCATTATTCTCATAGACAGTCCAGGGTTGAATCTTCGTTTGGCCAAGGCCATTGCAAAGAGGTCACACAAAATCATCTATTATATTGCCCCTCAGGTGTGGGCATGGGGAAGCCGTCGATTGAAAGTTATTCGAAGAGTAATTAGCCATGTGTTAGCGATTCTTCCATTCGAAGAGGCATATTTCCAAAAAGCCGGCATTCCCTGCACGTATGTTGGGCATCCGCTATTAGATGAACTAAAGCCTGACTACGATATTGTTTATGAGCGTCAACAATTAGGGTTAGAGAGAGAAGATCTGGTGATCGGTCTGCTGCCTGGAAGTCGTGTCCGGGAAGTCCGGGAGATTTTGCCGGCCTTCTTGAGTTCGGTTGAACAAATTCGGAGTCAATACCCTCGACTTCAGGTCCTTCTTGCCCAAGCGCATTCACTATCGGATTCTGTGGTGAATGAGCTCCTTGGACATTTCGGGCAACAGGTGAAGGTGGTCAAAGGTGGGTCCAATGAGGTGATGGCAGCCTCAAATCTTCTGTTGGTGGCCTCTGGGACGGCGACGTTACAATCGGCACTGATTGGAACGCCGATGGTCGTGGTCTATCGGGCATCACCCTTGACCTATCATATTGGCAAATGTCTGGTTAAAATTCCCTATATTAGTTTGGTGAATATTTTAGCCGGTCAAGAAATTGTTCCAGAGCTGATTCAGGATCGTATGACTCCCGATCGGATTGCCCACGAAGCCTTAGAAATTTTACAAGACGCCCGCCGTCAAAAAGAAATGACCCAGGCTTTCCAGACCATTCGGACTTCCTTAGGGGAGGCGGGTGCGTCGAAACGGGCTGCGGCATTTATTCTTGCTGAGGCGATCCTATGAAGATCTTATGGCGAATCGTGTCCTATCTAAAGGAATATCGCCTACGGTTGATTGGCGCGTTCATTTGTTCAGCCGGGGTGGCAGGATTATCAGCGGTCTATGCCTGGCTTGTCCAACCGGTTCTGGATGGAATCTTTATTGAACGTAATCGAGAGATGTTGCTCATCCTTCCGTTGGCCGTTCTGGGTGTCGCGGTTTTGAAAGCGTCGTTTGCGTACGGACAAGGGTACCTCATGAGTTATGTGGGTCACTGGCTTGTGTCCGATATTCGCCAACAATTGTTTATTCATATTGTGCGGCTGCCTATTCGCTTTCACGATGCGAATGCGTCAGGACGGTTGATGGCCAGGGTGATTAGCGATGTCAACGAAATGGCGAATGCCATTCCCAGTGTATTGAAGGATATCTTTCAACAGGGGCTGACATTTGTGGCGATGCTGTCTGTGGTCTTTTACCAAAATTGGAAATTAGCCACTATTGTGTTGGTCGTATTACCTTTCTCCTCCCTGGTGTTGCTCAGGGTCGGCCGACGGATTCGTAAACTTTCAAAACGTGGCCAAGAGTCGATTGGAAAAATGGCTTCCGTATTAAAAGAAGCGTTTTCCGGTATTAAGATCGTGAAGGCCTATGGTCAGGAAGAGAAGGAGGCTCAACGATTTTCTTTGACGAATCAAGCGTTTCGGACAGCAAAAGTGAAGTCGTCTCAAACCTCAGCGATGGCCTCCCCTCTTCTAGAAGTCATTGGGGTCTGCGGTGTGGCCTTTATTATCTGGTATGGGGGAGGATTAGTCATTGCCGGAGAGATGAAGCCGGGGGAGTTCTTTTCATTTCTGGCTGCCATGTTCATGGCGTATGCTCCCCTCCGGAAAATGTCCGGAGCCAATGAATCGGTTCAGCGGGCGCTTGCGGGGGCGCAGCGGGTGTTTCAAGTCCTCGACTTGGAAAGCGAATTAGCGAAAGACGAAGGCAAGAAAACCCTTCCACCCATGGCGAAAAATTTGGTGTTTTCTGGTGTCACCTTCAAATATGAGGGCTCTGAAGAAGCGGCCTTGCGCGAGATCAATTTCACGATCAAGGTGGGGGAGGTGGTGGCCTTCGTCGGGGCCAGTGGTAGTGGGAAAACCACCCTCGTGAGTTTGGTGCCAAGGTTTTATCGTCCGACGGAAGGAGCCGTGAAAATTGATGGTGAGGATATTCGCCTGGTTGATCGATCATCCCTGAGACGGCAGATTGGCATTGTGTCTCAAGAAACCGTGTTATTTGATGATACGATCAGAAATAATATCGCCTATGGCCGTTTGGATGCGAGTGATGAGGCTGTCATTGAGGCGGCTCGCGCCGCCTTTGCGTGGGAATTTATTGAGCGGCTTCCTAAAGGCCTGGACACGCTGGTTGGTGAGAATGGGCTACGATTATCGGGCGGACAGCGTCAACGACTCGCTATTGCCAGGGCTATTTTGCGTGATCCCCCGATTCTGATTTTGGATGAGGCGACGTCCGCTCTGGATTCGGAATCTGAAAAGCTGGTGCAAAAAGCTCTGGCAAATCTGGTGAAAGCCAGAACAACCTTGATCATTGCCCACCGGTTGTCCACGGTTCAACATGCAGATCGTATTGTGGTCATGAATCGTGGGAGAATTGAAGAAATCGGAACCCATGCGGTCTTGCTTCAGCAAGGGGGTCTCTATACTCGATTGTATCAAACGCAATTTCTACTCACTCAACCTGAACCTTTACCGACGACTTCCTAAATCGAATGGCATGATTCCTTTGTTGAATTGGATAAAACTGTCAGTTGCCCCCCCATTGGCAGCGGGAACCATTCGTCTCTTGGCACATTCGATGCGGATGTCCACCGTTGGTGGGGAAGCCGTTGATGAGTTGTATCGCCAAGGCCGACAGATCATTATTGCTTTTTGGCATGGCCGTCAGTTGATGATGCCATTGGCCTACCGTGGGCAGCAGGCTTCAATTTTGATCAGTCAGCATCGGGATGGAGAAATCATCGCGCGAATCATGGGTTACTTTGGATTTCAGTCCATTCGCGGATCGAGCACACGCGGGGGACTCCGGGCCACCAGGCAATTGTTGAAGGCCGGGCGGAATGGCGGGGATCTGGTTGTGACACCCGATGGCCCGAGGGGACCAGCCTGCACCGTCCAACCGGGAGTTATTTATCTGGCCAAAGCGACGGGGTTGCCAATTATCCCTCTGACCTTTGCCTGCTCAAAAAAAAAGTCTTTACGAGTTGGGATCGCTTCCAGATTCCTTATCCCGGTGGGGTAGGGTTGTTTGTATGGGGAGCACCCATCTGGGTAAGGGAGGATCTTTCCAACGAGCAGCTGTCCGGTCCAGGGTTGGAACTGGAAGGGTCGTTAAACAGACTCACCGCTCAGGCCGAATTGGCTGTTCAGGATTCCGACCCGGTCAAATCGTTCCTTCACAGGATGTCCTCCCTCGACTTGATCGAAAAAAAACAGCCATTCGACGCGTGACCAACTCATGTATTATGTGATGTATAATGTGCTGCTGCTCCTGGCCTTTCCCATTATCATCGGACTGTTGCTGACAAAAAAACGCAGTCAACGCGGTCTTTGGTGCCGGCTTGGCGCGGTTCCTGTGGAATTGCGGAATCTTCAAAAACCGGTCATTTGGATCCATGCGGTCTCATTGGGGGAAGTGGCGACCATTGTTCCACTGCTCAAGGCGCTGAAACAGCGGTATCCTCAGTGGCCGTTGACCGTGTCTACCGTGACCGAGACCGGTCGTGAAGTGGTGATCAAGCGTTTGGAAGGTGTGGCTGTCCATTGTTATGCTCCGGTCGATTTTTGGTGGGCGGTTGACCGGTATATCCGCATCCTTCAGCCTCAGCTCTTTATTTTGGTCGAATCGGAATTCTGGCCCAATCTGCTTAAAAATCTTCAACGGCATCGGGTGCCGATTTGTCTCGTCAACGGGAGAATCTCTTCACGATCTTTTGCCAGGTATCGCTGGGTTAGAGGCATGATGAAGCAAGTGTTGAGCTGTCTCGATCTTGCTCTGATGCAATCGGAACACGATGCCGAGCGAATCGGCCACTTGGGGGTCAAGCCGAATGCCATTCATGTCACCGGGAATATGAAGTTTGATCAAGGGCTTGAGCAAGATCAGGCTGCCGATGCTCATGTCTCCTTCAGGGCACTCTTCATGTGTCATGCTGCTGAGCTGCTGATTGTGGCTGGGAGCACACACCCTCTGGAGGAAGAATGTTTATTGGACGCGTATCGGAAGGTAATTGGTCAGCATCCTCAGGCGGTACTAGTGATGGCTCCACGACATATCGAGCGTGTGGCAAAGCTTGAACAGGTTATTCGGCAGTATGGATTCCTCTGTGTTCGTCGCAGCCGGTTGGGGCAGGATGTCGGAGATCAGGCTGTTCCCCATGGTCCTCGCGTCATTGTATTAGATACCAGGGGGGAATTGGCCTTTGTCTACCGTGAGGCCTGTGTCACGTTTGTGGGGGGTACACTGGTTCAGGTTGGGGGACATAATTTGTTGGAGCCTGCTCAATGGGGTCGTCCGGTCCTATTTGGTCCCCATGTCGATCATTGCCGGGACATTGCCGGGCTGCTTCTTGAAGTAGGGGGAGGCATACAAATACAGAATCAAGGCGATTTGGCCTCTCAGTTGATTCGTCTGATCGGGCATCCTTTAGAAGCCGAGGATATTGGCCAAAGGGCGTTGGAAATGGTCCGCACCCATCGGGGGGTCATCACCAGGAATCTTCAATGGATTGATCAATTGTTGGAAAAGCATAATTCGGCTTTTTTCTCTTTGTCGGCCAAAGGGACTTCTTCACGCAAGTCTCAAGAAGTGCTCCGATAAGTGGCCGTTCCGTGCGAGGTGGGAATGAGGGGGAGAATATGATCTACGCCATGTGTCTTCCGTGAACATGCCGTTTCCTTCGCTTGCGGATAGTCCGGAATGGCTCTGGCATTGGTTGCAACGGCGCAGCCCATGGATTCTCCAGGGGTGTGCTGTTCCCTATGGTGCAGTCGGCCACCTGCGGAGGACGGCTTATCAACGTGGCTGGCTTTCTCAACATCGATTGCCCAAACCGGTTATCAGTGTGGGTAATATGACCGTGGGAGGAACCGGTAAGACCCCCTTTGTGATGTGGTTGGCTGCTCGACTCCATGAGCAAGGAAAGCGGGTTGCAATTTTAAGCCGTGGGTATGGAAGACATGGTTCAGGAGTGAATAGGCTGGCTTCCGATGGCGTGTCGCTGAAGGGTGATTGGCGATCGGTAGGGGATGAGGCCATGTTGATGGCTCACAAATGCCCATGGGCGATTGTGGCAGTGGGAACCGATCGTTATCGACTGGGACAGTGGGTATTGGAGAAGGCCTCATGCGATTGCTTTCTTCTTGATGATGGCTTCCAGCATCTTTCTTTGTATCGAGACCTGGACCTGCTCTTATTCGATGCGACCGATGTTGAGGGTTTAAGCGGAGTCGTGCCGGCCGGCCGGATGCGTGAACCCCTGTCCGCAGCAAAATGGGCCACGACGATTCTCTTCAGTCGAACGGAACGAAAGGTATCGGTAGAAGCACTGCAGAATCGAATCGAACAGAGCCTTGGAAAATCCATTGTTCCCTTGCGGCTGGAATCCGAACCTGGAATGTTGACGCATATTGCGACAGGCGAAACTTATCAGGGCGAGGCCTTCAAGAACACAACCTGTTTGCTCTTTAGCGGAATAGGCAATCCCGCCTCCTTTCGATCGAGTATAGTTTCCTGTGGGTTGATTGTGGGTGAGGAGGTTCGCTACCCCGATCATTTTGCCTATTCGGAAAAAGATGTTGAATCCATTCGTCTGAAGATGCGACGGTTAGGGTTTAATCTTGCGATCACAACAGAAAAAGATGCTCTAAAAATTAAAGAGCATCTGAAACGCGATGATGCTTTTTGGGCGCTTGATGTGCAAGTGCGGATGACTCAAGGCGAGGACCAGTTATGTGAACAGCTCTATGCCATTTGTCCATAGGACTCGGAACTTGGTTGGTCAGATAGGGGCTAGCCGATCGGTTCATGTGAGGGGGAATATCGTTTTTCGATGAACATTCTCGTCCGTGTTCCCAACTGGATTGGAGATGCCGTGATGTGCCTACCGGCTCTTATGAATTTGCGGAATCATGATCCTCATGCCAAGGTAACGGTTTTGGCCAGGCCGATTATCGGAGAACTGTTGAGAGGACATCCGGGAGTGGATGAGGTCATGATCTATTTCCATCAAGGGGAACATAAAGGCCTCCTCGGGCTGTGGCATCTCATTCAACTTGTGAAGAGAAAGCAATTTGATCGTGCGGTGTTATTCCAAAATGCCTTTGAAGCCGCCGTCATTGCCTGGGTGGCTGGGATTCCATTCCGCATCGGGTACGCGACGGATGGACGGCGTTGGCTTCTGTCCGAGTCTGTGCCCAGGCCGGATCGGGCTATTCTGCATCATACGGAGTATTATCAGGAACTCGTGAAGGCCATCACCCACTCTCCCGGGAAAGAGCATACCCCCAAACTCTTTCTCTCCCCTGCGGTGAAGGATGCATGTGCCGGACAGTTTCCTGAGGTATATCTTCCATCAGACGGTATTATCATTGGGATAAATCCCGGTTCGGTGTATGGATCGGCCAAGCGATGGATACCGGAACGTTTCGCGGAGGTTGGTGATCGGTTGGTTAAGCGTCTGACAAAAGAATTTCCCGATTCTCCCTTTGTCCGCTGTGTCCTGATTGGTGGCAAAGGGGAAGAAGCGCTTGGGCAGGACATTGCCAAACGGATGCGGTATAAGCCGATCGTCCTGTCAGGAAGAACCACCATACAGGAATTAATGGGAGTGTTGACATGCTGCTCCGTCCTGGTGACCAACGACACCGGGCCCATGCATGTGGCACAGGCTCTTGGGGTACCGGTCGCGGCGGTCTTTGGTTCAACGGATCCCTCCACGACAGGTCCCCATGGACAATCCCGGGGAGTGGTGACGGCATCGGTCCGTTGTGCACCCTGTTTATTACGCGCCTGCCCGATTGATCATCGTTGCATGACCCAAGTGTCCGTTGAGCAGGTTGTGGAGGTCGCGCTGTCTCAAATCAGGATGTCATCAGGCTACCCGAACGAAGGTCGGATCAGAGGGCATGTTGGATGAGAGATGAGTTCCCCGCATCGGGTACGGCCGTGTTTTTGGACCGGGATGGCACCTTGAACCATGATACGGGGTATGTCACTACTCCAGAGCAATTAGTGTTGTTCCCTGGAGTCCCGGAAGCCATCGCCAGATTAAACCACTTAGGGGCCAGGGTACTTCTGGTCACCAATCAATCCGCCATTGGTCGGGGGATGATGACCATTGAGGAGTTGGAGTCGATCCATGAGAGATTGGCTGAGTTGATTCGCCCCTCTGGAGCCAGGATTGACGGTATTTTCTTCTGCCCTCATCATCCTCAAGACGGGTGTGGATGTCGAAAGCCCAAAGCAGGATTAATTGATCAAGCGGTCATTCGATTTGGTCTCGATGTCTGTCAGTGTTATCTGGTCGGGGATAAGCGGAGTGATTTAGAGGCCGCCCAAACCGCCTCGGTGCCTGGTGTCCTGGTCATGACGAGTTCGTATAGTGCGGATGTGGTGAGGGCGAGAGACGCGGGAAAGGTGCAGATTGATTATGTTGCAGACAACTTTGTTCATGCCGTGGACTGGATAGAACAGCAGATCATGAACCGAGGCAACCGAATCAGGCAAAACCGATGAGGCAACCGGGATCAGAGCTCATCCATTCATCCGCGTTATTGGGATACCTGTTATTGAGGGGCTAGAGGTTTCTCGCGAGTACGTATGGACATCACTCCTCAGCGTATACTGGTCATCAAATTAAGTTCGCTGGGGGATATTGTTCATACTCTTCCAGCAGTGTCTGTCTTGCGTCAGCGGTTCCCCCATGCCCGGCTGACCTGGATGGTCAAAGAGATCTGGGCCCCGATTTTGGAAGGGAACCCTGATATTGATGACATCTTGTCCGTGAATGTCTCTTGGCGATATTGGCCGAAAATCATTCGTACACTCCGGAGGGGACAGTTTGATCTGGTTGTGGATTTTCAAGGGCTGCTCCGTTCCGGGATATTGGGGGTGATGACCGGGGCTCCAACCCGTGTGGGTTTTGCGCGAGCCAGGGAAGGGGCGACATGGTTCTATACGCACCAGGTGCCTTTGCCGGAGACGAAACCTTCTACCTGGCGGTTGCTGGAGGTCCATGCCGTGGATCGGAATGTCGCAATCAGCACATTCCTGGGGGGACATTCATCTACTCCGGTGTTTCATCTACCTCAGTCCTCTGCCGATCGTCTTACCATTGAAACCATGCTTCAGGATGCGAATGTCCAAGACCACGAACACCTGATTGCTCTGGCACCTTGGACCCGGTCTGTCATGAAGTCCTGGCCGTTTAAACGGTTTGTGGATCTAGCCAGTGAGTGTGTGCAATGGTCCAATATTCGTGTTGTGCTCTTAGGCGGGCCTTCAGAAATATCTGCTGCCAGGGAATTTGACCGTCTTGTGCCTTCGGGATTGATCAATCTGGTAGGACGACTCTCTCTTTCGCAATTACCCGCGCTCTTGCGAAGAATGCACCTGCTCATTGGAAACGATTCGGCGCCCATTCATCTTGCAGCGGGAGTGGGAATTCCTGTGCTCGCCTTATTTGGCCCTACGCATCCCAAAGCCACAGGTCCCTATCCCTTGGAAAATCAGATGATCGTGCGCACGGAATTACCCTGCAGTCCCTGTGGAGCACGAACGTGCAGAAATCCCAACTATCTGGAATGCATGGAATCAATCTCGCTCGAGTATCTCCTTCGTGAGGTCAAAGGAATCGTAGGGGGATTCTCTCATCGAAAAGACGATCGCGTGGTGTCGGGTGCCCATTCCCCTGTGAAATCCTAAGTCTTTGAGAATATCGAAGTGAAAAGCCCTATGACGGAACAACGCACGAGAGAAAAAGTTTCAGCTGTGGTGATTGCCTATAATGATGCACCGAATATGCGGAAATGTTTAGAAAGTCTTCATTGGGTGGATGAACTGGTGGTGATCGATTCTCATAGCACGGATGGGACGACTGATATTTGCCGTGAATTTACATCCAAGATTTTCCATTATCCCTTCCAGGGGTTTGGCGTGCTTCGGAATCAGGCCCTCACGCATGCCACGCATGATTGGATTTTTAGTTTGGATACGGATGAACGGGTGACGCCAACGGTGCAGAAAGAAATTGAACGGTTGCTTCTGGAAGGGCCTTCGGCCCAGGCCTATAAAATTCCAAGAAGAAATTTTTTCCTTGGGCGGTGGATTAAGCATTGCGGATGGTATCCTGACTATCGGCAGCCCCAGTTTTTTCATAAGGGATATATGCAGTATCGAGAGGAGTTAGTTCATGAAGGATTTGAGCTGAAGGGAAATCTTGGATATCTTCATGCCAGTCTGGAGCAGATTCCCTTTCGGGATATCGATCACTACTTTCGCAAAATGGATCGATATTCCAGCTTACGGGCCGAAGCCATGCATCGTGAGGGCCGGACGTTCCGTGCCCATCAGTTGGTGCTTCGTCCCTTATTTACCTTTTTGAAAATGTATCTGTTTCGTGGAGGGGTGTTGGATCGAAAGCCGGGTTTGATTTTATCCATCTTGTATGCCTATTACACCTTTGTGAAATACGCTAAATTGTGGGAAATGCAGAAAAGTTGATCATCCGGACCTCCGGTGGCATCCCGCTGATCCTCCAATGGCTATGCCGAAGGTAGGCCCATCTCTCTTCCGTCATCAGATGCCTATGCGCATCCTTCACACGGAATCTTCTTCAGGGATGGGAGGTCAGGAATATCGCGTCTTGGAGGAAGCGCAGGGGATGGAGAAGCGCGGGCATACGGTGGTCGTGGCTGCCCCTTATGGAAGCCGGTTGGCCGCCCTGGCCGAACAGCGAGGGTTACAGGTCAGGACAACCACGTCCGGCAAGCGAGGGTGGATCACCTTGATCCCCTCATATTTGCGGATCTTGAAACATTGTGAAATTGATGTGGTGAATACGCACGGGTCTCTTGATAGTTGGACGGCCGCAATTGCCGGCCGGATCTCGTCCCGACGTCCCATCATTGTCCGGACTCGCCATAAAAGCACGCCCGTGTCACGGACGTGGCGGCATCGCCTCTTATATGGGAAATTACCGCATGTGGTCACCACGACAGGTGAGGTGGTCAGACAGGAATTGATGACACGAAACCGGCTGAGCCCTTCCCGGGTCATTTCTATTCCAACCGGAGTTGATTTGGAGCGGTTCCACCCCCAATTGCCGGATGCGTCCTTACGAAAGAGTTTGGGGCTTGCAAGTCAGGGGCCTCTGGTGGGAGCAGTCACCTTTCTTCGTCCCGAAAAAGGCATGATGGTCCTGATCGAGGCGGTCGGATCTCTCAAGAGACGTTTTTCCACCGTCGAGTGCGTCATCATCGGAGATGGCGGGGAGAGACCGGCACTGTTGGATCGCATTCGAGAGCTTGGCTTGGAGGACTGTGTGCACCTCGTGGGGTTTCGGGAAGATGTTCCGTCACTGCTGGCGATACTTGATGTCGTGGTCATTCCTTCCTTTGAAGAAGGTATTCCTCAATCTCTCACTCAAGCCTTAGCCATGGAACGTCCTGTGGTCGCTTCTGCGGTGGGAGGAGTGCCCGAGGTGGTGCAGGATGGCCTGAGCGGCCTGTTGGTCCCTCCAGGAGACCCCGAGATTTTAGCCGAAAAAATTGCCTGTATTCTTCATGATCCCATTGCCGCGAACCGCATGGGGAAGGTCGGGCGACAGGTCATTCAAGAACGATATTCCATGGAACATATGCTGACTCAGACGGAGATGGTATATCGACGATTGATGCAATCACAATCCTCCGTTGCCGTGCAGCATTTTTGAACGGGTGTCGAGGGAGTTAGCGAAACGGCAGGGTTGAGCCGCAAAGGATTCTAGAACATGGTTTGCCTGACAGGGGATGTGCACCAACGCTCGTATCGGGGAACCGATACGCCATTTTCTTCTCAAACAGAAGTGGCGTTAGCCGGAAAATATTGCGAAATTGCCGGGAAATACGGAGTGAAAGTCACGCTGTTTTTTACCGGGAGAGCCTGTTGCGAAGAACCAAACACGGTAAATACCCTATCGGGTCTGCCGCATTGTGAAATTGGTGGCCATACCTTCGCGGCCTTTCGAGATCCGTTATCTCGATTATTCAAGAAAGTGTGTGGAACGCCATGGGGAACCACTGCGCACCAACTTCGTGATATTCAGAGGACCATTGCGAGCATTCAGCAGGTGACCGGTCAACGAATCCAGACCTGGCGAAACCATAGTTATATACGGACAGCCGATACTGATCATTTGTTAGAATCCTGTGGAATCCATGTGGTGTCCGATGAGGTATCTGATTCGAAAATATCTGCCGAATGGGTGCGTTCCGGCTATCGTTCGGTTCCGATGAATGTTCTGCCTGATCACGAACATGTCTTACATGGAAAATATCAACATGGCAAAACCAAGCCGGATCGTCTTACCCATCGGATGCCTATCACGGAATGGGCTGATCAGGTGAAGTCGAGGATACGGAGTATATGTGCACAGGGAGGGACGGCCACGGTCCTTGCCCATCCGATGTGCATGGAGGTTGCCGATGGCATGGTGGTGTTTGAGGAGCTTTGTCAATATATCCAGCAGTATGGGACGGTTTGGGTCTCCGAAGTCCAGTGAAGAAATTGCAGTTTTAAAAAAATACGACGAATGGGAAGATGTGAGATGGGATGCCCATGTGGAGAGTCCAATTGACGATGATGGAAAACTCAAGACTCTGTGCTGGCATAAACTTTCCTTTTTACCCATGGTGGTGATAGATCACGAATGACTCATATCATGAAGAACCAGAAAAGTCCTGCCCAAGAGAATGCCGCTTCGGTCAAGCGGGAAACGGTCTCTTGTGCCGTGGTGGCATTCAACGAAGAGAAGAATCTTCAGCCATGCCTGGAAAGCGCAAAATGGATGGATGAAATCGTCGTGGTGGATTCCTTCAGTACGGATCGCACCATGGATATTGCCAGAACGTTTACGAACAAGATTTTTCAACGCCCATGGCGCGGGTTTGGGGATCAGAAAAATTATGCAATGGATCAGGCTTCCACCGATTGGGTCTTTATTTTAGATTCCGACGAACGAATTCCTTCTGCACTTCAGGCTGAGATAGAAGCCGTGCTGTCCACCGGTTCGAAGGATGGACCCGTAGCGTATTATGTTCCACGGCATAATTATTATTTTGGGTCTCTGGTGTTAAACGCAGGATGTTTCCCCGATTATCAATTGCGGCTGTTCCGCCGGGGAATCGGCCATTTGGATGACGCCGAGCCGCACAATAAATTTCTCTTTTCGGGAGAATCCGCCTATCTCTCGTGTCCTTTGGTACATCTCACGAGGCCCACTCTTCACAATTATTTTGAAAAATTCCTGAACTTCACGACTTTGGCCGCTCAAGACCGGGCCAGAACCAAGCGCCATGTGCGTGGGACAGATCTCCTCTTTCGTCCGATCTTTACGTTTTCGAAATATTATTTCGTTCGCAAAGCCTATCGTGATGGCATGGCGGGGTTTTTGGTGAGCGCCTTGTCCAGTATGTATACCTTTGTGAAATATGCCAAGCTTTGGCATATGAGACAGCTCGAAGCCCAGGGATGTTCTCAGGAAACGAAGTAGGGAGCGGTGATGTGCCGGCCAGGAAGTCAGTCCATGGCGATAAGGCTTTGTTCGATGATTCGAAACGGTTCAGCCAGCTGATGCGGGTCGGGTTTGATGCCGGGCCCATGCGTTCTTCCTATAGCGGGATTGGACAATATGTCCGATGTCTCTTTTCTGCCATGTTTACCTGTGCTCAAGATATTGAATGGGTGGCCTATGCCTCATCGAGTGGTTTTTCCCAAACCTTCCCGCTGCATTTCCCGGCGCATGTCTCTGTGAAATGCTCCAAGTCATCGTGGGGGTTTGGCCGAATGGAGATAGATCGACCCCGGCTCGATATCTTTCATGGGACCAACTTCAAGGCTCCCGATTATGGCCAACTTCATACCATACTCACGATTCATGATGTCTGGTTGCCGCGTCATCCAGAGTATTCCAAAAAACTCTTCGGGCAGGCTCTTTCCTCCTGGAAACTGGGTTTTCGTGCCAGACAAGTCTCTCGAGTCGTTGCGGTCTCACAATTTTCTTCCAGGGAAATTCAAGAGGTGTTTTATCTTTCGCCTGACCGGATCGCGGTGATTCATCACGGGCCTTCTCCCGCGATGTTTCCTGAACGGGATGATCAGAAGTTTCAGGAAGTCCAAACTCGATTGCACTTACCTTCCCGTCCCTTTGTGCTGTTTGTGGGTGGAGCCGAACCTCGGAAAAATCATACCGTCGTGTTTAACGCGTTTGCCGGATCTCCGCGGCTTGCCAAATCGTTGTCTCTGGTCGTCATCGGAGAGGTCAAATCGCGTGGCGCCAGCCTGACGGAGACGGCGAGAGAGTTGGGGATCATGGATTCGGTCTGTTGCCCAGGGTATGTGTCCAGCGAAGATTTACGGATACTGTATTCCCATGCGGAAGCCTTTGTGTTTCCGTCCTTATACGAAGGGTTCGGCATTCCACTTCTTGATGCAATGGCTTGTGGTGCTCCGATCATTACCGGGACGGGGAGTGCTCTGCCGGAAGTCGCAGGGGAGGCCGCTCTCTATGTCGACCCTCATGATCCGGAACAATTGGGAATGGAAATTGAGCGGCTGGTGAGTGATCGCGAATTACAAGCGCAATTACGGAACAAGGGCTTTGAGCGGGTTAAGCAATTTACATGGGAGCGGGCGGCACAGGAAACGGTGAATCTCTATAGGGACGTGCTTGGCTAATAAACGGTGCTTCATGAAATATGCGATGGATTGGATAACCTCCTGGCCGGCTTGGATGGCATTAATGTCTGTAGGGGTAACAGTAGGACTTCCTCGCGCTCCTTATTATCAGGAGGGTCTTCCGTATATCTATGACCTCGGGGGGATGGCCTTGGTGGCTTGGTACATTGGGCTAGGGTTTCTCATTCTTGGACTCTATTTCATCGTCATGGGATGTGTGAGTGCAGGGTGGTTCCTGAGCAGGAGGCTCCATGCGTTACTCTTTGGAGGCGTGGCGTTGATTCTTGCCGGCGGCTGTCACTGGCTCTACCTGATTTTGTTAGAGATGTCAGTCAGAGTGACATGAGACCGGGATTGCCTCAAATGCCGCCGGACAAGCCTTCACTCCTCGGTGAGATAAGTCAAGGACAGACCCGGCTGTGTTGGAGGAACCTTGTGGAGGCGCTCTTTTTTTGTTTGACGATGATGGTCCTGGCAAAATGGTCTACCAATTTGCCGGCGTGGGGGGATGTCATTGCCTCAGAAAATGGGCCGGTTGAGATGATGAGTGCGGGCGTCTGGTTTGTCGCCACGGTGTGGTGCCTGACTGCGAGTCTCAGTCATTCTCATCATCGCATTGAGTGGTTGGGGCTCACGGCTCTCTGTCTGCTCTTTGGGCTGCGGGAGTTAGATGCGCATGTCTGGGCGACCGGATGGAATTTAGATAAGTTTGCGAATTATTGGAACCCGAGCTTTCCACTTTGGGAACGACAAGTGGTTATTGGTTGCATGATTATTCCCCTCATGGTTGTCGGAATAGTCCTCTGTTCTCGAATCTGGTCACGACTGGCTGCAGCCTGGAATAGTCGTGCTCCCTGGATTGGCCAATTAACCCTGGGAGGCCTGCTGCTGAGTTTCTGTGTGGTGGTGGATAAAGTGCATGGCTATTATCTTCCACTTCTTGGGTTGGAAGACGCACACCTATTCTTCATGGGGATGGAAGAATTTGGAGAATATGTGTTGGGGGTTTATACCGTGTCGGTCTTATGGCCTTACTGGCAAGCGACCCTTCCTTGCCATCAGACGGATTCCTGACATGAAGTTCCTCCCGGAGTGTATTCAGAACAAGTCCCCTTTGTGATTATTTTTTCAGGATAATCTCGATGTCACCACGATTCACGTGAAACGTCTTCTTCTTATTAAGCTTCGGTATATCGGGGATGTCGTGTTATCCACACCTCTTCTTCCCATTCTGCACAGGCGATTTCCCGAGGCGTCACTCACCTTTCTGGTGAATCCTGGAACGGAGAGTGTGTTATTCGGCAATCCCTATCTGGAGAAAATTCTGGTGCTGCCTCGTGAAGGATGGGGCAAACAATTGGCCTGTTACCAAACGCTGCGCCAAGCTCGTTTCGATGGGGTCGTGGATTTAACAGACGGGGATCGCTCCGCATTTCTGTCCTATTGGACCGGTGCCCGTATCAGGCTGGGGTTTAATCGTGAGAATCGGTGGCGTGGAAAGCTGTATACTCGTGTGCTGCCATCAGCCTATGGTTCCATGCACATGGTGGACTATCACGCCCAGGCCTTATCGGCTTTAGGTATCAGCGATCCCGTGGGCAATCCGGAATTGTATCTGCGACCCGAGGACCATGATCAAGGCGATCACCTGATGGCCTCGCTCCGGATCGGGCAGGCTCCATTGGTGCTCCTTCATCCTCCAGCGCGATATGCCAATAAAGCCTGGCCTCTTGAGCGATTTGCCGTCCTGGCAGATTGGCTGGCCGATCAAGGAGCGGTCGTAGCTTTAATCGGGCACGAGTCAGAGATGCTGATAGGACAACACATTGTGAATTTGACCAAGTCCAAGCCGCATAATGTGATGGGGCAAACCGGTTTGCGTCAACTGGCGGCAATGATGAAGCGAAGCGCCTTATTTATCGGGAACGATGGTGGCCCGATGCATATGGCTGCGGCAGTCGATTGTCCTGTTCTGGGGTTATTCGGTCCCTCGGACCCTCAAGTGTGGGGTCCGAGGGGAGAAAAGGTTTCCGTAATTTATAAAGGCCTGGACTGCGAAGAATGTGTTCATGACGAGTGTTCTCGTAGAGAAGAAGGCTGTATGCGGAAAATAGCAGTGGAGGAAGTCTGCCGGGCCGCGCGCCTGTTCCTGGATTGAGTGTTCGTGAACTCAGACATTAGAGGGTTTTGTGACGGGAGTTTATGTTGCTTTTTTCATGGGCATATGAGTGATCGAAACCAACTTGGGGACAATGAGGGAATGTTCAAAAAGGCTCCTCTTGTAGTCCGCCCAGCCCCAGCATGAGACACGCCGTCCCCGTGGCAAGGCCGCAGCTGCTTGGGCGAGCGGAGCGTACGGAGGAGTATGTGAGCACGGCCAAGCGGCGAGGATGCCGCTGGCAGCCCCTTCGACATGACTTGTATGGTGTCTACAGCTCATTTTTTGAGAAGCTAAAAGGAACTGGGGTGGAGGGACATCGACTGACATCTGCCGCCCGGCGGACAGACTCCCTGAGAACTCTCCCACCCACACCTCAAACGTCGATGAGGAATCTCGCGGCAGGGATGCTGACCGCCGATTTACCCGCAAGCTCACGTTGGTGTGTGCCACCCCAGCGTCATTCATTCATTTCTTTCTAGGAGGCGACGATGATGCAACCCGTTCTGAACATCGGCGTGGATGTGGCTAAAGACGCCGTCGTGGTGGCGTGCGCCGAGCGAAGCTTTCCGGTCCAGAGTGTTCCCAATCAGCGGGCCCCGTTGCGGGCTTGGCTGAAATCCCTCCCCGCCAGTAGCCGCATCGGCTTGGAATCCACCGGCGCCTATCACGAATTACTGGCGGACCTGGCGCAGGCCCAAGGCCATACCGTCTTCCTCCTCAATCCATTGGACACTCGGCATTACGCCAAGGCCATGGGCACTCGGGCCAAAACCGACCGGGTGGATGCGGAGGTGATCGCCCGACTCATCGCACAAGAGCACACGCGCTTGCGGCCCTACACGCCTCCTACCGCCACTCAACGCAAGCTCGATCGGCTCATTCGACGGCGCGCCACGATCGTCCGCCTCAAAGGCACGCTCAAGCAGACGATGCGCCATCTGGGCGGCTTTGCCGCCGAACTCAAGGCCGTGAGGGGCAAAGTGGATGCGTTGATTGCCAAGATTGATGCGACCATGGCTGTCATGGCGGCCAGTTCGCCCCAACACCAGGAGGCCCAACAACGGGTGGAAACCATTGTGGGCGTCGGGCCCTTAGTGGGCATCAGCTTGACCACTACGTTGGAGCGCGTGCCGTTCCGCAAGGCGGATGCGTTCGTCGCCTTCATTGGCTTGGATCCGCGGGCGAATGACTCGGGACACAAAACCGGGCGCCGACGGTTGTCCAAACGCGGCCCCGCCGAGTTGCGCCGTTTGCTGTTTAACGCCGCGATGTCCGCCATCAAAACCAAAGTCTGGAAACCGATCTACGAATATTATCGCACTCAAGGCTGGAGCACGACCGCCTCGTTGGTGATCATGGCTCGCAAAATTGCTCGAGCCGCTTGGTCCATTCATCACTACCGCACAACCTTTAATCCAGAACGGATTACAAAATGCTTGACATAAACCATAGAATCTCAGGGCAGGCTTTTTCAACATTTCCTTATGGGAAGGCGGGTAAGGGTGCATAGACGAGTGGATGTCCAACCAACTCCTCCAGCCATTGTTCCGTAGCTTGATGAGGAAGGGGACATTGATTGAGTCGAATCTCCAGGCGAAAGTCACCATTTGTGCCCACCAGACCCACTATGGCCGCGACGTCCTCACCTTCAGGCAGGAGATAGTCGGTCTGGAATTCTGCCAGGCTGCCATACACTCGCCCTTGCGGCTCTAAGAGCTGAAGTAACTCAGGCATATCGGACAGCGTGCAGTGAATAGAGCAGCGATACATGAACCGGGGATTGGGTGCGACTCCAGTGAAATCCAAGAGGGCGGGTTCGGGAAACCCTGTGAGATACACACGCAAATTCGCAGGTTTTCCCTGGTAGGTCGCAGCCAGTTGACTGGCCTGAACCAAAAACTCAAAGGGATCGGGCGAGTTGAGCTCGAATTGGCAGGGTCCAAACGCATCGGGCCATGAGCAAAAGAGCGGAGTATCCGTTCGATCTGTCTGTAGCAGCACTCGAGCACCTTTTTGCGTCACCTCAATTGGAAGATCCAAGATCTGAATGGCGGTCCGAAAGGCGGTTTCCCGGTCCGTGAGCCAAAATCGGTCACGCGGTTTGGCAAGTGTTTCCCCTGGTGTGATGACTTCGGTGGTATGAACCCGGACCCGAATGAATCCATGGGTATGTCGGAATCCGAGCCACAGCCAGGCTTCCGGCAGGAGTGTCGTCAGCGGCTGGGTCATGCGCCAGGGATGCGCGATCGAACAGTACGTGTTCACCGATTGATGCGTTTGAAAGATGGAGTGATAGTGGCCTGCCAATAGAAAAAAGTCGCCCTGCCAGTTGTCGAGGAGATGTAATAAGGTGACATCCTCGGTGGGCCAGGGCGCGAGGGCCTGGATACGCTGTGGATGGTCCACCTCCCATTCTTCGATATAACCGATCATCTCCTTATCCTCATGGATGGAGGTCAGGCCTAACTGCCTCAATTTGGTCGCCACCGATAAAATGTCGTCGAAGGAGAGTGTCGCCTGGGTTTCCCAACGATGTTCACGCATGGGTCATATTCAGAAAAGCGAAACGCGTGGAAGGTGGATCATGCGGTTCTAACGATACCGGGTAGGGGTGGCCAGGGGGAAGAGGTGTACGTTGAAGAACGAAGGCAGATCAAGAAAATTGGAGAAAAAATATGGCGGAGAGGGCGGGATTTGAACCCGCGGTAGGCTTTTGACCTACGACGGTTTAGCAAACCGTTGCCTTCGGCCACTCGGCCACCTCTCCGCGCAAGTGTATGTCAATTGATTGTGACTACTTATAGAGTAACAGCATGGGTAACTTCAAGAGCAGATTGCGGCCGGGTTGCGGATGAACCGCTGGTTGGGAAATCCAATAACCAAACAATGTGCCAATGATACCCTCAAATAAATTTCCCTATCCATCAGAATGGTGATCCTACCATGCTCAAACTGTTTATGGATATATTTCCAGCAAGATTTTTGTAAAATGACATGAGAGGCAGAGATATACGAACCGGTGGAGGTTTATCCCCGAACAAACTAACGGCACACGGAATTTTCTTGGTTCCTTAATCTTGAGTCCTGCGTTAAGCCCTACATAGAGGGAAAGAGATCTGATGTGGGTCAAGAGCAAGGGCCAACCGTTCTCGCGGGAGGATTCGCGTTATGAAGGGCTTCATGTCGGTAGGGTCGTTGGTCTAGGATTCGCCGGAGTCTGGGAAGGAGGCAGGATGAGACGCAACTGATTTCCAACGGAAGACATCATCGGCCATTTACGTACAGTCAAAAATGAGGTGGGCAAAGAGGTATCGACCACCTACCGCGGAGGTATAGATTCTCACTTAACAAGTGACTTAAATACTCGGGGTGGAGCCCAGAATTACCATTCAATAAAGCGACTAAGGGGGTGATCAGAAAAAATCCAGCGATTGAATTAGAGTAACCCTTTGCCCTAGATCATGAATTCTTCATCCAAAGATAAACTGTTAATTGATGGTCCTAAGGAAAAGTTGCGCGACCTACTCCAGAACGAGGCACTCGTCAAAGCCGATCGTTTCGCGTATGAACGGCTTTGCCCAATGGTTGACTATGTGGTTAGACGTCGCTTCGGTAAAACGGCCATTGAATGTGACCCCTCCACTGCTAGCGAAGTCCTTCGCGAGTGCATCAAGAAAATTACCAAGGAACTGGAACAATGGGCGGTTGGGTACTCAGCAATGCGATGGTTGTGGATGCTTCGGCGATTGCCGCAGAGCGTGTTTGAAGGCCAGTTATCTACTACGCTTGGCTACGATTCGACACTCGCAGATGTCATTTCAGGCAGGAGTCCAGCTCGTGAAAGAAGGGAACATTGGCGGGGCGAGAATACTTGTCTGGCGTACCCCCCGAAGGTGCAGTAGTAACACGCCTAGCTCGTTTCTGCGCGGGCATTCGGATCCTATCTCAATTCCATGTCCTTTTCCGGTGGGCCGGCAAAGGAGCTAGTCTTCTGTTTCAAAGGGATAGGATTCCTGAAATACGCGTGGACTCAACCATTCGGAGATCGGTCGAAACCTACGATCGGCGATCAGCGTCGACTGGACGTCCGCTGTCAAGGTTCGGTTCCGTGGTGACATCAGCAATTGAGGAAGATGGGACTGATCGGATTCTTTGGATCCAACGATGCGAACCGACCGTTGGTTCAACAGTCGTGCCAGGCATGTCTATAGCTGAAGCCGAAACTAAGGACTGGGCATCTACGAAAGCCAACTTCTTTTTTGAACTTCTTTCGATCCAGAAACTTCAAGAGCTCGTTTCAGACCGAAGATGCGATCTGAATGTGCTTTTTTAACAAAGAAGCCGCCGTTCTGCTGTATCTGCTAACGTGTGCTTCGAGTCTTATTTTTCGTCATCAAGCAGGTCTCTATAGCGTTCTTCGAACCGGATATTTAATTTGGAAAGACGAAAATCAACTCCATGAGAGACTGTCCATTCTATCCGAGAACGTGCCAGATTTTGTACCCCAAATACTTAAGGCCGCTTCCGTTCAGAATCCATCAGAGGTATCGGCCGCGCTTGAGAGTATCGCGGGTGACGACTGGCCTTTAGCGGGTGGACCTGTCTTGCGCCACGAAGGAAGTGCTATTTGTGTCGACTTGGCCACACCCAGCAATAGGTTAGATGCAGCCCTACAGTTTCCAGTTTTGCAAGGGAATCTCACCAACGCTCGTGCAGATCACTTCGAGAAAGAGGTCCAATTAGTTGTTGGAAAAAGCAAATGGAGACCAAATGTATCATTGGCTGTGCTAAGCGGAAGAATCTTGGTTATCGACGGGAAACACCTCTCCGATATTGATGCCATCGGTGAGACCGAAGGGTCACTTCTCATTGTATCTTGTAAAAGTACCCTGTATTCAGGACATTATGACATTGGAGATTATCGCACAATTCGAAATGTGGCTTCTAACATCGAAGATGCTATTCAGCGCTGGCGGGAGGTTCTTGATGTTCTTCGAAAGAATCCTGTTGGGGATAACTTCGACTTTTCACACTTTAAGAACATAATAGGGGTGGTCTGTACGCCCAAGATAGTTTTTGTAGATGATGAGGTTTTGAAGCAATCTGCGGCGGTCGGATTACCAATAGCCGTCTCCATCAGCGAACTCGCCACCTGGCTTGGTACAACAGATTCATTCTGGGCGTCCTGAGTGCAGTCGGCTGGGTTTTGTTGATCTATGCGTGGGGCGTTGTCCCTCAGTCCTGAATATTCAGGTGCATTCTGTCAGCGACGGCATCAGATTCCTTTTCTTTGATCCGGTTGCCGGGGTTCGTCCCATAGCTGTTAAGCTAAGGGGACAGAAACCTTTCAAAGAGCGCTGGCTTGGCGCTTTTTTTGTGCTATATTACCGCTAGCATTATAGAGGCTATCGGTTTAACCAGGAGGTCCCCATGCCGAGAGAAGCACGCACCCTGCAACGCATTAAGGCTCAGCTGATGGACCTCGGCCCCGTCCTGCCGGGGAGCCTGAGCACCCAATGGAATGTCTGCGGCACTACCGGGTGTCAGTGTAAAGACCCTCAGGAGCCGAAGAAGCATGGGCCTTACCATCAATTGAGCTTCACCGTGGCCGGCAAGAGTTCCACCCTGTTTATTCCCAAGAAGGATCTGGCGGAGGTCCGGCGGCGGCTCAAACGGTATCAGCGTCTGAAAACGTTGATGACCGACTGGGTCCAGGCCGAGGTCGCGCTGGCTCGCTGCCAGGGCTTCGGGAGCCGAGCATGAGGGCCGCCCTGTTCGGGGTGTTGGAGGGGTTTAAAAAAAACGCCTCAATGGGCTGGCTAAGGAAACGGGGTTCGCTCAACGCCAAGGCGTGCTTCAGCCGTATGACTTCCTGGTGCTGATGACCCTCGGACAATTCGGGATGAAGCCTCCGTCGCTGGGGGGGATGGTGGGGGCTCTGAAAGCCCGCATGAGTCGGGAAGCCCTGCATCAGCGGTTTACGGCCTCTGCCGCTCAGTTTCTCAAGCGCTGCTTGCACACGATCTTGCACCAGAAGTTCCAGCGGGCGGGGATACGCACGCTCTTGCTGCGGCCTTTCGGCCGCGTGTTGCTGGTTGATAGTTCGAGTTGGGATGTCAGCCCCAAGCTGCAGAAGGTCTGGCCTGGGGCCGGCGGGAATGCCTCCCCAGCTAATTGCAAGATCCAAGTCGCCTATGACTACAAGCAGGGAGAACTGATCTTCCTGGAGACCACCGCTGGGACGGTGCCAGATAATCGCGACACGGATCGGCTGCCCGCTCTCCTCAACCGGCAGGATCTCGTGCTCATGGACCAAGGCTATTTCAAGCTGCGCACTCTGAACGCCATCATGGCCCGCGACGCGTATTTTTTAACCCGGTTCATGGTGGGCACCACGGTCGAAGTGGCCCAGACCGGCGCGCGCCTCGAGCTTGACCGCTTCTTGGCCCAGGGGCCCGTCCTGACCCGGGAGATCCAGGTACGCCTGGGCCAGGGGCCTCAGCAAACCCCTCCCTGCCGCCTCGTGTGCTTGCGCGTGAGTCCCCAGATAGCCCGGCAACGGCGGCGGCGCGTCAAGGCTCACGCCCAGCAACAAGGCCGGACCGCTCGGACCTCGACTCTGACGTGGTGTGACTGGACGCTTTTCATCACGAATGTGCCTGAAGCCTGGTTGCCCCTCGATATGGTGCGAGCCTTGTATAGCCTGCGCTGGCAGATCGAGTTGGTGTTCAAACAATTCAAATCGATTCTTCAGGTGCACCACTCGACGACCGGCAATGAACATCGAGTGCGCTGTGAACTCTATGGCAAATGGATTGCGGCGGTGTTGGTCCATCGTATTCATACGTGGGCCAACCAAGCCCGGTGGCTGACCGCGGGGCAAGAGAGCAGCCTCGAGAAGTTGTACCAGCGACTCCAGGAGCGGGCCTTTCAGCTCGCACAGCAGTTGATCATCTCGTTCAGCCAAGGGAGGGCCCACCTCATTCGTGAACTCGAGCCGTTACTCCGGCACTGTCCCAAACAGTCCCAACGATCCCGAATGACGACCTTAGAAATGCTGGAAGCCCGAGTCGACCCCAAATTGTCTCCCAGCAAGGGCCCTTCTTAGCTTAACAGCTATGGGGTTCGTCCCGGTGGCCGAGGTCCTTTTGTTTCGGCAAAAGGACCCAAAACCAATGGCCCTCGGCGTGATGCGGAAAATGCCTTCGCTGCTCGCCGAATTCAGCGGCGGGCAAACTCGCTGAGCTCAGACAATGCCCGCCTGGTTTCTGAATTCGGCTCCGCGTCTCGGCCACGCCGAATGGGCCGACCCGTCATGACCCAAGTAATGAGATTTCAAACCATCTCTCTAAGCCGCTCGCTGCAACAGGCGGATGTTCCGTAATCTCAATCAGATTTCTAGTGGTTGAGTCCTATCGTAGCCGCCCAACCGGGGTATCCTGTCCTTTTTATTTCTCGGCAACTGATGGCTGTGAAGGCCAGAGTCTTATGATCTTTTTGCGTGCGTAGAGCTGACAAGCGACATACATGGGGAGTCATTATGTGGAAGCTAATTTCGCCAGTTCGGTATCGACGAAGGTTAGGATTTTTTCAGCATCCTCGACCAAGCCGTCCGTGATGTTTAATCCAAGGGCGAGATCTTCTTCATCCAAGGTATCGGCCAACCCGTTATTTTGTAATAAGCTGACATCCCAAAATAATATCCCGGCAGTGGCCTGTTTCCCTTCGATGGTGGCGGCCACGTTAATATTATCGCCATGCTCGGTTGGAGTGCTTACAAACGTCGGCTCAGCATTCTGTTGCTTCGCCCGCCGGATAAGCTCCATGAACGTTTTTAATCTTTGTAGACTGGAAGGGTCGGTCCCCATAGATATCTTTCCCTCTCGCGCGAAATTTCAATTGGTTCACCTGCAATCTTCATGTTCCCTAGCTTGACGGGAAGGCCTGCGAGGAATCGATCGAAGGTGTAGAGCGTATGAGCAGCCAATATTGGGAATTAGGCAGTGCCCTGTTGTCCGGAGGTCGAAGAATTTTGCTGATCTCGTTTCCGGGCTCGGGAAGCGATGTTTTCCATGAGCCCTGTGAGTTTTTGATATTGGGGATGGTCGGGAGAGAGCGGTTTGCCATCTTCATCGCACATCAGGTCCTGCATCCCTTCGAGCATTGCGGCCATTTCGGGGAAAATTTCGTCATCGGAATTTTTTCGTCCCATGGTCTCTTTCCTTTGCTGTTAATTCGAACCGGATTGATAAATTCATCTTTTACATTAAGATTTGCTGTCTTGCTTCAGAATGCTTTCGATCACGGTCTTCAGGTTTTCGGCAGTTAAGTTTGCCACGCGAATGTTCCCATCCAAGAGCACCGTTGGCGTATGTGTGACCTTGATCCGTTCACCCCAGGTCCGGCCTTTGGCTAAGGTTTTGAAAGGCTTTCCACTGGCGAGTCCTGTTTCAAATTCTGTGGGATCGAGCCCGATCTCTTTTAGAAGGAGGGAGCGCATGGTCTTATCGAAGACTTGAATGTCTTTGTCGTGAATGGCCTGAAAGAGTAGTTGTTTCATTTCAGGACCTTTGCCCATGGTGACGGCCTGATTATACATTTCAAACGCCGTCGGAAGTTTGCCGGGTATGACGGGAAATCCAACCATCCTAATCTCCAACTTGTCGCCAAATTCTTTTTTCAGTTGGGTCCCGACAACCCGTTCGAACATGTGACAATGTGAGCAGTAAAAGTCAGCGAATTCAAACAGAATGACCTTGCCGGCTTCATGCTGAGAAGGCTCCCCCTCCATCAGTTCGTATTCGCCCAGTATTGTGCTCAAGGCCACATTTGCCCATCCCAGCAGGCTGATCAGGAGTATTCCTCCAATAAGGCGGGCAATTTGTGTCTGTCCCGATTTCATGCTTGATCCTTTCTTGATTTCGAATCTATTGCTGGAATTTTTCTCTCGAATCGCCGAAGCCTGTTCGGGTAACATGCTACGTTCCCGGAGGCACGCTGGCTTTAGCCCATCATATCAGACTGAACCTATGGTCCTTCAAGGTTTCTGGAAAGGGGATGTTGAAAAAAGCCGCCAGCGGCGTTCTCGCCATTTTACCGTGCTCACGTACTGGAAGTACGCTCTGCGCGCAAAACAAAGGTTGTGCCCTTCGGGACACGGCAGGCAATTTGGGGCCTTCCCTTCGGCATGACTTAGGGCAGGACTGGACGAACTTTTTTGAACCGCCCCGAGGCCGCTGATATGCAACGTGCCTGTGGGTCAATATGCCCTTGGACAGGATTATTCAACACGCCCGGAAAATGAAATCGCCTCGGGGAGGTTCGGGATGGTGAGGGATTGGTCAGCGTAAGAGATTTTTGAGGATTATTGAGAGACGGTCGAGTCCATATCGACATTGTTCAATTGAGGAGGGCACTGACGTGAATGTGGTGAATATCCAAGACTACAGCCAGTTTTCGAATGAAAAGATGAAGAAGCAGAATGTGTTTCAATCACCGAGATTTTTTTGTGATGTGTATGGATTTGAGCCGGGTCAGGAGCAAAAAGGTCATGTGCATGCCGACCAGGACAAGGTTTATTTGGTCTTAGAAGGGCAGGGCACGTTTCGAGTCGGGAGTGAAAGCCGGATACTGGGAGAAGGGCAGGGGACGATGGCTCCGGCCGGGGAAGAGCATGGCGTGGTGAACCATACGACCAGCCGGCTTCGGGTGCTGGTCTTTATGGCTCCCAATCCTGGCTAGAGACTAAGAGAAGTGACTTGGTGGGGCTGTGGCGATAGTCTGAAAGGAAAAAGGGCCTGAATGAATGCTTTCATCCAGGCCCTTGAATGTACAATAAAGAAAGCTTAGTTAGCCGGATCCATTGAATTAAAGATCGAAGGATTCTCCTCGCCGGTGACGGAAAGGATACCAACTGCCCCTTTGGCGACCCGGAAAATGCTGTGATCCAGTAATAGGTACGCCCCGGGCACATCCACTTTAAATTCCACGATGGTGGCTCCCGCTGCAGGAATCAAGGTGGTTTGCACGTTTTTGTTGACGGTTCCACCAATGGCGCCTTCCGCATAGACCTTGTCAAAAATCTCGCCAATGATGTGGAACGACGACGTGCTATTCGGTCCGATGTTGCCGACATACAGCCGGATGATGTCTCCCGCTTTGGCTTCAAGCTGCCCTTCCCCGATTAAGGCTCCGGCTCTTCCGTTCAGCACCACGTGGTCAGGGTGTTCCGCTAAGCCTTTTTCCATGGAGAGTTCCATGATGCCCTTTTCTGCGCTTGGCATCGTGAAAAACTCGCTTTGAAACACGGCATATTCCTTATCTACTGGAGGCAGCCCTTCAGCCGGATCCACCAGAATCAACCCGTACATTCCATTGGCAATATGAGCCGGAATGTTCGGGACCGGCGAGGCACAATGGTAGATATACAAGTCTGGATTTAACGCTTTGAAGGCAAACATCCCCACCTTCCCGGGAATAGCCAAGTTGGAGCCTGCCCCCCCGCCTGGACCATTCACCGCATGCAGATCCATATTATGCGGAAAAATGCAATCTGCGTGATTTTTAGGATGGACTTCCACGGTATCGCCCTCGCGGACCCGGATCATGGGACCTGGGACGGTGCCATTAAAACTCCAAAATTTGCATTGAACCCCATCCGCTAAAATTCCCACATACTTCTTTGGCCTCGACATTGACCAGAACTCGTGCGGCCTCCTTTCGGGTAATGGGGGTAGGAACTTGGGGGAGTGTCGTCAGTTGAGCCTGGATGGTTGGCATACTCATCGCGGGTTCTGGTGAAACGGTTCCCATGGCCAGAACACCCAACATGATGGCGAGAGAGGTGAAATGTGCTGGACGACTTGAGTGTGTGAGCGCTAATTGAGTCACGGATGACTCCCTTCTTCTAGTATTGGACAAATGATAATAAACTTTCCATTTTTCATATTTATTCTTATTTATCCTAGAGGAATACGGGAGGAAAACAATGATATAGATCACTAAATGCGAAAAGATTTTCGCGGGTGCCTCTTGAGGTGGGCTCAGAGACAGGAATGGCAAGCCGTATTTTTAGAAGAACCTAGGAAAAGGCATGAGGAGCCATGTGCTGGAGTCTGGGGAGATCTTGAATGACCAACTTTTTTCCTGTTCCACTGATCATGTGATCTTTTTTGAGCTGGCTTAGAATACGACTTGTGGTTTCTTTCGTCAGTCCGGCCATGTCGGCCAAATCCTGATGAGTCAGTCGTACGCCAATGCGGATGCCAGTCCCCTCGTGAAGGCCGGATCGCTGGGCCAGGTTGACGAGGATGGAGGCGACCCGCTGTTCGGCCCGGTCCAAGGGAAACGCTTTGGCATTGTCTTGGGATTCGCGTAGGCGGATGCTTAAGTAATTGATGATATTGACCGCTGCGCCAGGATTTCTTTGGATCAGGTCGAGCATCACCTTTCGGTGAATTTTGATAATGGTGCCTTCTCCCATGGATTGGGCGCACCCGGGATGACCTGCTCCTGCAAATGCGGAACCTTCACAGCAAAACAAATCCCCTGGCATGAGGACCTTGAGAGTGACCTCCCGTCCTTCAGGTGTGGATTTCCCACATTTTACATTTCCCTGTTTGACAATGTGAAACCAGTCGGCTGGATCGCCTTCCCGAAAGATGAACTGTCCTTTTTTGATGGGAACTTCGATCGCGTGGCTCGCCAGTTCCCCTCGATCGGATTCAGAAAGGCAGGCAAAGAGCGGAATTAGGTCAAAATTTGATGGTGGAGACATCGATCTGCATACTTAAACCAATTGTTTAACTTTCTCGACAATGGCCCTAGCGCTAATTCCATAATAATCGAGTAGTTGATCAGGCTTCCCGCTATGCGGGATTTGGCCAATGCCCATTTTCGTGAGCCGTATTCCTTCCTCCGCCAGCGCACTGAGTACGGCATCACCAATTCCACCATGCAGGTAATGATCCTCTACGGTAAGGAACCGGCTGTTCGTGGCTTTGGCGGCTTGTAGGAGTGTGGGCCTATCGATCGGGGCTACGCTATAGAGATCGATGATTCTCACGGTGATCCCAGCGGTTTGCAGTTGATCATAGGCTTTGAGTGCTTCAAAGACCGTGACCCCTGCGGCCACGATGGTGAGCTGATCCCTGGCGCTTTGACGGAGGACTTTGGAGCCGCCAATCGTGAAGGATTCATCGGCCCCATACAGTATCGGGGTTTTGGGACGCCCTGTTCGCATGTACACCATGCCCTGGTGATTGGCCATGGTTTCAACTAGCCGATAGGCGCACATGGCATCGGAGGGATACAGGACGACCACTTCAGGCTGAGCCGCCATCATCGCGAGGTCTTCCAACCCCATTTGCGAAGGGCCATCTTCGCCAATGCTGACTCCAACGTGTGAACCCATCAATTTAATATTGGCTTGACTGATGGCCGCCATGCGAATGAAATCATAAGCGCGGGTTAAAAAACAGGCGAAGGTGGCGGCAAAGGGAATTTTCCCGCATGCTGCCAAACCTGCTGCAGCGCCCACCATATTTTGTTCCGCAATAAAATTTTCAAAAAATCGATCAGGAAAGCGTTTTTTAAATTTATCCGTGTAGGTCGAGTTCTTGACGTCGGCATCCAACGCGACTACCAGAGAATTGACTTCTCCCAGTTCTGCTAATGCCTCTCCAAACGCCTCTCGAGTGGCCACCAAGTCGGTTGCCCTGTACTTTGGGGCTGGTAGTGATTGGATGGTGCTTTTGGCCCGTTGAACCGGTATGGGCGGGGCTATGGAAAGCTTGGGGGATGGTGACTGTAACGACTGGTTTAATGCGGTGATCACTTCTTCTGCTTGCTGTGCATTGAGAGGCTTCCCGTGCCAACTAGGATGATCTTCGGCGAACGGAATACCTTTTCCCTTAAATGTTTTGGCGAGAATCATGGTGGGCTTCGTGGGGGTCTGAGCGGCTTCTGCAAAGGCTTTGAGGAGTTCAGCGTGATTGTGCCCATCCACGCAGATGGTATGCCAGCCAAATCCCTCCCATCGGGCCTGGTAGGCTTTCAGGTCATGTTCCAGCATGGTGGGATCCGATTGGCCAAGCCGATTAATATCCAGAATGCCGCACAAATTATCTAATTGATAATTCCGGGCAATATCCGCGGCCTCCCACACGGAACCTTCCACTGATTCCCCATCGCCTAGGACCACATAGGTTCGAGCTGGGGACTGGTCCAGATTTTTGTTGTTTAATGCAATGCCGACACCCACGGACAACCCTTGCCCCAAAGAGCCTGTGGCCATATCGACAAAGGAAAGGCGGGGAGTGGGATGACCTTCGAGGTCGGATTCGAGCGTCCGGAGTTCGAGTAATTGTTTGGGGTCGAATAACCCGGCTTCCGCCCAGGCGGCATAGAGCAATGGGGCCGCATGACCTTTAGATAACACAAATCGATCGTTGTCCGGGTTGCGAGGGTTCTTCGGGTCAAAACGCATGACCGAGAAAAATAAGGTGGCCACAATATCCGCCGCGGAACAGCAACTGGTCGGATGTCCACTTCCCGCTTTGGTGGTGGCGCGGATGCTATGGATGCGAAGTTGATCGGCTTTTTGACGTAGGAGTTCCGGAAGCTGGAATGAAGCGTGGGTGGTCACAGGTGGCTCCTCACTCAAGGATGTGATCATGAAATTTTACGGCGGCCAGAACGGTAGCAGACCCCTATACCTCAGTCAATTGAGGTCTGTTTATTGATCGAGGCACAGGGTCCGATGTAGGGTATGATGGCTTACTGTTCTAAGAATATCCATCACATGTTCAATTGATTCCGGAGGCGAACGATCATGAATTGGAGTGATGCCACAACTCAGGCAACTGTCATCATGTGTTCTGTTTTCTTGATGGGAGCGATGATGGTGGGGTGTTCTTCTGCACCCGAACCTCAATCGGACCCGTCTAAAAAAGACATTCAGCAGGATTCCGATCGGTTCTTCCAAAAGATGGGCCAGGAAGAAGGCAAAAAATCTCCTCCTCCCTCAAAGTGAATCTGCGGAGTTGGATCTTCCCTCATTTATTATTCTTGTGTGGTTCCGGCTTGCCCTTCAGATGGGGAATATAACACACTTGAAATCCGGGGGGGTCTTTACTGTCCTTACTACTTTTCACCGGCGACTTTGGTCGATCGTTCGGTTGAAAAAAGATCATGATGGAAAGAGCATCGTGGCATTTCCGTCCTGATGCGCGTATGTTACTCAGCCAGCATTTTCTTCTGTACGGCTATTGCACGGCCCATGTCGAAGACCACTGTTTCAGCCGGTAACATTTCCTTCAAGTCAATGGTCACCTTCTCAATCTTGCCGGTGAACTTGTTCTGCCGTTCGGAGTACGCATCGGTCACCGGTGTGCCCTCGTCGACGCCCACGTCCGCAGCATCATCAAGCGAGAATACATTCGCCTGGGTATGCCCGATTCGGCCTTCTCCCACTTTTTGATCGTTGACGTAGATGGTGCCATTCCCGCCACCACCGCGTCCTCCGTCGTAGGCGAAGTCAACCTTGATGATAGCCTTGCCGGCCGGCACGGGTTGTGAGCCGGTGATGGTGTATCGCTCGAGGCCGACCCAGTTGTTCACGTAGGACGCCTTACCGTCCTCCATATACAGGCTCCACCCGCCGAAGCGGCCACCCTGGCAGAGGATTACACCATTCGCGCCGCTCTGCGGAATCTCCACATCGGCAGTGATGGTCAGCGACCGGTTCTTCACGTTGATGAAGGCGTTCTCCATCATACCAGTCATGCCTTCATACAGCGTGAGAGACGTGCGGCCGCTCATCAGATCGGGCCGCCCGGCAATTTGGGGGTCGAACCGCTCAATGCTCCGGTCGTCGATCGGGAGTACGTTGTATTTGACGGCCTCGTTCATAAAGAGTTCCTGCATCTCTTTGAGCTTCTCGGGATTCTGTGCAGCGAGGTCGTTTGGCAGGCTAAAGTCTTTTGTCGTGTCGTAGAGTTCCCACTTGTCCCGTGTCAGCGGAGCCCGCGGTTCGGCCTCCCAGGGCGCTTTATGAACGGTTCCGGCTAACCAGCCGTCGTGATAAATGGCGCGGTTGCCGATGATTTCGAAGTACTGTGTCGTGTGGCGGCTCTGGGCATTCGGATCGTCGAACGTATAAACCATGCTCACACCTTCAAAAGGCTTCTGTATGGTTCCGTTGACCGAGGTGGGAAACGGCAGGGCGGCTGCTTCCATGATGGTCGGCGCAATGTCGACGACGTGGTGCCATTGACTGCGGATTTCGCCTTTGGTCTTAATCCCTTTGGGCCACTGAATCACCACGGGATTGCGCGTCCCGCCGTAATTTGATGCCACTTGTTTGGTCCACATGAACGGCGTGTTGCCGGCCACGGCCCAGCCGGCAGCCATGTGCGGGAAGGTTTCCGGACTTCCCCACTTATCGATGTTCTTGAGCATGTCCGCCACCGTCTCCTGCACGCCGTTGAAGTAAGTCAGTTCGTTGAACATGCCCACCATGCCTCCCTCGGCACTGGAGCCGTTGTCCCCCACGATGTAAATAAACAGCGTGTTATCCTTTTCCCCCAGGTCCTCTATCGCTTTTTCCAACCGGCCGAATTCGTGATCGGTGTGCGCGGGGAAGGCGGCGAAGACCTCCATCTGGCGACTGAAGAGCTTCTTTTCATCTGCGCTGAGTGTGTCCCAATTCTTGATGTCTTTGGGCTTGGGGGCCAACTTTGTGCCGGTCGGCACAAGACCCAGTTTGATCTGCCGGGCAAGCGTTTCCTCGCGATATGTGTCCCAGCCTGAATCGAATTTTCCCTTGAACTTTTCAATCCAATCCTTGGGCACATGATGGGGAGCATGCGTGGCTCCGGTCGCGAAGTATGCATAGAACGGCTTGTCGGGTGTCAAGGCCTGTTGCGTCCGGATCCAGGCAATCGCCTGATTGGTCATGTCCGTGGTGGGGAATAGGAACTTTAAACGCTATTTT
>CAWDGE010000023.1:0-27951 GCA_963801755.1 uncultured Nitrospirales bacterium | reverse complement strand
GGCTCGAACAAGGACAATCTGGTTCATGGCGTCAAGGCTGTGAATTGGAACAGGGTAGAGTAGAGCACTGGTGCTCACCTGGAGCTGCTCTCGAACGTTTCGACGCACGCGCCTACTCCGGACTACAGCAGTCAGAAGTTACCAATGCCCCCTCATCAAACCGTGCGTATGGTTTTCCCATACACGGCTTTCCGATGTTCTTCCTCGTCAGGCATGCGTCCGTGTCCAGCCAGCTGTCGGCGGAAGCTTGAACAAGCCATGTCGTGCATACAGCCTCTGGTTGGGAAACTGCTCATACCCTGCCGCCCGGCTTTTCAGCTTGTGCCGTTTGCGCAGGTGCGCGCGCAGTCGCTCTTCCAGGTGCCATTTCACTCGACCGAAGACCGTTGAGCTATTGCGGTAGTGGAAATACCCGGCCCAACCACGTACATACTGGTTGAGCGTCTCCACCACTTGAGGAAGCGGGATTGGTGTCAGCCTGCGAGTGGTCCGCTGTGTGACTCGTGCCTTGAACCGCTGGATGGACTGGGGGGACGGCTCGACGTGTGGGTACCATTTCCCCCTCATGCGCCCCTGCTTCATCCCGAATGAGAACCCGAGAAAGTCGAATGGCTCTTCCCAGGCATTGACGCCTTTCGTCTTCTCCTCATTCAGGCTCAACCCCAATGTCCTCAGCAAGTCGCGGAGCCTCGTCATCGAGGGCTCCATTTCCCGAGCACACAGCACGACCAAATCATCCGCGTACCGCACGAGCTTGGCTCGAAGGCCTCGTCCCACCTCGGGACGTGCCCATGTCCGATCCAACACATGCAGATACAGGTTCGCCAACAGCGGCGAGATGACTCCACCCTGGGGCGTGCCTCGTCGCTGCCCTTTCCCCCCACTCCTGCGTGTGGTCCCCTGTGGGTCTTCCTCGACCACTGGGGCCTTGAGCCATTGTTGGATGAGGCGCTAAGAACGGCTCCATCCGCTATGCGCTCGGCCACCACGTCCATGCAGCTTGGCGTGGGGAATGGTCTCGAAATACTGGGACAGGTCGGCATCAATGACCTGGCCGTACCCCGCACGTAGGGCCTCGGCCACCGCATCCGCCGCATCATGCGCGGACCGACGAGGCCGAAAGCCATACGAGGTCTCGCAAAAGTCGGCCTCGAAGATCGGCTCGATCACCAGCTTGACCGCCATCTGCACCACTCGATCTTTGATCGTGGGAATCCCGAGTGGTCGATGGCTCCCATCGGGTTTGGGGATCCACACCCGTCGCACCGCGTGAGCGCGGTACCGCTTGCTCTTCAGCTCGGCTTGGAGCTTCCTCAGAAACGCTGCTTTCCCTTCTTCCGCGTCGATAGCCGCCCAGGTGCGCCCGTCTATTCCACTGGCACCCTGGTTGGCTCGGACCAAGGCATACGCGTGACTCAGAATGTCCGCCCGGTAGACCTTGTCGTACAACGCATAGAAGCGAAAGCCAGATTCAGTCTTGGCCTTCCGATAGAGTTTCCTCTGTAGTGTCCTGATCGTCGTTCGGGGTTGCTAGCGCCATGGCAATCCCCTGATCCTCCACTCGTCAGAAACGTGAACAAAGCAGGGTCCCTTCCCTCGGGCCGGGTTCTGTTGTCCTAGGCCCTCAATCGGTACTATGCACCCCTCCGACTCCCACGACGGCCCTCGGCGATTTCGGTTCCCCTTATACGCCGCGGTTGCGGGTTCTGCGCCCGCACCGCCGTGGGCCTCCCGTCCTGCACGGTGTCTCTTCCGCCACATGCCGCCCCTGCTACCCCGGAAGATCCTGAGGGTGGGTGTTCGTTCGTGTCCCTCAGACAGCGGCCTTCCCCTTCTGACCACAGGGTCGGCATCTCCAAATCAGTGACGAGGCTACGTCTAGGTTCGCGTGCGCTACGGCCTGCAGCTTTGCCCATGGGAAACTTCAACCCCGGATTACTCCGACGCTGCTTCCCGGTACTAGAAAGGTGTACGAACAACTCCTTTCGCGGGACTTCAACCCGCTAGACACACCGCCGATGACGGCATGCGGTCAAGTCTGTTGTTAAAAGTTTCGTGTGGAGGAATGAGAAGCAGTCCGCAGGCAAAGGCTTCAAGAAGCAGGTGGGAAGGTGAGACAGAAATTCGTCAACAACAGAATTGTTCCCATACCCTGACACAAAAAGTTTCATCTCCCCTGCTCCGACGCCTGCCGCCCGTCCCATGATCGGACGCTCTTCTTCAATCTGGCGGGCCTTGTGTGAGCCTGGCGAGTTGGTCCGCTCCCCTATGCTTGGCGTCCGTCCAATCTGAAAGACCGGGCGGGGCGTCAATCGACATAGGTAGGCGGTCACCCGCTTTCCCTGTCACACCACCGTACATACGGGTCCGTATACGGCGGTTCGGCGGGTTCAGCTATCAGCCCCCAGTGAATCCTGGAAGCCTGATACCCGGGCTTTCGGCATGGCGGTTCGCCGCAAGCGATTCGGTCACTTCCTGGACAGTCCTTGGGGCTTCACCCCGCCCGCTGTCCGAAAGGCCAGATCTAACTGGTTATTCAGCCGCTTGTCGCTCATGAGTTCCGCTGCCGACTCGCCCCTCCTCACCGTTCAGGCCTTCATCCCTCCTGGGACTACTATGCCCTCTGCTGACTCCTCCCGCCCGATCGGGATGGATCACTCCATCCTCAGTCTTGCCGCCAAGACAGGCGAGAGGTCTCCCGAGGTAAGCTCAACCGCCTTCAGCGCACGACCGCCAGATTTACAACCCGCACCCTTGATGGAGAGGGACTTCGCGAATCCATGCTCGCTCGTCCGGCACGGTATGCCTCGTATCTGGTTCTTGTCCATCGGCCCACGCCTTTGCTCCACGCTTCCTTCAGACCCCGCCTCACGACGACGCCCTTGCGCTTCGCTATGACTTCACCTCCATCAGGTTGTCAAAGGGACTTGCACCCTCAAGCTGTTGAACATGCTCGGCGCACATGGTTTTGGGTCCTTTTGCCGAAACAAAAGGACCTCGCCGGCCGGGGCGAAACCCGGCAACACAGAACATCACGTTGAAACGAGGAACAGGAGACAAGTCTGTTGTTGAGAGTTTCGTGCGCAGGTAGGGGAAGCAGTCCTCAGGCAAATGCTTCAGGAAGCAGGTGGGACAAGTGGAGGCAGAAATTCGTCAACAACAATTTTGCCCCCGTACCCTTTCACCAATACGTGAAAGCGGGATAAAAAGTTGTTTCGTTGGTGGTTGTGTCGCAACCGTTAGAAGAGGAAAGGTAAAAATTGAACCTGCGAGGTAGTTAGTGCAACTCTCGTATGAAAAGCGCTATGAAGATTGTTTCCCACGAGCCGATCGTGCGTCTAACCATTTTTTGAATGAGGTCTGACTCTCGCCAGATGGCCGGCCTTCAAGCAACCCATCAATGCTAATATCCTCATCAAGATCTTCCCAATGAATGCCTTCACCTTGGCCGATCAGCCGCCAGTTGCTTTTCTCATCGAGAGTGGCATGGACCAGCCGTGGATACCAGGCTAACGGGACGGCAATGGTCCGTCCGTCTCCCAGATCGACACTTAACGTATCGTCGGTGATCCTCACATGTTCAGCACGGGGACTGACTGGGTTAGGTATTACGGAAGTACTCATTCCAGGCCTCCCTTAACTGTTCTTGATACTCAACGACAATTGAATACATCTGTTTGATGTCCACACGATTGAAGCCACCGCTGCGTTGTAACCGCACAGGGTCGAGCCAGAACTTTGCAATCTTGGCATCCCGTTCAATATGGATATGCGATGGTTCGTTACGGTCTCCGGCATAGAAGAAGAATCGATACGGCCCGACTTGTAAAACTGTTGGCATTAATCAGATTTGCCTGCCTAATTTCTTCCTTCAAGAAACACAGCTCAAGAGGTTGGCCGCGCTTGGAACTGACTTTACCGCAATTCGTTCAGAAAGTTAAGGCCACACTTCCCGTTGCAAGAAGCGATTCGCGAATTGCTTGTAGAAGATTCTCGATGTCCACGATGCGTGCCTAACAAGGTTTAAGCGGATGCGCATGGGAGCCGGATTTGCCTATTTCTGTCCGTATACCACGCCATCGAATTTTCTGAAAATAACGAAATGAACGTTGGCACTTCAATGAGTTCACCCGAATGGCATCCGGTAGCATCTTCTTCCCCCAAGTGTTCATACAGTTCGCTGGCATTTTCGGTCACTCCTCTGTGCTCTCAAACCATAAGGGCCATATGGGTTCACTTAACGTGCGGCACGGAGCATAGGGATAATCGGTAGTGAACTGCCAGCCTGAATTTCTCCCACAACCTCGAACCCGAAGCGCCTATAGAGAGGAATATTGGCCGGGTTGGTCGCCTCAAGATAAGCGGGAACGTGAGCGCCATCACACACTTCAAGGCCCTGCGCAAGCAACGCACTGGCGTAACCCTTGCCCTGAAACATCGGCTCAACCCCAATGGCAGGCAGGTACCAGTGTAGAACCGGCGGATGCGATGCGCCGGCTTGTTCCAGTAAGGCGAACGCATCCCCTTGCAGTTCAGGGTCCACGCCTTCTTGCATGACAGTAGCGACCGCCTCTTCGTCAGGACCGACGCCGGGAGGTAGCCAGAGCGCTGCGGCTTTAAAGTCCTCGGAACGATAGGCCGATTCGTGGTCGAAGGCGCGTCCAGCAAAGTACTTCAGTACTTGTGGGAAGTAATGGAGATACTGCTTCGCATCGGGAAACATCCAACGAATGAACGGATCCGAGATAAACGCGGTTACGAGAGCGGCGATTGACCTATCGTAATCGGAAAGCGATGCGCGTATTGCTAACGATCCGGACATTGTGCCTCTTGGGATAAAGGTGAGGTGGTAGGGTAGATACTACGGCCACGGGAACTGCGAGCAATCGTGACTGCGGCTAAACCGTCCTGCTTAAAGCGCGACGACCCACAGGTGAGCCGTCGTTTCGAAGCAGTGGTTAGGTGCCAAGCCGCTCATTGATATAGGCAAGGTCCTGAGAGCCATGGATGACCGCGAGTATTTGTACGGTATGCTCGTCGAAAGTTTAGAAGACAAGGTACGAAAACGTGTGGGTGACCGCCCTTCGGATGTCTGTTTCAACTTCCTGATACAAAAATGGATTGGGTAGAATTCGATCGAAGGCCTGTTCAATTTCGTTCATGAACCGCAAACCAATGCCCTCCTGCTTTTCTTCGTAGGAAAGGTGGCCGTCGAAAATGTCTGCTTCGGCCTCCTTTGTCACGATGAGTTTGCGGCTCATCCGTTCAGAATTCGGCGTTTAACATCTGCCCACGGCGACCCGGCGCTTGGTTTCGCCCGATATGCAGCCAGGCTCTTTCGGAAGAGATGCCGTGTGGCATCAGTCGGTTCGATCTTCTCTGGGCATTCAGCGATGCTATCCCAGATTTCTGTAATTAGTTGAATGCGTTCCGGAACTGACAATTCGAGAGCATCAGCAGCAGTGATTTTCATAAAGAAAAAATAGCACAACGTGCCAAAAACCGGCATTAAGGGAGAGGCTTTCTTGGCGCCTCCCAGAGACCGCGGCTGAGCAGGGGCCGGAGGCGGCTGGAACGAACGAGGCTGAAGGCAATTGGGTATTCCGCCATGCTAGCCCGCTGTTAGGGCACTTGAGGATCTGATCTGCGAATCCTCATGCGTCCGGAAGGTTTAAATTTTCTCCATATCTTTGATGGCCGGTCCGTGCAGTACTTTTCCGTCAGCGGCGAAACGCGAGCCGTGACACGGACAATCCCAACTCTTTTCCGCCGGGTTCCACTGTACGTAGCAACCCATATGAGTACAGACCGGCGACAGAGTACTCATCGTACCGTCTTCCGCTTTATACATCGCCACGTTTCCACGTTCCGTTTTCACAATCTTACCCTCACCAAACGCGATGCTATCGGGTGTTTCGTCCGTCATGCGGTCGCCGACGAAATGTTTAACAATATCGACTGCCTGCCCAACCAAATCTGGCACTCCCGCCAGATTTGCGCGATTCGGGTCGAAAACTTCCGACCAAGAATTCTCGCGTCCTACAATCAAATCGCGCAAGAGCATTCCGGCCACCGTGCTGTTGGTCATGCCCCAGCCACCAAAGCCGGTGGCGACATAGAGATGCCGTGAAGATGGTCCATACCGCCCGATGTACGGCACTCCATCAATGGTGCGATTGTCCTGTGTTGACCAGCGATACTCCACCGACTGGACAGCGAACCGCTCGCGCGCCCATTGCTCAAGTCTTTGATAACGGGCCACGGTATCATCACCCTGTCCGGTTTTATGTCCTTCGCCGCCGACCAAAAGCCAGTCACTTCCGGGCACCGGATAGCTCCGCACAGAGTACGACGGCTCCGTGCTGATAAACATGCCGAGAGGCACCGGCTCCACCACGCGGACGGCCAAAACATAGGACCGATGCGAATGGAGACGAAAGGAGTACAGCGTTTTATCGTTGAATGGAAAGTGGCTGGCTACGATGACCGATCGCGCTTTAATCGCGCCCTTCTCGGTGGTGATGGCACACGGCTCGCCTTCTTCCACATTCACGACGCGAGTTCCTTCAAAGATGTAACTGCCCTCGCCGGGGATGTCTTGCGCCAAAGCTAGCAAGTACTTACGCGGATGGAATTGCGCCTGATTGTCGAAACGCACGGCGGCTTTTACCGAAAAGGGCAACGGCGTTTCATTCGTGAAAGTGGCCGGTAGCCCAAGCTTCAAGGCCGCGTCCGCTTCGGCCTTGATCTGAGTTACCTCGTCGTCGGACTCAGTATAGGTGTATGCCTCGGTGCGGAAAAAATCACAGTCGATGTGTTTAGCTCGAACCAGATCGGCGATCTGTTCGATGGCGGCCTGGTTCGCCTCGGCGTAAGCACGTGCCTTCTCTTCCCCGAAATGGCGCGTGAGGTCATCGTAAATCAATTTGTGCTGTGAAGTTATTTTGGCGGTGGTGTAGCCGGTCACACCCTGAATGATGCGCTCGGCTTCCAGCACCGCGACGGTTTTTCCCTGAGCCTTGAGCAGCGTTGCCGCCGTTAAGCCGACCAGGCCACCGCCTATAATGGCCACATCCACAGTCAATCCGCTTTGTAAAGACGGAAAACTAGTTTCCGGGGTCGTGTCGAGCCAGAGTGAATCCGACTTGCCTGGCAGAGAATGATAATGATTGGGCATATTGTTTTTTGCCGGAATAATCCGGTGCTCTCCTGGTTATTCTATTGTAGTAAAATTACCCGACCGTAATAACGTAAGGTATCGCGTAGCGGGCTCACAATGTTTAGGTGGATTCGCATAAGAGCTGGATCTGCCTGTTTTTGTCCTTATAACACGCGATTCAATAAGTTCCCCCCAAATGGCATCCGATAACATCTTCTTCCCTCAAATATTCATGGAGTTGGCTGACAAATCCTCTCACATATTTGTGCTCTCGAAACACAATTAAAACACACAATACCGCTACTCTCAATGCGACAAATTCTTGGACAACGAAGGAATTACGTCAAGAATACTGATCTTCATTCATACCGCTTCCGGAGTTCTGTCTTCGCCTCCTGGCAGTCATTTTTTTCTCCACGGTTCCGACGCCTGCCGCCCGTCCCATGATCGGACGCTCTTTTTCCTGGCGGGCCTTGTGTGAGCCTTCGAGAAACCTCAGGGCAGGCTCCGCGAATTGGTCCGCTCTCCCGTGTTTAGCGTCCGATCAATCAGATGAGACGGGCGGGGCGTCAATCGACATAGGTAGGCGGTCGCCAGCTTTCCCTGTCACACCACCGTACGTACGGGTCCGTATACGGCGGTTCGGCGGGTTGAGCTATCGGCCGACAGTCAATCTCGGAATCCCGAGCGAGTCGAAGTAAGCATTGGGCAGTGCGATGGCGAGTGCCGGGCTGTTCGCCAGCCGCCACGGGCCATGAGCGCTGCCCGCCGTTTGTGCGGCGAGATCTTTGCTCACGCCCCGTTTCCGCAGTTCGGCAAACCGCACCGATCCCCTGTTTCCACTGCTTCCAGATCGCAGACCGCAGCCTGCGCCTGGTCCACTCCTCAAGCCGTTGCAGCACCGAAGGCGTTTCGACATTTCCCGAAATAGCCGATCCAGCCTCGAAGATATTGGGCCAGTTCCTCGGCCATTCGTTCGATGCTCACGCCTCGCGTCCGGCTCGTCAGTTCCCGAACTCGCTCCTTGAACCGCCACCGCTTTCGGCGCAATCCGCCGTTTCGGCTCCCGGTCCGCGGTGAAGCTGAAACCCAGAAACTTCCGTTCCATGGCCGCGCCACCGCACTCTTCTGCTCGTTCACCTTGAGCTTGAGCTTCGTCGTGATGAATCGCGTAATGCTTTCCATCACTCGTTCCCCGGCCCGCCGGCTACGAACGTAGATATTGCTATCGTCCGCGTACCGCGCAAACCGGAGACCGCGCCGCTCCAACTCCCGGTCGAACTCGTCGAGCACGATGTTCGACGAGCAAGGGCGACAAAGGTCCGCCTTGCGGCGTCCCCTCATCCACCGGACTCACCAGCCCATTTTCCATCACCCCGGCTCGCAGAAACGCCCGGATCAGCTTCAGCATCCGCTTGTCGCTGACCCGCTCTGCGATCTTCGCCATCAGTTTGTCGTGATTGACCCGGTCGAAGAATTTCTCCAGATCCAGATCCACCACCCAGCGATAGCCTTCGGCGATATACTGCTGCGCCTGCGTCACCGCCTGATGCGCCGAGCGCCCAGGCCGAAACCCGTAGCTGTGATCGGAAAACGTCCGGTCCCACTCTGCCTTGCAGTACCTGCATCACCGCCTGCTGGATGAATCGATCCAGCACCGTCGGAATGCCAAGCTTTCGCACCCCTCCGTCCGGCTTCGGGATTTCCACCCGCTTCACCGGTTGCGGCTTATAGGTCCCGCTCAGCAACTGTTCCCGGATGGCTGGCCAGTGCTGTTTCAGGTACTCTGGCAACTGCTGGACGGTCATCCCATCCACCCCAGCGCTCCCTTTGTTGGCCTTGACTCGTTTCAATGCCTGCTTGCAGTTTTCCCGCTCGCAGACTTCCTCCATCAACTGTTCGGCGATAGCCGGGCTTTCGGTCCCGCGCTTCGCCGCGAGCGATTCGGTCCCTTCCTCGACAGCCCTTCGGGGCTTCACCCCTCTCCTCTTCCATGAAGGCCAGCTCTAGCTGGTTCTTCTGCCGCTTGTCGTTCATGAGTCGCGCTGCTTACTCGCCGCTCCCATTACCCCCTTGCGGAGGACCGTTTGGGCCTTCATCCCACCTGCGGACTACTACGCCCTCTGCTGACTTCTGCCGCCCGGTCAGGATGAATCGCTCCATCCTCAGTCCCGATATCCGGGACAAACGGCAGATCTCCCGAGGTAAGTTCGACCGCCTTCCGCACGCAACCGCCGGATTTACAACCAGTGCCCTTGATGGATATGGACTTCGCGAGTCAATTGCCCGCTCGTCCGGCACCGTATGCCTCATATCCGGTTCTTGTACATCGGCTCGCGCGTTTGCTCCACGCTTCTTTCAGACCCCGCCTCGCGGCGACGCCCTTGCGCTTCGCTATGACTTCACCTCCATCAGGTTGTCAAGGGGACTTTCACCCCCGAGCTGTCGAACATGCTCGGCACACCTGGTTTTGGCTCCTTTTGCCGAAACAAAAGGACCTCGCCTGCAGGGACGAAACCCGGCAACACAGAACATCACTAGGCCTGGGCTAATAGGGAGATAGATTTCCACGGAACTATCTCCCTCCCCCCGCAGCTTATTTACTAGTTGGGCAGGGACATCGCAACTCGTGTAGAATTGAGACAAACGCTGGAAGGAGGATACCTCATGAGCGAACTTGAACAGCTTGAGCAACAGGTACTGAATCTGCCGCCCCAAGACCTGGCTCAGTTTCGGGAGTGGTTCCTTGAATTAGATGCCCGTTTATGGGATCAGCAGATTGAAGCCGATCTCAAGGGGGGGAAACTTGATGCGCGCATCGAAGAAGCCCGCGCGGAGTTTAAAATTGGGAAAGCCCGCAAGCTTTGAGGCATTTTGCTTCTTCAAGGTTTTGGTATTTATATCAGGCACTTCCACAGAATGTCCGCGATCTTGCCGACAAGAACTTCAAACTTCTGAAAAGCAATCCACAGCATCCTTCTCTTCACTTCAAACCAATGGTGAGTTGTGGTCAGTGCGAGTCGGAACCCATTACCGGGCATTGGGGATCGAGATCGAGGTTGGGATCCAGTGGATCTGGATCGGTACGCATGCCGAGTACGACAACATCATTGCTAACTTGCGGGTTATCCGACGAGTCGGAACCCAGGCCATGCCGTTAGAAATGGAAGGCCAGACTGCTATGATCTTCCGATTCAGTTTTTAGTATGACAAAGAATAGTAGGCTGAACATTTAACCCAATATACAAAAATCTTAAGGGCAATTTATGGCTGATTGTTGCAATGACAAAGCCTGCGAGATTGAGGCGCTTCGTGATCGCCAAAGTTCAATACTGAAGATCGTGCTCGGTATTAATGCTGTCATGTTCTTCGTGGAACTCATCGCAGGTCTGCTCGCCGGTTCTGTTTCCTTGATCGCTGATTCGCTGGATATGCTGGGCGATGCTCTGGTTTACGGCTTCAGCATTTACGTTGTCGCGCGAGGCGTAAGAATGAAAGCCAAGGCAGCCCTCCTCAAAGGGGGAATCATGGCGGCCTTCGGTCTGTTCGTGTTTGGCCAAGCGATGTATAAGATGATGGTCCCCCACGTTCCCGTGTTCGAGACCATTGGCGTGATTGGCTTACTTGCGCTTGCCGCGAATAGCCTGTGTCTTGTGTTGCTCTGGCGGCATCAGGCAGATGATATCAATATGAGCTCGGTTTGGTTGTGTTCTCGGAATGACATTATTGCGAATGTTTCGGTGTTGTGTGCCGCCGTAGGCGTATGGCTCACCGGTTCAGGCTGGCCTGATATTCTCGTTGGTCTGGCACTTGCCGCTCTTTTTCTACGGTCGGCGTTATTCATCTTGCGAGGTGCGAAGAAGGAGCTTCGAACAACCCATGTATTACGCGACGAGAAACCAGCAAGCTAGGCTTTCATCGTGAGCAACAGTCAGATACCATGAGCAATACGTTCGAACGCATTACAAGTCTTGTGACGGCTGGATCTGTTCGAATCTCCGAACACGGATACGACGAGCTAATGGCAGATGATCTCTTTTCCCGTGATATAAAGGTATTGACGACGGGAAGTTGGTCGAAGATTATCCGGATTATCCCAAAGGACCCTGTATTTTGGTGCTCCAGAGAGACAGAAAAATGGCAATCCGATACACGTCGTGTGGGGCATTCCCAAAGGACACTCGGAACCAGCTGTTATTGTGACTGCCTATAGGCCTGACCCCAAACAGTGGCAGGACGGATTCATGGGGAGGCGCTGATGAAGAAGCAACAGCGGACGAAGCTGATTCACGAAGGACGATATCTTGCCGAAGTCGAGGTCGAACTTCTGGTGACTGACGATGAATGGTCTCCTTCACTGTCGGTTCAAGATGCCTACAAGCTCGATGACGTGCGTGAGGCCTTAAAAAATGGGGACCCCACGACGGCAGCGCGGTACGGTCGCGTCTTCTCCCTGACCCCAATCAGCGTCTAACTTCGCGCTTATCAACCACACCTGGGCACAGATCCTTCGCCCCTGGCTAAGGATGACGGCCTGGTGATAGTTCTCTCTTCTCACATTTCCCCAGTTGTGCGAGGGGGTTTCGCGCTCATTATCGGAAATAATTTTTTAGCCCATCCATGCGCATTCTTATCTTGAACAGCGGAAGTTCCTCTTTAAAATTCCGGCTGGTTGTTTACCGGACATCATCGTCCGAGACCGACACAGATCCCACAACTGTACGGCAAGGGATTATGACGGGTATCGGGAAAGAGGCCTGAACATCTGCTCCCCCAGCGCGCGCCGTTTACCTCGGCCCGGCAAGACATCCTGAACCATGGGCAGGCGGTGAAGTGGATCTGGGAAAGCCTTCTAAGTCTGATTACACAGGACAGAGAAATCTAATGAGGACCCGGGATCTCCATTGATGCGATAGACGTTCGCATCGTGCATGGAGGTCACCGGTTTACCCATTCCCCCGCAGTGGTTAACACGCCATGGCATTGAGCGCTTTGGCTTCCATGGGATTGCCCATGCCTCTCCGGCTCACTATGCCCGCTATTCCGGTCGGCCGTTGGAAAAAACCTGGGCTCAATACATTTCATTCGGGTCAAGGCTGCTCGGTCACCGCCATTAAGAATGGAGACGTGGTCCACACTTCAATGGGGTTCACGCCATGAGAAGGCTTGGTGATGGGCACACGATGTGGAGATATCGATCCAGCCATTATTGGTTTTCTCGCCGAACACGCCAACCTTTCTCTTCAGGACATTGACCATCAGTTGAATACGCAATCCGGTCTGTTGGACCCGTCCTGGCAGACCTCCGACATACGTCAACTTCTCCAAGCCGTCCACGAGCAACAGGATCATCGGGCAGGAAAATATCTGGGCACCTATCTGGCTACCTTGGGTGGAGCCGATGCAGTTGTTTTTGAGGGAGGCATTGGTGAGCGGGCCCGGACATCCGCGCTCGAATCTGTAAGGAAATGGACTGTTGCGGTCTCTCGCTGGATTGCCCTCGAAATTTCGAGGCCTCCGATGTGCAGCCTGGAGAGGCGATTCCTATTCATCACAAGTATCCCGCTATTAAATTGCTGGTGATGGGAACCGATGAAGAATCGTGGGTTGCCCAGGGAAACGTTTCAATGCCAGAGAAATGCCTGATGAACAGAAGCGAAAACTCATCGGTAAGCCGAAAAGGCCATATAGGAGCCGATAAAACCATTCTCATTTAGGTGATTATCAACAAGGCAAACTCCATTCTGTGGATAAACAGTTTTTAGAAGAACATGACGATGTTTTGAAGAAACCCACGAGGATCAACTGAATCAAAAAAGTCAAGATAAAATCATCAATCTACCTTTACGACTATGCTAAAAGTTTATCCCCACTATATATGGGATTGCCAAATAATTTTCATACAATGCCTAAAATATATGCATTTAGCTCATTTCTTTATCAATCCCTCAGAAAAACGCCTGTCATTGCCATTAACCACCAAGTTATCCACAAAATGTGTGGACGGCATTTTTCTATCCTGGTCTGTATTTTGCCAATTACGATAATGGCACACTTTTTAATGCCTCCGATCATTATCTCGTCATGATATGGTCTCTATAGCAATCGCCGCTCCCTGATTTAAAAGGATTTTCCATTCACCTATGGCCAGGGTACTTCAACAGGTTCCCCACCCACCGACCTCCATCGACATTCGGATTGTGACCTATAACATTCACCGGTGTTGCGGGATGGATCGTCGGATCATGCCCAGACGCATCGCGGAGGTTCTGTCGGACCTGCATCCAGATGTCATTGCTCTACAGGAAGTCCTGGGACTTGGCCCCAAGGGCCGTGGACAGGACGAACTGCTTGGTGCGTTGATGGGCATGGGATGGGTGATGGCCTCTGCCAGGCTGCGTCACGGATATCCATTTGGAAACATGATTCTGAGCCGATTCCCGATTGAAAATGATGCGCAACATGACCTGACCTGGAGAACCCGACGCGGCCGATGTTGTCAACGTGCAGATCTCCGGCTGGGCAATCAGACCTTACATGTCTACAACGTGCATATGGGAACCGGATTGCGGGAACGCAAGTATCAGGCGGAGCGCCTGGCTATGATTTTGGACCAGCATCGAGGGGCCGGTCCGAAAATCATTCTCGGAGATTTCAACGAATGGGGGCGTGGTGTGACCACCGATATCCTGACCCCTCGATTTCAGAGCCTGGACATTCGCCCCTTTGTCAAACGACGCCGAACCTATCCGGGATTTTTGCCCCTGTTGCATCTCGACCATATTTTTTATGAAGGCCAGATTGAAGTGACTCATGTGCATCTTCCTAAAACTCGTACTGCGCTGATCGCCTCAGATCACCTTCCACTCGTGGCGGACCTTCGGATTCATTTCTGATCATCCTCAGCCACCCAGACTCCTGACTGTTGATCCTGCTCTCAATGGCAAGGGTGAACTGGATACCCGATTTCCATTGTCGGACATGAGACCGCTGAGGATTGAATCCCAAATGCATACTGTCGGAAAGAACAATTGGGCAGGTGGGTTTCCGCCAAAAACATGGGTGAGGCAAATGAGGCGATGGGCTATGTTCATCCATTCCCGTTGTGGATTCAACACAAAATGGGAAAGGAAGGATTCAAAAATTTCCATCAAATGGTTGACCTCATCATCCTATTTTGTTAAATAATCAGTGTTTCATTCCGTTTTATTCTACCGCTACATTTCCCCAATCATAGTTCGGAGGGTGGCACCATGTCTCAGGAGACAGAAGAACTCTGGTCCAGGCGCTTCTTCCTGAAGTCCTCACTTGCGGGGATGCTGATTCTTGGCAGCCGGTTGATGTTTCCAGAATCCGCCGCGGCCCATTCACTCCCCGAAGGCCGGCTTCGCCTCTACAACGCCCAAACTGACGAACGACTCCAGGTGACGTATCGCAATCAATCCGGTCGCTATGACCGGGAAGCCTTGAAGGACATTAATTATTTTTTGCGGTGCCATCATTCCAAGAAGGTCTGCCAGATGGACATTCAATTGCTGGAATATGTAAATCAGGTAGAAAAGTTAGTCGGGCAGGGGCAGGAAATTCAAATCTACTCTGCCTACCGGTCGCCCTCATACAACAAATTACTGATTCGACTTGGTCGGGGGGCCGCGCCAAACAGTCTTCATACCGTTGGACAAGCGGTGGACTTCGCGATTCCCGGCGTTCGACTATCCAAAATTCGGCGAGCCGCAGTGAAGCTTCGGTTGGGTGGAGTCGGCTATTACGGCCGGCGGGGATTCGTCCATATCGATACCGGGCCGGTCCGGTACTGGTAATTCCTTCTTTCCTTTTCGCATTCCAACCAACAACATCCGGTCTTGTAAGGGCTATGAGGAATAGTCCTTTAATTGGGAAATTAAGTCCTGCTTACAGGATGGGCAGATCCCTTGGGTAAATTCCGTCCTGCGACCGGTCCCGGATGTACGTTCCCTTCAGGAAAAACTCCCCTGTGTGACTGCAGACCACCTTCATATTCATGGGTGTTCAACCTAACAAACCAGTACATCACAAGAATGCCCACCCCCCTATTCTGAGCCCGGAAAGATGAGCCATTTTTCCCTGGATAAATGATCCGCACCCACACTCACCACCTTTTTAGTTATTTCCTCACATTGATGCTTCGACGGTGTGAGTCAGGTCATTCAGAAATACTGGTCTCCCTAAACTCAACCCTGTATATGAAATTTTTTGATCTTGACTATCCATCCTTCTATGCTAGCCTTTCACGGGAGCGTTTTTTAAATTGGCTTTCATCTGGATGCCGCATCATTCCGGCTCTCATCCCGAACTATACTATCTTTAGGTGAACAGCATGGAGCATTCGCGCCTCAACTGAATCAGGCATCTTATTGTCTGCTTATCCAAAAGGAATTCTAATATGGAAGATGGCTTATCCACCCCGGTTGGAACCCGCCGGTCATTCTTTGTAAAAACCACCGTGTTCATTTCTTCTCTTATCGGAATCTCTCTTGCCGTCCCGTTAATCGGATACGTTATCGCCCCCGCCTTTCAACGACGAAACAAAGAATGGGTATCACTGGGTAAGGCCGATGCATTACCGGTTGGTGAACCCAAGTCAATGGATTACACCATGACCGGGAAGGATGGATGGCAGGAATCCCAAACCACTAAAGGTGTATGGGCCGTTAAACATACAGATGGACACGTGACGGTCTTTTCACCCATCTGTCCCCATTTAGGATGCGGTTATCGATGGGATCAACAGGACCGTCTCTTTAAATGCCCTTGCCATGGAAGTATTTATGACCTTGAGGGAACCGTGAAAGCAGGGCCCGCTCCACGACCTCTGGACACGCTGCCATCCAAAATTGAAAATGGCGAATTGCTCGTCCAATACGAGGAATTTAAATCCGGGCTGGCAAAGAAAGTTGAACTCTAAGCATGGCATCCCGTCTCTATCAATGGATTGACCGTCGCCTGAGATTAAAACCCCTGGAGCAAACCCTCCTCAATGAGCCCATTCCGGGAGGTGCCAGCTGGAACTATGTCTTCGGCTCTGCCACCCTCTTCCTTTTTGGATTACAAGCTCTGACGGGCATGTTTCTCATGGTGTATTACGTGCCCTCGACCGACCATGCCTACGATACGGTTCAGTATATTCAACAGGAGGTGTGGGGAGGATGGTTTGTCCGTGGCCTTCATCATTGGGGCGCCTCCGCCGTCATGATAGCCATCGGGCTCCATATGTTGCAGGTCTTTTTTGACGGGGCGTATAAACGCCCTCGGGAACTCATGTGGGTGGTTGGAATCATCTTGTTGGCTATGATGTTGGGGTTCGGATTCACCGGGTATTTGCTGCCCTGGGATCAAAACGCCTATTGGGCCACCCAGGTGGGGATTAACATGGTTGGCAGCGTTCCTCTTATTGGGGATTTCCTTGTGAAACTCCTTCGGGGAGGCGAAACTCTGGGCGCCCTGACCATTTCACGGTTTTTCGCGATTCATGTCGCCTTTCTTCCCGCCGCAATCGTGTTCGGGATCATGCTCCATATCTTTATTCTCCGGCGGGTGGGACCTGCCGGTCCTCATGATGAGGCAAGAGCCAAAGCCGGGAGTGAAACATTTTATCCACGGCAGGTCTTCATGGATGCCGTGGTGATGCTTGTCGTATTTGGATTCGTGTCGCTGTTGGCATTCAGCATGGAATTCCCATTAGCTGATCGGGCGGATCCTTCGGACCATTCATTTATTCCAGTCCCGGAATGGTATTTTCTGTTTTTTTACCAGCTCCTCAAATATGCCCCAGGGGCATGGGGACCTCTGGCAACCTGGCTTCTTCCCACACTCTTTTTTATAGGATTGCTGCTCCTGCCTTTTGTGGATCGCAACCCTGAACGGCATCCCTCCTCACGCCGAGTCGTATTGGGGGCGGGATTGGGGTTTTTGATCCTCGTGTTCGGCCTGTTGAGTATTTCTCTCCGTGACCTGTACGCCGTTCCCAAACGTGATCCTTCAGTGGTTCGAGGCATCGCATTAGTACATCAATTCAATTGTCAAACCTGCCATCGCATTCATGGGGAAGGGGCAAATTTGGCCCCTGATCTCTCTTTTGTCGCCGATCGACGACCCGACCGGGATTGGCATCTTCAGCATTTTAAGGATCCGCAATCCGTTTCCCCCGGTTCCTTCATGCCAAAATTTCCTCTAAACGACAAACAGCTAAACGATCTCACCAATTACATGCTGACTCTCAAGAGTGGGTAACCCTTGCCAGCCATCTATCAAATTAGGTTTTTATTCGGGACCTCATGACTATGTCGGCCTTAAAGGATGTTTCCTTATCTCATGGCAGCCATTGGCCAAGACTGATCCATTACGCGGATTTCGCTAATTCCGAAGTACAATGACCGCATTTGGTGGCCTGAATGGGAATCGTCATTTGGCAGAATTTGCATTCTTTCGTTGTAGGATCCGCAGGGGGTACCTTTTCTTCACGTTTCATCTGATTGATGGCTTTAATCACCATAAAAACTGCAAACGCGACAATAAGAAAGCTGATAACCGAATTAAGAAAAAGCCCATAATTCACCGTGACGGCTGCCGCTGCCTGAGCCTCGGCCAACGCATGATACGGGCCGGCGGGCACCCCATCCTTGAGGGTGACAAACAGATTAGAAAAATCAACGCCACCCAGCAATAATCCAATGGGTGGCATCAACACGTCAGCGACCAGGGATTTGGCGATTGTTCCGAATGCTCCTCCAATAATGATACCGACCGCCATGTCGACCACATTCCCTCGCATCGCAAATTCTTTAAATTCTTTGAGCATCCTATTCTCCTTTGGTCAAAATGAATGGCCCTTTGGCCCGATCGTCTACCGATTATTAAATCGCGCCACCAACCAAAAAATTGAGAGCTCAATCCAAGCCGTAGGATTACGGAGATAGGTTTAAATATACAGATAGCCTATATCCTGTCGAAAACGTGACCGTTACGCAAGTGGTGCAGCCTCGCAGCTTCCGGACTATCTGTAGGGCATCTCTAAAAACTGCTGACAAATCTGTTGGGTTCTGGCATCAGTCTGGTCCAAGGAGGACCGCTCATGGACACACCGAGCCAACTTGGATTTTTTGACCTGACCAATCGCTACAACGCTCTCACGGAGAAGGGGGATCCCTTGGAGCCACTCGCCCAGCATATCCCCTGGGCCCGTTTTCGCAAGACCCTGGAGAAGAGTCTCCGTCGCTCCAAGTGCGGCCGACCACCGTTTGATGCGATTCTCATGTTCAAGGTCCTCGTGGTGCAAGCCCTCTATAACTTGTCGGATGATCAAACGGACTATCAGATCCGCGATCGGCTCTCGGTTATGCGGTTCTTAGGCCTTGACCTCCATCAACGGATCCCCGATGCGAAGACGATCTGGCTGTTCCGTGAAACGTTGGCCCGAGCCGGGGTCGTGGACACGCTCTTCAAGCAATTCGACACGTATCTGGCGGGTCAGGGGTTCCAAGCTTGTGGGGGCCAACTCATTGAGGCCTCGTTGATCCCGGTACCGAAACAGCGGAATACCCGTGAGGAAAACGCGACGGTGCAAGCCGGCGAGTGCCCGGCAGACTGGGAGGCCCAGCCGGCGAAGCGGCGGCAGAAGGATACCGACGCTCGGTGGACCAAAAAGCATGGGGTTAGTCACTTTGGGGATAAGAATCATGTGAACGTGGATAAGCAACACAAGCTCATTCGACGCTATACGGTCACGGATGCGGCGGTGCATGACAGTCAAGTCCTGGAAGAGCTGTTGCAGCCCAAGACCGCGGGGCGGGACGTGGGGGGGGATGCTGCCTATCGGTCGGAGGAGATTGAAGGCGAGCTCAAGAAGCGGAAGCTGCGTTCCACGATTCAGTACAAGGGATATCGGGACAAGCCCTTGACCGCTCAACAGAAAGAGGCCAACCGAGGCCGCTCACGTATTCGTGCCCGGGTCGAACATGTCTTCGGACATCACGTCACGGCGATGGGAGGGAAACTCCTTCGCACCATTGGGCGGGTGCGGACACGAACGAAGATTGGCCTGAAGAATCTCACGTATAATTTCCAACGGTTCCTGGGGCTGACGGTCGCCGTCAGAGAGCAAACGGCGTAACGAAGGGGACGGGGAACGACGAGGAAACGAAAAGAGCACGGTTGCAGACCCGTCTCCCTTCTCTTTTCGGTCCAGGATTTCGTGCCTAGCCCCTCTACGACGGGGCAAACAAGCTAACTCGAGCGTTTTTAGAGGTGCCCTGTACATAATCATGACGAACTCAAAGAGAATGTGCTCTCTTAAATATGAAGAAACGCATTTCATTAAGGAAGAAAATGTATTTTCGAGACCTGGGAATCCTCCCCCTTAAGTGGGGATCGGATTCTCTTTGAAAGCACAGGAGGGCAAGAAACGAAAGCGCAGCCAACGGTAAAAAGATCTTGTGTGTCAGCCTTCTCACCGCCAGGCAGCGCAAGCCTGCCACTGACATCGTTTGATGGACTGTGGGGCAAGCCCAGACAATCGGCTTGATAGGGTGAGAGACACCGAAACCGGAGTTTCGAAGAAACTCGCACCTTCATACGGTAGGAATCTGGATATTTCAGTTTGGATCTGCCTCGTCCTTATGCAGGCATACATCTGACAGCAATTTTCTCATGGCAGCTTGGTGAAGTCGCTTTCTCCTGTCCCTTTGTGCAGGAAGATATGACCATGAGGTTATCGCTGTTATCGCATTTGGTTAAGAAATGACATTCTACACATACGACAAATTCAAGAAAGCAGCACCGTTCTTTATGATCAATTCTCGTATAGATAACCAAGAGTTAAAAAAACGGTGGTATCACCTTTTTGGGAATCGTCAGGCGGTTCATTGTCGTAAAGATATTGGACCTGTGCAGAAACATTGATACCTTCCCAAATATCAAATCGAACGCCCTGTAGAGTATTGAGAATATAATTCGATAAATTACCCATTTCAGGGTATCCCTGTTGCTGATGAAAAACCGTCAATCTTGGTATAACTTCCCATTCCCAGCGCAACGACCACCGATAGACACCATAATTGTCATCATTACCGATCTTCCTATCCTCATCCAAAAATCCCACACCTAGATCTCCCTGAAGCGTCATCTGGCTAAAATAGGGATTGGCAAAATCTCCCTTATCAATAAATTGATGGCCAGGTCCAGACGTCACGGCCGTACGAAGGTTCAAATCATCAAAGGTATCTTGTTGCATCAAGATAGCAACGAACCAATACCATCGGGGGGTCATGAAAAAATTCATGTCCATCGTTCCATACGCATTTCTGTCTGTGACTCTTTTATCTTCCTCCGAATAGAAATACCGGGCATCAAGTATGAGCCGGAGTCTTTCACTTCTGGCAACGAATCCACCTAAGAGATTTACCTGCTTGTCGTCGGTATTTCCAGATGTAAACTTTGAGCCGAAATTCAAATTTACCTTAAATTTCACCGGTATTTCCTTTGGAGGATTGATCCCGGTAATAGATGCTAATTGAACTGGAAGTTTAAAGGTCAACGGGGTGGTAACCAACTGAAGCTCTCCTGGGTTTCCTTTTTCTGCAATCCCAGTAAGACTTCCTCCATCCCCTAAGACAAAGATTACCGGCTGACTGGTGGCAAGATTGACAACCTCCGCCCATTGAATGAGAAAAGGCTCTCCGGTCCCAAAAGCCGGTTTAATCTTTAGTGTTCCCTTAACCATTTCAACGATTTCGCCATGAATAATACTGCCATCTTTCAAAATGATCGAGCCTAAGACTCCTGCATAAATTGAAGAAGGCACCAACCAGGACATGATCACGAAAACCAGGACCCACCTATGAATCATGAAGAAACCCCTCTCTATTCGTCCATAGAATACTGGCAAGAAGATACCATTTATCATTTTTCTGTGGTGAATTGAAAGAGGGTTGGACATAATTTATCCTCATAGAATTTGGCTTGATCAAGTTGAATACATCCAAAACAGAAATCAGCATGAATTTTACCGCATCATCCACGTCTTTATGCCCTCGTACTTCCTTTTCACGGGCAGGTCACGTCCGATTATCCCATTTCCTAAACCGGGAATGGCCTCAGTTAGAATTAATTCGTTGAAGCCAAGGACTCTTGAGTTCTGCATAAGAGTTGAACCCGACCAAATAGTCCATTTAAATATAAATGGGTGCCATAGGCAAGAGGATTTCGCTAGAGGGACAATACTGAAATAGCCTCACGGAGAGAAGGAGCGAACGAGGAAGGTATGCCTTAGATTGCAGTCACACAGATGATGTACATAAGAAGGCAACCCGTTTTCGAATTAATCTTTTTCCGGCTCGGCATTCCCATGTTGATGCGTGACTCGATCTTCGTCAAACATATCCGCCATTTCTTGAGCCATCACATCATTATCATGAGGGAGAGAGACAACAGACAATTCTTTTTTTATTTTTTTGGGAGAGTCGGCCTTGGGATCTTTGGCCTCGGCTGTTTCAGAATCGTTGGGTTCTTCGGATGTATTCTTGTGATCCATGATGACAATCTCCTCTACAGATGATTACTCAAACGATTCCAAATGTGACTGCTCAGGGAACTTGAGTTGACAACCGGGACAAGTCACAAAATAGACCGATTCACGAACCGAGAGCACGGCTCTAAAATCCAGGGACACCCCGCGATGCCGACAAGATGGACAGGGAATTTCTTTAAGATGATAGGGAATATCCGGCTGTGTTTGTACATAAAACTCCATATCGGTATGAACAGGAAACATATAATGACACCCGATACAAATCGCTTTCCATTCCCCGTCTTCCGTTGCCGTCCTGGAGTCGATTCCAAAGCGATTGGCCTTGCAAATTGGGCACTTCACTTCCCCTAACCGTTCTTCAACCTGCTTGATGCTTAATTGTGTCATTCTTCTTCCTTATCCACACTGTTGAACATGCCCTGTTCAAAGTATAGGCTTCCTGCCAGAGATCCCGCAACCAAACACTCCAGATCCTCTTCGCAGGCAGACTTCCCGTTCAGAGCTCAATCCCATTTGATCACACTTGAGCCGGAGTTTTTTGGCTTGACCAAATAGATAGCTCACCTATAAATGAACATGGCAATACCCAGTGCCACTTCTAATCTGATACAACCTTCCATAATAGGAAAACTTGCCCACGCGCGCTCAACTCCTTCATTTTCCATTTTTTCCGCGTAACTTTTTATGCCCGAACTCCCTGAAGTCGAAGTCATCCTCAACCATCTGAACCGGGATATTCGGGGTGGAACGATTGAAAGGCTCACCATTCACCGGTCGGATATTGTGCGCATCGGGCATGACCTCATTCCCTGGTTTCAGCGCTCCACAATCACCAAAATTGCCCGGAAAGGCAAATGTATAATCTTTACCTGCCATCGAGCCAACGAAACCCGGTACCTGCTTTCAGAGCAGGGAATGACCGGACTCTGGTTTTTCAATCCTGCCTTGGCCTCAACCCCTCAACACATCCATTGCCGCATTGAGATTTCCGGCGCTCCGGCCACTGAACTGCATTACTGGAATCCTCGACGGTTTGGCCGGCTCTGGCTGTTCGCCCCACCGGATTTGGAAGCCTTCATGCAACGCCGATTCGGCTTTGACGCCATGGATATAGGTACACAACCCTTCATTAAACTCATTCAAAGCTGTCGAGGCAGGCTGAAACCCTTTCTCCTCGATCAACATCGCCTCGCCGGAATTGGAAACATCTATGCCAATGAAATCCTCTTTCGCGCCAGAGTGCACCCCCAGGCTCACGGCTATCGGCTGGGTGTCTCAACCTGTCAACGGCTCTATGACACCATGCACACGGTATTACAGGAAGCCATAGCCGCTGGAGGCTCTTCCATCCGAGACTTTCGTGCTCCGGATGGATCACATGGGCACTTCCAGGAAGCCCATCAGGTATACCAGAAGGCAGGATTGCCATGTTCGCATGGTTGTCCAACGCTCATCACGCGTATGCAAAGTGAGCGCAGCTCATTTTATTGTTCGACCTGCCAAAAGAGACGGTAATCTCTCATTTCGTTCCTTGAGCCAACCTGAAACCTTTGCTAGAATCACTTACGAGTGTCATTGTGGCTAACAGGAGGTGAATCGAATCCTACGTGCGAAAATTTAAACTACGAGAAGGGGTCGATTTAGCCAATCTTTTCGGCCCACACGATCTGCACCTCAAAATGATCGAAGGGGAACTCCAGGTCCGAATGGCGGCCCGTGGGGATGAGATCACCCTTCACGGTGAACCAGAGTCAGTTCTACGGGCCGAACACATTTTGCGGGAATTAGCCGATTGGACTCGAACCTATTACGAACTGAAGCCTGACGATATTTCACGAGCCATTCTGGCGACAGAAGAAAAACGTGACACTCCACTCAAACCCTATACCGTTTCGGCAAGCGCGCTTCCGACAAAAAAAGGAACCGTCAATCCGAAAACCCCCAATCAGCAGGCCTATCTCGAAGCCATTAATCAATCCGATCTCGTCATAGCCATTGGACCGGCCGGGACAGGGAAAACTTATCTGGCCATGGCCATGGCGTTGGCAGCGCTCACGCATAAACAGGTCAGTCGCATCATCCTCGCACGGCCCGCCGTGGAAGCAGGGGAACATCTTGGCTTTCTCCCAGGAGACCTATTCGCGAAAGTGCACCCCTATTTACGTCCCCTGTACGATGCGTTGTACAACATGATGGACATTGATCGGGCCAACCGGCTTCTCGAACGTGGTGAAATTGAAATCGCTCCCCTGGCGTTCATGCGTGGACGAACGCTCGACGATGCCTTTGTCATCCTGGATGAAGCCCAAAACGCCACCACCGAACAAATGAAAATGTTTTTGACCAGGCTCGGACTCAATTCCAAAGCCATTGTGACCGGAGATATCACCCAAATCGATCTCCCCGATTCACAGAAATCCGGATTGGCCCAGATTGCCGATATTCTCGTCAATATTGACGGAATACAATTTGTGTATTTTTCGGAACAAGATGTTGTCCGACATCGGTTGGTCAAAGAAATAATCAAAGCGTACGATCGGTTTGAACACCAACTGCCCCACAACAGCCCGCACAACATATCTACCGGCATTTCGCCTGCATCTCAGAGAAATCGTTCTAAGGCGGACACCAACGGCCAGGAGCCAATGCGGTAAGCCCCGATGGCTGTGTGGCTTCGTTCTCACCTCCGGCGAGTATCCGTTCGCCCCACGACAGTTCGCCGACTGACGCAAGCCGTGTTAGAACAGGCAGGGTTTCCTTCGGTCAATCTGAGCCTCACCTTCGTCGGCAAGACTCGCATGCAAAAACTCAACGGGACGTACCGGCAGCGGGACTATGCGACCGATGTGCTGGCCTTCCCCATGCAGGATGCCTTACAGTCGTCACTGGCATTCGTGGGAGATGTCGTGATTTGTGTTCCCGTGGCCCTTGCGCAAGCTTCACGATTTGACAACACCGCCGATGAAGAAATCCTGCGTTTACTTATCCATGGGACCCTTCACCTGCTGGGGTATGACCATGAAACGACTGAACGGGAAGCCAAACGGATGAAGCGAAAAGAGCACACAATTTTCCGTCGTCTTTCGCCTGTTCCCCGTCTTCTCGCAAAACAAAAGCCAGAGATCACTCAATTGCCGTGATATTCGGGAACATCAACGATGAAATGGGTTGAACGTCTTCAGAGCGGATTAGCAAAAACACGCCAGACCGTGCAAAAGTCATTGCGTCGCCTGGGTCGGGGGCACCTGGATCCCGTCGCCCTGGAAGATGTCGAAACCAGTCTCCTCGAAGCCGATGTCGGCATACACACTGTCGAGCGATTTCTTGAGATGCTGAAAGATAAAACACGGGTGTTCAGTGGGACCGATCCGACAGCGGTCCTCCATACTCTCCTCATGGACATTCTTCGTAAGGGCGAGACCGAACCGCTGGAACAACTCATTCGACGCGGCCCTCGTCCCTTTATTATCTTGACAATAGGCATCAACGGTGTCGGCAAAACCACGACCATTGCCAAACTCGGGCATCGGTTGAAGCAACAAGGGTTACACACACTCTTTGTCGCCGGCGACACCTTCCGGGCCGCTGCGATTGAACAATTGGATATTTGGGGAACGCGCACAGGCATCGAGGTGATTAAGCAGAAGCAGGGCTCCGATCCCGCCGCCGTGGTGTTTGATGGGATGGTCGCGGCGAAAGCTCGAAATGTGGACGTAGTTCTCATCGATACCGCCGGACGGCTGCACACCAAAATCAATTTAATGGATGAATTGAAAAAGATTAAACGAATCATTGCGCGGGAAATGCCCGACGCCCCACACGAAACCCTCCTCGTCCTGGATGGCACGCTGGGGCAGAATGCCATTGCACAAGCCCGACAATTTCATGAGTCACTCGGCGTCACCGGTTTAGCCTTGACCAAACTGGATGGAACCTCCAAAGGCGGAGTGGTCGTGGCCATAGTAGACGAGCTCAATCTTCCCATTCGCTTGATAGGTGTAGGGGAAGGAGAAGCGGACCTCCAGGACTTTAAGGCTTCGGCGTTTGTCGAAGCCTTACTCCCAGCGGAATCCCCACTAACCTAATACGGCACAGCCTCCTTACTCCGCAATCATTCTGCTGGAGAAAGATGCTGTATTCGGAAATTGAGCAAGGAAATGAACTTGTGAGTTTCAGTCACCAAATTTTTCCTCCAGCAATACAAGTCCCATCATTGGTCCTGGGATTGGCATTGCTGTGCCTGGCGATGGCGAATCCACTTCAAGCCATGACATTGACGCCTATTCACCATGAATTACATATTGAACTGAACCCTGACACCCATGCCATTACCGGATCGGACACCATCCATATTCCACCATCCCATCGGGCCAACTCATCCGTCTCATTCATCCTGCATCCTGAGCTCACGATCGATCGGGTCGAATTCAACGGCCAATGGCTTCCAATCCCACATCCCTCAGAAGCCGAGACTCTGCAACCGCCGTCAACGCGTCGAGTTATAGAAGTTCCCTTACCTCCCCTTGACGATCCGGACCAACCGGCGGTCCTCACACTGATGTATCACGGGCAAATTGATGATACTCCAAAAGCCTCCAATGGACTTCGCTTTGTCAAACCGGATGACACCAACGGACATATTGGACCCAACGGCGTGTATTTGACGTATGAAACATTCTGGTATCCTACATGGGAACAGACCCTCTCGACGTACAATCTCACCCTCAGCCTCCCTTCAGACTGGGAAGCGATCACCCAGGGACGGGAAATTGCCAAAGGTGTGACTGACGGGCGCCGAACCACCCAATGGAGGGTGGACCTGCCAAGTGAAGCGCTGACCTTGAGTGCCAATCATTTTGTGGTGCATAAGCAGGAATGGAAAGGCATTCAACTTACCACCTATCTCTTCCCGGAGGACGCGCACTTGGCACCGCAATATATAGACGCGACCATCGACTATCTTCACATGTATACCGATCTCTTGGGTCCTTACCCGTTTACAAAATTTGCCGTTGTGGAAAATTTTTTCCCAAGCGGACTTGGACTCCCCTCGTTCACCCTCTTAGGTGAAGGAGTCATTCGGCGCGGATACACCCAACCTTATTCCCTTGGTCATGAAATCGTTCATTCCTGGTTCGGAAATTCCGTCTTCAATGACTTTGCTCAAGGCAATTGGGTGGAAGGGCTCACCACCTATCTCTCCAATTATTATTATGACGAGGCCAAGGGCCATCAACCGGAGGCCTTCACAACCCGACGTCGAATGGTCTACGAATATAATCTGTATGCGGAGCCGGACAAGGAATATCCGGTACGGGCATTTCACCACAAAGAAACGCGGCTGGATAATGCGATTGGCTACCAAAAGACAGCCCTGGTCTTTCACATGCTCAGACAGGAAATGGGGGACGCGGCATTTTTCAAGGGGGTTCGCCGGATTATTCAGGAAGGGACGGGAACTTATCTGGAGTGGAACGATCTTCTCCGGATCTTTTCGAAGGCGGCTGAACGAGACCTTGGTTGGTTTTTCCAACAATGGGTCGATCAACCCGGCGCACCAAGCCTTGCTATCCAGGATATTCTCGTCCAGGAAGATCCCACGCAACAGGGACGGTTCACGATGACCGGAACCATCCTGCAGACGGAACCCCTATTCACCATCCGTCTTCCTCTTCACGTCGGTCTGCAGGGAGGACTCGTACATGACACCGTCCTCAATGTGGATCGGGCCACACACCCTTTTACGTTGCATCTCCCGGCGAGTCCGACGTCACTCGCCATTGATCCCGATCACCACCTTCTGCTCCGCCTTCAACGTGCACACATTCCGCCCATGTTGAATAGGTGGGAAACCGACACCCGTCGAATTCTCATCAGACCTCAGACCATGCCAACGGATGAGACTCAAAGTCTGGAAACGCTGCTTCAACGTCTTGAGGGGCAACCCGGGATCGAGACAATCCAATCTGATGATCCGGTCATTTCTGAATCGGCCTCATACCTGGTCATCGGACCCTCTGCCCGTCGTCTGCTGGAATCCGATTCCTTCAATAGTTGCGAAAAAGGCATGGACATCAAGCCCGGGCACATCTCCATTGAGGATCAGACATTCGAAGGTCCGGAAATGGCCTTCTTGATTTCCTGCCCCCATCCTCGGGATGCCAACCATACCGTCACTTTCTTTTTCGGATGGTCTCCTGAAGCCGTCCAGCCCGTTTCACGGCTGTTG
>CAWDGE010000022.1:0-80978 GCA_963801755.1 uncultured Nitrospirales bacterium | reverse complement strand
CATCGTGAAAACCGAAGCCACCAGAGAACTGAAGCGCCTGGTCAAGCTGCCTCCTGCCTCCCCGGATCATCAAGTCATTCGCAGCTATTTGGAGTTGGTTCTGGAATTACCCTGGAACACCCTCACGGAAGATCACCTGGATTTGACTCATGTTCGAACCATATTGGATGAGGATCATTACGGCATTCAGGATGTCAAAGAACGCATCCTTGAGCACCTGGCAGTGTTGAAGTTAAATCCATCTGCGAAGGCTCCCATCCTGTGTTTGGTGGGACCTCCGGGAGTGGGGAAAACCAGCTTGGGGCAATCCATTGCCCGCGCCCTGGAAAAGAAAGTTTCGAACGCCTGAGTTTAGGGGGTCTCCATGATGAAGCCGAATTGCGTGGGCATCGCCGTACCTATGTCGGCGCCATGCCAGGCCGTCTGATTCAAGCTCTCCGACGTGCCGGAGCAAAAAATCCGATCCTGATGCTGGACGAGGTCGATAAGGTCGGACAGGATTTTCGGGGAGATCCCGCCTCAGCGTTGCTAGAAATTCTTGACCCGGAGCAGAATCATACCTTCAGGGACAATTACTTAGATTTGCCCTTTGATCTCTCTAAGGTGATGTTCATCACCACGGCCAATTCCCTGGACACGATTTCCCGTCCTCTCTTGGATCGCATGGAGATCATACGCCTGGGAGGCTACAGTCACCAGGAAAAACTTGAAATTGCCAATCGTTATTTGTGGCCTCGTCGCTTAAAGGAAGCCGGATTGGAGTCCAAACCTCTGACGTTAGAGGAGCAGGTGATTCCCCATATCATTAAACGGTATACCCGTGAAGCCGGCGTTCGCCAATTGGAACAGATGTTGGGACGGCTAACTCGCAAAGTGGCATTGAGGCTGGCGGAACATCCGCCGGACCAGCCGGAAGAATCTCTCACGATTACCCAAAGTGACCTTCCGGAATGGTTAGGCATCGAACGATTTATGCCTGAAGAAGCCAGAAAAACATTACCCTTGGGCGTGGCTACCGGAATGGCGTGGACAGAAACCGGCGGGGATGTCCTATACGTAGAAAGTGCTCTTCTCCCCGGTGGGAGCGACCTCACCATTACGGGCCACATCGGGGATGTCATGCAGGAATCAGCCCAAGCGGCTCGTAGCTATCTCTGGTCACGCGCCGAATCGCTGGGCTTGGATATTGCGGTGTTTAAGCAGAGCGGGATGCATATTCATGTGCCGGAGGGGGCCATTCCCAAAGATGGACCATCCGCCGGTGTGACCATGGCCAGTGCTCTGGCTTCACTCTTACTGAAAATACCGGTTATGAACGACACGGCAATGACCGGAGAGATTGGATTAACCGGGTTGGTTCTGCCTGTGGGCGGTATTAAAGAAAAGATTTTGGCGGCGCACAGGGTCGGGTTACGCCGCATTGTTCTTCCCAAAGCCAACGAGAAGGATCTGAAAGATGTGCCGGACGCCGTGCGATCTGAATTGTCCATCGTATTCGTGGAAACAATAGAAGAGGCCTTAGATGCGGTACTGCTCAAGACACCGGGCAGTCGTTAGTGAGGAAAGAGCTTCCCCACATCCAATCGTCGGGAGTGAACAAAAATCCCCCATGAGTAGTCGCTAAGCCCTCAGGGATGCTCTTCTCTCCAGCCTTAATTCTTAACTCTTGAGAGAAATGCCGCGTTGAGACTACTTCCCACCTGTGAGGAAAGAGGATATCCGTTGCATGGTAAAGGTACCTCCAGAATCAAGAGGATCGTGATCCTGGCCAATGCGGGTGTACCACCATTTTCCCCGAGCCACGGGCGAATCATCTATCCACTTCAGCTCAAACCCTCCCTCCCGATCGTTGCCGGTCTGAAGCCATATTCCCTTCCACACCCCGTCCTTGAGTTCATGGGTTTCAAACCAGCCACCTTCCCACTCATAATGTCCTTTTCCCTCTTCATTTAACGTAATGGTGTTGGACCCGGTTTCGTCTCCATATTCCCAGATCCCGGCAAGCTCTTGAAGGTGTCGAGGTGGATGAGAGGGTTCAAGGGAACTCTCTTCACTTTTTTGAGGAGGCTGATGTGAGAGACCTGCACAACCCAACAGCCCAACAATATTTATGACGATCACGATCATTTTGATTATACTCTTCTGCATGTTCCTCCCTTGACTCCCCACGATAATTGAGTTGGGAAATTATATTTAGGATTGTATCAAATAAGACCGATAGGGCCAGATACGTGAAACCCTGTATCTTCAGAGACCACCCACTGACGAGCACGATCAAGAAGGTGGGGCCTGAACGATGGAATTGACGCCCGCGTTGATCTGTACGAAAGCGGGTCGGTCCGGAATGGTGGCGAGACCTGTTCGCAATGTGCAACCACACTTCATTCGCCACAGCAGGAATCCGTGAACAACTCCTAATGAGACACCACACACCACAAACCTTTCCTCGACTCCGTCAGAATTTCAGGATCTCTTGACTACTCATAAAACAGGCTCATCGGCTGAACGTGATTCTGATTTAGCGACTTGGGGCCCTGATCAGAGAGACCAGCCCGAGGCCCATCACGCAATTCCCCCTTCCGACATAGGCAACAAGCCGTACGATACGGATTTGTCATCCATCCACCATCCTATTTTTTGGGGACGTGGGCGAACCCTCTTTGGGATTTTCATTGTTAATACCTTTTTCTCATTACTGACTCTAGGCCTGTATTCTTTTTGGGGGAGAGTGCGTATTCGCCAATTTTTGAGCAGCCAAACCAGTTTTGTCCATACTCGCTTTTCCTATCACGGAACTCCTCAAGAATTGTTGAAGGGCTGGTCAAAAGCATTTTTGGTCTTCGGTCTTCCCTATGCATTTCTCAGTCTCATTCCCCTCATTTGGGAACAGATTCCGAGTTGGATTCCCAATGCCCTTGCAGGGACCATGGCCTTGTGCTTCATTCCTGTCGCCGTGGTCGGATCGCATCGTTATCGGTTGAGTCGAACCTCTCTGGGGACGATCCGTTTCTCCTTCCGGGGACACGTGAAGGAATATATGAAAATATGGGTCCTGGGAACCGTACTGACCCTGCTGACCGCCGGCATCTATTACCCGTTTTTCGAAAATGCCAGACGAAAATTTCTCATCGCCCACAGCTACTTTGGTAATTGCCCATTCACCTATTCCGGAACGGGAACCGGGCTCTTGAGAATCTATGCAAAAGCCTTGGCCTTCAGCTTGCTGATTGTAATTGCACTCCTCGGGATCAACGCCGGACCTGAAGGCCTGTCCGTCCTCGCCGAATGGCCATCCGATGGTTGGCGAGACCTTTTTTTCAATTCCCTATTCATCACAGGAATGTTCACGCTGCTGCTTCCGTGGTTTTACCTGCAGGTGGCCAAACAACGGTATCAATGGAATCATACAGATTTTGGAGATGCGCATTTTCAATTCTCTGCATCCACCTGGAATTTAATAGAGTTGCGAATTACGAACCTCCTCATGCTCATTCTCACCTTTGGACTAGCCTGGCCATGGGTTCAGGTCCGGAATCTTCAATTTCTGTATTATCATCTCAACCTTCAAGGCCCTTTAGATTTTCAACGCATCGAACAGGAAGCCTTGGATGCTTCACCCACCGGAGAAGAGCTTGCGGGATACTTTGACGTTGGTTTTGATTTAGGCTAATTTGGCCGCCGTGCGTGTGCGTGTTGGATCTTCCCGGCATTCAGCTCTCCATCCACCGCCGAATTATGGGTTCCTTTGGCTAATCCAACTCGACCATGACACAGCCCACAAATTGGAAAGGGTCGTATTATGACGGGCAATCGATGGTTCCACAGCATGCGACCATTACCGTTACAGCTGTCGGCCTGAGACTTCACTTTGCTGACCACACCACCACGACATGGAAGTATCATGAACTTCGACTGACCCAGGGGCGCTATTCAGGAGAAGAAGTACGATTCGAGCGAGGGAGAGGAATTGGGGAAACCCTGATCATCCCCAGCCCCAATATTCTGCTTGCGATTCATGAGCATGGCGGATCGGACGCCGGTCATTTTCACCATCCTCGCACACGACGCGCCCGTGTGTATTGGACGGTGCTTGCCGCACTCGCCAGCCTCCCAATCGTGTATGGCATCTTCACCTGGGGGATTCCCTCGTTGGCTCGGCCAATCACTGCTGCCATTCCGATTTCCTGGGAAATCCAGTTGGGACAATTTATTCAACAGGAAGTCACAGCCGGGAAACCGGTTTGCCACAACCCGAAACTGATCCAAGCGGTCGAATCAATATTGACGGCCATGACCAATTCCATCGACCAACTCCCCTATCAATTTCAGGTGACGGTGGTGGATAGCCCCGTCGTCAACGCCATGGCTGCCCCGGGGGGGTATATCATGGTCTTTCGTGGGCTCCTGCAAGACACCGCGTCACCCGAAGAATTCGCGGGAGTGCTAGCTCATGAGATTCAACACGTTCTGCTTCGACACACCATGCACCTTATCGTGCGGCATGTGTCGATAGCTTTCGTCGTCGCCGCTCTCAGCGGAGATGCCAGCGGCATGGTGGCCTATGCACTCCAAGCCGCCCAAACCCTTCAGACCCTGTCCTACAGCCGTGACGCCGAAGACCAGGCCGATGAACAGGGATTCCAATTATTACAACGATCGAGAATTAACCCCGAAGGGATGATCACCTTTTTCGCCAAACTTGGAAAAGAACAACCTGCAAACGACATCCTTCGCTATCTTTCAACCCATCCAGCGACCCAAGAGCGCCTGGCCCATCTGAAGTCCTTGCTGCCAGCAGCCCCCATGACTTATCCAGGCTTCCCGTTTCAATCCGAGTGGTCTGACATCAACACCTACTGCGAGTGACCCCTTAAAGCACCTTCTTACCCCTCTTTGCCTCCTGGCGCGAACCCCGTTGACGGAGGTTAAACTCACCTTTTTTGATATCCGGCCCATTGCTCTCTAGCCCTGGAGGCTTCATAATAAACCCATTCGAGACATACCGGAATGTATGGTGTCTTTGTCTGGATCAGAACTCCAAATACACTCACACCCCGTCTGTCTAGTCCGCTGCTATTATCATCAACACACAACAAGGGGTGGGTCACATGGGAACCGAAATAACACGCTATGCCATTGGAGATTTTGGACAGTTGCATAAATTTACCGGGAAGGATGTACCGGCCGGCACGGTGGCCTTGGTCGAAGAAGATGGAAAAAGCTTAACGGCGAAGGGGAAATCGTATACCGCACGATTTTCGGAAATTCTTCCGAACGTGGAGATCATTCGCGTGCAATTCGATCAATACAGCTCGAACCACATCGGCTTCGCTATGGAAGCCCATGACAAAACCCTGACTAAAATCCCGGAAATGCTAGAAAGCACAAAAATCATTTCTGAAAAACTCAGACATGATTGGATGGCGCAAGACAAAGCCTATCAGGATACCGAAAAAGCCAAAAAGGTACCGCCTCCTGCTGCCGCAAAAGTCGCAGCGCCTGCGAAAGAAGCGATTTCGGCAACGTAATCACCGCCTCCCCGATTAAAGAACCCAGGGCACAAAAGCGCCCTTCGCTTTAGGGTAATCAACGTTGTTTTCCCCCTCTGCCAACAAAATGCAGAGGGGGAAAAGCTTCAATATTTCTTAATTCTCGAATTAAAGAAATCCGAATGAAGGCCGGGTTAAGCCGGTTGCACCCTGCAGGACCTTGAAATCAAGGCTGGAGAAGAGCTGGCAATAGCCATAGCAGTAACCATCAAGATTTGATTCACCTTCGTCAAATGAACAAACTATTTCTTTCGAAATGTAATATGATCTTTATACTCCTGAATCGCCGCGCCCAACGCCTTCGAACCTAAAGAAATATTGGCCTCCAGTGCATCTTCAACCCCTTCATCATCAATCATCACTTCATAGCATTCGTGTTGATTGGTGAGCACCATCCCCTTCTCCGTTTGGCGTGGCATATAGATTTCCGTCCACACTTCCTTTTCCACCAAACACACATCCCGAAACCGTTCATACAGAAGCTGCAACCGTTCTTGATCAGAAATTACGAGCGGATTATTTTCCATAGCAATACATCTCCCTTCACATCGTCAACAGTGGTTCTTTTTCTACTCCGCTCTCATCAAACTCGTCAAGTGGGTTGTTGCATATTTTAATTTTTTGGCCTATTCATTCACATTTAAGTGGCTCAGACCGACTGGACAAAAATAATTGCGTATTCAAAAATGTGCCCCCAATCCTGCCCTGTGAGTCCTGTCGAAGGGAAGGGCGCAGACACTTTGACGGGCTGAGCGTACGGAGGAGTTACATAACCACGGCCAAGAGGCGAGAACGCATGGCTAAAAGTCCTCACGAAGGGTGGCCATACTTGTTTTCAACACTCACACAAGTGGGTCGCTGCTATTTTCCGAAAACGGATACCCAGGGGTCGCGGCCAAGAACCCAGAGATAAAAAAACGTGCCCAACCAGCCATGATAGATCCCCAACGGCCAAAGATTCCGATCACGGAGATAGAACGGGATAAAAAAGCAGGCCATAAAACCGGTGGCCAGCATCAGCCACCAATCGGGGAAATGGACCATGGCAAACAGAATCGCCCCAATGGGAATGGCCAACAACTGGCCATACTGAGGAAAGAATTTTATGAGGTTATCGACACCCAGGGCTTGCACCAGAAACTGTTGGAGGATTCCCCACAAGGGATACAAGAACAACAGAAACAACATGTGGCCTTGCCAGAGTTCTCGAACGGTCACGATGCCATACCAGGCCATGGCTAACCCCGATCCGGCAAATAACACCGACGGCCAAATAAAGGCTTGTCGAAGATTGTCGGTGCGAAACCCCCAACTCTTCAACTTCGTCGGATCTTGTCGAATCTGACAGACAACATAGCTCATCCAACTGATGCTGGCTAAGGCTATGAAGAGTCCCCTTGCATCATGACTCTTGAACACTAGATGCAGAAGCCCAGTCAACACAACCGCAGAGAATTCCCACCAATTGCCAACCCGATCTCCGGGAGGAATTTTCAGAAGAACTCTCCCACACGAATTACATGGTACAGGTCGAGGAGCTTTTGAGAAAGGCCAAGGAGGGCTCCTGAGGGGAAACCGAAACCACGGGACAACCATCTAGGTAATGATCCGTTACAAAGCCCAATACCTCAGACTCATAAGGAAATAACCGGACCACCGCAACAACCGTCTTTCCCAAGGTAGGAAAAACCAATTGGACATCTTGGGGCCGTTGAGTTTTTAGGGTTTTGGTCAGGGCTTTTTTCAAACTTCGGGCTGAATCTTTAGGTAAGATCTCATTGATGGTCCGCCCAAGCAGATGCTCTCCACCTAAAAGATGTTGACAGGGAACAGGGAAAAAACAATCCCGATAGATTCCATTTTCATCCCAGCGAAAAATTTTATGGGGAACAAACGAGACATGATCCCCTGAAAAAATCCTGCTTAGAAACTCTTCCCACATAGCTTTCGACCAACGTTCCCTGGACATGGAACCCTCCCTGGTTTCTATCCATTTTCCCTATCATAGAGATGATTCTCCCACCAATATGTCAGCGCCCTTTAAGAGAGTAAATAAGAGTTCTCACCACCTGCACAACTAGGTAAATCCCTAGTTGTTCCGGGAAAAACCCCTAGCACCCTATCTACTGTATTAAAAAAGGAACGATTAAGACAATTTCTCCCCTCTTTGCCTAAAACCGACGTAGGCTTCCTGGTTCGCCAGGAGGGCTGTGGTCCATTCTGTCAGACCTTGGATTTTGACCAACCCATCCTACGGCGTTATCTGAGTCAGAAAAATACTGTAGAAAACCCAGGGAGATAAATCAACGGCCTTCACGGCACGCTAAACAGTAAAGCGAGCGCATTGTGCAATGACTGGGGTATCCGCTAGAGACAGTAGGTCCGCAAGGGAGGAAATCCATTAAACCCCACAGACGCATAACTGCTGGTATAGGCGCCGGCGCTTAAAACTTCGATTCGATCACCGATAGCCAAATCCAGGGGCAACTCATAGGACGTTTTTTCATATAACACGTCTGCGCTGTCACAGGTGGGACCCGCCAATATCACCGGTCCCGTTGGACCCTCACGAAGGGTACGTAGGCGGTACTTAATGCATTCATCCATCGTTTCAGCCAAACCGCCAAACTTGCCAATATCGAGGTACACCCATCGCCGAACATCTTCGCGGGATTTGTGAGAAACCAGGATCACCTCGCTCTGGATAATTCCCGCATCTGCCACCAGAAACCGCCCGGGTTCAATCATCAGTTGAGGGGGTGTGAAACCAAAGGATTGCTGTAGAGCCTGTTGAATGGTTTGGGCGTAATGCGAAAATGGCAGGAGGGTCGTTTGGTAGGTAGCGGGCAGTCCTCCGCCAATATTAATCCATTCCAGCTCAAGATCCTGTCGCCTCAATTGGCAATACAATTCCGCTGCCTGCTGCATGGGCTCTACCCATTGCTGTGGATCGGTTTGTTGAGACCCCACATGGAACGTCACTCCCAGTGGGTTCAACCCGAGATCACGACTGTTGATGAGCAATTCATACGCCATGGCCAAATCACAGCCAAATTTTTTTGAAAGAGGCCAATCCGCGTTTTTCCCTTGGCTCAGTACTCGACATTGCACTCCAGCACCCGGCGCCTGTCTACCCAACTTTTCGAGTTCGGCCACACTGTCAAAGGCAAAGAGTCTAACCCCACAGTCAAAAGCATACGCAATATCCACCTCTTTTTTGACCGTGTTGCCATACGACAGCCAGGTGGCCGGCACCCCCAGAGACAAACACAGATCCAGTTCATAACGGCTCGCAATATCAAAGCGGGAGCCCAACGTCGCTAACAATTGAATAATTTCCGGGGCGGGATTGGCTTTCACGGCATAATGGATCGCTGCCTGGGGAAACTCTCCTTGAAGCTCAAGATACTTATTTCGTACCTGCTCAAGATCAAGGACTAAAAACGGTGTCTCCGGACGCCCGGCCAGGAACTGCTCAAGCTTTGGGGTCAGGCTGCGGGAATCAGCTTGTGACAAAACATGTGGAAACGATGGAGCACTTGCGAGAACAGAAACCCCCTCATTTTCGAACCCGGAATTAACAAAACTGGTCTGCACATTCCACTCCTGTGACAATGGTGATTAAAAGGGAATTAAACGCGCCAAGCCTAAAGTCCAAAAGTCATCAAATACATCGGTTAAGTATCCAGAAAATCTTAAGAGGAATCCGGACCCATTCATATGCCTGAAACCAGACTCCCTGATCCCTGGTGCCAAGCTTTCCCCGTCGGATGGCCGATGGGACATTGGTTTAAGAAATTTCGGTAACGTAAGGTGGGAAATCTTTAGTGCGGATACGGCACAAAGCCTGAAGTGACTTCTAACGGGATTCGGAGGATGTGTCGAAGGAGGCACAACTAGTATAGGAAAGAGGCGAGCATTAGCTCGCTGCACGAATCGATGAGTGAAACCCGATTCCAGGGTTTCATGGTTGCCATGAACAAGAGGTAGAACAAAAGTTCGCGGGATGGACGTTCCTTAATTCCCTAGACAGGGGTCACAATACAGACTTTCTGCCGGGAACTTATTCTATATAAAGCCCCAACGAGACTACGATTCAATCTGAAATTTCCTTTTCAACTCGTTCGGAAGAATGATACCACCAGATTTCCCATCTGTGAATGCCTCCTCCGTCCTTCCAGGAAAAATATTTTCGAACCTGGCCATATACCCTATTCTAAGGTTCTGTCGGATTAACGGGAGATGCTACCCTGTAAAGCACACCCGGCATTGGTCTCGATCGCTTTGGTCGCTTTTTTACCCTCGGCAATCGTGAACGCATCGTCATACACGGTCTTCCATGAACCGGTGGTGGTCTTGGCATCGACCTCCAGGACCTGGATCGAAGTATTAAAGTCGTTGTCGAAAATAACCGTGAGGCCGCACCCTGCGTTTGCTTGGCCCGTCAAAACCACTATGGCAGATAAGGTCAATACCATCAGGTCCAACCCCCCCACTCTTCGCGAACAGCCTAAACGCTCAGAAAGCTTATAGCTTTTTCCCTCTGATAGTTGTGTGATTGATAAATTCATGACAGTCCTACTTTTTCTGTCCTGTAGTTATTCCTCCTGAAGCGCCGGACAGAGTATGACGCCGTCATAAAGGTCGTTCCGCTTACAATTACCGTTCCATTGGCTTAGTCCGCGTGACGGCCTATCAAAGGAGTCAAATGGTTCATGAACAATTTTGGATTAAACGAATGATGCCTGTTTTCAGTACAACGGAAGCTCTGAACTTCTACAACTATTACGCTAGTCCTCTTCAAAAAAGAGTCCTATAGTTAATTTCACACATGGCCGGTGACCATCAAGGAGGGAATGAATGAATCAAAAATCAAGCGAGGAAAGACTCGGGAAAGAGATAGGTTGGAAAAACCGTTCTGGGGATTTACAGAGTTGAGGAAGATTGTGTCTGGCAAAAAGGGTGTATAGAAAGCCCTAAGCCACACTCTGCAGACGTGCCGCCAATTCCCTGCGGGACATGACGCCGAGTTTTCGGAAAATGGCTTGCACCTGATTCGCCACGGTATGCTCACTGGTCTGACGTTTCTGGGCGATATCGCTATTAGTGGAACCAGCGATCAGATGAGCGAGGACGGCCCGCTCCGCTTCTGTTAACCCTTCTACCCGGTCTTCATTGATGAGCGGATAGGCCCCTACGAGCAGATCTTCACCTTGGATCGAAACCTCGGCAAGCTTGGAGCGAAGTCCGCTGGGCACGAAGAAGCCCGCCAGTTCGGTCAATGAGTTCAAATCAAGTTTGCATTGCGCACGAGCCGTACAATTCGTCACCGCAGACTGTGAGATTCCGAGGGTGTAGCTGATCTCTTTGCAGGAATGACCGAGACCGACAAATTCGGCTACCTGTCGTTCACGCATGGTCAGTCCGCGTGGGTCAGGATAGGTAGGATCGTTTTTAACGGCCACCACAAATCGGCGGCGGTCAGTGTCAAAATGATCAACAAGGGACCAACGCCCTTCCACCAAGCCTTCCCAGGTTGTCATAGCCATATCGGGGTCGCTCCGACCGGCACGAGTCCGGACGTGATCAATCCGACGGACCGCTTCCCTCAATATTTCCCGCGCTGATCCATTCATCGCCGGTCCCCTTGCTTCATACATTTTCCCACCGGCGTCAAAAATTCCTTCGACGGGGGAGGCGTCCAGGTTCAACGATTAGGCTAAGGCTCTTAAGCGAAGCCCGGCGCACAAATGACTGACCATCAATGGCCAACGTTTCCGCTCCAGGGCAGTGGGTGTGATCGTTTTAAAAAATAAAAGTGTAACCATCAACCCTTCGCCTTGTCCTGTCAGCGCCTTAATACCAAGGATATCTCGAAGGAGTCCTCTGGTCATCCGTCGCATGACGGCGCGTTGCCCGGGAAGGCGAGAAAACACCTGCTCACTCATTCCTCAAAACAGGTAGATTGTAAATGGGAGAAGGCAGCCTCATTCTTTCAACACGTCTGCCGCTGGCCTATGGCATGTTGTACCGATTGGGGTCGGTCCTTCTAAGGGGGACCAAATTATAGGCTATTTTAAGGGCATCTCTAACAATTGATGTATTTCGAAACTTTTCATCCGTAAACCATTGAATTTATAGACACCGAGATTCAGATGTTGGAATTTTTAGAGGCACCCTAATGTAATCCGTCGTTTCAGAAAATCGTTTTGAACAGTTGATTCCGAAATGGCCAAACACCCACGCCCAGAGCCCTGCAGCAAGGCAGACTTTCCGTCTAGACAAAGTCATCGGGGATCACCATCTAGTGGTGTACACCGTACCACGCTGTTTGAGTAGGCAAACAACGGGACATTTCTCACTGTATTCTGACACACCTACGGACCAGGGGCTATAAATTTCACAAACATTTGGTGAAACTAGGAAGTCGTAAAACTGAAGACTTCACTCTTTTTTGTGCCACCGCAAAGGCTGAAGGCCCGGACCTGCCAGTAATAGACTTGGTTAGAAAGCAACGTTACATCTGGTTTCCAATGAGTCGCGGTGATACCGGAAACCTCGGCAATAATGCTTGTCCCAAATGGGGGAGGTTGGGTCGCGATTTTGACATTGTATGTATTCGCACCAGCCTTAGGTTCCCAGACAAGCAAGGGTTGAAGTGCCACATTACTGCCGCTGTTAAGGGGTTCAAGAGCGGTTGTCGGCACTGGCGAACCACACCCTGCATTTAGTTCCTCTGCCCCACGGTCGCATTGACTGGTGCCCGTCCCACCATCTACCGGTCGACGATTTCCATTTTGATCCAACTCCGCACACCGAAGACCGGAATCCACAAGCGGACTCCCGGTCAACGGGATATGAACGTGAGTGTAAGTCCCGGCTTCAATCGCGTCGTCACTATCGGACAGTGGACCGAGTTGAGGATCCAAAAGTGCGGTATCAGTCCCACTCAGATCATTCGGAAGAAGGTTGAGGACCCCGCATCCGTCGACTGTTCCAACTAGATTATGATCACTAGAATCGAATGATTGATTGCAATCATCGGTTGACCCGGTTGCATTTGAAATTGAGGCATTGTTACGTGCAAGAATAGAGTTTCGTAAACTCATACTATTGGCATTCAGCCCCCCGCCAGTTCCGTATGCAAGATTATCGACGATCGTTGAACTTTTAAAATCGATAATCCCCGATCCGTAGGCGCCGTAGGCGCCTCCCCCGTTACCCTTAGCCAGATTCAAGGAGACCGTGGAGGTGTTGACGGTCACATTGCCTCCATAGACCCACAATCCGCCACCATCTCCATCGGCAGTGTTGTAGACCAGACTGCCATGCACAAGTTTTACCACTCCTAACTGTAATAGATTATAGACTCCGATTCCTCCACCATAACCGGATCGATTTCCATAGAATTCGGTGCCAAAGACATTCACTTCTCCGCCTGATTCAACGTAGAGACCTCCTCCGGATGGAAGCCCCCCGGCAGTAAACGTTTCACCATTGGTGAAATTTTCAAACAGGACCGAGTTCGCGATGTTCACCGGGGCTGAGCCGCAATTGACAGCAATGGCCCCACCAAACAAATCCGCCCAATTATAAAAAAACGTACTATTGGTCACATGAAGTTCACCAAACGTACGAATCGCGCCTCCCCGTCCGGTGTATGGAAGAAGTCCCGTATTGTCATGAGCACTATTATCCGAAAAAGTGGTCCCATCGATATAGACTTTTGCTCCGGTCCCGATATAGATTCCCCCACCATACAAGGCTTCGTTGGCTCCAAACGCACTGTCATAAATCCGCACCGTCGGCCCACCACTGGTCGGGTTCCCATCGACAAATAGACCTCCGCCACGCCCTTCAATCGGGTTAATTTGAGAATAATGCAGATGACTGGCAAGCACGGTGACCCGCTCAAGGACCAAATCTCCGCTGGTGTAAATGCCGCCACCGTTTAGATCATTCGAACAATTCTCCAAAATACTATCTCGGACAATCAAATCCGTATAGTTTTGAATACAACTCCCTGTGACCTGGCTATGAAGGGTCACCCCGCTAAGGCTTGCACCTCCTGCGCTGGCATTGAATACAAACGCACTGAGCGGACCGTCAACAATAGTGTTCGCACTACCAGCCCCGACGAAGCTGAGATTGGGAATATTCACTTGAACAACTTCCACATAGGTTCCCGGTCCGATTTCAATCGTGTCACCACTAGCCGCAGCATTCACTGCTCCCTGAATGGTGGGATACGGGCAGGAGGTGGGACACACATCCAAGGTCGCAGCCTGTACCAAGGGAATAACCAGCAGAGTGAAAGTCCAACTCAGAACCAGGAGGCAGAAACATCGTTGTAACCTCTTCGCGATGATGAAAAAACAATTCTTTTGTAAAAGTTGATGTTGCACATCAATATCCATCCCCGACTCCGTTGATTAAGGTTTTCAAGTCACGATCATGACTCCCTATTCGCCTTTTGCGACCTCACACACCCAAGACCTATTCAGGAGGGCACTTAACGTTTGTGTCGACACATGAAGTATCGTCCAAAATTTGATTAGTCCTAAAAGAACGATATGGATTGGCAGGACATGTTGGACCATGATCTTGCCCTTCAACGTTCACTGCTTGGACGCATCCACGAACTCCGGAGTGCCCATAGTCAGACAGAGGAGGGCAGCTATGAGATTCCATATGCCCTGTTTCATGACATCTGCCTTATCCATAGGCGCCTGCGCTTCTTAGCCGCTTTGAAGCCGGAGACAACGCACCTGCGTTCAAGGAGTTCAATTCTCCGGCAGTACATAGACACCGCCAACATTCCTGCACTGGAGGCCGATGCCGGTCAAGGAGCGCGGTTCCTTGCCGTAGGAGTTGTCGGTAAAGGCTGCCACCATTTCACGGCTCTTTTCTTTGCCGCTACAGAGTTCCTTCTTGAGGTCCTGCTTGCCACTGGCGTCGTTGATATTCTCGGTTCGGACCGTGACGTTACAGGGGTGATCCCGTTGTTCCTCCGAGGACAGGCCAAACACTGCATAATCATCATTGGTGCTACTGTCGGGTACACCCACGACAAAGTCCGCGCCTTGGAATCCGGAGATGTGCTCTGAATTAACGGGCGCTCCGTTGAGCATGACATCCCTGGCATACCGTTCGGCCTGCGTGGAAGCTGCGCCCAGGAAAAGAAGTGCCGAGACAAAGCTGACGGAAATAAGGGTAAGCTGTGTAAGGGATGTTGGGAATCGAGTCATGGCTCATGTCCTTTCTATTTTCCTGGATGCGCCTTCGCTCTACAGGGAGAAGCGAAGCGACTTATGGGTGCTTCAGATCTCTTCCTGACGGAAATGGTTAGGTCTTTGACTGATGGCGCGCATTACTTGATCTCATTCTTGGCTACATGGAGACAGTCCCCGCCGCCGCCGCAGATGGCGACCGGCGCCCAGACATACCGCGAGGAAACAGTTCCGATGGTTCGCCACGTATCGTCGGCCCCCAAGGTTTGCAATCCGATCTTGATGTACGCGAGTTTGTTGTCGCTATAGGGCTCCAAGTCCACACTCCAGGTATGATGACGGTTGTCCGGGGCGCAGCCCTTGCCACCGAACTTTTCATCCAGGCGTGTATCGTCCTCCTTGAAATATTCAATTCTCACCCGTGAACAAGCGGCTGCTGCGTTATTGATATGGAGGGTGCCGGTGATCCGCGGGCTGACTTGGGCACCGCTCCAGGTCCAAGTGACCTCACCCGAATTCGTTGGTACGCCAGCCACAAACGTCTCGCCGCCGAAATCAAAACCGTCTTCGGTAATTTTCACTTTGTCCTGGACCGCCTTGAGCTTCAAGGTATTCGATCCGACGATGGTCCAGTCCTTAGTCGCGGTGAGTTTTTCAATCGAGACCTTGACCTTGTCGATCTTGCTGCTGGTGTAATCGGTGAGAAGCACATCCCATTCGTGGTGTTTATCGTCCGGAGCGCACACTTGACCGCCATACTTGGTGGTCAAAAGGATGGCGCCGGCGTAATAATCCATTCGCATGCGTGCGCAAAGTTCACGTACGTCGTTGAGGTGCAAATGTCCGCTCAGGGACGGAGCAAGCTGCCCATCCTCTAGATACCAGTCGATAGACCCGGATCCGGACGGAGCCCCGGCGAGGAATTTCTCTCCACCGAAGTCGAACCCTGATTCTGTGATCTTGACCGAGGACCATCCAATCCAGGTCGCTTTGATGTCGGCGAGTGAAGCCGCATGTGCGATGGATTGAATTGAGATCAGACACACGACAAATGCCAAAACGACAAACCACTGTGTTTGGAAGCATGGCCGACTTACCAGATTAAGATTCAATTGAGATCGGTTACAGAAATTCCTCATCGCGTCCTCCTTGCCATGGTTGGCTCCATTTTAATTTTTTATGTTCGCATTCATCTTCAAACTCCCTTCTTCACTTTCAGTGAGGGCATAGAACGGCTACACATGGTGTCGTCCACGAGATTTCCCACCACAACAGCACCTCGCTGTTATTCTTCGCCCCCACCGGCTTCATCCTCTGGCTCTGTTGGGGGGAGCTTTAATGCTGGACTTCATCTTTTCTGTGACATTTCAGAGTAATAGCAAAACCCATTCCTCACCCTGACGACTAATGGGCACATGCGCTAACTCCTTGGAACTATTGTGCTGTTAAGACAAAGAAACGGTGAGGACAATTCTCGAAGGAACGAATGGGGAGGATTCTGGTAGGCCCTATAGATACGATTTGTATCTAATCAGATACGAAGTTGTTAATTGGTTCCGTGAGGGCTTTTGTCTTGGATAATTAAGCAGGAATGACGCCAGTCACAGGTATGGGATTTCTCTTTTGAAGTTTTCCATAATTGTAGGGTCGCTCTTCCCAACTGACCAAGATTCGACATTCTACTTGATTCCATACCCCCCGCCGCCGGGAGTTTCGATAGTGTGTTCATCACCGGACCTACCGTTGATTGGGACTGGGGAAGAACAGACAGAAAAACAGAAAGAGAAAAGGGTAAAAGGACAAAGGACAAAGGGTTAGGGGGTGTCCCGGGCAAGACGAAAACCAATGTGGTTGATCCGGAAGACGGTGGTGTGCCCGAACCGGTTCGATGATCGCAGGTGCACCGGTGTGTGGCTCCAGGAACCGCCCCGGATCACACGCTGGGCAGGGGATTGATCATACCAGCTTGCACACCATTCCCACACATTTCCGGCCATGTCAAAACAACCAAAGGGACTGATGCCCTTCGTGTATTTCATGACCGGCGTGGTCGCTTTAATACCAGATTTTTCAGAATTACATTTAGTCGTATCGAAGTCATTTCCCCAGGGATACTCCCGACCATCGGTCCCCCTCGCGGCTTTCTCCCACTCTTGTTCCGTGGGCAATCGTTTGCCCGCCCAGGAGGCAAAGGCCTCTGCCTCATAGTAACTGACGCCCACAACGGGATGGTCGGCTTTATTCCATTTGGAATCAGTCCAATATTCCGGGCGATTCACCTGCTTTTCCTGCTTCCATGCCCATCCCTCTTCCGACCAGAATTTTTGTGAGCCATAACCATTGGCCAGCATGAACGCCTTGTATTGATCATTCGTCACCGGATAGATATCCATATAGTAATCATAGGGAATATCTTCTCGAACTCGCTCTTCCCCATACAAAAACGGCCCTTTGGGGATAAGGACCATCCCTTCGGGTATTGTTGTTCGGGTTCCACGATAGGGGGAGGTGAATTCTGGAGGCGTTTCGTGTTTTGACGGAGGTTCAGATTCAGGCCACCGTTCACATATTCGCTGATCTGTTCAATCAATCGAGCGGCATCGGCACGAAACCGCTCATCACTCATTTTCATCGCATGCCGTCGTGCCAGTTTCGCGATCGGGTCGGGTAAATCCTTGGCTTTTGGCATGCCTGCTCCCCCGACCAGTAGCGGAACAACCGGGATATTCCGCTCAAGCGCCGCCTGAATTTCGACCCGGACGAAATCTTCCGGATTGTCTAAGCGCCGGTGTCCCTCTTCATCTTGTATGTTCACCCAGGTCTTCCCGATGACGGCGATCAGGACATCACACGATTGGACGGCTTTCTCGATTTGCTCCACGAAATCCAGCCCGACCTTCATCGTATCGATGTCCATAAAGATCCGCTCTTCGCCGAAGCGGTCGGCTAACCGGTCAAATAACCGCCCGGCATAAGCGATACTATCCTCTCGTCGATAACAGATAAAGATCCCTGACATCGTTTTACGTTTCTCTACACCTGGAATTGTGGCCTGAACTTCTGTCGGTTTGATTGGGATCGATTTTTCACCCACTCGCCCATGCATTTTTTCACCCGGCAGTCGGCATTCTACGTGTTCTTCGAATTTCGTCAACCCTATAGCTAACAGAGTGGTATTTCACTACCTTCATGGCTGGCAGTGCCAACAAATTTTCAGAAAAATACCGGACCATACAGAATATAGGGCTCCAGGTTTTTTCATGTGAGTCCCTGAAAGGTATCTCTCCCATGGTCCGACGCCTGCCGTCTGGCCCAAAGAAGGAGGGACGCTCTTCTCAGTTGGCGGGCCTTGTGTGAGCCTTCGAGAAACCTCAGGGCAGGCTCCGCGAATTGGTCCGCTCTCCCGTGTTTAGCGTCCGATCAATCAGATGAGACCGGGCGGGGCGTCAATCGACATAGGTGGGCGGTCGCCCGCTTTCCCTGTCACACCACCGTACGTATGGATCCGTATACGGCGGTTCGGTGGGTTGAGCTATCGGTGAACAATCAATCGTGGAATCCCGAGTGAGTCGAAGTAGGCCTTGGGCAGTGCCATCGTCAGGGCAGGACTCTGGGCCAGCCGCCACGGCCATGCGCACTCCGCGCCGTCCGTGCAGCGAGAGCGAGGCTCACGCCCCGTTTCCGCAGCGCGGCAAACCGAACCCTCACGTGTTTCCACTGCTTCCACATTGCCGACCGAAGCCGACGTCTGACCCACTCTTCCAACCGTTGCAGCACTGAAGGCGTCTGACACTTCCCAAAATAGCCGAGCCACCCTCGAAGATAGTGAGTGAGGTCTCTGGCCATTCGGGCAATGGGCACGATGCGCGTCCGCCGCGTCAAGGCCTGGATTCGTCGCTTGACCCGCCTGAGCGCCTTCGGCGCGATACGCCGTTTCGGCTCACGGGCCGCGGTAAAACTAAACCCGAGGAACGTTCGTGTCGCTCCCAGCCCCACCGCACTCTTCTGCTGGTTCACCTGGAGCTTCAGCCGATTCGTGAGAAACCGCGTCAGACTCGCCATCACGCGAAGCCCGGCGCGGCGACTACGCACGTAGATATGACAATCATCGGCGTACCGCACAAACCGCAGGCCACGTCGCTCCACTTCGCGATCCAGCTCATCAAGCACAATGTTCGACAACAAGGGCGACAACGGTCCCCCTTGCGGCGTCCCCGCCGCCGTCGGACTCACCAACCCATTGGCTAACACCCCAGTCGTCAGAAACGCTCGGACCAGTTTCAAGACGCGCTTGTCCCTGATCCGCTGGGCGAGGGTCGCCAGCAGTTTGTCGTGCCCAACCCGATCAAAGAATTGCTCCAGATCCAGGTCCACCACCCAGTAACAGCCCCCAGCCAGATAGCGCTGCGCCTGCTCGACCGCCTGATGCGCCGATCGCCCAGGGCGAAACCCATAGCTGTGGGCCGAAAAGGTCTGATCCCAGTCACCTTGGAGAATCTGCAGGACCGCTTGCTGAATACAGCGATCCAGCACCGTCGGAATCCCCAACCGACGTGTCCCTCCATCCGGTTTGGGGATCTCGACCCGTTTCACCGGATGCGGCACGTACGTCCCCGCCACCAAGTGGGCCCGGAGCGTGGGCCAATGCTGCCTCAGGTGCGCCGGTAATTGGTGGACCGTCATGCCATCCACCCCGGCACTCCCCTTGTTGGTCGTCACTCGTCTCACCGCCTGCTGGATGTTTCGCCACTCGCAGACGGCTTCCATCAACTGCTCACCCATACCCGGGCTTTCGGCACGGCGATTCGCCGCGAGCGATTCGGTCACTTCCTCAACAGCCCTTGGGGCTTCACCCGTCTCCTCTGTCGGGAAGGCCAGATCTAACTGGGTATTCAGCCGCTTGTCGCTCATGAGTTCCGCTGCCGACTCGCCACTCCTCTTACCCTGCTCATGCAGGACCGTTCAGGCCTTCATCCCACCTGGGACTACTATGCCCTCTGCTGACTCCTCCCGCCCGGTCTGGATGAATCACTCCATCCTCAGTCTTGCCATCAAGACAGCCGAGAGGCCTCCCGAGGTACGTTCAACCGCCTTCAGCGCACGACCGCCAGATTTACAACCCGCGCCCTTGATGGAAACGGACTTCGCGAATCCAGGCTCGCTCGTCCGGCACGGTCTGCCTCGTATCTGGTTCTTGTCCATCGGCCCCCGCTTTTGCTCCACGCTGCCTTCAGACCCCGCCTCACGACGACGCCCTGGCGTTTCGCTATGACTTCACCTCCATCAGGTTGTCAAAGCGACTTACACCCTCAAGCTGTTGAACATGCTCGGCGCACCTGGTTTTGGTCCTTTTGCCGAAACAAAAGGATCTCGCCTGCAGGGGCGAAACCCGGCAACACTGAATATCACGTTGACACGAGAGTTTGGGACACACCTGCGAGGCGTTAACCCGCCAACGTTTTCTTACGGACAACCCCCAAGAGGGATTTCCGATACACATCGTCAAGCTGTAAGGCCAGAACCATAATTTCTTATGGATTAGGTGTAGAAACGTCTCGCTTAGACAGCTTCAAAGTTTTCCGAAACCCCCTCCGCCTGGGGTTTCGATGATAAGTTCATCACCCGCTTTGACGGAGAATGAGCATTTTCCACTGACATCTTTTTCGATTCCGTTTTGCTTCATCTGATTGCGACCGGATTCTCCTGATGCGCCTCCCTCCAATCCATATGGCTTGGTAATCCGTCGGTCGGACAACAACGTCACCTCGGCAGGCTGCAGAAATTCGTACGTCCGCACGATTCCGTCTCCCCCTTGATGCTGACCGCTTCCTCCTGACTTCTCCCGCAGGGCATAACGCGCAATTCGAAACGGATAGGCATACTCAACCGCTTCCACCGGGGTATTCAGCGTATTGGTCATGTGTGAGTGGCGGCCGCTTGCCCCATCAGATTGAGGACCCGCACCCATACCCCCGCCGATGGTTTCGTAATAGGCAAAGGGTCGGTTGTCTCGTTGATCCCATCCACCGATGGTGAGATTATTCATCGTGCCCTGGCTGGCCGCCGGAATGCGATCAGGACAGGCTTGCGCCAGGGCTCCAAGTAAAACATCCACAATTCGTTGGGAGGTTTCGACATTTCCGGCAGCCACAGCGGCCGGACGACGGGCATTCACCAATGTGCCTTCCGGTGCGATGATGCGAATCGGTCGCAGACATCCGCTATTGGCCGGGATGTCTAATCCCAATACACACCGAAAGACATAGGCCACTGCGGACAGTGTGACCGGATAGACGGCGTTAATACTGCCAGGCCGTTGTGCATCAGTTCCCGAAAAATCGACCGTGACTTCTTCAGCTTCGATCACTATGGCCACACGAATAACGGCAGGTTCCTCGGTGAATCCATCGTTATCCAGGGCATCTTCAAAACGGTAGCAGCCATTGGGCAACATGCTGATTAACTGACGGGTCATCCGTTCGCTATAACGGAGCAGGGCATCCATTTCCATGAGCAGCGGTTGCATGCCAAACCGTTCAGCCATCGCTCGCAACCGTTCACCTCCAATCTGATTCGCCGCCAACTGAGCCTGCAGATCGCCCATGCGTTCCTCTGGAGTACGGACATTCGCTAATAACAGCCGCCAGACATCATCATTTTTTTTACCGCCCACCATGAGTTTGACCGGAGGGATGATGAGCCCTTCTTGATATATTTCTTGTGACAACGGCATCGACCCTGCCGACATTCCGCCAATATCGGCATGGTGCGCGCGATTGGCAACCAACCCTAAGAGAGTGGGAGGAGAGGAGTCTTCCACAAAAATTGGGGAGACCACGGTAAGATCAGGAAGATGTGTGCCCCCGCGATAGGGATCATTGACCATGGCCACATCGCAAGGCGCCAACGTCAAGGACTCAAGGCAGGCTTGCACAGACAGCGGCATGGCTCCAAGATGCACGGGAATATGCGCTGCTTGTGCGACCAGGTCTCCAGATGCATCAAATACCGCGCAGGAAAAATCACAGCGCTCTTTTATGTTGGGCGAGAAGGCGGCCCTCTGCAGGCGAGCGCCCATTTCCTCGGCCACAGACACCAACCGGTGCTTCATCATTTCTGTGCGAATGGGATCATCCATCGGTGGCTCCGACCTTTATGAGAATATTCGAATACGTATCAATCGCGGCGTGATCCGTGGGTCCGAGATAGACCGTCGTATCATCCAGCACCAGAATGGCGGGTCCATTGATTTCATGTCCCGGACGCAAGCGGTTTCCCCAATAATGGGGAACCGGTTGCATCCCTTGAGGCAAGACCACCGGACGATCTTCCCATTGAGCTGCAGTCGGATCGGCTGATCCTAGCGGCCTGGTCGGAATGGTCGGGGGCGTCACATGGCCGACTGCCCGGACTCGTACATTCACAATCTCGATAGGAGTTTCTGTTTGACTATAGCCATAGCGCGCGTGATGAATCCGATGAAATTCCTCGTGGAATTTTGAAGTCAGCGGCACCGCTAAGTCGAAGGATTGCCCGACATACCGGACATCGACGGTTCGAGAGAGAACCCATTGGTCAGGATCCACACCTTCACGATGTAAGTCCTTTTGCCCCTGACCAACCAACGGTTGGGTCGACTGTTCAAGGATCTCAATCGGCGTGCTCCCCGGCAGCATCACCGTCTGGACATAATCCAATTGCACATCCGCAGCCAACATGCCCAGCGCAGAGAGCGTGGCGGCCATGGGCGACACCAACACGTGTGGAATACCCAGTGCTCTGGCCAGATCGCAGGCATGTAATCCGCCGGCCCCACCGAATGCCACCAAGACAGTTTCCCTCGGATCTTCTCCCCGCTCCACCGAAATGACACGGAGTGCGCGCTCCATATGTACATTGGCAATTTGGATCATGCCCAAGGCCAAGGTCTGCCGGATATCCAAGCCGGAACGAGGAGCCAGGACCATCTGCCGGCTCAGTTCATCGAACGCCTGTTGCGCCGCTTCGACATTCAACCTCATCCGGCCACCTAAAAACCCGTCGGTCGGCAATCGACCCAGAACCACATGGGCATCGGTGACCGTAGGAATCGTCCCGCCCCGCCCATAACACACCGGACCCGGTTGAGCTCCGGCACTTTGAGGTCCCACACGGAGATTGCCGCCCGCATCGACGGTGGCCAGGGAGCCACCTCCGGCACCGACCGTATGGATATCGATGACGGGCACACGAATAGGATGCCCCCCAACTTTGGCTTCGGTCGTGACGTGAATCGTCTCATTGACCAACGCCACGTCTGTTGACGTCCCGCCCATATCATACGTCAGAATCCGGGTGAAGCCCGCCAACCCTGCCAGGTATCGCGCACCCACCACACCCCCGGCCGGACCGGAGAGTATGGAGCGGACGCCATGCCCTCGTGCTTGGGCGACGGAAATACGGCCCCCGTTCGATTGGACAATATGAAACTCGGTCGGTTTTATCTCCCGTTCTAAACGGCCCAAATAGGCATCGAGAACTGGAGACACATAGGCATTCACCACCGTCGTACTGGTTCGTTCAAATTCCCGAAATTCCGGCAGGATTTCAGAGGAGCCCGTCACAAAGAATCCTTCGTCACGCAATCGCTTCGTCACCCATTGCTCATGAGCAGGATTCACAAAGGAAAACAGAAACGACACGGCCACGGACTGAATCGCCTCATGCCGGAACATTTCAAGAATTGAGACAAGCTCCAATTCCTGAAGAGGCGTCAGGATGTTCCCTTCACAATCCACCCGCTCCGAGATTTCGAAGGACCATTCACGCGGGACTAAGGGCGGAGGAATGACAGGGAACAGGTCGTACAACTCAGGACGATTTTGCCGTCCAATGAGCAGCACATCGCGAAAGCCTTTTGTTGTGATGAGAGCCGTTCGCGCCCCTTTACGTTCCAGGATGGCATTAGTGGCCACGGTGGAACCATGCACAATATGACGACCAGGATGGTGAGGAAGTTGTGATAACCCTTGCAGCACCGCTTCTGCAGGATCGGCCGGGGTCGAAAGAATTTTAAACCGCTGAAGAGATTTATCCGAGGAGGAATAGATCACAAAGTCGGTAAAGGTCCCCCCAATATCTATACCCACCCACACATTTTGACTGGATTGACCGGAAGTTGACATGAAAGTCACTCTGCTTCAGGAAATGGAAGAAGAGCATACCGGATTATGGGGAAGGTTTGAAGCGCAGAAATCAAATGGCGGGATGAAGGGAGGGTCAAAAGGGCTGGTTCAGCTTCACATTCATGCTCAGGAGAGCACCTTCTTAACCTTTCACCAGGCCTTTTAATACCACGCGACGCGGACTACCGCTGGCATTATCGTGAACCGTAAGCATGGCATAGTGGGTTCCCGGCTCATGTGGAGCGAATCCGACCTTGAGCGTGCACGAATCGCCCGTATGCAACGTGACATCCGCGCAAGTGTTGTCCACAACAGAAAAGGCATCCGCTTCATTGCCGGTAATCTTCACATCCACAATTTTGAGAAGTCCCAACCCGATGTTGGAGACCCGCACCATATGAGGAGCGGAGGAAGGATTCGTCTCTTGACTCGACTCCATCTCAAAGACCATGACATCGCTGCTCAAGCTTGGGAGGGGGATAGCCGCATCCCCGCTAAGAAGTACCGAAACGCTATCGACATTGGTGTTGGCCGTGGCCAGATCGGGAAATTGGTCTTGATCAAAATCTTCCACGACCATTGCTGACGGCGCGGCTCCGACACCAAAATGTCCTGCTGACGTAAAGAGCCCGGCTCCATCCCCCAATAAAATCGACAAGCTATTGGAATCACGATTGACCACAACCATGTCTACCTTTTCATCCCCGTCAAAATCCCGAAACGTCACTCCCACCGGCGCAAAGCCCACTTTAATGGGATCCAATTCGGTAAACGTTCCACCCTCTCGCTGGAGCAGAATCCGAACGGTGTCCGAAAAGAGGCTGGTCACGGCAAGGTCAACCAATCCGTCGTGATTAATGTCTGTCCCCTGGATCGCGCTTAATGTGAAGCCAGGCTTGAGTTCCTTCTCGATGGCAAACGTCCCATTCCCGGCATTCTTCAGTATGGAGACAAGCCCGTTCGGAGAACGCCAACTCGGCTGACTCCACGTCACAGCAAGATCCGGTTTTCCATCGCCTGTCAGATCCTCGACCAGCACCCCGGTAGGAAACATTCCGTCCCGCCCGTTCTGTTCATAAGTCACGGGGGCCAGCAAGCCTCCCTTGCCATCATTGAAGAGCACCGCAAGATCAAAAGGCGGGTAGTACCCAAATCGTCCGCTATTCACCGCTACCACATCACTCCACCCATCCTCGTTAACATCCCGGACCGCCAAAAAGGTCGTTCCCTTGCCTGCCCCCTGACTCCCCAACTTCTGAAACAGTCCGGTGCCCTCACCTTTCAGCACGACCACCTGATCAGAGCCGGTTAAAGCCAGGACCAAATCGAGGCGGCCGTCGCCATCCATATCGGCGGCAACCACCGCCAGCGGAATTTTCCCGACTCCAAAGGACACGGCCGATCGAAAGGTGCCATTGCCGTTGCCTAATAGAACCGACACGTCGTCGGAGGTGCCGTTCACCGTCGCCACATCCCACAATCCGTCTCCATTGAAATCTCCTGCCGTGATGGCTTGCGGAGCCCGTCCAACCGGATTTCCCGGCGTGGGGGAATAAATGAGATTCTGGCCATAAGTGGACATCGGCCATCCAGCCAAATAAACCCAGGCAACAAATAAGATTCCATATCGTTTCACGAATTGCATAAAGAACATAATCAGGTTAATTCAATGAAGAATCGGTATAGGTTTTTTCTAAGACAATTTCAATTTCGTCCGTGGCTGCCATCCCTCGATTGCGAAAGCGGGCCACCCAGTCAGGGTACCGTTCTAATGTGCGAAATATACTTTTCACGATATCAGGCTTCACTTTTTCTTCCCAATGTGCCAGCCACGCCCTTTCATCCTCCTCGCCCTCATATTCATCCGGGAAGTTGGCTTCCAGGGAAAACCTCAGATTAAATGATTCCTCCTCTTGATACATCTTTTTCTCCTTCTCCATCGTGACAGTAAACCCGCTCCCTTCGCGATTCTCCATTGTCCTTATCTCATATGGTCGCCTATAATAGATTTACCATTTCATTGAAAAGGAGGTCCAGAACCCATGCCGATATTTGCCTATAAGTGCCAAGGATGTTCGCATCAATTTGAAATGCTTGTCCATAGCTCGACAATTCCGGAATGTCCAAAGTGTCAGGCCAACACGCTAGAAAAACAACTGACAGGATTTGCCGTAGGCGGGATAAGCAGTGGAATGAATATTGTTGATCCAGGCAGTTGCGGATCCTGTGGAGATCCCCGGGGACCCGGCGCCTGCTCGATGAATTAGGAGGTCTGGAAATCTAACTTGGAGGCGTATGACACCTTCATTTCCCTGAATCGGGCTCTCTGCCATTGATGTGTTCGTTGCCATTCAGCCCATCTTCTTCGGGATCAATCCAAATCTTTTCCGGAAAACCCAACGAATCCTCACCCACGCCATAGAAAAGTGCATGGGCCGAAACGATGTAGGTTATCCAGCCGATCGTGCCATCTCCCTCAACAATTCGATAGTGTATATCAGAGGCTTCCGGAAGGGATTCCTGTAATCCAGGAATCACCATCAACTCTCGATGCACACTGACATGCGGAGAGACTTCCTGCTCGGTTTCCGGATACCGAATGGCCATCATGCCATTGGGAAGCAGGGTGTTTTGGGTGAAGGTCGTAACCTGAAACGCCAGAGGATTGAGTAGAGATTCACACGGCAAGGTTGGAGTGGGGCAGGCAAACAGGAAAATGGGGGCAACCCCAAAGACCATAAAGATAAGTGGACCAGATCTGAAGCCTCCCATAGGACACCTCCTGCTCGGGAATCTTCACGACGACTTTTGACCCTCTTTTTCTTCTTATCGGTTACATCTGTACAGGAGTTTAGGAAACGAACAAGAACATGACGTTGACGACCAGGAAGGTGTTGAAAGGACGAACCGATTGACCAATCGGAGGGAGATGCCCCAGCCCCGTCATTTCGCGGTAGCGGCACAGGAAGCTCAGTAGGTTATGCGGTCTTTGTCTCCTGAATACCAGCGCACATGATCTCGTTAAAAAACGGAATCGTGATCCCTTCCCCAAATTAGATCAGGTGTACCTGTTCATGCCTGTGGGAAAACCCTGTCCAATAGGGCGCGGTCTTCACCCAGCGCTTGTGCAGATAATCCAAAGCCTTCTAAGCAAACGCCGACTTATAGTTTGTATTGGTAGGATTGGCTAATCTGCGAGAGTCAGAATACCGGACAGAAGTTCCGGTCGCGTTGGGGGTGGGAAAGATCCGGCTCACCATGCCCGGTCAAGAGAAAGCCTGAGCTATTCCGAGCTGCCCAGCATATCGTCGATGAGGGGACGATTCAAATCTTCACAGCCTGGACAAATAATATCAAAAAAGGTTTCATGATCTGCCACATAGTTTTTTTCATCCACTAAGTTTTCTTCATGAATGCTGTCGTAACAAGCCGCACACAGCATCATGCGGCCGCGCATGACCGATACGGTTTTTCTCTCGTGGCTACGTGGTAACTCCATCTGGTCCTCCCTACAAATAGATGGGGGTGGCCTCTACTAACAATTAGGACCAGCCCCGTTGTTGCGCCAACATAAAATCTTCCTGTTCCAGATCAATGCCACACGCCGGGCATTCATAGGGCTGATCATCAGGGGGAATGCCCACTGGAGTATCCTGGACCTGTCCCTGGCAGACATGATAGAAATTCCCTCGGGCATTTTCGTCATCTAAGATATCGGACTCATACTTTAGAATCATCTCACTCTCCTTCACATTAACTTATGGCTTCTCAAGTTATAACAAGGCGTCGATTTCCCGGGCAATCCCCATTCCCCTCCATCATTTCCGGAAAACGGCCATTTCGTCTTTCTGGACCCCCTCATAGGCGACTAGGCCCCGTGACGATAGGAATCGTCATTTGGATGGCGATAAGCCTTTGTTCCACATTGAGTTGGAGTCTTTCTGGAAAACCTGCTCCTGTTAATGGCCCCATTGAATTGCAACTCGTGGTGGAACACGACTTTTCCAAGCCTGTTTTTCTCACCGGCAGCCCGGATCAGACCAATCGCTTGTTCGTGGTGGAACAAGAGGGCCGCATTGTTATCCTGACCCCAGGCCAACGGAATCTTTCGCTTTTTCTGGATATTGCTGAAAAACTGTCCACAGGGGGGAACGAGGGCTCCTGGGACTGGCGTTCCATCCTCAGTACTCGACAAATGGCCGGTTCTTTGTCAACTACACCAGGACACGGGACGGCGCCACGGTGATTGCTGAATATCGGGTGTCGTCAGACCCCGATCGTGCGGACCCTCAGGAAACCAACAGACTCGTCATTCCACAACCCTACAGGAACCATAACGGTGGCATGATCGCCTTTGGCCCCGACGCATTGTTGTACATTGGGATGGGAGACGGGGGAGCAGGTGGCGATCCAGAGAATCGAGCGCAAGACCGAAAGTCATTGCTAGGAAAACTCCTTCGGATCGATGTGGATGGACCGCCTCCCTACCGCATCCCTGCAGACAATCCATTTGTCGGGCAACAAGGTCAACCTGAAATTTTTGCCCTTGGGCTTCGAAACCCCTGGCGTTTTTCCTTTGACCGCCAGACCGGAGAATTATGGGCGGGGGACGTCGGACAGAATCTTTGGGAAGAAATAGATGTGATTGCTAAAGGGAAAAATTATGGATGGCGACTTTTAGAGGGGACCCATTGCTTCAATCCCGCCAAAAACTGCCAGTCGGTCCAGCAAGCGATCCCGCCGGTTACCGAATATCGGCACGAACAGGGACGATGCTCGGTGACCGGGGGCTATGTCTATCGTGGGAAACACGTGCCTTCGCTGGAAGGGGTCTATGTATTCGGGGATTATTGTACGGGTGAAATCTGGGGCTATCGCGACGGGCATACCACCCAACTGCTGGATACGGAATTACAAATTTCGTCTTTTGGGGAAGATCGTGGAGGAGAACTTTACGTGATCGGTCATCAAGGCAAAATTTTTCAGATTGCACCCAACGCCCCGGTTGGATTGCCCTAGCCAACTATTAAAACTTTTGAATCTTTTGAAATAAATCGACTTCATCAAGGGCTTTTCCAACGCCATACACCACGGAGGTTAGAGGATCCTCAACCGTAATGATGGGTAGATTGGTCTCTTCCTGAAACCGCGTGGCGATGCCCGGCAACAACGAACCGCCGCCTGTAATTACCACTCCCTTATCGATGATATCTCCGGCCAACTCCGGGGGTGTATTTTCCAACGCGTTTCGTAAGGCATTCACGATGGCATGTATGGGATCTTCTAACGCTTCTCGAATCTCAGAATCATTCACCACCACCGTCCGGGGAATACCCGAAATCATATCCCGCCCTTTGACCATCATCGTTTTAGCTTGTTCTAACGGATAGGCGGATCCGACCTCGATTTTCACCCTCTCCGCCATGTGATCACCGATCAATAAATTATACCGGCGCTTGATATAGCTCATGATGGCATCATCCATGGAATCACCTGCCACCTTAACCGACTCGCTGCAGACAATACCCCCAAGGGAAATGACGGCAATATCGGTCGTGCCTCCTCCAATGTCGATCACCATGTTCCCAGAAGGTTCCGTGATCGGTAACCCCGCACCAATAGCTGCCGCAACCGGTTCTTCAATGAGATAGACTTCCCGCGCGCCGGCTTGAGTGGCCGATTCACGAACAGCGCGTTGCTCAACTTCGGTGATACGGGAGGGCACACCAATAATACAGCGAGGCCGTACGAACGCACGCCGGTTATGCGCTTTGGTAATAAAATAATGCAACATGCGCTCGGTCATGGCGAAATCGGCAATGACGCCTTCTTTGATCGGCCGGATCGCCACAATATTTCCCGGTGTCCGTCCCACCATCCGTTTGGCTTCAACCCCCACGGCCAATACCGTGTTCGATTGTTTTTCGATAGCCACCACCGAGGGTTCACTCAGGACGATGCCTTTTCCACGAACATACACCAGTGTCGTCGCCGTTCCTAAATCGATGGCTAAATCGCTCGAAAACCACCCTAGAATATCACTCAACCCTGGCATGAGCCCCCCATGTGGAAAGACGGTTGATTCAGAAAATGCCGATCAGGCTGAAGCCCGTTCGGCACTACCGACATATATCGGAACACCATTTGTCAAAATAAAGGAATATTGAGAAAATGTTCGGGAATGTGTTTGTTACCAAGAAGCCACCGGCTTCTTCCATGAAACCAAGCTCCTGATCAACCATTCAGGGAGCGGGAATTCCCACATCTCCAACCGGACGGAATAAATTGCCCGAGGAGGAGGGACATGAGACTTAGGGTCTGACTGTGGCCCGGCACAGGCTAGGCGATCATCCTGTCCATGTCAAGAGTACGGCGAAGCCATTTCTACGGTTGTAATTCATGCTCGCCCGTGTCACCGTCTCTTCAGGCACCTCACACACTTGCTCTGAAGCCTGGGTATGGTATAAGAAGAGGAACATTTTTTGTCCTGCTCGCATAATCCTCTGGAGGAAGAGTTACCTCAATCGTGTCTAAAAAAGTCTTTCTGATTGTCATCATCCTGGCTCTTATCGCCATTTACCTTGGATTAATTGGGAACGCACGATGGGGAGATTCCACCCCCCCTGAAATCTCTCTCGAGCAACCGTTCGAGCTGGTTGGCCCAACCACGCCACTGGTTCTTCGTATTCATGATAGTGGAACAGGTCTTCGGGACATCTCCGTTCGCATCGTTCATAACTTGGAAACCTTCATCCTCGCCGACCAATCATTCCCTTCTGCCGGATGGCTTTCGACGACCGGCGGACATGATCATGCATTCACGCTGGACATCATTCCCTATGCCAACGGGGAGCTGCCTCGAAGACAAGGGCAGGCTCAACTCATTGTGACCGCACGGGATTATTCCTGGCGAAACTGGTTTGAAGGGAATGGACAACGGCTGGAGAAGGAATTTACCCCACAATTTACGCCACCCCGATTGGAACTCCTCTCCCCCCCCACGACCATCGTGCAAGGTGGAGCAGGAATCGTGAGGTATCGAGTGATCCCGGAAGTGTCAATTCACGGGGTAAAGATTGGAACGGCTTTTTTCCCAGGCTATCCTGCACCGGACAAAGCCGGTATGTTTGCCTTCATCGCCTTTCCTTATAATTTTCCGTCCTCGACCCCGATTCAAGTGATTGCAGACGACGGATTTGGCAACTCCGGTCGCATGGATGTGAATTTTAAGGTCAAACCCCAAGCCTGGCGTACCCGCTCCATCAATATTTCCGATTCCTTCATTCGTAAAACCGTCCCGACCATTCTGTCACAGACCCCTGAATTACAAAGTCTGGGCGATCCACTGAAGGATTTCCTTCTGGTCAACGACACGTTACGCAAGATAAATAACGACACCATTACCAAACTGGCCAAGAACAGCCGCCATGAATTTCTCTGGAAAGGGGCCTTTCGCCAATTGTCGGGCTCACAGGTCGAAGCCTCCTTCGCCGACCACCGCGAATATACGTATAACGGACAGGTCGTCGATACCCAAGATCATTTAGGGTTTGACCTCGCCGTCACCCAGCATTATCCCGTTGATGCCGCTAATCACGGAATGGTGATATTCGCTGGATATCTGGGAATTTATGGGAACACGATTATTCTTGATCATGGATATGGGTTGCTTTCCTTGTATGCACATCTGTCCTCAATCGAAGTCAAATCCGGTGATGCTGTCACTCTGGGGCAACCCATTGGCAAATCAGGCACCACAGGCCTCGCCGCCGGGGACCACCTGCATTTTAGTTTGATTTTGCATGGCGAACAGGTGAATCCCACGGAATGGTGGGATCCCTTTTGGGTGAAAACCCGTATCAAGGACCAGTTAGGATTGCCTTCCCTTGTTAAATCAACTGACGAAGAACCGAAACCGCCTACAAAACATCTTGGCCCCGAGCGCCCACCAGTCCCATAATGTGATAATACGGCTTCACCCTCCGAGATCCTGATTCCCGCATGAATTTCAAGACCCTCTGAGACATCAAAGGATACGAACGTATGGCCAAACGAGCCCGGTCTGGCACAGATTCTTCCAACAAGAACCCTTCGGTGGTCATCCCGGTTCCGTTGGATGAGACAACGCGACAACGCTATCTCAATTATGCGCTCTCGGTCATTACCTCCCGGGCCCTTCCGGATATCCGGGATGGATTGAAACCGGTGCAGCGACGCATTTTGTTTTCCATGTTTCACAACCATCGCCTTGTTCCTGACCGGCCACCCATCAAGAGCGCCAAAGTTGTGGGGTCGGTCATCGGTGAGTGGCATCCACATGGGGACGCGGCGGTCTATGACGCAATGGCTCGAATGGCCCAGCCCTGGTCATTGCGCAACACCCTGGTCGATGGCCATGGAAATTTTGGCAGCCAGGACGGAGACCGTCCCGCCGCCTATCGCTATACCGAAGCCCGGCTGACACCCCTCGCACTCGAACTGCTGAACGAACTGAATAAAAACACCGTCGACTTCCAACCCAATTACGATGGCAAAGCGGAAGAACCGCTGGTACTCCCCGCCCGCTTTCCCAACCTGCTGGTGAATGGGTCAACAGGAATTGCCGTGGGCATGGCCACCAATATTCCCCCCCATAATTTAGGTGAGGTGATCGAGGCCGCGATTGCCTTGATTGCGAACCGGGACACCTCAATTTCCGATCTCATGAAATACCTGAAAGGCCCGGACTTCCCGACCGGCGGGGAAATTCTGAACAACAAAACCGAAATCCGGGAAATGTATGAGACCGGACAGGGATCGATCCGGCTTCGTGGAGAATATGAAGTCAAAGCATTGGATCAGGGGAAATCGGCCATTCTCATTACCTCCATTCCCTTTGCCGTCGATAAATCCACAATTGTGGAACGGATCGGCGAATTAATTATCACCAAAAAGGTTCCCCAATTGGTGGATGTCCGGGATGAATCCACAACAGAAGTACAAATTGCCCTTGAAACACAAAAAGATGCCGATCCCCATCTGGCGATGGCGTATCTCTTTAAACATACGCCGCTGCAGAATAACTTTTCAGTCAATTTGACGTGCCTGGTTCCGGTACCCGGATCAACCGTGGCCCGTCCTGACTGCCTGAATCTCAAGCAGATGCTGGAACAGTTCATCGACTTTCGCTTTGTAACTGTCAAACGAAGATTCAGCTACGATTTGCAAGTCCTGGAAAAACGAATCCATATCCTGAATGGATTTAAACTCATCTTCGACGCCCTGGATCAGGTGCTCCAGATCATCCGGCAAAGTGAGGGCAAAGCCGATTCCGCCGAAAAACTCCAACAACGATTCGGATTGGAACCCATTCAAACCGACGCGATTCTGGAAACGCCCATTTATAAATTATCCCGAACCGAAATCAAGAAGATGCTGGATGAGCTGACCGACAAGCTGCGCCAGGCCAAGGACCTGAAAACACTTCTGGCATCCAATGCAAAATTATGGGATGTGGTAAAAAAAGAACTGGAGGAAGTCGCCACGACTTTTGGGGACAAACGTCGAACCAAAATCGGCCGGCGTCAAACCGAGGAAGTTGAGTTCGATCCGGACGCCTTCCGGGTCAAAGAAGATGCGGTGATCACCGTTTCGACAGATGGATGGATCCGGCGGGTCGGCCTCATTAAAGATCTGTCCAAAGCACGGGTTCGGGAAGGCGATCGGGTGATGACGATTTTAGGGGGAAGCACCCTTGAATCGGTGGTGTTCTTTTCTAATTATGGCAGTGCCTACTCTATTCGCATCGGCGATATCCCACTGGCCAGAAGTGGTTTTGGAGATCCTGCCCAAAAGCTTTTCAAATTCAAAGATGGCGAACGGATTATTGAGGGATTGAGCTTTGATCCCCGAATGCGGACAACGGGACCGTCCTCCCTTACCCCGTCCAAAGGTCGCGCCTTGCCACTCTTCGACAGCATGCCAACGGGCCTGTACGGAGAAGCCATCGCCATGACCTCAAGCGGGATGGGGGTCCGATTTGAGCTCGATACCTTCCAGGACCCGTCGACTCGGCTGGGCCGAAAATTTTGTAAACTCAAGGAAAGGGAAGAAGTTGTCGGGGTCAGCCAGGTGACCGCTCCTCTGGGAAAAACCGTTGTGGCCGTCTTCTCGGCTCAAGGGCGGGCCTTGCTCTGTCAGGCCGAGGAGGTCGCACAATTGGCCGGACCCGGCCGTGGAGTCATCGTCCTGAAATTAGACCAGAACGATACGGTGGTAGGATTTAGCTTATTGTCCTCAAAGGAAGAGGAACTGCTGCTGCTCAAAGAAGACGGTGGAACCCTTACCGTTTCCCTTCGCAAATACCAGGTGGTCGGACGTGGAGGAAAAGGGCACCCGTTGTTTAAGCGGGGTCGCCTGACCGGCATGGTTTCAGCTGAATTAACCGTTCCGATCTTCCAATCCGAAGTTGCCCCCTAGCTTTCTGATAAATTACACAAAGGGCCTGTTGACCTTTTTCATTCTCATTCACTCGCGAGGATCCGTTCATGGGTAAAACATATGATGCCAGTGACATCGTGGTGCTGGAGGGTATTGACCCCGTCCGACGCCGCCCTGCCATGTATATCGGAGGCACTGATAAGACGGGCCTACACCACTTGGTCTGGGAAATTCTGGATAACGCCATCGATGAAGTCATTAATGGCTACGCCACTCACATCATCGTGGAACTGGATAAATCCCGTGAAGGTCTCCGCATCACGGATAACGGCCGCGGCATTCCGGTGGATAAACATCCCAAACACAAAAAGTCGGCATTGGAAATTATTATGACGACCTTACATGCCGGAGGTAAGTTTGATACGGGCAGTTACATCCATTCCGGCGGATTACATGGAGTCGGCGCCTCGGTTGTGAATGCCCTTTCCCGTCATCTGGAAGTTCAGGTGAAACGTGACGGCAAGGAGTGGGAACAGACGTATCAGGCCGGAACACCCCAAGGCCCCGTCAAAGCCTTGGGCAATGCACGAGGAACCGGGACCTCGGTCTATTTTCGTCCCGATCCCAAAATATTTGGCAAAACCATTCAATTCGATCCCACTGTGTTGCAGGAAACGCTGGATGCCAAAGCCTATCTGCACAAGGGGCTCAAGCTGACTTTCAAAGATGGCACCACCGGAGAAACCCATCTGTTCCATCACGAACAGGGCATCCAGGAATACTTGCGAAAATTAGTGGCGGATCGCGGTAGAAAAACGACGGTCGATTTCGTCTTTTACCTGGAACGCCAATTAAAAAATGGCGCGTCAGGCCCGCAAGGAGATTCACAGAGTCTGAGTATGGAAGTCGCCTTGCAATGGACCGATGAACCTGCCGAATTTGTCAAAAGTTACGTCAATGGCGTGGCGACCCCCAATGGGGGTACTCATGAAATGGGATTACGTGGCGGCATCGTGAAGGCTGCACGCAACTACATCGACACCCATAATCTCACGCCCAAAGGCCTTTCCCTCCAAGCCGAAGACATTCGTGAAGGCATGGCGGCCGTGCTGAGTGTGCTTGTCCTCCACCCACAGTTTCAGGGTCAAACAAAGGAGCGGCTCAATAATCCTGAAGTTCAGGCGCAGGTGGATAGTCTGGTCCGACCGGCCCTTGAAACGTTTCTCAACGAAAATCAAAGCATTGCGGAAACCCTCGTGGGTCGCATGTTGCTGGCGGCGCGAGCCCGTGAGGCTTCTCGTGAAGCCTCCAAAGCCGTGATGCGGAAATCGGCCATCAGCCATCGTCTCAATCTGCCGGGAAAACTGGCCGACTGCCAGAGCACCGATCCTACCATTAGCGAACTGTTTATCGTCGAGGGCGACTCCGCAGGCGGGACGGCCAAACAAGGCCGTGACTTAAAAAATCAGGCCATTCTTCCCATTCGGGGAAAGGTGCTGAACACGGAAGAACTCACTCTAGCCAAAGTAGTGGAAAACAAAGAGCTGGCCGATGTCGTAAAAGTCCTGGGCTGTGGAGTCGGCAAAGACTTTGATCTCAAAAAGCTCCGGTATCATAAAATCATCTTGTTGATGGATGCCGATATTGACGGCTATCACATTAGCACACTGTTGTTGACGTTTTTTTTCCGACACATGCCTGATCTGATCCGGCAAGGCCATGTTTACATTGCCCAACCGCCTCTCTACAGAATTGAGATCGGAAAGGAAGTCCACTGGGCGGGCACCGATGAGGAAAAAGTGCGGATCGTGTCTGAGGCCCGCAGCAATGCCCATCCCACCATTAGCCGTTTTAAAGGCTTGGGGGAAATGTTTCCTCAACAGCTCAAAGTCACCACCTTACACCCCGCCACTCGTCGCTTACTCAAAGTCGAACTTCTGGATGAACTGCACACCGACCGAACCTTTCAGGATTTAATGGGCAAGCGCACCGAAGCCCGTTATGAATTTCTCATGGCCAACGCCGGATTGGCTGACAACCTGGACGTGTAGTAACCCGTCAAGCCTAGACGGAGATGTTGAGAAAGCCTACCCGTCGAGGTGAGACAGGTCTTCTTGTTCCACTCACCTCTCACGGTGTTACACTTGTCTAGATGAAAACCCAGCAGGAAACCAAAACAGCTCTTGATCAGGTCAAACAGTATCACGAGCAAACCAAACATGCAGTTCAACCGGTACGCCCGCTCGTTAGGACATTTGGATTGGGCAAATCAGCCCAACCCCTTTCGCCGATTCGAAGGGGCTCCGCTCATCGCGCTTCCTCATCTTACACTCGACGAAGATCCGCTTTCGCCAGCATATGAGTCTCTCTTTCACCCACATTCGATCCCCTCACAATCCATTACCCTCAACACCGTCTCCCGCTTCTTCGAATATGGGTTATCCCTCACGGCATGGAAAGCTTACAACGGGACCAGCTGGGCACTACGGAGTAATCCATCCAGCGGCAACCTCCACCCCACGGAGGGCTATCTCTTCACAGGTTCCCTGCCTCACCTTGCAGTGGAACCAGGGCTGTACCACTATGCCCCGAAGGAACATGCCCTTGAACACCGTTGGGCTCTTTCTCCTGGACTCGCCCAATCGATACTCCAAGGCATGCCTTCTGAGGGATTTCTGATAGGCCTCACGTCTATTCATTGGCGGGAAGCCTGGAAATATGGAGAGCGGGCCTTTCGTTACTGCCAACATGATATGGGCCATGCCATTGGCACATTGCGAATTGCCGCAGCCACATTAGGCTGGAATCTGTTGGTGTTGAGTGGCACGCCGGACGAGACTATTGCACGGCTCTTGGGTTTGACTCGAAAACAGGACTTCCACCAGGCCGAGCCAGAATACCCGGAACTATTGGCCGCCGTCTGGCCGGGAAACCTTCAACCCCCTCCCACTCTGAATCTGGCATTGCACGAACCAAATGATGCAGTGCTGTCATCAGGAAAATGGAAAGGTACGGCAAACCGTTTGAGCAAAGATGAGCCGGTTTTGTGGGAAATTATCGATTCGGTCACAGACGCGTCCTGGAAATCGACTCAAGACCCCGAACGCATGAGCTTTCATTCCCCCACTGCGCCCATGAACGAACGGGAAGACATTGAACTTGAACCCTTAGCCGGACAGATCATTCATCAACGACGGAGCGCCGTCGCATTTGACGGACGAACCGGCCTTCCCGCTGATCGTTTTTTCACTATGCTACAACGGATTATGCCAAGGGGGGGCTTACCTGTACCGGAACGCCCCATGCCCTGGGACTCCCTTTCATGGATTCCCACCATTCACCTGGTTTTGTTCGTCCACCGCATAGACGGCATCCCGCCTGGGCTGTATTGGCTCAACCGAGGTCCGGACCACCGTGACATCTCGTTTTTCAAAAGCGCGATGCACGCACAGTTTGTCTGGTCGACTCCTGAAGGATGCCCGGCCAATCTCCCGCTCTACCTCCTGGAAGAAGGCAACGCGCAAAATCTGGCCAAACAACTCAGTTGCGGGCAGGACATCGCCGGTGACAGTGCGTTTGCGCTTGGAATGGTCGCAGAATTCGACGACAGCTTAGAAACGTTCGGTCCATGGTTTTACAAACGGTTGTTTTGGGAAACCGGGCTGATCGGCCAAGTGCTCTATTTGGAGGCCGAAGCAGCTGGAATCCGGTCAACGGGGATCGGCTGTTTTTTTGATGATCCGGTCCACCGGGTGCTCGGCGTTTATCCTCAAACCAAGTGGCAGTCGCTCTACCATTTCACCGTTGGCGGCCCGCTGGATGATGGTCGCCTCACCACCTTGCCCCCCTACGGCCCCCACGTCATGTGAATGTTTCTCTCCCGAACCGAATTTCCCATTTCATTAGACCACATCAATTCTTTTCCTCCCCTTTGTAAGGGGAGGTGTAGGTGGGGTAGAGTTTTCCAAAATCGGTGTGAAGTTGAGGGAAGACTTTGCAAAGTTCTCGCGTTCCTCACACTTCTACCTCCCCTTAATCCGCTCCTTACAAAGGAGGGGGAAAAGGAGGGGGATAATGATCGGATTCTTGACCATGCCAACGAAAAAAGGGAAACCAGACCTTCTTCCGATAAAACGTCGGCTTCGATCGAAACAAACCCCGGCTGAGCAATTGCTTTGGTCAAAACTTCGTGGGAATCAAATCCACGGCTTAAAATTTCGTCGCCAACACGGAATTGATTCATATATTGTGGAATTCTTTTGCCCGGAACGGTCTTTGGTCATTGAAATTGATGGAGACGTTCATGCCACCGAAACTCAACGAACCAAAGATCTGGAACGCGAAAATCATTTAACGTTTTTAGGGCTTCAAATACTACGGTATACAAACAATGAGATAATTAAAAATCTTGCCGGAGTTTTAGAAGACCTTACACGGCAATTACTCCGAGACTCTACCTCCCCTATGCCCCTCCTTACAAAGGAGGGGAATCCTCCGGACCATTCCAATCCTCTGACACGTGAGTTTTTTGATCGGCCAACGTTGAAGGTTGCGAAAGAATTGCTGGGGAAGGTACTGATCAAACAGGTTCCCATCGGCATAATTCGGACAAAAATTGTGGATACGGAAGCCTATGTCGGACCCAAAGATAAAGCCTGTCATGCCTCCAAAGGTCGAACGAAACGTACAGACATCATGTTTGGTCCTGCTGGCTTTACCTATGTGTATCTGATTTATGGAATGTACCACTGTCTCAATATTGTGACCGAACAGGAAGAGTTTCCTGCCGCAGTCTTAATTCGAGGACTGGAAATCCTGGAAGGAGATCATTCGCCGGATTTGCCCAGACGCATCGACGGTCCCGGCCGGGTCTGCCGTTTTCTAGAAATTGATCGCACGTATAACGGACTGGATGCCACACTCGGCACCACACTTTGGATCGAAGACCACGGCCTGGCCGTTTCGCCAAAACAGATTCAGACTCTGCCTCGAATTGGCGTAGACTATGCGGGAGAATGGGCAAAGAAATTGTGGCGGTTCTGTCTGCCGGCTTCCACTCTACCAAAAACACGTCGAATCATCCCAAAGTGAATGATTTCGAATCCTTTTGTCAGATATCTTGAACAAGATAGCCGGTCTACGTTACGCTAAGGCATCAGACACTTGTTGGCTACCTTCCGTAAGCCACATGACACAACCCGCTTCTCATTTCTACGAACAATAAAGGAGGAAGACAATGGGCAATCCGCTCGATACGATCTCTGGCACCATCATTGCTGGCTTTGTATTGACTGTGGTCCTGTATGGCCTGGTCAAAATGCTGGTGTGACACCGCATCACCTCCAAAGACTTATTTACTCAACCTAACGAATACGAGGACATCTTATGGAAAGTTTATTAGCGTGGGGGCATTTCCTCGCGGGCATTACCTGGATTGGAATTCTCTATTACTTTAATTTCATCCAAGTGCCATTTCTCAAAGCCGTCACACCAGAAACCAAAGCCGAAGCCTTTAAGCACCTGGTGCCCAATGCGCTCTGGTGGTTTCGCTGGGGAGCCCTGTTCACCTGGATATTTGGCGCCGCCTTACTGATGAATCAGCATCGGATGGGAAGTGCCTTTATGCTGCAGGGACAGGATGCCGTGATCGGCATGGGCGCCTGGCTTGGGACCATTATGTTGCTGAATGTGTGGGGAATCATTTGGCCCAATCAGAAAAAAGTCCTTGGGCTCAAGGAAGCGACACCGGAAGAAAAAGCCAAGGCCGGACGGATGGCACTCCTGGCGTCACGCACCAATACCCTACTGTCCATTCCTATGCTATTTTTCATGGCCAATTCAGGCCATGCTTCCGGTTTGTTCTGATCTCAATCAATCATTCATATCGAATCGGAATCACAACAAAAGCCGGGGTCAAAAGACCCCGGCTTTTTCTATACAGCATCCTTTTCTCTCTCGGCTTAACAGAAGCGCCTGGAGGGATTGTAAGTGCGAGGAAGCAACTGGCCACAATTTAGAGCAATAGGGATTCTCCATCTCATCCAGAATCCTCAGTTGGTCCTGGGCTCCTGGTCCCAGCCCTTGAGTCCATCCCTCGCTTCTATCGAAAGCATAAGGAAAAACTAATCCTGGACGACGATATGGGTGTCGGTTTCTTCCACTCCCGGGATGGTGTGAATCTTGGCCATGATGAGGTTGGACAGGGCGCGGTCATCAGGCGCATTAACCAGACCAAAGATATCTGGCTGACCGAAACACGCATGAGCTTGTTCCACCCCAGGAAGGGCTTTGAGGGTCTCTAACACATCTTGGACTTTTCCTGCTTTGACTTTCATAAGAATATACGCTTTGGCTGCCATACATACCTCCTTGATGAATGCGAATCGGATTTCTGTGATCAATAGTGCAATTGCTGTTTGTACCCAAAAGACATGATCGATATCGCTTTACCCGATCATGTTGAAAGTACCTTTGTACCATAGATGGAAGGAAGCTTCCATTCTCTTCCCGCTCCCTCCCAACAAACAGCCCAAGCAACCAAATAGAAGTTGCGGACGCCCTGCCTTTCTCAGGTAGGATGAGCAATAATTTCTCCCTTTCCTGTTCACCTTCAAGGAGATATTGTGTCTTCTCGCATTGTGTCGTTAATTCCCAGCGGAACAGAAATGGTCTGCGCATTGGGCAGCCGCGCTCAGCTTGTCGGCCGGTCGCACGAATGCGATTTTCCTACTGACATTATCCAGCTGCCTGTTTGTACTCAAGCCACGGTGCATACTGAGGGAACCAGCCAAGCTATTCATGCCCAGGTCTCAAAACGTCTTCAGACAGCCCTTTCCTTGTATGAGGTTTTGGTCGACCAGATACAGGACTTACAGCCGGATGTCATCGTCACCCAGACCCAGTGTGAGGTGTGTGCAGTGAGTGCGAATGAGGTGCAGCGGGCCCTTCACGACTTAGTTGGGTCGTCACCCACATTGATTTCCTTGAGCGCACAAGACTTATCAGGGGTTTGGGACGACATGATCAGAGTGGCGGACGGCTTGGAACAGCAAGCTGCAGGACAGGCATTTTTGAAACAGGCCCACCAACGCATGGGCGATATTGCCGACCGTTCCCAACAACAACCGACTCCCCCCACGGTCGCCTGCATCGAATGGATGGAACCGCTGATGGCTGCCGGCAACTGGGTACCCGAACTGGTTCACCTGGCCGGAGGTCACTCGGCCTTTGGCCAGCGGGGGAAACATGCCCCCTGGATAACCTGGGAAGCCTTAACCGCGTCGGATCCGGATTTCCTGATTTTGATGCCTTGTGGATTTTCCATGGCTCGCATTCAAAAAGAAATGCCGGTAATGACATCCCATCCTTTTTGGCCACAGTTACGAGCGGTGCGAAATCAGAAGGTGTACCTGACGGATGGGAACCAGTTTTTCAACCGGCCGGGACCGCGCCTGGTCGAATCCCTCGAAATTTTGGCTGAGATCTTTCATCCCACCCATTTTCAGTTTGAGCACGAAGGCCATGGATGGCGGCAATGGGTTCCCAAAGAACGCTAAATACCTCTAAAAGGCGATTTTCCGGAGTGCGGACCCTCCAAATTTTGTGTTTGCTTTGCCTTCCCCCGGTGCCGTTGGCATACTTCGGTTGACCCTCTCGTTTAATGTTTGCTAAATAGTAATTATTCTTAAATAGGAATGAAATGGATATTTCTTTTAATGACATCAAGCGGAAGTTCCAGGGATATGGATTGAAAACGACTCCGCAGCGAACTGCCATTTATGACGCCCTCCTCCGTAGTACGGCTCATCCGACGGCGGAAGATCTCTTTGCCCAAGTAGCGCCACAATTTCCCATGATGTCTCTGAACACCGTCTACTACACACTTGGGGTCTTGCGTACCTCCGGGTTGATTCATGAAGTTAATATTGGCCATGCTCGGGCTCGATTTGATGCCAACCTGTCTCCCCATCACCATTTGATTTGTTTGGGGTGCCAGGCCATTGTCGATGTCATGGATCCTCGATTAAATCACCTGACCTCCCCAGCTGGCATTCCCAAGGATTTTGAAATTACCAGTCATCAAGTCGCCTTCCGTGGGCTTTGCGGCTCCTGTCGCCGCCACAACAGGCGCTCAATGAACCATTCATCATCGGGGTTACACCCCACAACCGTCAAAGGAGGACTCCATGGGAAAAGCTCTTAAAGGCACGAAAAGCCACGAAAATTTAAAAGCGGCGTTTGCCGGCGAATCGCAAGCGAATCGGCGCTATTTATATTTCGCCCGACGCGCGGATATTGAAGGCTATACCGATATCGGCGGTCTGTTTCGTGATACCTCGGAAGCTGAAACCGGACATGCGTTTGGTCACTTAGACTTTTTGAAGGAAGTCGGTGATCCAGCCACCGGCGTGCCGATTGGCAACACCGAAGCCAATTTGAAAGCGTCGATTGAAGGTGAGACCTATGAATACACCCAGATGTATCCCGGTATGGCGAAAACCGCTCGGGATGAAGGCCTTGAGGAACTCGCCGAATGGTTTGAGACATTGGCCAAAGCGGAACGATCCCATGCGAACCGGTTCACGAAAGGGCTGGAAACGCTGAAACAGGGCTGATAGCTTCGGCATTATGACACATGGCGGCGGCTGATGAAAAAGGCTGCCGCCCTGCAATCACTCTTTCATAGACTCTCATTGAAGTCACAACCTGTGCCAAAATTTGACCTAATCACTCCCGGCTGGACGCGGTCTCAGCTCGAAACCGAGACCCGACGAATCTTCGATGTCTGTGACGGATGTCGACGATGCTTTAACTTGTGCCCGTCGTTCAATACGCTTATAGACCGGATTGATGAGTATGAGAGCGACTCAACGCAGTTCACTGCGCAGGATTTCACAAAGATTGAACAGGAATGCTATTACTGCAAACTCTGTTTTAACCATTGTCCCTATTCTCCTCCCCATCAATATGATCTGGATTTCCCCCGGCTCATGGCTGCCTGGAAAAAGCAACGAACGGCTGAGGGTGGCGCCACATGGCGTGACAAGTTCCTGCTCCAAACCGATTTGATCGGAAAGCTGGGAAGCCTGACCGCTCCATTAACCAATTGGGCCCTTCGCACACCTTGGCTCCGTAGTCTGGTAGAGCGTACGGTTGGAGTGCACAAAAACCGTCAGGTCCTTCCGTTTCAATCCCAAACCTTTACGCAATGGTGGGATCAGCGGAAGCCGGCTCCCTCACTTTCCAGCGGCCACCGAAAAGTAGCCTTCTTCCCAAGTTGCCTGGTGACGTATCAAGTGACGGATATCGGGAAAGCCGCTGTGCAAATTTTGGAGAAAAATGGCATTGAGGTCGTGGTGCCTTCGGAACAACAGTGCTGTGGCATGCCACGGTTTGACCTTGGTGATACCGATGGAATGGCCAAGATTGCCGAGTCTCAATATCGACTCTTTGCGCCGTATCTCGATCAGGGTTATGACCTCGTCATTCCAGCTCCCAGTTGTAGCCTGATGTTCAAACGGGAATACCCTTATCTCAAACCCACACGGGAAATGAAGCAATTGAGCGAACGCACGTTTGATCTTTGCGAATATGTAATGCGTCTCAAACGGGAAGGCAAACTTTCCCTTGATTTCCAGTCCAATCCCGGACGCGTGGCGTATCAAATTCCCTGTCATTTACGTGATCAGAATATCGGCTTCAAATCAAAAGAATTGATGGAGTTGACCGGGGCCACGGTTCATCTGATCGAGAAATGCTCCGGCCATGATGGAGCCTGGAGTGCCAAGACTGAATTTTTTGATCTCTCGATGAAAATCGCCAAGAAGGCCGTGAGAGAAATTCAAGAGGAGCCTTTCGACGTCGTCGCCTCCGATTGCCCTCTGTCGGCACTACAACTGGACCAAGCGCTTCAAACTGCACCAACCCAATCGACCCTTCATCCTATTCAAGTCGTTCGCAACGCTTATGGATTAACACCATGAACCTGCTCACACCGCAAGACCTCCTCTCAGCCGCTCAATATGAAGAAAATCGTGCCGACATTCGTCAACGAATTATTACGCTTAAAAAACGGCGCCGTATTTCTGTAGGGGAATTAGTGACCCTCGTGTTTGAGAATCGCGAAACCCTGCTATTTCAAATACAAGAAATGATTCGAATAGAGCGAATTTTTGATCCGGGAAAAATTCAGGAAGAATGTGACGTGTATAATGCCCTGCTACCATGTCGTAATGAATTGAGCGCAACACTGTTTATCGAAATTACCGATTCCGAAAAAATTCAATCGCTGCTGCATTCTTTTCAGAATATTGATCAGGCCGATACCGTGGGCCTCAGGGTTGGGAATACCTCGGTTTTTGCAAATTTTGAGGCCGGGCATAGCAAGGAAGATAAAATCAGTGCCGTGCATTTTGTGCGATTTTCCACCACCCCTACCTTTCGAGACCTCTTGGCCCAAGAGAAAGTCCCTGCCTTTCTGACTATCCTCCACCCTCAATATCGTGCAGAAGCCCCAGTTTCTCATGAGCTGAGGCAGGAATGGCTAAAGGATCTCGAGTAATTCATCATTTTTGCCGTTCATGATTCCGCAACCTCGCAGTCCCTCTATAAATTGACAATATTAAAAGGCGTGCTTTAAGATGTAAGCTCAATGTTGGATTTCTTTCAACCGATTGAAAGGAAAGATGAATCTACAAAAATTATGTGATCATAAGGAGGATACAAGAACTATGGTAACCATTACCCCGATCGCAGAGCAGAAGATTAAGGAACTGATTAAAGAAGAAGAAAATTCCGTCGGCCTGCGCATTTACGTCAAAGGCGGAGGATGCAGCGGCTATCAATATGGAATGTCGTTTGAAGATAAAACCAGCGACGATGACACCATCATTGAAAAAGGTGACGTGAAGGTCATTGTGGATTCCCAAAGCGCCCCAATGCTCAGCGGCGCAGAAGTCGACTACGTTGATAGTCTGCAAGGGTCAGGATTTGCCATTAAAAATCCTCAGGCGAAATCCACCTGCGGATGTGGAAGTTCGTTCTCGACCTAACAAATATTTACTCAGAACCCTTACCAATTAGGGCTGGACTTGGACTTCCAAAGGCAACCAAGATCCAGCCCTTTTTCTTTATAGAGACTTCATGGCCAAAGCAACCCTCACCAAACGCCTAGAATTTTGCTCCTCTCACCGCTACCACAACCCTCAATGGGACGACGCAAAAAACCGTGCGGTTTTTGGTCTTTGTAATAATGTGAATACCCATGGCCATAATTATTTATTGGAAGTCACCTTGCGTGGAGACATCGATCCTGTCACAGGGATGATCATCAATTTATATGATTTAAAAAACATTTTAAATCAGGTTCTGGAACAATTTGATCATAAAAATTTAAATCTTGATACTCCATATTTTTCTGAACGAATTCCCACAACCGAAAATCTTGCAGTTATCCTATGGCACATTTTAGAAAAGCATCCAGACCTTCCTAATCCAGATGCACTTCGTCTTTATGAGGACGAAACCCTCTTCGCTGAAGTGAACGCGAGCTTCATGGATGGGGAGCTCCATTCTTCCAACAGGGAATCGGCCTTAATCGCTCGACGCTATACGTTTTCCGCAGTGCATCAATCCCGAACGGGTAATACTCAAGGACATGATTATGATTTGTGGATTGCCACCAAGGGCATAATTTCCGCAGACACCGGGCAGGTTATGAATTTGCAGACAGTGGATCAAATCGTCAGAACACGGGTTATAACACGGTTTGACCAGCGAAATCTGAGCCAGGATACGGCCTTTGCCAACATCCCCGTTACAGACTCCGCGCTTGCGAGAGTCATCTGGGAAACACTGGTGCCCCACTTCGAAACACCACCTCTCTACCGAGTCTCCGTGAGCCAGCAACCAGGCGCTGTGGCTGTTTATTCTGTATAGCCCTGGATCTCGAAAACCCTCACCGCATTCATAAACGTGTCACTGAGACAAAACCGGGATACCCTGCTGGTCAAAATCAAACCTGGAGGCCAGATGCGGAATATGGACCGAGCAGGATCCACCAAGACTTTAGGGTTGGATAGAGAAGGATTGACGAATCAAGCTCGCCAGTTCGGCGGGTTCTAGTTTTCCCTCTTTGGTGAGCACAAGCGTTCCATTGGAAAAGAAATGGGTGGTGGGATAGGTTTCAAATTGATGCCGCTTTTTAATGGCACGGCATCGTCCTGGAACATGCATTTTGGCTTTTCCAAATCGCACATTCGAATACTGTTGAGCGATATCTGCAAGAACAGGGTCATACGCCATACAAGGTTCACAGGTGGCAATGCCATAAGCCACAACTGCAGCCGAAGCCTCCGTAAACCCTGCATAATTGTCATCGTTTACATCTTCAACCATACCGGACATCACAGCCTCGCAATCAAAGATTACGGACCGAAGGAGTTGGTTCTTGAACCTACTCCTTCGGTCCGAACATCCTCAGGATTATTTCAACTTTTTCAACGCTTCCAAAATTTCTTTGTCGTCACGAGCGGTTTTGATATCTTGAACCTTCGCATAGGCCACTTTTCCATTTTTATCCACAATGACAGTAGCCCGCTTTGAGCAATTCAACGGCTCAAAATATAATCCATACGCCTTAGACACCGTCCGATGCATATCGGCGAGTAATTGATGCTTAAGGTCTAAGGAATCGGCCCAAGCTTTGTGGGAAAAAAAGCTATCACAGCTCACGCCAAAAATTTCGGCATTGACTGATCCAAAGTTTGGAAAATCATCGGTTAAACATTTATTTTCCCCTGTACAGACAGGGCTCCAATCCAGAGGATAAAATGCCAGAACCACGTTCTTCTTTCCACGATAGTCGCTGAGTTTAATATCCTTTTGGTCTTGGTCTTTTAATGTAAAATCTGGGGCCACGTCTCCGACTTTCACTTCTGCTGCAACATCTGTAGGCATAATTTCTCTCCTTCGTTGTAATGGAAAAGCTGAAAATTCACTTGACCTTTGGTGGTACCATGGGGTGAAAAAGTTTGTCAATCTGGCAGAAGACCTAAAGAATTGTCCATTTAGCCCCAACTAAATTCCACTCAAGGCCAGCTTGTCGAGTATTGGTGGTCAGTAAGCGCTGAAATCTGCTATCTTTCTTCTGACCAATTTTCCACTCTTCCAATCCCAACCTCGTTTGTTTACGCCATGGCCGCCTAATTGAAGTCTGCAGGAAACAGACATTGTTCTTGTGTTTTAATCTATCTCGGGGTATCGTAAATAAAAGGCCAGTGAAATCTTCTTCCTCTTTAATACCATCCAAAACCCTCCCAATCTCTAGGCCGTTTTTGGTTATGTATCTCTTATGAGTAAATTTCAGAAGTTCTTTTCCCAGCTACGCGGCTGGTCCTGGCTTCGAATTACACTGCTCACCACATTTCTTGCCTTGTGTATCGGGGTAGGAGTTATTGGGGGAATTCTCTGGATTGCGACTCGGGACCTTCCCACTTTCGACTCCTTTCAAGACTACCATCCTAGTTTAGTATCAAGAGTCTATGCAGATAACGGTGAAATCATTGGACAATTTTTCATCGAACGTCGTCTGTATACGCCTATCGACAAAATTCCTCAAGCCTTCACGCAGGCCGTGATTGCAACAGAAGATACTCGCTTTTTTGATCACCCTGGACTAGACATTGTCGGCATCGGGCGGGCGGCTTGGACCAATCTAAAAAAAGGTGGTCGTTTTCAAGGGGCCAGCACCATTACTCAACAATTAGCCCGAGCTCTTTTTCTTTCTCCGGAACGAACGTATCAGCGGAAAATCAAAGAGCTCATTCTCGCAGTAAAAATGGAATGGGTACTGACCAAAGAGCAAATTCTAGAAATGTACCTAAACCAAATTTATTTTGGCCACGGTGCCTATGGAGTGGCAGCCGCCGCCTTAACCTATTTTGATAAAAACGTCTCGGATTTGAGTCTTCCTGAATCAGCCTTTTTGGCTGGTCTTCCTAAAGCCCCCAACACCTATTCTCCCTATCGGAATCCAGATCTGGCCAAATCGCGGAAAGAATTGGTATTGAGGCGTATGGTCGAAGCGGGGTATATCACCAACGAGGACGCGCAAGCCGCCATGGCGACAACCTTATCCTACCGCCATCAGTCCATTGAACCGATCGCGGCCTATTTCCTGGAAGAGGTCCGTCAGCACTTGGTGGATCGGTACGGAGAAACCCTCGTGTATAGAGGTGGGCTACGAATCTACACCACTTTAAACATTGCCATGCAAAAAAGCGCGGAAGAAGCGGTTCGTACCGGGCTCCGTCAATTGGATAAACGGCAAGGCTGGCGCGGACCGATTGAGCATATTGCCTTCACCAATGATTACACACCTCCCGATACCTTCCCGGAGCTCCAGAACCCAAAGGCGGCCTTTGTCCATGGCCTCTACCGAGCGCTCGTTACCAACGTGACAAAACAATCTGCTCAAATCTTGATTGGAAATACCTATAAAGGCTCTATCCTTTTCGAGGATATGCGCTGGGCCCAACGACGATTGGAGAAAACCGGGGACGTGGGGACAGCAGTCGTCCGTGATAAGGCCTCCCCACTCCAACTCCTGAAGGTGGGGGACATCATTGAAGTCGCCCCGAAAAAGGGCACTGTCGAGTCAGGCGAATTTGTCTTAGAGCAAACTCCAATCGTGGAGGGCTCCCTTATCGCCTTGGATCCCAGGACCGGCGCTGTTCAAGCCATGGTAGGAGGGTATGATTTCACTCGGAGCCAGTTTAATCGTGCAGTGATTGCCCGTCGACAACCCGGTTCAGCATTCAAGCCACTCATTTATGCTTCGGCACTCCAACAAGGCCTGACACCGGCAACCCTAATTCTTGATGCCCCCGTGGTGTATGAAGACGAGGATTTAGACCGGGTATGGAAACCAGAAAATTATGAAAAACGCTTTTTTGGGACAATTACCCTACGTGAAGCACTGCGCCATTCCCGCAACGCCGCAACCGTAAGATTGCTTGAACAAATTGGAGTTCCCGAAGTTGTCAATATCGCCAGCAATCTGGGAATTCGAAGTCCGCTCAGCCAGGACCTCTCCTTGGCCTTAGGATCTTCCAGCGTGACTCTCCAAGAAATCACCTCTGCATATGGCGTCTTTGCGGATCAGGGATTGTGGCTTGAACCTTACCTGATTACGCATGCAAAAAACCTCAACGGCGAGATCTTAGAACAGCATCTCTTCGAACCTCGACAAGCGATGACCAGGGAAAACGCCTACTTGATCACCAATATGCTCATGGATGTCATTCAAACCGGAACTGGAAGACTCGCCAAATTTATTGGCCGGCCATTGGCAGGAAAAACCGGAACCACCAATAGTTATAATGATGCCTGGTTTGTCGGGTATGCACCGAATTTGGCGACAGGGGTATGGGTGGGATTTGATGGAGTTCGGACACTCGGCAGATTGGAATCCGGAGCACATGCGGCCCTTCCGATTTGGATCCGGTTCATGGATCAGGCGCTTCTAAACTCACCCGTTATGACCTTTCCCATCCCTAGTGATATTCAATTTGCACAAATCGACACCACGACTGGTGACTTACCATCAAAGACCAGTCGAAATATCAGTACGGAAGTTTTTCGTAAAGGAACGGAACCAAGAAAAGCAGCGCCTCAGAAAGCGAATCCTATGGATTTTTTTGAGTTCGACCGGTTGAACTCTGAGTCCACCAACCAGCTTTCCCCATTTTAAAAGAACTCTGCGGCGGCCCGAATGCAAAACATTTCGCACTTTCAGGACTGGGCGTCCTGAAACTCCTCATACCAGGCCATTTGAATGGCCTCCAGCTTTTTTTCATTTGACGTTTTAGGATCGTCTTTAAATTCAGGAAGGGCAACCACCCACGCATGTAAATCCGTAAATCTGACCGTTAACGGATCAAGGTCGGGATGCTCTTCCTGTAGCCGAATAGCAATATCTTCGGTATCACCCCACATGAATTCCTGAGCCATGAGTTCTTCCCCTTGGATTAATGATTTGGTCCATGCCGACAGTCTCCCTATTGAGGGATTATTTTATGACATCAGATAATTTCTTACTTTCGAGAGCTTCTTTCAACGTGGCATCCATCAACACTTCGGCCAAATGATGAGTCGTTTTTTCAGCCTCAGCAATTTTCGCACGAATCACACGATGATCATCCCCCTCTTTGACTTCACCAAGCTGCTGCAAAATCCGGCGGATGCTTTCAGTTTCCTTGTCATTAATTAAATTCGTTGCGCGCACCAAGGCTTTCTCGGTCGCCACAATGATCGCATTGGCTTCATTCCGTGCTTCAATAATCTGACGGGCTTTGATGTCTTCTGTGGCAAATTGGAAAGAATCTCGAATCATCCCTTCCACCTCGTCGTCGGTCAGTCCATGAGAAGGCTTTACCTGAACGGACTGAGCCTCACCTGTCCGTATATCTCTGGCCGTCACGTGTAGGATCCCATTGGCATCAATGAGGAAATTGACTTCCACGCGAGGCACCCCTGCCGGCAAGGGTGGAAGCTTTAATTGGAAACGGGCCAAACTTCGATTATCTTTGACCAATTCCCGTTCTCCCTGGAGGATATGAATATCCACCGAGGTTTGCCCATCGACATAGGTGGTAAACATTTCCTTGGCACTGGTTGGAATCGTGGTATTTCGACGGATCAGGGCACTCATGACCCCACCCATTGTTTCAATTCCCAATGACAACGGGGTTACGTCCAGTAACAGAAGGTCCTTGGTATGCCCACCCAAAATATCAGCTTGAACAGCCGCCCCTAACGCGACAACTTCGTCAGGGTTAAGTTCAGAGTGAGGTTTTTTGCCAAATAGTTCTTCCACTTTTCGCCAAACCAGTGGCATGCGTGTATTCCCGCCTACCAAAACCACTTCATCAATCTGATTAGAGCTTAATCCAGCATCTTTGAGCGCGAACCGACAAGGCGCAAGGGTTCTCTCCACTAAATCCATCGTTAACGATTCCATGCTCTCCCGCGTCCATATCTTTTCATACCTCGAATTGGGAAGTTCTACCACCGCCTGAGTTTGGGTTTCATCCGACAACCGTATTTTGACGCGTTCCGCCTCCAACCGAACGGTTTGCATCAAATCAGGGTACTCTCCAATTTTAACGCCTTGAGTTTGGAAAATATCATCAACCATCACATCGACGAGCCGTTGATCGAAATCATCTCCCCCTAAATGAGTATCCCCATTCGTCGCCAGGACCTCAAAGATTCCATCCTTTAATTTGAGGATAGAGATATCAAACGTCCCTCCGCCTAAATCATAGATCGCAATCAGACCTTGTGTCTTTTTCTGAAGTCCATACGCTAACGAAGCGGCTGTCGGCTCATTAATGATACGCAAGACCTCTAACCCTGCAATCATTCCGGCATCTTTGGTGGCTTGCCGCTGACTATCATTAAAATACGCCGGGACAGTAACCACAGCCCTTGAGATGTCTTCCTTTAAATATTCCTCGGCTCGCCGTTTTAATTCTTTCAGAATCATGGCGGACACTTGAGGCGGAGAAAATGTTTTGTCCCCAATTTCAATTCGAATGACCCCGTTTTTTTCATGAAGATGATAGGGGAAATACTTCAGGTCGTCCTTTACATCATCCAGCCCCTTCCCCATAAACCGCTTCACGGAATAAATAGTACGGGAAGGGTCACGAATCAAATGGGCTTTTGCAGGCTCTCCCACGATCATCCCATTATCAGTTAACCCCACGATTGAAGGCACTTTGGTCTGCCCATCAGGGCCGGGTATCACATGAGGCCCTTCCTTATCCATAAAGGCAACCAGCGAATTCGTCGTTCCCAAATCAATCCCAACAATGCGACTCACAATATATTCCTTTTGGATGATATCGATTTAGCCAGTTGTTTCGAGCAAATCGTTGACCATATTCCGCACATATGTTCGATTAGAAAGAATTTCCTGCATATCACGCAAGATAGAATTTTTCTCTTCACGAGCCTGACCCGGAAGAGGTGTGCGTTCCTGCAACTGATCCCATAGTTTGAATTGGCTTTGCAGCGAAGCTTCCATTTCGGCCTGGCGTTTCTCCAGACGGTCCCGTTCATCCTGCAGTCTTTTCCGAAGCGCCTCAAGTTCCGATGACGAGCCTTGTGGGGCCAATTGACGGAACGTTTCTAAGTCCTCCTGCAGTTCAAGAACCTCTTCAAACAGATCGGCTGGAGGATTCGATCGAATATCCTTCACCGCTCCGGCCTCTAACCTGATCAAATATTCAGCACGTTGAATGGGATCTTTGAGTGTTCGATAGCCCGCATTCAGAAAAGCTGAATTTCCTAAACTAATGGCTTTCTCCGATTCATCTTTGGTGGAATAAAAATCCGGATGAAAAGTACGACTTAATTCATAAAACGTCTGCTCCAATTGTTGTTCATCAATATTCAACAGACGAGGAAGTTGAAAGCAGGCAAAATAATCCAAGTCTTTTGAAAGTGGCTGAACTTTGACGCATTGACCACAGAGATATTCTCCCGTGACTTCAGATTGGCAGTGCCAGCACATACTGCGCGCCATCGGAAGTTCGCGGGCTTTTGTCGTGGCTTGTCGTTGGGGTTCCATGATTCCTGGCTCTGACGACTCGGGCATGGGGACTGCCCCATGCCCGAGTTGTTATAGTCACTATGTGATTGAAAGAGATTGGTCTTACGCTGAAAACGACTCTCCGCACCCACATGTCTTAGTGGCATTGGGATTGATAAATTTGAAGGCTCCACTCACCATGTCCTTTTGATAATCCAAGGTCATCCCCTCAAGATAAATGGCGCTTTTGGCATCGACGATCACCTTTACGCCATCCACTTCAGTGACGGTATCAAACTCCCCGATCTTGTCATCGAAGTTGACGGTATAGCTCAGCCCCGAACAGCCGCCACCTTTCACTCCCAACCGAAGCCCCCCTTCAGTAATTCCCTGAAGGTCTAATAATCGCTTGACCTCTTTCAACGCCTCATCGGTCATGGCAACCGTTGGATTGCTTTCCGTAGTTTTTGTTTCCATCACCATTTCTCCCTACAACAAATCGTGAACAGTTCCCTAAGCTAGGATGAGGTAGTGGCTGCTTCCGGCTTGAGCTTCTTCTCTCCCGCTTTTTTCTGGTAATCCCCCAAGGCCGCTTTAATGGCATCTTCCGCCAATACTGAACAATGGATTTTAACGGGTGGGAGGTTCAATTCATGAACAATATCCGTATTCTTAATCTTTTGAGCATCTTCTAAGGTTTTTCCCTTGAGCCACTCGGTCGCCAAACTGGAACTGGCAATGGCCGACCCACAGCCAAACGTCTTGAACTTGGCATCCACAATAGTGTCGTTTTCGACTTTAATTTGGAGTTTCATCACATCTCCGCATTCCGGAGCTCCGACCACACCTGTTCCGACATCGTCGGCATCTTTTTGAAAACTTCCCACATTACGGGGATTGTTGTAATGATCAATGACTTTTTCACTATAGGCCATGGACTATCCCTCCCTTTGTTGTATGGTATGACATTGTATTTTTTAAAACCATTTTGAATTTATCTTCAAGTATATCAATTAATGAGCTGCCCATTGAACGCTTTTCAAATCCACCCCTTCCTTGGCCATCTCATAAAGAGGGGACATCTCTCGAAGGTGCGTCACAGCCTTGAGCATTCGATCAATAGTGTATTCTACCTCCTCATCCGTATTAAACCGACCGAGCCCAAAGCGGATGGAGGAATGGGCCAGATCCGATCCAACTCCTAAGGCACGCAACACATAAGACGGCTCAAGCGTGGCCGAAGTACAAGCCGAACCGGAGGACAGCGCAATTTCCTTGACCCCCATGAGTAACGCCTCTCCTTCGACGTAGGCAAAACTAATATTGAGGTTGTTCGGCAACCGCTCCGTCGGGTGCCCGTTTAAATAGACCTCATCCATTCTATTCATAATGCCTTCTTGAAGGCGATCACGCATCCTGGCCATACGAACAGACTCCGTAGACATCTCCTGCTCACATAATTCGCAGGCTTTCCCAAAACCGACAATGAGCGGCACGGGCAAGGTTCCTGATCGCATACCCCGCTCATGACCCCCGCCATACATCATTGCCTCCAACCTCACTCTTGGCGCCTTTCGTCGGACATATAAGGCCCCCACGCCCTTGGGACCATAAATCTTATGGGCGGTGAAGGACATCAGATCAATTCCCATGTCCTGAACATTCACAGGGATTTTTCCCACCCCTTGCGTCGCATCACAGTGGAAGAGAACCCCTTTTTCTTTAGCAACTTTTCCAATCTCGGCCACGGGATTGATCGTACCGATCTCATTGTTGGCCATCATAATTGAAATTAAAATCGTCTGATCGGTAATGGCATTGCGTACGTCATCAGGGCTCACCATGCCTGCCTTATCAACAGGGAGGAAGGTGACCTTGGTGCCCTTCTTTTCCAGATATTTCGCCGTATCAATCACCGCCCGGTGTTCCGTTGAACCTGTAATGATATGATTTCCTTTTTCCCGGTACATCTCCACCACGCCCTGCAAGGCCAGATTATCCGATTCCGTGGCACCACTGGTGAAAATAAGTTCTTTGGTATCGGCGTGAATGAGGTGCGCAATCTGCTTTCTGGCCACTTCCACCGCCTCTTCGGCTTCCCAACCGAAACTGTGATTCCGGCTGGCAGCATTCCCAAATTTCTCGGTGAAGTAGGGGAGCATCGTTTCAAGCACCCGAGGATCGCAGGGGGTCGTTGAATGATTATCCAAATATATAGGCAACTTCATAATTGAACTCCTTTTGTTTTACGAGATTCCACAATGATTAAAGGGGGCTCGGCCATCATATCTTCAATAGACATATTACTGAGTAAATGAAAAATGCTTTCTTGCACGCGCAACAGAGGCGTCCGGATATTGCAATGCTCTATTTGTTCACAGGAGGCATGTTCATCTTTTTCATGGTAACAATCGGCAATCCCCAGTGGCCCTTCAATCGCTTCCAACACCTGGGCAATGGAAATCTCCCGTGGCTCACGGGCCAGGAGATAGCCTCCCTTGGGTCCATTTTGACTTTCCACCATGTCATATTTGGCCAAGGTCTGAAGCACTTTGGCTAACAGCTCCAGGGGAATATGATGCTCCTCGGCTATTTCTTTGGTGTTGACAACCCTATTAGGGTTAAAAGGACTGGTTTCCCCAGATCGGACCATGGCCATATATTGGAGAGCCATCAGGGCATAATCTGCTTTTTTCGAAAGCTTCAGCATAATTAAAAAATACGATCCAAAAATTTCAGTTAGCCATAATCCCGACTTATATGATCGGGTTTAATGTATCATTGACCTCCTGGCCAGTCAAGACTAAAATGGTCGGAGATCCATTTAGTCGGATTAGAAAAAACAAAAAATGATCAAACAGGACATTTTTTCGAAAATTAATTTTTAATGTATTGATTTATAAGGAGAATTAAATGGGAGGCAGCAATCCATATATTGAGAAAAGTGAAACCGCAGTCGCTAAGAAACCATTCAAGCTCACCTTTATCACACCAGAAAAGCCCATTGAAATTGAGGTTGATCCAGAGAAGTTCCCTTATGGGGAGACAGGATTGCCTGGGAGCATCCTCGATATCGCATTGGGAAATGGTATAGATGTGGAACATGCATGCGGCGGAGTCTGTGCCTGCTCAACCTGTCATATCATTGTGAAACAAGGGCTCGACACCTGCAACGAGGCCACTGATGACGAAAATGACCAATTAGATGAAGCTCCCGGGCTCACCCTGCAATCAAGACTGGGGTGCCAGTGCGTCCCGAATGGGGAAAAAGATCTCATCATTGAAATCCCGGAATGGAATAAAAACCTTGTAAAAGAAAGTCACTAAGCGACCACGGTTGTTTAAATGAGACAGGGGTTGAGAAGTATGTCCTCTTTCACTCTCTCCATATTTTCCCATCCGAAATTCTTCGAACAATGAGGGGCACCCTCAATAGGGACAATAACCAGATTTCATCGACAATCTGATGATTCCCTAGCAATTATTGTCTTCTTCCTGTATAAAAACACCCTTACAGCAGACAACCTCTTCTACTGAATGGCATTTACGGTAGCGAGGAATGCGTTGTTTGGTTCAAGGCCCCACTCCCATTCGTCCGTCAAACGGCCTATCCGGGTCGCTGATATTGTGAAAGGACTTACTGTTTTCCTCATCCTATCCCTACAATTTTTTCCGGGAGTAGGACAAGAAGATCAACTCTTCGCACAAGTCCAGCCCGGCTTTGATCCCACCGGACGATTCGGTAAACCTCCGCCTCTTGAGAAAAAAATCGAGCCGCTGACCCCAAAGGCCGCTCCCGATATCACACTGCCTCCAGTGGAAAGCATTCCTGAATTGAAGGGGGCCCCTCCCCAGATTCGGGTAATGGTCCGGAAAATTCAAGTTGAGGGGAGCACAGTCTTTTCAGCAGAAGAGCTAGCCAAAGTCACAGCCCCATACGAAAATAGGGAGTTGTCCACCAATGATCTGGAGGAACTGCGCCGGGCCTTAACCCTGCTGTATGTGAATAAAGGATATGTGAATTCCGGAGCGGTGATCCCGGATCAAACCCTACAAGACGGAGTCGTCACCATTCAAATTATTGAGGGAAAACTGACGGACATCCAAATCGAAGGCACCAAATATTTTCTACCATTTTATTTTGAAGACCGGATTGCCCTGAGCAGCGGACCACCGCTCAATATCAATCCGTTGAAAGAAAAACTCCAGCTCCTTCTTCAAGACCCGCGCACGGAACGGTTAAACACAGAGCTGAAACCTGGACTGAAACCCGGCGAAGGGGTCCTCCATGTCCAAGTGGAGGAAGCTTCACCATTCAGGGCATGGGTAGAATTCAACAATTTTCAATCACCGACAGTGGGCGAGTCGCGGGGTCTCGGAAATATCGCTGTGCAGAACCCGTTCGGGTTGGGCGATGCCTTTCTCTTTACCTACGGTCAATCCAAGGGATTGCAACCTCTCATCGAAGCCAACTACGTCATCCCGCTCACGGCACGGGATACGACCCTGGAACTGAATTTCCGGTTCAATGATTTTAACGTCGTCACAAAACCATTCGATGATCTGGACATCAGGACAAAGTCCCAAATATATAAAATCGCCTTACGTCAGCCCGTCTATCGCACACTCAATGACGAAATTGCCCTTTCCCTCATCGGAGAACACCTGGAAAATCAAAGTTTCCTTGGTGGAACGGGGTTTTCCTTCCAGCGCGGCGCAACCAACAACGGCAAGGCTATCGTGTCAGCCCTCCGGTTCGGGCAGGAATGGACTCACCGGGAATCCAATCAGGTCTTCGCGGTTCGATCCCGGTTCAGTGTGGGATTGAACGTCCTGGATGCCACCAACAATAAACAAAACTCGGATGATCCGGACGGGGAATTTTTTGTCTGGTTAGGTCAGGCCCAATATGTCCGACGCGTCGATCCTCTCGGCATCGAATTTCTCGGTGGTCTGACCTTGCAGATTGCCAACGACAGCTTATTCGCACTGGAACAATTTGCCGTCGGCGGCCGATACAGCGTCCGGGGGTACTGGGAAAATTATCTGGTGCGGGATAATGCGTTTCTGTTCAACGTGGAGTCACGAATCCCGATGTTCCCAACTTTTTTTGGTCCAAAGGTGACGGTGGCACTGGCCCCGTTCATCGATGTGGGGCGTTCATGGGAAGCCAAACGCAATACGCCCGATCCAGAGACGCTAGCCAGTATTGGCGCAGGAATCCGCCTGTCCTTCTTCAATCGGGCGCATGCCAATCTGTATTGGGGTCAGCAGTTGAATCATGTGGAGGATCCTCCCGAGGGAGGTGCTCAAGATCAGGGAGTTCATTGGGAATTTGTCCTGGATATTTTGTAACCCGCCTGAATGGAAAGGCGTTCACTACGCAGCCGAGTTTTGCGGACACGCAACACGTTTTCCACCAATGGGGAGGAAGCGGAAGAATAAAACACCTTCAGCGGAATGACGTGAATTGAGGAGATGCCAGTTGAATGCGTAGCAAATAAGGGGGGCGCTTCAAATATTCAGCTGCTCGATCCGAATCCTTTCCGGCAACAAAACGTAATCGCGCCAGACAACCCCGTTGAAAACGATCAACGGCCAGGATAGAAAAAATTCGTTCCGCACGAAGGTTATCCTCCTGACACCGTTCACTCCCGCTCTGACAGGAAAAAGGAGTTTGGCCAAAATTCACCGGATGAATGCGCCCGGAGGAAATCCCCAAGTGCTCCAAGAACCCGGCAAGAGACTTCAGATGATAGTCTGCCCTGGCGAGGTTATATGCAGACGTGCCTCGCGAATCACAATGTCCTTCAATTCATAATCCCCACTGGTCTTCCCGTTTAAAAAGCGCCACCGTTTCGTGGAGGAACTCCTCGATACTGCCCTGAATGGAAGAACGGACGTCATCAAAGTACACGTCCGCAAACACAGGGTCCTGATATCTGTCTTCGACCGACGGCTCCGAAACCCTACCCTTCCCGAATGATGGCACCGGTATGGATACCGTTACCGCATCATAAATTTCTTCGTCCGCGTCTTCCTGAAAATTCATAGAGGGAGGGAAAATGTCCAGGGTATTCGCAAAGGATTCCTGAACAGACCATATCGCCCCGCACAGAAGGGCCCATATCAGTAAAAGCGCGTGGAATCTATTCAGATGGAAGAGGAACATGGCAGCGAGAAAGCAGGAGGACCCATTTGGAAGCTCATCAAGAAAACGCCTCAAGGTTGTGTGGTTTTGGCCACTTCACTTTTGGAGTCAGTATCGGCCCGACAGGAAGAAACTTAATTCGGATGAGAGAAACGGGGGTAGCGCCATTCCTGCCGGGCTCTTCACATGGAAAACCCGAAGCTAAAATGAGGTGAGAGGTCTGGTCTGAGGAGTGAGTGAAAAGTTGTCGGACAAAAATTGAGCGGGGAAAACGGCCGGGAATTAAAAAACCTGTCCCCGCCACAACGGCGGGGACAGGTTCCATAACTGCGGGTACGATGAAGGGGGAAGAAAACCTGCTCCTCTAGGACAGAAGTAGCAGGCTCAACAATACACGGGCATCACGGACTGGGGGAAATTTCTGGTCCTATCAACACCCGCTCAGACAAGAGCTTCGTGGACTTGCCCATACAAACCTCCAATTCCCACTGTCAAAAAGCCGCAGTCATAATCCATGCTGGCGATCCAACTGTGCCGGCATATCCAATTCAACCTCTTCAAGCAACGACGCTCGCACATTATGCATCTCGGCATCTGAAGGATGAGACTGAATGTTGGTGGAAATCACGCCGATGGCGTCATACCAAAACCCGGCTTGCCCCCATAACCGTGTCGCTTGGACCGGATTGGCGTTCCTCACATTCTCACCCAGGGAGACCGGGACATCGCCCACCCGGATCATCCCTCCGACAATCAAATCTCTTGATCGGTGTTCGGGATCGGAGATCAGAGACACAGACCATTGATAGGTTTTTCCTTTTTCCAGCTTCAGGTCATAGTCTGCTAACCGGATGATGTGAATCCCCGGCTCAGTCGGAGAGGAAAGCGGCTTCTCAATAATCGGCGTCACCCCCGTCTCATCAATGATGGTCAATTCAAAAGGATAGGCCGTCTTCTTCGATAGATACCAGACCAATCTTGGTTGCACCTCAGCGGACAATCCCACGTGGTCAGGAACCAAGGCCCACATTAATGGAAGATCCGCCGAAGGACCTCTGGTGCCCCCACCGACCCGTCCTCCTGGTGCCCCTCGTTGCGGAGGTTGGTACAACGCTTCCTTCCGGGGTGAAGCCGCCTGCTTATCATCCGATACTTGAACAACCTGACGATCAACAGGAGGAAGTGTTTCTTCCAGAAAAACTGCCACGTGAGCCTTACCTGGTTCAATGGCTACAGACGCGACATCCATCATATGTTGGCGGTTTGCCTGGCCTGTGAGATCCGCTCCTCCAACAGCCTGAACGCTAAGACCAAGGGTCACGCCTATTACACCCACCCACCGGCTTCGTGTCATCATCTGGCTCATTATGGTTCTCCTCTCTCCGTCCGGACCGTCCTTCCGGGACATTTTCACGTGAGACGTTATCAGATCTGCTCACGCTCATGAATAAAGCTACATAAGGCAAGCTTCGTTCCATAAGCCAATTTCTCCCCACATGGAGTCAATCGCTTTGAACCCAATGCTATTGCAAAAGATTTCATGAAAAACCTCTCACACGTGGTCCTTCTGCTTCAATGTGGCAAACACCTCACCTGTACACATGGTGTATTGTGTGTCTACTATGAGAACAATTTCAAGCGCAGATGGGTCGCCCTGCCAACATGGCAAAAATCCCCGTCCTCCTTTCAGACCCTGGAACCCTCAAAATCGCCCCGTATCAGAAACTCTCGCTTTGACCTTATTGGAGGTTGTTCCTAGAATAGATTGCTAAATAAAGATGGTTTCGGAAGAAGGGACTGCAAAGTTGCTCAACTGCGGGTTCCCCAAACTTATTGGTTATGGATCTCTGGTTTTCCTCCTCATCCTGGGATCAGGTGGATTATGGTTCACCCACACCAGTGCAGGGGAGATATCCCCTCGAACTTTGATGGAGGAAGGAAGCCGCTATTACCAGCAGGGAAAATTTGATCCGGCGGCCCGGTCCTGGACTCAAGCCGCCCAAGTTTATGAAAATTCAGGAGATCATCCCAATCACATTCAAGCGCTCATTTATCTCTCGAGAGCCCTTCTCGATATGGGCCAATACCAACGCGCGCAACAGCTCCTTCGCACCGCCGTCCAAACAGCGCAGAAAAATACACAGCCCCGCCTGATGGCCCAAGCACTCAGCCAATTGGGCATGCTGCATCTCAATGTAGGGGAGTCGGATTCGGCTCTCAAGATCCTGCAACAAGGACTGAAGGTCTCCCGGGAAATTGAGGATCGACCGCTCATGGCTGCCATACTCAATGATCTCGGCAATGCACATGCGGTTCGCCAGAGCGACACAGAAGCCATTGAGGCTTATACAGAATCCAGCATTCTCGCCGACTCCCTGAATTTGCAACCTCTCTCCATTCGAGCCATGATTAATGCGGCCCTGGTGGAGATCAGGCAACAGTCCGCACAAAATGGGAAAATCCACCTGCAACAGGCATTGGAGAAAACACGCCAACTTCCGGACTCACACGAAAAGATTCAAAACCTGCTCACCATCGGGATGGGATTGAGGGACCTCAGCCACCAGGTCTCAGAGGAACATGCCCTAGTATTCACGCAAGCCGCTGAATCGTTTCGGGAAGCCATAAGCAGCGCGAAGGAAATCGGGGACTGGAAAAATGAATCATATGGGTGGGGATTTTTAGGAGAATTGTACGAAGAAGGGGGCCGCCATGAGGAAGCCCTCCAACTCACTCAATTGGCGATTCGGACGAATCAACAGGGCCAGGCCCCGGAAGCCCTCTATCGCTGGGAATGGAACATGGGCCGTCACCTCAAAAATCTGGGCCGGATGGACGAAGCCATTTCAGCCTACCAACGGGCGATCGATACGCTCCAACCTATTCGGCAGGAACTGGCAGTCGGGCTTCCCCAGAACCCAACATCGTTTCGAGAATCTCTGGGAGCCTTATTTTTTGAGACCGCTGCCCTGCTACTCCAACAAGCTGACGAGGTGACAGATGCCACAAGAAAAGAAGGGCTCCTGTTCAAAACCCGGGATACCATAGAAGCGTTGAAGGCCGCAGAATTACAGGATTATTTCAAAGACGATTGCGTGGAGGCGAACAAGGGGAGAATTCAAGCCATAGATAAAGTATCCACCACCACGGCGATTATTTATCCGATCCTCTTTCCTGACCGGATGGCCGTGCTGATGAGCCTTGGAGGAACGATGAAAAAGATCACCGTTCCCGTTCAAGAACGTGATCTGACGGAAAAAATTCACCTGTTCCGGACCTTATTGGAAAAACGCACCACCCATCAATATCTGCCTCATGCGCAATCCCTCTATGACCTGCTCATCCGACCGCTTGAACCGTACCTGGATGAATTCGGGATCCAGACACTCGTCTTCGTTCCGGATGGATCATTGCGAACCATTCCCATGGGGTCATTACATGACGGTGAAAAGTTCCTCATCCAAAAGTATGCCCTGGCGATAACGCCCGGACTGACGCTCACAGATGCCCATCCCCTGGACCGGAAGCACGTCAATCTCTTATCGATTGGACTGTCCGAAGGCGTGCAGGGATTTTCACCGCTCCCCAATGCCCAAAAGGAAGTCAAGGAGGTTCAAGACCTCTTTGGCGGGAAGACTCTCCTGAACGAAGAATTCCGCATTCCCAATCTGGAACAGGACATGAAAGAGGAAAACTTTACGATCATTCATATCGCCTCACATGGAAAATTTGAAAATGAGGCCAAAAATTCCTTCGTGCTCACCTATGACAACAAACTCACCATGGATCGACTCAGAGAATTAATCGGACTCTTTCAATTCCGACAAATCCCCTTGGATCTGTTAACCCTGAGCGCCTGTGAAACAGCAGCGGGCGACGATCGATCCGCACTGGGTTTGGCCGGGGTGGCCGTGAAAGCGGGAGCTCGAAGTGCCTTGGCCACCTTATGGTTCATCAATGATCAGGCATCCTCCAATCTCGTCAATCAATTCTACCTGCGGCTGAAAGAAACATCACTCTCCAAAGCCCAGGCCCTTCGTGAAGCCCAAGTAGCCCTGCTCGACCATCCTATCTATCGGCACCCCAGTTATTGGGCACCCTTCCTCCTGATCAACAACTGGCTCTAATCGTTTATTTCCCAGACTGATCCCCGGATTGGCCCGGCGATTTTTGGCCTTGCATCAAAGGACGCCTTCCCCAAAAATCACTCGGTCACGACCAGACCACACGACCCAGATCCGGTTTCTGCCCGCTTCAATAAATCGATAAATTGATCTGGCTTCCGCTCCCGTCCGTGTTAGCACTTTAATCCTCTTCTTCGTCATACTGGTCTGGTCCTTCTTTATTGTCATCCCCGCCGGTGGTATGCGGGGTCCATCCGGAAACAGCCCCAAAAAGAAATGCCACCTACCCAAAGTCGAAAGGACAGGAATTTGGGCATTCCCTGTGTCAAGGTAGAAATGAGACATCCTCATGCTGCACCCCCTCCTGCCAAAAACCCTCCATAGCCTTCAGACCTAACTGGCGACTTGTGCAGCATCAAGGAGAACAACCGTTGACATGGTGACAACGCCGTGACCACTTAGGCAAACACGACTGAATAGGATACCCCCCAATTTTGTGGAATTTCATGCTCACAAGTCATTGATTTTAAACATGAAATTATCACCACAATGAAATTCACCTCCAAACGGCACCATGGTTGCTTTAATGAAGAAGTAACAAGATCAATTAAACAGAAGCAAAGAGGAGACTTCCCTCTCATTTGCCAAAGGCTTCTATCATGCAACTTTACGAGCTTTACCAAAACATCGTGCTCGGAACCTCGATAACCTGCATTATCGGGCTGGCGGTTGCATGGGTTCTTTTCCTGTCAAACCGCGGTAAATAACAAAAGAAAACGTAAATTTCAGCATTCAGCCATTCAATTCTCAAGCCTATTCCTTGGGCCCTAATCAAATTGTCATTCTGAGTGAAACCAAGGATCTGTGCCCAGGTTGAGAGATATCTCAGCTTTTCTAGACCCCTCATGGAACATGCCCTGACCGAATCAAAAGGTTCAGGATGATAGAACCCATCGTTGAACGATAATTTGGTCATCCCTCGACTCCCCCTCTCCGGCATCCCCAACCCTAGTTATCGGGAATTCATCCCACCCTCGGTGTCATCCCGCAAGAAGTCAGCGGGGATCCATCCGAAATGAGCTCAAGCCAAAAGTTTGATGCCCGATGAAACATGTCGGGCATGACGGCCGTGAGTTTAAAGGCCAAATACAGGATGTTGGAAAGGCCACGTTTTTGTTTGGCCTCCTCCCTGATTCCTCATTTCCGTCATCCCTGCCAGCTCCTCCTCTCAGCAATCCAGCACGGCTTCTCATTCCTGCCATCCCCGCAAGTAGTCAGCGGGGATCCATCCTGATCCTGAAGGCACGCCTCCTGACAAAAACCCTTCCGCCATCAGGCCTAACTGTTGACTTGCAGCATCAAGGAGAACAGTCGGTGACACGGTGACAACGCCGTGACCACTTAGACAGACACGATTGACTAAGACACCCACCTTTTTTGGGGATTTTAGGATCGCAAGTTATTAATTTTAAACATAAAATTCTCACCACATGAAATTTCATCCAAACGGCATCATGGTTGCTTTGATAAGAAGTAACAAGATCAATTAAACGGAAGCAAAGAGGAGACTTCCCTCTCATTTGCCAAAGGCTTCTATCATGCAACTTTACGAGCTTTATCAAACCATCGTCCTCGGAACATCGATAACATGTATGATCGGGCTGGCGGTTGGATGGGTTTTATTCCTGTCAAATCGCGGTAAATAATTGATGTGCCGGTCACCCCTCCCTATCTGTCATCCCCGTCTGTGTGCAGCCCGGTGCCCTGCCGGTTCCTCCTCCTAACACACCCTCCTTACCTCTCTCGACGAACGGTTGCTCATTCCACACGAACCCAAGTTGACAGGATGACTACGTCGCGTCCATCGAGACATAGACCATTGAATCCCGCGTCCGCGGTTTTTCAGTCTTTTTCTTACATTAATTATTGGATTTACACATGATAATCTTATCGCAGGTCAATCCGTTCGAAACGGCATCGTCATTGCGTAGATAGGAGAAGTAAGAGGGATCACCAAGAATCCAAAAGGAACATCCATCAAATTTCCCAATGGTGTCTCCCATGCAAAAGTACGAGATTTATCAAAACATCACTCTCGGAACTTCGATAAGCTGCATGGTCGGGTTCGCGTTGGCTTGGATTCTTTTACTGTCAGATCGGAGAAAATGAGAGGTTTTGCTTGTCCTCGCCTTCCTCACCGTTCGCTAGGGGCTCCCCGAATGCCCCCGCCTGTTGTCGTCCCCGCCGTCCCCTTCCCATCGTCATTCCAGCCCCTGCTACCATGGAATTGACCATCACGCTACCCAATGTTATTACATAGTAATAACAATGGGGGGGTGATCATGAAAAGCTCTGTAACGAAAATAGGCAACTCGAAAGGCGTCATTATTCCTTCACATCTTTTGAAACAGTGCGGGTTTATCAAGGATGTATCTCTGGAAATCAAGAATGGAACTCTGGTCATCTCCAAAGCGAAAAAACCCAGGGAAGGGTGGGCTGAAGCTTTTATTGAAGCTGGAGCCGGTGAAGAAGAGCTGCTCATCAATGATATGAGTCATGGTTTTGATCAGGACGAATGGGTATGGTAAGGCAGTTTGAGGTATATCTGGTTTCTTTAGATCCCACACAAGGCTCAGAAATTAAAAAGACAAGACCGGCCCTGGTGATTTCGCCCAATGAAATGAATCAGACGTTAAGAACGGTTCTTGTTGCGCCGATGACCACGACTCTACGTAACTTTCCATCAAGAGTGAAAACGACCTTTCAGGGCAAGAAAGGCGATATCGCCTTAGATCAGATGAGGGCCGTTGATCGATCACGTTTGGTTAAAAAACTTGGGTCCATTCATCATGGGGCGGCAGAAAAAACTCTAGCTGTATTACAGGAAATGTTTTCGTAATACTGAAAGATTGAGATAGAGTCCGCTAGGCTTCCTTCGGGTATCACAGACCTACCCCATTCTGCCCGAACAAATCCCGGCGGGATTCATCAGAAACAAATTGGCATTCGCCGAAGCCTTCGGTCTGAATCGTCCCGAAAATGTTCGAAGGATTGCCGCCGGTGACGCGGCTCAGGATGTTGGTCGTCGGTAGCGCCGAATCATTCAGGAAGTTGGCAATGTTGTTGGTCGGAACGCCGAACTCCCCGAAGCTATGGAACAGGTTGGCCCCGCCCCCAGGTCTCGTCCCGCCAGTGATATTGTGCTGGACCGCTCCGCCCGGAAGATTCACCGGCGCACTGACTTGGGTATTGAGCCCAGATGAGGTGATAGGTGGGAGAGCCTGAGCATAAGTCACTCCCCCGAGAAGTGCCAGACAAAGCCCGAGTGAAACCGAGGGCCAGATCTTCATGTCCTTCCCTTATGGGCAGGAAACAGGTTGGCCTGTGGCCTGCGCGAACAGCAGGGGCGGCGTATAAGCCGCTAAATGGATCGCCGCCTCGTGACCGGATAGGGTCATTTCCGAAGATGGTGTCTGGCTGTGCCCGGTCTTTGGCTGTGACACATCCGTGACCGGCAGGAACGGACTGGCTAAAAACGTGCCGGGCGTGGGTGCCACACTGTCCGATCTTGGAATCCACAAAGGTGCTAAAGTGACCGCCCTCTCCCGCCACACAGCGGGCCGCATAGAGCGTGGCGACATTCACCGGCGTATCTGGGCAGACGGCACGATCGTGCCACTCAGTACTTGAATAGGCGACTCAATATTCACCGTGCCACTGATCCCCCTTTCAGAGGTGACTTCCAGGGTACTCTGACGCATCCACCAACACACCCTTGCTCGCGATTAACGTAATATTGCCACCCTGGCCGTCCTCGGCCTTAGCCAGAATATGGCTGTTCTGAAGAATGATGAAATCCGGATCTAACTCGATATTCCCCGCCACGGTCGTGACATCCCCCTTGACCGTGCTTTCAATGGTACTGTCGACCAATTGAATCGTGTCATTGGCGGTGAGCTTGATATTGCCGCCTGAAGCTTGAGCCGCGTCGGTGGTCACGGTGGCCTTGTCGATCAGAATCGTGTCAGGCCGGTGATATTAATGTCTCCGGCATTGCCCGAACCGCTGCTACTCGCCGAGACAGTAGCCCCGTCACTCAGGGTGAAGTTCTGTCCGCCACCAACGCGATGGTCCCCCAGCCCCGATCGGTCCGTCCCAATTGTCCGGCTAAACACCCCGCCCGGTGTGCCATCTTTCAAGGTCCCAGAAATAGAAATATTCTCCGATGCATTGGCCAAAATAATTCCCGCCCTGACCCGGTTGGGTCCCATTATTGATGACTGCCCCGTCTCGTCATATTAAGGTTTCTGGTAATTATGGAAATCTTTCCCCCGGCTCCACACGACCCGTACACGCGCCTTCGGTTTCGCTGACAACAGAGCGTGCGTAGACTCCGCTTGGAAGCGTGCTGCCTATGCCAAACGTCCACTTCATTAAATGGCAAGTCCCTCTGGCCTGCAATAGAAATAGAGTCGCTTGTGATAAAAATATTACTCCCTCTCCCACTGGTTTGAGTACTACTATCAAATCGTGCTCCCCCTAAAATGGTAAGGTTTGGAGTCTCAACAACAATGTCTCCCCCCCGACCTTGGTTACCTAACTCCGGGTCTAGAAACAAGGCATTTGTGTATAGACCAGATGGCCGAAGTTCGGTACCCGGTGCCGAAGGATCATCAGAAAGCAGGAAATACTCACGGGCTGTCACATGAATTTCACCAGAATTTCCATCTGCTAGGATGTTACTTCTAAAGGCACTCCCGTTTCGTAACTCGACTATATCGGCATCGATGGTGATGCCTGGCCATGAAGTGGCCCCTTCTTCGCCCAGTAGCGTCTCTACGTCAATTGAGAAATTATCCATAAGCAGTTTTTCAGCCTTGATGGAAGTTTCTCCCCCCCAGCCTCCTCAAGGAGGCTGAAACCGCCGGTTGTTCCCAAGACATCCCGAGCCAATACGGTCTGGTCACCTGCTTTTCCAAAAGTGGCATCGGAAGAAATGAATGCCCCAGTCATTTGAAGGACATCGTCGGAAACAATCGACACATTACCCCCAGAACCTAAGACGTCCACACGTAAAATTATCCGAGAAAATAAATCCCCCGACCCGATGGTTGCCTCTCTTAACTGAATATTCCCCCCGCTAATCGAGATATCACCACCCTGAATCCCTTCACCCTCGATTCCACTATGAATTAAAAACATAGAGGGTGCTTGAGGCCCTGTCACATCTAAGTTTCCGGAAACATCGATATTGACGGAGCCACCAGTCCCTGCTCCCGAAGTATGCGTATCGATTAATGCAAAACTCTCCGTCACCTCGTCGGCTGTGACATTCATATTATTGTCAGCCATTATTCCTACCTCACCAGCATTACCGTCGCCGGTCGTCACTGCAGTTATGGCCGGAATGGGCTGGGTCGCTTTAATGGCAATATCCCCGTAAACTTGGATATCAACTGCGGATTCCGCACCATTTTGATTGACTGTGTTCGCTGAGATGGTCGCATTGGTCATCATCAATTGACCGCCGCGAATAATCACTGTGCCGGCCGCATCGGCGGACACATCCAGGGTCGTGCCTTCCGAGAGAGCAATATTTCCCATCGTGGTGAAGGACTTGCCATTTATATTTGGGGCGCTGGCATTGGCCATAATCGTCATGTTACCTCCAGACCCCAAAGACCCGTCATCACCTAAAAAAACCCGTTGGAAATAGTCTCCAGTAGCGATGTCCGCATTATTAATCTGAATATTCCCTGCCTTAATCATAATGTCCCCACCCTGATTCTCCTCAAAACCCTGGGTCCCACTATCAATAAAAAACGTTTCAGCGCCGGAGGTACCCGTCACATTTAAGTTGCCAGATACATTGATGTTGACGTGGCCGCCAATCCCAAGCCCTGAAGTGTGCGTATCGATCAGAGAGAAGTCATCATGCACATTATTGGCTGTCACGTCCATATTATTTCCCGTCGCGATCCTTACCCCACCAGCATTCCCCTCTCCGGTTGTTCGCGCAGCAATTGCCGGAATGGCCTGGGTAGCGGTAATGGCAATATCCCCCGAAACTTGGATATCAACGGCGGTGGCAGGTCCATTTTGATTGACCGTGTCCGCTGAGATGGTCGCATTGGTCATCATCAATTGACCGCCACGAATGATCACTGCGCCGGCCGCATCGGAGGAAACATCCAATAGTGTTCCTTCCGACAGAGAAATGTTCCCCATCGTGGTGAACGACTGGCCATTTATATTTGGGGCGCTGCCATAAGTATCGACCAACACTTCACCTGGAGAGGCCACACTGGCTAAGGCAATTTTCCCTCCTGGTGCGTTTAGGCCACTTCCGATGGTGATGTTCCCCCAACAAACGAGAGAGTTTGACCGTCTGCAACGGACAACGTGCTCCCTTCCACGGAAAGAAAAGCCGGGTTCGATTCAAGAAACCCAAACGCCGCAACCGGCGCCACACTCAACAGCGTATCCTGCGCACCCGGAAGCGCGGTGAACTGCACCCCATCGCTGAGTCGCAAATAATCGGCCGTCGTGAAATGGGTAGCACCACCCACATTCAAGGAGGCATTCGGGCCAAACACGATCCCGGCCGGATTCATGAGGAACAGATTGGCATTGCCGAAACCTTCCGTCTTGAATCGTTCCGAGAATGTTGGAGGGATTGCCGCCGGTCACACGGCTGAGAATATTGGCCGTCGGAAGCGCCGCATCATTCAAGAAGTTGGCAATGTTATTCGTGGGGACCCCGAACTCCCCGAAACTATGGAACAGGTTTGGGCCCCCACCAGGCCTTGTCCCACCCGTGATATTGTGCTGGACCGCTCCGCCAGAGCCGTTCACCGGCGCACTCACCTGCGTGTTGAGCCCCGAGGAAGTAATAGGAGGGGGAACCTGACCATAAGCCATTCCCCCAACTCCTCCCACACCGATTACTAAGATCAGGAGAGAGGCCAGAGGTATTTTGTCCTCCCCAAACCGGCAAAAAAGAACTTTCATTTGACTAACCAAATTAAGTTAAAATTAACCTTATTTCCTGAAAAACACCGTTTTGATCCAACCCATCCAACTTATCCCACTCCACTAAAGCTAATTTAAGGATAGAATCATATGGGCACCTCTAAAAACGCTCAGTTAGCTTGTTTGCCCCGTCGTAGAGGGGCTAGGCACCAAATCCTGGACCGAAAAGAGAAGGGAGACGGGTCTGCAACCGTACTCTTTTCGTTTCCTCGTCGTTCCCCGTCCCCTTCGTTACGCCGTTTGCTCTCTGACGGCGACCGTCAGCCCCAAACCGTTGGAAATTATACGTGAGATTCTTCAGGCCAATCTTCGTTCGTGTCCACCCGCCCAATGGTGCGAAGGAGTTTCCCTCCCGTCGCCGTGACGTGATGTCCGAAGACATGTTCGACCCGGGCACGAATACGTGAGGCCTCGGTTGGCCTCTTCTGTTGAGCGGTCAAGGGCTTGTCCCGATATCCCTTGTACTGAATCGTGGAACGCAGCTTCCGCTTCTTGAACTCGCCTTCAATCTCCTCCGACCGATAGGCAGCATCCCCCCCCCCACGTCCCGCCCCGCGGTCTTGGGCTGCAACAGCTCTTCCAGGACTTGACTGTCATGCACCGCCGCATCCGTGACCGTATAGCGTCGAATGAGCTTGTGTTGCTTATCCACGTTCACATGATTCTTATCCCCAAAGTGACTAACCCCATGCTTTTTGGTCCACCGAGCGTCGGCGGTGTCCTTCTGCCGCCGCTTCGCCGGCTGGGCCTCCCAGTCTGCCGGGCACTCGCCGGCTTGCACCGTCGCGTTTTCCTCACGGGTATTCCGCTGTTTCGGGACCGGGATCAACGAGGCATCAATGAGTTGGCCCCCACAAGCTTGGAACCCCTGACCCGCCAGATACGTCTCGAATTGCTTGAAGAGCGTGTCCGACGACCCCGGCTCGGGCCAACGTTTCACGGAACAGCCAGATCGTCTTCGCATCGGGGATCCGTTGATGGAGGTCAAGGCCTAAGAACCGCATAACCGAGAGCCGATCGCGGATCTGATAGTCCGTTTGATCATCCGACAAGTTATAGAGGGCTTGCACCACGAGGACCTTGAACATGAGAATCGCATCAAACGGTGGTCGGCCGCACTTGGAGCGACGGAGACTCTTCTCCAGGGTCTTGCGAAAACGGGCCCAGGGGATATGCTGGGCGAGTGGCTCCAAGGGATCCCCCTTCTCCGTGAGAGCGTTGTAGCGATTGGTCAGGTCAAAAAATCCAAGTTGGCTCGGTGTGTCCATGAGCGGTCCTCCTTGGACCAGACTGATGCCAGAACCCAACAGATTTGTCAGCAGCTTTTAGAGATGCCCATATGTTAAAAATAGGAGATTTACAAACCCTAGGTCGGATTCGAGACACATGCACAGGTACAGTTAGTTGCGCTTCCAGAAGTATGTTGGGTATCGCATTTTTTTCGGTACGCACAGCCAACATCCTCCAAACCGCTTGGAGCTGCGCCACAAACCTTACCACTTTGGCATAAAATCCCATCATACGTTCCTGGAGGAAAACCCGAACTGCCTATCGTCGGCGCATTATCGCATATCGACCCCCCTGGTGGCCGGTCATCAGGACAGTCTTCTCCCTTTTTACAGCACCCCATCTATTTTAACATCCACGTTCACTAACGGGGTTGAACAACCTTGCAATATAAAAAATAAAGCCCCTAGCAGAATTATCAATCCTTTACTTTTTGCGCTGGAATAAAACTGGTTCATCAATTTTCTCCTTTTATAAAGTAAGAGATTAGTAATTTTTAAATGAGGGATCCCATTGATGGGAAAACGATCAACCGGCGGGAATCCTCTTCCCCTCTTGTTTGATTTTATTATTCTCTTCCACGATTTCTCGGGCCACCTTTGCGAGCAAACCAAATATTTTCTTGGCAGAATCTGGCTCTCCCGCTTTAAGCTTCGTTTTTCCAAACTCGGCATCCCTAAGGGGAATGAGCACCAACTCACCGTTAATTTTCTCTCCAAGGAATCGCATGTTAATGGGACGCATCACAACCATTAACGGTTGGTCATTTTTTCGATATTTAAAAAACTCTTTAAGGTAGTCTGGAAAACCTCGTTCCGTCCACTTCCATTCGTTGTTTTGCTCCTGGAATAATTCAAACATCCACATCGATTTACCCTGTTTTCCCCTTCCCTCCACCTCTACGTTTAGAGGAAGCCCCACCTGGCCGGTTTCACGAAAAAACTTCTCAGGATCGTCTGCGTCGGTAAAGTTTGCTAATTTAACGAATGGGACGGTCTTAACCACGAAAGCCGGGCCTACTTCGGCCGTCAAAAGTTGCTTCATTCCCCCGTCAAACCCCATTCTGCGGGAAAAACTCTCAGAGTCTTCGGCGATCTTTTGAAACTCTTCTGGATTGGTGAAGGTCCGTAAGGGACCCTGAATGGCCATGACAAGGTTAACCCAATCGTCTATTTTTAGGTTGGATACGCCTAGCACTTTCTTTAATTGCAAAGCTTGGCATGTTTTTTTTAAATCCTTTAAGGCAGAAAATAATGATTCGCAAGGTCCCTGCAGGATATTTTGAGTATTACTCACCTCTTGAGAACTCTGCAGGTTCGGAAATCCGGCATTTTCCGAATATGCGAAATCTAAATAAAGGCAAAAATTCAATAAGACTGGGATTAACAAGCCCCACATACTTGTTCTGGCTTTAGCCATGAGGAAACCCTCTCATTAATAATTTTTTATTCTACTAATCTATTTTAATTTCGGTAGTCCAGAATTCTTTACGATCCTCTAGGTCTGTATCAGGAGAAGCAAAATAGAGTGCTTCAAAGTTCTTTTGTAAGCCGCGCTCAAGGCCAGTTGAAGGATCGAGGTCAGGTTCTGCAGCGGTATCCTTTATCCAAACCCATTGTATTGATTCAACTTCTGTTTCATCCGCAAAACCAAATACCCACTTTTCGTGGGCACTAACCTCATGAACTTCGGTTATGATTAAAGGAATATCTTGACAAATGGTACTTTTTATAATGCTCAACAATTCATCTCGGGAGGGGTTTTTGGTCAGAAAGGGAGTGATACCCAAATTTCTCAACGCTACTTCTGAATAACCTTTCACATCACATGTGTCGGGATTGCGACAACACGTGCCTGACGGGTGTCCGAGAGCGTCGTTGACAATGTCACACTGCTCGATTAAGGAGCCTACCAGATGCTTCTGGACACATTGGGCCGAGGCAGCCCAGCACCAATTTCCCATTTCTTGTTGACATCCTTTAAATGCTAAAATTTTTTCTTGGAGGTCACAGGATGGCCGGGATGGGTAAGTGGGAGTATCTTCCGAACCAGAACAACAAAATCCAGACATTCGCACAGTTACCTTTACACAGCCTCCAATTATAAGAAAAAGTCCAAGCAATACAATGATCGTGGAAAGACTCTTCCAATTGAATGAAGGATTGAATGATGGGGATTTATTCATTATGCCCTCAACTATCCTACAACTCTTTCCCAATTGCATAAATTTCATTCCCCTTCAATCACTCCTTTGAAAGGCTAGGTAAACTTTTGACACATATTTTTTCATAATTTTGCGTGGCATTATCGTCCCTACAAACGAGCAATAGCAATGCCGCAAATGAGGAATAACCTCAAAAAACTTCGCTTAACCACCGCAAGTTACTAACTTTGAACAGTTTTATTTTTTGGGTTAATTCCGTAAGGGGCGGTTTTGTTCATTTGCATCGGAGGGAAATGGTATCTGATCGGATACCATTTGTATCCGATTGGATACGAATGATTATGGCGTTCCGGAAGTGGTGAGGAATCAGGGGTAAAGCATGAGGGATGGCCAGTGTGGTGGAGACGTTTCCCTGAGATGGCCGGCGTGCTGGTCTTTATGCGTTCTGATCCGTGGACCGAAAATTTTCTTTGCTTTTTTGAAGATGGATCCCCTTGTTACTGCTTGCAGGGATGACAGAAATGGGAGTCATGGGGATAACGATGAGGAGAGACGGCGGAGCATGACTGAAAGCTATAGGAACAAGCTAGCCTCGCGGCTTCCAGAATGTGATCAAGGGAATCGCACAGCCGGTTCCGGGTCACACAGGAACTGCCTCCGCAAGAACCTTCTCGCGGAACTTAGGTGGGAGATCGCCCGGGGTTCGAAGATCGACCGGAACGCCTAACAGTTCTTCCAACTCCACTTGCAAGCCGCCAAGGTCGAAGAGAGTGGCATCAGGAAGCGGGTCGACCAGCAAATCAAGATCGCTCCCATCTTTATCATGGCCGTGCAGGACCGACCCGAACACGCGAGGATTAGCCGTTCGGAAACGGCTTGCTGCATCACGAATCGAATGACGTTTTTCCTTAAGAGCCGTTGAAGGTTTCATTCAGACACTTTGTAATAGAGAACTATTTTTATATTAGCGCGAAAGACCAAATGGGACAACTCAAAAATCCACCATATCCGTGAAGACCAACAAACATACGACCACTTTATACATGGTCAGGCCTGAGTCAACCGACCATCATGAGAAAAAGAATGCCGATGTGACGAAGGATGATCTAACGAAAATAGCAGGACTTCCCCCCTGTTGACTCTGGCATGGAGGCTGCCTGTTTATTCGGAAAGGGAGAAATCAGCGATCGACTGTATATCAAGGGGCTGCCGTACCTGCGTCCGACCTTCGGCAGGCAGGCCAGCGGCGGTCCCTGCCTTCGGCGGAGCGGCTTCACGTCTACGCGCTGAAGCGCTTCCGGCCTTCGTAGCCGAAAAAGCCACTTCGGCGGAGTAGGCTCGACGCGAAAGCGCCCAGTCAGGTCGCCCCTTGGCCGCGCTCACGTATTCCTCCGTATGCTCCCCTCGTCCAACCATGGCAGCCCAATTCGGAATGGACCAGGTGATTCGCGGCCTTGCCTTCGAGGGACTCAGGACAGGACTGGACGAGCCTTTTTGAACACTCCATTATTTTTCCCGGGTGGGCATCGGTCACTCCTATGCTGATGAAAAGGCAAAATATTTGCAATATTCACCAGGCCCCTAATGCAAGTCTGGGAGCGCGCTGATTGACCATGGCTGCTTGCCCTATCATGTGGAGTGCTTCAAACCCTTTAAAAAACAGGTCGCTCATGCTAGGGTAAAACTATGAAAAAGGAAAACGTCATAAACACATTGGTTGCACATCAAGCCGAGCTAAAAGCATTAGGTGTGGAACATCTCACATTATTCGGCTCAGTTGCCCGAGACGAAGCCGGACCAGGCTCGGACGTGGACTTACTGGCCGCCTTCGACGAGACCAAAGCACTATCCCTCTTGACAGTAGTCGGCATTCAACGAAAGATTTCTGAGCTGTTAGGCTGTCCCGTGGATCTGGGGAATGCCACGGCCGTGAAGCCCAGACTGAAACCCCACATTGAACCTGACCTAATCCGTGTCTTCTAAGCGCGATCCCAAACTCTGGCTCGGAGATATTCTCGACAGCATCCAAGAAATTGAGGATGCCACATGTCAGGTCGAGGTTGGAACATTTGTGAACAATCGCCTACTCATTAATGCTGTGTCTTATGCTCTCCTGAAAATTGCCGAAGCCGTAAATCATCTCAGAAAGACCGACATTACCCTTCCTCCCACCCAACCGTGGGAGGATATCTATAACCTCGGCAATCAACTCCGCCATGCCTATTTTGGAATCGATCACAATCAAATTTGGCGAACCGTCACGGCGGATTTACCCTCTCTTAAAGCGACCTGTGAAACCCTTATGACTACACTCCACAGCCAGGACGCGAATCCATCCGACATGAAGGGACCAAGGCCACCATCCTAATCCAAAGAGAAAATCCACGTGCATCGTAAAGATTATGCTAGAAGATGGGAAATTAGTCGGCAAAATGTCTGAACGATTAACCCCAGCCCGACATGGTGAATCGGGAATCCGACCCCATCGACGTCATGCCCGACATTCGTAATCGGGCATCTATCGTCACGTCGATTCGGATGGATACCTGCACAGACACGCAGATATGACAAAAGAGAGGATAGATCCCTACTTACAACTGGGGGAGATGGAGAAATTCCCGCTCAACATGAGTCAAATTGATCCTGAGCTTTTCGGCTGGTTCTGGACAGGTCCCACGAAGGATTTCGTTGCGCCTTAGCCTTTGCATCTGGGCACAGATCCTTCGCTTCACTCAGGATGACAGCCTGATTAGGGCCAAACCGAATTATGATTTGTCGTTCCATGTTTGAATGGTGATATCTAGGTTTTTACAGCTGGATGTTATGGCGTTTGATTTTTTTGATGAGGCCCTCACGGCTTAAGCCCAATCGTTTGGCCGTTTGGATCTAATTGAATGGAGCGGGGTTACCCCTTGGAGGTTCCAGCAAGCTCTGGCACACGCTTAACCTTAATTTTCCCGGAATGCTTTTCCGCCTGGGCAAGATCAAAGGCTGCCTGCAATCGCAACCACGTCTCTGCCCCGCCGCCGAACGCCTTTTTCCAAACGGATCGCCATTTCCGCGGAAATCCCTGCCTTGCCCTTCAGGAGCTTATTCAAGAACTGCCGCGATACCCCGAGTATCTCGGCCCCTTTTCCTACAGACAGGCCAAGCGGTTCCATACAATCTTCCCAAACTGATGTCCCAGGATGAGGGGGATTTTTCATACGCATCACTCTTCTCCTAATGGTAATCAATTAAATCCACATCATACGCCTGACCATTTTCAAACCGGAAAATGATTCGCCAGTTTCCTGGAACCCACACAGCCCAAAAACCCGCCAAATCGCCTTTAAGGGAATGAACCCGGTATCCCGGCAAGGCCATGTGCTATTCTGTACACGTTTCATTCAAACGCGCAAATATCCGCGCTATTTTTTTCACTGTGCGCCGCCGGTATTTTCCGCCGGTCATCATCTAAAAACAGCTTTTTCAAGCCCTTATGTTTAAAACTCTCTCTCACCGTTCCAGCTTACACGCATAAACCAGAATTGTAATTTGTAAACTTTTGATTGACCATATTTCGCCTCTCCCCTACAAGCGCTCGGCACACTTGGCAAATTCAGCTTGGTGAAAACAAGGAGCAGATCCTGATTTTCCCACTCATTTCTTGATTGAAAAAGCCCTGTGTCTCGGAAAGGATTTTGGCCGGAATGAGCCGTTAGGGTGATTCGTAAACTTCATCACGCAAGTGGTTGACCTGAATGTTATGACGTTTGATTTTTTTGATGAGTCCTTGCCGGCTTAAGCCCAACCGTTTGGCCGTTTGGACCTGATTGAACCGGCAGGCCAACAAGGTCTCCTTGATCATGCGTTGCTCCAATTCATCGACGGCTTGATGAAGACTCCGGCCTTTCGGGTCTACGGTGCCTCCGGTCATTTGGGCAGGACATCGGATACCGTCTTCTAGCGCATCCTCCTGTATCGTCGTTCCACGAATCATGACCATTAACCGTTTTATTTCATTTTCTAACTGCCGGATATTTCCGGGCCAGGAATATTCCATGAACCGCTGCATGGCCCTGGCGGACAGTTTTTTCCTGGGTCGATCCATCTCCGAGCTGTAGAGGTCCAGAAAATAATTGACGAGCAGGGGGATATCTGCCGGGATCTCCCGTAAGGCAGGCGTATGGACATGCACGACTTTGAGACGGTAGTAGAGATCGTCTCGAAACGTGCCGGCTTTAATCCCGGCTTCTAAGTTTTTATTGGTGGCTGCAATGATCCTGATATCGAGGGGAACCGACTCTCGCTTCCCGATCGGCTCGACGGCTCGTTCCTGAAGCACCCGTAACACTTTGGCCTGCGCACTTACGCCCAGATCTCCAATCTCATCCAGAAACAGGGTGCCCTTGTTGGCCTGTTCAAATTTGCCTATTCTGGCCTCCACGTCCGTCGCGGTGCCTTTGCTGATGCCGAATAATTCACTTTCAATCAAGGTTTCGGGGAGGGCGGCACAATTGATCGCGACAAACGGTTGACGGGCTCGAGGGCTGCTAAAATGAATGGCTTTGGCTACCAATTCCTTCCCGGTTCCGTTTTCTCCGGTAATAAGCACATCCACGGAACTATCCCGGACCTGATCGATGACTCTGATCAGTCGCTGCATGGGCAGACTGTTTCCCATAAGCTTTTTCGTGGAGAATTGCCCTTCGACCTCTTTCCACAGATGCGCGTTTTCCTGTTGCAACCGTTCGCGCTCGCGCCGCAATTGTTCTATCAGATGGAATTTTTGAAGAGGGATGGCGATGGCATCCACTAACGTCTGAGCCACAATTTCATCTTGGGCTGTAAACTCCTTGCCCTTTTTATTCACGGCTTCAAACACCCCGATGATTTCTCCGGTTCTGTCCCGAACCGGCAGCGCCAACAGGGTCTGCGTGTGCCGCTTGATTTGTGCGTCGATGCCGGAGAAAAATCTTGGGTCCGACTGCACATCTTTGGCGTTAATCAACTCTCCGGTCTCCACACAGGCGCCCGCAATTCCTAAGCGAGCATCCAGTCGAAGCATCTGCCCACTCACCGGGAGGGGAAACCACAACTCGCTTTCCTTCCGATCCAGCAGGAACACACTGATCCCCTCCGCCTCTAATAACCGGCGTGATTCTTTTTCGATGAGTTGTAACAAGGTTCGTAATTCCTGCTCCTGGTTAATCTGAAGCAGAAACGTTTCGGGGAGGTCTATTCTCTTGTGGGAGATTGCTTGTTTCCCGGATCCACTCGGCATGGCTATGTTCCTCACTCTATCCCTTGCCCCAACACTACCACACAACAGGAAGCATCAAGTGTACACATTATGACCAGGTGTGAATGGACAAGGCAACTACTCAGCCAGGCACCCGTTTCCCCCCTTTCCTTAGAGGGCGATCCGCTGACAACCCAAAATCCCAGGCCCATGACCTATCCTCTAGCCTGTTCCATGGAAGTCCTAGCCGAACGTGGTTCCGGATCGGCTGTCTTCGTGAATAGCCGGTAAACGGAAATGCCGTTGGCTTTCCCCCTTAATGTGATCATGCCGACTTCTTTGAGTCCCCATGGATGGTCCCCGAGGTATTGTTTGGTCGTCTCTCCAATAAGGATCCGGCAGATCTCACCTTTGGACCAGGTCTCCAACGAGTCTTTTTGGAAACTTTCTAATCGAGAGGCAATGTTGACGGAATCTCCAATGGTCGTAAATTTCAGCCGTTGTTCACTGCCCAGACTTCCCACGACAACCGGCCCCGTTTGAATGCCTATCCGCATTCGCACCTCGGGCAACCCTTGCTGTTGCCATTGGGTATTGAGATGTCGCATTTCCTGTTCCAGGGCGACGGCACAACTGACGGCATTATTGACATCCTGCCGTGTATTTTCTTCAGTTTGTCCCAGCCGGAATACCCCGAAATCCGCTTTGATCATGTCTCCATGATAATCATCAATCATCCCACCATGGTGGTTGATGATTTTTACCATTCGTTCCATATACGTGTTGAGCCAGTCCAGTACCGTGTTGGGTTCCATGTTTTCTGCGACAGTCGTGAACCCTTCAAGATCCGTAAACATCGTCGTCACCACCAATTTATGTGGGCGCAACCGGCCCTTTTCCAGAAATTGCTCCCGCTTCTCCCAGACAGCCTGGGCCACCTCTGAAGAAACATGCCGGGAAAAAAGCGACATAAGGAGCGTCCGGTCCTGCTTTTCCCGATTTGAAAGCCAGGCTGTCACCACCATGGCATTGACTACCAATCCAACGACTGGAGGGATAAACGGGATCCACTTACCATCCATCATCCCGCTCACCACCACTCCGCTTAGCAGCACAATGCCAATGACCAGGGCCAACGAGAAGCGCCATGCACCTCGAACCCACCCGCCGATGAATCCTCCCCCAAGCACCCATAGCCCGATCCAGGCTGCTTCCAGAGAGTCTGGAAACGTCGCAATGGGGGCCTGGCCCTCCCCCTTCGCTAAGCGGAGCAGTTGATGCACCATATATCCATGCAGCCCTAGTCCGGGAATTGGGGGACATCTCGTGAGTATTCCGCATTGTGAGGTATAAAAATAATCTTTGACCCCTTGAGCCACAACCCCGATAAGCACGATGTGATCCTGAATCAGTTCCGGATTGAATGTCCCTGACAGTACGGCTCCAAGGGAAATGATCGAAAAGACGTTTCCCCCCCGTTCAAGATCTAACAGATATTGATACCCCTGGGCATCGGCTTCAACATAGCCCCCATCATGAGAATCGAAGGGGCGGATGACCGTTTTTCCAAGTTGCACCCAGTCAGAATTCTCAACGGCCGGTTCCGGGACGATCCTCTCCTGCTGTAAATATTGGAGAGCCAGGAGCAAAGAAAACGACCGATAGAAATTTGTCCCATCATCCAGGAATAAGAGACCCCGGCGAACGATCCCCCCGGAATCTACGACCACATCGTTAAACCCGACACGATCCGTGCCTTGTAACATGGCCGGACCGGGAATACCCCCCTTCTCAATTTTTCCAAATTTCATGACCATCAGAATTTCCGGATGCGCCTCAAGTACCCGGTCCAATTCCTGCCGACCCGGCGGCACTTCCAAATCCCGATAGATATCTACTCCGATCGCTCGAGGGTGATGTGTCGTCAGGATGTCTAAGGCTCTGGCAAGGACTTCATCAGTAACCGGCCATTGCCCTAATGCACGAATATCCTGGTCCGTAATAGACACCAGCGTAATCGGAGGGTTCACCCTTGC
>CAWDGE010000021.1:0-18186 GCA_963801755.1 uncultured Nitrospirales bacterium | reverse complement strand
AACCTTATCAACCCCAGCTCTTCTTGTCTGTTCACTATTGCTCACGTTAAAGGGTCAAGATCCTGGGTCCATCGGTGTTCAACACAAGAGATGGCAGACTTTTTCAACGAAAATCTTGGATTGACGGCGGAGACTGGGGAAACGATTGCGCGGTGATGAGTGAGCAAGAAATACAACGGAATAGGACCGTCCGCGTACCTTAACAAGTCAGAGGTAGGGGGGAGGACGGTTGCCAACCAACCTGTTGAATCCGGTCCCGGAGGTCACGGAAAGAGCGCGGTCGGACTACACTCTGAGAGGAGTGCCGGCCATTGGTTGACTCAACCGGAATGGCCCGGTTGTCTTATGCTGGTGCTGACTGAGGATCGACCACTAATTTCCGCAGGTGGCCCAACCTGCCCGATTGACAGGCAGGCTGGCATTGGCATTCATTCTGACTTTCAGCCCCCTTACTCCTTCACGGGAGGATCGGCCTGTTCCAGCTCCTTCATTGGGAGCTTTTTCTTCATGTCTTTATGAGCGCTTTGAGCAGCAATGTCTTTGTGAGATTTTTCGCTCTTCTCCATGAGTTCTTCTGCGGCCACCGCGGCTCCACCCGCATGAGTCTTTTCGGCGTTTTGTTCCAGCCCTTCTTTGGTCACCGGCTCGGGGACCTCCTTTTTCATTCCCACTAGTTCGTCACTGCGGTCCCCGTGCCCACTAGTCACTGGACTTGGGTTGTCTTCATTCAAATAGGGTTCGCTATGCTGGATTTTATCTGGCACATTGTCTTTGGGGTTATTAGATGTTCCAGGTTCTCCCCCCACCATCTCAGCCAAGGCTCCGGTTCCCAGCAACAGGCTCAAGCATGCGACTCCACCGAGTACTTGACATACGTTCATCACCAACCTTCTTTGAAATACACACATCAGTGCGTCACAAACCTGATGCGCAAGCAGAACCATGTCCTGCTTGGTGGATAATTTTTCTTCCCGAACTCCTTCACGTGAACATCTGCATTGTGTGTCGTCTGGTCATTATTGCACACAGGTCGCAGATTTCATGTCCCGTCAACTGCCTGCGAGCAAAAATACCGTGAGGTGGTATTCTGCCGGCCACCCTCCAAGCCCAAAACAATGGATGGCGGGACTCGTGCTCGCTGTGAACGTGGTTAAAAGCCAATCCTCACTAGATCCCTCGTAGCGAACGCCCCTGAATGACGTGAATGATCAGGAGCACAACTCCGACCACGAATAACACCCAGGAAATCTGCGTGGCGACCCCGGCGATTCCTGCGAAACCCAAAGCAGCCGCCACAAGTCCGAGCAGTAAAAACATGAGCGCGTAATACAACATGAGCAACTCCTTTCTCCATCCCGCGATTGAATTGTACGCACCCTGACGCATATGTCCCACGGTGCGCATGGCCTCCGGCGTTTGAAACAAGTGGATCTGCACATCCACCATTATCTTGCCCAGACATGATGTAACCCTTCTCGTAGCAGCCGGACCTCATTCACCAAGGCCACATGCTCATCCCAGTATGATCCTTAGACCGGATAGAGTCTGTTCAATTTTGCTCAGTCATAAAGAATTGAAACGGTGGCACTGCTGGAACGCCGTCTGTCTCAGTACCGCGTCACTGATTCTTAGGGAGGGGAAACGGAATGGGAACCTAGTCGTGGAGGACGACATTGAGGAGGGAGCTGTGCACATGCAACACGCCGTTGTACTCGATGAAGCCCAATTTCCTGAATCTATTCATGAAGAAACTGACGCGGGAGCGCGTGGTCCCGATCATCTCGGCAAGCATTTCCTGACTGACCTTTGCAAGGACCGGTTCCGGTTTGCCCTCTTTGCCAAAATGGGCCATTAACAGTAGCACACGCGCCAGCCGCTTCTCAGCCGAATTAAACAACTGATCCACCAAGTCCTCTTGGATACGGATGTTGCGAGCCAGGAGATGTTCCATGAAGAACGTGGAGAAGGTGGGTTCGTCATGGAGCACCCGGATCATCGCCTCCTTGGAAATTCTAACCAGAGTCGAGTCCTCCAGAGTTGTCGCCGTGGCCATGCACACCCGCTGCCCGGCGAGACACCCTTCCCCGACAAACCCCCCAGACTCCACAATCCCGACGACGGCTTCTTTCCCCTGTTTCGAGACTACCGAAAGTTTGACCTGACCTGATTGAATATGGAAAACGGCATCAGCCACATCCCCTTGCGAAAAGAGAGTCTGCTTTGAGGGGAACGTCAGAATTGTTTTCCCGCTACCGCTTTGAGCCAGGAACGTCTGGAGGTTGAACGGGGAGTCCGACTTGGATTCCATAGGCTGACACCTTATGAGAGACCCGAACCAGAATCTTTAATAGGGAGGGGGATGTTTGTGCAAAATGCGTGTCAATGCAAAACATTTTTCCATAAGTACACTCATTTGAGCAAGACATTTACTGAAGCCTGAAATGACGCCTCTTAAGTATCTCCTGACAGGATTACGCCATTAGAGTAGGCGACCCTTCTTCTACCCCCTCCCCCACCATTATGAATGAGCCCATTTCACCCTTTATAGGAATTCCAACAAAAGCACGAGCATGGAACTTGCGGTCACCCCAACCTTCTCCGTGCACCCGTCCTCATTGCACAGGGACACTCCCCGATGAAGGATTACCACCACCACACTCTGTGACTCCTTCTCCTTCCAAAATCAAACCGGGACAAAGGGTCCAAGCATAAGCCAAGCTGTCCCGCCTACAGGAGCCCTCTCTGAAAAATAACTGAAAAATCGAGCATCTACCAAAACCCTTTTGTCATTCAATATTGGCGTAGGATTTGCTAGATCAGTCCTTAAAATCTAAGGAGAAGCACTTCCGGTCTTCTCGACAACTTTTCAAGAGCAAGGTCCATCTTGCAAGAAGAGAAACCCCTGATAAGGGAATGTGTTGCGAGGGTTTGGAGGCGTTCCCGTGCAGGAATGTCTGCAGTCTTGTTCGGCTTGAGTGTTCTGATGATCGGCTGTCAGGAACCACCGATCCACGAATTGCAGGTAGCCCGTCAAGCGGTGGAAAATGCCAGGAGAGAGGGAGCCTTGGTCTTCGCGCCTGATCTCTACAGTTTAGCGGAAAGTGAGCTGACTATCGGGGAAGAAGAATTTCATGAACAATCCAGAAAAATGTTCTGGGCTCGGGATTATTCCATGGCCACCCGGTTAATTATGTTGGCCCAAACTGATGCCCATCAAGCTCTCTCTCTTGCACAAGAGGAAAAACAGAAATCTTCAATGTCAGACCTGGGCCCTCAACCTCTTCTTTCCCACCACAGCGACCTCGAGGGGCTCCGTCTGACCAACGGGGACCACTTCTTCCAAAACCACGGGAGAAGGGGTGGGCCTCAAGTTCCATGACTCATTCAAAACCCCTTTGATTAGGAGAACAAATACAGTATGATCTGAGGAGGGTGGTTGTCATTTTCGAACATGATCTGCCTACTGACTGCTCTTGTACATTCGCCTGCAGCTTGACTCGTTGGATTGTGATTCACCTGTTTTTCGTTCATCTGCCAACTCTTTGGACATACGCCTTTTCCCCAATCGGTCAGATTCGGGATGATGCCTGAGACTCCCATGGGTTTTCTATTGATCTCAACGCATCCAGTTCACACATCAGTCATGAGGAGCCACACGTGGAAGAAATTGTAGATACGACCGGCAACATGGTCATCCGGTACGGCCTGAGTACGTTCTTTCTCTTCTTAATCATTATCATCGTCAGGATGGGGATCCATCACAGTCTCTTCCGGGCAACCGAGCTTTCCGTGGAAACCCGGAGACGGTGGGCGGTTAACCTCAGAAATGGCCTGCTCTTTCTGTTTATCCTCGGGATGATTTTCATTTGGGCACCGCAACTCCAAACCTTTGCCGTCTCCGTGTTTGCCGTCGCCGTTGCCTTCGTCCTGGCCACCAAGCAAATCATTGATTGCTTGAGCGGATCGGCACTTCGGGTGCTGACCAAAGCCTATTCGCTGGGTGATCGCATCGAAATCGGGGGCATTCGGGGAAACGTGGTCGACCACAACGCCCTGACCACCACGGTTTTAGAAATCGGACCAGGCCAAACCTCTCATCAATATACCGGCCGGGCCATGGTCATTCCCAACAGCTTTATTTTCAATCACCCCTTAACGAATGAAACCTATACGAAAAAATACCGTCTCCATATTGTGACGGTTCCGTTGAGTACCGATGATGATTGGAAAACCGCCGAACGTCTACTGCTGCAAGCCGGAGAGGAAGAAGCCGCCCCGTTTATCGATGAGGCCCGGTCCTATCTCAAAAAACTCGAAGGCAAACTGTGGTTAGACGCCCCCTCCGCTGAACCACGGGTCACCATTCAGTTGCCTGAGCCCGGCCGCATCAATTTATTACTCCGCGTGCCCTGCCCGACTCAATATCCTTCACGCCTGGAACAAGCCATCCTTCGAAAATTTCTTGCTGAATTTTCCTTTGCCCCCCGTCTCATAACACAGGAAACGCATTCCACCCATTAAAGAGGGGATTGGCCTTTCCTGCCGGTCCTATGGTAAACCTTTGTTATTCGTTTTTCTAATTCAGCATCCTCGCTGAACAGACATCCACCCAGACATTGCCGATTTCAAGACCCATATCGAGACCGCACTCCCTGTGTACGGCCGGAAACGAATACTATAATCAGAATTGAGGAAAGGCCTATCCATGATTGTCGACACACTGGAGAATGATCCGCTGTGGTACAAAGATGCCATTATTTATGAACTTCATGTTCGGGCGTTTTGCGATAGTAACGCCGATGGCATCGGCGATTTCAAAGGCCTGACCCAAAAACTCGATTATCTCCAGGATCTGGGTATAACCGCGATATGGCTTCTACCCTTTTGTTCATCTCCCCTCCGGGACGATGGTTATGACATTTCCGACTACACAAATATTCATCCCCATTATGGAACCAGGCGTGACTTCCAGGCATTTGTCCGTGAGGCACACCGCCGTGGATTACGGGTGATTACAGAATTAGTGGTCAATCACACCTCGGACCAACACCCCTGGTTTCAGCGTGCGCGAAAGGCACTCCCCGGCAGTAGATGGCGAAATTGGTACGTCTGGAGTGAGACGCCCGAGCTGTATTCGGACACACGCATTATTTTCAAAGATACGGAACATTCAAATTGGACCTGGGATCCCTTAGCCAAAGCGTATTTCTGGCATCGTTTTTTTTCTCATCAGCCTGACCTGAATTACGACAATCCTGAGGTGCAAAAGGCAATCTTTGAGGTCCTGGATTTCTGGCTGGAATTGGGTGTGGACGGCTTGCGACTGGATGCCGTGCCCTATCTCTTCGAGCGGGAAGGGACCAATTGCGAAAACCTCCCGGAAACCCATGCGTTTCTCAAAACGCTGAGGACGCACGTCGATAAAAAATTCAAAAACCGTTTTTTCCTGGCTGAAGCCAATCAATGGCCGGAAGACGCCGCGGCCTATTTCGGGCAGGGCGATGAATGCCACATGAACTTTCATTTTCCCTTGATGCCCAGGCTGTTCATGTCGATGCAAATGGAAGATCGCTTTCCCATTATCGATATTCTGGACCAGACTCCCGCGATTCCGGAAGCCTGCCAATGGGGGCTCTTTCTACGCAATCACGACGAACTCACCCTGGAAATGGTGACGGATGAAGAACGGGATTACATGTACCGCGTCTTTGCCCATGACAAGCAGGCCAGGATCAATTTGGGGATCAGGCGGCGCTTGACCCCGCTCCTGGGCAATGACCGGAAAAAGATTGAACTGATGTACAGCCTGTTGTTTTCGATGCCTGGGACTCCGTGCATCTATTACGGGGAAGAGATCGGGATGGGCGATAATTTTTATTTGGGCGACCGGAACGGTGTCCGCACTCCCATGCAATGGAGTGCCGACCGCAATGCCGGATTTTCCTATGGCAATCCGCAGAAACTCTATCTCCCCATTATCATTGATCCCGAATATCATTACGAAGCCGTTAATGTCGAACTGCAACAAAATAACGCACAGTCCCCGCTCTGGTGGATGAAGCGTATCGTCTCCTTGCGAAAACGCTATAAGGTCTTCGGACGTGGATCCATTGAATTCCTGCATCCCTCCAATCGGAAGGTGCTGGTCTTCCTTCGACGTTACCAGGACGAAACCATTCTGGTAGCCGTGAACTTATCCCGCCATGCCCAATGGGTCGAACTCGATCTCGCTGAATTTAAAGGACGACGTCCCATGACCTTGTTCGGACGGAGTAAATTTCCGGCCATCGGTGATTTGCCTTATCTGCTCACACTGAGCGGTCACGCCTTTTACTGGTTTGCCTTGGAACCCGTTGAATCCAAACAACTCGAGTCTCAGGGAAGGACCGAACACAGCTTACCCACTATTACCATTTCAAAAGATTGGGATAACCTCATCCATAAACGGGAAAAGGTCAAACTCGAAAATGTCTTACCTCAGTACCTGCAAGGCCGCCGGTGGTTTGGCGGCAAAGCCCGCATTATGCAATTCGTGGAAATCACGGAAACGATTCCCCTTCCTCAAGAGGATCCCTTGGCCGTCCTCGCACTCATCCGTGTGGAATACACCGAAGGAGAACCGGAGACGTACCTCCTCCCCTTGCAGTATCTCCCGGCTGATCGCATGGCCCCACTTGTGGATTCTCCGGCTGCCATTGCACGGGTGCGAGTCAAAATGAAAGACGGTGAGCAGGAAGGCCTTCTCATTGATGCCATGTGGGATCGAGAGTTTCAAAAAATGCTATTGGACAGTATTTCGCGAAACCGCCGGTTTAATGGTCCGACGGGCGATTTGGTCACCCAAGCCATGAAAATCTTCAGACGGCAGCTTCAGAAAGATATCCCGACCCTTGAACCCACACTGCTCAGGGGTGAACAAAGCAACTCCTCGGTCTTGTTTGGACATGACTTCATTTTAAAACTCTACCGAAGGGCCGAAGTCGGCGTGAATCCTGACTTTGAAATCGGCCGGTTTTTAACGAATAAAGGGTTTCCGCACATCGCCCCTCTGGCCGGAGCCATCGAATATCAACGGGACAATGGCGATCTCCTGACGTTTGGCATCTTACAGAAATTTATTCAAAATGAAGGAGACGCCTGGAAATACACGTTGGATGAATTGAGTCGATATCTGGAAGAAGCACTCACCCATCCCACAGCTATCACCACCTCGTCAATTCCTCAGAAATCTCTGATGGCGTTGGTAGACGAGGAGATTCCGACGGGCGCCCGCGAATGGATTGGCCCGTATCTGGAAGAAGCGCGGTTGTTGGGCCTTCGAACGGGAGAACTGCATGCGGCGCTCGCCTCCGACTCTGATGATTCCGAATTTAAACCTGAACCGTTTACGGATTTCTACCGACGGGGCTTATATCAGAGTATGCTTGGAACGGTGAACATGAACTTTCCTCTTCTTCGCTCTCAAGTGAAAGGGCTCCAGGAACCCGTACAAACCCTGGCGAAACACGTGCTGGAAGGAGAAGGCCGCTTACGCAAACGTCTGTTAACCATACGGGACCGGAAACTCACCTGCACCCGCATCCGGAGCCATGGCGACTACCATCTCGGTCAGGTGCTCTATACCGGAAAAGATTTCATCATCATTGATTTTGAGGGCGAACCGGCCAGGCCGTTGAATGTCAGACGACTCAAAGAATCCCCACTGCGGGACGTCGCGGGCATGTTGCGATCCTTTCATTACGCGGCGCATGCCTCCTCTATCGGATTGGTCGAGGGAGTTCGACCGGAAGACTTTTCCTTACTCGAACCTTGGGCCCGCTATTGGCAACTATGGGTCAGTGTCAGCTATCTCAAGGCGTACCTGTCCATAAAAGAAGTCCGTGACATTCTACCCCCGTCATCCGACGACATCCAAATTTTACTGAATGGATATTTACTTCAAAAAGCGATCTATGAACTCGGCTATGAACTCAATAACCGTCCCGATTGGGTGCGTATCCCCCTGGGCGGCATTCTCCAAATATTAGAAGTTGACTGATGTTCCGAAATCCGAGCCTTGCACCGGAAGTCCGGCTGACTCACGGTAATCGCCCAGACAGATCAGACCTTCTGGAGGGGAAAATTGCAAATCGTCATCTACAGGAATATCCGAAGAGCCACACACGAAGGAGTGCTGCATGTCTAATATTCCCAAAACGTTACAAACCCTGATCATTGAACATGTCGAGCCGGAACTGGATGCGGGACGCTATCCGATCAAACGGATCGTCGGGGAGAACCTGGACGTCATGGCTGACGTTTTCAAGGAAGGACACGACACCATCGGAGCCGTGCTTCGTTACAAAGTGCTGGGGCAGAAGGAATGGTCGGAAACCCCCATGCATCATGTCGATAACGACCGGTGGGCCGGATCATTTCCGCTCTCAGAAAACATCCGGTATCTCTATTCCGTGGGAGCCTATGTCAAAAGTTTTGAGACCTGGCGGATTGAATTGACCAAGAAACATGGGGTGCTTCCGGACCTTTCCAGTGAATTATTGGAGGGAGAAGCGCAAGCCAAAGAGGCCATGACCAGGGCCAAAGGTCCCGATAAATCCGAGTTGAAACTCTGGTTGGATAAATGGAAGTCGGCTTCCGACCAGGAAACCCGAATTGCCATCGCCCTGGATCCGATTGTGGCCACACTCGTCGACCGGCACGAACAGCGGGCTGCCTGGTCCACCTATGAGAAAGAATTGGAAGTGATCGTCGACCGTGAGCGTGCCCGGTATGGCGCCTGGTATGAAATCTTTCCCAGGTCAGAAGGAACCGTGCCGGGAAAAGGGGGAACCTTTAAAGATTGTGAACAACGCCTACCGGCCATCCGGGATATGGGATTCGATGTCCTCTATCTCACGCCCATTCATCCCATCGGAGAGACCAACCGCAAGGGCCGCAACAACAGCTTGAAGGCCAAGCCGGGCGATCCGGGCAGTCCCTGGGCCATCGGAAGTCGACATGGAGGACATGATGCGGTCGAACCGGCTCTCGGGAAGATGAAAGACTTTGATCATTTTCAACAAGCCGTCAGAGACCACGGAATGGAAGTCGCCATAGATTTCGCCATCAACGCCACCCCGGATCATCCCTACGTCACTCAACATCCGGAATGGTTCAAGCAACGCCCGGACGGGACGATTAAGTTTGCGGAAAACCCGCCCAAAAAATATGAAGACATTTACGGTTTTGATTTCTATGCCGAAGCCTGGCAAGGCATCTGGCAGGAAATGAAGCGGGTCCTTCTCTTTTGGGTTGAGCATGGAGTCAAAATTTTTCGAGTGGATAATCCGCACACCAAGCCCCTCATCTTTTGGGAATGGCTCATCCGGGAAATCCAGTTGGAGCATCCGGATGTCCTGTTTCTGGCGGAAGCCTTCACCCGACCTAAAATGATGCGGGTCTTGGCGAAAGCCGGTTATACCCAGTCATACACGTATTTTACCTGGCGAAATTCAAAAGGAGAAATGACCGAATACCTGACCGAACTAACCCGGACCCAAATGCAGGACTATTTCCGGCCGAACTTTTTCGCCAATACGCCGGACATCCTGCCGGAAATTCTCCAACAAGGAGGTCGACCGGCCTTTAAATTCCGGCTCGTGCTGGCCGCCACGCTTTCCCCCACTTATGGGATCTACAATAGCTATGAACTGTGTGAAAATAAGGCGATTCCCGGGACCGAGGAATATCAGGATTCAGAAAAATATGAAATCCGGCACTGGGATTGGGATCGTCCCGGAAACATCCGTGACTATATCACCCGCATCAACCAGATCCGACGGGATCACCCTGCCCTGCACACCTTCACCAATCTGCAATTTTATCAATCCGACAACGACCACATTCTTTTCTATGGAAAAATGAATGCCGACAAGACAGACATCCTTCTGTTCGCGATCAATATGGATCCCTATACCGTACATGAGGCTCGCCTGCGTATTCCAATTGAAGAATGCGGCATTGGTGAACAGGACACCTATCAACTGCATGAACTCATTCAAGATTACCGCCATCAAGTCGTGGGAGGTGACTACACCATTCGATTGGACCCTCACGACGAACCAGCCGCTATTTTCGCGCTCCGCCGCCGGACCCGTCGTGAAAGCGACTTTGACTATTTCATGTAATAGTGAACGATCCGCAAGTGTTTCTTCCCCACATGGAAAAAATCGGCCCCTGCCATTCATAGGCAGGGGTCGGAACTTCGACAGAGACTTCATCGCGCACTTTTCAACGAGCACCTCCTCTCCAACATAACCGACGAATCTAGGCAAAAACTCGTATTTGCCGCACTTCAGATCGATCCCCACTACTCACCTGCGAGGATAATGAGAAACAGAATACCCAAACCCTCACGATTAGGGCATCTCAGGAGAAAAATCCCAGCAACAGAAGAGACAGTTTGTCTCCTTTTGGGACAACGTTTCCCTCCGTTTGAAGCCCGTCAAATTTTCTTCTCGGCCCCGTTTTTGACATTTCTGAATTTACCTTTAAATACCCAGTAAATTGGAATGCCTCTTAGCCCACGGGAGCCGACTCCGAGGAGCATTCATGGAATGTTCCTTGCAATTCTCTGCTGTCATGCACATGACAATCTCACCTTGGAGAGATTTGGCGGAACCGAGCTCATCGGTCACCCCTCACCTGCTGCTCAAGAACCAAACCATAATCCTGGTGGAGGATCAATCCGACCACCGATGGTTACTGAAACGTAGACTTGAAATGAATGGGTATACGTGCCTGGAGGCGGCAAATGGGAGAGAAGCCTTGCCCCTTATTCAGCAGCACCCATCCATTCGTCTGATCCTTTCCGACTACCTGATGCCGGAAATGAATGGGCTGCAACTGCTTCAGGCTCTACGGCAGGACTCCATGAATCGGAAAATCCCGTTTATACTGATCACGGCGAGTTGGTCAGATCAGCTCCAACACCAAGGCATGAGTGCAGGGGCCTTTGCGATCCTGGCCAAGCCGTATCACCACCGTGAACTCGTCCAACTCCTCGAACAAGGATTATCCACTCAAGCCGCCTGATGCCGGCGGACTTGACAGAAAACATCTCCTCAGACAAGATTGCCATCCAAGTACCAGACAATTTCTCTTCTCCCTTTGTTTTCCCCAGGAAGAAAACTGCCATGAAGAAGATTTTTGAAGGGGTTTTCTCGCTCGTGTGACTCAGCTGAACGGTTTTGAATTTCTATTGTTTTTCGGACCTGCTCATTTGAGAAGGTAGGAGAATTAGTTCCTTAGCCTTCATGCTGCGTTCATTACCACTTCCTACTCGTCCGGGCTCGTGGGTTCAGAGCATCACGATTCGTCGCATTTTTCCCCACGGCCAATTGTCAGCCGGCCAACTCGTCACACTAGGCGGCATTGCGTTGATCACTATTGGAACGTTCCTGCTCAAGACCCCATGGGCCACCACCCCCGGTAAGTCATTAAGTTTTCTCAACGCACTCTTTACGGCAACTTCGGCCGTAACGGTTACCGGCCTGATTGTGGCGGACACGGAAAAAGATTTTACCTTATTCGGACAGATCGTCATTCTGACACTCATCCAATTGGGCGGGTTAGGGTATGCCATGCTCGCGACCGTCCTGCTCCTCGCCGTGGGGCAACGCATCGGATTACGAAGCCGCATGGTGGTGGCTGAGGCGCTCAGTTCATTGGATTTGGCTGGATCGATTCGTTTTGTCAAAACCATTTTGATCATCACATTTACCTTTGAAGGCGTGGGCGCCCTGATACTCGCCGCGCGGTTTTCCCAGGATATGCCCTGGTTAGAGGCATGTGGGCATGGTATTTTTCACGCCGTTTCCGCCTTTAACAATGCAGGGTTTTCGACATTTTCTCAAAATCTCATCCCCTATCGTGACGATTTTCTGGTAAATATTTCCATTAGTCTCCTTCTCGTTCTAGGCGGCATCGGGTTTATTGTCTTCCGCGACCTGCTGAGTTATTACCAGAAAGAACGGTATCGAATTCAAACCCATACGAGACTGGCCCTACTCGTTTCGGTAAGCTTATGGGTGCTTGGAACAATAGGATTTTATCTGTTGGAAATGCATAGTCCCGCCACGCTTGGCTCGCAAACTCCCGCAGCGGGAGCCATGGTCGCCGCCTTTCACTCGGGAGCCGCCCGGACAGCAGGATTCAATACGCTGGACCTGAGCCTCCTCCGACCCAGCACGTTGTATATGTTGATTTTGCTTATGATCATCGGGGGATCACCAGGAGGAACCGCTGGAGGAATCAAAACCACCACGTTCGGCATTGTATGCCTATCAGTCTGGGCCGTGTTCCGAAAACGACTGGATGTGGAATTTCATTATCGGCGGATGCCCCTCCACCTCGTCTTACAAGCTCTGGCCATCATGTTCCTGGCCATTGGTGCCGTCACCATATTAACGTTTTTTCTCGCCTTTATTGAAAATAAGCCTTTTTTGTCTCTGATGTTTGAAGTGGCCTCGGCATTGGGAACGGTTGGATTTTCCGTCGGAAACGGAGGCGTGCTCAGCCTCTCGGCGATCTTAACGGATTTTGGAAAGGTCATTATTCTATGCAGTATGTTCCTCGGGAGATTCGGGCCTCTCCTGGTCGGGCTCGTCTCCCTCACTCCACCCGTCCGCATGCTTTATCGTTTTCCTCAAGCCAAAGTTGCGATAGGTTAAGATGAGACGTATGGCAACACCCGACCAATTGGCTAGGAAAATGTCATGAGAGACCTTCCCCCTACATAAGTGTATTCAGCCTGTTTCCCGGTGAAAAGCATCACACTTTTTCTCTCTGGTTCATCTCAAGAACTACGATTCATGATGGGATGGTTCTAATGAACATGGGTGCTTTTCAAGAACTCCCGTGTATGGTGAAAGACAGGCCCTTTTTGGACCAATTACTTCTGAAGCCTCGATTGCGACAGAAATGGTCTCTCAAGCCTCACAATAATTTTCCGGAATCGTCGGTGACGGCATAATGACTACCCCATCTTATTTTTCTTGTTCAACTAGTTCTCTATCACCTCCCTTACCTGCCTCGCACCATCACCTCTGTGGCCAAATGCGCCAAGTCGGAATAAACAATATAAAAGAAGCTAGCCTCCCCTCCGCCTCTCATAGCGTTTTTCTTCTGCGAGATCAGGCCTCAAGGGACCGCTCACATTCAATCAAATTTCTAATCAAAACAAGATTGGAAATGCTGCCATGGAGCAATTCCGTTCCGTTGTTAAAGTGCATTTTCGCGCACCACAAGAAATCTACAGAGAATGCCTGGTGCCATTTTTTCTGTCCATAGGAACTTACGGCGTGAAAGCGTTTTATTTGCTCTCATTTAACAAAGTATGAGTAAAACAAGGGTCATGACAAGTTAAGGAGGTGTCAATGACGAAAATCTCCAGTCATGACAAGTAAAAACCGTTACGCCAATCGTGCTCGAATTTCGAATCGATCTCAACCAACTTGAAACCCTCCAAAAAAGTCTGACCCGGGCTTCCAACCGGCTGGCGGTGGCGGCGATCACCTCAGCGTTAATCGTTGGGACTTCTATTATTATCGCTTTTGGACATGGACCGGTCATTGCAGGAATCAACGTATTCGATATCTTTGGCATCGGAGCCATTATCGGAGGTGCCTTGATTCTTGTTTCCATCTGGCGCGATAAATCCTAGCCACGTTGGTCATGCGACAAAACAGGTTCTCAGCTCTACAATAAAAAATACCTTCTTCGTTTTTCATTCAAAATAATCGACAACGCTTGAAAGCGGACTGTAGTTGAAAGAAAAAGTCCAATGCCATTGGTTTCTCCTTTCGTAAGAATTTGATGGTGGACGCGAGGGAGACGCTTGATTAGTCTTTTGAATTCGATCCCTTTTAAGGATCATTAAGGGTTTAAGAGACGGGAAATGCGAATCGATTCGTTCAAAGCCAGCCTCTAGACTGCTTCGGCCTATGAAGTAAACCATAGAAAAGGAACAATAACCGGATTAGCCTGTTCACCCAGGAACTCCCTTCACTCCTTGGCCTCCGAAGACGGTTCGGAGAACCCGCCAAGATAGCTAAAAACCCTTTGAATCTTTCCCCATAAGCCGCCTTTGATCTCATCAAGAGCCAGAGCGGTTTGCTGTCGACCCTTCAGGGCCTCAACACAGGGATTTTGATTCATCGTGCCCACAGTGGTTCCCGCTATCTGTGGAATCGCAATGATCCATCCCATTGGAGTGACCAGACCCAGCAACCCCCAACCTCCGCTTTCTGCAATCCGGAGTTTGTCGCTGGACACATCCGGATCGGAAAGCGAACCGGTGATGCGGACCGTGTGAGCCAGACTGAATAAACTGGGGTCTTTGGGCCTGGGAGTCAGGAGCACGTCCAACGTTTCGTCGGCCAAATTCAATTTTCCGATCCCCGCGATAGTAAGTCGATGGGAGTCGATGAGGATATCATCACTTTTCACCACTCCCTCTTCGATATCAAAATACCCGACCGTACAATTCAATTCGGTGACCGATTCACTTTTCCAGGCGGTGGTTAAAGCGGTCGTGATCAAATCAGCCGCCCACAAATCGATATATTTTGTGGCCAATTCAAGGGGACCATCCACCAACTCAAATCGTCCACTGGCTTGTTCCAACACTTCATGTAACGTATCTCCTCGACCCTTCAGAGCTAGTAAGATGGATTGGGATTTCCCTTTCACCAGATCGGTGCCACCGGAATATCTGGCGACGCGCTCATAATCCAACCCCTGGATGTGCAGATTCACTTCCAGAGTCGGAACGTATTTTGTTCCGTCGAGGACAAATTTCCCCTCAAAGTCCCCTCCCCAAAGATTTCCCGTCACCGGTTGCAAGGCAAACAACCCTTCTTCAAGGGCAATCTGAAATGAGGCATGACCCAGATCCTCATCTCCCTTTCGAAGGTGTTTGAGCTCGACAGCAAGCATGAGATCAATGGACCTGAGGTCCTCAACCGGAAAAACCAAATCCGGAATCGACTTGAGTGTGGAAGTTCCAGATTTTTTCCGCATGCCTATGGTATCGCGTACGACATTAACAGCCGATAATCCGATGCCCTTCACCGAATCACCAATGGATTCCAGCGTCGATCGCTTTTGTTGTGCTGAGGAATCATCTAAAGGTTGTTTCACGGCACCCAGGACAAGATTCTCTGCGGTGAGTTTCCCACTCACTCGTGGGCGAATCCCCTTCGTTAAGACCGTTACATCGCCACTCATATCGCTTCCGGCTAGAGATCCTTCTAAATCGGTGACGTGGTATCCCACAGGAGATTTGGTCACGAGACCGGCTATTTCCAGCGGCCCGGCATCAGGCCAACCAGATGTCGCCAGGAAGTCTAGATCTCTCAAATTGTCTCCTTTTACATGTACCTGCAACGAAAATTTCTCGCCTGGATGAGGAAAATCCACATAGCCGCTCAGCTCAACCATGGCATGTGGCACGTCTGCCCGGACGTTGACCGGCCAAAACCCCTTGTTGTCCAAGAGGTCACTCAATGGCCCTCCAGAAAAACGAAGGCGAAAAGGGGTATTTTCAAACCGCCCTTCGGCATACAAGCGCAAGGGGCCGCCTGTTACGCTTTCGACCAAGAGGTTGGAACGCAGGTCCAGAGGCTGTTGACTGTTCTCTCCTCCAGGAAGACCTACCTGAAGATTCTGTCCTGTGAGGGTAACCGTAGATTGAGCCAGGAGAGTGTCAATGGTTGGGCCAACACTTGAAAATTTGGCATTCAGATTTATGACATGGTCTTTTGGATTTACGAAACGGACATCAGAAAACACATTTTCATATCTAATATCTCTCAAGGTCATTTGACCGGAAACAGAGGGAATCGGTTTGGTGGTATCCAGATCAAGCGTACCTTGAAAATTTCCATAAGATGATTTCTGATCAAAAAGAGTGCCTTGCACATCCTTGACGGTGAGAAGTCCAGCATGAAGCTTGGCATCCACGATCAGACCTTCCAACTCAAACTCTCCGATATTGGCTTGATGAAATATCATCTTCAAGTTCCCATTGACGGCGCCAAGGGCTTCCGTAGGTATAGGGGTATCACCTGGAGTGGACAGCTCCCTGAAATTGACATGTTCTGCGGTCAAGATCCCCATAAATTGCGGGGTACCCTTTTCTGTACCAACCTCCAGAGTTCCTGACAGATCGCTGGTTCCGAATCGACTTTGAAAATCATTCACGCGGTAACGAGGTCCTTCTTTGGTCACCTGGGCAATGAAATGGTACGGACCAACGGGAGGCAGGTCGGCCTGAAGCTCACTGAGATTCTTGCCTTTGAGCGATACCCACAACGTGCCGCCCGTTTCCGGACGGTCAGCAATCAAGGTCCCCTTTGCACCCAGAACCGCGTCACCCATCTGAGCGGTGAGGGAAACGGGCCAGGGTTTCGTCGGTCTGATCAATTCAATGAGAGAGGCGGTCATGAGTCGGACTCCAAAGGTCTTGTCCTGAAAAGTGCCCTTGCCCCGAATCTCTATGGGTCCGCCTTTTGCCATCCTCAGAGATAGCTGAGAAAAAGCAACGGGCAGTCGATTTTCTGGAATTGAATCGGAACGAGCGAATGTGGTGTGATCCGTCCGAAGATCCACATTCAACGTCGACAGAAATTCCTGAAAGGTGGTTCCGTGCCCAAAAGCCATCACATCAAAATTGGTAACTCCGGCCATACCTTCTGTCACCCCGAACGCCTCCAGCGCCTGCCCAAAATTAAAAGACCTGACTTGGGCTTTCAACCTGGTCCGTGGGGCTGAATTCCTCAGATCAACATCTAAATTGGCTTGCAACGTTCCTCCAAAACTTTTAATCTGAATTGGATCGAGAAGAACCTGCCCTTCCCGCATGCCGGCAGTAAGAGACAACGAGCCAAGGGCGGTCTCGCCGAGTAAGAGTTTTTCGACGGTGACATCCAGATCAACATCCACAGGCGTAGACGCGGAAAAATCGGATTCTGATTGTTCCAAGGAAGCAGCCGTTTGGGATCCGTTGTTACTTGAAAGAAACATCAAGTCATGAATCTGTAAGAAGTTAGAAGTCAATCGACCGGTTATTTTTTGACGTCCTTCTCCGTTCTGTATCCGCAATTGTCCGGCAAGATCCGAGGCACCCAACGTTCCCCGGATATCACTCCAGTTGAGAACATCGGGAGTCTTCACGACATTGGCTGCGATCACAAACGGGGCGGAATCGGGAAGGCCGATCTTCAGAAGATCATTCAGCGCACTTAAACGGTCCCCGTTAACCCGGACCTGGAGATCAAACATCTGATCGGAGTTCGCCCCTCCGACTCTTCCTTTGATAGACGCGGATGCTCCAATTGTAGACACCACGCCATCGACCGGCCAGGCTTCAGTCAAGGTGAACAAATCCATGATACGGCCGCCAATTAGTTCAATATTGACAGGGCTCTCCTGGTAAGTACCTTCAAAGGAAAATTTTCTGTGCTGATCGTCAGGGGCAATCACCAGCCCCCGATGAATCGACACGTCTGTCGTTTTCTCAGCAGGGTATGGCTGAAACCTGATTCGGGAGCGTTCGATGATGATCTCCCCTCTTTCGGAAAAAGTCATGAAGACCGACGGCACGGCCCGGGACAAGAGGCCAGGCTGGCTGGCTGTCTGAAAAGTCCAATTGTCGAGACCTTCGGACCCTTCTTCTAAAAAAAGTTCTCCTCCATCAAGAGCAATTTTTTCAACCTCCAAACGGCGTTGAAGAAGCGGCCACAAGGACAATTCGATCTCAAGGCGGTCGGCTCGAAATAGATGTGGTTGAGAAGTCCAGGGAGGGTTGGACACAGAAACGTGTTCCAGAATTAAGCGTGGTTGGAAGGAAAAGATCAGGGAGAGAGGTCCTTCCAGTGAAACCTTTCTTCCCAAGGTCGCCGAGAACCCCCTTTCAAGTGTTTCCCGATACACATCAGTTTTGATAAAGGGGAATAATGCATAGGCCAGAACGCAACAGGCTCCAAAAATAAGAACAAGGGTGATCCGGAATTTCCGTGAGGGCCGAGACATATACCTTTCATTCTATAACATGAGGACCCCTGCAATCATTTCTATCCGGATAATCCAAAATTTGGGTTTGAGTCGAGGTGAAAGCTTACAAAAAAATGACGCCCTACCCTCCTA
>CAWDGE010000020.1:0-71756 GCA_963801755.1 uncultured Nitrospirales bacterium | reverse complement strand
TTTTTCCAGCTATTCAATTTTCAAAGATCAAATTCTCAAGGCGAAGCGTGATTATAGGGTGAAGGAGGTAGACTGTCAAATTCTTTCTTCATTAATTTAATTTTATTTTAAAAATGGTCAGTTTCCTCAAAAAATCCACTTTTCAATTTCATTTTTTTCTAAACAAATGATTTTCGTCAAATCCTTCAAATAATCCTTTTGGATTTTCATTAAATTAGTTCTGGGATGGAACATCTTATTACCCACGACTGCCATCCTCTTTCAAAATAAAGTTTTTGAAAAATATTGGCCAAAGATCTGGCATTCCAATTTGTTTTGTTCAGTACAAACATATATAGATTGATAGAAATTTCAATGGATATCAGTTGAAAATTCCTGGGATGGAAGAAACAGATAACTCCAAACCCATCATCAACATTGGAAAAGCTTTAGACCTTTTAGCACCCAACAGATTCAAGGGCATCTCTAAAAGCTGCTGACAAATCTGTTGGGTTCTGGCATCAGTCTGGTCCAAGGAGGACCGCTCATGGACACACCGAGCCAACTTGGATTTTTTGACCTGACCAATCGCTACAACGCTCTCACGGAGAAGGGGGATCCCTTGGAGCCACTCGCCCAGCATATCCCCTGGGCCCGTTTTCGCAAGACCCTGGAGAAGAGTCTCCGTCGCTCCAAGTGCGGCCGACCACCGTTTGATGCGATTCTCATGTTCAAGGTCCTCGTGGTGCAAGCCCTCTATAACTTGTCGGATGATCAAACGGACTATCAGATCCGCGATCGGCTCTCGGTTATGCGGTTCTTAGGCCTTGACCTCCATCAACGGATCCCCGATGCGAAGACGATCTGGCTGTTCCGTGAAACGTTGGCCCGAGCCGGGGTCGTGGACACGCTCTTCAAGCAATTCGAGACGTATCTGGCGGGTCAGGGGTTCCAAGCTTGTGGGGGCCAACCATCTGAGGCCTCGTTGATCCCGGTACCGAAACAGCGGAATACCCGTGAGGAAAACGCGACGGTGCAAGCCGGCGAGTGCCCGGCAGACTGGGAGGCCCAGCCGGCGAAGCGGCGGCAGAAGGATACCGACGCTCGGTGGACCAAAAAGCATGGGGTTAGTCACTTTGGGGATAAGAATCATGTGAACGTGGATAAGCAACACAAGCTCATTCGACGCTTTACGGTCACGGATGCGGCGGTGCATGACAGTCAAGTCCTGGAAGAGCTGTTGCAGCCCAAGACCGCGGGGCGGGACGTGGGGGGGGATGCTGCCTATCGGTCGGAGGAGATTGAAGGCGAGCTCAAGAAGCGGAAGCTGCGTTCCACGATTCAGTACAAGGGATATCGGGACAAGCCCTTGACCGCTCAACAGAAAGAGGCCAACCGAGGCCGCTCACGTATTCGTGCCCGGGTCGAACATGTCTTCGGCCATCACGTCACGGCGATGGGAGGGAAACTCCTTCGCACCATTGGGCGGGTGCGGACACGAACGAAGATTGGCCTGAAGAATCTCACGTATAATTTCCAACGGTTCCTGGGGCTGACGGTCGCCGTCAGAGAGCAAACGGCGTAACGAAGGGGACGGGGAACGACGAGGAAACGAAAAGAGCACGGTTGCAGACCCGTCTCCCTTCTCTTTTCGGTCCAGGATTTCGTGCCTAGCCCCTCTACGACGGGGCAAACAAGCTAACTCGAGCGTTTTTAGAGGTGCCCTCAAATTAGATCAGGAATAGGCCAAAAAAAAGAGAGGAATTCCCTCTTCTACAAGGAAATCCACTCATTTTTATCATCCAGGTTAATGAGCCCACTGCATTACCAAGAGCCTGAAGAATTGGAAGAATGAGGTGGGTTGAAAAATCTGATGTAAGAATGCTTAAAGAATCCAATCAATACCATGCCGGCCAGAAATCCTCCGATGTGCGCAAAAAAAGCGACCCCGCCTCCTTGATTTCCTAAACTCATGCCGCCGCTGAATACCTGCATTAAGAACCATAAACCCAATACCATCGCCGCTGGAACATTAAAGGTGCCCATAAATCCATAAGGCACCAAAACCAACACCCGCGCATAAGGATACAGTAATAAGTACGCACCTAAAATCCCCGAAATCGCCCCACTAGCACCAACCATTGGTATTGTTGATTCGGGATCAATTAACGCATGGCTCAAGGCAGCCATTACCCCGCAAATTAAATAGAACAAAACAAACTTTGTATGGCCCATCACATCTTCGATATTATTTCCAAAAATCCACAGATAGAGCATATTCCCTATTAAATGCATCCAGCCCCCATGGAGAAACATACTTGAGAGAAGCGTTCCATAGGCAGGCAGACTCACCAGCTCGTGTGGTAATTGAGCATGCCCCAACACGACTGCGGGAATCGCCCCGTACATATAGACAAAGACTTCATTGCTTGGCATCGAGAGAGAGATTTCATACAGGAACACCAGGACACAGGAGACAATAAACGCCACAGTCACCACAGGCGTAATTTCAGTAGGATTGTCATCCCGAAGTGGAATCATGGATTCGCCCTCAAGAAGCTTCTATTTGAATAGTCAGAACTAAGCAGAGGCAGGGGAAAAATCAGGCAGACCCAAAACGGGGTTAAGAAATCCCTGAGAATCACCGTCTAAAGAAATCGAGAAACCAGCCGCATGCGTGTGTCCGCCTCCACCATATTTTGCCGCAATATCAGACACAGAAATCCCTCCGGTCTTTGACCGAAGAGAAAAATATCGGCGGCCATCCTTTTGATGCCAAATGAGACAAAATGGATGGCTATCGGAAAGATGCTCCCCTATTTGGCTAGTTAAAACCGCTGAGTGAACAGAAGGAACCATATGCCCCTCGAACGACACCATGGTGATTTCGTTTGCCATCTTTTCGACCAATGCCTTTTCGGATCGCAAAATACCTGTTCCCTCAACTTTTAATGTTTCAAATTGAAGGGATTCCCACCGTTCAAATCCAAACGGGTATGACGCGAGAGCCGCACTAATTTCCCGACTACCGGGAAGTTGCCACCGCCACAAATCCTTATCTTGCACATACTGCAGGAGCCAGGGAACCGGTTGCATGTGGGCCCATTCCCACGCCAGAACCGCGCCACTCCGATTCATATCGAAATACGCAAACGGCAAATCCTTCAGAGAATCCTGCGCGGTAATGTGATGATCCAAAATATACAGACTGGCCACTTGATCCGCCAACTCCAATATGGTTTCGCGGTGATAACTAAAATCAACCATCACCACATGCTGGTCTTGCAAACCCTCTGGAGGCGGGTTCCCATGCTTGACCGCCACATAGCGAGCCTGTGGAAACCGTTTCCAGAGAGCCCACGCTGCGCCAAATCCATCCATGCAATCGGCGTGATATAACACCACGTCGGGTGGATTCTGGTTGGGTAATTCATCAAATTTTGTCATCATCATCACGCCTCTCGGACTGAGCTTATCAGTTTCCAATAAATCCGGACAAACCCTCAGTACACTTCCTAAAATAACTATATGGCTACTGTTCGCGAATTGAGCCAATCAATGCAGTGCCGAAGTCGTCCTAACTCTTTCCAATTGAAATGTAACACCAGACGTGACAAGTGAGAAAGGTGGGGTTCATCCCGCTCCTCGGGCAACGCTGCAACTTGCTGAATTTGCCCATCGGTCAAGAGGTCCGAAAATTCCTGGTTCAACTGAGTCACCTCCTCCTGTGAAAGCTGTTGCTGAATTCGGATAACCATCGTATCTCTCACAATCCGTAAAGAATGATACACCCGGAAAAATTGCTGAATTTCCTCAACCGCTTCCTCTGGCGAATACACGATTTTGAAGAGGGCTAAATCGGATCGATTAATAAACCCACGAGACAAGAGTTGTTGCTCCAAAAACTCCATCATTCGTTTCCAGTAATCACCGCCCGGGGATTCAATGCACACGACGGGAATCGGGTGCGTTTTCCCAGTTTGAATCAGCGTTAACACCTCAAACGCCTCATCTAACGTCCCAAATCCTCCAGGAAAAAGGGCGACGGCATGGCTTTCCTTCACCAGCAACAATTTTCGCGTAAAAAAATACTTGAGATGCACAAGCTTTTTATCATCCGCAATCATCGCATTCGGGGCTTGCTCAAAAGGCAGCATAATATTCACCCCAAAACTATTCTCCCGACCAGCCCCTTCATTCCCAGCTAGCATAATCCCCGGCCCGCCCCCCGTGATCACCATAAAACCACGTTGACTGAGGAGTTTCCCAAATTGTGACGCTAGCTTATAATTGGGATCATCCGCTGGGGTCCGGGCTGAACCAAAAATACTGACTTTTTTCACCTCACGATATTGCCGAAATACCCGGAAGGCGTAGCGAAGCTCTTTTAAAGCTCGATGAAGAATCTTGACATCTATGACATCCGTATCCAAATTACGAAGCCTGACCACACTGCCAACCATTTCTTTTAATAAGGCCGTTCGCACATCAGTGTCAGGTCCTGTCCAAAGGGATTTGATTTCGCGTACAATCTCCTCTTCCAACACATTTATTTTTGCGCAATGGTTCACATCAGATGGCATATCCAAAAATGTATTTTTACGTAATGACATCCCCTACCCTCCAAATTCATCAACGACAAAAACAACTATGTACCAACTGGGCTTTTCCAGAAGCTTCCCGTCAATGGTCGGTCGGCTGTATCAGGAGTAAAGGTGTAAGATTTAAAGGAACACCTAGACGTTTTCGGTAAAATAACCTCAGAACTCAAGCACCCGAATTCATTCGCATATCACCTCATGTCTTACTCCCTTCAAACCGTTTCCACACTATGGCGGGCCCTCCCTCAACCAATTATTGGATTGGCCCCCATGGATGGCGTCACTGATTCGGCCTTCCGCCATATGGTGGCCATACATGGGAAACCTGATGTGGTCTTTACGGAATTTACCAACGTCCATGACATCTGTTCCGGTAGGCTCAAGGCCCTCGACAGCCTGCGATACTCGGAAGCGGAACGTCCCGTCATTGCCCAAATCTATGGGAAGGAACCTGCTTTATTTTACCAAGCGGCCCATGTGGTCTGTGAGTTGGGGTTTGATGGGTTGGATATCAACATGGGCTGTCCTTCGAAAAACGTCGCTTCCTCCGGGGGTGGCGCCGGATTGATTCGCACGCCAAATCTGGCGTTGAAACTGATTGAGATGGCCCGAAAAGGAATCCAGGATTGGGCCGCTGGCCAGACCCTGGCCCAAATCGGGCTGAAGTCTAAGGCCCTGGAAGCCATTGGCCAGCTCCAGAGCGGTCTTCAGGCCTCCCCAATTCGCAAAACCATCCCGTTGTCCGTCAAGACCCGCATTGGCTTCGACAGAAACATGATCGAAGAATGGAGCGCCTGCCTTATCCAGGGACGCCCAGAGGTCATTTCTATTCACGGCCGCACGCTATCGCAAATGTACCGGGGGCAATCCGATTGGGAGGCGATCGCCCTCGCTGCAAGCCGAATCCAGCCGCACGGCATTCTTGTCATGGGTAATGGCGATATTCAGAGTCTGGGAGAATCCGCTGCCCGCATTCGGGAATCTGGCGTTAACGGCGTGTTGATTGGCCGGGGTTCACTCGGGAATCCATGGGTCTTCCAAGGGATTCAACAGATACGAGAAAGGTTGCAGAACGGAGAATTTTGTGTTCCACCGCAGCATGCTCCAACCCTGGAAGAAAAATTCCGAACCATGATCGAACATGCCTCCCTGTTTGAACGGGTCCATGGACCAGAGCGTTTCGTACGCATGCGCAAACACTTAGGCTGGTATTGCTCGGGCTTTCCTTATGCCGCGGGGATGCGCGCTCAACTCGTTCGTACCCATTCCACGGAAGATGTGGTCAATTTGGTCAACCAGTACCAAGCTCATGCCCTGGAAAACCAGAACCTGGAAATACCGGACACCATCACCGTCTCCTAAATGCCGGATCCTCACCTCATCCTGGCCTCCTCGTCGTCTCGTCGAAAAGAATTGCTGACCCTCTTGGGACTTCCCTTTGAGATCATTCCGCCTGAAATCAATGAAGAAGTCCTCGGCCAGGAATCACCCGCCAATCATGTACGACGCCTGGCCCATGAAAAAGCCCAATCCGTGGCGAGTCACTATCCGGACAGCCTCGTCATCGGCAGTGACACCGTCATTGAATTAGATGGCAAGATCCTTGGCAAACCGGCAGACCTCGAAGATGCCTACCACATGTTGACTGGCTTGCGCGGCCGATGTCACCTCGTTCATACCGGCTTGGCCTTGGTGGCAAAGGCTAATGAGCTAAGGGAAACGTATGTAGAAACTGTCAAAGTCTGTGTCAAGGACTTCTCAAATGCCGACTTGCAGGCCTACCTGAAGACTCAAGATAGCCTGGGGAAAGCCGGTGCCTATTCCATCCAAGGAAAAGGAGCGGACCTCATTGAAAAAATTGACGGGGATTATCCCACGGTCGTGGGATTACCACTTGAGAAACTAGCTAAACTTCTGGAGCAGGCTGGAGTTGAACTTCCCGTGAAAGTGGATGACATTTACCGAACAAAACGGTATGCGAATTGGAAGGATTTCTCATAGCGGAGTTTCGCCCCCGCCGACGAGGTCCTTTTTTTTCGGCAAAAGGACCCAAAACCATTTCCGCCCGTGCGCGGCCTCTTCGAGGTCCACTCGCCACCCTCACGAATCAAGATGGCTCGGGAACTTGCTCCGCTCAAACAGCCCTTAGCGAAAAGTCCATTCGGGACGGCAGTTCAGCCACGCCCAAGGCGGACAGCCAACCAAGAAATGCATGTCAAAAAATGGAAGCATCCCCCTTTTCTTCCAGTCTACATCGGGTTTCATTACTTGTCTGATAATTTCCATATCCCTACTACCACCGTCTCGCCAAAGAAGGAAATAAATCTTTCATCTGAATTTACAATGTACCCTATTTTTAGTGGTGTATTTTCTGACAATTCATCCGGTATATGTAACCATTCCAAAATAAAATCAGATGTTCCATCTCCACTCCACCAAGGAGAGCCTAAATCCGTCAACTGACCTGCCCGTATTACTTCATCACCTTGGGTAACCTGATAAGAAAGCGAAAAACTATAAGCCTCCGGATCAATTGGATTTGGAGGTGGGATTGTAGTTGTAATTTCAAAACCATAAAGGCCTTTGGAAATTAATTTGAAATCATGCTGACCCCTGAGAAGATACGTCTGGTTTTAAAATATGTTCTAAATGAAACCCGTCAGAATAATCTGTTTCTCCTCCACATGCCATGAAATAAAACGTAATTAAAATCAGTAAAAATTCAAGTAGCTGTTTTTTGTATAAATTCAATTTTGCAACCGCTTATTCCAACACCTCCAAATAAGGTGCAAACAGTTGCCCGAGAGAAGTAGGGATGGGAGGTCAGTGTATCTTACTATTACGGCATTGATATTTAGACCTTAAGCAGGAAATGGGAGGCATCCACGTAACCAAATAGGTTATTCGGTCATATTTCACGTTCATATGGCAATCATGACACAAAAAAGGCGGCTCTTGTTTAAGAGCCGCCTTTCCTAAAACCTGAAAAAGTCTATTGAGGTTACATAAACTTCATGAACTTTTCTTTGGCCTCTTCCATCACTTCGGCCGTAATTTCCGACTGACCTCGCTCCTTGACCAGGCGTTCGATTTCCCGCCGTGCCATGGGTCTGATGAAATCGGGAATGTTATCCAATCGCTGTTGCGCTTCCGGTGTCCACTTTATGCCTTCCGTAGAGGCGTTCTTGGAATCATCCATTACTTGCAAGGTCACGGTGGTAAAGCCGCTTTTCCGGGCATAGGTCTCTACGCTGCTTTTGACCATCGGCTGCACAAAGGATGGCAGTTTGGCGAGCTTCTCTTGGGCATCCGGCGTCCAGAGCAATTGCTCCCCGGCCGGAGGGGCTGGGATTCCTGTGGCACCCGTTGAGCCCAAACCCATCTGAGCAACCATGGCCGAAAAGGGACATCCACCGCCTTCAGAAGTGGTGCCTGGTGCACCAGCACTCGCCGGGGCTGCAGAAGCGACTGGGGCTGATGCTGCTGCCGGTTGGCCACTCTGAATTTTTTCATTCAAATAGGCGGCCATCTGTCCCATGCCAGCCGAAACTTTATCCTCTAAACCGCCACGAGTCATTTCTAACGGTTTGGGCGCTTCCGTTCTCCCGCCCAACTGGACGCCCAAAGAGGAGACCATCTGGGTTTCGCCAGGATTGGTCACCATCGAAAACCGCGATTGGCAGGAAGGGCATTCAAAAAAGACCCCCAATGAGCCTTCACCAGGTTTTTCAACTTTTTCAAAAGTCATATAGGTTTCGCATTTGAGACAGACAAATTTCATATCGTTTCCCTTCTTCTAAGCGTCGGCGAAGGCCAACGGTCGCTTCGAGACGTTACACTTTCCCGTCTAAAACATGTTGATAATCCAACAATGTATGAACTTTTTTGGCAATGTCCTGATATTTCGCCGCAGTGGGATTGTCTCCATCCAGGATCGGTTCCCCCTTATCAAAGGTGCGGGCAAAGTTCCGATCAAAGGGAATGCGTCCTAAGAGCGGCAAACCTAAGGCCTCACACATGGAATCGGTATCCCCCTCAAACAAGGGGCTTTCTTCCCCGCAGGAGGGACAGCGGTACTGGCTCATATTCTCGACCACCCCCAAAATCTCAATACCCAGTTCCTGGGCATAGGCAATGGATTTTTGGACGACATTCGAAGCCACCTCGGAAGGCGTCGTCACCACCACCGCCCCCGCTAAATCAGGAATGAGTCCAGCCAAGAGAGGTGGCTTATCGGCTGCCGCCCCTGGGGGCAGGTCGGCCAACAAATAGTCCAATTCCCCCCAAACCATGTCGGAGAGAAACTCCCGAATCACATTCATTTCGGTCATTCCCAACCAAACCGGGCTGAGATCCATGGGACCTTTCCACCGCACCGGGGCGTTTTCTTGTAGGAGAAAATCCATCGACGCCACTTTAATATTTAAGGGACCTGTCGGCGGCACCGCCCCCTCAGGGGTATCCAATAAGCCCTTCCCGCGCATGCCCAACATTTGGGGCACACAAGGCCCATTAATATCCACATCCAGTAATCCCACCCGTTGACCCATTCGCGCGAAGGCCAACGCCAGATTTACGGTGGTCATACTTTTCCCCACCCCGCCCTTGCCGCTCATCACTACCACCTTGCGGCGAATACCCTTCATCCGTGCCATGACCAGTTTGGTCTGGGCCGAAATCTGCTCCACCACCTTGGCATCGTCAGAATAATGGAGTTTTTTCAGAATCGTTTTCAGATCATTTTGTTGACTCATTGTCTGCACCTTACTGTGAAAGGCAATAGGTAGAAACCAGCAACCACGGTACCACAGCATTTTTTCCAGCGTCAAACCAGTCAAAAAACCATTTCCATGAAAGTCAGGAAGCCTCAATTGTCCATAAAGAGACTCATTAAGTGTGCAACGGAAAATGACCAGAGAAAACGCGAAAGGAAAGAGTGGAAATTGATTTAGGAAAAATCTTGAAGAAGGGTCACGCCAAGAAGTCGCAAGCGTCTGAAATATTCACTCGTGGATTCAGTTAAGTCGGGGACGATAGATTCCAGCTCAGCAAGACAATCACGTAAGATTTCAATCCGTGGTTCATCAAGATGATGTCCATCAAAGTAATAGATCAAACATCCTCCAATAACGGTATCCAACGTCATGAGTTGTCCTTCATTACTCCCCAACCCGTCCGGCCAATCCATAGATTGATGAACCTGCCAGGTTTCGCTAAGTTTCTCCCGATCATGATCAGTCATATACCCTCACTATCATGATGCTTTTGGCATAGCCGCATCAGATTGTCCTCACCATTTCAACAATCTACGGTCCTTTTCCCCAGCCCAACGCATCTAAGAGCAAGACTGAAAGGGCACACAACCCCAGTCCCCAAATACGATAATCGATCAGCTCCCGCTCTAAGCACCATTTGACGATCCGTAACCGCCAACGATCAGGTCCGGCATACAAGAAAATGCCCTTCGCGACCATACTCAGGCCCACGACGATCCAAAGAGGTTGGTAGGGAATTCCTCTGGTTCCGAATAACAGAAGAAGGCCCAATAAGGCTGCAACGCCACCCCATTTTATAAACCCTGGTGCCACAGTCAGCGACTGTCGCAACGTGGCAATCATGCGTTCCGGCGCAATCAACAAGGCCACACCATCGGCCATCCACAACCCTGCAATAAAGAAAAGGAAAATGACGACCATGTTTCAACCAAACAGGTGTAAAGCAATTTTCTCCGCCAAAAGATGACTTGAAATTGCGTTTTCGAGATTTGGGCAAGGCGCTATGGCTCACTTACAAATATCGATGACCGGTTACCTTCCCTGATGTGTCCAATTCATACCATAACGGTGCACCCGTCGGAATATTCAATTCAAGCACGGCTTCTTTTGATAATTGCTCTAATTGCATAACCAATGACCGCAAACTATTGCCATGGGCCACGACTAAGACCGTCTGATCTGCCAATAAAGCCGGCCGGATTCGATTTTCATAATAGGGAAGGACTCGTTCGGCAGTATCCTTCAGGCTTTCACCCCCAGGAGGAGGCACATCAAAGCTCCGCCGCCATATTTTCACCTGTTGGTCGCCATATTTCTGTGCCGTTTCTGTTTTATTGAGCCCCTGCAACTCTCCATACATCCGCTCATTCAACGCTTTGTCTTCCTCGATGGGAATCGTCGTCTGTCCAATTTCCTCCAGAACCAATCGTAGGGTTTCCTTGGCGCGCATCAACACCGAGGTAAATGCACGATCAAATCGAAATTCCTTAAGTTTCTTACCAGCATCGCGGGCTTCTTGCTCCCCTTTAGGAGTTAATGGGACATCGACCCAGCCCGTAAAACGGTTTTCCAAATTCCACTGAGATTCGCCATGACGAATTAACACCAACTGAGCCATCTAGTTATCCTCCCTCGTTCCCTTTCGTGATTCCCTCTTCAACATTGATATGTGACCTACACCTTGCTTGCATTGCTTCGCACCGAATCGTACCATGACCAGAATTTTTTTACCTTCTTTCGATACGATATGGCCTCCGACGAACCTAAATGGGAACAATTCGCACGCTGGTGGACCGCATTGGCTGGCCGACATGGCGTCGCAGATCGAACAGAACAGTTTTTCCGTCAGGGCATTGGGCAGCAAAACGCCTTGGATCGGGCTGCGCAGGAAGGCGGCGATCTGGACTATATCTTATTTACGCTCATCCGACATTGGATTCCCGCAGTCCTCCCCCCCCCAGGACAAGAACGAACTGCCAAAAACGATTCCGACTATTGGTTGGAATCGGAGCGTATCCTCAAAGCTGCAGTTGGTCGCCTCCGTGAACTCAAGCCCGTCATTGATATGCTCACGACAACTAGTCCGCTAGCTATGCCTGCTGACTCCCCTCGATCGGAAGTTGAGGTCGAATTGGCCAACATGTTAGAGGGTATTGCAGAAGTGGTGGGAGAGTATGGAGGCCCAGATTATACCTCAATCATCAAAAATTTTGACCCGATCCCCCTTCGTCAAACACAACCATTTAAACACAACAAGAAACACAGTGCGGAATTATGGGTAGTCTTTTTATTACGGGAACATTTTCGAAATTTGGGTTTGGGAAAAGATCGGGCTTGGAAGCTCATCGCCCAGATTGTAGATGCCGCAGATATTTTCCAGTCAGACGATCAGCCCTCCTCACCTGAAGCCCTCAAATCCTGGTGGACAAAAAATTGGCCAAGGACCTACACCCTCTTGACGGAAAAAGGCAAACAGGGGGACGCCAAATCTACCGCCTACCAATCTGATTATGATTGGTTTCGAGCCTGGTTCAATTGGCAGACCGCCTCAAATCAATCCCTGGGGCATCCAACCACCAAGAATCCCAATTCTGTCTCTTAAAAGAATTTTTGAACAGGACGTCCTTCCGTTCCACCAAGAGGATCCTCCACCGGAGGCCCTTGAATAATCGTCGCAGCCAATAAACCAAGCATCAACAAATGTAGCACCACCCCCAACCAGAGGACGTAAGGTTGCACTCCCCCCTCCTCCTGAATCAAGTGAGCACGACCAGTATCATCAAGACTGGCCATCGCCATAATTCTCTGTACCTTGTCTTTCACATGCCAATAGTACAAGTAATTCGCGCTGGCTCCTGCCAATATTCTTGACACAATTCCCACCATCACATCCCCGGTCATAAAAATGGCCAGAGCCGGGGCTACAGCGTATAACAATGCAAACAGATACATCTTTCGATATAAAAACCAAAGAAACGAATCAAACAGCGCGGCGGGCCAGTTCCAACTTAACGCAAATCGTGGACCTTGAGGGGTTTCAATATTTTCAAACTTTTCTTTGTAGTACAAAAAAGCCGAACGCCACACCCACCCGGTCTTGAGGGAAAATTGAAGGGATTTACTTGGACCGATGAACGTTTCCCACAATTGGTATTGAGTGGGAGGTGTCCTGGTCCCGGGTCCCTCAGAATTGCCCTCTGGGGCAGTCTCTGAAGAAGGTGAACCAAGCGCTTTTCCACACTGCAGACAAAAGTTCGCGGTATCGAGATTCTCCTGTGAACAGGAAGGGCAAAGGGGCATAGGGTCGGTTATAGCATCCCAACTACACCCACACAAGTTCTGTCTGGTAGCAGAAAATCACAAGACCTCATCTGGACTCCTTTACACCCATCATGAAGGCTTACCATTGAACCTTTCGACTCATTCTCACTTTTCGATCAAGCATGCCATACACCAATCGCTTGAGCTCCCCAAGGGGCATTTCTGGATAGTCGAGTTTATGAATGCTCCATGATAGTCCACAGTTGTGACATTGAGCTGGAACTCCTGCAACCTGAACGCGAACCCTCCCCACCAATCGCTTCAAACACTTCCGACAAAATGGCCCCTGCACCATGTCTTGGACTTGATCATCCTCTACATCTTCGTTCGACACCACTCCTGCCTGGAACCAAATGGAATCGCTGAGGGTAAAACGAAGGCCCTTCCACATGATCGACCGGGGTCGGGGGACGGGTCCGTCCATGGCAGAGAGTGAGTCATCAAGGGGCTCAAGGCAATCAACAGAAAACTCCACTTTTTGAAAATATTCTTGAAAATGCTGGGAGAATTTTTCGGCCGTGGTCCCTGGAACCTTTCTCATATGGACCTGCTGCTCAAGACGATAAATATTTTCTTGAATATTCTTCAGCTCTCTAAGGCCTACCACTCCCAAGCCAAATCGAATACCGTCAGGAAGTTCCTTCAGAATCTGCGGAAATGACCCATGTGTTTTCCACAATACCCACAGCTGATAGCCCAATAGCACCACCACCGTCCATAGAACAAAAAAGATCAATTCCATACCACATCTCCACATGTCTCATTCTTGCGATGTCCGCCATTAAAAAATTTTGGAACATCCTTCGATCGTTTTTCATGCCAAAGCGCATAAGTATTTGTATGCCATAAATAAGTTTTCTTGATTCTAACAGACCCTCAATTTGGACTGGACCCTTGATGTCATTTTCGCTAAGGTTTCATCGTGACCTATAGTCCATGGTTCTCTGTCAATTCATTTTTTATGTACTGTTGCCTTTTCAAGGCATTTCTTTATGGCAGCAAATGAAGACCGTCCCTTGCAGCCTCCGCTCAACGAGGTTGAAGAGGACCGGGCCCTTCTTCTTCACACCCATCAGAATTGGAGACGCTCCCAGCAGGCTGGAATCAGAAAAAAAGGACAATTTGAAGACGAACAGTCTATCCACACCGCTCCACCAAGTTCTCAAGATTTTTTTCAGATTGACCTTCGCGAAGCCGACTTCCGTCACCAGGATCTTCGGAATGCCAATTTCCAAGAAGCCTACCTCCCTGGAGCGAATTTTGAGGGGGCGAACCTGCGTGGCGCAAATTTTCAAGGCGCAAATCTGCGAAGTGTCCGTTTCAGGGGTGCCCAGTTAGCCTGGGCGAATTTTTCACAAGCCGATCTTATATGGGCGGATTTCCAGCAAGCGGACCTTCAAGGAACCGATTTCCAGCATGCGACACTTCGCGGCGCCACATTCGTTCGTGCTCAAATTCGGGGGGGAAGCTTTTTTTGCTCGGACTGCGCTTGGGCCGATTTTCAAGACACTGACCTGTATGAAAGCGATTTCCAACAGGCCAATCTCAATGGAACAACCTTCCTCAATGCCCAGACAACGGGTGCGAATTTCAAAAGTAGTCTTGGCCACCACGAATCTTCAACAACTGAATCTTCCCCACCCCCCGGTGATCCGCTTTTTCCTTAATGGACTTTCCTAGGTTGTTCCATTCTGAAATCAGTCACCTCTTTGGTTCGACATAGCACGTTCACGAAAAGCATCAGGCTATCCTAGCGCTGGACCGGATGGTTGAAAAAAATTACGCAAGACCACGTTCCGTTGGGGTTCACGCAATTTCGCCAACGCCCGTTCCTCAATTTGTCTAATCCGCTCTCGGGTCACAGAGAATTCAAAGCCGATCTCTTCAAGAGTGGCATCCTCCAGCTCTCCAATTCCAAAGCGTCGCCGAATAATATGTGCCTCCCGAGGGGTTAAAGTCCTTAATAAGGAAGTCACTTTTTCCTGGAGATCTACCCGTTCAGCCGAATAACATGGAGAAACGGCGGCATGATCTTGCAAGAGATCCGAGAGAGGCGAACCGTCCTCATCGCCCATGGGAGTCTCCAGCGAAAGAGTCCCTTTTGCCGCTTCCAACATCGTGGACAGTTTATCCAGAGGAATATCCACCGCGCCGCTGAGCTCCTCCAATTTCGGTTCACGCCCCAATTGGACCGCTAAACGTTCCAGGGTGCGTCGCACTCGAGTAAGCACATCACACACGTGCACCGGAATCCGCACGGTCCTTGATTGATCGGCCAATGCCCGGGTTACCGCCTGTCGAATCCACCACGTCGCATAGGTGCTGAACTTATAGCCTCGTTGATACTCAAAACGATCCACCGCCCGCATCAAGCCAATATTGCCTTCCTGTATGAGGTCCAGCAAATCGAGGCCTCTATTCACATATCGTTTGGCAACACTAACAACCAGGCGTAAGTTTGCCTCCAACATCGCCTCCTTGGCGAAATGCAGACGAATCTTGGCTTGGTCTAATTGCCGAACCCGTGCGAGAAACTCGGAAAAGCACATGCGCAAAACTTCTTGCTCCAAATATACGAGGTGTTCCCTCGCTTCCAGGGCCAACCGATCGGAACTTGAGGTTGCCTCAACGCCAGTGTTTCTGGCGGATAGAGATTCCCGGCTCATCCCCGGTGTTCGCTCGCCACTATTAAAAAAATCCTGAGAGGATATTCCTAATCGTTTCAACACCTCCGAAAGTTGGCGTTCCGTGGCGCGTATGCGGCTTTCCACCTGTTTAGTAAACGCAGGATGCCAATTCACTCCTTCAAGACTTTGCCACAATTTTTTTCTAGTTTGCACAGAGGTCGAAGCGCCATGCTTGGCTGTGGAGTCATTGCTCTTCGTCATCATGAATTCAACGCAGTGACAAAGGTGACTCAGTTGCTGAATTACCCGTTGACGAAATTCTTCATCCTCTTGCTGTTCGGCTTGGATGTCTGGAATGTCAGATTCTTCCTCCAATTCGGCCTCTACATACTCCTCTTTTTCCTTTTGAACAATATGTTTGGCTACGATTTCCCCATTTATTAACTGCATGCGTTGTTTTTGAAGATAATCCAACGTCATAGGGAGGGAGTACAGGATCTCCAGCATACTTCGCCGGGCTTCCTCAATTTTCTTACACAGACGAACCTCACCTTCACGGTCTAGTAATGACACTTGCCCTATTTCCCTTAGGTATAGCGGAAGTTGCTTGTCACTCATTCCTGACGCCCTTTCCACTTCAGGGGAGCCACCGCCGGACAAGGCAGGATGACGGTCCTGCTTTTTCACCCGTTTAATGGAACCATTCCAGGAAGGTTTCTGTTCCGATACCGATGGGCTCATATCGCGTCTCCCTTCAATTGAACGTTCTTAGGTCATCTGACCTTCTGGTAAAGAGGCATTGATGCCCCGTGAACCTCATTGGTCACGTGCTACGAATCAGCAAAGGGAGTGCCACTGAAAAAGTTTTCTCATATGGTGCAAATTGATTATCGTTAATGTTGACTCCTCTCCAATACTGAGGAACATGTTCCCTCTAAGAATAAAGGCCTGATTGAAAACGTCGAGGCGGCTTACGATCTCTGAGGAACATCATGGCAAAGAAGGATCAGTATCTAAGTTTTTCCAGATTTTTCCTGTAATGTTTTGTCAAAGAAGCTGACAAAACTTTCAGCAGTCTTCTCCATGCCTTTACCAAAACAGACGAGAAAGACCTGGATCCTGTCACCACTCACAGGTCCTCAGAGAAGTTGGGACGAGGAAAGAGATTCTTGGCTTGGGTACGGGGTTTTGTTACAGTCTGCCCGGTTTATCTCTGAAATAATTGAAGTTATTCCACATTACTGGTTCATTTTTGAGTTCTAATCACTGAATGAAGTGGACTGGCTCCACCTATATTTTAATAGAACAGCCTTTGGCATGAGAGGAGAAACGATGCGATTGTCCATCTGGCTGATACTATGCCTCACCATAGGAATTGGGGGATGTGCGGGAAATACCAAATCCACCAAGACCCAGAGTGGCATGGAATCAGAGTCTGCCATTCAGATGGCTGAATTTGAGGACGGACTCAGCTCTGAAGACCAAGAGAAAGAAACTGAATTTTTTGATCCCTTTGATGAATCCGATCATGCCCAGGTTAAGGACTATGACCCCTTGGAACCCGTCAATTCCGCCGTTTTTGAATTTAATTACCGGCTGGACAAATATGTGGTGAAGCCGACTGCCAAGGTTTATAATTTCTTTATCCCTCCCGACGTACAGCAAAGCTTCTCCAACGTGGTTCAAAATATGCGATTTGTACCGAGACTTTTCAACAATCTTTTCCAGGCGAAGTTTCATGGTGCCGGCATTGAGCTGAGCCGGTTCCTCATTAATTCCACCCTTGGGGTAGGAGGGTTGTTTGATCCTGCGAAAATCATGTTTGAGTTGGAAACCCCTCAAGAGGACCTGGGGCAAACCTTGGGTTCCTATGGGGTAGGGCCGGGTCCCTTCCTAATGATTCCATTTCTGGGACCTTTCACATTACGAGATGGGATTGGATTTATCGGCGACTCCTTCCTTGACCCTTTTAATTGGCTGGTCCTTCCCTTTATTGAAATCGCTGACGCCCCAAGGTTGGTCCAACACGATCCGACCGTCACCTTTGCACGGCTTGGAATGGTCGCCGGGGAAACCGTGAATCTCCGGGCACTCACACTTGAAAAATTTCAAGGCGTTGAGGAAGGCACACTCGATTTGTATGGAGCCGTCCGGAATGCGTATCTCCAGCAAAGAAGGAGGGTCATTCAGGAATAATCCTCTAGCCCGTTATCTGCCCCCCCAGCAACAACTCAAGAATATAGAGCCTCTTGAATTTTCTTTTTCCCGCTGACTCATTTTCATAGCCCCAACAACTGTTCTCTCGAAGACAGGAGGGAAAAAAACGGGTATCATACCCAAAGAAGGGAAGGTTTCTTGGGGATAAAAATTTTCATTATGCCCAACCAGCAGAATACCCAACCACCGACCTCCACCCATCCCCCAACCGGGCGATTCTTGTTGACCACCGCAGCATGTATCATCGTTGTGGCTGGGATGGGGGCTGCGGAGCCCATCCTGGTCCCTCTTATTGTATCGATCTTCCTTGCCATTAATAGTGCATCACCAGTCTTTTGGCTTCGACAAGAAGGGATTCCTTCCCCATTGGCGGTGCTTGGTGTCGTCATGGGAATTCTCGCGGTCGGGGTTGTGTTTATTCTGATTATCGGAACCTCTCTGGATGAATTTTCCGAAGCCATTCCAGGCTACCAAGCCCGATTGACCCAAGAAATCGAGCCCATGATCCATTGGATCCAGGAGTTGGGTTTCCAACTTGATAAAGGCATATTACTGAAATCCATCGATCCGGGTGCTTCGATGAGGCTCGTAGCCAAAATGTTGTCCGGGTTGGGAAACGTGCTCACGAATTCCTTTTTAATTCTCCTGACTGTCATTTTCATTTTATTTGAGGCCTCCAGCTTCCAAGAGAAAGTGGGTACAGCATTCGGTGATCCGAAAGGCACTATCTCGCAGGCCAAGAAAATTACGGACGCCGTCAACAATTATTTAGCTATTAAAACCGTTGTCAGCCTTGGTACTGGTGTGATTGTCGCGTTGTGGGTTTGGGCCTTAGGGATTGATTTTCCTCTTATCTGGGGCCTTCTGGCTTTTTTGCTGAATTTTATCCAAACCTCGGGTCTATCCTTGCTTCGGTCGCGCCAATGCTCTTGGGATAAATACAATTCGGAATTGGACGCATGTTGCTGGTAGCCACGGGGTATGTAGCCATCAGCTTGATTTTCGGGAATGTGGTGGAACCAAAACTTATGGGGAGGAAACTTAACCTTTCCACTCTGGTTGTGTTTCTGTCCTTAGTCTTTTGGGGGTGGATGTGGGGACCAGTTGGAATGTTACTTTCTGTTCCCTTGACCATGGTGGTGAAAATTGCCTTGGAAAGCAGCCCCTCACCACGTGGGTTCAGCATCCTATGGGATTCTGAGTCCTCCTCCTCCCAATCCGTCAACAATAGTTCCCATGAGACTCAACCGGATGCTTCTCCTTCTGAGTCAAACCATGCCGGTTTGGTTTCCCTCCATTCCTGACTCATAAAACGCGGGCATGCCCTGTGACTCTGGTTTTCTTTGGCTTGACCAAGCAATATGCAATTAGCCACTTATCACTCAACAGAAAGCGTCACCTCCTACACGCACCCAGCTGTCAGATCAGTCATGGTCGTAGTTCAATCCCTGACAGGCTCCACGCATAGTCACCACACCTAAGAATGTCACCGATTCAGATTCCAAAATGGCTACAGTCATGAATTCGAGAACCGTATCAAAAATTTTGTTAATCCAAGCGCTGGAACAATCAGACCCACAAGCACGTTACATCTCACACTCCACCAGACAGCGAGCCACCCAACAAGCAAAAACACGCTCGTCCCACGATTCAACCTCATCCACCGAAGGGTCTATCCAATTTCTCACAAATCGGGCGGAATCCCTCTGGAATTTTCTCTCCACTTCTTACCCCATGATCACGGAATCGTTTCGAGGTGCTCAGGTCACAATTCCATTCACTATCGTGGCGATACCGGCCTTTGCTGCCGGCCTTCTCATCAATGGGCTCGGAACGTCTCAACAAGTCAATCTCTTAAATTTTCCACTCTTGTTTCTGGTCTTATGGAACATTGGTACCTATTCGGGCACCATTCTGCTACCGCTTCGGGGAAAAGACCTAACCGGACCACTTCTCCGTCACCTGTCCAAAATATTCGCCACCGTGACTGAATGGTTAGGGAAAGGACCATGGCCAAAAATTGCTTTACCTGGAAGTACGGATAGGGAGTGGGCTCTCAAATCTACCGAACAGTTTATGAACCTGTGGTGGAGACACTGTCATCCAGGCTTCATCAGTCGCGTTCGCCATTTGCTGCATATTGGAGCAGCCTGCCTGGCACTCGGCATCATCCTCAGTATGTACGTCCGTGGACTGGTTCTGGATTATCAAGCCTCCTGGGAAAGTACCTTCTTATCTCCGGCGCAGGTGCATGCCGTCTTACACGGACTCTTGGGACCTGCGGCCTGGCTGCTAGGCTTTCCCTTTCCACCAGTCGAGGAGCTTGCCCATCTTCAAGGTCCCGGCCATGGCTCTGCTGCTCCATGGATTCATATGTGGGCACTGACCGCCTTCGTCGGCATCGTCATCCCCCGGGCAATCCTGGCCTGGCTATCCGCACGCTCCTCACACAAAACCGCGGAATCCTTCTCCCTTCCTCTCGATGAGCCGTATTATCTGCAACTGCTGAGTACTGAACGCGGACAAGGCACCCAAATTGACATTGTGCCGTATAGTTTTCAACCCTCCCCCGCCGCTTTAGATTGCTTGGGACAATGCCTCCTGGATCTCATTGGCAATCAGGCGACCTTGCATTGGAGAGACCCCCTTCCTTATGGGCAGGCAAGCGTTCTGCAGGTAACCTCCTCACCTCAAACGGTGGTTCTCGTCTGTAATCTGGCGCAAACCCCGGAAGCGGAGGTGCACGGTGAACTATTTCATATGATTCAAACTTCTATTGAATCCTGTAACGGACAACATCATTTACTCCTGGTTCTGGATCAGGAACCTTACCGGGATTTGGCTGATCAGGCACAAATGAGAGAACGCCAACAAACCTGGCAACGACTCGCCAACGACTACCATCTGCAAATCGTGCCTTTTGATGCTAAAACCACATCCCGCGACCAATTTCTTGAGAAGGCCCAAGCTGCTCTGTGGCCTCCTAACGGTGAGATGCCATGACGGCCATTTCTTCCATCACGCTCTCACTCATTTCCCATACCAATATCGGAAAGACCACCTTAGCCCGCACTTTTTTGCGTCGCGACGTCGGACAGGTGCTCGATCAAGCCCATGTCACACTTCAAAATGAACATTTTGTGTTGCTGGCAGACTTCTGATGGCTCACGGCTCAACCTGTGGGATACCCCAGGCTTTGGAAATAGCCACAAGCTCTTGGGCCGACTTCAAGGACTCACCAACCCGATTGGGTGGATGGTGTCTCAAGTCTGGGACCGTATTGCAGACAAACCGTTTTGGTGTAGTCAGCAAGCGATCCGAAACGTCAGGGATGAAGCCGACGTGGTGTTATACCTCGTCAATGCTACCGAAGATCCGTCCATGGCGGGCTATCTTAAGCCAGAACTCGATCTCCTCACTTGGCTCGATAAACCCGTCATTGTGTTAGTGAATCAAACCGGCCTGATCGATCCACAACAACAGCGACAATTGGAATCCCGTTGGAGGCAACACTGGATCAATCAACGCGTCATTAAAGACGTGATGAGCTTGGACGCCTTTACGCGTTGCTGGGTTCAGGAAGGTGTTTTATGGGATCACGTCACTCAGGCCCTACCCGCGGAAAAACACCACACGATGGAAACATTAGGAAAGGCCTGGTATGCCACCCACCGGCAAATCTTTGATACATCCATGACTCATCTCGCTCAACTCTTGATCGAGACCGCCTTGGATGGAGAACGCCTTCCCCAAGAGCCTACAGGGGTCTCAAAAAAGCCACAAATCAAAAATGCAATTCAGGCCATGGACCAACGATTAGCACAACGTATCTCAGGCCTCACTGCAGACCTTATCGAGTTACATGGGTTAACCGGTGATGTCCCGCACACACTCAAATCCAGGATTGAAGATGTGACCGTGCCAGGTGAAAGAAAACCGTGGGAAGAAGAAACGTTCTGGGGAGCACTGGCCAGTGGAGCGGCAGCCGGATTGGCTTCAGACTTAGCCACCGGTGGACTCTCTCATGGTGCCTTTACCATTGGTGGAGCCATCATTGGAGTATTAGCCGAACGGACCTATGCCAAAAGTCAGGAAACAAATGATTCCAATCGAATTTCATGGGTTTCTGCCTTTCTCGACCGGCAAACACGGGATGCACTGCTACGCTATTTAGCTGTGACCCATTGCGGGAGGGGACGGGGGGATTACACTGACCCAAGAGAGTTTCCCCTCTTTTGGCAACGCGCCGCGGAAAAAGTTCTTGAACAACGAAAAGACGATCTTCACCATCTGTGGAAACTGACCCAATCTCCCCAACCCACAACCGGAATTACAGATCACATCCAGACCAATCTCGTTCTTCTCCTCTCAAGGATGAGCCAGGAAATTCTAGGCCAATTTTACCCCGAAGCCAAAGGTTGGTTAGAAAAATCTCCGGGCTAACATCCTCCGTTTCAACAAGAATCATGGAGAAGAAAACGCTCATTTTTCCAAAAAAATTAAAAACACCCAGCTCTCACCTTTGATCAAGTTTGCTCTGAACTTTTCTACTCTTCCAAAATGATAGAATTTCATCTCAAGGAGAAATCCGGTTAATTTGGACCATCATTGGAAGTTGCGAAATCTGCTCCCTCCCCGAAAGAGCTGTTCGGCTGGAGATGGGTAATCGAAATTTTGGACAGTCTATGGCTTTTCCCATAGCACCCCGCACATTGGGAAGATCCACCGATCGCTGAGAGGCTTCCCGCAGACCAAATCATTCAGCAACACAAACAAAAGCCGTCGCTCTTACACGGGAAAATTTTCTCTAGGCGAATTTTAATGCGGTCTTTGTCCGTTGATCCTACCCGGCCCAGCAGGCTAAACCTAAGGAGGGACGAGCCGGTGCGGCCAAGGCCAGCTTGGCCGAATCTCACGCCTTAGAAAATCCATGGTGTCCGCCCCGATATTCACAGCCTCTTTTTAGAATTCCAGAACTTCCACTGCAATTCGATACTTTTCCCCATATTGGACCAAAATCCCCACAGGAGAATTAAGAGACGTGGTGACAGAATCGATCGTGAGAAGTTCCCAGGCCTCATTACAGTACAGTCTTTGCTACCTAACTTTCTTTCGCTAAAAATCTATTTATTCGGAAATAATTTCCCTCGAAATGGTCAAACTGAAAGGTATCGGAATAGATACAAATCTGTATCCCTTCGGATATTGCTTGCAACCCCTTGTTCTTAATGGACCCATTGGGGATTTATTCTCATACATTCAGCAGAGAAATTCAGTATTTTTTTAAAGGTCAAATGCTATGATTCTCTGTGAATGTACCTTTCAAATGACCTAAAATTCTATGATTTTTCAATTATATATACACAATACTTATAGGTAGACCTCCGAGGCATGGCCTTTGCTTTTCAATTAAGGAAAGCATGGCGCTGCGGCATGCAACCATTTCATTCGATTTCCTTTTTTCGAAGTCATCGCCCTCTATGACCACTCCTTATTCCAACGTTTCCGCGATACTTAAAAAAATTAGTATCCAAGGCGTCTCTCCCAAGCAAGCGTCCCTGGTCATTATCGTCATCCTAGGATTATTGGGTGGAATGGCGTGGGTCATGATCTCTGAAAAAGAACAGTACCTCGTTCAGCGTAACTTTCGATTACTCAATCTTTGGAGTCAGGAGACTCAGGCAAAGATTGACAGCTATAGAAAAGTATTCGAAATTGCCGCAAAAGGACTTACGTTGAATGGAAATTTAACCCTGCATTCACATAAACAGGATAAGTCTCTTGGCCAACGCAGCGTGTCTCTCTTGACTAGCCATGATAAAGACCACGAGGAAAAACAGCCATTGGAAATGGGGGTTCCTTTGCTTTGTTTTCCGAAAGCGGTCCAACCCTCCCAATCTCTCCATTTGTCGCTCAAACGTCAATTATGCGAGCCCGAGGGGGTCACTGAAATCACGCTGACACAAAGTAAGTCGCATACCTCAAAAACAGATTTCCAGGTATTCATGAGCAACTCTGCAGGCTTACCCGTCATCCAAGTGCTCTATACCAAACCTTTGGAGGGCACGCCTCCAAAGAGTCCACCTAATGATGGAGCGTCAGACGGTCTCCTTAGCCAGATAAGAATTTCTGGGACAGTTGATTTGAGAAATTTTTTCACCCGATTAACCAACGAGTCCCCTTTTGAGGAAGTGCTGATATTTCAGTCTTCGAAGGAGAATGATGATTCCTCTCTGATTTTCCATACAGGTACTCGGGAGTTCTCCTGGAGAAACTATAAAGAAATTACCGACCGAATAAGTTCATCTTCATTCTTAGAGAACATCTTGGGGTCTCAGCAGGATTCATCCAAAACCACAATGCCCTCTTCCATTAATTCAGGGCCCAATCGTTTTCTCATTGAGGTACCAGGCCATAGCTATGAAGTCTTTTCGGATCCCTTCACCCTCCCAGGGCAAAACGGAACGGATTGGATCTTGGTAGGACTGGTCTCCCACGATGCCTTTCAAAACAGCTACCTAGCAATATCGTCTACGATTTTATTGGGCATGATGTTTGTTGCCCTTGGGCTGCTATTAGGTATACCCCTCATGCATCTTAAGATGATGGGCCCGACCGACCCTTTACGTTCTTCGAACGTCCTGGCGTTAATTCTTTCTGCATTGTTGGGAACTGGGCTGTTCACGTATCTTTTTCTGGACATTGGGCTTTATGTGGAAGGGAAACATACCTTAAAGCAACGTCTTCAGAATTCTAGTCAAATAATCAAGGAAAGCCTTTTTGATGAATTGCAAGGGATCCTTTTCACTCTGATCCAATTGGATCAAGACCCCCGGTTAGAGGTGGATTACCAAAAGATCGCTCAATCAACGAGCCAACCGGTGGGACAAAGATCTGTTCTGATGGAGGACAAGATGAAGGATCCCTGTGGTCCTACAGGCTTCATTCAATCAGAATTATGTTATCCGGATTTTCTCTATGCCTTTTGGATGGATGAAGACGGATCGCTACGGATTAATTGGGTCAGAGAGAAATATGAGGGCGTGGGAGATAATATTTCACTACTGGGCCGTGACTATACAAAAATTGTACTGGACCATCCCAATGTCCTTTGGCGATATTCTCGCAGTTCAAACCCGCAAGATCTTGAATATCGGTTTTTCCTTGAACCGATTATTTCTTGGAATACCGGCCTGAATACGGTCGTGGCCTCTATGGCAAGTAAGCTGGGGAAGCCAAATACCCCCTGGGTTGCAGCCATGGAATTCAAGTTCCTCTCACTGATGGATCATGTTGTTCTCCCACCAGGAATCGGATTTGCAGTTCTTGACAACAACAACAACAATAAAGTTCTTTTTCATTCAGTAGAGGGTCGAAATCTTCGAGAAAATTTTATCGTTGAAACTGATCACAATCCGACGCTCCAAAATCTTTTATCAGCAAAAACCGCCGGGCATGCCCAAGGGTCGTACTGGGGAAACTCCACCAGCTTTTATACGCTGCCTTTACACCCGTTACCCTGGTCACTTGTCGTCTACCGAAATAATGAAATGCTTCGGTCCGTAAATTTAGTAGGGCTCTTGATTGCTGGAACCTTATATGGTTTATGGTCAATCTTGTTATATATTGGCGTATGGCTTCTTCTGAAATGGCCTACTGTCCATCGAAAAGCACCTTGGCTGTGGCCAACAGCCCGCCATCATCCTCATTATGTTAGTCTACTGAAATGGAATACGAGCCTTTTCCTTCTTGGTACCATTGGCGTGTATGTACTTTCGGGATCCCCAACCTGGCAATTACTGATTGCGTTATTGGGGATTCCTTTGTTGAGTCTCTGTGGAGGATGGTGGATCATTTGCAGAAAGATGCGAAAGGATAGGCCAGTTGGGTCTTTCCGAAAAAGTTATGCTTTTTCGGCTTCCTCCTTCTTATTAATCCTGGCGATTCTCCCAGCTTTTGCATGTTTTTCAAGCGTGTTTCATCTGGAGATGCGCCTATTCACCCAATTTCAACTCCTGGAATTAGTTAAGACATTTCAAGCTTCTGGAAAACATCAACATCTTGAAACTTCGAATTTGTGCGCTCAACCTGCTTCGTCGCCCCCGAACGATTTACTCTATTCCCAGGAAGGCAGTCATTTTTCGGGATTTTATCCGGATTTTTTCGTCAACACCACATTGGTCTTTTGCCAAGGTCCAATAAAATCACGCGAAGAGTCGCCTCAATTTTTCAACAAATTGTTTGCGTTGTTGAGTCAACCTTTTCTCCCTCTCCTGAAACAGGCGTCTCTGTGGGGATTCATTGGAAACTCCTGGCCTGACCAAAACGTGGGACGACCTCACACGTTTGACCAAAAAGAATTGGCATGGGATAAGGGCCTGACCATCACGTCTTTATCTACCACTCTGGCAAGGGAGATCCCAGCTAAATCTTCAACCCTATCAAACTCGATTAAGTTATCAAAAGGTCCAACGGCTGCCGAATCATATGTAATCTATACCCTACAAATGAGTGCGCCCATACCTTTTAAAATCTGGTACTTAACCGGGTCTCCACCTGACCCTGGAGCACTTCGCCTGGACCACATCATCGAGTATCCTCTTATGGCTCTTGCGTTACTGGCATGGCTCGCCCTCATACCGAAATATATTGCCAACCGGACCGTTTTTCTATCCTACAGTCCTCAAGCCCGGTTCCCCCTTGACGCGCTTTGCCCTTCTCAAAATTATCCCAAATCGAGTAATCGCCTGATCATCGGGTTTCCCGGCCAAGGTAAATCCCCCATGGCCAGCAATTTGGATAAAACACATTCGTGTGTGATCCATTTAGATCTCAAGGCTCTCCCTCCAGATCAATGGGTTTCCTCTCTGTTGGAGAAATTGACAAAAGCGAAGATAGAAAAGGTCCAGCATGCCTATCTGATTGTGGACCACCTTGAATGCCAATGGAAAAATCCTGCTTGTAACATGAAAAAACTCGAATTTCTTGAAACCCTCCTCCATCGTCACTCATCATCTCCCCATGCAGAGAAACCACCGCAGGGTAGGAGCCAAACGCTCATCATTGAAATCCGAGACGTTCAAGCGGAAGTAGTGAGTACAAAACTCCTTCCCCCACCCTCTACTTGAGGATCGACCACCATGACACCTTTTTCAGAATTTCCTCCCTTTACAACCACAATTATTTCCAATGTCGACCCTTTTGCCTTTCCCTTCGACAACACGGATTCGCGCCTCAGTGTTGCCGAAGCACGCTGGCATACCCTATGGGGTTCATTCAGCATCATGCACGTTCAGGGCAATGAACTATCGCCTGGAATGGCCGCACAAGAGATCACAACCTGCGAGGATTTTTGGCATGGGGAATGCTGTGGTAATCCGGTTCTGGGTAATTTTGAGGCGATATTAAAAAATCATCGAGTTCATGAAAAGGGACCAAATGACTTGCCGTTTAATGAGGAGTCTGAGCGAGGCTCCCTTCTTGAATTAGCTCGCGGCTATTATGAAGAAATTTGGCAATCCCTGACAGTCCCTGAACAATTGGCGCTCTTCCATTTGGCTCGAGATAGATTTATTCATGTGGAGCATCCCGGACTCACGCCATTGCTTCAGAAGGGACTTATTCGCTTTGACCCGGATTTACGACTTCTCAATAGCAGTTTTCGTGAATTTGTTCGATATGTCGGTGAACGGGATGAGCTAGAGAAACGTGAGACTCAACAAGGGGGTAGTACGTGGACATCGCTTAAATGGCCATTGGGACTCGGCTTCGGTACTATTATCCTTGGCTTAATCATGACACAAGAAGAACTCCGAACAGCTCTCCCCGCACTGTTGACCCTCCTTCCTCTTCTACTTCAGGGGATTCCTGACCTCTCGAAACCCAAGGGCATATCGCCCTAGGCTGTCCCTTTCTCCCATATTTTTGATGCCAGCTGACATCGGGGTTAGCTCGACTCTCGCTCCTCACAACAACCCAGATTACCGCTTCGGTTTTGGTTTAAGAATTTGGCGCCGTCGGCTGTTGAACGCCATGGGGGTAGGTTCTGTCGCATGCACAAACATGGCCATTCGACGGGGGCTCAAGTACGCCAGGGCAGGCAGGGGTATATTCTTTAAATGAAGAGCTTGCTTAATTTCCAACTCAGGCTCTTGTGCCAAATTGACCAACATCCCATCACTTCGGCAAATCCAAGGCGCATACAACAACACCGTCGGTCTTGTTGGGTGATGAATATTGATCCGTGCCACGACCCCGAGAAATCCATCAGATAATTCCACCAGGCTCCCTGGTGGATAGACCCCAATGGCCTGCACCAGGGCTTGCACCACCTCCGGACAGAATCTGGACGATTCTCCCTTCAGGACGACGTGGCGAAAGAGACGGGACAGGGCCGCATGGGGAGTGAGACTCGTTTTCGGATCAGGGGCATTGCAGAGTTCATCATAATGATCTGCCACCATGACGATTTTTGTCAGCAACGAGAGGCCCCCTACCTTTGTGCCCTTGGGAAACCCGGAACCATCCAGTCGTTCATGATGCTGACCAATCATTTCCAATACTGCTGGACTGGTATCCGGGAAGGACGCCATAAGTTGTCGCCCTACCTCCGGATGTCGTTGCCCCAACTCCGGATCCGATTCGATTTTCATACCAACTGCACTAAATCGTACGTTCATAGGTAACGCGCGATAACCCACATCGTGGAATAGGGCCCCACGCCCAAGGTCAAGTAATCCTTCGGCTTCCAAACCCAACTGACGGCCAATGAGGAGGGACAGGGTGCACACGTTGAGGGCATGTTCGGACAGACCCCACGTGCCGCCGTTACTGCCGACCAGATCAATTAACGACATGGCCGTTTGGGGATTCTGTATGGCCGTGAAAATACTGGTGATCATCGCATCCGCGGTTTTACGTCCGGACGGTCGGCGATCACTCAGTTGCCGAAACAATTCATTGCCCTGTCCCAGGGTTTTTTGATACGCCCCTTCGACCTTAAGCAGATGGTCCTGAAATTCATGATAATCCTCTCGCCGGTCCAGGATTGTGGATAGAGAAGATTCTTTAATAAGTGGTTCGTTGTCTGCAGGGTGATCCAATTCTGATTCGAAAATGGCCGCCGTATCTTCCTCCCTGCTTACGCTCTCTTCGTGATCCAAGGGCCGGCGGTTTTCATCCGGAACATCCTCAATATCGAACGAGGCCGACCGTTCGGGATCTTGGAGAATGACGACATTTTTGAGGGCTTGAATGGTCGCCAGATCATCAGAGGATTTGATTTGAAAGGTGTTCGTGGGAAAAGGATGGCTGAACCAGGAGCCTTCGAGTTTGACAAACGTCCCGACGCAAAGATCCCGGGTGTCTTCAACTTTACAGAACGGCATAGAACAATCCCTTCTTCAACTATAAATCAAAACAACCTTCTAGGGAGTGACCACAAAAGCCATCAGGCGACTGAATAGAAATCTCCTGGCTTTTTCGGAATTTTTTCTTTTTTGTTAAGCTTTTGCACTTGCCTACTGTGTACTAAGGCTTCCCCCTTCCTGCTGAGTAAGCTTCATCACACCTACCTGCCGCTTTTTTTAAGCCAGTTTCCCGCTACCCAAGTCTTGTCTTGGAACCATGCCCCCTTTCGGGTAGACTTGATTTTTCGTCCTTTCTTAGTATCCCTTTCAGGAGACTCAATCGATGCAGACTCCTCTCATCGCTCCCACTCATCTTCCAGATACTATTCCTGAGGCGTTTTTCGCCCTCTCGGCAATCGCCGCCGATCATGTGGTCATGCAAATAAAAGAAGGGGAGGGCTATCGCCAACAGACCTATGGGGAAGTGTCAAAGCTTGTTCGGAGAATGGCGAGCAGCCTTGTTGAACGGGGCCTTCATCCGGGGCATCGCGTCGCCCTCGTGGCTGAAAATTGCCCGGAATGGGTGATCGCCCATCTCAGCATCCTCACCGTTGGCGCCACAGCCGTTCCCCTGGATATTCAAATGCCACAGGAGCAACTTCTGTCCTTCCTCACCACATCCAATAGTCGGTTTGTCTTCGTCAGCTCAAAAACCGTAGACCTGGTCCGAGAACTTCCAGCCAGCATCACCGTCGTAAGCATGGATCCCGCTACGAAATCTCACCACCTGTCCATGAAGGATCTTATGGAACAAGGACAGCAAAAACCGCCCGTCGACCCGCGAGTGAATCCGAACGACGTGGCTTCGTTACTCTATACCTCTGGCACAACCAAAAAACCTAAAGGCGTGTTACTGACTCACCGGAATTTCATGGCCAACGCCAAAGACATTATGGAAAAAGATTTAGCGGGACCGGAAGATAACTTCTTAGTGATGCTCCCTCTGCACCATGCCTATCCCTTCATGATCGCCTACCTCGTTCCCATACTCCTGGGTGCAAGAATGACCTTCCTATCATCACTCAAGGGGCCGGATCTGGTGCAATGTATACATGAGACGGGAATCACGATCGCCGTGGGAGTTCCCCAAATTTTTACCATGATTCGTCGGTCGATTTTTGATGAACTCGGCCGACGTCCCGCGTTCGTCCGTTCGCTTATCACGCTTCTACTCAGTCTGTCGAATTTTGTGAGAACCCATACCAGATGGAATCCAGGACGACAAATTTTTGCGGCTGTTCACCGCCGATTTGGCTCCTCGCTTAAGCTTCTTTGCAGCGGCGGAGCCAAACTCGATCCACAAATCTCGAAAGATCTTGGCAGTCTGGGATTTACCATTCGTGAAGGGTATGGGCTCACGGAAACGGCGCCCGTGATTGCCTTCAGTTCCCTGTCTCGACTGAAACCGGGTTCTGTCGGTCCACCCCTCGCCAGCGTCGAGGTGCGAATCGATCAGCCCAACGAAGCAGGAGTAGGAGAAGTGGTGGTACGAGGACCCAATGTGATGAAGGGCTATGATCAAGCGCCGGCTGAAACGGCAGAGGCCATTCGTGATGGTTGGTTTTTTACTGGAGATCTGGGCTATCTGGACGCAGACGGATACTTGTTTCTCACCGGACGGATCAAGGAACTGATCGTCACCCCTGGAGGGAAGAACATTCTTCCCGAAGACTTGGAAGACGCGTACCAACAGAATCCGGCGATCGTCGAACTCTGCATCCTGGGACTCCCCCGCCCTGGTGAGGAAGGCGAGCATCTTCATGCCGTGGTCGTACCAAATTTTGACTATTTACGTGAGCGCAAAATCCATGATTCCGCCAGCTACATCAAAGATGCACTCAATAGTGTCGCCGCAACCCTTCCCACGTATAAACGGATCAGTGGTGTGACCTTCATCAAAGATCCCCTCCCACGTACGCGCTTAGGAAAAATCCAGCGACATCTTGTTCTTGCCATGACTCAATCAACACAGACCTGCGTTGAACCCGCACCGGAGCAAGAATCTGAGACCGACCAGGAGATTCGCCAAACGACCACAGGCCAAGCGGTTATCCAAACTCTTGTCGGGCTGGTTTCATCCGACCGGACCCTACGATTGGACGATCACCTAGATCTGGACTTGGGATTCGACTCGTTGAAACGCGTCGAATTTCAAGCAGCCCTCGAAAGCCGGTTGGGACCGGTCCCGGAAACGTTCATGGGAGAGGTCGTCACGGTACGTGATGTCATCACAAAGCTGGGAGCCCTCGAACAGATTTCCGCTGAACACACAGAAACCACCACCTCTTGGCATCAGATCTTCCAAACCCCACTCCCTCCAGCCCTGACGAAGAAGGTCCTCGCTCCGCTTTCCAGAGGGAATAAAATCATCGGACAGATAGGAATGGCTATTCTAGGAAGCTTCTCCCGCATAGCCTTCCCACTGACCGTCAAAGGCCTCACACATCTACCCAAGGAGGGACCTTTTATCCTGGCGGCCAACCATCTGAGTTTTATCGATCCGTTTATTATTTTGGCGACCGTGCCACCATCCACCTTCACGCAACTCTACACTCTTGGCTGGGAACCTTTTTTTCGATCACCATTTCGTCGATGGATAGCACGCGTGGGTCATGTCATTCCTGTTGGGCCGGAGACGCCTCTGGCCACCGTCCTCAAGGCATCAGTAGCCCTTCTCCGGAGCGGGAAAAGCCTTCTGATTTTTCCCGAAGGTGAACGAAGCCTTGATGGACAACTCCTTCCCTTCAAGAAAGGTCTTGGGGTTCTGGCCTGTGAATTACACGTCCCGATCATCCCCGTCAAAATCCAAGGAAGTTTTGAGGTCTGGCCCCCAGATGCCAAGACCCCTCAACGTCATCCCATCACCCTCACCTTTGGTCAAGGCCTACGCATTACACCATCCATGATCGAAACATGGACAACCAAAGGGGAAGACCCCCCTGTCGTAGCGACCCAATTAATCCGTGACGCCGTGGCATCACTCTAATCACAACAACCCGTATTTTCGAGTGGGCAGGTTCACTCGCATTTTGAACGACCCGATCACAGGAAGGCTTTTGGGAAACGTTGTGACACCTAGAGCACGATAGGTGCAGTGCCGTTCGTCAAATATTACTGGGTGACCACTTGTATAGAATGGTCCTCTATGAAGGATCTACTAAATGTTTTGATGGCGATTTTTTGGGGAAAAGAAGGCAGAAAAATTGTCATTTCCAACAAAATGAGAAATGTGCAGATACGATTTTCATTACAAAACTGGAGGCCAAAGGATTCCTACCCTTGTCGAAAGGACCTGACAGGTCTTTTTCAGAAGTCATAGATGGAGGACCTCTCGAAGAGTCCGCGCTAGATCTTTGATCAACAGAGGCTTTAAAAGAAAGGCCCGAATCCCCATGGCTTTGGCCTTTTCCGAAGTCATACTGTGACTAAAACCCGTACACAGGATAATAGGCACGTCGGGTCTGAGTTCTAACAATTGACGGGCCAGAGCTTCGCCGGTGATATGAGGCATCGTTTGATCAGTCACGACCGCATCAAATCGAAAGGGATCAGCCCTAAAGGCTTCCAGCGCTTCAACGCTGCTCGTGCGCACCATGACTTCATACCCCAACCCCTTCATTGCCTCCTCCCCGAGCCTCGCGAGGGACTCCTCATCTTCCACAAAAAGAATATGCCCTCGGCCCATGAACACTTCTTGTTGCAATGGCTTATCTTTCTCCGGATAACTCGCCGCCTCCATCTCCGGGAAATACAGGCTAAAAATTGTTCCCTGACCAGGTTCACTCTCCACCTTCATGACACCACCATGGCTGATGACGATTCCATGGACCACGGCCAATCCCATTCCAGTCCCTTCTCCAACCCCCTTCGTGGTAAAGAAGGGATCAAAGATGCGCTGGACCACCTCCGGTGTCATGCCCGATCCCGAATCTCGAACGGTCAGGCATACATAGGAACCTCCCTTTAGATCAGGATGTGTTCCAATTCCATCAGGCTCTCCAGTCACATGCTCCAACTTTAATTCAAGGAGATCTCCGCTTTCCCGCATTGCGTGTTCAGCATTCGCACAGAGGTTCATCAACACTTGGTGCATTTGGATAGGATCTCCCAATATGATTGAGGTAGCCTCAGTGAAATTCTGACGAATATCGATAGTTGCCGGTAACGTCGCGCGAAGGAATTTGCACACTTCTTTGACCACCAGTTGAAGGTCAAGCGGCTGTCGACTCTGCTCGGTTTGCCGGCTAAAGGCCAGAATTTGTTGGACCAATTCCTTGGCACGCTGCCCGGCTACCAACACCTCATCAAGATTCTTTTGTGCCACGATATTTCCTCTGACATTTTGTTTGGCAAGTTCCGAATAACCAATGATCGCCATAAGAATGTTATTGAAATCATGGGCAATACCTCCTGCCAAGGTCCCAATCGCCTCCATTTTTTGAGATTGTCGAACCTGATTTTCCAACTGTTTCAAATGAGTGATATCCGTGTTCGACCCAAACCATTTCACCACCTGCCCCTCTGGATTACAAATCGGGAGAGCCCGCCCGAGATGCCATCGAAAGGAATGATCCGCCCCTCGCAGGAGGCGAAATTCTATTTCGTACGGTTGCTTGGTTTCGAGTGCCCTGGCCCAGCAATCCAAACACCCAGGCAGATCGTCCGGATGAAGAAACCGCTGCCACCCATTCCCGATCATCTCTTCAAAGGGATAGCCAAAATACTCGAGAACTCGTCGATTGACATAATCGAGAGAACCATCAGGTCGTGCCGTCCACACCTGCTGCGGAATCGCTTCATTCAGAAATCTAAAACGCTCTTCGCTCTCTTGAAGAACTTTTTCTGCTCGCTTGCGGTCGGTGATATCTTGAAAAGTTACGACGGTCCCTTCCAGTTTACCCAAATCATTTCGGATAGGCGTACTTACATATTCTACTGGGAAAAACGACCCATCCTTTCGCCAAAACACTTCCGTGTCCACATGATAAAGGGAGCCATCCCTCAAGGCTGCATAGATAAGGCACTCTTCCCGCGGATAGGGTGAACCATCGGGTTTTGAGTGATGGAGAATCGCGTGCTGGGAATGACCAAGCAGTTCGTCTTCTTCATACCCGGTCATTTGCAGTACCGCTGGATTGACAAATGTTGTATTTCCGTCAAGGTCTAGGCCGTAAATTCCTTCTCCCGCTGATGCCAAAAGGCGCTGTTTGAACAGGGTAAGTTTATTCTTTTCATCTTTTGCCACCTGACGTTCAAGGGCTACGGTAATACGGTCCGCCACCATCCCCAAACTTTTCAGCGTGAACTCTGTCAAAGGGTGCCGCGCAAATAACCCCATCACTCCTAGCACCTCCTGATTGCTTAGCAAAGGGTAGCCAGCGAAAGCCACCATGCCCTCTCGCTTGGCCCACTCCTGATCATGGACGCGTGGATCCCCGTTGACGGTATTGGTCAGTATTGGTTTTCGCTCGGCGGCGATGAGGCCAATTTTGAATTTTCCAATTGGTACACGGCTGTGCAGCCCGTCTAGATGGGTATAAAGCCCAGAGCTGGCGCACAGGTTTAGTACTTGTTTTGTTTCATCAAGGCACCAAATGCGCGCAAACGCTACATCAAGATGCCGTACCAGAGCTTCGGTGCACCCCTGAAGAAGCTCCGGGATTACTTCCTTCTGATTGATGACGGTTGCCACCTCAACGTCCAACTCAAGCATGCAGTTTCGCTCCATCAGCTCCAAATCGGCCTGTTTTTGTTCAGTAATGTCATGGGAGATCCCTAAGAGGTAGAGCGGATCACCGTTGGCATCCAGAAGCGGAATTTTTTTGGTATGCAGGGATCTGGTCCCGTGTGACCTGGTATGAATAACTTCCTCCGGGACATCCAGCAGGGTTTTGCTGGCCAAGACTTCTCGATCTTTGCTGGTAAAAAAGTCGGCTTCCGATTTGGGGAAAAAGTCGTAATCCGTCTTCCCGATCAACGCCTCTGCAGGATAGCCAATGAGTGCCTCTCCAGCTTTGTTGAGGCGAAGATATTGAAGATTTTTGGCCTCTTTGACAAAAATCGTATATGGAATATTTTCAACAATGGAGGTCAAAAACAATTCACTATTCCGCAATTTGATCTCTGCCTGTTTCCGGATGGTGATATCCTGAACGGTGCCGAGCATTCGTTGCGGGCGACCTTCATAATCATGAACTACCTGCCCCTTGCAGGCTATCCATCTGACCTCGCCGGTGGGCCAAAGGATTCGATGTTCGACTTCATAAATCGCCTGATTCTCCAGGGCATTTTGAATGTTTTCGTCAAGAATCGATCGGTCATCCGGATGGATGCAGGCAGCAAATGTCTCGTATCTCCCATCAAATGTCCCTGGTGCCAACCCAAACAGTGCGGCAACTTCATCAGACCAGATAATGTAATTGGTAGAAATATGCCAGTCCCAAATCCCCATATTTCCCGGCCCTCAAGGCCAGTGTCAGTCGTTGTTCACTTTCAGAAAGCAATGCTTGCGTACGTTCCTGTTCGAGTTGCCGCTGGGTTTCACTCGATGTGAGTGCCTCTTCCGCCTTCGCAGCCTTCCAAGTCAGATTTTTGACCGCTACCGCCCGATGTACCATCTCGATCACTTCTTGCCGGTCATACGGTTTGATCAGGTGGGCAAAGGCGTTGTGTTGCAAGGTGGAAATTTTTTCCTTTTGATCGCCATGCGCGGTGAGAATGATGACGGGAAGCGTGGCATCCTGACCATACAAGCGTTGCAGGACGATCAGCCCATCAAGGTCCGGAAGACCTAAATCCAGAATGACCGCACTGTAGGGATGAGGGGGGAACGCACGACCTAAGGCTTCGGTTCCGGTCTCCACCGATTCCACCCGATAACCTTGATTGCCCAGTAAATCGCTGAGTGCCAGACAAATGTCCGTCTCGTCATCTACAACAAGGATAGTCGGTGGGGTAAACCTCGCGGCTTCCATATTTATTCCTTATCGTTTCACTTCTTCCTAAAAGAATGCCATCCCTAAACTGGGGATCTTGGCCGGAATCGAGGGTGTATTGTACCCCTTTTAGATAAAGGTTCAAGCCAGGAGGCTCTGTCCGGGAACTAAAGGAATTTTTCTCATGTTGCTTTCCATTTCATTGAATATGAAGAAACCTCTTGAACTTTAAACCAATCCTCGAGCAATGTCTGCCGACAGGTGATAATTAATGCCAGAGAACGGGTTTGGAAAAGTTCCGTCCGGGGTTATCTTTCCCCACGAAGGAATATCAGCAGAGCCTTCCTTTCCCCATTCCGAAAACCACCGAATCCGACCTGATGAGGATCTATCCGAGCCCAAAAAAGACTGAAAGATGCCGGTCTGGGCACACAGGGCCAGGAGGGGTTGAGGAGCGGAGGGGTAGCGGAATTGATTCGAAAATACAGAAAAATAATTCCCAAGGAACGGGAGATATCCTCACTCGGGACAACCCGCAGTTATCAATGGAGGTGGGATTCAAGGTGGATTATCACGACTGGCTTAGAGCCGAAGTCCTATTGGCCATTAATGAAAATGGGAATCGGCACTTTTAGGAATGAGACGAGGGACTTGTTAGAGTCAGCCATGATGGCCTTGTCGCCAAATCGACTGGCTGCATGTCCCGTTCGGAGCCTATTACCGACACTTCATCAGCGGACCGCTACTGAAAGTTGGACAAACTAGGGGCACTGGGCTGATCGTGGACGACAAATTAATTTAATCGCTAGAAATCGCCAGCTACATATTCGTTAGCAGAGCGGACAAACGTAAAAACCATAATGAGCTGGATTAGGAATTCAATCTGGAGTAGGCCTCAAAGGCTAAATCTGTTCGCATCGGGGTAGGCTATTCTTCTGACCTTACCCAGAGCGATGACCATATCCTGGAGGATGTCAAGAGAACCTTTCGGCGACTGGTTCCGGCTTTGGACGCCTATGTTTTTTCTGTATGTTCACCTTTTTATTTCTCGCGGAGGTCTTGCAAGCCATATGTCCATGTAAGAAATTGCCAGAGAAATGAAAATACACCATTTTTTCCCAGACGTTCTCGATCTTGTCTCCCCCTTTGTTTGGGGTCCAACTTGCCGATGCAGGAGGCACTCTTTGCCCAGGTCCCCTCGCAAGGTTCTCATGCATTCACAAAACTTCCGTTATTTTATGAGTTTCTACCTGTTTTAATGACGGCACGAAACTTGAGAATGCTGTATACGGATGGGACGACCAACAACTCTGCCATGCATAAGCCGTGGGCAATATTTACTGAAAGGCTGAGGACAAGGTGACCACTACGTTTGGTCTGTGGGAGTTTTTAAGCCGTGACGTGACTTTCCTGGGAGGGCCGAACAGCCCCATGCTGAGCTGGTTGGGATCAGCTGGGATTATCCTTTTTTTTCTGTGGCACATCCTCAAGATGCGAAAGGAGACGGCATCGGTTCGACAGGCGTTCGATCGAATCCGCCCAATGCTACAGGCTCTGGCCAACGAGCGAAGGGAGATCGATCGCAATCGCTTTACCCATCACCCTGAAAAGAGGTTCTCAACCCATGCGGACCGGGCTGCATCCTCTTCCAGCCGGATGGACAGTGAGGACATCCACACGCTCGACTCGGGAATGCAACAGGAACCCATCTTTCGCCGCCCGTGGGCGCGATACCGAATGACATTGATCCTTGAACAGGTCCCTTGGTTCGTGGACCCACGTATATTCAGCACCAGGCCCGCTGCAGAGGTATTTACCCAAGAAGCCCTCATCGCCAAGCATGTAAATCTTACTTTTTATCGGCAATTTCCTTCACTGATCACCGGCCTCGGGCTCCTGCTGACCTTTCTCGCCTTGTTTATCGGCTTAGGCAAGCTTCATGCGGATGGGAGTGAGATTGTGGGAATTCAGGGTCTAATTAATGGGCTGGCCGGAAAGTTCCTGACGTCAATCGTCGGACTTATCGTGGCCAACGTCTTCACCTTCCTTGAAAAACCAATAGTTGCGCGACTGATGAATGCTCATCACACATGCCTCGATCTCATCGATCAACTCTTCACTCGAAAAACTATGGAACAAATGTTAGAGCAACTCACAGCCAAGCAAGGCCAATCCCCGAAAGATCATTCGGCCTCAGGTGAGGAAAGCCGCGAACAGCTTGTTGGATGGGGAACAAACGGACTTATCGGCCCTACCGCCGATTTGACAGCAGCAATTCAGTCCTTAATGACATTGCAGAAAGAGGACCATGCCGAAATCCGACGAACGGTGTCAAAACTTCCACGCGTCATCACAAACAGACTGCATGGTCCCTTGAACGAATTGACTGGCGCCATTCATGACCTCACCAAATTGCTTAAGGATATCAAGCCTCATCCCGTGCAAACCGAAACATCTTCCGAGGAGCGCCCACCCCTCTGGAAAACCTCTACCAACTCTCGGGGTCCTTCCATGATTAACTTTTTCGATAAAATCGGCTCTTGGTCAAAACGGCCGGGGCTAGCCAGACACCGGCGGACGGGATGAGTGCCCCGACGGATCAGGATAACGCCAGTTCTCCCACGACCGGAGGAGTCATCGATCTCATGACCTCACTGGCCATGATCTTCATTCTGCTCTTTGCGGCTTTTATCACTCAGACCTCCTCCGAAGCCCAATCGCAATTACAAGAACATAAAGAGAATGTGCAGGCAGCCCTCCGGGACCACCTCAAGAGATTAGGTCTTTCGCTTGATTCTGATCCCCAAGATCCGCTCACGCTTCTCATCGTCGTCCCCGACAACAAACTCACCTTTGAATTCGGCCAAAGCATGCTTTCCCCTGACGCCATTCGATTTTTACAGGAGGCGATGCCGTTTTATGCGGCAGTCTTATGTGGTCCCTTACGCGACAAGATTGATTCGCTGGCAATCCAAGGCCACACCGACGATCGCGGCGACGATGCCTATAATTTAAAATTAAGCCAGGAACGATCCCTGGCCGTAATGGTGAAGGGGTTAGAGGCCATTGAGGCTCAAGAACCGTCGGCCTATCAGTGCTTCCAAGCCATGACGTCCGCCTCCGGCCGTGGCAGACAAGACTTGATCTACGATGGGAATAGCAGGGTGAACCGTGAGAAGAGCCGTCGCGTGATCTTTAAAATCCGCCTCCGTTCAACCGAGCAACGCGCTACCGCTGAGCAGCCAGCCAAGATTCTATAAGCCACTCCACACTCTGCAAATCTCCTCCCTTCCTTTCCTCCAGGTTGGTAAGGACCGGACCACTGCGAATTTTTTCCAAAAGTATGAACATCCTCATTCCCGTTAACGAACTTCCGTATTAGTCATGGGGTTGTTTGAATAAAACGCCCTTGGATTAAATAAAATTGTCCAAGGACGGTGGGTGGTAAAGAGCAGTATTTTGAACCTATGCATGGACGTCACATCGACACGATGAGTCCTGGAGATCCAAATCCAACCATGGACCTTAAAAAATCCTCCTAAATTATCTCATATGGGGGGGCAGATTCCTGAAACAGCAGATTCAAAAATGTCTTCTCAGTGGAGGATTACTCAGATTCGATGACTGAACGATGGGGAACACGTACAAATGGAAATAAGTGATGAGGAGAGTACTAAGACAGTGTGGGCTGCAGGAAAAGATTGGGTCATCAAACGGAAGAACCACCAATATTTCTATCGACCTGAAAGGGAACATGGAACGTGGATCCCTGGTTTACCGCCAGATACCTTTGAGCCAGAAATCGATGTCTTATTTGATGATTGATGCCAAATCATTCTTACCTCTTGACCAATGGAATATTCCAATCCATCGACAGCAACCGTCGGCCCATAGATGAGTATTTTGCCATCTTCTGGAATTTGGTTTTCTCTACCTACCAATGAACGTACAGTGAAGTGGTAGACTTTACACCGTCACGACGATTTTGCCTTTTTGCTGGTTGGACGCCATGTAGCGATGAGCTTCCGCAATTTCCGCTAAAGGGAACGTACGATCGATGATCGGTTTTAAAGCGCCGGATTCCAATCCTTGGTAAATATACTCTTTCCCTCGCTTCAGCATTTCCGGGTTTTTGACGATCTCAAACAGCGTATAGCCTCGTATGGTTAACCCTTTTGCCAGGGCAGGGAACAAAGGAAATGGGGTTGGGTGTGGAGCCAAGGCCCCATATTCAAAGATGATACCGCCAGGTGCGGTGACGGCGGCGAGTTGTTCCAGCAAAGGTCCCGCAACCGGATCGAACACCAGCCGGACACCTTTACCAGCGGTAAGAGACATACCCTTCTCCACCAGATTTTCTTCATCCGTTACAATCACGTGATCCGCTCCCGCTTCCAGAAGAAAGGCTTTTTTATCCGCCCCACGAGTCGTCGCAATCGCGACTCCTCCAGTAGCTTTAACGATTTGAATGGCCGCCAATCCGACACTGCTGCTGGCTGCCGTAATCAAAACCGTGTCGTCTCTTTTCAGGTCTCCGTATTCAATGAGCGCACCATACGCCGTCATATATTGCATCCAGATGGCAGCGCCTTCAATGGCGGAGAGTTTGTCGGGATAATGGGCGGCCGAATAGGCCGGTACGATGGCACTCTCACCATAGACGCCATATTGGCTCATGGAAAAGGACGGGATCGTACTTACACGATCACCCATGCGAAGATCTGTAATGTCGGGACCGACGGCATCAATGACTCCTGCTGCTTCATACCCTATCCGAGAGGGAAGTTGAGGAGTCTCCAGGTATTGGCCTTTTCTCAGCATAATTTCGGCGCGGTTGAGCCCGATAGCCTCCACTTTTATGCGGACTTCTCCCTTATCCGGTTCGACCAACGGTAAGTCTTCAAGCTTTCAAAACGTCAGGTCCGCCTGTTTGATGAAAGCGCACGATCCTTGGCATCAGCTACCTCCTGCAAAAAAATATGCCCGTCAGGTTTTTGATCGATCCGTCACAAATTTCACGATAAGATCCACGTCGTCACCCGCTTCCCAGACCGTTTGGAGAAACTCAACGGGGCTGACGTTGACATTTTTTAAAAATCGACGATCGGCACCACAACCATACATCAGATCGGGCGGCAATTCTCCGTAAAGTTTGGCTCTGGCTTTCTCGATAATGCGGGGAAACCATTCCAGGCCGGCCAGTGAGGCTTCCCGGGGCGGGAACAAATCGGTGATTTTCACATATTTCGAATTTTGTCCCTGTTGCTCGTTCAAAAAATAGTTCCGTCTTATTTTAGTAATGGCGAGCACCGTATCCGGATCGGGTTCTCCGGCATCGCACCAGTCCTCTACAAAGTCGAAAATTTCCTGAGGCGTGGCTCCGATCGATCGAAGAAAATCTTCTTCTTTTTTCGGAAACATCCCGCCCACTTCACGCTCCCCGTTTTTATAGGCCGTGACTTTGCTTTCGAAGAGGGCCCGGAATCTCTCTTCCCACTCTTCAGATTCATGATTCATCGTTTTGATGTTCCCTTGCAGATTCGTGTTTGTAATCAAAAGCTCCTGTCAATCCAGACATTGTTTCCTTGAATTGTACGGATGTTCTCATTTCCTTGTCTCCTATTTCAGCATGGCCATTGACATTATTCTACTGACAACCGTTTACACTTATACCGGCAATTGTCTCCTTAATATCTCAATTTCGGTTTCCATGGCCGTTATCCGGTTCTTAAGGGGCAACATAAAGAGCTCGACGTCTTCTTGCGAATATTTAACGGGAATGTGTTGTCGGCAATTGGCATCCCAGGCTTCCACACGAAAACGAATCACCCGTTCGGCCTTCCCCTTGTACTGTGAATCGGTGAGTTGTGTGAGCAAGTCGTGATCATCCTCAATGACCTCCGCGGTTCCCCACATCTTGATTCGGGTTTGGGTCGCGTAATCCATCAGGAACAAAAAGGCTTGAGTATTTTCGGCCAAATTTCCTAATGAGATGTATTGACGGTTGCCCATGAAATCGGCGAACGCGAGCGTCCGGTCATCCAGCACGTGAAGAAAGCCTTTGGGTCCTCCTCGATGCTGGATGTATGGCCGCCCGACCTTACTGGCTGTGGCCAAATAGATGGAGTCGACCTCACTCAAAAAACCCGCCAGATCTGGCGTGATAGTGTCCGACCATCCGTCTCCCTCTTCCATTCGAGCATATTGCTTGCGTGACCCCAGTCGCGCCTGTATAGCTTTGACCGATGGGGTGAAGGCAATGTCGCTGATGGACTGTTTCATGTCCTCATCTCCTCGTTGTGAGTGGGCTCAACCTGTCTTGCCCCTATTCCTAGGAGCCCCTGAAGATCGCCAAAGATCGTGCCCCAAAGTTGTTTCCGCAGGTTGGTCACGCCTTCGCCTAATTCCACTACTTCACCGACGGCATCCACTCCTAGGGTATGCCGAGGGGAAGGTTGGGCATAATTGATTCTACGCAGAGATAGTGATCCAGTTAATTCAGTCCCACAACCAAAAATTTCATTACAATATGACCGTGCGTTGGCCTGGGAATTTGAATCTCCTCATATGGCAGGACGTTGGGAGCTCAAAACTGTCGAACACTGTCGCTTTGCCGAAATTATCGGGCAGAGTCCGGCCATCGCTTACCTTACGCGCCGTGATTTCCTCCCGATGCGGATCGGTCAAATTCGACCTGCCGGTTCCACAATCCAGCGGGGCCACACTCAAAACGCAGATTAAGAAAAACGGAGGCAACCCCGGCGAAGTCCTGACCGAAGAAGACATGTACCTGCGGGAGAAGGCCAATCTTGAATCCGCCTTACAACAGACCGACTGGAAAATTTATGGTGCAGGCGGGGCCGCCGAACTCCTGGGCCTCAAACCGACCACCCTCCTCTCCCGCATCAAAAAAATGGGGATTGAGAAATCGTATTGAAATTTAAAAAAATATGAACAGGTAGGAAACTCACGCCGCATGAGCAAAAAGGGCCTGAACCCTTTTGGCTCTTTTGGATTTTAAGGGCGTTTGTCCCGCACCCAAGCCTCAATGGATTTGTAGATTGTTATCAAGTCTACCCCGCATAACTCAGTAAACCGTGTCGCCGTTTGAGGACTTGGATCAATCACATACACTCTTTTATTTGGATTTGCTCTCAGATTTTCGCTTAAGAGTATTCTTGCCTCTAGATCTAACGGGGGGCAGGAATATCCTGCTATTACGACTCGATCTGCCTGTGCTAAGGCTTTTGCTGCTTTGCTCCATAGACCGAGAAGATCTTGGTGTATCATCCCTCGTTTACCGCTGACAGGGGGGACGATGACTGGTTTCATATACACTCTTCGCTGATTAGGTTTCCAAACTAAGTCCTTGAATATAATTGGGGAGTTGTGGAGGTGAATTTCTCGTTCTGTATTGAACATTGTCTTTGGCATCGGCGCTGTCGATTTATGCTTAGAATGCCAGTTCATGGACCCGTGTAGCTTGAATATTGCTACGCCTTCATGATCAAGGCTCTGCGAATTGAATTGTTCCGCACCCTCAATGCTTGAAATCTTTGTTATCCCCTCAAGCCTGTAACAACCAGGAAAACTAAATGTTCCAGAATGACCATTGAGGTCAATTGCTTCCAATGCACGTTCTAATAATAGATCGTAATTGAAGGTAATTATGGAAAAGTCGCTCGGCTTTTTGAGGCCTTGTTTTTTTAGTTCGCTCAATAAAAAACGATAGATTATGGATTGTGGGCTAGTTTTAAGTGAATTGGTAGTTTCTGAAAGAACAAGATTAAGAAGGGTCAGAAGGTTGAGGAACCCATGATGATAGGTGCTTCCTGGCTTTGAATCTATTGCTTTTATATACAAATAAGTGGATGCAGTTTCGAATGAGCTGCTCAACACTTTTGCGTAATCGCCAACAAGGGAGATAAGGCATTCCAAAACTTTATTGGTCAGATTCTGGTCAACTAACCTTGCAATATCAAAGAAATCCGCATCTAGCGGAGGGCATTTCTTTGACCCATTCTTCGGATGTGCGGATCGTGTAAGTCCAGCACCAATGATTAAAACTGTCTTCATAAAAAGGTGATTTCTTTCAGCTGACTAATTATGCATTAGGTGTATATCACTATTCCTGAAAACAATAAAGCTGGTGCGCCTGTATAAGAAAAAAATATCAAGAAGCAAAAAACCTCAAAGATGGAATTAGTGCGGTTGGGCTAATGACGATGAAGGAAATTGGGGAGGCGTTTTTTCTTGTGGCTTTTTGAGAAAACAATAAAAAGGGGTTAAGTCGGGCATTTTATGTTTTAACTATGTTTCCTGTCGTCCATGCAAGAGTGAATTGGGAAGTATACCTTCCTTTTTCACAATCTTTTTGAGCCGGTCTTCTCCAATTCCAGAAGACTGCAGGGATAAGAAATTCCTTTCAGCCAACGAGAAGCCGGAATGACTGCAAATGGGGGAATGAGTGAACTTTCGGGAATTCAGTTTCAGGGGTAGGTGGGGTTGGCCTTTTAATAAGTTATGCTTTACGTCTCGACTCCTGGGGTAGCGTGTTCGTTTGCCGCTACAGTTTTTACTTTTTCTGCAAACTCAGCAATTCCTCACCGTTACATAAACCCTCTTCAATCTGCTGGGCTTATCCATGGCATTTGTAAGTAAAGGGTTTCGACCCTGCAGTCGAGGTTTTGCTTACCGCGTCCCAAAGGGCGCAACCTTTGTTGTGGAGCAAAAGGACCCAAAACCATTTCCGCCCAGATCAGTCATATTGAATCGTACTGACGCAATGGAGGGGCGGAGCAACTCGCAAGGCCCAGACAAGGTCCGCCTCTTTATTTGAGCGTCAGGCCGATTGGTGGATCTGCAGACGGGACCTCTTCCCTTTATCTGCCAACCGTTGGTTTTCTTTTTTTTGATCCGAAAAACACAAGGATGCTCGATTCAGGATGTCGAGAGAAACGGCGGAGGAAAACGGGGGCAAAGTTCCAGCTCATTCCTATATTTGGTTGGGCTTTGGGATTAGGCCCTGGGAAATAACTTCCCCATCTATGGTCTATTAGGCTTTTCCACCAGAAGCATGTCCTGCCCCTACTGCGATTAGGCTCTGCGTGTGAATTTTTTCAATAATTTTTTTGAGTGTGTCACCAGCCACTTCATTGGCGACCTGACAGGTTCCCGCATTCCGATGCCCGCCACCGCCATACGACAGACACAGCTCGCCGATATTGACCGTTGAACTCCGATTGACGATCGAACTGCCAATTGCGAACACCGTGTTTTGTTGTTTCAACCCCCACATGACATGGATGGACAGATTGCAGTCCGGATACAGGGCATAAATCATAAACCGGTTGACGGCATAGAAGGATCCTCATCGCAGTGAGCGAATTTCAGAAAATTGGCCGAAGGATTACCGCGTGGGCTTCGCTTAATTGAATGTCAATGAATCGCAGGGAGCATCCTTAAAAGCCTCGGCGAGATATTTCCCGATCAAGTAATGGGCTCTGGCATTCGGATGTGGATCATAAGGGGAAAGAGTATACAATTCCTGATTCACTTGAATATCCGGTATGATCTGGGAAATGTTAATGAGTCGAAACCGGTTGTCTTCAAATTTTTCAATAATCTGATCCGTCAAAATATCCCCGCTTCCCTTATCCCAAAACAGAACGTAAAACGGTGCGTGAAGGTTACCTTCAATCGCACGACGGCTTTGTTCTACCACACCAAGATATAGAGGAATATTTCTGTGATTAAATGCATGCATTTGAATGACACGTTCCTGAATAAAACCATACAGTGCACTATGACGAACAAGGTCGTAGAAAATTTTGTACCATTTCCCATGGAACGGACCTTGGTACTTCACTGATCCATCTGGCATGAGAGTATAGCGAGGGCCATAGTGATCCCAAAATGTATTTCCTGCCACGCGATCGACATGACTTTGGATCCCCTGATAAATCACGAGATGCACAGGGCCATCCACAATCGCTTTGAGTCGTTCCGTTTCCAACGCTCGCAACATTTGATGGGGTCCATAGCCATGAAACCCTAAATTGTAGACGTTGAATTTTCCGTCGCCTTCTTTTGCAAAAAAATATGGCATGGTCTCATGATCGCCTACGCCTTCTCCAAAGGTGTAGGACCCACCAAAAAAGACCACATTACAACTTTCGGCACGCTTTTTTTGGGGCGTTTCGCGAATTCTCTGCTGGGTAATGGCATATTTTTGGCTATAGACGAGATGATCTCCCTGGTATTTCTGAACAGAAAAATTTCCCGGATTTGGTTCATACCCTAAATCACCATCTTCCCCGTCACTACGAAAGTAGGAGGTCGTGTACTCTCCAGAATAGGACTCTTCTGTCCGATTAAGGAGGAGACAAAGGATTTCTGCAATGGCCAAACACGCAAAGACACTCAACAAGATAAGCGGCACATTTTTCCAACGTGGCTGTTGAACCCAGGTAACAAGTATTCCTGAGACCAGAGTTCCTAAAACAAAAATAAGTGAAAATTCCCATGCCTTTCCCACAAATAGAAAGAGGATACTTCCCGTACTGATCGTGATGAGGAGCAACCTCAAGGGAAGTGATTGGTACCACTTATTCGGCATGGATTCAGATGTTAGCAATTTTGTGGATCAGCAAAGGTATAGAAGAGTGGCGATACGGTAGAACACATTGCCAAAATATTGACAGGGCATTAAGAAGCAAAGTTTTTTAGCTTAGAAGAAAACCACCGTTTACATAACACATGGAGGATATATTGGCAGGCAAATTCCAATTGTCAAGACAACGATTAATAGTTGATAAAATTCTTGTTAACTATTAAAAGGCATTACAGTTTCATATCGTGGATTCAACCACCACATGCAAAGGTATTTTAAGGAGCGATACGCTCTTATGGTTCAAAGACGTCAATCCATCCGTAACGGGATGGAGTGAATAAGTTGGTGGGACGGCCTACTTCGTTCCTTAATACACCTCAAAATTTGTCAAATAATGGGAAAAAGAGGCAGAAACTCTCTTTGGGACTTACATGGTGAATCGGGTGCATTTTTTGAAATAGACAATCGCCCGGGTTTTAAGGGCAAGACCTAATTCTCCATTCCTGGCAATTCGGATATATCTGTTAATACCCGGCATCGAATTTCTTCTGTCAGGACGCTTAGTCCCGGTTCTCCGACAGCTCTCCATTCGGGGCACCCCCTCTTCAAGGAGGTCTCTCATTCTTAGCGTAGCAGCCATCCTGGTCTTTATTATCCCGGTTGTATGTGGAATCTTCCTCTTGGGGCTTACCCTCTATTACTTAGCCCTCATCGCCCTGTACGCACGGAATCACGGGTTGGATCCCGTGCCACTCTGCCGTTTTGAAGAGGGCACGCTCCCGTGGGTCACGGTACAGCTTCCTATCCGAAACGAGGGCCAACTCGCTGCGCGCATCATCCGCCATGCAGTGGCACTGGAATATCCCAGCGACCGACTTGAAATCCAAGTCCTTGACGATTCCGACGATGAGACTTCAACAATCATCCAGCAGGAAGTCGATCGCTTGCAGCATCAGCAGTCAGGGCTGGAGATCAATGTGATCCGACGAACCACACGGGAAGGATTCAAGGCGGGCAACCTCAAGAACGGCGTTTCCCATGCAAAAGGAGAGTTGTTTGCCATATTTGATGCGGATTTTCTCATCCCGCAAGATTTTCTTCGACGAACCGTCCATTTTTTTACAGATTCCCAGGTCGGTATTGTCCAAGCCAGATGGTCGTACCTGAATCGTGGGAAGACGTGGTTTACCGGCTTTCAAGCGTCAAAACTGGACGCGCATCAGATGTTTGAGCAAACTGCACGGGCCCGCGCTCGGGGGTGGATCCATTTCCACGGAACTGCAGGAATCATCCGCAAATCAGCACTTGAAGATGCAGGCGGGTGGAATTGCCTATCAGAAGTCGAAGATATCGAGCTCAGTATCCGCGCCAATCTCAAGAACTGGGAGATTGTCTATCTTGCTCAGTTCAAGGTCCCCTCAGAATTGCCGGAAACCGTCACCGGATTCCTCGCTCAACAGATGCGTTGGAAGAGGGGATGGATTAGACTGCTAAAATATTACGCCGGCGACATCTGGAGAAGTGACTTCCCACTCTCAATTCGCCTCGATTTTGTTGTGCGGCTATTCAATAACTTGGGTCCCGCGATTTCGCTGCCGTTCACCTTAGGCGCACTCCCGGCCTTACTACTTGCTGATCGGTATGGTCTTTATGGGTTCGTCCTTATGGAATATTCACTGCTACTAGTATGCTCTGTCTGTATACGATTCGCGGAGCAATACTACCTTAAAGGGGATATCAAAGGTGAACAGTCGGTGCGGAAACCTCTGCTGTCTTCATTCATCCCGGTTGGATTTATTGTGAGTCTCGGAATGATGTGGGTTCAGACCCAGAGCACCCTCGAAGGGTTCGGACATGTAAAAAGGTGGGACGTGACCCCGAAATCCGGGAGGCATCCGGCACAACAAAAGGCCCCCCTGCCGGGCTATATTGTCGGAACCGCCCTCATTGGCGTATGTGCAATGGGGTTGTTTGTCACGTCTCTATGGACAGGGCATTTCCTGGCTAGCGGATTCTATATGTTTACAATGCTTGGAACCGGCTGGGTGACGACGTCATTCTTAGTCGAACGGTTCTCATCCAAGAGATCGCTCTCCAAACCTTTCCTATAGGTGAAGCCTCCTAATTGTAGAAGCGCTGCACATACAAATTAAGCCTGTGACAGATTCGCAAAAAAAAGAACGGATGGGTTCAAGCTGCCCAGGGTGGCATTTTTTTGTGGATGAAGTCGGAGAGGTTCCCTTGGAGAAGCAAAGCAACCCGTTACGCGTTTTACAAGAAGGCGATTACTTACGAGGCCGGGCGTATACCATCGAACAGTCATTCTCCTGAATCCACTTCAACGTATCGACCAATTCATCGGGATCGGATCGGTTGAACGGCGTGTTAGAAATATCAATCAACTGGATCTTGCCTTCCGAATTCACCGCAAACATTCCAGGTTCGGGGAACGGTTGGTCCGTTTCCTTTGGAGAGCGTGGATGAGAGATATACAGCCCGAGTTCCTTCATCTGTTCAATGGAGAGCCCGTAGGCCACTGGGAACGTCACACCGGCCGCTTCAGCCATCTCCTTGGCTTTGCTTTCGGAATCTCCTGAGACTACCACGATTTCAGTCTTCGTGGCCGGAAACTTATCTTTCAAGGATTCAACTTTCCTCAGGTATTTTTTGCATATCGGGAAATGCAGTCCTCGATAGATAAACACGACTTGCCAGTTCCCCTTCTTTTCGGGCTGCCCCAATGTGACCTCTCCGCCACTTACTAGCGGGAGGGTGAATTCAGGCAGCCGGCTTCCCAACGAAAGTTTTGTTGTGCTCATACATCCCTCCTCCCCAATTAGGATTCATTTTCTCCAGGACTTTTCTTTTAAATCGGGAATGGATCGCTTTATTTGGGTATCCTGAAAAGATCCTGTTGGTTTCACATTAACAAGCCCGGGATATCTCTTATGTTTGGATAAAAGTTCATTTTTTGATGGAACTTCGTCTAACAACATGGGAATATTCATGATTCAATCCTGAATGAAAAGCATCCTGAAATGGCCTTTTGATTAAACTTGTACTAACGAAGGCATCCTGACATTGCTCAACCCGTCCCCAATTTCCCGTTTTTCTCCTAAGCGTCTGACCCCTTCATTCTGGGTCAAAGTGGCAGCATTGATGACCTTGTCGGTGGCGATGTACGTGGTCATGCAGAACATCAACATCGGTGAGGTACTCAATCCCGACCGGATCACCCAATGGCTTTCACAGGCTGGCCCTTTGGCCCCTTTCCTGTTTATGGGATTGATGGCTCTCGCCGTGATCATCAGCCCCATTCCCAGCTTGCCATTGGACATTGCCGCGGGTGCAGCATTCGGACCATTACTTGGGGCCATGTATGCCGTCCTCGGAGCGGAAGTCGGCGCGATCACGAGTTTTTTCATCGGGCGAGCCGTGGGGCGAGAAGTCCTGACCAGACTGCTCCATACCACCATTGCATTCTGCGAAAAATGCTCGGACCGTCATCTGGAAATTTTTGTGTTTCTGTCCCGTCTGATCCCGATCTTTTCGTTCGATCTGATCAGCTACGGCGCCAGGCTGACCAACATGTCGATTCGTGTCTTTGCTCTCGTGACACTCCTGGGAATGATCCCACCAACCCTTGTCCTCACCTACGCCGGGAGCTATGTGAGCTCAGGAACTTGGCTCACCGTGGTTTTGGGACTTGCGATGGTGGCATTGCTCCTTCTCATTCCCGCAATCGTACTTCGATACTCCACCTCCCGTTTCGTGAAACTTTTGCGAGGGGAGACCTCAATATCAACTCCAGCCCCTGTCCCAATCCAACAACCCATTGTGACCTCCGACCAGTCTCAACCCCGCTGCGACTCATGTCACGGAAAGATGGAATGAGACCATCAATTTTTGTGGGATAAGTCTCCCTAAGCTCACGGGGGACGGATCAAAGCGGCAAGTGCTGGAGATTCCAACGTCGTTGCAGTAATTGGTCAAGGGCTTTTTTCATATCGCGATGAGGAAGGTGGATACGTTCGCCATGGCCGGGCAGGACCCACTCAAAACAATGGTTGAGCAATTTCTCGACTGATCGTTCCAAGTGCGCGTCATCCCATACCAGCCGTTCCGGCGTCCCGAGTTGTTGTAGATTTGGTTTCCACCACAGATGATCGCCTGAGAACAAAAAACGATTCTTATATAGCAAAGCCATGCTTCCTGGGGTATGGCCGGGAACAGGAATGCAGACAAACTCCGGAGCAATGTGTACGGAATTCTCACCGTCAATCACTTGCTCTGCACCGGGCATGGCAGAAGCGTCTGCACGATGAATAATCCGGATAGCGCCAAAATGCTTCGCATAACGAGCCGCCTCTGCCACATCATCCTCGTGACTCAGGAAGATGTACCGAATCCCACCTTTCTCCTCAAATGCCTGAACCAGGTATTTGAGGAAGCGAGGAGAATCGACTAACCAGTTTCCTTGGGAATGTTGGATAAAATAGCTATTGGCTCCAAACGATTTTTCAGAATTGAATCCAACGTAGTCCACCCCGCCTTCTATATGGAGCGGAAAAGAAGCCTGGGCCTCCAAGAATACCTTGTGATCCTTCTTCTCCGTGCCGATGGATCCCACCGGACAGGCAATCAGGGCTTGGTACGCCGCAAATTTCTCCTTTGCCGTTTCTGGCTGACAGAAGACGGTTGAATAATCACCGTCTTCCTTAAACGTGGCAGGAGCCAATTGCCGACAGGTATCACAATCGATACAGGTGGAGTCGACGAAAAAGTTACCTTCGATATTCGTCTTTAATCGTTTTGAGAGATTAGCCATGATTCGATTCTCTTAGGAGTTCAGTATACCGGCTAAAAAGACGTCTATGCCATGTGTAGAAAAAGTGTATTGGGGGAGATTTCCGATAAAAGTTAAGGAATGAGAAGTGCCGTTCTATGTCTACTATGACGGATCTCCCTCATCTTTCCCTGAATTTATGGATGTGTAAATTGGATTTCCAATTCCCATTTCAAAGAGGGTTGTCTAACTCTACATTCCAGGATACGCTCACATTCAGATCAACAAGGATTAACAAAACCGCCCCTTACAGGACATAGAGAACCAAAGGTTACCATACCCATTCACATGAACGATGGAGGGATTTATGCAAAAGATCGCAGCCATGGTACTGACAGGGGCCTTGATCACCGGACTCAGCGGATGCAGTTATGTATTCTATCCACGTGCGGATGAATTTGCGCAAAAAGCAAAAGGGACTACCAGCGTCGAAACCGTGTTGAATCTCACCACCATGATGGAAGCCAGCGCGGAAGCCGCGAAAGGCGGAACAGGGTACGATCAGCCCTTGGACGACCTGCACAATCAATTTCATGCCTTCGACAATTCTTTGTGTTGTGTGGACGAGACCAAACGGGAGACTCCGACCTATGCTCTCGCGGTGACCCATAACAAGGAACTGTGGGCTATCTTTAAACGGCTATGGAAGTTCAAGGATTCACAACCCCAACGGGATGAACACCTCGAGTTATTTAAGACGGAAGTCCAAGAACTCCGTGCGACCCTTGAGGCATTGAAATAATCGGACAGTGCGTTTCCACCGGACAGACCTGGATCGAATGTGTGCGAGATGGTTGCCCAAGGGAAGGAGTAAATTGGGGCACGGTATTTCTGAGGTTGCCACCTACGTATAGCGGGAATAACTCGTCGTCTGTCGGGGCCGTGCTTTGAGAATTACTCCGATTAACAGGCCGATGAGTACTAGAGCGCCGCCATACAGTAGCCATTTGAGTTGTAAGTTTTCCTCCAGCTGCCTGGCTTTAGCGGATAGCTCTTCAACTTGGCCCGCTAAGCGGGTGTTTTGTTGGGTCAGCTCAATGTTACGGGCATGTTCATTGATTGAATCGGCAGATATACGCTTCAGTTCCGCGAGTTCTTTGGCCAGAGATTGCGCTTGCGAATTCAGTGCCCGGTTGTTGGCGTCGGTTTCTTTGTGCTCAGCCTGAATGCTCGCACGCGCTTCGCGTTCTTTATCGATTTCGGCTTTAAGGCTTTGAAGACGTTTCTCGGCTGCGGCCAACTTGACACGGGCAATGGGTTCCCCAATGAGATACTGAGACGTTAGCCAGCCTTCCAACCCACCGTCGGTCCGAACTTGGGCGAAACCGGCCTCCTCATCTATCGCGAGAATGGTCAGTTGAGTGCCACTTGGTAGACCACGGTGTACGATGCGATGGGCAGTGGAGGGCCCACTGCGTAGCGGCACGCTTACCACGTCCGAGATGTAATTCACGTCTCCGACTGCGGCCAATGGCTGTGCTATTAAGGCCAAGTAGGGAAACAATAAAATGACGAGGTAAATTGAAAATTTCAAAGCGTTTAACCTCCTAATGGCGTCGCGCATTTCGAGAAAGGAGTTCTTCGGGCGAAAGGTAAGGTTTCGTAATCACTGGGAATAGGAAATGTACAGGCCCTGGGGAACAAACGGATAAGTAGCAAAGGAGCCGTAAGGTGTCAATGACGCCATACCATCGGATCATGAAAATGGAGGTTAAGGACGGTTAAATCCTGTATTGATTAACTATTGATCCCCTTTTTCTGTCCACGAATATAGAAGACCCGGAAATGTTCCCGCCTACGGGGCCAGAGAGGGTGGATGAGCAGGGTAGGATGAAATGAAATGCTTTCCCACAAACTTGATCTCTGACTCAGGTAATATAGGCTTGTGTTCATATAACCCAACGCCTGCAGGGCGGCCAACCGCGCTGAGGCTCAAATCAAGCAGCGGACCTTGTTTGAGCCCGTCGATTTGGTCCGGCCCTCCATCGTTTGGGTCAGAACGATACAATTTGCGACTTGGGTGGAAATAGATTTGGGTTCATTTGCCGAAAAAAAAGGCCTGTCCTGAGCCAAGACGAAAAAACCTCGGCTGCCCCCGAATTTCCTTATTTAAGTTTCTCCGTCATTTCTTTTCAAGCAAAGTGTAACCAAACGAGTAAATCCATTTATCCGCTTCAACGGCATTTTTTGGGCCAGGTCTCTGGCCGGGGTGTGACACGGAATACAATCCGTTTTGTAATCCTTGGACACCGTGTGTTGAGGATCATCCGTGTTAAAGAGAGACCATCCCCAGCCATCACCCCACAGGCTGGATTCTTTAAACCGCCCGTTGGTATCCCTGACCAACACAAACCAACCTTTGATGGTGGTCGCGTGACCGACCGCCGGCCCGGTGGTCAGCAGCATGGTGTCGGCGTTTAGGAGTTCCTTCACCAACACGGCTCCGTCGGGAAACCGGCTTTTCTCGTTGTAATACTCGATTGTGTCCGGCTGGATATACACGACGTGGTACTCCTGCAAACCTGGGACACCTTCCACCTTCGCGTGGGCCCACGTATCAAGCGTGGGCCATTCCCGGTAATTTTCTGGAACAGTGATGGCCCCGGTTTTAGGGTGAACGTTGGGGGCAAAAGGCTTCGCTTCGTTCGTCATCGCCCACCCTGCCAAACTTCCCAACGCCAGGATGAGGACGATTCCTATGATGACAAACGGTTTTATGTACTTCTCCTTCAAAGTTGGCATCTAAAAAACGGGTGAGGCCCGTCACATAGACCGTGACAGACCTCGGCCTTGTTCCTTTATAAATCCGCCGGCGCCTTATCTTTGATTTCTTTCCAATTGGCCTCGGACTTTTTGAGGTAGCCCGGAATATCCTTGGCCCATTTGTTTTGGATATCCCGATCCAGATTCAAATACAGTTTGCCCTGAACGACCTTGCAAGCTTCAGGGTCGGACACGAATTTTTTCCCGACCGCCACACCATAGGTACAATATCCGCCGTAGGCTGGCACATATTTTCCGGAATCGGCCTCGAACATTTCTTTGTGCTCTTTGGTAGCAAAGGCATAGGTCACTCCCTTGTACTCGACCACGTGATAACCGGAGCCCCTCATCGGCTTGCCCTCGGTGAAGTAGACGACCGGATCATAACCGCTGATCCCTGGAGTGCTATTGGTGACATCCCCCGCGAAAGCGGGTGTAGCCACGATGGCCAGGAACATGGCGAACAGAGAACCTAATACTGTCGCCATCATTTTCATGATGGATCTCCTTTTCAAAGATAGATTAGTTGGTAAAATTTAGTATACAGATCTGTATCCTTTATGGAGCCTAGTCAGACGAGTTCTTGTTTCGTTACACTTCTTTTTCAGCCGCTTCAACCTGGCATACACTATTTAAACCATTGTAATACATAGATAAATATGACAGATGGCTGTCATGAATATCATGGTATACACAAAATATCAAAAAAATATTGGTAGACGTGAAGGTCTAGTACCGTGAAGCGAAAAAGCAGCTCGCCCTCCAAACGGGAGCAACTCATCCAGACGGCTTTGACCTTATTTGCCCAAAATGGGATTCATGCCACAGGAATCGACACCATAGTGGAACAGTCGGGGGTGACCCAAAAAACCTTGTATGCGCATTTCCGCTCAAAAGAGGAATTGGTACTCGCGGCGTTGCGACATTATGACGGACAGTTTAGGAATTCGTTCATGCGGCAAGTGGAAACCAAGGCTCGCACTCCCAAAAATCGCTTACTGGCCATTTTCGATGTGGCGGAAACCTGGTTTTCGCAACCGAGCTTTTTCGGATGTATGTTCATCAATGCCGTTGGTGAGCATTCAGCACCCGACACCTCACTCCGTTACGTCTGCAGCGATTTTAAGCGGATGATGGCGGAGTTTATCCTCGGGCTATGCATTAAGATGGGAGCGCGTAATCCTCAGCAGTTAGCCGAAGAACTCGCGCTTTTATTAGAAGGCGCAATCGTGACCGCCCAGGTGTCTCAAAAACCTGACGCGGCCAACATTGCCAAACGCGCAGCAGTAGTACTGATCGACAAGCAGAGTCCGCATGAAACACCCCGGACATAGGATCACATTTCGATGTGGATTATCGCATACTCCTAAGTGTTATGGTGATCATCACTCGCCAAATATCGTTTCTGACATGTTAGGCCCTTAGCTTGGTCTTTGGACCTCCGTCGCCACCCTTGCGCCTTCCCAATATCAGCCATGTTTGATGGTGAGGGAGGGACACATCATTTAAGGCCTTGCCCTTTGTCCGATTCCAGCCTGTGAACAACACAATATAATCAGACACGACCACCCTGATTTGTGTTGATGGGGGAAATCCCCTTGGTGATCCCTAGTTTAGGAAAAGCAATCTGCGATTAACGAGCACATTCCACTATCAGAAGCCATGGGGGTTGAAGTCGTGGAGGCTAAGCAGGAAGGACTTCATGTCATACTCCCCATCTTGAATAATCTTCTGTGGGGCACCGTATTTGGCGGGAGGGCTTGAGCTGAGGCCATCTTGATCCTATGGGCTCTCCAGGATGTTCCTTAAAACAGAAACACGAGAATTCTCCTCATGTGATTCAGCGAAATACCATACGTAAACGATGAGCGGCCCATTTTGAGTGGGTTCCTGGCCTCATCCACAATTCAGGACTCACTGCATGTGAAAAATCCCCTGATACACTCAAGCGGAGAAATCAGGGGGAGAATTTCCATAGCTGCCCCACGTCAATGTCACGGAGAACACGGTGGTAAATTTGGGGGTGCTTTTGTTAGACTATATCCAAACATAGAACTCAGTTGGGGGTTCACAATAGCGGGTGCATTTTTCGTGAGCTTGCCCTGCACCTTCCAAAATTAATATTTATACGTTCCTCGATACTGAATAGTCATTCCTTGAATTCATTCCACTGTTTCGAGCAGCTTACCAAGATCGGACCAATTGAACGGAGCATTTGATATATCAACCAGGCCCAGCTCTCCGTCCGCATCCATGACAACAGACCAAACCCGGAACACCATAACTTTCCACTCCCCATGGGCAGAAAAATGATGGGAGGTATTTAGTTATGAAGAAAATTTTTGTGTGGCCATGGTCATTCCTCGCATTCAGTACTACCACGATGGGGACTCGGGTCAGCCTTTTTTAACGGATCTTTTAGAATATCCAGCCTCCCATCAAATACTAATGGCCATACACTTCTGTGATATTGTATTTGCCAGAAGCTCTCCTTCTGGTTTATCTTGTAGAGTTTGAACATTTCCCTTTATCTTAAAGAAAGTTGTGGATTCTTGTTTTACACGATGGCTTGGATGAAGTTCACTGATTCGTAATCTGTAAATATCTCGGGATTCCCTACACATGAGAGAGGAGCGTTAAGGATGCCAGAAATCCAGCGGATGATGTTGGGCACGTGGAAGCTGTTAAAGTCCTTATTTGACAGCCAAGAAGCGACAGCACTGTCTTCCAATAAAAACGGACGCGACATAGATCTGGCACGCACGGTCCCATTTCTGGCTTTGCATATTGCGGTCCTCGCAGTCTTTTGGGTGGGCTGGAGTCCTATAGCGGTTGGGGTTGCCGTGTCCTTGTACCTTATACGAATGTTCGCCATTACCGGGTTTTATCACCGCTATTTCTCACACCGGACATTTCGCACCTCACGAGTGATGCAGTTCCTGTTTGCCTGTCTTGGGGCGAGTGCGGCCCAACGAGGTCCTTTATGGTGGGCTGCCAATCATCGTCACCACCATGCCCATTCCGACAAACCGGCAGATGTCCATTCTCCTGTCATCCGCGGCCTTTGGTGGAGCCATGTAGGCTGGTTTTTAACCAATGACCAACTTGCGACAAAATTGAATCGCATAAAGGATTTTGCACGATACCCCGAATTACGATTTTTGAATCGTTTCGACACGCTTGTGCCAATTGGGTTGGCAGTCATCCTGTTTCTTTTGGGGAAATGGCTCGGGAGTTCTTACCCCGATTTAGGGACGAGCGGATTGCAAATGCTCGTATGGGGCTTCGTGATTTCGACTGTTGTCCTGTGGCACGGCACCTTCACCATCAATTCACTCTCCCATCTTTTCGGCAGCCGACGCTATCCAACATCAGACCATAGCCGGAACAACTTCCTTTTGGCCATCATCACCTTAGGTGAAGGATGGCACAATAATCATCATCAATATTGCAGCTCCACCAGGCAAGGATTTCGATGGTGGGAAATTGATGTCACCTATTACCTGCTGCGAGGGCTCCAACTTTTCGGGATCATCTGGGATATTCGTCCAGTGCCCGCTTGGGTACTGAATCATCCGAGTCTTGATCAGGTGGACGAGGATACGGATTCAGCCGAAAAAATGGCGATGTAAGACCCACCAATAGCCCCTGGATAAATTTTCAAGGCGTCCGGCCACATTATCCCCGTCTTTTTTATATTTGCTCTCCAGGCCTTCCCCTTCTCACTCTCCCACATTTCACAAGCCAAAAACTCGTCCTTATCATGAGATGATGCACCCACTTGGAAGGGTGATGTATGATAAGACTGTTGGCTCCTTATTCCTTGTGAGGTATGATCATGTTTCGCGCTTGTATCCCCCTCATGACGATAGTTTTCGTAACCGCTCTTACCTTTCTGCTTGGACATCAAACAGCCTGGCCCTTCTCCATAGTTGAGCCAAAGGAGTTCACAGTTCACCATTCGGGAGAACATATCACGGTTGCCCTGGATTTAGAGGGTCTCCCCGGAGTCACCACGGTGAACTACTATTGGTATGGGGAATTTGACGATATGCTGCGGGAATTGGTCGAGGAAAAATTAGCCCTTGTCGCAACGGCAAAAAGTAACCCTCCCTTTGGCGGAAAGATCCTGATCCCCACAGAAACGATGGGAACCTATCGGCTTCTGGCTGTAGCCGAACAGGGTGGAAGACAATCCCAACATGAATCCTTAGCCATCTTCGATGAAATTCTGATTCAAATCGAGCCCAATGCCGAACTCTTGGAAATTGACTTTCAAACAGACAAGCCCCTGCGATTGGGACGAGCCAGCGGGACTCGCGTGTATGACCAAGTGGACTTTCTTGGGAAAACCTTTGAATTACCAGTGATTGGGCAATTCTCAGACGGAATCGCCCGTTCCCTTCGGGCCCAAACCACAGGAACCACCTACCAGTCCGCCAATGAAAAAATTATTTCCGTCAACCCAAATGGGGTGCTTCGGCTGGTGGGGAATGGAGAAACCGTGCTCACCGTAAAAAACCGCAATCAAGAGGCCACACTCGACATTCTGGTTGAGGTGAACGATGAACCCAATCACCCACCAGTTTCAGATCCCGGCAAAACGCAAACGGTCTTTCCGGGAACGCGGGTCACCTTGAATGGCTTAAGGAGTTTTGACCCCGACGGCGGTTCCCTTCAGTACCACTGGGAACAGGTACGAGGAAGTAAAGTCCCATTGCTTGACCCGTATTCGGCACAAGCCAAATTTTTGGCCCCGTTTGTCGTCGAAGAACGGCTCTTCCGTTTCACGCTCAGAGTTACGGACATTCAAGGTGCCGACAGCCTGCCTGCCTTTGTCGACGTTATCATTACGCCATAAGCGGGAGGCACCTCATGGGACATACATCGCAGGGCAGAAGCCACAAGAAGCCAGCCGCAACCGCTCCTTTCGCTTGCCCCTCCGACCTTTAGATCAAGCGTAAGCATCATCGGCAAAGCATTCCTGTTCACTGTTTTATTTCGCTATATTTTTGTCATTCGCCAGGAAGTATTTTAGAACATCATAACCCCGTTTAGACCATGAGGATAGGGAACCGGCATGCAAGAATGAGAAGACTGGAATTGAAACAATACCGTTTCTCAGTTAGCGGAAATTTCTGGCAAGGGAGAGGATGGTCATGAGTGCGCCACCATTAAACTCTTGCTATCCATTTATCTCTGTTGCCAGCGCTTGCTAATCCTGGCATTGGCAATTACCTGCTACCAACCTGTGTGGAAATCTAATTCATGTCCATCAGTCGAAGAGGAGCCGTGAACAACAACGACCATGGACAAGAAACTAAAAGCCGTGCCAAATCTGAAGAAACCCAAAACGTTGACGGAAAATGGTTTCATCTGACTCACATCCAGGTAGGGCCTGATCCAACTCCTCAAATTAAAAATCCAAGAGTGCCATACCCACTCTACGCCATGAAGCCAAATTACGACAGCCGCAAATTGAATTGGTGAAGTTACAGAGAGATGTCCAGATCACTGGAGAACGGATCGCCATTATTTTGAATGTCCTGATGCTGCGGGAACAGGAGATGGGATTCGACGATTTACCGAGCACCTGAATCCACGCTCCATGAGAGTGGTGGCCTTTAGAAAGTGAACCTCGATCCTGATCACGCTACTGTCCTACGGTTTCATCGTGGGAGGAAATTGGTTGATTAAGACTTATGAAGAATGCAGAAATTTCTTCTCAATTGAGATCCCAAAGGATGGGTCCTCGGCTTCACACGTCCACAAAATTAAGTTGAATGGAGAGCACTGACCCTATATGGGTAGATGCGACTCACAATGGTAAGGGAATGAAAGACTACCATTCGAATTCCAATGGATGCGTGAGAGATTACCGATGCCTATGCTGAAAACAAGCTGGTGGGAGGTTAGCTGGCTAGTGTGGCACCTGATGACACTCACCATACTGACTGCCTGGGCAGATCACCCATTGTCACCGAGGGTGGTGGTGACTGGTGGCCTCTTCGATCCATGTGCAACATATGTTTGAGTCCGGGACTCCTGATACTCGCCCGTGAACAACCTGACTCAGTCCATTCGGATCCCTATGAGGCCTTTTCAGGCTGGAATACGGACCTGAATAAAGCCGATGATTTCTTTTCGAAGGGCTTTCAGGTTATTCAATTCCCAACATTTTTGGTCCTGAATAGTCATATGGATGCGGGTCGTGGAAAAGCCAGCATTGAAGCCAGAGCCATCCAGTTTAGGCAGCTTACAGCAAGCATTAGGCGTTTGGTCTCTCCTGATGCACCCTTGCTAGTCGGAATGGACGCGAATCTTCGACCAGATCAAGAAGAACGGGATGGAGAGATTTTGGAAGAATTTCTTAATGCGAATGGGCTAACCCTGGTGCAACAAAACGGGCCGGATTTGATTGCCGTCAGAGGAATCCGCACCACCCCCAATCCCATCCATTCAAAGCATCCGTAGCGACCACAACGCCCTGTCCGTCATTATGTACCCACCATCCAGGTTAGAGTCACAAGACTAATCAGGTTTCTATTAAAGTTCCGGTGATTTACCAACACACCCGTCACCTCACTCCGATACGTCTGCAGGGATTTCATGCAGATGATGATGGAGTTTATCCTCGAGCTATACCTTTAAGACGGGTGGGGAATTCTCAAAGCTTAACGGAAGAACTCGCGTTCTTTCTTAATGGAAGGCTCGATGGTGGTGGTCCAAATTTCTCAGGATCCTGCAAGTCGCCAAAATTGCCAAACAGGGAAAAAAAGATCCCCTATTCAATTGGCAAATTTATAATTTTGTGTTGATGTACACGTTTACCCCAGATTCAAAATCCTTTCCGAGAGAATCGAACATTTTTTCATCAAGACTGATGAAACTAGGATCGTTATGAAGGTTTTCATCCACCAAAGTCCCTCGGTCAACGATAATGATTTTGGCAAAAGACGATTCCACCTCTTCGACAGTTTGAGATTTTTTCGACCTTCCATGCCAAGGCACTTGCATCAGGAAGGCGGTATAGGAATCAATATTTTCCAACCGGCTTGTTGAGGCAATTGGGCCACTGATATGAAGGGCGTTCAATTTTTCTTTTAGGACTTTGGCCGCCTGGTAACTTGGCCTCTGGGGGAAAAATGAACCGTTGGCGAGGGGAGAGAGAAATGATACGGAAACAAGGGCCAATACCATGACAGGAAGAATTCTCGCTTGACCGGACCAACTCTTGGCCAGATATCCCACATAGCCCAAACTCCCGCCAAGAAGAAACGGGTAGACGGAAAAATAATACCGCTTTTCTCCGGCATAACCCGGCAAAAAGATCACCACAAGACACCCAATGAATATCGCTGACCATCGCCAGCGATCCGACCGGATATTCTGTCTCCATGGAGCATGAAACAAAAATCCGAATAAGACCGAGACCAAACCGATACCAAGCCAGTCAAAGTCCTTCAGCAGACGTATAGTTTTCATCACGTTACTATGGAAGATCCGCAATTGGTGGCGGAGATTCTCTGTACTGTCAAACGGTGACCAGTGAGAGTACTTTTTCGAGATTGGGTCCTCCCAGGACGACACTCGGCCCTGTTCCGGAATAGCAAAGTCAGAAAAAGTGGGATGCCCTCGCCCAACGCCAGACGGCCCCATGACGGCATGACTAATTCCTGCACTTGTTGAAAACACAGGTTTTTCATACTTGAGGGACAGTATGAGAATCCAAGGCCCAGCGATAAGCATTAAACCGATGATGGTGATCGCGGCACTACGTAGAGCACGAGTCGGGCTGGTCTGTTGAGAAACGGTCCATAACAAACCTGCCGCCATAATCAGAATAAATGCAAACGGCAACCCAGGCGCTTTAGCTAAATACGTAGCACCGAATAAAAGCCCAGCAGAAAACTGAACTGATGGTTTTTCGCACCAATCCGGATGCAAAGTTCGGCTTATGGCCAGACAGAGAACACCACTCATCAGAAGGTCGGGAGTGATGCCTTGAACCGCCCAGTGGACACTCATAAAGACAACGATCCCGAGAGCCACAAACATTGCGGATGACCCGATCCCCAAAACCCGGAAGATCGCCATACAGCCCATGAGATACACAATAGCCGATATTCCCATGGCCATCTGGGCAGCGGATAACGGTTCTTCCATCAAGCCGAGCAACGGAACAATGATCCAGCTCAACATGGGCCCCCAATAACCGGAAACCGCTAAACCGAACTGTCCGGATGCATAATATTGCGCAATTCGTATATAGGAAATTCCATCGGTACTGATCCAATCCTGATTTACCCAACCAGCCCAAACCAATAACCCGATCTGAAGAACAAAGAAGCCGAACATGGCTCTGGAGATGTCTTGCCGGTTCCTCGCACCCATTGGACTACCCCTTTACAGAAAGGTCCCTTGGAAAACAAAAAATTCCCAAATGGGAGCTTCCTCCCATTTTTTATTCAAATAATATGCGCAATCTTCCACTTTGCAATTTCACCACTTTTATTTCCCCCTCACACCCATTCATGTTCAGGACTCCGGATGCCTCCGAACGCTGGGAAGGCACTGTGTCACAAACGGTATCCATGTTCGAGTTCCGGAATTTCCTCATATTTGAATCCCTTCCTTTAAAGATCCTCCACAATTTCGGCAGGCATTGGGGCAGAGTCGTCCCCCCGTGGCAGGAAGGATTCCAGGATTGCGAAGGGGTCATCTCGTGCATGCCAGTATATTTTCTCCGGGAGGCATTTCACGCCCAAACGGCTTCAATTTCCCTCAACCCATGATATGGTCAGGTGTGTCACAAGGTTTTGTTTAATTCTTCGAAATTCCTGCATTAGACTGAAGGTATCTTTGGTGGTAGTCTTGGTCATCGCTTAACGAAAATACATACACAAAACAAAGTCTCGGGTATCCTTGAATCATTTTTCTAGGCAGATGACGGGCACTTACTTAGCTCCCAATAGTCCAAAGAGGTGGAATGAGGGCCGGATTAACATTAAACAATTCATACAATTTAGGGATCTCGGAAAACATTAGCAGGAGAAAGAACAATGTGCTCAAGGAAACATACAAAACAAACCCGCGTTCCTTGTATAATTTTTCTGGATTTTGAACAGGACTATCCTCAAACAAGCCGATCTTAAGATAATAGGTCAAAAATCCCGCCCCAATCGGGATAAAAAGAATCAACTCCACATGATATCGGACAAGAAAGATTCCAGACACAAAGGAACAGGCCATCGCATAAAAAAACATACTGAGCAATAGGCGATTTTCTGTGTAATGCCCGAACGACTTTCGATACGCCTGTGCACGTTTCGGATCACCAATACGCCGATATTCGGCAAATCGCTTGGTTGCCATGAAATATGCGCCAACCATCCAGTACGCCAACACAAGTGAAAGTGGGGGGATGCTATGGGATATAAGTGCAAACCACCCGAGCAACAAACGAATCGGATTATTCAGTGCCTCAGAAAGCACATCTAAATAAGGAAGTTCTTTCGTCCGTATGGGGGGAATATTGTAAATGAGGCCGCTCACCAAAAATAACACGGCTGTGGTCCCAAAATACACATTGAGGGAAAAAGCAAGAATCAGCCCTGAAGCGCCCAATAAGAACCACTCCATCCAGGCCCAACTGCTTTTAATCTTCCCCGAAGGAACGGGCCGGTCCTTTTTCACTGGATGGAGAAGATCATAAGACGCATCAAGAAGCTCGTTCACCACATAATTGCTTGAGGCAATCAAACAGGTAGCTGCAACAGCCAGAAGCAAAGGAAGAATGCTATCCCAAGCGAAGAGTTCCGGCTCATAAAACAGGGCCAGTACCATGCCCAGAATCATAAACACATTTTTAAACCAGTGGTCGATCCTGGCGATCTGGACATAAGGCCAGAGTACACGAAAAAAATTAGATGAGTGAGTGGATAACATCGCAAAGACCTCTAAAATTAGTAATCGAACGATATTCTGTTTTTGCACTTGGGCCAAACCCGCGAGACATTCTGCGGGAAAATATGACGTAAGGCATTCCGGCAGCTTTGGCACCACACGCATCGACGTCATGCCGATCACCGACATACAGCACCTCTCCTGGATCAAGGTTCCAGAGGCGACAGGCATAGAGAAACCCTTTGGGGTTAGGTTTAAACGCATTAATCTCCGGATCCGTTCCGCATAATTCCACCATTAACGGAACATGAATCCCTAGCCCCTGCAATTTTTGTCTTACAGGGTAATCAGAAAAGACTCCCGTACGAAGGCCCCTTTCGGCCGCCAACTGAAAAAATTCTTTCATGCCACGACGCCGACAGATCCAGAGATATTTCAAAGGGCGACGGTACATCCATTCCCTTACAATCATTTCCACCTCCCTAGAAGTCACACAGACTCGTTCGGCAACAAGGGAATATTGCAAGCTCACCAAGGGGACACGGGGATCTTCCATGGCCCGCATCGCTTCACGTCCTTCTCGAAAACATTTCAAAATTCTCCAGACACGCAGAGCCTCCCGAATAGACCCTAACGCAAATGGAGCCGTAGACAACTCAAAGGCCATCAGGCCACGAAGAGACCGTTGGTGATATAGCGTCCCATCAATATCGAGCAAAACCGCACGAATCTGGTGAACTTGTTTCACGACCCAAACTACTCCTCAAAATCAGAAAAATGGCTATTCAAAAAATGACTCTCAAAAGCTCATGAATACGATATGTAATGTGCAAATTACTAGTATCCATCAAATTATTGGATGAATGTTCAAAAAACCGCTTCAGGTCCTCTCAAGAATCCCTTGAGCCATAAAGCAAGATTTGGTCCATATTGAAGGTATCGGAAGCTAGCATTACTGGCTGTATAAAAAGTTTGAAAAACGAACCAGTGTGAGACTCTATCCGATAGCGGCCGTCCAGATTACGCGCAGGGATCAATAAGCCAAAGTTGAGGACTCTAAGCGGGGCCTAATGTCCTCGGTTGGCTCTTTTTGTGAAACACGTTGTTTTCTGGCGACCGTGATGGTTGGGACTAATTTGTCCTACAATACCATCCTCCACTATTAGAGGGAGACCGCTTTTGAGCAACTGCCGGCGGGGGAAGACGATTGATCTCCATAGGATCCCTAAATAATTGTAGGTGGTTTCCTGACTTTTAGGGTTTTTTCTCTCCTCCTATCATGTAATGGAGCCGAGGGCTTATGGAAAAGCCATTGTCTTTGACATTTTTTAGGGGAATGGCGAAGTGTATAATATTGTACATGATTGTTCATAATCCACACTGCAACCGATTATTCTTAGGAAGGTAAAGCTAGATTATGGTCCTTTACCCTAACGGCTTACATGGGAAAACGTAGTTTGTTGTCTTGAGGCATGAAATGCCTCATACGGGTCGTATCATGGCAATGATGAATACCAGGGTACAACTCCTATCCATAACTCTGAAGGGGTGGGAGATTCGCCAATGTTCACCTAACCATATACCGTGAATTGTCTCAGATCCCCGTTATGCTTACACTTGTATCTGGAGGAATGCAAATAGCGCTACAATCATGGCCTAGATTTTTGCCCACACGGGGAAACCAGAGTTCACCTTTAAAATACCGGGAATTCCATTGGTCTCTTGAGAAAAAAGCCAAAATGGTCAAATCCTCCAATGGTTACCTACAAACAATGATTTTTGAGGCGCCGAATTCCCGGACAATACTCCTCTGTTCTTTTTCAGAGAAGTACCGGCAGACCCCAGGCATACGATTATGTCTGTATACCCCGTTCGGTTAAAGGAGCAAATTGGTGGCCTTGGAGTCGATTGCGGCCGGGGTACCGTTATTGGGGAGCCACAGCGGTGCATCCCCCCGAATTCTTGAACACGAGAAATACGGGACCTTGTTCGCCCCGTCCGATCCTGACGCGTTATCAGAGGCTGCCCTCAATATCATCGCTAACCCGGCCCCAGCATTGGTTAGATTGAAGGAAGCTCGAGCTACAGTGCTCAAGCGATTTACCAAAGAGGAAAGTGCCAGGCGATACGCTCGTCTTTATTTGCCTTTAGCTGAAAATTTTGAGGGAAAAATTAAAGAAACTTCTAGTAAATAATAATTTCCTGTTTAAAGTGTTAGGCCCTTTTTGCCTACCAAGAGAAAAATGATGGTACCCGGCACCATTCTCTGCAGTAATGCGTTACCCAGTTACCATGCATTGGACGTGCTGGCCTCTGGTCATTTTCAGGTCAGTCATTCTAAGAGTTATTTGGAAGGGCACACGGATCTGAATGGGATGGAGAACTACTGGAATCAGGCCAACCGGGTTTTAGGAAGTACAACGGCATTTCGGCCATATCCTTTTATCTGTTCCTCAAAGAGTGTGAATTTCGATTTAATTACGATTTTCTGAAAAAACAATTGAGTAATTTATGAAAATGGCGCACCCGCTATTCTAGTATAGCGCCCTAATTAAACTGGAGGCTGGAGCCTCAACAGACCCTGGTAGAGTTAGGGGCGTGTAAGAATCTCTCCCCGTTTAGTCTTTAATGCATTGGTTCGAATAGCATGATCAAATATATGGCAAAAATACATTTGCTCTATCCACTCGGCATTGCGAAATATTCGCCTTTTTTCGAGAAAATTGAACTTGGTAATTTTCCTGAAGTCATGCCCATTATTAAATTCCTCAATGGCCAGGAGTTCACCGCAATATGGGTTGTGTAATTCTCGTTTGACATCATCAAAATACATTACCACCATCGGAAGAAACAAATCAGAAGGCCCATCAAATATAGTCAAAGCGTTCACTGTGCTACTATAGTAATCCAGATCCACAGAGATGAAACCAATCGGAGCTCGGACATCGCTCAAAAAACCTTTTATAGTATCCTCGAGGTTTCCGAAATTGATGCGCGCATTTTCAGGAAGCTTTCTTAACAGCAAATCCTTATCCTGGAGGGGAAAATCACCCTGACTATAGTACTCCGGGTGATCACGGAAGTTTTTTGGGGAGGGCAATCCCAGGCCAGTATCGAATCCGACGATATCGAACTTCACCCCCGTTATATCAGTGATTCTCCTGCCTACTTCGCACAGGTTAAGCAATCCCGACCCATTAGCGACCCCAAATTCAACCACCGTCAGACAATCAACATTTATTTCTCTTGCAAAGTCTGCCGCTCGGAGCAGCCCAAATGCGTGATATCGCCGTTCTATCAAATCGAAATCGATTTTGGTTCTGAGGCTTCCGAAGAGAGCCACAAACCCTGAAATAAGGTTTAAGTGTAGTGGTTCCGAAAGTCGCTCTACAAAAATGTGCCGGAGGGTCTCGGGTTCTCGTATGCTTCGCAGCAAATACCTAAACATCAATTCTGATCCTTCATTTATCCAATATTCAGCAGTTTATGACTTGCATTCTTTCCATCTTGCCAAACGTCTTTATGGACAAAGAAGACTGGAAATCCTCCATTTGGAAACCAAACGTTTTCTGGTTCAAAAATAGAGCTCATTTCCCCAATTTCGCTGACATTACTATAATTTTTCCATAAAGTCATTCGTTTATGTTTACTGGGGTCATCTCTATTGCTGAGGGAAAGAGAGTTATTGACGAGACCCGCAACTCAGCCGTGAGCGTAAAGAGCCTCATGCCGGAGATGCACATCACACTCTTCAGTGAGGAAGGTCGGGGAAATGCTTGGTTGACGAGGTCGTGCGTATTAGTGATCCCAATCCTGTTTTTTTAAATATTGATCATGAGTTGCTCTCTAAACGAACACGCTATCCCTTGATACAGATCCATACTCATATGTGATTCTTATCGATTGGCTCAGAGATTGGTCCCTCCCACTTCTCCTCGTTGATCCCCTTTTCCTTGTTTCGGTAATAAACTATATCTTACATAATCACGTGGATTTTCAGTCTTATCATGCTATTTTATTTTAGGGATTGAGACAAACCATCCGGGAAGTTTCGGCTAGAATGGAAAAAATAAAGGTATTGTATGCCTATCTTGGTTTTTACCGCGATGCCGGTGGGGAACACTCTCCATTGGGCCTTGCCGAGGAACTTGATCGCGAGCGCTTCAGTTTCGAGATGGTGACCTTGATGCCGACCACCTCTACAATCGGCGCTGCGGTACAAGCAACCGGTTGCACCATCCATGAGCTCGGACTGGGCATTCCCCGCCTCACAGAACCGGTCGGCTTAATCAAGGTTATCAAAGCCTTTTATCAGACGTTCCGCAGAATTCAACCGGATATTGTTCAAACGCAATCAGGCTTTTGCAACGTGTGGGCTCGTCTGGCAGCCAAACTGGCGGGCGTGCCCGTCATCATCATGACGGTTAATTTTGATGAACCAAAACCGCGATGGTTTCTGCGGCCGCTTATGGATGCCGTGCACCACTGGTTGGCGACGAGCACCAAAGCCTACGTCTGTATCGCCGAACATTTGATGAAGGAACAGTTGCGGCCCTACGAATGGGGTCGTGCCGAAATCATTGACCAATTTTTCGATCTAAACCGCTTTCTGGCGGGCCGCACCAATTTGCCGGAAATCCGAGCCCTATCCGATTCTGCCCATCCATTAGTCGGCATTGTCGGACGGCTCGAATACGAAAAGGGGCATAGGGTGGCGATCGCGGCCATGCGGAAAATCGTCGATGTGATACCCGGCGCTCGCCTCCAGATCGTCGGTGCCGGCAGCTTGGACAAGGAACTCAGAAATCAAGTAGCGGCACTACGGCTCTCCGACCACGTTGATTTCGCTGGCTACCGGACTCAGATTTGCGAAATCATGTCCCATATGGACCTGTTGGTGATCCCTTCATACAATGAGGCGTTCGGTTTGGTGGTGTTGGAGTCGATTGCGGCCGGTATACCATTATTGGGAAGCCGCAGCGGTGCATTCCCCAGAATTCTTGACCACGGAAAATACGGTACATTGGTCGACCCATCCGATCCTGACGCCTTGGCAGAGGCGGCAATCAAAATAATCGCTAACCCGGCCCCAGCATTGGTTAAGTTGAAGGAAGCTCGAACTACAGTGCTCAAGCGATATACCAAAGAGGAAAGTGCCCGGCGACACGCTCGTCTTTATCTGCGTTTAACCGAAAATTCTTAGGTAAAAATTGTGAAAAAATTTCCATTAAGTAATAATTGTCTGGTTGAGGGTAGGGATTTAGGCAGGCAATGCATTCAAATTCGATCTCTTGTAAAACAAAGCAACTGGAGGTGTACCCATGCTTGATAATGAGCGCTCTGGGACTGGCCACAATTCCGAGCCGGTGGTGAGCGTGCTGATTGTGGCCGACCATGACACCGAGCGCCACGAAGACCTGGCGGATCTCCGGAGTTGTCTTCACGCCCTCGCCGCCCAGGACGTGGACGAACCGGTGGAATTTCTGCTCGTCGAAACGCAAGAGCGAGCCCGAACCCTTCCGGCTGATTTACTCGCCGTGTTACCGGGCTTACGGGTGATCGGCGTGCCCGATGATGCGACCTACGAGCAAAAGAACGCGGGCGCGCAGGCGGCTCAGGGGGAGATTATCGCGCTCTTGGATGTCGACTGCGTTCCGGTTTCCGGATGGCTGCAGTCCCTGATCACCACGTTCCGGGCCCATCCCCACTACGTGGCGGTGAGCGGCCGCACCATGTATGAGGGCACCACCGCCAGCGAGCGTTGTCTCTCGGTCCTCTCCCGCGGCTTTCTCGATCCAGGCAAGGAAGGTCCCACCCGCTTCATTTCGAATAACAACTCCGGGTTTCTCCGCCAGGTGTACGAACGGTTTCCCCTGCCTGAGGGAGAAGGCCCTTACGCCGCGCAGCTCCAATCGGCGGCCATCATGCGGGACGGCGGCCGCTTTCTCTTTCAGCCAGCCATGACCGTCATCCACGACTTCGAGGGCTGGGCCATGGAGCGGGATATCCGGTGCCACATCGGCTGGGCCACGATCCGGATCCGTCAGATCGATCCCGGGTTGCGCTTCAGCTGGCTTCTCCGGCTCAGACAGGCTTCGATTCCCTTCTTTTACCTCGGCAGAGTGCTGGAGAGCTTGGGGACGTGTGTTCGGGTCGGCCACCACTACGGGCTACGGCTGACGGACTATCCCCTCGCCCTGGGACTGACCTTGTGGGTCCATGGCCTCGAAATCAAAGGCATGCGGCTGGCCTTCCGGCACCAGCGCGTGGACCACACGAAATATCGCTAACCCCTATGGCCAAGCTCTTCATGGCGTCGCTGGTTGACCCTACGTCGCACCCGGGGGGGGCTGGAACCTACACGCGCGGGCTCCTGGCCGCGCTGGGGAGTGGGCACGTGGTCAAGGTAGTCGCGCCGCTTCACCCGCCTCCAGGGCCCTGGTATCGGTCGCGCCAGATCGTGGCGTTGGCCCGGTCGTCTCTTTCGGAACTGCCCGCCTTGTCCTTGTTTACCCGGCAGTTCGAGTTGACACGGCGCATCCGCGCAATCGCCCGCTCCCAGCCGTTCGAGGCGGCGGTGATCAACGGCGGGGACATGTTATGGGCGATCAACGAGCTGCCGCCAGAAATGCCTACCGTGCTCATCGCGCATAATCTGGAGCACCAGGTGCTGACTCAGAAACTGGCCAATTACCCCTTACTTTCACATGTCCTCAAACGAGAAATTATCAAGCAACGTCATTATGAGATCGAGGGGTTCCGTCGCACCCGAGGGGTTATATTCCTTTCCTCAACTGAAATGGCTTGGGGTTGCGACCAGGTCCCAGGGTTGCGAGCACTTCATATTCCGCCCTTGTTTACCAATCCTCCCGTAACTCGTAAGCCACAGCACAACAGCCACCTTCGCCTTGGATTCCTTGCCGATTTCGCATGGTGGCCCAATCGCCAAAGTTGGAAGTGGGTGACGGATAATATCCTTCCCAAGGTACGCCGCCCTATCACGGTTCACGTCTTTGGGCGACAGAGTGACCAGATACCCACTCGGGGCAACGTGATCTCCCATGGCTTTGTCAAAAATCTTAGAGAGGTATGGGAACAGGTGGATATCATGATTTGCCCTATTCGCGAAGGGGCCGGCGTAAACATCAAGCTTGCGGAGAGTTTGCACAACCGAATGCCAGTCCTTGCGACCAGCCAGGCAGTACGTGGCCTCACCTGCTCATCCGGATCTGGGCTGGTGACCATCGATAGTGCTGAGGAGTGGATTGCCTTCTTAAGCTCGCCCCAGGCTGATCTGCTCGCCGCCGAAGTACCATCGGAGGAATTAAGCCGACAATTTTCTCCCGACCGCCATAGGGAAAAGCTGGAAAATTTCCTCACGGAGGTAATCCGAGGTAACCCGATGTGAAAAACCTATAAAATTGGTACAGGACACATTTCTCTCAGCCTACTGTGAACCTTTTCGAATGTGCCCACAAACTCAGCCGATACCACAAAGCAACCAAGACACACTGACAATGTTTTCTCACCTAAAGTTTCAATCTTAATGTTATAGTATGTTTGCCCATCTCTTTACCCCCTGCTGAGCCCATGCCAGCTGAAACCAACAACACGGCTGAAAGGTCAAAGGGTCCCAATTCGCATGCACTGCCACTGAACCCATTGAATATTCCCCTGGAAGAGACAGGTTCACCATACCTCGATTACCTTTTGAACCGAGCTTACCTTTCCTTCCGTTGTTCGATAGGTACCGTTCTTCGTGTTAC
>CAWDGE010000019.1:0-30443 GCA_963801755.1 uncultured Nitrospirales bacterium | reverse complement strand
AAAGCGTTGATGCATATTTGCTCTGACTGAAGCCATTGTGGAATCGGATTGGTGAGCTGATCACAGCATTGTACGTCGCAGCCCGGCTCGCCGCAGTCCAGAATGCGTATCCGCACAGACGAACTCATTTGCCCCTCGTCCTCCCTTATGATAAATTCTGCGCTCGTTTCACACTTTTTTGAAAACTCCTTCGGGGCCCTTCTCTTAATCTAGGGCTTACGCCGTTTAAGGTTACTTAATCTAAAAAAAATTGAAACGAATATTTTGCAATTCATTCCCGCCCGCGGAACGCTGAATAAGAAGTCCGGGTATTCCCCCATCCAACTCCAGGACAAATCGCGGATCGGTATTGCGTTCATAGATCAACGCAATCGATTCCCTGCCGCATTTTATTGAAGCATTTCAGTTTGTTATTACATGTCTTCAATACTAATCCAATTGATTTTTCACAATAAATTTGTGGGCCTTGGCTGGAATAAACCCAGTGACATTAGCCCCCAGGACGAAAATTTGAAATTTCCTTGCGGTGGAAAATCTCAGATGAGATGAATAGGGTTTAGAGAATCAGGTTGAGGAAGATTGGAAGCCACTCGTGATGTAGAATCAGGAAAGAATAAGGTACAGGAGGCACTTTGCCCTCTTATATTTAGTATAGTGCAAAACATGATGTCCCTCCTGGACAAGAATTAATTTCATAGAACAGCTTTACCAAAAGCTGGACCAAATCATCCTCTCACATTGGCATAACCGCTAACCTAAAAGTAAATCGTCCTTTGTGGATCTGTTGGGGGGGGACAGATTGGGGGAAATCTAAAAACCAATGAGAAGAATTAAACCGAATATTTAAGAGACCTGTCCCTAGGCAACAATTTTCATGTCATTCTGCCTCCACAATTTATAAAGCTCTCCCACATTTCTTTATTCTTAAAAAAATAACCGAATCAAATACACATTTTTTATGTTCAGGAAACGTTTATTTCTTTTACATACCACTTACTTTCTTCTATCCTACCTCCAATCAATTGGCGTTCCTCAAAGCTAAGATTATTCTTATATATTCCTTCAATAAAATCTACCCCAATCATTCCCAACATCCCCTTGCAGGTTTCCTGTAGCCTTTATCATGCAGTAAAGGAACCTTGAATTCCTATTTGAATCGTCAGGAACGAAAAAAATATCAGGAGAACTAAGTCACTCCCCTCTCAAAATTTTTCTCCCACTCTTAACAAGAAAAAGAAACAATTATTCTTGATTGGAAATTGGCCTGAACCTAACCGTTATATTCTAACTAATTGATTTTTCAATGGTAATTAAAAAAAAACGGGAAACCATAGGAGCCGCTTCATCCAGCCCATCCGTTTCCGAAAGTACCTCTTGCGATACAAAACCCAAAACCTGAATACAGGCCGCCCTGTGGCATAACTATTGAATTAGAAACCAGAGAACTTTCGTGCACTACTCCAACCACCTCCACTTTTGCCTTGGTATAGGATGTTCATTTCTTAGGCTTGCCCCCTTCAGATTCTCCGCATTGGATTTTGCCCAAGATTCTAAATGGTACTCATTTTTTCCGACTCCCAGTGGGAAAGTGCAAATGGTTCTTTGTTATAAGTGGGAGGCCACTAATTCGTTAGTTTTTTCTTTAAATATTTACTAAGTCGTTCAAATCATTAAAGGTAATACATCCAGGTATCCGGCATGTCAGCACCAATTAATAGATTTAACAGCTAGGGTTAAGTTACAAGGTAGAAAGGATTTTGCTGCGAACAGCGCACACGGCTGGCCTTCGCAGAGGCTTCGGATTTCCAGGTCCGGCAGAAAGATTCGGTAGGTTACGCCCCCCTTCTAAGGAAATCGGTTTCTCAATGCAGCATGACGGTTAGCCCTGTGACGGGCATTTTGAAATATGTCAATGTTTCATTGTCATCAAAAAGGAGCAATCATGTCGAAGACGCTTCCATCCTGGAACCTTCAAGGTCTCTTGCGCCATCCGGCCAAAGACTTCAAGCGGATAACAAAAAAACTGAATGCCCTCATTTCCGCGCTTGAAGCAGAACGACCACATTTATCCGCCGGATATCTCCGCCGTCCGGTTCAAGAAAATCTGGGTGCAATACGAAACCGTCACTGAACACATGACGACGTTGCGGGCTTTTTCATTTTTATGGTTTTCAGAAAATACGAAAAATCAGGAAGCCCGGGCGTTTGACACCCAGGTACGGAACCGACTGACAGACTGTTCCAATCGCCTGGTGTTTCTTGACCTCTGGTGGCAAAGCCTTGATCCCACCAACGCAACCCGGCTGACCGCAAAAGCCGAGCGGTTTCGGTATCATCTGGAGACCTTGACTCGATTCACACCGCATACCTTGAGTGAATCGGAAGAACGGATATTGACAATTAAGAGTACGACCGGGCGCCAGGCTCTCGAAACATTGTATGGCGTCACCACGAATAGCTTCACATTCCCAATGAAAATAAAAGGCCGGACTACCCGTCTGACCCGAGAACAACTGATGGGATATGTCCGGCATCCATTGCTTCCGTTCGGCGAGGAGCCTACCACGCGCTATTCAAGGTCTATGGTGAACAACGGGATATCCTGGGAGAAATGTATAAAAGCCTGGTTCAGGATTGGGGAAATGAAGGCCTCACCTTACGGCATTACGCTTCGCCCATCGCCGTACGCAATGTCACGAATGATGTCCCCGAAAAAGCCGTTGATGCTCTTCTCAAGACTTGCCGAAAAAATGCCGGAATTTTCCAAGAATATTTTCGGTTAAAGGGACGGCTACTGAAGATTAAACAGTTTCAACGTTACGATCTCTATGCCCCCTTCGCCGCGAAGAAATCAAAATATTCTTTTGCCAGGGCGAAAGAGCTGGTAATGGAAGCCTATCAAGCCTTTTCCCCTGAATTGGCCCAACGGGCGAAGCAGGTTCTTAAAGAAAACCATCTTGATGCCGCGATTAGACCAGGCAAAATGGGCGGGGCTTTTTGCTATAGCGTGCGGCCCACGCAGACGCCGTATGTCCTGGTGAATTTCACGGGAGAGCCCCGTGATGTTTCCACCTTAGCGCATGAACTGGGTCATGCCGTGCATGCCATGATGGCAGCGGATCATTCAATCCTCACGTTTCATTCGTCGCTCCCTCTGGCGGAAACGGCCTCGGTATTTGGCGAGCATTTGCTTTCCGATTTACTTCTCCACCAGGAAAAGGACCCCAAGGTCAAGGCAGGACTTCTTGTCGATCAACTCGACGATGCCTATGCCACCATTATGCGGCAGGCCTACTTTGTTCAATTTGAACGGCAAGCCCATCATATGGTTCAACAAGGAGCCACCATTGATGCCCTCGCTCAAAACTACCTGGCGCTCCTTCGCGAGCAATTCGGCCCTGGCCTGCCCGTCGACGAGGAGTTCCGATGGGAATGGTTAGCCATTCCCCATATCTTTGCCAGTCCCTTTTATTGCTACGCCTACAGCTTTGGCAGTTTATTAGTCCTGTCGTTATTTCAACGCTATCAAGCAGAAGGACCCTCGTTCGTCCCTCGATATTTACAATTGCTGTCTGGAGGGGGCTCGGCCAGTCCACAAAACTTACTCAAACCCCTACAGGTGGATATCAACTCAACGACATTCTGGCAGGCGGGATTTACACGGATTCAAGGGCTGGTCAATCAACTAGAGCGAAGTATGCCCTAAACGGCTCTTGTCCCCAAAGAAGTAGTCCAGCTTGAGAAAACAGGAATCAGAGTTCCAAGCAGGATGGCTATACAAGAGGAAATACCTAGATGCCTTAGGAAATTCCAGCCTGGCGTTGGAGCCACCGGATGTAGCCAATAATCTGCGTGACGTCATCCGCAGTCACGCCTTCGATCTTCGGCATGTTCCCGAACGTCCAATGGTGGGCTTTGACCCCTTGGGCGGCAGCCCGCTGAAAAGCAAAATCCGCATGATGACTGGGTTCATAAATCTTATGAACTAAGGGAGGACCTTGCGCGGATCCCGTACCTTGTACGCCATGGCAAGGAGAACAAAATGCATTGAATTTTGTCTCACCGTCTTTGAATTCTGTTGGCAGGTCTTTCTCTACCGAGATTTGTGTTATGGATGCGGGACCAGAGGATTCCTGGGCACTCATCCCATTCTCAGAACAGCCAAGAACAAACCAACAAAAAAACCCTGCAACCCCCCTGAGAATTGCCCGTTTAGAATGATTGTTCATGTTCAATTTCCTTTACACCCATCCTCGTTCACAATCAAACCTGGTCACAGCCTCATATTTATCCGGCACGTAACGGATCAGGAAGTTGTGCTTCCTCAAATCCCTCTTGACGAATCACACAACTATCACATTGGCCGCACGGTTGATTTTGTTGTCCTGGATTATAACAACTATTCGTCCATTGAAAAGGCACCCCTAAGGCATGTCCTTTTTGGATAATTTCACGTTTGGTCAAAAAGAGCAGCGGAGCGAGAATGTCGACCTGTTGACCTTCCAATCCCATTCGCGTACCAAGACGAGCCACGTTCTTGAACGCCTGAATAAATTCTGGTCGGCAATCCGGATAGCCGGAATAGTCACGAATATTGGCGCCAAAGAATATGCTGGAGGCATTCAACACCTCGGCATAGGCCAATGCCAGACTCAAGAAAATCGTATTCCTGGCGGGAACGTAGGTGACGGGAATCTGCCGGTCACGATCCCGTGCCGTTCGATTGGTTGGTACGGGAATCTGGTCGGTTAACGCGGATCCACCAAAGGTTCGCAAGTCCAGTTGAATAATCTTGTGTTCTTTGATCCCAAAATATTCAGAAATTTTTTGCGCACAATCTATTTCCGTTCGATGGCGTTGTCCATAATCAATAGTCAAGAAATACAGCTCATATCCTTCTGATTTAGCAATGGCAGCCGTCACCGTTGAGTCCAACCCGCCACTTGCCAGAACAACAATTTTTGACATGAGCTTACGAGAGCCGTTCTTGAAGCATTGTCTTCCCGCCTATCAGATGGATAGGGACATTTTTATAAGGAATAATCTGTCACGGGCTCAAGTTTTGTTGGAAGGGAAGTTGAAGACGCAAAACGCCGTTGCCAAATTAGATGGGTATATGCCACTCCCAGTTAGACATGGTGAGAGAGCACATAAAGTAATCCTGGTGATTATTGCCGCTGTTCCGACCGTTCAATTTTTTCCATCAGTTCACGTTTGGATTTACACTCGACGCACAAACGCGCAAACGGAAGGGCTTGCAAACGCTTTTCATTAATCTCTCCCCCACATTCTGCGCACACACCATAGGTGCCTTCATCTAAACTATCCAAGGCATCATCAATCAGTTGTCGTTCACGATTTCGCATTTCCTGAAGCGAAATCCCCATTTCGCGATCCAAATCCACAAGGGCCTGGTCCCCGCTATCCATCGCCGCTTCCAGCCGGCGTTGTTGTTCTTCTGTCACGGATTGACCAAGCTGTTGTTTGATTTCTTGAATCAGCGCTTCACGTTTGGCCAATAGAATTTCCTTTAACGCCACATGACGATCTTCTGTTTGAGCTTTCGCCGGCTTCCGCGGAGCAGGGGGTATGGAAGTGCCTTTTGTTGTGGCTTTTTTTGTCCCGGCGGAGACCGGGGTTTTCGTTACTTTCTTTACTGGTCTTTCGGCCATACTACATTCCTTTCTTCCTTCGAAAGTTAACCATTCTCTCACACGACAGGTGGATCAATTTCTTTGGGCACCTTCCCCCGTTGCATCATGCAATAAAGGTAAAGTCTATGTATTTATTCATACGTAATAATGGAGTGAATATCACATCCGTTTAATTTTTTTCGTCCTTCGAGCCCAAGTAATTCGACTAAAAATATCACGCCGGCAATTTCCCCACCCAATTGCCGAATGAGGTGGACGGTAGCCCCGGCCGTTCCTCCAGTCGCCAGGAGATCGTCTACCACAAGCACTCGCTCTCCCTCTTGAATCGCATCACGATGAATCGCCAAAGTCGTCGAGCCATACTCTAAATTATAATTGACCTCAAACACATCGGCCGGCAATTTGCCAGGCTTCCGGACAGGGACAAACCCGGCATTCAAGTGATACGCCAAGGGACTCCCTAAAATAAATCCTCGTGATTCAATACCAACCACTCTGGTAATACCGGCATCCTGATAGCGTCGAATGCATTCATCAACAATGGAACGAAAGCAACCAGAATTATTTAATAAGGGCGTAATATCATAAAAAAGGATACCCGGCTTAGGAAAATCAGGAACCTCGCGAATATGTGCTTTATAGTCCATAAATATAGCTGCTCAATCTTGATAACGCCTGGGGATACTTCCATTTTTGAGATCCGAATGAATCGATCCGCACCGCCCCTCATCCCTTACAGAAAAGTACGAATGATTTGGAACCCTTCAGTTTGCCTGGTTGGGTCTTTCCAGTCAACCATTACCTGAAGTACTTGAGAAAGAGGGGGCCCTTTGTGGAGGGCTTGGAGAAAGGACTGAACAGATGCTTGTGGCCCCTCAACTTCCAATTCGACGTCTCCTTCAGTACGGTTTCGCACCCAACCATGCAGGGCCCTGTTGTTGGCCTGCATTTGCACAAACGCTCGAAACCCGACTCCTTGAACTTTTCCACTGACACAGGCATAAGCCCGAACAATCTCTTCCATCTGCTCTTCCACGTTATCCGGTCAGTCCTTTTCAACCGGAGACCGTACTTCCAGATTTCTTTGTTGAATGGTTAGCGGCATAATCCAGTAACAGCTGCTTTCCAACTCTCGTGCCCTCTCGGATACAATCAGGGATACCAATGCCATACATGCCTGCTCCCGTCACATAGAGGCCTGGCGAATTAGCTAATTGTTCCTGAACCTTAGCCAAACGGTCCCGATGTCCGAGCACATATTGAGGCATTCCCTGCCTCCATCGATGGACTTCTGTATAGATCGGGGCAGTCGTGATCCCGACCATAGAGGTTAATTCTCCCCGAACGGATTTCACAAGTGAGCCATCATCCTGCTCAAAAACCTTTTCTCGCCCTCGACCGCCGATGTAACAACGGATCAGAGTTTCTCCAGCTCTGCACCGATCCGGCCACTTCAACGAGGTCCAGGTTGCGGCTAATAATGGGCGTTGTTCTTTCCGGGGAACGACAAATCCGAATCCTCGTATCTGTGAACCAATGGACTCAGCGGGATACGCCATAGAAATCGTAGCGGTCGAGGCATAGGGAATGCCATCTAACAGACGAGCTGTTTCTGATTGAAATGCACGAAGGAATCCAGCGGTCTGATACGCCGGAGTGGCCAACACGACGGCATCAGCTGGAATCCGATTCCCATTGTCCAACATGATGTGAAACACTCCCGACTCCGGAGTCGGAGGCTGGATTTCCAGACACTCGACTCCTCCAATTAACCTTACTCCACGTTTGCGCAATGCCTCCACCAACGTCCGTATGAGCTCCCCTAATCCCCCTCGAAGCGACATAAACATCGTGGTCGCTTGGCCGGATGAGCGCGGGGAGGATGGCGCATTGGCGAGAGCCTTCCGCATTCCCTTAATGACACTGCCATATTCTCGCTCCAATTCGCGAAATCGAGGAAAGGTCGACTCAATACTGAGTTCATCTGCATCCCCGGCATAGATACCTGCCACCAATGGTTCAATCAGGTTCTCGAAGGCTTCAGTCCCAAAGCGTCGACGGAAAAACTCTCCCAGAGTTTCATCAGTCGGCCAAGGATTCCGCCTTGGCCAAAACCGTTCGGCTGCCATGCGAAGCATTCCACCCAAGGATAAGAGCCCGCTAGAAACAAGGGTATCAACCCGTCTGGGCCGAAAAGCTAATAAGCCTTGTGGAAGTTCCCGCAAGGCTCCACGGCAAAATGAAAATGTCTGATTGTGCTGTGAGTTGGTAGAAATTAATTGATCTTGAAGACCTAAGGTTCGGCACAATTCTAGGGCCCACGGCTTGGAAGTGAGAAAGGAGTCAGGTCCCCCTTCGATCAGATAGTTGTCTGTGACATGTGTCAGAATTTTTCCTCCCCACCGGGGCTCTCGTTCAACCACTGTGCATTGTACGGCCGTCTGCGTATTCTCAGCTTCCTCCATGAGGGCATAGGCCGTGGCGAGTCCCGATATCCCTCCTCCCACAATAACCGCTTGGTACGGAGTCTTCCTCATGAAGTCTCGGGTAATCAACAATGAAATGCTAGGACGTAGTTAGAAATGGAAATAAGCAGATTTTCATGGAGCGAAGGGAAAAAGCTGACAGGAGAAAGCACCGCTACATCATTCACATGAGGAAGCCGTTGAAAACCGGCGAACACATTCAATGGCAAATTCAACGCTGTGCAAAGGGGTATTGGGAAGAATTCCGTGACCTAAATTGAAAATGTGGCCAGGTCTGCCACCAGCTTGCTGCATAATATCCTTCACCCGACGCTCGATTTCTTTTTCTGGGGCAAACAGTACCAGTGGGTCCAGATTACCTTGAATGCTCACATCAAACCCGATGGTCCTCCAGGCTTCATCCAACCGAACCCGCCAGTCGACGCCCATCACATCGCTTCCAGCTTTTCGCATAAGGGGAAGAAGCCCTGTCGTTCCCGTTCCAAAATAGATAAGGGGAATGCCTTCAACCCGTAGAGCTGAAAAAATATTTTGAACATGAGGTAGGACATATTCTTCATAATCGCCAGGACTTAGACAGCCGACCCAACTATCAAAGAGTTGGATGGCTTGGGCGCCTGCTCGACTTTGCACCCGCAAATACTCCACGACAACCACAGACAGTTTGGACATTAATTGATGCCACACGGTTGGCTGCGAGAACATCAAATGTTTGGTTCGGGCATAATCACGTGAGCTTCCGCCCTCAATGGCGTAACTGGCTAACGTAAACGGTGCTCCGGCAAATCCCAGTAACGGGACTCGATTATCGAGGGCCTGAAGAGTCTGACGAATAGCTTCTCCGGCATAAGCAAATGCCTCCCCATCGACCGGACGCAAATCCACAATGCCCATCTCACCTCGTATCGGATTATCAATAACCGGACCCTTCCCTTCTACAAATTCCAGGTTTAATCCCATGGCTTGGAGAGGTAACAAAATATCCGCAAAAATAATTGCCGCATCCAGATCAAAGCGATTAATCGGTTGAAGCGTGACTTCGGCAGCTAACGCCGGTGTTTTGCATACCTCTAAAATAGAATGCTTGCGTCGAATCGTCTGATACTCTTCCATGTATCGTCCTGCCTGACGCATAAACCAAACGGGGGTCCGGTCTACAGGCTGACGCAAACAAGCTTTTAGAAACCGATCATTCATGGCGGACATTCTACGAAGGGAGGAAAAGTGAGTCAATCAATAACGTTCGAAAAGTGATGCTAGTTGTCATCATGCAGGGAACATTGTCTTTATGATCCGAAAGCATCTCACTTTCTTGCCTGTTGGATACGACAGAACACAATTAATCAATTCTGGTCATGGCAAAAGGAGTGCTAGCTCTTGCCGGATTCTCTGGGCCTGACCCTCCACAGCGTCTCGTTGATCCTCCGACATGAGCCACGCCTCATCCGGCTGCAGTTCAATGCGATAGTGTTGTTGATCAGTCGAAAACCATTCAAAATAAGGATGGGGTTCCAGAAGAGGGTGCGGATCAAACGACATGAGACTGACTTTGCCTAGTTGAGGGATGGAAAAATCATATAGTGATTCTCCTGCCTGAGGATCATCTAAAAATCGTGGGTTACGAAAACCAATGACCTTTCCGGCAATCTCTCCAATAAAATCACCGACTAAATACACATCCACGGTTTCAAGCCCGGCAATGGTAATTTGGCCAATAACCGATCCGCCGATCCGATTGTCTAGAAAACCCTCCTTCACCCACCGTGCATTAGCAAATTTTTCAGCCATAACAAATATCATTAAAAAATAAAAAATCCCACTCGGGGACCGGGGAACTGGAAATCACAATATCAGAAACCATGAGTTACGGTTTACATAAGGGACATTTGAGTTGCAGGGTGGCATCAGTGTTTTCCAAATATTCCAGCGCTGTATCCTTATCCGGATATTCGGTCCACCCGCCTTCCCAAAAGTCCGACCGATGCGGGCCTGAAGGCACCTCCGGACAACGATCCCGATGGATCATCGCTTCATCAAGTGATCGTTTCACATGGATCCAATATCCCATAGCCGTGATGCTCCTTCACTGGGTGGTGAACCGAGCCTGCCCCACAGGCACGATCAAAGATTTACGTGAGAACAACCTGTCAGAATTACAACGGAGAGGGAGCCTGACCGGCAGGAATTCAGTTATCCACAAATTGCCATTCATCTTTGTCTAAAAAAACTTTCTGGCCCGCATCAAGCTTGGCTTGCTGATCCTTATCAAAAAACTGCATATACCGCTCAATGCGATCCGGATCGTCAATACGTTCCTCCTTGACCATTCCAGTGGGCAACTTAAATTTCCTAATTAACACCGACATGACTCATTCCTCCAAAATTTGTCTGTAATAAGGCCAACGAAAAATTATAGTGAAATCATAAACTTGCCGTCAATCTTTTCTGGACATTTCCAGAGATGCCACGTTTATCCATTGGCCACGCCGATACAATCTTCGATATACTGGAATTCTGACTAAGCTATTAATCATGTTCGTCCTCGTACAATTTCAAAGGAGTCATTTATGCCATTGTATGAATATGTCTGCGAAGGCTGTGATCATCGTTATGAGGCCATGCAAGCGCTGAGCGTGAAACCAGAAGACACCCTTTGTCCAAAATGCAACACAACCAAAAGCCGACGAATCATGTCCTCTTTTGCGTCGAAAATTGTGGGGACCCATAAAACAGGGTTTGCAGAAGGCAAAGCATATAATATGTTAAATGAACGATTGGATAAGTTTTCAAAACTCCCTCCAATTATGGGCCAACGCGCGGCTCCGACCGAGTCCAATTTCCAACCCCCAGGAGGAGAATAGGATAAAGCTTGGGCGGACATGTATAAGGATGACCGCTCAGGATATTCTACCTTTCCCATTCTCCGCCCCTTGACATTTATTTCTATAAACCGGAAAGATGTGGCCGTTTTTTTTATTCTTGGTGATATCTTTATCTATTTTTTTCGACCACTTGCGCGGCCATTGCTTTGACTAGGGATCATAAAAATGATGGCGGTCATCAGGCTCTGTAAAAATAACGTGGTCAAGATTTCTTTTATGATCGGGATCGGTTTTCTCTGTGGACTGGTATTTCCCTTTAGCCCAGTCCATTCAACGGAGTCCACTACCTCAGATCCGCCGGTTACGGTTCCAGCAACGATTTCCGGAACCATTCTTATAGTTGGCAATGGACCTGAGCGATATCTTCTGGAAATTCTGGCTGCGGAATTTGAGTCCCGCCATCCCTCTGTTTCCATTGATATTTTCTGGCACCCCCATGCCAAACCAATCAGAACCATCGAACTCAACGAAGCAGATATTGGCATCACAGGCGAAGAAGTCCCTTCTCTCCGATCCACGGTCATTGCCAGAGACGGCGTTGCCGTCTTGACCAATTTTTCAAACCCGGTAAAAGAAATGAGTATCCAGCAAGTTGCGGATGTCTTTTCTGGAAAAATTCGTTATTGGTCTCAAGTCTATGAGGAAGCCCCTCAAACCAAAATTGTGCTGATCAGTCGAACCCCTAATGAAAATATTCGACAAGGTTTCGAAAAAACGTTACACATTCCAGATGGGATTCCGCGTTCCGTTTATAGGGCGGGAACCGAGGATGAGGCCATTAAAGCGGTGAGCGGGAATTTGGAGGCCATTACATTTGTGTCCATGACCCCGGCTCTCCGGGCCAAAGAAGATGGGATCGCGATCAATCTTCTGTTTATCAATCGGGTGGAGCCGGAAGTGCAAACCATATTGGATAATCGTTATCCACTCCAACGACCGGTGATGCTCATCACGAAATCCCGTCCTTCTCAGCAGGTCCTGGCCTTTGAACAGTTTGTCCTTTCACTGGAAGGCCAAAACCTTATGCGCAAAGGGAAATATTATCCACTTCTTAAGGATCAATAATTAATTCGCGGGAATCCCTGATTCGTTTGCTCATCTTCTGATACCATTTCAGTCTCGTAAAGACCAGAGCATCATCAGCACGGTCATTCATTCCAAATACTGAGACGCCAACACTAAAATCGAATGCTAAAAAAAGTTTTAGTAGCCAATCGAGGAGAAATAGCGATGCGCGTCATCCGTGCATGTCGAGAATTCGGCATTGCAACGGCGGCGATTTATTCAGAAAGTGACGCCACCGCCATTTACGTCAAAAAAGCTAATGAAGCGTATTTAGTCGGTCCAGGTCCTGTGCAAGGCTATCTCGATGCTCGACAAATTGTGGGATTGGCGAAACGTATTCGAGCCGATGCCATTCATCCAGGGTATGGATTTTTAGCTGAAAACGCGGATTTTGCCAGACTTTGTGAAGAGGCCGGCATTCTCTTTATTGGCCCATCTCCGCACTCACTCGAACTACTCGGCGATAAGGTCCAAGCTCGAGCACTAGCCATCAAAATTGGTGTGCCTGTTGTTCCCGGGACTGATGGCAGTGTCGGCACGCTGGAAGAGGCACTGACGTTCTCCCATAAAGCGGGATACCCGGTTATGGTCAAAGCCAGCGCCGGGGGTGGAGGGCGAGGCCTTCGCGTCGTGCGCTCGGACGATGAATTACAAGACGCAATGGAAGCTGGGGCTCGAGAAGCTCTGGCCGCCTTTGGCAATGGGGAATTATTTCTTGAAAAATATGTGGAACGACCCCACCATATTGAATTTCAATTACTGGCAGATAAAAACGGCTATGTGATTCATTTGGGAGAACGGGATTGTTCTATCCAACGGCGCCATCAAAAATTGATAGAAATTGCCCCGTCACTTGTGTTAACCCCTCGTCTACGAGCAGAAATGGGAGAAGCCGCCATCGCCATGGCTCGCGCCGCCCAGTTCTATAATGCCGGCACCGTGGAGTTTCTATTAGATCCCGATGGACGATACTACTTCATGGAAATGAATCCTCGCATTCAAGTGGAACATACCGTCACGGAACAGATTACCACCGTTGATATTGTGCAATCCCAACTATGGATTGCAGCAGGGCGTCCTTTGGTCTTCGGGCAGCATGAGGTCAATCTCCAGGGCTATGCCATTCAATGTCGAGTGAATGCTGAAGATCCCCAAAACGGATTTCGGCCCTCATCGGGAAAAATCACGGCCTATTTGTCCCCGGGTGGCGTTGGAGTCCGCATTGACGGAGCGGTGTACAAGGATTATACCGTCCCTCCGTATTATGATGCCCTGCTAGCCAAGTTGACCGTTCATGGTCGAACCTGGGACGAAACGGTTCGCCGAACACATCGCTCGCTTGAGGAATTTGTACTACGGGGTGTCAAAACCACTATTCCATTTATGGCAAAGATCATGGAAGAGCCGGATTTCCGGGCCGGGCGGTTTGATACATCCTATCTTGAACGCCATCCCGATCTCTTTGAATATGAAGAGGCGGAAGAACCGGAGGATTTGGTCATTGCCCTATCCGCAGCTATCGCCGCATTTGAAGGATTATAACAACCGGCATGAAAAGTTGTGATCCGTTTCCCATGTGAAAGGTCTCCTTATGGCACGAAAAACATCACACTCCCATAAAAGCAAGAAGCCCAGTCGTCCCGTCCCTACCCGGACGAAATTGGATGCCGCTCCCGCCCTGGATATCGAAGCGTCTCCCAAGCGCCAGGTTTTTTTAACCGACGTGGCTCTACGGGATGGACACCAGTCTCTTTTGGCGACACGTATGCGCACAGAAGATCTCCTATCCGTGGCGTCAGAATTAGACGAAGTGGGTTTTTGGTCCTTAGAGGTGTGGGGCGGCGCAACCTTCGATTCGTGTCTCCGATTTCTTAAGGAGGACCCATGGGAGCGGCTTCGAGCCTTCCGTGAGGCCATGCCGAAAACCCGTTTGCAAATGCTCTTGCGTGGCCAAAACCTTGTGGGATATCGACACTATGCTGACGACGTCCTTGAAAAATTCATCGAATTATCGGCTCAAAACGGCATTGATGTCTTTAGGATCTTTGATGCCCTGAATGACATCAGGAACATCAAACCTGCCATGGAAGTGGTGAAAGCCTGCGGCAAGCATATCGAAGCGACCATCTGTTATACCGTCAGTCCGGTCCACAGTCTGAATCATTTTGTAGAACAAGCCAAACAACTCGAGGATCTCGGCACAGACACTATTTGTATCAAAGATATGGCCGGGCTCCTTCCTCCCTTTGAAGCCTATGAATTGATCTCTCGCTTGAAAGCAACGGTTCGGGTCCCGATTCACCTGCACACACATTACACTTCGGGGATGGCTTCCATGTCCTCCCTCATGGCCATTATGGGCGGGTTGGATATTTTGGATACGGCATTATCTCCACTGTCCGGCGGCACCTCCCACCCCCCGACCGAATCGTTTATTGCCGCCCTTCGCAACACCCCGTATGACACGAAATTAAATCTTGAACAAATCGCCCCGGCTGCCGATAAATTACGCAAAGCCCGTAAACGCTATCGGCAGTTTGAAAGCGATTTCACCGGTGTAGATACGGACATTCTCCTCTCCCAAGTGCCTGGTGGAATGCTATCGAATTTAGCGGCCCAACTGGCCGAGCAAAATGCGCTGGGAAAAATCAAAGAAGTGCTGGAAGAAATCCCACGCGTGCGAAAAGACATGGGGTATCCACCATTGGTGACCCCCACCAGCCAAATTGTCGGAACACAAGCGACGCTGAATGTGTTGACCGGCGAGCGCTATAAAGTGATCACAAATGAAACTAAAAATTACTTCCAAGGGTTGTATGGGAAACCACCTGGCACCCTCAACTCCAAGATTAAGCAAAAAGCCTTGGAAGGCGACCTGCCCGTGTCCGGTCGTCCCGCTGACAACCTTGATCCAGAGCTGGGAGATGCAAAACAGGAACTCGTTGGACGGGAGATGGCTGAAGAGGACATTGTCTCATATGCGCTCCTCCCATCCGTCGCTTTGCAATTTTTTGATGAACGTGAGCGAGGGGAGCTCAAACCAGAACCCCTTCACGCCTCCCCGGAGAGTGGGCCCGCGGTGGCTCACGATCTTCATTTAGCCCCGGTAGAATTTAACGTCACCGTTCACGGCGAAGCCTATCATATTCGCGTGTCGGGATCAGGCCAGACGGTTGACGGGGTGAAACCCTATTATATAAAAGTGAATGACAAACTTGAAGAAGTGTATCTTGAACCGATTCAGGAAGTCTTAGCGGGCTCGCCTGACCCCCCAACATCCCAATCATCCAAGACGGAAAAACGTCCCAAGCCATCACAAGCTGGGGACGTGACCACACCCATGCCCGGCCGGGTTGTCAAGGTCCTGGTGACCGAGGGTTCAAGTGTCAACGTGGGTGATTCCTTGCTGGTGGTGGAAGCCATGAAAATGGAGAATCGAGTCCAATCGCCAATTGCCGGGTCCGTCATCACCATCTATGTGAAAGAAGGGGATGAAGTGAATCCGGATGAAACTCTGATTCATCTAGAATAATAATGCGGGGCTGTTCTCACTTCCGATCATTCCTTCTTTTCATGCTCGTGCTTGGATGCTTGACGATCTTGGGATGCTCCTCTCTCTCGGCACTCCCTTCCAGAATCGAACTGATCCAACCTGTGCCCTATCAGATCACCAGAGTCAACAACCATCGCATTGCCTATCTTGACGTTGGCCAGGGTCCACCGCTTATCCTCATCCATGGATTTGGCGGATCGATGTGGCAATGGGAGCATCAATATTCTGATCTGGCCCACACTCACCGGATCATCATTCTGGATTTACTCGGCTCTGGGCTCTCTGACAAACCGGAAGAAGCCTACACACCAAAACACATGGTGGAGTTTTTTCGGCAATTCATGGATACCCTCAATATTCCACGAGCGACTTTAGTGGGAAATTCAATGGGAGCAGGTTTAGCCATGGCCATGGCCCTTGACTATCCGGAACGAGTTGAACGACTTGTGCTCATCTCGGGATTTCCTGCCCAAGTTGAAAACAGTATCGCTTCCCAACATTACCGACGCTTTCTCTATTACCGCCCTCCTCTCTGGCTCGCAAAATTGGGAAATTTAATGGCAGGAAAAAGGACCACAGAACAGATTCTCAAAGAAATTATTTATGACTCTGCCCTCATCTCCCCTACCATCATTGACCGTTCATTTCACAATCGACAACGAGGCGATTTTCTTTTCCCCCCTCTATTCATTAATGGACAATATCAAGACTTGGGAGGGAGAATATGGAAATAGGCTTCAGAAGATTTCTCATCAAGTCCTGCTTCTTTGGGGAGAGCATGATCGGGTGTTTCCACTGGAAGTGGGTGAACGGGTAAAAGACCAGTTACCTCATGTCGAATGGCATATCATCCCGGAAGCCGGGCATCTTGCACAATGGGAGGCACCCACTATCGTGAATCAACTCATCCTCGCATTTTTAGAACGGGATTCCTGATGAATACATCTTCCAACCGGCTAATCAGCCTACGCTTAAGGAAAAATGGTATTTTTTCACAACACGATACCCTAAACTTGGATCACCGCCTCTGAATAGAAGGACCATCATTATGCCAAAAATCTCCATTATTTCATTGCTTCTCATCATGACGGTTTCTTCATTGGTGAGTTGTTCGACCATGAGTGGTCAATCAGACCAGGAATTTTCCTATAAAAACATTCCGGTTGACAAAGAAACCGCCGGAACAGGGGAAGGGGCGACTATTCTTTTCCGGGGTACCCCTTTGCCGCTGAGTGGTATTGAAGTGAAAGCCGGAGAAACTCTTCGTGCGGTCCCATTGGCGAAAGGTGATTTATCACTCGTGAACATTCATGAATCCCAAGGGAAAGTCCGCATCATCAATATTGTGCCTTCCCTGGACACGAAAGTTTGTGAACAACAAACGCATTATCTGAGTGAAAAAAATCAAGGTCTTGATCAACAGGTGCAACTGATAACCATTAGTGTCGATACCCCCTTCGCTCAAGAACGATTTGCAAAAGAAGCGGGAATTACCAATGTTGAATTTCTGTCCGATTTTCGAGGTGGAGAGTTTGGCTCTTCCCATGGACTCCTGTTGGAGGGGCCCCATGTCCTGGCTCGAGCCGTCATGGTTGTCGATGCTCATAATGTGATCCGGTATCTCCAGGTAACCCCCGACCTCGGCCATATGCCGGATATGGATAGAGCCTTTCAAGTGGCTCGATCCGTCTTACAAAACTAGTGACACAACACAGGTCTATTAAAATTCACCACCCACTCTCATGACGTTCTCCGAACAATTACGAAATCGTGCAGCCCCTATTTGGGCTGCCCAGCTGAAGCATCCTTTCGTCGTTGCTTTGGGAAAAGGCACGTTACCTGCAAAAAAATTTCAATATTATATTTTACAAGATGCAAGGTATTTAGAGGAATTGGCCAGGGTCTTTGCTCTAGGGTCGGCCAAAGCGACGGATGGAGATACGGCCCTTCGGTTTGCAAAATTAGTTGAAGACACGATTACCGTCGAACGAGGGCTTCATGAATCGTATGGAAAACTATGGGCTCTTTCGCCCAAAGACATGCGATCTACTCCCCTTTCCCCAACGAATTATGCCTACTGTCGGCATATGAGAAGCGTGGCCCAAACCGGGACACTCGGTGAAATCACCGTGGTGGCCCTCCCCTGTGCATGGGTCTATTGTGAAGTCGGACACCACCTTTTAGGAAAAGAAGCACCAAAACCCTCACATCCCTATTATGAATGGCTACAACTCTATGGGTCACCGGAATTTGCGGAAGTCACCCGATGGATGCGCGAAGTCGTCGATCGATGCGCCAGGATAGCAGGCCGGGCAGAAAAAGCCAGGATGGAAGAAGCCTTTCTCATCAGTTCGCAATACGAATGGATGTTTTGGGATATGGCCTGGCGGGAAGAAAAATGGCCCATATAGTCCATTGAGTTCGTTCATCTTTAAAACACATGACTTGGACAGAATTTACGCCCCTACCACCGATTTTCAAAACTCTGCCCATTCGTTCACCCAACACCTCCCTTCCACAACGCACCCACATGAAAAAGAGCCAAAACCCCTTACTTTTTATTCTTGCGTTATTCAATTTATGTGCAGGGCTCCAATTTCCGGATCAGGTCAGGGGACAACCTCCCCTGGCCAACGGAATCCAACCTCTTATCCAACTGGAAAGCCAGTCCTTACACCAACTGATTCCGAGGAATGTCCGTCCCCTCCTGGGTCCAGAAGAACAGGAACAATTTCTTCAGGAACTTGAAGGCCATCCACCGGATTGGCCCGCCTTACAGAGTCTGGATCACCCTGAACAAAGCGAGCGTCTGTTCCAACTGAATCGCGCACGAGACGAGACCCGCCTCATTCACAAGAACATCCTTCAACAACCCATCGCGTTCCTATGGTCAGGCTTTCTCCGAACCATATATGCCGGAATACCAGGGGTTTTCGGTGGCCTTGGGCCCTGAACTCACATCTACATCATGGGGTATTGTTCGCTTCAAGCCCATGGGGTTGCCGGATTACCTGGTAGCGGTCCCCTCTCTTGAATTGGTCCAACAATTTCGCCTTCAGCAACAAAATGGTGAGCAAATTGCCGTCGGCGTCCTTTTTTTGGGTACTCTAGTTGCCGATGAATCACTCATCTATAGTTTTTCTCATGACCAGAAAGGGGACGGGATGATTTTGCCCGTCGTGCAAATCGATGACGTAAGGTATTTCCTCAACCCCCCGAACCTATCATCATCCAATTAACCCACCGTTAAAAAAGGACGTGTCAGATTTCTCCTACCCAAACCATATCTAAACCATTCGTGCTATTGAAGTATTGGGGGCCAGTCGTCCTCTATGCCCTCGCTATTGTGTATCTCTCCTCCCAATCTTATCCTGCCCAACAACTCCCTTCCTTTATTTTCAGTGTTAATGATAAATTTTTACATGCGTGCGAATATGGCGTGCTGGGGATTTTGCTCTATCGAGCATTCAAATATACAACCCCGACCAATGGGAATATGGGCCTCGCGATCATCTGCGTCATCGCCTTCGGAATTTCCGATGAATTCCATCAATGGTTTGTCCCCCAGCGTCAGGCTGATATTTGGGATCTAGTTGCCGATACCTTTGGCGCCGCCTTTCTGATTCTTGGATGGGTGCTCATTACAGAGAAAGGACGAAGACGGCTGACTATCCGCCAGTAACACTCACTCAACTTCATGGCACGGTTGTCACTAAACTGATGCCTGCACCCAATACGCGGACAGCCTAACTCAATGAGGAAATCTTTCAAGGAATTCTCACAAGGCCAGATGACCTCTCTCGGGAACCAGGATGGGGTCACCTACCTTTTCGTCATGATGCTGGTTGTCGTCATGTCCATTGCAACGTTGGAAGTCACTCAACAGTGGTCGGTCATTATGCAACGGGATCGAGAGGCTGAGCTACAATTTCGTGGGACCAGTATTAGCGAAAGCCATTGAGCGATTTGTGTTGGACTGGGAAATTCAAAAGGCCACACGACCCAACCAATGGCCGCGAACGCTTGAAGAATTAACGAAGAAGGCACCGAAACGGTATCTCCGGAAGGCCTACGCTGATCCCATGACCGGGAACAAGTTTGCCCTTATAAAAATTGGCCAGGATATCCATGGAGTCAGAAGTACCAGCACTGAGGCCCCATACAATCAGGATTTCTTCAAAGGAGCCAAGACCTATTCCGCCAGTCCCCTTCCTAGCCAAGGGAAACACCAACTGCCAGATCAATCCGCTCAATCCTAATGCGCCAACCAACTGTGTCCCTGCGGCCAACACACCCCCTTCCGGGGAACCTTCCCTAGGGAATACTCCTACGACAAATTCCCCGATTCAAGCTCCACCAACAGAAGCCCCAACAGAGGAAACCCCAAGTTTTCAGTAATCACCAACCCGTTCGAGCCAGCAGGTACCGAGCTTAATATTGACGAAGAGATATCCGATACAGAAAATAGAATAGCTTAAAGAAACGAGCAGCATCTCTAGCCCGTATTTGACAGGTATGGTAAGGTAGAGGGGATTTGTGAGATCTTCGTCTTACCCCCCCGTCATTCTCATTAAATATAGTGAAGGATCTAATGCTTAGGATGAATCCGTTTTGCGTGTTGGCCATGGTCTTTATGATGCTTCTGATGTCCTGCACTCTTCGTGAAACTCAGCTTGGGGATGAACTTGAACAAAAAGGCGATTTCGACGGTGCCGTGGCGGCTTACCGGGAAGCCGTTCGAAAAGACCCATTCGATACAGAACTTGAGGAAAAACTGAAAGCAGTAAAAATCCGGGCGGCAGAACAGCATTTCTCCCATGGTAGGCAATTATTGAAAGAGCAGAAAACAGGAGAAGCGCTTCAGGAATTCCAAATAGCTGTGGGGCTCGACCCTGAAAAGACTGAGCACCATACAGCCCTCAACGATGTCTGGCGCTTCAAAGCAGCCCAACAAACCTTATTGGACGCCAAAAACATGGAAGGTCTCGGACGATATGACGAGTCTTTACTGCTCTATGAATCGGCCGTCGAATTGGATCACTCTCTGGTGGAAGCCGTTGAAGGCATCACCAGAGTGGTCCAATTGCAGAAAGCCACGCAAGACATCGGTGGTTCCGCAGAACCGGTAACGCTTCGATTTCAGAATACCCGCCTGAAACAAGTCTTTGAAATTTTGGCAAGAACTGCCAATATCGACATTTTATTCGATAAGGATGTGCGAGATGACCTCGTCACCATATTTACCAAAGACACGCCGTTTGATGAAGCACTCAATCTCATCTTGACCACCAATCAACTGTTTGCCAAGCGGGTCGGTCCTGACCGGCTCTTGATCATTCCGGATACCAAGCAAAAACGAGAACAATTTGATGACCTGCAAATCCGTACATTTTATCTCTCCAATGCGAAAGCCAAAGATGTCGCAAATCTTCTTCGAACGATTTTGGAAACGAAACGCGTCTATGTGAATGAGCCCTTAAACACCGTGGTCATACGAGACGAACCGGACAAAATCGGTCTGGCGGAACAGATCATCCTAGCTAATGATCGTAGCGACTCGGAAGTCCTTTTGGAAGTGGAAGTCTTGGAAGTCAACCGTACCAACACCCAAAACCTGGGCTTACAGTTCGCCAAGGAAGCTGGATTTGGTATTTTTCCACCAGGCACTGAGTCTCCATTATCTCCCGCATTTTCTCTCCCTTCAACATTTTCGTTCAAACAATTAACAGACATTGGTCAAGAGTCTTTTCTGTTTCGTTTCCCCAGCAGTGTATTACTGAATTTTTTCAAACAGGAATCTCAGGCCAAAACCCTGGCTTCGCCTAAACTTAGAGTTCTCAATAATCAAAAAGCCTCCATCAATGTCGGAGATAAGCAGCCCATCCTTCTTTCCACCACGAATGTCCTGCCGGGGCAGTTATCCACAGGGGTGACTCCGACGACTTCGACCGTGACCTCTATTGAATTTAAGGATACAGGCATTAAACTCACCGTTGAACCGACCGTGCATTTAAACAACACCATTTCCCTCCGATTGCAAATAGAAGTCACACGCCTAGGTGAACGGGTTATTCTTCAAGCATCTCCATTAATTACCCAATTCAAGTTTGGAACCCGTACTGCGGACACGGCGCTCAATATGCGGGATGGTGAGACCGTCGTTCTGGGCGGTCTCCTGTCAGAGGACAACACAAAGACGCGAGATGCCGTTCCCGGAGTCGATGACATTCCAGTCCTTAGTGACATTTTCAGTAACAGAAACACCCAAAAAGTGACGACCGAAGTCATTTTGGTGATTACTCCCCATATTGTCCGACCCGTCCAACCTCAGCAGTTAGCGAAACAGACTCTCTGGTCCGGCACGGCCAATCAGTACAGCACGAAGCCGATGTTTTCTCAACCCAAGCCGGCTGTGTCCCTTTTGAACTCCCAGGACTTGCTCACAAACATGACCGATTCTTCCGAATCGCCAGGGTTCCCTAAAGATTCCCCATTAACTGAGGAAAAGACACCCATTTCAACATCTGCGGAACCAGGCTCGGCGGATGCATCGCAGTCTGTGACCGATGGGCCTCGCCTGCAAGTACTGCCGACCGCAGCATCAGTTAAAGTTGGAGAGCAAATATCCTTCACCATTCAAGGGCAAAACTTCTCATCGGCTGGAAAAACCTCCCTCACACTGACCTATGACCCAGCGGTCCTTTCCTTTGCGCAGGCCAATGAGGGAACAATATGGACATCTCAACGGATGGCCCCAAGTCTGACCGTTTCCGCCGTGCCACATTTAGGACAACTGGTCCTTCAGATAGGTCATGAGGGAACAGCCGTCCAAGGAAGCGGCTCACTTGCCACGGTGGTTTTTGATGCCACGGGGACTGGAAACTCAAACATTCACATTCAACAATCAACCGTCTTGGGAGCCAATGGCCAATCTATCCCGGTCATGGTGGAACATGGCAGAGTTTTGGTGGAATAAATCCTCGCCAACTCAAGAGGGGGTAACCTTAATCGAACTCTTGGTCACGTTGGTCATTATGTTCATATTAGCCTCCGTCGCCCTACCCATTGCGAAAGTCAGCATTAAACGGTCGCAAGAGTTGGAGCTTCGCCACACCTTACGAACGGTACGAACCGCTATTGATAAATTCCAACTGGAGTGGGCGAGAGATGGGACCGTCCGTACAGGGAAATTCTGCGTTGAAAACGTGACGACTTGCCAAGAGTCCACGGGAGTAACCGGATACCCTAAGACGCTGGAAATGCTCTTGAAGGTCAAATTAACAGGCGAGAAAGCCCAACTCGGTGAGCAATCGGAAATTAAACGGTACCTTAGGAAAATCCCTTTTGATCCGATAACCGAGACCACAGAATGGGGGCTCCGGTGTTTCCAGGATGAACCAGACGAAACCCGGTGGTGCGGGGAAGATGTCTATGACATCTATACCACCAGCGAAAAAAAGGCAATTGATGGGACCCCCTATCGTGAATGGTAATGAACTACTTTGTAGTTATTGGCAAAAAAGGCTACACTTTACTTGAACTCATGATTGTCGTGGCGATCGTGGGGATTCTGGTTTCCATCGCGATTCCCACGTTTCAACACACGGCAATAAAAGCCAAGGAAGCAGTTCTCTTACAAAATCTCTTCACGATGCGAGCAGTTATTGATCAATATTATGCGGATCGAACGGAATATCCGGCAACCTTAGAGGACCTGGTGGAGAAAAAGTATCTTCGTGAAATCCCCATTGATCCTTTCACCAAGTCCAGAACCACGTGGACCGAAGTTTATGAAGACCAGGAGGAGGGCGAAGACTCTCCTGCTGGAGTGTGGAATGTCAGAAGCGGGAGTGACGGCCAAGGGCTGAATGGCACTCCCTACAAAGAATGGTAGGTAATTAATGAAGCGTAATCATTGGACACACATGATTCTGAGCGGCACATTTATCCTGGCCTTAGGCGGCTGTGCTCAAAAACCGACCAAACCGGTCGCGGTCGATTCATCGATAGAGTATGTCTCCCAGCCTTCTCAACAACAGGTCCTTCTTCAGGAAGCCAGAACCGACAATGAAAATTTGCGCGCTGAAATAGGGGCATTAAAAATTCTCATGGCCAAACAAGCGGGTGAACTGCAATCGCTGAGAGGCCATACGCAATCCGTTCAGCATCGGGAACAGGATCAAGGTCTTGAACTGCAACATATTCGTGGAGAACTCCTGGACACTCAGGCCGAGCGGGACCAACTGCGAAAGCATAATATGGAACTTGAGGGCCAGGTTGCCAGTATGCCGGACACCACGCAACTCGTGTCAGATATTCAAATCCTCAACCAATCTTTTCAGCAGATCATGACGAATATGAAACAGCTTTCCACTGATATCACGCTGATCAAACAGGAACTCCACAGGTCCTCAGGTAAAGGACAACCCCTGCAAACAAAACTCCCAGTCTCCAAACCCCACACGTTTTCCGGAGAAAGCCGCATGCCAGATTCCCAAGGACAAATTGTCATTCAAGGTGGCGACTCTCTTTGGAAACTCTCGCAAAGGTATCATGTCTCCATTGCCCAATTACGCGAATGGAATGAGCTCAACTCTGACGTGATTATGACCGGGTTCAAAATTCGGGTTACCTCCCCCATGGTACCCCAGTCAATTTCGGTACATTCTTCGAGTAATCCAGTTGAGCCACCGGCTTCCCCTGCCATCCAAGAGCCCCTGACTGAACCGGTACATGAAAACATTCCCATACAGGACAATCGGGTGGAAAGTGTCCCTGAGCCAAAACATATACTCTCGCTTGGCAATCCCCATTCACCTGAGTCACCCTAGTGCCCCGGTTTCATTACAAAGCCGCTCGTCCGGATGGAACGATTATTGAAACCGATGGGGAAGGCGAGACATCTCGCAGCCTTCGCGCTCAACTCGAAGCACAAGGCCTTCTCGTCCTTGACCTGGCAGACTCTGGCACCAGGCAACTCGTCTCACGAAAAAAACGGCAACGTCCTATAGCGCTTAGGGATTTCCTGATTTTCAATCAAGAATTTTTAGCCTTGCTCAAAGCCGGGCTGCCCATGTTGCGGTGCTTTGATCTCCTGGCAGAACGAAACACCCAAGGGGGATTTCAACAAGCGTTGCAATCCGTTCGAGAGCATATCCGAGGAGGATCGGCCATTTCAGAAGCCATGACCCATCACCCCACCTACTTTCCGGAACTCTATCAAGCCTCTTTAAGAGCCGGGGAGCAGGCTGGCAACCTCCCTGAAGTCCTGAGCCGATATATTGCCTACTTAAAAATGCTGATCGGGGTTCGGGAAAAAGTCGTCAAAGCGACCATTTACCCCATATTCTTATTGGGGTTTGGTCTCCTGGTGACCATCGGCCTATTATTTTTTGTCCTACCCTCATTTGCGGAAGTCTATCAAGAAAGTCGGGTGGAATTGCCCTGGGCCACTCAGCTACTGATTGATCTGACGCATTCCGCTACCCAATGGCTGATGGGACTTCTGATAATCATGGGACTTGGAGGCCTGGTGATCTATTGGTGGAAAAACACCCCCCAAGGCCAATGGCAAATACATTGGTTATTTCTCCATGCGCCGATCCTTGGTCCCTTGTTTTTGAAAAATCAAGTTATTCGTTTAGCCAGAACCCTCTCAACCATACTTGGAGGAGGAATCCCTTTATTATCAGCTCTGCAGGTCACCGCGAAATCCATGCCCAACAAAGTCTTCGCGCAAGCACTTCAATCGGTTATTGTCCATGTTCGAGAAGGTACCAGCCTTTCAGTGGCATTACGAAAAGAGAATTTTCTCCCGCGCCTCACCCTTGAAATGGTTGAAGTGGGAGAAACCACCGGTTCACTTGAAGCCATGCTCTTTGAGGTCGCCGAGTTTCATGAAGGGGAATTGGATTTTCAATTATCTCGACTGATGACATGGATCGAACCCCTGTTCATCATTCTGATTGGAGTTATATTGGGAGGGGTGGTGATTGCCCTCTATCTTCCTATTTTTCAAATGGCAGGGGCCGTGTAACCCCCAAGTGACCTCCTCGACGAGAGAACAACCATGACCACACCAGTCAAACGCATCGCATTCGAGGACCTCCTGGTGGAAAAGGGTCTTATCTTGGAACGAGAAAAAGAGACGTTGATCGAAACCGCCCGCACGACGAATCAGACCATTGCCGCTATTTTGTTGGAGCGAGGCACCCTCAAGGAAGAGGTGATCGGCCAGGTCCTGGCTGATCAATATGGCCTGCCCTGGAATAACCTCAAGGAATTTCGCATCCCGTCATCGCTGATGGAGTCCATCCCGGTCGAACTTATGCATCGGTATGAATTTGTGCCCATAGAACAAGAAGGTCCATGTCTGACCATCGCGATTGCCAAACCACAGGACCTGCGAATCATCGATGAGTTAGAGCACCAATTGGGATTTGAGTTGCGATTGGTCGTATCGTCTCACTCAGCCATTCTTGAAGCCTTGGGCAATAGCGAAGGCAACAGCCAAGTGCTCACGCGCATCAAAGCCGAATTGGATCCGGTCCTGATTAAAGAGGACGAGAAAGGCGAGGAAATTCTCTCTGTTGAACGGATCACCAAGGACCTCAGCCCGGTGGTCAAACTGGTGAATACGATTATCTTAACCGCCCTGCAGAAGCAGGCGAGTGACATCCATATTGAGCCAACCGAGCGCACGGTCGACGTAAAATTTCGGATTGACGGGGTTCTCTATTTAGCCATGGAACCCTTTGATACGGGCATTCACCCCTCACTCATTTCCAGGCTCAAAATCATGTCCGAACTGGATATCGCAGAGCGGCGCACACCACAGGATGGCCGGTTCAAATTACTCTTGAATCAACGAACCATCGATTTTCGGGTGTCCATTCTTCCAAGTGTGTACGGTGAATCGGTGGTCATCAGAATTCTGGATAAACAACATATATCGGCAGGCGTCCAAGGGCTGCGCCTGGAAGCGCTTGGGTATACCGGCGAGGATCTCCGGCGGTTCCGCCGAGCCATTATTCGACCCTATGGCATGGTCCTGGTCACCGGACCCACGGGAAGCGGAAAAACCACAACCCTGTATGCCGCCATCAATGAAGTGCACTCCGACGAAGATAAAATCATTACGATAGAAGATCCGGTGGAATATCAATTAAAGGGGATCGTGCAAATTCCAGTCAATGAAAAGAAGGGACTCACGTTTGCCAGAGGGCTTCGATCTATTTTGCGGCACGACCCTGATAAAATTATGGTTGGGGAAATTCGAGATTTAGAGACGGCACAAATTGCCATTCAATCGGCTCTCACGGGGCATTTAGTCTTTAGCACCGTGCATGCGAATAATGCCTTTGATGTCATTAGCCGGTTTGTGAATATGGGCATTGAATCGTATAATTTTGTGGCTTCCTTGAGTTGCATTCTGGCCCAGCGTCTGGTCCGATCCATTTGCCCAACCTGCCGGGTTCCCGTGCAGATTCACCCTGAGCAGTGTCAGGAATCCGGAATTGAGTATGAGGACGTGAAACACCTGACCTTCTACGAAGGCAAAGGCTGCAATGAATGTCACGGCTTAGGCTTCCGAGGTCGAAAGGCCATTACAGAATTCTTAGATATGACCGATTCCATCAAGGAAATGATTTTAAACGAGAAATCCATTTCAGAAATTCGCACGGCTGCCATGGCTCAGGGGATGAGCACGTTACGGCAAGCAGCCCTTGAAAAAGTCTATCGAGGGGAAACCACACTTAAGGAAATTAATCGGGTCACTCCGATCGAGGAAATCTGATGCATTTTTTTCCCATTTCAGCTCCCACCGTGGCGCTCTCCATTTCTGAGGAAGGGCTATGCCTGGTGGAAATCAAAAAACATTGGCGAAAGAGCTCGCTCCGGCACATCACGAGACTCCCGCTCTCGCCGGAAGTCCTCACCCTCTCTTCGGCGAAATCCAACATTGCCAATCCCGATGAGTTTCTCACTCAACTCAAGGCGCTGGTCAAGCCCTATCGTCGACCGCTCTCCATTGCCCTCAGTCTCCCGGACATATGCGCCCGGACGAGCATCTTTGAGTTTGCATCCTTTCCCACCAAAAAACCGGAGCAAACGGCACTGGTGAATTGGCGTTTCCAACAGGATCTCAAACTCGATACTTCCCAATCGCGCCTGGCCTTTGGCCTCTATGTGCCCACGTCGGTCAGGGATTCACTTTCCCCCGGCAATGGAGAACACGTCAGAGTGTTAGGCACGGCCATTCGTCATGAAATTATTGAACAATATGAGAACATGTGCTTAGAAGCAGACCTGATCCCAACTTCTGTGGGAATGTCCGGGCTCGATATCTTTGATCTGTACCGCCAGAACATCCAGGACCTACTCACGGCTGAAAACCCTTCTCAGGCCTCCGCGCCACCAACCGTCATGTTCCTCTTCATGAGTCATTGGGGTTTTACCTTTTTAGCCTGTCAGGAAGACAGTCCACGCTTCATTCGCACGAAAGCTCTTGCCATCAAAAGGGAGGCCCATCACCCTCAAGACCCCTCACTAGGTTCTGAGTCGGAGAACAAAAAGGAACCCAGGGAACATCACCCGACGTCATCAGGAGATCCGTCCTATGACGCACCTCAAAAATCCGCCACAGGGAATAATCCCTATTCTTCGTACATTGCCATGAAGGTGGAAAAGGAAATCCTGGCAACACTGCAATATTATTTCGAGATGTTTCCCATATCTGCCACGGCATCTTCTCCGGTCAATCTGTTCGTAACAACTGATCTGACCTATGGGCAGAGCCTTATGCCGCCTCTCGACCATATTCAAGAGACCCTTAAGGCCAGTGGAGGACATGAGCCTCAGATTCGAGTCACCTCGCTTTCTCATGCCTCACATTTTCATTTGTTAAACACACATCTGGCGGTGAGCAACCAGGAAGAAGCGGCATTGCCGGGCTATGCCAGTCTGATGGTGGCATGATGATCCCATGTGTACATAGGAATTTGTCTGCACCCGGTATTCATTTTCTTCAATTGTTCCAACTCGGACTCATCCTCCTCATTGCCGGTGCACTCACCCTCACCGGTTCATTCTGGTGGCATGGGAAATCCTTACATCAACAAATTGATGTCCTAGAAAGCCAGGCAATCACTATCGAAGCCGCCAACGAACAATTGGTCTCCCAAGCCAAGGCGGCAGGGCTTGACCTTTCGCACCAGGCTATTCGAGGCATTCCCCCGAAAGTCACTTTTGTGAAACAAGTTCGTGAACGCGTGGGATTTTCCTGGACACAATTACTGACTGATCTGGAAACAGCCATTCCTTCGGATATCACGCTGAACTCGGTGTCTCTCGATGAAAAAACCGACACCATCCTTCTCCAGGGATCGGCAGCATCCTTACCCGACCTCAATCGACTCATTCATCAGTTAGAGAAGCACAATGCCTTTCAGAATGTTTTGCTATCGCAGCATTCCACAAAAACCACCAAAGAGGAGCTGGGTGTCTCACATAGCGTGTTTTCCCTCACAGTCACGTATAATTCCGGACACTCGACTTCTCACCGGACAGGGGTTCCCCCCCAACAATGAATACTTTTCAGATCATACAACGATCACAGACGACAATCCGGATCTCAAAATATTTGAGTCCGCTGTTCATCGTGACCATCCTTGCCGGACTGTCATCGGTCGGGATGTTTGCCTTCATCTTTTACCCGGCCCAAGACCGTTTTGAACACATCACGGCCTTGAATGAAGCTTCCCTGCATACACAGACAACCATGAAGACGGCTCGGCAGACCCAAACCATTCTATCCAACACGTGGAACGCTCTTCCGGATTCCGGAGAATTCACAGATTTAAGTTTAGACATTGCCGATTTGGCGAAACAAAATCACGTACAAATTCCTGGCATGGGATACGACTTCAAACCCCTCCCTCATAAACTGGCTACGAAAGGCACCTTTGCGTTTGAAGCCGCAGGACCGTATGAAGCTATTCGAAAATTCATTTTCGAATTGGAGCAACGCTGGCCCTATCTCTTTATCGAAAAACTTTCCGTTGAAACATCTAAAAAACAAAAAGGGGTCATCTTTAAGCTGAAGGTCTCTACATTTCTGAAAGAATTCCCTGAACCGTTTAAAAAGACAAAAGCCTAATGACGAATCAACGAAAATGGCTGATGTTGGGAGGCTTACTATTGGCCTGGGGAATGGTGACGATTTTCCAAATGTCGGATTCGGCGCCAACAGATCCCATACCACACTCTGCCACATCGGGAACCCCACTCCCATCAAATAAAGATCTGATGTTGGACTCCGCCTTCCCTAATCCTCGCCAAACCGCGACATTCTCTATACCCCGAAATATCTTTGCACCTCTTGGCATGTCACAAATAGACTCCAGACAAGAAACAGACAGAGCCTCCACTTCCCGTCCAACTGCGGGTGCACCTCCTCCGCCATCACCGCCGCCCCCACCGCCACCCCCAGGTCCCTCTTTCGCCGATCTTGCAGGCCAACGGGCCCGAGAACAACTTAACCAATTCCGGTTCCTAGGCTATTTAACCAAGGGGGGTGAAAGCCAGGCCTTCCTCACCAATGGGCAGGCCATCTATATCGTCAAACAGGGAGAGATGTTGGAAGGTCGCGTGCAGGTGCACAAGATCGAACCAGAAACCGTGGTCTTGTCCACCCAGGTCTTGGAAACCGGCTCTCATGTTCAGGCCACCATTCCCTTAACGCCCGATACCAGCGGATAATCGCCTTCATAGCGTTTTCCCCCCGCATCTTGGTATCCTTTTC
>CAWDGE010000018.1:0-315832 GCA_963801755.1 uncultured Nitrospirales bacterium | reverse complement strand
TAAATTTTATATAATTATAAAGTGCCGGAAAATCTTGGTTCAGATGTAATCAAAAGACAGTCGAGGGGAACCTCAAAGAGTCTTTCGAGGGGTGATCCCCGAAAGGCTTTTTTTTTGTATGGCTAGACGGAGATACGCCTTCCCATAACAGAAGTTGGGAGACCCGATAGACCAGCAGGTGGCAACGTCAGACGGCACAACGGAACGCGGCTACGGGCCCGCATGTGGGGCCAGACCTTGTATCATCGCAGCCCGTCGTAGAGGAAATAAATCATGTTTTTTAATGCGGATCGGGAGATGTCAAATCATATTCCCAAGACGAAGAAGAACATAATGAAGATAATTACTAACCAACATGGGTTCTGCCCCCTTTACAATACATTACAAAAGGATCACACCGATGGGCGCCTAGGCTAGGGGAGGAACACCATGCCTATCAGAACCGTCCCTGGATTCGGTTTCACTTACTACCTCGTTTGCGTCGACGGCACGGGCGCGGAGCGCACCGACGATCCCGACGGCCTCGACGGCCGCCTGATCCCGCGGGTCGCCGAGGAGCTCGCTGAAAAGCCGTACACCGACGTCTTCCTCATGAGCCACGGCTGGATGGGCGACGTGCCGGCGGCCGTCAGGCAGTACGACCCCTGGATCGGTGCGATGGCGGCGTGCAAGGACGATCTCGAACGCGCCCGCCAGGTCCGCCCCGGATTCAGGCCGCTCCTCATCGGTTTCCACTGGCCGAGCCGGCCGTTCGGCGACGAGGAGCTGGGCGGCGACGATGGCGTGTCGTTCTCGACGCCGGGCACCGGCGCGAACGCCGCGCCCGACACCGAGGCGCTCATCGACGCCTACGCCGAGCGGATCGCCGACACGCCTGCCGCACGCGCGGCGCTCCAGACGATCTTCGACTCCGCCGCTGCCAACACGGCGCCGCCCGCGCTCTCCCCGGAGGTCGTGGAGGCGTACCGTGTGCTCGATCGGGAATCCGGCCTCGGCTCCGGCGATCCGGGAACGGGCCCGGCAGCGATCGCGAGCCGTTCGATCCCGAGGCGGCGTACGAGAGCGCGCTCGAGGAGAGCGAGGTGAGCTTCGGCGGCTCGGCAGCTTCGTCCTCGGCCCGGTGGTCGGCATCCTGCGGAACCTGTCGTTCTTCAAGATGAAGGACCGCGCGCGGACGATCGGCGAGACCAGCCTCCACACGCTGCTCGCCGACCTGCAGCGGGTGGCGAAGGAAAACGGAAGCAACGTCCGCTTCCACCTGATGGGCCACAGCTTCGGCTGCGTCGTCGTGTCGGCGGCGCTCGCAGGCCCGCCCGGCGGAGCGACGGCCGATCCGGTGCACTCGGCGTTCCTCGCGCAGGGCGCGGTGTCGTTCTGGTCGTACTGCAGCGAGATCCCCCACGCGAAGGGAAGCCCCGGGTACTTCCGCTCGCTCATCGACGCCAGGCGCGTGACCGGCGCCCTCGTCACGACGCAGTCGGAGCACGACACGGCCGTCTGCACGCTCTATCCCAAGGCGTCGTTCGTCGGCAACGACGTCACGTTCGCACCGGGCGAGCTCCCGAAGTACGGCGCGCTCGGCGCCCTGGGCGCGCTCGGCGCCGGTGTGGACGCGGTCGATCTGAAGATGCTCGACTCGGATCAGCCGTACGAGTTCGAGCGCGGGAAGGTCTACAACCTCGACGGCAGCCAGTACATCGCGGAGATGCAGAGCCGCGGCTCCGGCGCGCACAACGACATCGCGCACCCCCAGGTCGCGCACGCGATGTGGTCGGCCGTCCTTCTCTGAGGAAAATGCGATGAGCGAGAACGCTGACGAGCTGGTCTACGCGAACGGCGTCGACGCGACCACCGGCGGGTACCTGCTGCCGCCGATGCCGCCGGCCGAGGTCGCCGAGCTGGCGCGCAGCGCAGGACACCGACGCCGACCTGCTCGCGCCTCGACGAAGGCGACCGACGCGTCGAGGCGACCATCTCGGCCTGCCGTTCGACGTCGATCCCCTGAACCTCGCGCAGGCGGGCTGGGGCGTCGTGTTCGCCGCCGACGAGGATCCGGAGGTGAAGGCCGCGCTCGCGCCGCTGCTCGAGCTGCGGACGGAGCAGGTGACCGACGCCGCCCGGCTGAAGGAGCTCGATTACGCCGCAGGGAGTCGCGCGGCGCTGGCTCGCCCGCCACGGTGTTGCCGCCGGCAACGTCGACCCGACGCGCGTGCCGTTCTACCTGCTCGTCGTCGGCTGCCCGGCGAAGATCCCGTTCGGCTTCTGCCGGGAGCTGTCGGTCGAGTACGCGGTCGGCCTGCTCTCGTTCGACACGCCGGCGGAGTACGCGGCGTACGCCGCGAGCGTGGTCGCGGCCGAGTCGAACGAGCTCACGCCGCGCTCGCGGCAGGTGACGTTCTTCGCACCCCGTCACCGCTTCGATCCGGCGACGCAGCTGAGCGCCGATCAGCTGGTGAAGCCGCTCTCGGAAGGCGCGCCTCGCCGGCCGCGTCCGCTGCCGGTTCGAGTCGATCTCGGGCGACGACGCGACGCACGAGGCGCTCGCCGGGGTGCTCGCGCGCAAGGACGAGACGGCGCCCGGGTTCCTGTTCACGGCGAGCCACGGGATGGGCTTCCCGGCCGGCCACCCCGACCAGCGCGCGCAGCAGGGCGCGCTCGTCTGCCAGGACTGGGCCGGCCCGAGGGCCGGCGCGATCGCGCGCGGCCAGTACTTCGCCGGCGCCGACGTGCCGGACGACGCCAACGTCGCCGGCCTGTTCGCGTTCCTCTTCGCCTGCTTCAGCGGCGGCACGCCCGAGCGCGACCGGTTCTCGCACACGCCGGGCGAGGAGCCGCCGAAGCTCGCCGACGCCGCGTTCGCGGCCGCGCTGCCGCAGCGGCTGCTCGCGCATCCGGGCGGGGGCGCGCTCGGCTGCATCGGGCACGTCGAGCGCGCATGGGGCGACTCGATCGTCGAGGCGGGCGCCGGCCCGCAGCTGATCCCGTTCGAGAACGCGATCGGCAACGTCCTCGTCGGCAAGCCCATCGGCCTCGCGCTGAAGGACTTCAACGAGCGCTACGCCGCGCTGTCGGTGTCGCTCGCCGGCCTGCTCGAGCAGATCGGAGACGGGCTAACGTCCCCGACCGGCAGCTCGCCAAGGCGTGGATCCAGCGCAACGACGCCGAGGGCTACGCGCTCTTCGGCGACCCGGCCGCCCGGCTGCGCCTCGAAGAGGCCGCGTGACGATGCTACGCCGAGCTCGAGATCTGGACTCAGCAGCCTCGGCCAGGCGGGCCGGTACCAGGTCGAGCTTCGCTTCGACAGCCCGAAGGACGACGCCGAGAAGACGCCCGTTCGCGGGGCGCCGCTCTCGATCCGCTCGAGCTCGTCGCCGCTCGGGACAGCCCGGGGACGAAGCGTACGGCCTCGCGCTCGCCAAGAGCCTCCTCGCCGACGACGACGTCCGCGCGAGGTACGGCAACGCGCGGCTGAAGCCGACGCAGCCGGCGCCAGAGTTCCTGCGGGTGAAGCTCTTCGTCGACCGCAGCGCCCCCGAGCTGCACCGCCTGCGCTGGGAGCTGCTGACCGATCCGGAGACGGACAGCCGCTTCGCGACCTCCGAGAAGGATCCTGTTCTCGCGCTTCGGCTCCAGCAGCGACTGGCGTCCCGTCCGCCTGCGGGCGAAGACCGAGCTCCGGGCGCTGGTCGCCGTCTCGAGCCCGAGCAACCTCGACCAGTACGGGCTGGCGCCGGTCGACGTCGAGGGCGAGGTGGCGCGGGCGCGCGAGCACCTGCAGGGCATCGACGGTCACGGTCGCCGGGCAGGACGCCGGCGACCCGCTGACCCTCGACCGGCTGGTCGACGGGCTCCGCGGCGGTGTCGACGTCCTCTACCTCGTCTGCCACGGCGGGCTGCACCCCGGCAAGGGGCCGCTGCTCTACCTGCAGGGCGAGGACGGAACGGCCGGTCCGTCGTCGCCGGCGACGAGCTGGCGCCGGCGCGTCGGCGAGCTGGTCGAGCGCCCGCGGCTCGTCGTGCTGGCCTCCTGCGAGAGCGCCGGCTCGGAGCAGATGTCGACGCAGACCGCGATCGCCGCCGGGCAGCTCGCCCGCTCGCCCCGGCGCTGGCGGAGGCGGGGTGTCCACGCCGTCCTCGCGATGCAGGGCAAGATCAGCATGGAGACCGTGAGGACGGCGATGCCGGTGTTCTTCGCCGAGCTTGCTCCGGGACGGCCAGATCGACCGGGCGTTCGCGGTCGCGCGGGGCAAGGTGCGGCGAGCGGCCGGACAGCTGGATGCCCGCGCTCTTCCTGCGGCTCAAGGGCGGCGGATCTGGTACGAGCCGGGCTTCGGGGAGGGCGAAGGCGACTTCGACAAGTGGAAGGCGATCGTCGGCGCGGTACGGCGCGGCAGCTTCACGCCCATCGTCGGCCCCGGGCTGGGCGAGAACGTCTACGGGCCTCGCGCGACGTGAGCCGCGAGCTCGCCGAGACCACGGGTTCCCGCTCGCCGAGCACCAGCGCTCCGAGCTGCAGCAGGTCTCCCAGTTCCTGCAGTTCAACCAGGACGTCACGACCGCCGCGAGGCTGTTCAAGGAGGAGCTGCGCGACAGATCCTGCGGGCACGAGCCCGCGCCCGGAGGCGGCGAAGACGCTCCGAATCTGGCTCACGCCTTGGCCGTCGGGCGCAGCACCGCCAACCGGAGCACCCCGACGATCCCGTACGGATCTCTGGCGCCAGCTCGACGCGAAGCTCTTCGTCACCGCCAACCCCGACAACCTGCTCGAGGAGGCGCTCAAGGCCGAAGGCAAGGAACCCGAGACGTTCTTCTTCAACTGGCGCGGGCAGGCGCAGGCCGGTGCCCAAGCCGCCGGCAGCCGAAGGGCCGGCGACCCGGCGCCCGCAACCCCGCTGCGTCTTCCACATCTTCGGCTTCTTCGCGACGAGCCGACTCGCTGGTGCTCACCGAAGACGACTACTTCGACTACCTGATCAGCCTGATCCAGTACAAGCCGCGGATCCCGGGAGTCGTCGGCCGACCAGACGACAAGCACGTCGCTGCTCTTCCTCGGCTTCCAGCTCACCGACTGGAACTTCCGGGTGCTGTACCGGCTGATCATGAGCCAGGAAGGGAGCTCGAAGCTCAAGCAGCTCACCCACGTCGCGGTGCAGGTCGATCCCGAGGAGGACGCGCTCATCAACCCGCGGCGGCCCGGAAGTACCTCGAGGACTACTTCGGCAGCTCGGGTGCCCGGAGAAGGTCCACATCTTCTGGGGCAGCGCCGCCGAGTTCCTGAAGGAGCTGAACAAGCAGCTCGCGAGTCGTCGAGGACGTGCCACCGTCCCGGCGACGGCCGACGGCGACGACTGGGTGAAGCGCGAATCGCCGGTGCAATCCCTATCCCGGGCCCCGACCCTTCGTCGCCGGCGACGACTCTACGGACGCGATCGGGAGGTCACGAAGCTCTTCTACCTGCTGAGCGCGGAGCGGATCGTGGTGCTGCACTCGCCGTCGGGAGCGGGCAAGAGCTCGCTGCTCAACGCAGGCCTTGTGCCGAGGCTGCGAGCGGAGCGCTTCGACGTGTGGCCGACGATCCGGCTGAGCCAGCCGGCGGCGAACGGCGGCAACCGTTTCGTGCAGGAGCGCCGTCTCGAGCCTGGAAGAGGGGTTGCCGGAGAGACCGGCGAGCCCGCCGAGAAGCTCGCGGCGCTGACGCTGGCCGAGTACGTCGCCGGGCGTCCGCGCCGGCCGGGGCGCCTGCGTCGGTCGTGCTCGTCTTCGACCAGTTCGAGGAGATCCTGACGCTCGACCCGCTCGGCTCTCGACGCGAAGCGCGAGTTCTTCCGGCAGCTCGGCGAGGCCCTGGAGAACCCGGAGGTCTGGGCGCTGTTCGCGCTGCGCGAGGACTACCTGGGGGCGCTCGACCCCTACGCGGATCAGATTCCAACGCATCTCAAAAATCGGTTCCGGGTGGATCTGCTGAGCCGCGGGGCTGCGCAGGAGGCCATGGTGGGGACCGTCGCCGAGGGTGGCCGCACGTTCGCGCCGGATGCAGTGGAGAAACTCGTGATCGACCTGGCCACCATGAAGGTCCAACAGCCGGATGGAAACTTCGAGAGCCGAGAGGGCCCAAGTGTCGAACCGCTGCTTTTGCAGGTGGCGTGCAGTGGGCTGTGGGAGCGGATGCCCGCAAACAATCTGTCGATCGATTTGGAAGATATCAAGTCCTTTGGCGATGTCACTCAGGCCCTGGCCAAGTACTATGAAGACGTGGTGAGCGCCAGGCCTAGAGTGCAACGGGCCATCCGCAAATGGGTGGGCGAAAAGTTGATCACCAAGGACGGCATCCGCAGCCAGGTGCTGAAAGGCGCGGGTACGAGCGAGGGGCTCGGTAACGAGCTGATCGCGGGCCTGGTGAATTCACACCTGGTGCGCGCGGAACAGCGCTCGGGGGCGGTTTGGTATGAGCTCGCGCACGACCGTCTGATCGAGCCGGTGCAGAGGAACAACGAGGAGTGGTTTGATGCGCACCTGAGTAAGGTGCAGAAAGTGGCGCCCCTGTGGGAAACGCAAGGTCGTCCCCCAGGCTTGCTGGTGGTAGGCGAGGAATTGGCGGAGGCGCAACGCTGGGCCAGCACGCAAACCTCGCTGACCGGGGGTGAAAAGAAGTTTCTCACGGCATCGGCGGAGAAGCAGGCGGCTGTAGACAAGGAGCGCCGTCAGGCGCGTCGCCTTCGCAGGCTGACGATCTTTGCCTGGGTGCTCGCCTTCTTCGCCGTGGTCTTCGGTTGGGTGGCTTGGGACCTCAAGCTCGATGCCGTAGAGGAGAAGACGCTGGCCCTCTCGCGGCAATTGGCAGCGCTGGCCAACAAGGAGCTGGGGCAAGGCGGGTTGCAGCGCGCAATTCTTTTCGCTGTGGTCAGCTATAACACCTATCCCACCAAAGAGGCGAGACAAAGTCTTCACCGGGCGCTTTTTGCGGCCCAACCGCAACTCCGCACGTTTCTCTCGCTTCATGAGAGTGCGGTGTGGGACGTGGCCTTCAGCCCCGATAGCAAGACGCTCGCCTCCGCGGGCGAGGACCAATCCGTGATCCTGTGGGACGTGGCGAGCCGCAAACCTCTGGGCGAGCCGCTCAAGGGTTATCAGGGTGCCGTGCGGGGCGTGGCCTTCAGGCCCGATGGCAAGACGCTCGCCTCCGCGAACTGGGACGGTACCGTGATCCTGTGGGACGTGGCGAGCCGCAAACCCCTGGACAAGCCGCTCAAGGGTCATCAGGGTGCCGTGTGGGACGTGGCCTTCAGCCCCGATGGCAAGACGCTTGCCTCCGCGGGCGAGGACCAATCCGTGATCCTGTGGGACGTGGCGAGCCGCAAACCTCTGGGCGAGCCGCTCAAGGGTTATCAGGGTGCCGTGCGGGGCGTGGCCTTCAGCCCCGATGGCAAAACGCTTGCCTCCGCGATGCACGACAAGACCCTGATCTTGTGGGACGTGGCGAGCCGCAAACCCCTGGGCAAGCCGCTCAAGGGTCATCAGGGTGGCGTGCTGAGCGTGGCCTTCAGCCCCGATAGAAGACGCTCGCCTCCGCGAGCGCGGACAAGTCCATTATCCTGTGGGACGTGGCAAGCCGCAAACCCCTGGTCAAGCGGCTCGAGGGTCATCAGAATGTGGTGCTGAGCGTGGCCTTCAGCCCCGATGGCAAGACGCTTGCCTCCGCGGGCGAGGACCAATCCGTGATCTTGTGGGACGTGGCAAGCCGGAAACCTCTGGGCAAGCCGCTCAAGGGTCATCAGAGTAGCGTGCGGGGCGTGGCCTTCAGCCCCGATGGCAAGACACTTGCCTCCGCGAGCGAGGACACGTCCGTGATCTTGTCGGGACGTGGCGAGCCTCAAACCTCTGGGCGAGCCGCTCAAGGGTCCTCGGGATAAGAAGTGGGGCGTGGCCTTCAGCCCCAATGGCAAGACGCTCGCCTCCGCGACGGACGACAAGACCGTGATCCTGTGGGACATGGCGAGCCGCAAACCCCTGGGCAAGCCCCTCGAGGGTCATCAGAATGTGGTGCTGAGCGTGGCCTTCAGCCCCGATAGCAAGACGCTCGCCTCCGCGAGCTGGGACAAGTCCGTGATCCTGTGGGACGTGGCGAGCCTCAAATCTCTGGGCGAGCCGCTCAAGGGTCATCCGAGGGGCGTGCTGAGCGTCGCCTTTAGCCCCGATAGCAAGACGCTCGCCTCCGCGGGCGAGGACAAGCCCATAATCCTGTGGGACGTGGCGAGCCGCAAGGGCGAACCGCTCAAGGGTGAACAGAGTGGGGTGCACAGCGTGGCCTTCAGCCCCGATGGCAAGACGCTCGCCTCCGCGAGCTGGGACGGTACCGTGATCCTGTGGGACGTGGCGAGCCGCAAACGTCTGGGCGAGCCGCTCGAGGGTCATCAGGGTGCCGTGTGGGGCGTGGCCTTCAGCCCCGATGGCAAGACGCTGGCCTCCGCGACAAACGACAAGACCGTGATCCTGTGGGACGTGGCGAGCCGCAAACCTCTGAGCGAGCCGCTCGAGGGTCATCAGAGTGCCGTGTGGGGCGTGGCCTTCAGCCCCGATGGCAAGACGCTCGCCTCCGCGAGCGAGGACAAGTCCATAATCCTGTGGGACGTGGCAAGCCGCAAACGTCTGGGCAAGCCGCTCGAGGGTCATCAGAGTGCCGTGCGGGGCGTGGCCTTCAGCCCCGATGGCAAGACCTGCGCCCGCCTCCGCGAGCTGGGACGGTACCGTGATCCTGTGGGACGTGATTCTGGGCCATGTGGAGGACTTCGCATTTTCGTTGCGCGAGGCTTGCGTCGTAGCCAACAGGAATTTGACGGAAAAGGAGTGGGCGCAGTACGTAGGGGAAGATGTTCCCGTATCAGACGCCCTGTCCCGAATTGCCGGCGCCCAAAGACTTGACGAACAAGCCTAGTCCAATTTGGGGGATTTCGTGGGGTGCGAGGTAGCTACAATCTCAACGAAGTTGGCAAAATCCTTGAGGTAACTAAGGGTTTTACTCCTACCCTTTCCCGTACTCCGTCTTCTTCTCCGTCATTCCCGACATTTTTTATCGTTTAGTTTAGGGGGTCAGGAAGCTTGTTTGATGATATAGATACGTTTATGGTTGGTTCATGCCCCGATCCATCCGGATAGAATACGCAAATGCGTATTATCATGTGATGAGTCGTGGAAGTCGTCGTCAATATATTTTTCATGCTGACGCGTATTACCACACGTTTCTTGCTACCCTGGCTGAAGCTCATGAACAGTTTAGATTAGTGCTTCATGGGTATGCTTGCTGGGGCATCAGTATCCTCTCCTCTTTCAAACTCCTCACGGGAATCCAGGGTTATATAATAGTCTCCTGGATACCTGCTACAACTGCAGGCATGGCGAGTTGAATCTCCGCACGCATTCATTTCCCAATACAAAACTCTTTAAAGATTTGATCCAGAATATCTTCGTTCGTCACAACCCCGACAATTTCACCCAAGGCTTGTAAGGCCACTCATAGCTCCAACGCCACACATTCGGTAGATTGTGTTTCATCAATCGCCGCGAGGGCATGATTCAAGGCCTCAGCCGCTTGTTGAAGCAGGAGTTTGTGCCTCAGCCGAGAGACTAATACGGAATCCCCTGCTTCGTGCCGGTGTCCTACGGATAGGGGTCACCCATTAGCAGGCTCTGTCAAGTGGGCACACGTCTCCTCTCTTTCTCGTTCTAGTTTTTTCAGCCCTCCGCTCTTTGTTTTCCGCAACGAGAACCCTGATTCGCACCTGAGTTTTTTTGGGAATCGGTGTTGCTCTCCCTCGTCTGAGACGCACCAGTCACCCATCAGGATCAAGGCGAGGCAGATCAGCGACATGGTGAGATCTGACGCCCCTGGCAAATCCGTGCCACAGAAATACCTCAGTGCCCGACGACTGTCCATGCCGAAGGCTCACAAATCGTGTGGCTTGCTGAGAAACGCGGTTCGGCTCCTCGGCCCCAACCTCTTGTTGGCTCAGCATCGAGGCGACCCAGTCTCTCCCGGGATAGGGGTCAAATCTTTGGTTGCGAGTTTCAGGTGAAACGAGGGAGACTCTCTGGATGACCCAACCGCTCCGTATTGAGTATCCGGGCGCGGTCTATCAGGGAATCTAAAAGACGACGCTTTCCTTTTTAAGGCGGTACGATGTGTGTATTGCGTGTCAGTTCGCGTTGGGTGTGGCTGAGTCGCCTTACCGAATCCGACTCTTTGGCGAAGACTGTCTAGGTCCTTCGGCCTGGCTTGTATGGTGTTTTACAGCTCATTCTTGAGAAGGTAAGGGAAGCCGGGGTGGAGGGACATCGACTGGCATCTGCCGCTTTGCGGACAAGACCCCCTGAGAACTCTCCCACCCACACCACAACCGTCGATGAGGAATCTCGCGGCAGGGACCCTGACCGCCGATTTACCCGCAAGCTTACGTCGGTGTGTGCCACCACAGCGTCATTCCTGTACTTTTTGGAAGCTCCCATCATGCAAACTTTTTTGAACGTGGGCGTAGATATGGCCAAAGACGCCGTCGTGGTCGCGTGTGCTGAGCACAGTTTTCCTGTCCACAGTGTCCCCAATCAGCGGGCTCCGTTGCGGGCTTGGCTGAAATCCCTCCCTACAGGCAGCCGCATCGGCTTGGAATCCACCGACGCCTATCACGAATTGCTGGCTGACCTCGCGCAGGCACACGGTCATACCGTCTTCCTGCTTAATCCATTGGATACTCGGCACTATGCCAAGGCCATGGGCACTCGGGCCAAAACCGACCGGGTGCATGCGGAGTTGATCGCCCGACTCATCGCACAAGAGCACACGCGCTTGCGGCCCTACACGCCTCCTACCGCCACTCAACGCAAGCTCGATCGGCTCATTCGACGGCGCGCCACGATCGTCCGCCTCAAAGGCACGCTCAAGCAGACGATGCGCCATCTGGGCGGCTTTGCCGCCGAACTCAGGGCCGTGGTGGGCAAACTGGATGCCTTGCTCGCCAAGAATGATGCGACCATGGCTGTCATTGCGGCCGGTTCCCCCCAACACCAGGAGGCGCAACACCGGGTAGAAACCATTGTGGGAGTCGGGCCCTTGGTGGGCATCAGCCTGACCAATACATTGGAGCGCGTCCCGTTCCGCAAGGCAGATGCGTTCGTCGCCTTCATTGGCTTGGATCCGCGGGGGAATGCCTCGGGTCACAAAGCCGGGCGCCGACGGTTGTCCAAACGCGGCCCCGCCCAGTTGCGCCGCTTGCTGTTTAACGCCGCGATGTCCGCCATCAAAAACCATCGTCTGGAAACCGATCTACGAATCTTACCGCACTCAAGGCTGGAGTACGACCGCCTCGTTGGTGATCATTGCCCGCAAAATCGCCCGAGCCGCTTGGTCGATTCATCATACCGTACAACGTTTAATCCAGAGCGGATCACACAATGCTTGACATAAACCATAGAATCTCAGGATAAACTCCACAAGTTTCTGAGCCATCTTGATTCGTTAAGGGGGCAAAGGGACCCGGCGGGCCACACACAGGCGGAAAATCGACATAGGTAGGCGGTCACCCGCTTTCCCTGTCACACCACCTTACGTACGGATCCGTATACGGCGGTTCGGTGGGTTGAGCGATTGGTCACCAGAACAGACAGCTCTCAACTGGTCACCTCTCGCCGAGCTTTCGACTGCGCGGTTCGCCGCAAGCAATTCGACACTTCCTCGTCAGCCCTTCGGGCTTCACCCATATCCTCCTTTGGGAAGGCCAGAGTTAACTGGTTATTCAGCCGCTTGTCGCTCATGAATTCCGCTGTCTACTTGTGTTGCTCCTCACCGCTCAGGCCTTCATCCCTTCCGGAACTACTATGCCCTCCGCTGACTTCTCCCGCCCGCTCGGGATGGATCACTCCATCCTCAGTCTTGCCGTCAAGACAAACGAGAGGTCTCCCGAGGTAAGTTCAACCGCCTTCAGCGCACGACTGCCAGATTTACACCCCGTGCCCTTGATGGAGAGGGACTTCGTGAAAACCAGCTCACTCGTCCGGCACGGCCCTGCCTCGTATCTGACTCTTGTTCATCGGCCCGCGCCTTTGCTCCACACGGCCTTCAGACCCCGCCTCACGACGACGCCCTTTTGCTTCGCTATGACTTCACCTCCATCAGGTTGTCAAAGGGACTTCCACCCTCAAGCTGTTGAACATGCTCGGCACACTGGTTTTGGGTCCTTTTGCCGAAACAAAAGGATCTCGTCTGCAGGGGCGAAACCCAGAATCTAATAATTCCACCCCCTTCTCGATCCGACCGATGAACGTCTTATCCGGGGCCTTCTCCAATCCCAACGCGCCTAACTCGCGTTTCAACTTGGCGACTTCATCGTCATGGGCAAAAATGTGGCCCCGAAAGGCCGCGGGACCTTGTATGCCAACTTCTTTGCGCCATCACCGGAGCATACTGGCATCCAGGTCGAGATCCTGGACCACCTGCGTAAGGATCACCCCTTCCTGGCTGCCTAGCCGGAAAGCCTCTTCTTTAAATTGTTTGCTGCAACGCTTGCGTTGTGACATGACACACCTCCTTGCCAGTGTCGCGCGTTTCAGATGTTTCCACCACATCGGGGGTAGACCAGTTGTTGGAAGTTTCAGTGTTGAGGAGGGTTCCACAGAGGGCCGGGCCCGGCGGGTTCTTGTAAGGCAACTTCCATAAGATTACGGAAAAGCCTGATGGGGAGATCAACACTGTAGAGTTGTTCGCATGGGTAGTGAGTCGAGTTTTCAATGCGGTCGTCGTGGGATATTTCATAAAACAATGACGGTCCGTTTCAAATTTGTGCAATTAAAAAAATTCATTCCGAAACCCTCAAAAAATTTGTCGCCTGGAGTTTTTCTTGTAACGAAGAATATTGAACGGCGGGAAACAAAAAACTGTTCTACCTTTTCAACACCCAAACCGAGGGTCGCAGGGCGGTAGCTTAAAACCTCCCTGTGGGGGAGGGTTCCATTGGGGGCCAGGACCAGCAGGTTCCTGAAGGTCGCTATTATCATAGGGCTCTTCGTTCCCGGTGACTCCATCCTCATAGGAATCTTTGTACATTTCACCCAGCTCTTGCTCAAACTTTCCGTTTCCATTTAAATCAATCCAAAAGAACACCGGGTCGCCAACAGTTAGGACGACCGGAGTGCCAAACTCGTCCAGCCAGACCTTATAGGTTCGACGTGCCGTCATGAAATTAACGGACCCGGAGCCGGTCAGGTCGAACTCCCTGAAAAACATATCGTTGCGCCAATCATAGTAGGCATTGATTTCCCGAGGGTCGAATTCTTCCGGTTCAACCGGAAGCTTTGTGCGTGGTTGAAGCGAGGAAAACGGATTGGTATTCATCGCCATGGGCCGGACCCACCTCAACGGTTGGTCATTGGTCTGAGAAGGAAAGAATGACTCTTCAGGGGGAGTGAAATGAAAAGCGCCAACCAATGCAATAAATAGAAAGGGAAACGGCGTCATGAGTGTTGCTCTTGTCCTCGTCATTCAGGGAGACTAGCAAAATTGTATTCGTTGTAAGTACAAAGGCGCAAATTAGGGCGAGAGGCCTTAACTCTTTAATCTTATCCGGAGTGCTCGTCGCGCACTGAGGGGTTTCAGAAAATTATCCAAAATCGGCTTCATCCTCTTCCAACTCCTATCTTTATTATTCACCACTGGGTTTTTCCCGATTGAAAAACTTACAAGGATTCATCCTACCAATGAAACAGGAATCACGCTTACTAATGCGTTGGGGGCTTGCCACGACTGACAAGAAAGAATGGTTATTGCTCTTCGGGCTTTGCGGAGCACTGGGAGGGTGTGCCTCCATAGAATTCCCGGAAAATAGTACAGAGCAGGGGAGCATCGAATTCAATTGCGCCGTGGGAGATGTGACGCCAGATGAAGCCATCGTGTGGATCAAAACCTCCGACGCTCAAACACTGACAATCCAATATTCCACCGACCCACAGTGGTCCACCTTTCAAGAATCCGCGATTGTCTCAACGACTCCGGTAACCGATTTCACCGCACAGGTTCCCCTGACTGCTCTGACCCCCAAAACCCGGTATTGGTATCGGAGCCTGGTGCCAGGGAAAAATCCCAGTCAGCCATGCCAATTCCTCACGGCGCCCCTCGCAGAGGATTCCGCTACGGTCACTTTTGTAATCAGCGGCGATACGCGTCATGGTTTTCTGCCGTTTTCGATACTGGATACCGTGCGTCAGGTGAATCCGGATTTTTTTGTCTTTTTGGGCGACACCATTTACGCGGACAAGGAAACTCCAGCGCGGGAGTTATCGGACTATTGGAGTAAGTATCGGGAAAACCGGGATCGATTTGCCAAACGGCTTTTTGCGGAAACCAGTGTGTATGTAACGTGGGATGATCATGAGGTTGATAGTGACTTCATCTCGACACATCCCCTCCTGCCTATTGGCCGCCAAGCCTTTTTTGATTATTGGCCCATTCGTAGGCAAGCGCCAGATTCAACTCGCCTCTATCGAAATGTTCGCTGGGGAAAGGCAGTTGAACTCTTCCTCTTGGACACCCGTCAATATCGGAACCCCGCAACCAACACCATGCTGGGAGCAGCCCAAAAAGAATGGCTATTAGCACAGCTCGCCGCCTCATCCGCCAGTTTTAAATTTATTATCTCCTCGGTCCCGTTTTCAGATCCTCGCGTTGATAAATGGGGAGAATATCCCGATGAACGAGATGAGATCTTGAGGTTTTTAACTATTAATGGCATTACAGGGGTGTTGTTCTTTGCTGGAGATGTTCATCTTGGAGCGGTGAGCCGGATACCTGGCTTCCCGGATCTGAAAGAATTCATTTTCGGTCCACTGGCTGCTGCGATGAATGACAAGATTTCAAGCCAAGATCCAAGATTTGAGTACTTTCAGGACCATTCGCCAAATTTCGGAAAAATTACCGTTCAATCAGATCAATTTAAACCCTCGGTCCACATCGAGTGGATTGATGGCAACAAAACATTGCTCCACGAAGTCATCATGGAGAATGATCGGAACCATTCGTTGACCTCCCGGTAAATGAGGGGAGCCTTGAAAGCCGTTGGACTGACTCAATATCTACCCATCACGGATCCTGAATCCTTAAGAAGATGAAGTCTATATTCCGGCAGAATTGGTCGTCCGGGGGGTGATAGGGAGTATCATCTTATGGATGAACGAAATTGTGGCGAAAAAACCAGTCTCCTTGAGGAAGCGCTGTTCGAACCGATGGGAATTGCCCAACCCGGCTAATCTAAAAACCGCGCATGCCAAGACCAAATCATGGAGCATGAGTGGATCATTCGTCTTAACCGGCTGGCCTTCCTCATGGGAATATGGAAAGATGCCATTGCAGCCGTCAAAAAAACCTGTTCCGCACAACAGGCTATTTAGAATTTGTTGGTAGGCAAGCACACTCGTCCAGACCGTCCCCAACATGCTAGGGTTTCCGAGATGTTTAACTCCGATAACTCATGATGCCTAATCCTTCTCATTCGTCCTCGCTGAAAACCCCGCCGGTATGGCTTTGTGAACTGCCGAAAAAAGATCCCTGGTCGAGACCGTTTGCCGAAAGCCTCTTGACCCATTTGGACCTCTTTGAAGGCGCCACAATACTGGACGTGGCCTGTGGGGATGGGATTCCTGCCTTTTATCTCGCTCATCATGTTGGACCAGAAGGCCAAGTCGTCGGCATCGATGTCAATCACGCGCAACTCATTCGTGCCCGCGCCGTTCAGGGACCGTATTTTCCCTGGCTGGAATTTCGCCTTGGGGATGCCCGAACGCTGCCATCTGACCTCGGCCAATTCCATCGCATTACCGGGCAATCTGTCTTTTATGTTTTTTCGGCCTCACCGTTTAGAAGCCCTTCAGCAATTGGCTCGGTTTCTCAAGCCTGGAGGGCAATTGGTTCTCACATTCCCCTCCCTTGGAACGTTTGATTCATTATGGAGGCACGTGGACCGGGAAATGACCCAACAAGGGCTCACGAAAGAGCGAGAGACATTTGCGGACTATCTCGCTGAACGGCCTTCTTCGGTGGATGCACGAAAATGGCTGGCAGCCTGTGGGTTGATCACCATTGACGTCGCGGAATATCCCCTGGAAGTGCACACCGGTCCAGGTCAAGAGTTTCTGTTTCATCCGTTGCTCCGTGGGGGATTCTTGGATGATGTCTATGAATGCTTCGCCGATCAAACATTGGCAGACCATTTCATGAATACGATTTCCCTCGACACCCAAAGTTTCGTGCCGCTCTTCGCCCAACGTTGTGTCATGGCTGGTTGGTTGCCGGGGAAATAATAGTGTTTTCAATGTCGATGGGTGATTTCCAGCATGTTAGCCTGAGCCGAAGGCGAAGAATCTGTGCCTAGGTCGAGAAGTCGCAGGGCTGAGTAAGATCCTTCGTGGAATTTATCCTGAGCGTATCGAAGGACTCAGAATGACAGCGGAGTCATTTGCGCGGATAACCGATATCTAATGGCACAAGGGTCCGCTAACATATTCCCATGAAGAAAATGGAGCGACAAAGATGGCAGAAGAAATGACGCCGGATCGAATCATGCAATTGGGAATGGCCTTCTGGGGATCCAAGACACTCTTGAGCGCCGTGGAACTCGGCGTCTTCTCGGAGTTGGCCAAACAGCCGCTTGACGCCCAGGCCCTGCAGGCACGCCTGGGGCTTCATCCCCGCAGTGCGCGGGATTTCTTTGATGCGCTTGTCGCACTTGGCATGTTGGATCGGCGGAATGGACAATATGCCAATACATCCGAGACAGACATGTTTTTAGACAAAGCCAAACCCACCTATTTGGGAGGGTGGCTGGAAATGGTCAATTCCCGTCTGTACCAATTTTGGGGAAACCTGACCGAGGGATTACGGACCGGGCTGCCGCAGAATGAAGTCAAAGAAGGTAAAAACTTTTTTGAAGAATTGTACAGCGACCCACAACAGCTTAGAGGATTTCTCAGTTCCATGACAGGGGTGAGCATGGGAGCCAACAGGAAAATTGCCTCCCAATTTCCGTGGAAACAATACCAAACCTTCATTGATGTCGGATCTGCTCAAGGCGGATTAGTGGTGCAGGTGGCTTTGGAACATACGCATATCACCGGCGGTGGGTTTGATTTACCCGTAACGGGTCCGGTTTTTAAGGAATACGTCCAATCCTTCGGACTGTCCTCCCGTCTGCAATTTCATCCAGGAAATTTCTTTTCGGATCCCCTTCCAAAAGCCGAAGTGCTCTCAATGGGCCATATTCTCCACGACTGGAATTTGGAAGAAAAGAAAATGTTGATCGCCAAAGCTTATGACGCCTTGCCCCCACGCGGCGCTCTGATTATCTTCGAGTCCTTGATCGACGATGAGCGCCGCTCAAACGCCTTCGGTCTCTGATGAGTTTGAATATGTTGATCGAGTTACCAGGGGGCTTTGACTATACCGGCGCGGATTGCACCAGGTGGCTGAGGGGAGCCGGATTTCGCGAAACCAGGGTGGAGCATTTGATCGGGGCGGATTCCATGGTGGTAGGCATCAAATAAGACCGGTTGTTTTGCTGGCTCTCTCCCGATTGGATGGAAGGATATCCCTCACGGCACAGGAAATGGCGAATGTGATGGAGCCGATCGATCCCGCTCATAAGAATCGTTTGATTGGTGGTTGACGCAATCCGATGGTTGCCGTGACGGATCCTCCAAACATCGTTGCGTCCGATATTTCTCCATCACCTCATATCCTCTTTCTTTGAACTCATCCCAGGCGTATCAGGCCATCCCGATGACACAAACAAACCCCAAAAGCACAAAGGTTGTTCTGATTTGATGGCAATCAGATTTCGATTTTATCACGTAAGGGTGTGTTGAATAATAATGATTGCCAAGGGCATATTGACCCACAGGCACGTTGCATATCAGAGGCCTCGGGGCGGTTCAAAAAAGTTCGTCCAGCAAGGCCGCAGTCATTTTTGCGCGCAGAGTGTACCTCCAGTACGTGAGCACGGAAAAATGACGAGAACGCCGCTGGCGGATTTTTTCAACAGTCCCCGTAATCCTATTCCATAAATCCCTCGGAATGCCATATTTACGCTTGACCTTTTCGGCGGATACAAAGGCAGGAATGAGTCTAACCTGATTGTGAGAGGTCGGAGAAGAGACGTGAACACTTCACGGTGGCTCGTCATGACTGGAATGTTGATCTTTGTGTGTGCAGGAGGATGGTACGGAATGATTTGGATGCCGGGGAGCAGTTATCAAGAAGCATTGCCATTAGCGACCGACGAAATACGCGCTCTGGAGCAAAAACTCCACACGCATGTCCACACGCTTGGCACACAAATCGGAGAACGCAATCTCTTTCACTATGACAAACTCCTGCTCGCGGCAGAATACATTCGCGCTGAATTCGAGGCAGCCGGATATGATGTCCTACGCCAAAAATTCGACGTTTCCGGAAAAATCTGTGAAAACATCGAAGCGGAGGTAGCCGGGACGGATCGACGGGAAGACATCCTGGTCATTGGGGCACACTATGATTCCGTCCAAGGGAGTCCCGGCGCGAATGATAACGGGACCGGAGTCGCCGCGGTGTTGGCGTTGGCCAGGCAGTTCGCCCAATCACCGGTTTCCCGCACACTCAGATTTGTGACCTTCGCCAACGAAGAACCCCCATTTTTCCAAACCCAACACATGGGAAGCCGGGTGTATGCCCAGCGCAGCCGCGAGCGGAAAGAACGCATTGTCCTCATGGTCAGCCTCGAAACCATTGGCTACTACACCGAGGCACCGAACAGCCAACGCTACCCACCGCCACTCAGTCTCATTTACCCGTCAACGGGAAATTTCATCGGGTTTGTGAGTAACCTTGCGAACCGGAATTGGGTGCAGGGGGCAGTTGGAGCCTTTCGGCAGCACGCCCAGTTTCCCTCAGAAGGCGCTGCATTATTTGAATGGTTGCCCGGAGTGGGCTGGTCCGATCATTGGGCCTTCTGGCAAGAAGGATTTCCCGCCCTCATGGTCACAGATACCGCCCTGTTTCGAGATCCGTATTACCATACCGCGAAGGATACACCTGATCATATTCACTTTGACCACCTCGCACGTGTGGTCTCCGGGTTGCAACAAGTTATCAAGGAAGTGGCTAACCAACCCTGATGACCAGTTGCGACAAGCAACTGCCGTGACAGGGGCGTTGCTTCCATCTTGTCTCTGGCACGTCCCGCAAGGGTCAGGAGGAGGCGCTTTAAGCCCTCCCGGTCATGGCCTGGGAAACCGGGCGCGGCATTCGTTATGAGACTGGGGAAAGGGAAGGAGAGAGAACGGAGGAATTCAAGGACGGAACTGTCTTGTGACCATCACGTCGCGTTTGTTGCGATTGAGGCCTTGTTCGCCACGCGTCAAAAGAAGCTGCTTCCAAAATCCCTCACGCCCAATGATGGTCCCATCTTCGACACGGAAAGACCGGTGTTCAAGCAGGGCGAAACGAAAATTCGAACGGGAATATATCAAGTCTGCAAAATGGACTTTAAAATCTTCCAAGTTCTTAATCGGTAAAACGTCATTCAGCATAATTGTCATTGTTGGACCGCCTAAATTTGGTGCGGGGTCATCATATTAAGGGAGTGATAGATATCCCTGTTCAATCCGTCATCCTAAAGTCATCCCCTGAATGAGAAATTTCCTCACCCCTTAATTTTTCGAATTTTAGGTTATCCAACTAAAACCTCACCTCTCTCATATGCTCATCGATAATTTTTTCGATGTCAGACGGAAGGGCATAATGAGCCTTGTTTTTTATCCAGGCTTCTCGCGATTTTTCCGCTGTTTCCCGCGCTGCGTCTAACACCAGTTTTTTCGGCAATCCGGCTTTTTCCCCCAGTTTTTCAAAAAGCCGTAAATCACATTGCCTCATATCCTTTGTATCCACTAATGTCAGCGCCAGGCGATCATTCGGAATGTAAGGGACTGTTGAAACCATATCGTAGGCCGGAGACAGTTCGGGCGTCCGGCCGTCCCGGTAAATAAACGACCAGTTTTTCAAATGCATATCGCCATTGCCGGTGAAAATTGTATAGGCCAGACGCCGGATGAAATCACGTAACCCTTCTTCGCCCGTCAACGTCCAGACCATCCCGGCGATATTGGTAAAACTGACGCCTTCATATTTTTTTTCAGGGAAAATATTGTAGACCTGCGCGAAATCCTCGATATGAATGCGCCGGCCTTCATCCGATCGATCAAAGCGTTTAACCGCCAGGGCCTGTGTGCCGCGTAGCTTGCCAAAATCCGGCAGTCCGGCAATGCTGGATAAGGAAATCAATTTGATCTCCGGCACCGGAATGCCGATCTCTCCCGCCATATGCATCATGGCGTATTCATTTTCCGGGATGTTGTCATAGGCCGGGGATGGCAGCTTGACGATCCAGTTTCCGCCCATGCCGGTTGCCGGGATGGTCAGACCCCCGTTGCGCTCCATCAGGGCCGAAAACTTAAGCTGCACACCCGCCAAAGAAAAACGCAGAGGCTGCTCCGCTTCTTTGTTTTTCAGCAGATTCTCTTCCTCTTTTTTCGGGGGCAGGGAAAATCCTTCTGCCGATTTTGCAATCACCGCCCCCGGCAAATCTTCGCCTAAAAGATAGAGAAGAGAAAATTCATGCGTCGGCTTGATGCCGCCGCGCGTGGCCAGATATTCGCGCAAATGTCCTTCCGGCAGCATGTTGGAAAAGAAGGGCGGCGCTTTCCCACTATAGGTCTTGGTTGGTGTGAGCAATTCACCGTCTGCGGAAAAATACGATTGGCTTAAGACCGGACGGGCGGAATCGGCAACATAGGATTCATCAAAGGAAAATAAAATCCGGCCGTCGGACAGCAGGGTTAAAACACCGGCGCGCCTGTCATTCAGAAAAATATCCAGTACAGCCGTCATGCCAGTTCTTCTTCCTCGCCTTCAGGAGACGCGTCAGGCTGCCAGGCCGGTTTTTGAGATTCCCCACGACCGGATATGATCGACCGGACGGCGGGCATTAACGCGCGCGGGATCAGCATCGGCTCCAGATCAAGTAGCCGCGCCATCTGCTCCAAGCTGGAGATGCGCAAATCAACGTGCCCTGCTTCAATCTGTGAGATATGGCTTTGCGGCAGACCCATCTTTTTGCCCAACGCCGCCTGGGTCAGGCCTTTTTCCTTTCGGGCTTTTTTCAATTTTTCAGCAATTTCTTTCATCTCTACCTTTTATCGAATACTATATTAATATATGCTATCACATATAAAATAGAAGTAAAATATGTCATTACATATATAAGCCACTCAATAAATAGCGGAGATAATACCGAGCCACCAGACGTCCCATAGAGTGCGCCACCAGATCAAATTTCACGGGTTTTGTTTCACTCCGAATCGTTTAAAGATCTCCTGTTTGAGTGACATCCCTTTTATTGATCCTTTAAGGCATCTATGGTGGGATAAGTCTGGGCGTAAGAAAAGTGAGAAATGAGTCGAATGGCGTGGGACAGGATTCTTAAAGAAATCAAAACGCTCGATCCCCAAAAGGATCATGAGCGTATCGTCTTTCTCTCGACCTGTTACGAGTTTTCCTTCGACACGACCCGCGCCTTGGAAATGGCCTTGTTTCGCACCTTCTGCGTGCCGAGAATTTCCGGGCTACTGGATCGGACCGGAGAATTCCGGCAACGAACCCAAAAACGCTATGACGACACCGACATTCTGGTCAGCGAATTGTTGGAATGGGGATACGGCAGCGAGCGGGGCGGGCGGGCCATCCAACGCATAAATCAGCTACACAAACGATTCTCGATAACCAACGAAGACTTTCTGTATGTTCTTTCCACCTTTCTGTTCGAACCCATCCGGTGGAACCGGCGCTTTGGCTGGCGGCTCATGTGCGAGCAGGAACGCCTCGGCATCTTCTACTTCTGGCGAGCTGTCGGACAACGCATGCGCATCCAGGAAACTCCAGAGGATTACCAGACTTTTGAACGTTTCAATGTCGAGTATGAACGGCAAAACGTCCGGTATGCACCGTCAAACCACCGTACCGGTGCAGCGACGGTGAACCTGTTCGCGGGATGGTTTCCGAAAGTGTTGGCACCGTTCGTCCGTTCGGCCATCAACACCTTGTTGGAGCCGCCACTCATTAAGGCCTTTGGGTTTTCTGAACCATCGCGATTCATGCGATGGGCGGTGCCTTCGATCTTGAAACTACGGGCAGTCCTCTTGCGATGGCTTCCTCCCCGTCGCCATCCTCGCCTGCGGACTGAGATGATTCACCCTTCCCACCCCAGCGGCTATGTGATCGAACAACTCGGTCCCCCAGAGTAGATGTCGAAGACCCAGATCCCTGCGACCCTCCACTTTCCCTTTTGCCCGACGCCTGCTGCCTGGCCCCTGGGGTGGATGCTCTCAGCAACCGGCAGACCTTGTCTGAGCGCAGCGAGTTGGTCTGCCCTCTTAAGGTTCGCGTCCGCTCCCTCCAATTGTGGCCAGGTTGGGCGTCAATGGTTTTACCCACTTTTGCCGGAACAAAAGTGGGTCGGCTGCCGGGCCGAAACCCGGCAACTCTCATACATGCCATCCATTCCAGTAAGTAGAATTAAGTGCTCAGGCAGGTCGGAACTTATTTGGAGATATTATAGATTAGGGACGCTTTCTCTCCATGCCCCGTTCTCTTGAATCCTCAACAAACAAAGACCATAAATTAGTGGGATTCCCCATTGGTTTTTTCATTCAAATATTGGAGATCAACTCATGAACGTCGCATCGGTACTTTCACTCACACGAGACAATGGCCTGAGGCTACGCTGCTTACTACTGTTGTAGCTTCTCACCGGTCTGACCGCGGAATGTTCACCTCAACTGTGGGACATCGACACCTACATCCAGAATCTTGAACGGCCCGAACGGCATGAATAGCAACAACCGGAGAAAGTCATCGAGGCATTAGAAATCGAGTCGGAAATGGTGGTGGCTGATGTGGGAGCCAGGTGGGACTTTTTCACCCGCCGTTTCGCGAATACTGGCAGAGAGACGGGCCAAGTGCTATCTGTGGACATCTAGCCCAAAGTATTGGACTACAATAAACAGGAGCTGGCCAAACTGGACGGACGATCCTTCACTTAACGAAAAGAGCGTGGAGTTGGGGTTCTGTGCAACGCCTATCACCACGTCGAACATCATGTTGATGATTCGACAAAAATCAAATCCACACTTAAACTCAACGGATAAGTCATCATTGTCGAATTTTATCACGATGAGCAGTCAGGCAAAACTCGGCTTCTTCAAACACCATCTGGTTCCAAGAGAGAGTGTAATTGCGAACCTGGAACAAGCCGGATATACCTTTTCCAAAGAATACACTTTCCTCCCCCATCAATATTCTTTGGAATTTAAGAGAAGCTAAATCATATGTCTCCCCAAAATGTAGTGCTGCCAAAAATCTTAGATTTTGAAACTTTTGGCAACTTTCTCCAAGAAAATAACCTTTGGAACATTGGAGAGCCTCATCAATCAATAATGCTTGAGACGAGGGGGCATGAATGGATCGAGCCGACGCCTCTTGCGGCTTTGGCTGTGGCTGTTTGTGAACGAAAAAATAGGTACCAAGCTGAGATAACCCTAAATGAATTCAGGGGAGCTAAGCACCCAAGATATTTCGAAAGGATGGGATTTTTTGATTTATTAAATCAACAATCACCTGTCTCCCCAGGAGTCCATCATGATCCGTCTGGTCGGTTTATTCCTTTGCAGGTTTTTTATTCTCTTAAAGAAGTCGATGATTTAAAAAAACAAGCTGCAGGTCTTTTGGGGGTTGGGAAGTTTATGGCTCCTTTTGTTACTCGCGTCTTGGAAGAAGCAATGCGCAATGCAGTCCAACATGCAGGAGCGGACCTTAGGCTGGTAGTTGCCCAAAGATACCCTGGCCCTCCAGCTCGTATTCAGCTGGCAATCGTAGATTCTGGAATTGGGATACGGGCCTCATTGTATGATAAATCCAAAAATGTTGTGGGTAATGCAGAAAAAGCACTTATTTTATGTGTTCAAGCAGGAGTATCTGGGAAGCGAGGGCAAGCAACGGGGCATGCCTTTGAGCAAAATCAAGGATTTGGGCTGCATTTATTAAATCGAATTGTTGAAGAAACATATGGGAAGTTTGTTTTGGCCACAGAAGATGTTCTTCGCTTTCAAGATGGAAACCAAACAAAATTTTTAAGAATTAAACCAATTAAAGGGACTATTCTTGGGATTGAACTGTTTGAGGACTACTTAAAGGAGTGGGATTTTTGGGAATTACAAAACCGATTAATTGGAGAAGTGCCTAAGTGAATCCATCAATGCCCCGAAGGCAAACTTCCCAATCTATGCTCTTGGTGCATCTTCAAATAACTCCAGATCTGACAGCCACCGCATATGCTATCCCGGATAAAGTTATTTATCCGGTTTAGCGCATAAAGATTTTCAGCCTCTGTGAGGCCGTTGAAGATATGGCTGATACAGCCGGGCAGGCATTGGAAGCCATCGAATGCGTCCTACCGGCGGATTTCCCCGAGGTCATTCACCGGGCGGTCAAAGTCGACGTGACTGACCATCTGTCCAAGCTGCGTGTTGCGTGAATTGTAGTGCGGGATATGTGCGGTGGACTCATCCGGCTATTCGGCGAGGTTTTCCATGGGCATGCTTCGCTGTTTCCAGCCTGACATGTGACCGTCCAGGTAAGCAATATTTTTATACCCCACCGTCCACAGGGCGAATTTGCCGATCCACGCTCTCGGGCCATGCTCGCAATATAAGACAATCGGATCCTTCGGTGTGGCATTCGTCTCCTTATGACGGCTCCACATGGCGTAAAAAGGCAGATGCACAGCGCCGGGCACATGGCCGGAATCGTATTCACTTTGAGAGCGGACATCCACGATCACTGGGGCCGAGTGTGTTTCAATTGAGGCTAACAGTTGCTCAGGGGTCATATCGGACAGGCCTTTCTCCGAACATGAGACAAGAAGGGTAAACACCACAAAACCGAAGCACCAATGCCATGTAGTTATGCCACGCGTGGATTTTGCTAGGACCATTTGATCCGAGCTGTCATCTGGACAAGCCTTTCAGGTGTGGTAAGGGCTTGATCTCTCGAGAACTCTGCCAGGATACCTGGTTCCTACCCTCATTGCTTTCAGAAATCAGCAGTATAGGAAAGTTGACGAAAAATAGGAACGTGGAACACACCGGTCATCGACTCTTTATAGAAGGCTCAAAGGGTTTCCGCCAAGCCGTCCTTCCGATACAATCCGTCTGAAATCTATGTTGACTCCCACCCACTGGGCCTGTCCCTCCCCTTACATTTTTCAGACCCTGTTTCCAGGCGTGGTCCATGTGTGGCGGGTTCATCTGGATATTTCACCCCAGCAGGCTGCTCTTTACCGCACCGACCTTTCTGAAGATGAACGAGCACGGGCAGAACGGTATCGGGTTCCTCACCACCAATACCAATTCCTTTCAACCAGGGGTATTCTTCGAAATTTGATCAGTCACTATGTGGGAATTCCCCCTGGCACTCTCCGGTTTGAGAACAACCTCCAAGGAAAACCCGCGCTCGCTGATCCTTCTTCTTTGTCTTTACAATTCAATGTCTCTCATACGAGTGGAATGGCATTGCTGGCCTTCACGGTTGAACACGCTGTTGGTATCGATGTGGAACAGGTCAACCGGAATGTCAGCGATCAGGATATCGCCACAAGGTACTTTTCTCCACGAGAGGCGGCGTACCTTGCAACCCTTTCACCTGACAAGCGGACGCAAGAGTTTTTGACCTACTGGACCTGCAAGGAAGCGTATCTCAAAATGCGGGGGATTGGATTATCGGGTGGGATGGCTCAATGTGAAATCGCACTCGATCCGGACGGATTGAAAGCAACTGTGCTGTCAACAAATGAACCGATCCGGGAAAACGAGTGTTCACTCTTTCGCATCAATGCGGGCCAGCCCCACATCGGGGCGCTCGCCGTAGCAAGCCCTTCGGTTGAAGTGTTGTTTTGGGATTGGAAAGATTAACGCGTCGCCTCTCCCTTAAAGCGAACAGGTTCGTTACCTTGTAAATGGTCCGGGGTGAGCCAGTATGTGCCTTTGAGACTAGCATCCCAAACTGATTGAGCCGCAGATTCATTCCCGGCGGTCACCAGATAGACCATGCCTCCAACCAACCCTCCCACGCCGGCATAGACCACTTTGACAGGCATATACAAAATCGATAAGGCTCCACTCGCGATTTGAAGTCCCAAAGAGGAATTGTCGGAGGTATCGGAATTTTCGGCGACCACCGGTGCTGCCGTAACAGATGCGGGTGTTAATTCTTCCGAAACCGGTTCTGGGGAAACTGTGTCCTGCTCTCGAGCCGTCTCGGTTGGCGGTACCGGCTCTGACTGGGTAGTAGCGACTGGGTCCGGCGACACCAAAAGAACCGTTGCCGACTGGGTGGTGGTGGATGAGCTGGAGGGATCAACCGATACCGGCGCCATCTGTAGTGCATGAGGCCCGGTCGTATTCTCTGAAGTCACCTCCTTTTGCGGGTGCGGGGAAGGCGAGGACGCTGGTTTCTGCCAAGCCTGTTCAAGCGCAAGAATGGTCAGATCTTGGATCACCCGCTCAGATACCACCAGTGGGTCAGAATTCCAGGCCCTGGCTTCAAAGGCCACCTCGCCTGCTCCGGTATTCATCCCAAGAACATCAATAACAACCTTATTCATGGGTTGAGATCCACCACTTACGGGCTCTACCGTGGAATTCACGGGAGTTTCATCCACATGCACAAAGACCACCAATGTCGCCCCAACCTTACGAGCTCCGCCTAATGCTTGAGCATGTCGGTCCTTCCCATTTGAAGAGGCCAATTCAGGAACTATCTCCTCCTGCACAACCTGCCGATTGACCACCAGTAATTGATGGTCATTCAGCCAACTCAAAGCCTGATTGACGGCTGCGACATCATTTCCCCTCACCACCACGCTGGTTCCCGGGTTAGGGCGAGTAACCTGAAACCCTTCTTTTTGATAGGCTTCATGCCCGGTTGGACCACCAACACATCCCAACACAACACTAAAAGCTCCAAGTAGACCGATCAGGTTTCTATAATGACGACAACCTAAAACCGACATAGTGATGTTCCCTTCATGACCAATTCTTTTGTAAAGATACGTATTTGTAGGCACGATAAGAAATTCTTCCTGAATCCGGCTCAAAAATTTCCGGATCAGGTCTCTTTGTCAAATAGTCACATCAGAATAGAGGGAAGAAATTGGATGGACGTTCCATTTTTTAAATGAAAAATGAGCAAATGAAGGTCTTATTCAAAAAATAAAAGATCCCCCCAAGCAGCGGGGTATCCAACGGATCAATCGATTACAGTTCTCTAAAGGTAACGCCGAAGCAAGTTACAATTGGAGTCATGAAAAATACCACAAATTGTGCCTTCACGGAGAATGACCCCTTGCTCCCTCTCCTTAATCTTACAAAACAAGTCCCATAAAACAAGGCCGACTCATTTTTCACCAATGGCCTTGCCCTTTCATTGTATCTATAGTGGCTGGAATTGCGTGAACCCCAGCTTCCCTAGTATGCTAATGAATTGACTGGGTCGGCCGATAGGCCTGCAGGAACGATCAACGCGCAAACTCTCTGGTCTTAAAATTTTCATGGCATTACGAATTCTGTCATTTTTCATCGAAGGCGTCACCTGGCGAGTGGCGAAAACCCCTACGGGGTATTGCCACCGTGGCCTTTCAACCATGCCGGAGTGGATTCCTGGTATTCCCTCTGGCGTATCCCAGGATATTGTCGAGAGCACCTTTCGGCAATTTCCGTCTGAGGATGACTCACTTCAGCCCCACAACCTCACATTCAAATTGACCTATCGCGTCGGGTCTTCCAACATCGAATGCTTTACCTTTTCTTCACCTGACGGGGACCTCTTTTCTGTCAAGATTCCTCCTGTGACTTTCATCGCTCTTCAAGAAGCGCTCCCGTCTCAGACTATCCCACGCATGAGAGTTGCCCGTTTAGCTGTCCAACATGCGATTGCGTCAGGGATACCAGGGATAGAACTTCTGCCAGGAAGTAAAATATATGAATCAGTCAAATCGCAATTATCTGGATCCTGCCTTCAAAAAACCCAGGTGTAAGTCTCTCCCTTTTTATCGGACTGACTCGTCCCGCAAACGAAACTTTAGGACTGATCCAGGGTAAATCCAAGCCCCACACAATTTATATCCAAAGCCGTTATCACTGGATACCGGAAGGAAACATCCGATAAACCATGTGGCAGGCACCTCAAAAGCCTCCCTTTAGGAAATCTACTCCCTGAATCCCACCAGAGCTTCGAATTTCAATCGAATTCTCTCCTCAATAAATCACCCATCGCTTTTCAGCACGTCGATTCACCAAAACTGTGGACAATCCTGTTGGTAAACTATGCATCATTTGTGATCCATCTTCATTCACTACACCTTCATCACTTTGCCGAACATGTAATCATTGTGTAGTTGATAAAAATCTACACAAGATATATGGTGAGGGTATTCCCCAAGTCACATTACGTATGTAAAAATAGAGGAAACTTGCCAAAAAAGAATGGCCAACTTGTCCTGAGAAAAAGTTGAATGTTCTTATGGTGTTTCAGAGGAACACTTCGTGGTGAACAAACGGTCTCCCTCTCCCAGAAAACATGTGCTGATTGTGGATGATGAACCTGCTGTCCGCCGAACTGTGCGTGGGGCATTAGAATCTTCGGGAATTGAATGCGCCGAGTCGGAAAACGGCGGCGCCGCTCTAGCATGGTTGGAAGAAAACCATGTAGATCTTGTCCTTGTCGACTATCACATGCCTATTATGAGTGGACTGACCTTGTTGGAACGAGTCAACGGGACCTTGAACGGCAGAACCCCTCGGGTAATCCTGCTCAGTGGTGTCATTGACGAAATCCACAAGCACAAAGCCATGGGACTTGGCGCCTATGCGATTATCGACAAACCCTGTAATTTCCGTGAACTTGTCGAAAAAGTAAACGAGGCCCTCGATTTCTGATTTCCTCCCTCCCAAACTGATTCACCCCTTATTCGGTATCGTATCGTCTGGACATGTCAAGAGTAAGCCTGCCTTAGGGTAAGCCCCAACTATAGGGCAGATGCTCTAAGACATTGCCATTGTTCTAGAAATCAGCCAACTAGCCCTCGCTGATATGAAATTTCTCATCTTTGACTATGACTTGCCGATTCCATTCGTCTCTGACTTTTTCCTTCACCCTAATCGCCTGTTTGAGTTGGTGGATTTCTCCACAACCGGCTAGGGCAGAAAGTTCCGCACCAGGTATTCATTGGGGAGCGCTAGACTTTCCCGATCAGGAACCGGTGCTTGCCGCCGGATTCTCCATATTTCGCTTTACTGAATTTAATGGTGAAGGGGAGCGTTTCAATGGCATTCATGAAACCATCGGGTTAGATCTGATTACCACCAGTTGGACTCGCCACTTGTCCAATTCCCTCGAAGGATGGAGCACAAATTTCACCTTTGGGATTGGCCCTACGAGAAATCAGCCTTCAGAATTTCTCCAAAACGATTTCATCCACGACCGCTTGTATGGAATCCCTGAGGTCCCGGTCGGGAAGAAACGAAAAAGTACCGATTTTACCATATCCGGTTCAATCACTCGATGGGGAGAAATCCCGGGACAACGCCGAGTGCTCTTTCTTGGAGGAGGAGGACAGACGGGAAGCCTATATCACGAACTCTTTGCCCGTGGGGGATTTCGCCGTTGGTCACCGGTGAAAACTATCGAATATCTGAGCGGTGCACAGGATGGCTGGGTCGCAGATATATTCAGACCTCTCCGATTTTCCGGAATGGTGAGGGCCGGACGAATCTCCCCCGGCGCCGCATTCCATGACTTAGCCAATCATTCGTTTGCCGCACAAGGCTCCCTCAGCTATGGCTGGTATGATGAGAAAACATTTCGTCCCCTGCTCGAAATCGAAATCGGCGCCACCATTGATTCCGGAATGTTTAAGGGAGAAAATGGAGACTCCTTGGAAGAACGCTTTTGGACTATTGCGATCCGCGCCCACCCATTTACTTTCGAAACCTGGAACGATCAACTTAATAGTCAAGACTTCGGCCCAACCTATGGAGCCAAAGTCATGATGGACCTCTCGTTTCTGCTTCCTGAATCCTGGAAAGGGCAATAAGCCGCTCTGGAATGAACGTCCGAAACCTCAGTGGGAGAAAAATCATCCAATCAAAGGCGCTTAATCACTTGCAGCAGGAACCAGAGGTAACCGGACCCACAATTCTCCGGCATCCATACTTCGGTACAGCCCTCCTCCATTGGTGCCAACGTACAGAACGCGTGGATCCATGGAGCTCATCTGAAGACTGCGAATACTGGCTGCCTCCAATCCATTAATTTTCGGTTGCCAGGTCTCTCCTCCGTCCTCACTTTTTTGAACCCGATCACTCGTCGCCATATACAGGATTGAAGGGTTAGTGGGATCCAGTTGGATGGCACTAATATAGGCGTGTTGAATGCTTCCTCCGATTTTTGTCCAATGTTCGGCTTGATCCGTTGATTTATATAACCCATCCGTGGTCCCTGCATACACCACCTCACTATTAGTTGGATCAACCACGATTCCATTGACTCCCAACACCATTGAGGCCATTTTGGCATCTGAAGCCACCATGCCCGTTGATGATTTTTCCCAACTCTCCGTGGCATTGATGGTGCGATAGACACCTCCGGTAGTCCCCGCATACAAGACGTTTGGACGCTGAGGATCGATTGCCAAGGTCACCACAAAACTCACCTCCGTCATTCCTTGCATCCGTTCGGTCCAATGTCGACCCCCATCCAAACTCCGGAAAACCCCAACGGTCGTCCCCGCATAAACCATCTCCGTTCCCAAAGGATTAAACACAATCTGATTGACAATAGCCGAGATCGTGCCTTTCTGAATCCCGGAGTTGTAAGGATGCCACGTTCTGCCCCCATCGGGGCTTTTATAGGTCCCATCGCCCATCGTTCCAACAAACACGGTGGCGGACAGCTGGGGATCCAGGGCAAGGCAAATCACTCGTGTCCGGGATAATTCGCCTGCAAATCTGGTCCATGTGGCCCCCGTATCCGAAGACTTATATACCGCTTCATCCGTGGCCACATACACAATATTGGGTTTGGTGGGATGTAAGGCAATGGACACAATGGTATCACTTCGTTGACCGCAGGCCGTCAGTCCGAATATCAAGGAAACGAGGAAGATCCAATGGGCGCGGGACATCTTAGAACGGTCCTTCATTGTTGAATGGCAAGAGGTCACACCTTATCGAGATGGGCTGTATGGTTCGGCATATCCGGTCAGTTCAACATAGCCCTGGCCATGAATATCCTGTCCCTTCCAAAGCCCCGTGACATCCACAGCTCCTTCCCAGTACGTCACACCGGTACTACGCCTGGTTATGAGTTCTTGATTGGCCATTCTGGGAGAGATAATTAACGCGACCTTTTCAGACGGAATAGACAACGTCCATTGATTAGGATAACGCGCACCACTGACCGGACTGGTCCAATGGCCTTTTACACTTACATTGATCTCTTCAAGGGAAAAGAAAGTCGACGATCCGTTTGGCCTCACCAGTGTTCCACTGGACGCAGGGTCAAACGTCCCATCCGCACGGCGAAGCCCATAGGCCATGATGTCATATTCATTCTCAAGTTGCAGGCTGAACCAATCCCATCCAACAAGCCCTTCCGAGAGGTCTGCAGATCCAAATTCGTGATCCATCCAACTCACGCCGTTGACCGCCAGCGGCATCCCCTGTGCCACCACAGATCCCTTGGTCCGGAGACGGGTCAGTGAATAATAATGAGAGGTATCCTCCGGGTGCTGGCCTTTTCGGCTCACGCCGTCCGGGCCATGAGTAACGGGGGGTTTACTCGGTTCGAGCGTCAAATCAATGGAAAAATCCTCTGCCTGCGCCTGAAGATGAAATTGTCGATGATCGGGGGCCACCGTCTCCACTGACCACCGATCGATCCACACATTCAACCGATCCGCCTCGGCTCCGGCCTTCTTGATTCCGGCACGACTGAGCTTTTCGGCAAACCGGAATTGCTCGTTCGCTTCGTCGGTTAACGCGAAATGGGCAAAATACAGATGTCGCATGGCCCATGCAGAAGGATTGCTCCAAGCATCAGGTGAGTCTATTCCGCGACGAAAAAACGTCAGTTCGTACCCAAACCGTCGGCCATTCGTACTCAACAGGTGCCCGGTAAAATACCACCACTCTGTCTGAAACTGCTCATGACTACCATGATCCCGCGGGAACGCATAGACGTAACCAGGACGGGCAGGAGCAAATTCGTGGAGTCCAACGTTGGAGATCTCTGCAAAAACAGCCGAAACCCCCAGTAGCAGAAATATGATCAGGAACGAAATATTGACCCACGAGGATCTCGTTCTCACGTCAGGACCTGCATAATCAGCATGTGGGTGAAGGCCTTCGTCCACTTCATGCTTCCGTTTATACCACGACCTTTCATAGCGTACAAATCCCTTTCCCCACAAGGATTTTCTCATTTCAAAGAAACACTTGAAGCCATTATATTACGTTGACTTTCTCGAAAATTCTCCGCTATCGTACCGCATGTCTTCAGATTTCCCATCGGCCGAATCCGACACATTTCCCATACCAGATATCGTGTCAATTTTCCCACTGCCCAACGTGGTGTTTTTCCCTGAAACTTATTTGCCACTGCACATATTTGAACCTCGATACCGGGAAATGATCCACAACGCATCCCGTCAGGGGGATTGCATTGGCATGGCCTTGCTCAAGGACGGCTGGGAAGACGAGTATGAGGAGAATCCCCCGATTTATCCCATCGGATGTGTGGGACGAATGATCAGCTCACACAAATTGGCTGACGGTCGGTTTAACATTGTCTTGCAAGGACTTCAGCGATGCACCTATGAAGAACAAGAGGTCTCAACCCCCTACCGCCAAGCACAAATTATTCCCCATGCTCAAAAGGGGATGGCCTCCCTGGACACTGAGACCCGCATCAATCTGGAGCACATCACCCAAGAATATTTAACCTGGAAAAAAGCTCATGAGTTGTGTCAGGTGATCGCTTCTGGCAAACTCACGGATTCCATTCTTGTCCATAACCTTTCAGCCGGTCTTGATTTGTCACCCGTGGAAAAACAATTTTTACTTGAATCCGGCCATCTCGTCCAGCAAGCTCGCCGCCTGATTGATCTGATCCGCTTTAAACTTGCCGATCTTCGAACGGCACAAGGATAACACACCATGTCTGATGCCGTTGCCATTGAGGTTAAAGGGCTGGGGAAAACCTACGACACCATTACTGCCATAAAGGATCTCTCCTTGTCCGTCATGCAAGGAGAAATTTTTGGCCTCCTGGGACCCAACGGGGCAGGGAAAAGCACCACGCTTCGAATTTTAATTACAACCCTCAGCCCCACGTCCGGGACCGCCACCATCTTCGGGCATGATGTCGTCAAAGAAGCCGACACGATTCGACGAATGATCGGCTACGTGCCCCAAGAACGGGCCATCGACCGCTTTCTTACCGGTCGGGAGCATCTGCTGTTACTCGCGGATCTCTATCATCTCCCAAAGAATGAAGCCCTCACCAGGATTGCATCGCTTTTGAAGCTGGTCGACCTGGAGGAACATGCCAATCGCGTGGCCAAAGGGTATTCCGGTGGGATGAAACGAAAATTAGATATCGCCTGCGGCCTACTGCCAAATCCCAAAGTACTCTTTTTGGACGAACCCACTCTTGGGCTTGACGTTCAAAGCCGCCTCAACATTTGGCAATACCTCCGGCAATTGCGCGAGCAGGGCATGACCATCGTCATGACCACAAATTATCTGGATGAAGCCGACCAGCTTTGTGATCGAATCGCCATCATTGATCGGGGAGAAATCCGCGCTATTGGCTCTCCAAAAGATCTAAAGGCCAGTTTAGGTGGAGATGCCGTCTGGCTCACTCTTGGGGATCCTGAACCTCAGATCGTCGAAACCCTCTCAACCGCCCTCAAAGCCTTACCCTTCGTGCGCGCCATTCGTCCTACTCCACAGGGGCTTGATATCCGCGTCGATGCTCCCGAGAAGGCATTACCTGCTATCCTCGAGACGACCAATCGAGTAGGATGTCGCCTCGACGGAATCGAATATCATCGGCCGCGACTCGACGACGTGTTTGTGGCTCACACAGGCCGGTCCCTCAAAGACCAACCCGCTGAACCCACGACCTAAGATCATAATCCTGTAGTATTTCACCGTCCTGGAAAGGTTTCTCCATGAATGAGCAAATTCAAGAAGTGCTTGCCCTGACCAATCGATGGGTCAAGCGATTGAGCCGGGAAAAGTTCAGTATGCTGTTTACCCTGATCCAGCCCATGCTGTTTTGGCTCATCTTTTTTGGCAACCTGTTCCAACGCGCTGCCGACATACAGGTCGTCCAAGCCCCGAATTACATGAGTTTCCTTGCAGCCGGCGTCGTCGTGATGACCGTCCTCAATAACGGGCTGGCGGGAGGGGTAGACCTACTGTTTGATAAAGAAAACGGGTTTCTGGAGCGACTGATGGCCACTCCCATCCGACGATCATCCGTGATCCTCAGTCGCTTTCTATTTGTGATGGCCATCACCGCCATGCAAATTCTGGTTATTCTGGGAGTGGCCTTTTTGTTTGGGGTGAGTGCGGAAACCGGGATTTTAGGAATCGCACTCATTTTAGTCATCGGCATGCTATTTGGTGTCGGGCTCACAGCCATTTCCATGGCCATGGCGTTTTCCGTGAAAAGTCACGGAGATTTTTTCTCGGTGCTTGGCTTCCTCTCACTCCCGATGATCTTTCTCAGCTCCGCGCTTGTCCCATTAACGGCAATGCCGGGATGGATGAAATCACTGGCTTTCTTCAATCCGATGACCTGGGTCATTGATGCCATCCGGCCATTAATTCTTACCGGCTGGAGCGAAGCGCTCCCTCAGGTGGCCATCGCACTGGTCGTTCTCGCCGTCTTCGACGGCCTCTGTCTTTATGGGGGTGCCCGCGCATTTAAGCGCTCCGTCGGCTAACCGCATTTTGCCAAATTGTATAACTCCTCGATGAGACGCCTCTTTCTCTCTGAGGAGGCTTTATTATCTCTACCCGGAACTAACCTTCTTGCACTCACCTTCAGAGACCAAAATTAACGCCCTCCTTCGTTTGCTGTCCGACCCCAACGAACAGGTCGCCAAAGCGATCCAGCACGAATTCGTCCGTATCGGGCCCTCGGCCTTACCGTTTTTGGAAAAAGCCAGCGCGGATGATACGGCATTGGAACCCCGGGTCGCTTTTGTGAAAGATGAAATTCGCTTTGAGCAACTCAAAGAGGAATTCAGCACGTTCGTTGCCCATTGCTCCCGGCAGATTGATTGGGAGCAGGGGGCATTCCTCATCGCCAAGATCGCCTACCCAAATGTCAATATTCCCCATTATCAGGAATGCCTTGATCATCTCACCGAAGAATTCCGAAAGAAATGGCATTCCGAAAATTCTCCACCAGGGAAGGTCGCCAGACTCCTCAGCGCGTTCCTCTTTAAAGACAAGGGGTTTTCCGGCAATCGTATCCATTACCATGATCCCGATAATAGCTACCTGCATCGTGTCATCGAATCCCGGCAAGGGATCCCTATCTCTCTCTCGGCCATCTACGTATTTGTGGGGAACCGTTTGAATTTGCCCCTCTCCGGAGTCGGAATGCCGGGACATTTCCTGGTGAAGATTGAAGGAGAACCTATCCCGCAATTCGTGGATTGTTTTAACGGTGGAGCATTCTTACGGGAACAGGACTGTGAGCAATTTATTACGGCATCCGGTTTAGACTATTCTCCTGAGTTTTTGGAAAAGAGTTCGACCAGACTGATTCTTGCCCGCATGCTTCGGAATCTGTTGAGTATTTATGAGCGGGAAGAAAAGAATCCCATGACGGAGCGGATACAGACCCTGCTTCAAATCCTGGAGGAATCTTCGGCCGATCAGGATCCCTCTGCCTAAAGACTTTCCCAAATGAGTGATCATCATTGAGATGCCGCATGGTGCGTCACAGGTTTCTTGTGGGTGTATGCACAGACAAAGGTTGTAGTGATACAAATTAGACGAGAGCCAAAGGCCTCGGCTCCCAAATGGAGATGGGTTTCGTGTAGCACTTCCAGAAAGGTATCGAATCAGTGGGATTTCACAAGGTCTCCTGGCGTGCCAGACACCCCGTCTTACATCAACCAGGAAAACTCTCAACAACAGACCTCTATCCCTATCCCTTAATTCGGGGATCTATCGTGATGGGAATACAGATGAACGTATACGTGCCGCTTTCTAAATGCACTTTTCCATCTTCGTCTACTCTTACCTCACTTGGGGTTTCTTCTTTTTTCTTTTTCTCAATTTGCTTAAAAATTAAACCCTCAATGGCCTTATCATTCCTGCCAATTCCTCGCTGGATGTCAATATAATGATTGTATTTGGGAAACCGTTTTTCTAAGGGAAGCTGCAAATTCTTTGATGCTGCATCATTGACTCTTTCCTCATCTATCTTTTTTTTTAAGCATTGCTTTTTGGGCCGAAATAAAAGTATCTAAATTTTCTTCACTTGCAAATTGACATTCCTTCTTATTTTGAAACGCGTCTAAATATTCCCATTCTTTCAGATTTAATTCTTCCGGGAATTGCTGACGACCGCTTATCGCTGAAAATACGGCTGGATTTAGATGGCTCCATGATTTCCATAATACCCAATCGCAGTCGGCAAAAAGACTTGAAGCCCAGAAAACCACACCACAAATTATCAATCCATAGGCGCTCTTCATGAATCATTTTCCTCCCTTAAGGGGTCATTAAGAGGGATCCTTTTATCCCGGATTCCGCAGTTGAGAAAATCTCTTGAAGCACGATCATGTCGTAGCTACCCAAGGGGACTTCGACCCACATATTGAGCAATTTCAACTGCGGCGCAGCGGAATGCCAAAAACCTCATTGAATTTCAATGCCCTATGAGGCAGCCCTTGAAATCTATAAAAACCCCAACTTCGGGATTCGGTTTTATTGAGTTTTCTCCGCCTAACATTTCTTCTCCCCCATCTGTCGGGGTTTGACCTTCGCACTTGGAAGGGCCGGGTTTCGGCGCAGGCAGCCGAGGTCCTTTTGTTTCGGCAAAAGGACCCAAAACCATTTTCACCCAAGTCGGCACATGAAATCGTCCTGACGCAAGCCACGGAGGGGCGGACCAACTCGCCGGGCTCAAACAAGGTCCGCTCCTTGATTTGAGCGTCAGCCCGTTTGGCCAACCTGCAGGTGGTAAGTCATAAGGGCTCTCATGAGCTGAATCGGCAACTGTCAAATAGTCAAAAAGAATAGAGGTCAGGTCAGCGGCCTGTTTCGCCCCCTTTTAGACCATGGTGGCTCCTAGACTTGCAAGGGTAGAAGACCTTTTCCTTTGATGATGGGTCCCGAGAAAAATCCGCGGGCTTGAGCCACTACGTACGACCGATCTAGCCTATGACGCATTCGCTATCTTTATGGGATGCGTACTTCGTGCAAACTTCCAGGCAAGGTGGTCTCGATAGCCTGATTAATAGATTCTACAGCCGCTTGAATTCGAGGCCAACTCGTTGAAGATAAGACAACAATAGCCATTTTCCGCCTAGAGAGGTTTTGTTGCTTGGAAGATTTTTATCGGTCGTGACGAACACTTCAAAGCCTTCTTCCTCACCTCTTGCTAACAATTCTGCCGTTTTTAACGTGCTCCAACCGCGCTCAAAAACCGTTTCTACTTGATGGGTACTTAAGAATCTGCGCAGAGGGACAGGAGTCCCCTGATCGAAGAGAATTCGCACTCAGACAACTTGTGGGGAAGCTAGACTTTTGGCGGCATGATCGAGAACCAGGCGAACTTGCTCAAGTGTCACACCAGGGAACAAGGCCACAAACTCCGTGGTCTCTACCCCGTCTTCTAGATTCTCAAATAGTGCAGCGACTGGAACACGGGTGCCACGAAACACCCACCCTCCACTCACACGTTGAGGATCACGTTCGACTCCTGGACACGAGGACCAATCTAACATGATATTATCCTACCCGTAGTTACCCTACGATTCAAGCTAGGAGTCCAGTTCATGAGGTCCTTTTGTTTCGGCAAAAGGACCCAAAACCATTTCCACCCAAGTCGGCACATTAAATCGTGCTGACGCAAGCCACGGAGGGGCGGACCAACTCGCTACACTCCGACAAGGTCCGCCCTTGGCTTGGGCGTCAGCCCGATTGGCCGACCTGCAGGCGGGGGTTATTTAAGGCATTCAGGTGCAGGCTCTGTAATTGTCAGATCGAATCGGGGTCTAACTTTTTATTGACTAATTACCTGTTCCACCCAATTCCGGAAGGCTGAATCAGCGATTGGGTTTCGCTCGAGCCACCGCGCAGGCCCACAATTGTGAACAGGATGCACAAGGGACCACAAACCATAGCATATTCAGTTTCATTACTTACTCTTCGAAATTTGTGACGCCTGCCGTCTGGCTCACGGGGCGGACGCTCGAATCGCTGGGCGGGCCTTGTCTGAGCCCTGCGACAAAACTCAGGATAGACTCCGCGAGTTGGTCCGTCCCTCTATTCCTTTGCGTTCGCCCCATCCGATGAGACCGGACGGGGCGTCAATGGTTTTGGCTACTTTTGCCGGAACATTTGTAATACTTTGATTTAAATAAAAAAGGGTCGCTGAAATTTATTATTTCAGCGACCCCATCCGTTTAAACATCCTGATTGAAGATCAAAAAGCGCCAGCCCCTCCTCTGGTATCGGCAACTACTAATTCACCCTTCATTTTGTCTTTCCCGTGAATGGTGCAATAGAAAACATCCCAGCTGCCTGAAAAATCTTTCCCCACCGGAGGGGTAAATTTGAGCTGGATGCTCTTGCCTGGCTCCACTATCCACCCGGTGGCATCTCCGTCCTTCACCTTTTCCGCTTCTCCAGTGACCACTACATCCATTGTCTTAAATGCTTTCGAGACAAAGGAATGATTAGTGTGGTTTTCGTTTTTTAAAATGATCAGGCTTTCCACACCAGCCGCCATCGAAAAACCGGGAGCCCCGGTCCCGGAGGAGCTACCTGCAATATGGTAGCCGTTGTCCTTAATCGTGACTTCAATCGGAGAGGCTGCAACCGCCAGCGTGGATCCAAACATCCCTAAAACCATTGTGGCAAAAATGTAAGTTAGTCCTTTAGAAATGTGAATCATAAAAACTCCTTTGTAAAAGATTAAATCGGTTATGGAAACATCGCACAAACTGAAAGACTCAAGACCTGTGCCAAAATATCTAGAAGAAATCACTGTAATGAACTTGGAAGCCCCGCTCTTAGAGCGGGGAGGAAAAGTTTAGTCGGCCGGAGGCCGATCCAGGTTGTGATCACATGGGCGCGTATTGGCTAAACGAACCAACCCTACGGTTTATGACACGGATACCACCTGGTCTAGGCTTCGAAATACCACAGGCTAATTGTTCGAGAAAAAATCCGCTGATATCTTGTGCGGGTGCTTCGCTAGATGAAGTTGTTTATAGGGTTTGGGAAAGCCCCGCCCTTTGGGCGGGGAACTTTACTTTGATTTTTCAAAAAAAATTTTCGTGCATAAGGAAGTGACGCAAAAATCCTCAATTTGATATAGGAGAAATGTCGCTTTTAGCATCAGTTGAGAATTGGGGGTCTGTTGTTGAGAGTTTCCTCCACCTGATATTTATCTTCTCGTCCATGGATTGGGGTTTGAACTTGGCACTTGGAAGAGCCGGGGTTCGGCTCGGCAGCCGAGTTTTTACTAGGGCGTCTCGAAGGGCGCGACCTTTGTTGTGAAGGCAAAAGGACCCAAAACCATTTCCACCCAAGTCGGCATATGGAATCGTTCCGACGTAAGCCACGGAGGGGCGGCCCAACTCGCCGGGCTCAGACAAGGTCCGCTCCTTGATTTGAGCGTCAGCCCGATTAGCCAACTTGCAGGCGGGGAGTTATTCGAGGCTTTCATGTCCAGGCTCTGGCAATTGCAAAATAATCAAAAAGAATAGGGGTCGGGTTCGCAAACGGATTGGCTTCATTTGCCCACACTATTTTGGCGATGCCCTCCCGACTTGCAAGGTGAGAAGATCCTTTCCTTTGATCACTGGTCCTGAAAAAAATCGGCGGGCTTGGGCCACGACATTCGACCGATCTGCTGTCTCATAAAAATGCGAAAGAACGAGTTTTTTGACCTTGGCTTTTTCCGCTACTTTTCCACATTCTTCCGCATGCATATGCGATCCACCTGGCTGATGAGACGAAAAAGAACAGTCCAGGACGGCCAAATCAGTATCCAGGCATAGGGTCACCAGATTCGGTGAAGCCATCGCATCTCCCGAAAAAGCCGCTGACCGGCCCAGAAACTCAAAACGATAGCCGAGACAAATTTGTTGATCAGAATGGGTCATGGGCAAGGGCGTGATCTGTGTGTGACCAATCAAAAACGGCTGATCGATGACCTCCTTGAGGGTCACCCGAAAGGGTGGACCCGAAAAATTGGGGAATGTCCGGAAAATCGTCCGAAAGAGTCGTTTAGTTCCAGGTGGACCATAAATGGTGAGGTCCGGTCGAACGGCCGCGAACTTTGAACGACACACAGCATCAAAGAAAAATGGAATAAAATCAGAAAAATGGTCCGCATGGTAATGGGTAAAGAGTAGGTGTTGAATCGTATGGCGATCTATGCCGGTTTGTAATAAATTTGAGAGCGTTCTTGGACCAAAATCCAGTAGAATAGGCCGGTCCGTCTCGACTACATACCCGGCCGCAGCTCGAGTGGGATGAATATTCGTTCCTGAACCTAGTATGGTGACCTTCATTGTTATACCTTGGCGGTAAATAAAAACTCCCTAATGACCACTCCCCGTATGGCAACTCAACCCGAAGCAACCCGTTCCATCAACCCGTTTTTCGGCCTGTTATTTCTGGGTCTAATCGTAGCAGGCATTTGGACTTGGCATCATCTGACCTTCGACACTCAGGATTACATCACCGAGGAGATCCTCCCCATACTTGGAGGCGTTCTCGTGTTGGGGATAGGCGTATGGGTGGGCACAAAAAAATGGCGGGCTCGCAAAGAGCGCCTTCAGCTTCGTGATCGGCTCCTCCAACGCTTTCAAAAAGAACCCTCAGCCCAAAAACGACGAGATCTTGCCTTTACCCTTATTGAAGTGAACCAATTTGAAGCAGCAGGATTGGACACCGTCACCGAACCGATGGCGGAACTCTTTATTTGGACGTTGAAAACGGCCATAGGTGACAAACAACATCGCATACGAGGAATGTCAGCCAGTTACCTGGGAATATTGAAACATCAACCCTCGATCCCCTTATTGATTCGGGCGTTGGAGGATGACCATGCCCATGTGCGAGCCTGTGCCGCCTTAGCCCTCGGCCGTATGCGGGCTCAGGACGCGAAGGCGAAATTGGAAGAAAAGATGAAAGAAGACTGGGACCAGACCGTCCGCAGCCGCTCACAAGAAGCGTTGGAACGAATACGATAGAGAGCTTCCCCCCATGACCATCAATTAAGCTCCTGATTCAATGCGGTTTGATCAGCTTCGGTAAAGCGATACCCCTTGTTCATCAACACCTGCATCCCCTCCATCAGGAATTTGAATTGAACATCCTGGCGAATTGTATCAAACAGGCCCGTCAAGGCTCTCATATACCCTCGCAAAGGTTGCCCCTCTTGAAATGGTAACCCAAAGGCTTCCAGCACATCGTGAATTTCTTGTGCACTATATTCCTGATTATCATCCCCATCTCCCACCAAGGCCATTTGATAAAAGGTGAGGCTGAGGGAGAGCCGTTGTTGCATGTTCCCAAAGGCCTCCCTGGCCTGTTCCAACCCCTTGGGAAAGAGCTTCCCACAATCGAAATTAAGCCCTGTCCTTGATAGGGGGGAGAAATGAATGCGCTCAACCTCAGGCCGGGCTTTCTTGTTCCAATGTTGATAAAAATAGACCGTACAGGAATCGGCGATCGCAAATTCCTGTTTATCTTTTCCGATTTGAGCACCGATGTGTTGGGTAAAGGCTTGAAAGACATCCGTGCCGGGAGAAGCCCAGGCCGTAGTCTGGAGCCCCTGCTCCCAATACCCTCCCGCGAGCCCAATCATGAGGAGAACAGTACAAAGATGATGGTTCAAACTTGATTCCCCCCTGGCAGTTGGTCGATTGTCACAGTATAGCACCGTGAGGAAAGGGATGAGAATGAATCTTCTGCGATTTCCTTCCTATGGTCTGACAGAAATGGCCATGGTAGCTTGAGCGAAGACTATCCAAGCACCGCTTCGGCATCGCCCAAGGCCGATAACCCCCAAGCAATTTTCACATCAAGTCTTTACAGAATTCATGATAAAATAAAAAAATGATCGTTCAACCCATCACCATTCAAGGGCATATCATTGATTCACTGATCTTAGCGAAGGTCCTGGATGCGATTGTCATGTTGGGGGGAACCTTTACCCTCTCAGAAGTCACGGTGGGAACCCGACGGGAGGACTCTTCCCATGCCACCATCCTGATTGAAGCTCCCACGATGGAGTTATTACAGGAAATCCTGAAAACCATCCAGCCCCATGGGGCGGTGGTTGAGACGGAAGAAGATTGCACGGTTGAGCCAGCCCCGGCTGATGGAATTTTACCGGAAGATTTTTACGCCACATCTCATCTCTCTACCCAAATACGGTGGCAAGGGAACTGGATCGATGTCCCGCAACCCGAAATGGATTTAGCCATCCGGCTGAAGACCTCGCCACTTTCCGCCCAGATGATTCCCATGGGTTCCGTACAAAAAGGCGATCTAGTCATCACGGGGCGAAAAGGTGTTCGGGTGTTCCCGTTGGAGCGACCAAAAGAACGGGATGTGTTCGGTTTCATGGAAGCCCAGGTTTCTTCCGAACGTCCTCACCACCATATCATCGCAGACGTGGCCAAACGGATGAAGGCCATTCAACAACAACGAAAAGAGGGCAAGGGGTCCAACAAGGTGTTGTTTGCGGGTGGTCCGGCCATCATCCATGCGGGAGGACGGGAAGCCCTGGCATGGATCATCGAAGCGGGATACATCCATGTCCTGTTTTGCGGGAACGCCTTGGCCGCTCACGACATGGAAGCCAGCCTGTACGGTACGTCATTGGGATACAATTTGGGTATTGGCCGTTCCGTGCCCCACGGGCATGAACACCACCTTCGCACCATCAATCGTGTACGGGCCCTGGGAAGCATCCGAAACGCCATCGAAAGCGGATTAATCAAGGAAGGAATCATGGCCGCCTGCATACGACAAAAGGTCCAGATGGTGCTGGCCGGGACGATTCGTGACGACGGACCTTTGCCGGATGTCATCACCGATTCCATCAAAGCCCAGGAAGCCATGCGCGCCGCCATTCCCGGCGTGGGGTTGGCCTTGTTGGTGGCCTCCACCCTACATGCGGTGGCGACCGGAAATTTACTGCCGGCGTCGTCACCAACCGTCTGTGTCGATATCAATCCCGCCGTTCCCACAAAACTGAGTGACCGTGGAAGCTTCCAAGCCGTCGGACTGGTGATGGATTCTTCTTCTTTTTTATGGGAATTGGCCCGTGAACTCGGCTGGAAAGGATAGGGGGGATACCAGGATCGTGAGCCGTTTATTGATGTGCCCCCCGGATTATTTTGGTATCGAATATGAAATTAATCCATGGATGAGAGTGTCCAATAAAACGAACGGAGATCGCGCCAGAGCCCAATGGAGGACGCTGACCCAGGTGCTGGAGAATGATGTTGGAGCCAAACTCGAATTTATGGAACCGGTACCAAAACTACCTGATTTGGTGTTTACCGCCAATGCGGGTGTCCTCCACGAGGGCAAGGCTGTTCCCAGCCAGTTCCGCCACCCGGAACGGCAGGGTGAGGAACGGCATTTCATTGATTGGTTCACCAGGAAGGGCTATGAAGTCATCAACCTTGACCCCGAATTAAACTTTGAAGGGGCCGGGGACTTATTGGGATTTTCAGATTTCTGGATCGGCGGCTACCGGCAACGGAGTGATATTCGCGCCTACGTCGAGTTATCGGAAATTTTCCAGAAAGAAATCATGCCTGTGGAACTGGTGGACCAACGGTTTTATCATCTGGATACCTGCTTTTGTCCTCTAAGCGGGGGAGAGCTCCTCTATTTTCCCCCCTGTTTCGATACGTACGCCCAAACCGTGCTGGCTTCCCGTATAGAACAGGACAAACGATTTGAAGTCCCATCCCAGGAAGGCGAGCGGTTTGCCTGCAATGCGGTGTGTATCAACCGCCATGTCGTGCTGCCGACCGGATGTCCGGAAACGATGGCATGGTTACACAAACAGGGCTACACCACCCACCCGGTGGAACTGGACGAATTCCTCAAGGCCGGTGGCTCCGCCAAATGCCTGACCCTCGCGCTGGATTAATCGCACAACCCTCAATTCCCCCCTATCAACACCGTGAATCTGCAGTATAACCCTCACCGACTCATGGACATTCTGAGGCTCCGCGAAGGATCTGTGCGCCAATGGAAAAACCCGATCATACAGATTGCACGCCTCCTCGTTCTTTCATGTGAGTCACTCAAATATTCAGTCTCCCATGGTCCGACGCCTGCCGTCGGGCCCAAGGAAGGACGCTCTCATCCGCTGGCGGGCCTTGTTTGAGCGGAGCGAGTTGGTCCGCCCTCCGCAGGCTGGCGTCCATCCGCTCCAATGAGGCCAGACGGGGCGTCAATGGTTTTGGGTCCTTTTCCCGAAAGAAAAGGGCCTCGCCTGCCGGGGCGAATCCCGGCAACACAGAAAATTACGTTGGCAGCAGGGTTTGTCCCAAGTGCGACGCGTTCACCTGCCTAAGCTTTTTACGGGCAAACCCCAAATGGCATTAGATACATATCGTAAAAGTGTAAGGCCGGAATCATAAGTTCTGTATGATCCGAAAATCACCTGTGTCTTTAACAACCGCCGACCCAAGCGCTACAATCTTCCAAAATAGGTTGACCCGGCACATGACTTCCATGGTCGACAGTCCGCATAAAGTATTCTGAACAGAGGCCCCCTTCCCCTATGACGCAATCAGAGCAATTTTACTCATTAGGTGACGATGATGCGGTCCGACGGCATATACGGATTGAGCGCGAGAACGGGAAAAAATTACGGAAGACACCATGGTGGAAGGCCCAAATCCAAAAAGGGGAGTGCCACTTTTGTCATCAGCAGGTAGGAGCAGAAAACCTGACCATGGATCATGTGGTGCCCTTGGCCAGGAAAGGAAAAAGTACCAGAGGCAATGTCGTGCCGGCCTGTCAGGCCTGCAACCGTAGCAAAAGCCTCACCACACCGGTTGAAACTCTCCTGGATCAGATACGAAATAACGAAGGCCCGAGTGAAGAATGACTTACAATCCTGAGGTGAGATACTCTCGCAAGGAAACTAATCGAATATTTCCATACTGCTTCAACTGAAGCATTGTTTTGTCTCCAGTCACAATACATTCGGCCTGCCCTGCCTCAGCACATTCGAGTACACGATTATCAGGATCATCCTTGAAAATCTTCACCGTTCGAGTCGGTTTCACCAATTCCCCCATTTCGGCCATGAGGACTGCAGTCTGACTCAACGCTTCGGGATCACGACTGAACTTTCTGGCCAAGATTCCCAACACTTCATCCAGGATGGCTTTGGAGAGAACAAGGTTATCAGTACCTTCAAGAACTCTGGAAAAAGCTCGTTCAGCCTGGCTTCCAGGGAAAACGAGAGCGGAAATGTAGATGTTGCTGTCAAATACGACTCTCACTATTTGGCCAAATATTTCTGAAGATCCCGTTCAGTGAGAATTCCCTTTTCTTTGGCTTTTCGGGTCCAATACTGCTGGGTGTCGAGAAATCTTGATTTCAGTCGTTCTCGCTTGGCAATCCTCAATGCCTCCTGAATGACCGCACTGACGGTCTTGCCCTCTTTCTGCGCGATCTCTTCCAACTCCTTGGATAGATCAGGAGGAAGTGAAATCGTTTTTTTAACGGCAGATCCCATAACATTCCCTCCGGTATGAACAAATCATACCATTGTTCCCGATGACAGGCCAGTTATCAAAACTCAGGATCTTGAGAATTGCCAAGTAGCTGATTATTCGTTTCTTCCTTTTTCAGCTTCACATTAGAAGAGCCTCTTCTCTTAGGGACAGGAAAAACCAAGGTGTTTTGTGTCAACAATCAAGGGTTTTTATCAATTCTGTCGCCCCCCTCTTTGAATCATACTGATCCAGTCTATTGTTGAATAACATCAAGGCTGTGTCCAAAAACTTTCATTTCAAAAAGGGAGAATTGTTATGTCCAACAACTTCACAAATCGACTGAGAGCCAAAGCCATGTTAGTGGTGTTAAGTGTGGCATGTGCATTTGCATTTTCAGCATGTGCCAGTGATCCGCATGGGCGGACTGTGGGAACCACGGTTGACGATGCCGTGATCACGTCATCAGTCAAGTCCTCATTATTTGCCGATGACCTCGTGAATGCGTTTGAAATTGAGGTTGATACGTACAGAAGCAATGTCATGTTAAGTGGATTCGTTGAAACACAAAATCAGATCGAAAGAGCCGTGGAAATTGCCAAAAAGACGGATGGAGTCCAGAAGGTCGTCAATAAATTAGCGATTAAGCCCAAAGCGATGTCCCAGAAAAGTTAACCAGGGATATCGAAATTTCAGATCTTCCCACTCAGAACAACTGTTTCCCCTGGACAAATTCCAGGGGGAACAGTTTCAGAAACCCTGTCTACGCGCGTGTCGGCCGTCAATCTTATTGGAATCATGAAATACCTATCTCGGGAATCTTTCAACCTTCAAATTCAGACGCACTTTTCCACTCCCTTGTCAGAAGAGCCGGGGATTGAGATCTGAAGGGCTATCGGATGGGTAGGTGAGGCGACCTGCGTCAGGTTTGGCAAAGGGCGTGAGGGTGTGCGTTTTGAGAGAACTTGCCGAGATGATGTGGTGGACCGCCCAACCACGGATGACCAATGCATCCGCTATGAGCGTCCGGTGGCAGCGCCAGGGAACCGCTTCGGCACACATGATGGCCACTGGTAGACTTTGGCCAATAGGCACGAGAACTTCCAGCGCATTCCAAAACTCTTGGGTTTGCATATAATCCGCGTATCCTCGGAAACCCTGGTTTTTCCATCCCACATTCACGGAATCGGGCTGACTTTTCCTCCTGCCTCCCAACGCCGGCATGTGCCGATACTGTAGTCCGGCTTCCCGGAGACTCTGAGCAAGAGCCTCCTGGTGAAACTGCGGATTGCGCCGGGAAAACGGAATCGTCCTGACGTCGACCAGCAATTGAATGCCGTGCGATTGAAGAAGCCCGACGAATTCCTCGATAGGCCGTGTCGAATGGCCAATGGTCCACAACTCGGGAGACATGGATGGCTCAGGCGAATGAGTGTCGCGAGACTTGCTGAGTGCAGGAGGCTGATCAATCTCCAACTTTCAGAATTTCCATTAGGATTCGTAAGAATCCTTTGAGCGCCTGATTTACAGCATAAATGCTGACAGACTAAGCACCTAAACATGATATCCGGCATGTGACTTAGCCAGCTAGTGGTAGAAGTCATAAAAACCTGCTTAACCACTAAAAAGCCAGAAAGGGAGGACATCCGGGAACCGTCTATAGTCTCGCAAGTCCTAGAATTATGGCCCAGTCATTTACCTTTATCTGCGCTACCAAGATGAGCTGGATCCTACGCAACCAATTTTCAGGAACTTTTCGGCTTAACCTCTTTGACCCTAACGTGCTGTTACTAAATGCTGAGGAAATATTTTCCCCGGATATATATAATTGCTTCTAGCTATGACAAAAGGAACTGACCCCGTCTCTCTGCTTCCACCGGATGAAATACCCCGGCCTTCGCGAGTAACCTCTCCGTGGACTCCCCACAGGCTAAGACTCATCACTTGGCTGAAAGAGAAAGCTCCATCCCTAGCAGAACTTTACGAGACCGCCGTTATTCTTCTCGAGCACCAACCCTTACCTGGCCGGAGCCGAATCATTGCCCATTGCGTCCGAGAGATCGCAAATGCCTTGCCAGCCATTCTGGCAGGTGTGGAACGAACTCGCTTGGAATATGACAAGCGGCTGGATGATATTGCTGTAGCATGGGAAAAATTGAGCGGGCCTATGATCCAATCGTCAAGGACCCTGGGTTCAACTCCAATTCCCGATCCCCAAAGCGCTCTTACTCGGGACTTCTTGGATCAGGTGGAAAAACTCATCAATGAGCACAGGGCAACGCGCACGAAAACCGACACGATTGCGGAGAGACTTTTTCAGGCAAACCGCCCAGAAAATCGCCATTTTGGCGATACGCTACGTCCGGTTTTGAGGCGATGGATCAAGCTCAGGGAATGGTTTGTCGGTCACGCGCATGATAACGGCAGGACAGACGTTGAATATGACTGGGACGATATTAAGCGAAAGTTTATTCTTTTTGAAAGGACCGTGCTGACAATTGGACAAGGGTTCTTCGTAACCATCGCTGACCTCGATGAGCTAATTCGCAGTTCGACCCCCGACAACGTCCACCTTGTGTTAGCTCAACTCTGCCATATTGAGCACTACAGATACTTTTTTGAGCACATTGAAGATCCGGCATGGATTCCTGCCTTGAAAGCTGAGGGAATATTTAGAACGCCTCCTCCCGTGGAAGGCACTATAAGCCCACGTTGGGCGGCCTCTGAGTTTCTCGTGCGTGTTGCCGACAGAGTTGATCCAAGCGAGATGGGGAATGCTTTGAACGACATTGCAGATGCACTCGCCCAACAGACCTTTCCAAACCCCCTGATAATTCGAGATTTTGTGGATATACTTTTCAAGCTCCCCGCAGGACTTTCAATACCTTTTGTCCCAAAATTGAAAAAATGGGCGCACCAGGAAGATGGAATTTTCTTTTGGCGACGGCTTGGCAAACTAACGGCCCACCTGGCAGAGGGAGGGAAGGCGCAGGAGGCGCTGGCACTTCTTTCCGCACTGTTAGCTGTCGAACGCGTCCAACACAATGGTGACCCAGAATATTCGTATAGGCAGGTTAGGCCAAGGATAAGGATGCATGATTATTGTAGGATCGTAGAGAAAGATCTTCCCCCTGTATATGAAAGAAGCGGCCTGGAACTCTTTGATAATTTATGCAGTATCCTCCAGAGGGCGGCAAAATTGTCTCGTCGTTCACGTTCGTCCAACGAGTGGGACGATAATTCCATCGCCTGGCAGCCGGATTTAAGTGTTCAGGATGAAGACGATCGCGATGACGTGAGAAGCGTGTTAGCCGTCACAACTCTGAATATTGCTGAATCACTACTCAGGGATGGACGTGTAGAAATCACCTCGTTGGTGGAAGGCCTTGAAGCACGCCGGTGGTTAATCTTTCGACGGTTGGCTATATACATCCTCGCCAACACAACTTTAGCGCAAAGAGACATGATCGCGTCGAGGCTCATACATGAACCATTGTTTAGGGATGAAAATATTCAAAAGGAGTACAACGCACTACTTCATGTTGGTTTTGGCTGCCTAACCCCTGATGAACAACAGATAATTCTCAATTGGATCGAAGCTGGGCCTGAGGATGTTGAGGAGGAGATTAGCAATTATGAAGCCCACACAGGACGACGCCCCAGCCCTGAAGAAATTGAAAGACATCGGCAAAGATGGCAATGGGAGCGGCTATGGCCATGCCACACGACACTCCCGTTGGGCGGCTGGCGGAACCGGTGCTCCGCTCTTATTGAGGAATTCGGGGAGCTTGACCCCCCGCTAACGCCAACGAGAGAGCCCAGAGTGGTTGCGGGGGGAGAGCGTTCTCCAAGATCTGAGGATGAGCTTCGCATACTTACCCCACAAGCCTTACGTGAATTCTTGCTCACCTGGAGTCCGGACCGGACTTCATTCCCATATTCCACACCATCAGGCCTGGCAGTAGTCTTAACTTCTCTCGTTGAAGCAGACCCAGTTTCTTATGCTAATGCATCTTCAGCGTGGAGAGGGCTGGATCCGACATTTCTCCATGGGATCGTTCGTGGATTCGTCAAAGCGTTACAGACAAATCATTCGTTTTCATGGGAACCGGTTCTGTCCCTGTGCTCTTGGATTATTGATCAACCGCAGATCATTCCAGGAAGGAGTGTCGACCGCTGGGAAGCTGATCCAGATTGGGGTGGAACTCGCTGGTGGATTGTTGAGCTCCTTCGTGTGGGATTTCAGCAAGAGACATTTGGAATTCCCATTGAACATCGTGAGATGGTCTGGAGGATCTTAGAAATCTTGACAATGGACCCGGATCCAGAGCTGGAGAAGGACGAAGAAGATTTCCAACGCCCAAGTCATTCAATGCATCGTGCAATCAATTCGGTTCGCGGTCGGGCTATCGAAGCTATTCTCTTCTACCCCGGCTGGATAAAGGCTCAAACTGGAGAAGCTGGTCCCGCACGGCTTTCACCTGAGGCGCGTGATGCCTTGGACATTCATTTGGATTCTACGAGGGATCCTTCACTGTCGATTCGCTCATTGTATGGTCGCTGGTTCCCGTGGTTTCTCGTATTTGATCGAGAGTGGGGCATGTCGGCTGTTTCTCGCATATTCCCCCACGATGATGAACCGTACTGGCTTGCCGCATGGAATGGTTTCATTTGTTTTAATGAGGCATATGAGGAGGTATTCGAACCGCTTCAATCTGTTTATGCCCAGGCCATCACTCAGCTTGGAAGGACAACGGAGGAAGGAGACGAATCTCGATCAATACGCGATGAAAATTTAGCTCGACATCTCATGACGTTCTATTGGCGTGGTCATTATTCGCTCGAAGAAGGACCTGGGCTACTCCAACGTTTCTTTACGGAGGCACCAGACAAGATACGGGCGGAGGCACATGAGTTTATTGGCAGGAGTTTGGCAAATACGCCAGATCCAATCGAACCGCTTGTTCTAGACCGAGTTCAAGTTCTTTGGGATTTGCGAATTGAACAGGCAAGACTAGATCCAATATCGCACCAGGCTGAACTGCGTGCGTTCGGATGGTTATTTAGTGCAAGTAAGTTTGGGAAAAGATGGGCAGTTGATAACCTTTTGAGCATTTTACGTTTAACAAAAACCATTGATCCGGATGACCAGGTCATGGAGTGTTTACCTGATTATGCGGCCAGATTTCCAACTGAGGTTCTCGATTGCGTCAAATTACTCATTGAGGGACAAAATTTTCCAATCGAACTTTCATGCTGGGGTGATGACCTCCGAAGAATCTTCTCGCAGACGAGACAACACCCGGAATTCCAAGTCAGGCAGGCATCAGATGACGTGATTCAACTCCTCGGAAGACTTGGACACTTGGAGTATAGGGATTTCCTGTCCGACGGGCGTTGAATAACAAGAAGTCGAGAGCCCACTGAGATGGGAGTCTTGGCTTTAGGACGCAACACCGGGATCAGGATAAGTCTTCAGAAAAAATAATTCAGGAAGTCATCTGAGGTGAAAATAATTTTGTTTTTTGACACAACTTGCATTAATCGAAAAGGAGCTCGGTGCAGGCGAAAAATCTTATTTTTCTCCCCCCTTCTCACCCAGCTTCCAAAGATGAAATATCGCTTTGCACCGCAGAAGAATTATCGCCTGACCAACCGGATCCACCGCCATATTCACCAGACTGAAGAGGGAGGAGGCGATAGGTGAGGGGCGGCGGCTTAAGAATACGTCTGGCGACATCTGGCACCCTCCACATCCATCAGCGCCAACTAGTCTCCTTCCTCCAGAATCGGCAATGCTCAGTAGAAACTGGCATTCCATTCCAGGGGTAACGTGATGGTTAATGTTGCTCTCTGCAAATCATTCCTGACATCTGATTGGACTCGGGCACTACCTGCTTTGCAATAGTCGCCACCTCCAAAAGACGAACTTCTTGGAAGGTTTCATTCCTTTGATTCGCCATTGCCAAAGAAAGGCCTTCATAGACGTTTCGAGCCGCCACAGACCACTTAGGGTCACATGGGAATCCTTTGAAGGCGGCGTCTGCAGCTTTTTTTTCATCATACGTTAAAGGTCGATTAGTTTGTTCCATGACCGTCCTCCTTTTGTTCTTAACAATTGAAAGGCGAGGGCTCCCCAACAAGCTGTCAGAGTTCCGATGCTCAATTGGGTCAAGTCCATGATGAATTCCTCCTTGTTCTTGAGTCGTTCCCTTCCTGCTCTTGGTTCATGTGAAAGCAACCTTAATGCCATTTCCTCACTCGCCTCGGACTGCCCCCTTTCCATGTTGCCAACTGATTGATTTATTGAAAGGAACAGGCAGATTGAGTGAAAAAAATGCTTGAGCACCAATCAACAGCGATGTATCTCGATGTTTCAGGATGTATCAGAACATCTGAGAATGTCTAAATCATGACAGGTACTGAATAATTGATGGTCAGGAGATCCAGAGTGATCGGGTGATTGGGACGGCAGGGGAGGATGACACAAAAGGTCAATTCAAGGTTACTGTTTGGGGCTGTTGAAAAAAGCCGCCAGCGGCGTTCTCGCCATGTTTCCGTGCTCACGTACTGGAAGTACGCTCTGCGCGCAAAACAAAAGTTGTGCCTTCGGGACACGGTAGGCAATTTGCGGCCTTGCTGGACAAACTTTTTTGAACCGCCCCGAGGCCTCTGATATGCAACGTGCCTGTGGGTCAATATGGCCTCTGAAATTATTATTATTCAACACTCCCTGTATAGGCTTCTGATATTTGTTTGGGGCGTAGTCATTGCGTAAAACGGAAAACTTCAATGGAAATGTCGTAGTAGGCAAGTTTGAGGTAATACCACGTTCAGGTGTTATTTATATGACGAAGTGTGGGGTAGGGCCTTTCAATTAACGCCGGACCAATCGAATCCATCGCCACATATTCACCAAGCTGAAGAGAGATGAGGCGACATAGGTGAGGGCGGCAGCGGTGAGGATACGTTTGGCGCCATGCAAATCCGGAGGGGCCAGATAGCCGCCTTCTTTGAGGATCGGCAGGGCCCGGCGGAAACTGGCATTCCATTCCACGGGCAGGGTGATGAGATGCACCATGGCTGACACACTCATGGTCCCGATTGCCACCACCAACACGGCAAGACCCACGGCAGGAATCCGGGTCACTCCAGCTAGGACAGGAATCCCCAGCATCAGATACGACCCGGCCTTTTCGGCTTTCTGCGCAAATTTGATCAGGTGAGTTCGATCTTTTAGGAGAGCATAACCTTCGTGATCTTGCAGGGCATGGCCGACTTCATGCGCCGCGATGACCGCCGCGGTGAGGGATCTGCCGTTGTAATGTTTCGGGTTCAGACCGACGACTTTGGTTTCTGGATTGTAATGGTCTCCCATCGGCGTGGGTTCCACACGCACCTGTTGCAGACCAAATCGATTGAGCAAATGACGGGCTAACTCCCCGCCCGTTCCCCCAAGATCCTCACGGTGTTGTCGGTACTGTCGGAAGACCCACCACACCCATAGTTGGGGTCCCAACACAACAATCATGAGCAGGAGAACAAGAAGAATCATGCGCATGGAATCACTCTATCTCCTCAGCCCGTTCCTTACCAAGGAAGGGATTGCTCCTTCTGTTGTTTTCCTGATTACCACCAAGGATTTTGCGAAAAGGTCTTTTTGCTCATTGGTCGGTTCCATCAAAAGACCGTACGCACGAGACCGCCTTCGGCCCGGATGCACGATCCATTAATCACTGAGGCGCGTGAGCTGCAGACGAACGCCACGATCTCTCCGATTTCTTTGGGATCAATCAGACGACCGATTAGGGAGGTCGGGCGATTTTCCGCCATAAAACGGCGCCCGGCTTCTGCTGGCGGAAGATCAGGAAATATGTCCCGGATGAACTTCTCAACACTTTCCGTGCGGGTGGGGCCTGGGAGCACCGAATTGACTGTCACCTCTGTCCCTTTGGTGAGTTCGGCCAATGAACGTGCAATGCCTAATTGCATGGTTTTCGTTGCGCTGTAGTGCGCCATTTCCGGAGCCGGGGAGACGCCTGATTCGCTTGAAATGAATACGATACGTCCGTGACCACGTTCAAGCATGCCACGGAGGTAATGGCGGGCGAGACGCACGCCGCTCATGATATTGATCTCAAACATTTTCTGCCACGCCTTATCGGTTTCCTCAAAAAACCCGATGGCCTCGTAGATGCCGAGATTGTTGACCAGAATATCGACCTCGGGCACTTGGGAGATGGTGTGGTTGCAACCAGCGGCAGTTCCATTGTCAGCCACAAGAGGGATCATCTCTGCATGGGGAAGATCTGTGCGGATCTCCGCCATAGCTTGCTCCACGCTGGCCTGCGTACGACCGTTGATTACAACTTTAGCGCCCTCAGCGGCGAGAGCACGCGCAATTTCCAGCCCTATGCCCCCTGAGGACGCCGTCACCAAAGCCGTTTTCCCGTTCAGATTCAAATTCATGATGACACTCCCTTCCCATGACGGATGAGTGGAAATCCCCTATCACGCTTTTTACTGTTTTTTCGCTAAATTGTTTACGAAGAGCACGAGACGATAATCGATGGTTCGCCTGGAGGCGGAGGCAGGGCATAGGCTTCCATGCCGGATTGTTCGGTAAACGGATCACTCAGAAGGTTCAATAACCGATCTATTTCCGAATAGTCCTTCTGCTGAACGGCTTGGGTAATGGCCCGTTGTGCGAGATGATTCCGGAGGATGTACTTGGGGTTCACCTGATCCATTCTGACTTGGCGCTCCTCATCATCGCTTTTTTCGGCTCGAAGCCGTTCCCGATACCGTGCGGTCCAATCATCAAAGGCTTCTCGGTGGAGGAACTGGTCCCGTAGCCCGGAGGGTACCGTGGGACTTTCCTGGCGAACGGTTTCCAAGCCACGGAACAAGGTCGTGTAATCCGCCCGGCTGGAATCCATAAGGTTCAACAGATCAGTCACGAGTTTGTCGTCTCCCGCATGCGATTCGACCAGACCGAGTTTCGCCCTCATCAGTTCGGCATATTTCTCCGTCATCGCTTTTTCATAGACTCCCGGAGTGGCATTGACCTCGGCTTCATCCACGAACGGTGACAAGGCCCGCGCCAGAGCCCGGATATTCCAATAGCCGATGTCGGGTTGATTCTGAAAGGAATACCGCCCATGATGGTCGGAATGATTGCAGATGAATGTTGGGTCATAGCGTTCCATAAATCCGAAGGGGCCGTAATCCATCGTCAACCCCAGGATGGACATGTTATCGGTATTCAGGACGCCATGGGCCCACCCCACGGCTTGCCATTGAGCCACGAGCTGGCCGGTGCGAACCGCTACTTCATGCAACAGCCTGGCATAGGGATTCTCTGCTCCTACCAAATACGGATAATGATATTCAATGACATAGTCTGCCAGCGTTTTCAGATATTCGAATTGACGGCGATAGTAAAACACCTCAAAACTGCCAAACCGCACATGGGTCGGCGCCATCCGGAGCAGCATCGCCCCCGGTTCCGGTGTTTCCCGCCAGACAACTTCTTCTCCGGCCACAATGCACAAACTCCTTGTGGTGGGAATCCTCAACCCATGCATGGCTTCGCCACAGAGATACTCCCGAATGGTCGAACGCATCACTGCACGACCATCGCCATCCCGTGAGAATCGCGTCAGCCCTGCGCCTTTCAATTGCAACTCCCACCGCTCCCCTTTTTGATTGCGCACCTCCCCCAGCATTATGGCCCGCCCATCGCCGAGCTGCGGCACGTAATGCCCGAATTGATGCCCCGAATACAACATGGCAATGGGATCGCTCCCCGGCAACAGCTTGGCCCCGGAGAAGTATTCTGCAAACTCAGGACGGGTCCATTCCGTGGGATCAATATCGAGTAGTTCGGCTGCTGCCGGGTTCACGCTCACAAGGTAAGGATTAGGAAAAGGCGTTGGCTTGACCCGCTCATGAAACACGTCAGGCAGGCCCGCATAGGTGTTCTGAAAATTGAGATGTTCTAATTTGGCCATGACTTCATTATCCGTGACCTAGCCGGGGTCGAGCAACCACAAATCTCTTTGTATTACCTTGAGACCTCTGAAGATTCAACGGTGACCGCAAAAACCTTTTAGACACCCGGTAAGAAATGCCACCTCAGTGTGTGCTACAAAACGCTTTCCTCAGCACCGTATCTCTTTCGATTCAACTGTGTGTGTTATATTCTCAACAACCATTTAGTTGATTTCCTTGAAAATTGAGAAACATCAATACATACAATATCTTACGAAGAATGATTTTCTAGGTTCAATAATTGCTTTTGTCATTATGCAGAAGTCTTAATGCCGGGAAGCTTATGGTCATTGGGTGCGTGTATTTTTTCTTGTGGCCTCGAAAAAGAAAAGGAGATCGCATGATTCGGATTTGTGCATGGTGTCGACAGGAAGGCAAAACTGGAATTCTTGGAAGGAACCCTGTGGAATCTGGGGAGATCAATGAACCGGAATCCCACGGGATCTGCCACGACCATGGACTCCGCCTTCGCCAGGCCTTCACGCGAAACCTTGGCCATCGTCCTCTTTCAGGCGCCACTCTCGCCCCCTCATCAGCCTCCTTCTAGACAGCGTTCATTCCTCCTGGTGCTGAAATTCCTGTTGCAGGATGCCTGGAGTGTGTGCCTCGGCCGGGAGGCAGATATTCCTCACGGCTGCGCCAATGGAAATTTCAACAAAATGGGTTTGTCGGAGTTGCGTCTTGAGGATGTGAATTGAGAGGACCGGGGAAGGGGTGCTATCGTCGCCGAGTTGGGAATGGGAATTTGCTGGCAGTCATTAATCGGTTTTTGATCAGGACCGTCCCGATATGAGGAAGGCGGGCAGTTCGACGAACCTCAAACCAGCCAAACGCCAGCACGCTCAGGACCAACACGAGGGCAATACCTATCGAAAGGGGGTCAGGACCGATAAATAATTCAAAAAGATGCACCGTAGACCATTCTCCTGATGTATTCTCATTTTTTCGGTCGTTTCCGCAGAATCTTGAGATTTTCTCTCCCCTTCCCAATCTTTTTCCTTTTATACATATTTTCACTTACGGCTGTGCCATATTTTTTTATTGAATTGACGAACAATTCCTCCTGCTCGTTTCGCGCCGGAATTGCTAACCGGTATAATGCATTTAACATGACGTTCCCACTCCCCTCGTTCAGAGTTTTTTACGCTTGTATTCTTGTGCTGAGTCTCATGGTGTTGACATCCCCAGCCTTGGCCGTAGTGGATGGAGCCACGCCCGTCAGTCTCGCTCCTGCCGCTGATACCGAAGAAACAGTCGTGACCATCAATATTAAATCACGGGAATTCAGCCCCAATACCCTTTCAGTCACCGTGGGGCAAAAAACAAGGCTGGTCCTCAAAAATTTGGATACGGAACTGCATGCATTTCTGCCGGTCGGCCTACTGACAGATATCCACTTGAATGTCAGCGGAAGTGGTGCCCCACAGTTTTCCAAAGAAGGTCTAAGCCGCGTTTTGCTTCCCACCCGAGGCCAAACAGACATTGTCTTTATCCCATCTCGTCCCGGCACGTTCCCATATTTTTGCGATTTACCGGGCCATGTGATGCGGGGTACCATCGTGGTACACAAGAACGAGAGTATGGTAGATTAGCCACCTGGGCATGAGGGACATTCCCCTCTCTACTCATACACAAAACCATTAACCAAGCATGTTTGTGAGGAGGAGTTTGGTTCCATGAGTAATGTTCGTCGTCAACCAATTATGACAGATACCCTGCAACCTGAGGCAGATCATCGCCTCGGTTCCCCTATTCGCCAGATGTGGTCTACGCTCAAATGGCCCGGCCTCCTGTGCTGCTCTTTGCTATTGGCCTTCACTCATGTGTGGGCCGCCGAGCCAGCGTCCGTCAATGAAGAAGCCTTGCTCACCACCGTTCGGGAATTTGCCAATGCGGTAGGAAACGGCGATCGGGTCGCAGCCGGCCAACGGGATTTTGTGTGCTTACATCAGATGGCCCAACAGCAGTTGTTCACAGACGGGAACTTTCCCGACCCGTCCAACCCTGTCTATGAATGGTGTGAACACCGTCGGCAGGAGGCTCACCAACGAGTCATTCAACAACACGACCGGGCATTGGATAATGTGTGGCCGGGGTTGGGAAAACTCGTCGATTTTTCAGATTTCGAACGATTCTTTATTGCGGAGACCCTCCATCAACAATTGGCTCCGTCGTTTTTTGTCATGCAGGCCATTGCGGTTCAGGAACCAACGACGCCATTTGTCATTGAGGCCGTGGAATCGGGTTCCTTGCCCCATGCCTCGTTTCCTTCGCCGGATGAAACCGGAGTCCTCGCCACCCCCACAGCCTTTCTGACTACAAGGGTGTCCTACCCGAATGCCTTGACGGCACCCATTGCCAATGCCCCGGGAGCCGAGGATTGGGCAGTGCCTTATAAAAAAGCACAGCGGGTGGTGAAATCCGTCAACGTAAAATGGGTCGTGCTTTCAGATCTCAAGCGGTTGGGATTTCCCACGGACCGCGCCGTGCTGGATTTGATTCTCGATGGACCGCGTGGCACAACCATTCCATTTGTGGTGGATCCAGGTGGGTTTATGCCCCGCTCAACAAAATGGTTTGGCCTTTCAGAAAGCATGGAGACCATCCAAACAGGGATACAGCAGGCACAGGCAGCCCCCACCAGACTAGAATCCATCATGAGGTTGAACCGGATGTTGATGATTGGCCCAACCCATATCCCTACCCTCGAAGTTTTTTCAGATCAACTGTATAAAGGTTTTCTGGAGTATGGAGGTCGCTTAAACGGCCTTCAATTGGGTGACGAGCGTCTGGCCCAACGGTTTAACGAACTCTATTGGACGGTGCAATCCCAAACCGATCGGTTTGATATGTCCCTGGGAATGGAAATGGGCGGGAAGGCTGAGCCGATGCCCGCCGATTTTCTCTATCGAATGATTCCCGTGATGGAGGCCCTAGCCTCCCTGGAGCCCGGTGATTTCAACAACCGGATTCGCCTGTCCTCGACCTACCGATGGACGAACGACCAAATGGCGGCCCTGTCCGCTCCACAGGAATTATTGACTGAAGTACCAACCGACCAGGAAGAACTCCGCGCGCAGGTGCTCTTGGAATTGGCATGGGCCCGAATCGGGAAAGTGGCCTGGAATCGGCACTTTGACGATCCCGATATTCACAAAGGCTATGAGGCGGCTCAAAAAGCTTTCGACCTCACGAAAGATCCGCTCAACAAATTTACGGCCGCTTATGCTATGGCCTATAGCCTGGCGTTTCACGTGCCTCGTGACAATCAGGCGATGCTGGGTCTCCTGCAGCAGGCCCGGGACTGGTTTGAGAAAACTCCCGGCTCAAGCCCTCAAAGCTGGGCGTATATGTTGCACAATGATACGCTGAAGGGGTTGGTCGAGAATGATCCCGCCTTCAAGTCATTGCTAGCCGCACAGTTAGAGCCTATAAAATAGGTGTGTGCGGCCTCATGAAATTATCAGATGTGGTTTCACGGACAAACTGACGACCACGCAAAGCTGGAGAAACGTCTTGGCTCAATGAACGTTCTCCAGCCTTATTGGTTCACCTACCCTCTTTTTTTCAACACGGCCCATCTCTCACTGAGGCCTCCTCTTTAAATCACCTACCATGGAGCTCGATTTCCGAAAAAACCCCGCTATCTTGAACAACATGCTCGACGTGATGGCCGATGGCCTGTTCACCGTCGACGCCAAGGGTCACATTGTCGCCTGGAGCACCGGGGCGGCTCGTATTACAGGATATTCCAGTCAGGATATCCTAGGAAAATCCTGTCATATTTTAGAGGGTCAAAATTGTAAGGGCTTTCGCATCCTGACGGAATTTCTGGACAACCCGACTCCCTATCCATGGGGAATCTGCAACCAGGAATGCAAAGTTTTGGGGAAAGACGGGCGAGAACTCTACCTCTTCGGAAATGTCTCGATCATCCGCGATGAACAAGGTCAGGTCGGAGGTGCTGTGGGTACCTTTACCGACCTCACTTCATTTATTTTAAATAATCAAAAAATTGCCGTCCTGGAGGAACAGGCGAAATCCCGTGAGTCCTTTCAACAGCTCATCGGCAAAAGCCCTGCGATGCAAGAAGTGTTTCGCCGGCTCCGACTGGCCGCACAAAGCGATGTCACGGTGTTGCTCACCGGGGAATCCGGCACCGGAAAAGAACTGGCGGCCAGAGCCATTCACACCTTGAGTGATCGAAAAGACAAACCGTTTTTCGCCATTAATTGCTCAGCCATTCCTGAAACCTTGCTTGAAAGCGAACTTTTTGGGCATGTGAAGGGGGCATTTACCGGGGCCATACGGGATAAAATCGGAGTCTTTCAAGCCGCCGACGGTGGCACGTTATTTTTAGATGAAATCGGAGATACCAGCCCTCTCCTGCAGTTGAAATTGCTCAGGGTCCTGCAGGAAAGCGAGATTCGCCGGGTTGGAGATGATCGGGGCATGAAGGTCGATGTTCGACTCATTACGGCCACCAATCGGGATTTGAAAGTTCTTATGGCGGAGGGCACGGTTCGGGAAGATTTTTATTATCGAATTCATGTATTCGAGATTACCCTTCCACCTTTGCGAGCCAGACGAGAAGATATTCCTCTCTTGGTTCACCATTTCATGGCAGCCAGTTCTAAGACGTTTCGTCGCGAAATAGGAGACATAGCGCAGGATGCCCTTCAACGATTGATTGACTATAACTGGCCCGGCAATGTCCGCGAATTAAAAAATGCGATCGAACACGCCTTTGTCACCGTCAATGGCGATTGTCTCACCCTGTGGGATCTCCCTTCCGAAGTCCAACGTCCCCCAAGATCTAAAAGTCTCAAACCCCACTCTTCCCAAGCAGAGCCTTCCCTTCCACCGGATGAGGAAGCTCGTATTCTGGAAGCCCTCCAACAGACCAAAGGCAACAAAACGGAGGCCGCCAAGCTTCTCGGAGTGAGTCGAGTCACCCTTTGGAAGAAAATCAAACAGCTTCAGACCCCTCCCAACGCATAACCAAACTGTTAACACGTTAACTTAACAGTTAGCACATTTCGTTCAGTTCATCTTAATTGTAAGGCCATCCTCAGGCTTTTCCTCATTGTTATTATCAAACGCATGCATTGATTTTATTAAGTTTTATAAAATATATCTGCGAAACCTAACCTGGCACAATCCATGCGTAACTGTGTTTCATGGAAATAATCTTAAAAGAATATTTCGAAACGAGCTCTGTCGATTTCGACCAATGCTTCTTTTTCAAGAAGTAGGGGAGGGCGTTTATCATGATTGTGAAACAATTTTATTTGAGTTGTTTAGCCCATGCGTCTTACATGGTTGGCGATAACAAAACTTCAACCGCTGTGGTTGTGGATCCTCAACGGGACGTCGAGCAATATCTTCAGGAAGCCCGACGTCACGATTGGAAGATTCGTTATGTTTTTCTCACTCACTTCCATGCGGACTTTCTAGCCGGGCACCTTGAACTGCAACGACAAACCGGTGCTGAGATTTGCCTTGGCGCCAAAGCCAAGACCGACTTCCCCATTCGAAACTTTCGGGACAAAGAGGTTCTTGAGTTTGGGTCGGTCCGCATTCAGGTGCTGGAAACCCCAGGGCATACCCCGGAAAGTATTTCACTTGCTGTCTACGACCTGAGCAGGAGCGCCAATCATCCACACTGTGTGCTGACGGGAGATACCCTGTTTATTGGCGATGTAGGTAGACCGGATCTTATGGCCTCCATTGGTGTTACTGCCGAAGAGTTAGGGGGGCAATTATTCGATTCGCTCCGAAATACACTCATGCGCCTTCCGGATGAAACGCTGGTCTATCCCGCACATGGAGCCGGCTCCATGTGCGGGAAAAATTTAAGTAATGACACTGTGTCCACATTGGGCAAGCAACGTTGGAAAAACTATGCGCTTCAACCTATGACAAAAGAAAAATTTATTGAATTGGTCACGGCCGACCAACCTGAAGCTCCTTCGTACTTTGGATATGACGCCAAAATGAATAGGGAACAGCATCCCGTTCTGGATGATGTGGTACGAAACAGCCTCATTCCGCTTTCCCTTCAAGCGGTGTTGGATCATCAGAAAAATGGGGCTCAAATTCTTGATGTCCGAAATGCCGTAGAATATGCTGGTGGGCACCTGAAGGGGAGTCTCAACATTGGATTGGGAGGGAAATTTGCAACCTGGGCCGGAACGGTCCTGGACCCCAAACGCTCCATCCTCATCATTGCAGAGCCTGGATATGAAAAGGAGGCGATTCAACGATTAGGCCGCATTGGGTTTGACCGCGTCCTGGGCTATCTGAATGGTGGGATGCAATCCCTTGAGGTAAACCCCGAAATTATCCAAAAAGTCCAACGCATCTCTGCTCAGGGACTTGCGGAACTGTTGACGACCTCTCAACCACCAATGGTCGTCGACGTGAGATCGGAAAAAGAGTGGGAATCCGGGCATATAGACCGAAGCATCAATATTCCCTTACCTCACCTGGCCGAACATGTTTATGACATCCCTGCAGATGCCCCTGTAGTGGTCCATTGTGCCAGTGGCTATCGATCATCCACCGCCATAGGGATTTTTGAACAAGCCGGACGAACCCAGGCGATGGATCTTATCGGCGGGCATGACGCCTGGCTCACCACATGGGGGCATCCACGCCACAAAGTTCAACACGAAAGTACGGCCGCGTGTGCGAAATAGCGGTAAAGGATGATACCAAATGAATACGAAGTTCTTAGATCAAGAACCAAAATCGGGAACGGGTCACAAAAATCAGATGTCGCCTCTTTCGTTGAACGACCCTATCTATATTGATGTCAGGACCCCGCAAGAATTCGAAGGTATGCACATTTCAGGTTCTCGCAATATTCCTCTGCCGGACTTACATACCTATATGGACGAACTACAGACCCTCTCTCGTGAACACCCCATCAGGTTACTGTGTCGAACACAGAACCGGGTGAAGATTGCCTACGAATATTTGACTAACCATGGCCTGACAAATTGTCAAATTCTGGAAGGAGGGATCACTGCCTGGGTTAACCAGGGCAAGCCTGTTGTCCGGGGCCAACAACGAATGTCCCTTGAAGGACAGGTTCGAGCCATTGCAGGCGGGTTGATTCTGGCAGGGGTAGCCTTAGGCTTCACAGTTCACGGTGGATTCTTTTTCCTCCCCGCCATGGTTGGAGCCGGGCTCCTGCACGCTGGATTAACCGATTCATGTTTAATGGGTATGCTGTTAACCAAGCTACCCATGAACCGAATTGAAAATTCCCCACAAAAAAAAGGCAAGAAAGGAGATTCATGATGAATTGTCCACGATGCGAAGGATTATTGATGAGTGATCAAGTCTATAACAGAGAGGAAGCCTTATATGTGTTGTCCATATGGCGTTGCCTTAACTGCGGCGAATCGTTTGACCCCATGATTCTCCAAAACCGGACGACACAAAAAGAGAAAGGGACCATGGAACATTCCAAATCCACGAGTTGGACAAACAAAAGAAGCCCATTGGCTATCACACGATAGGACGCCTATAGTATTTTCGCAGTCCCTAACCTGGAATTCAGTCAGGTCCGTCATACATTAATCACAAGGAGGTTGCTATGCTTCGTTCAATTCGTTCCGTTGCATTTCTAGGGGCTTTGATTTTTCTTGCCATAGTCTGGATGCCCACCGCAGCCATAAGTGGGGAAGGCGCCCCTGCCCCAGGACCTGCCCAGGGATATGATATCCACGTGCAGGCTCCGCACTTGATGCCGGATGGCACCCCAGGTGGACCATATCATCACTATTGCAAAGGGATTAACGATAAAATCTTGCAATGTCTTCTATTTGAAACCACGGACGCCAATGCACCTCTTGTGGCCATCGAATATTTCGTGTCCAAGGATCTTTCACGAACATTGCCGCTGATCCAGTGGCATCGATTTTTCCATGATCACAAACAGGAAATTGCCACTGGACGGGTGCAAATCTTAGATATTGATGACCCAGAAAAGGTCAAAGCCATTGCCGAGGTCGCTTCAGGCACCGATGGCGTGATTTTTCATCTCTGGCCAAAGGGTAAAGAGTTCCCCGATGGGACCGTATCCTTTCCACAATCCCTTGGGCACATCTTTAATCAACCGGAATAATCCGAGCTGATTCCGGAGATTCCTTTCAGGAATCTCCGGAATCTTGACTTTATTTTGAGGAACATTCATCTTGAACCTGCTAAAGGGGAAATTTCAGATTTTGCCCGCTTTCATTGTTTCGGGGATAGTCGGATTAGATCCAGGACATGCGGCCGATTGGGAAGTATTGAAACCCAGAGTTCCTCCAGATCGGATTCAAAAGGCGCGAGAAAGTATGAATCCTTTCCCGTCAATCCCCGAAAATATTGAGAGGGGCCAACACATTTTTCACGGCAAAGCCTTTTGTGTCACCTGTCATGGACCAGAAGGAAAAGGCTTGGGAGATATACCTGGATTAAGGGGGAAACTTCCCAGGAATTTTACGGATAAAATCTGGCAGGCAGCTCGCACCGATGGGGAACTCTTTTGGATATTGCAAAACGGCAGCCCGGGGACGGATATGGCCTCCTTCATCCCCCTGGTCTTGACTGAAGAGGAGGCCTGGCTTGTGATATTGTATGTGAGATCATTTGGCAATGGGGTAGAATCAAGAAAAGAATAAAATGGATTCATGCAATCGGGCGTAACAAAGGAGGCCGCCATGATGAGGAAGAACTATTTGAAGTTTGGAATCATTTTGGGCTTTGTTGTGGGCTGGGGCATTCCCTCCGTGGAAGCCTATGAAGTGTGGGTGGCCGACCAATCCGACACGGCTAAAGAGAGTGGAGGCTTTCTGTATGTGTATGATGGCGCGCAACTCGCTGCTGACCCTGCTAAGGCCAAACCCACCATTACCGTAGACGTTGCCAAAGAGGTCAATGATCTCTGCCAGAAATCCACACAGAAAAATGTTCGACGACCTCATATGATCTTTGTCACCAAAGATCAGAAGCACGCCCTTATATCATTTTTATCCGGTCATGTGCTTATTATGGACACGACGTCCAAAAAACCCGTCGCATGCCTTTCGACGGGGAAGAATGTCCATGCAGCCTGGCCCACCCCGGATCAATCTATGGCGATCGCTGCCAACATTGCCGAGAAGAAACTGATTCGGATATGGACCAACTATCAGGAGGGGACCTTTTCCTCTGACCCACAAAAAGATGTCCTGGATTTGCAAGCACTAGAAAGTGGAGAACGACCGGATAATGCCCCCATTTGCCCGATAACCGATGCCACGAGCACCTATGCCTTTGTCACGTTGCGCGGGGGGGGATTATTGGTGGTCAACGTCAAGGAATCACCCATGACCGTCACCACCACCTTAACGAATAATGAAATTCATCCGGCTGGTTGCGGCGGCTATCAAATCGAGAACACGATGTATTTAAATTCTGGTGGCGGATGGCCTATCGCACCGCTTTCCTACGACGTCTATGCTGTCGGTCTTTCGGGTCTTCCTGACTCGGTCTCGGCCACATTGATGTCTTCCCGCGACACATCATTTTCGGATTCACACGGCCTTTGGGGCATTGGACGCTATCTCTGGAATGTGGATCGCGCAGGGAATATGATTGAGATATTTGATTCGATCTCCAATTTTAGTGTGGGGACAATTCAGCTCGTCGGTACACAGAGCGATGATCCTGCCCCTGACCTCATTGATTTTTCTCCAGACGGCAATTATGCTTTTGTGAACTTGCGAGGACCAAATCCCTTGACCGGAAATCACAAGGATGTCAATAATGCGAAAGGGGCCACGCCTGGGGTGGCGGTGATCAAAGTCTTACATGCCGGAAAAGGCGGCGAAGTGATAGGTATTACCCGTCTCACCAATATGGTGGAGGGAAATGAAACAGCGGATCCGCATGGCCTTGCGGTTGTTCATCCCTAATTTGTTCCGTGCGCGAGCATGTCCTCTTCCCGAGGCCATGCTCCGAACCACATCTAGGAAGGAGGACTTGGCTTATGTCGGTTATGCCTCTAATCGTTCTTGCAACTTGGTTAGCGTTCACCTCAATCGAAACTCCCTCCCCCTCAACGACCTTAGCCTTGCCTTCAGAACCAGAAGAAAGTACGCGTATCGATGAAATCTACGATCAGGAATCTCTCATGCTGCTGTCCCTGTATTCCTTGAAAGGGGATGGGAAAGCCGATTACATCACGGGACGGACCGTCGAACGACATGTGCGAAGCACCTACGGAAACCCGGTGTACTACACCCTAGAGTTTCCCATTTTTTATTGGTGGAACCATACGATGTGGAATGACCCGTTTGTCGATGGTGTCAATGGAAACGAACAGGTCTATCAGGAGGAAACCGATTTTGATGTGAGTCGATATAAGCCTTGTGTTTTTAACGGGCAATCTTGCTAGGCAAACGGCTATAGCAGCAGGTTCTCCTCCCTCAACTATCCATCGGTTCGCCGGCAGGTCATCTAGGGCTTTAGCCCCCTAAAAATCCATTCCAATGAATGATCTGGAGAGTCAATGGTATGGGATTATCAAAATGGAAAGCCAGGAACCGCCCTGATAGCGCTTTCTGGAATGTCTTGATGAGCAGATAGAGTAGGGAATTGAGTCTATCCGTGCATTTGCCATACTCAGGATAAAGGTGATGGCCTGATTTGCACGAGGGGGGCTTTTTGGTTTCTTTTGGAAAAAGATAAGGTAGATTGACCTATGAAGGAAAGAAAACCGGGAATAGACCGTCGACATTTATTGAAGGGGAGCCTGGCTCTTGGGTTGGCAAGCCTACTCACCCCCAAAGGCCTCTGGGCTAACGATTCCTCGACGGTCACTCTTCCTTTCAAGCGGGGTCGTCGTCCGTTAGTCGCTTTTCCGCAGAAGCGGCCACTCATGGTGATGACCACCAGGCCTCCCCAATTGGAAACCCCCTTTCCTATTTTTAATGAGGGCATCTTCACGCCCAATGACGCATTTTTTGTTCGCTGGCATCTTGCCAATATCCCTCGTGAAATTGATGTGAACACCTTCCGTCTGACCATTCGGGGTCGGGTCAATCAATCGCTGTCCTTGAGTCTTCATGAATTACAAACTCAATTTGAACAAGTCGAAATTGCAGCCGTCTGCCAATGCGCAGGAAATAGTCGCGGGTTTTTCCAACCCCGGGTGCCCGGCGGACAATGGGGAAATGGGGCGATGGGAAATGCCAATTGGAAGGGAATCAGGCTTCGTGATCTCCTTCACAAGGCAGGAATAGGAGGTGATGCGGTACAGATAAGGTTCGATGGGCTCGACCAACCGGTCGCACAAGCCACACCTGATTTTCGAAAATCGCTGAACCTTGATGATGCACTGAAGGAAGAGGTGTTGGTCGCTCACTCCATGAACGGGGAAGCACTCCCCATGCTGAACGGCTTTCCTCTTCGCCTCGTGGCGCCTGGATGGTATGCCACTTATTGGGTGAAGATGCTGAATGATATTGAAGTACTGAATCAGGCCGATCAAAATTTTTGGACGACCGATGCCTATCGCTTGCCGGCTGATCCTTGTCACTGCGTGGAACCAGGAGAGACCTTAACGGATACCGTGCCCATGGGCAAAATGCCCGTTCGTTCCTTTATCACGAATCTGGATGATGCTCGAACTATACCGGGAGGGGAACCTTGCACCATTAAAGGCATCGCCTTTGACCAGGGCTATGGCATTGATCGCGTCCTGGTCTCCGTGGATGGAGGACAACAATGGCAATCCGCCCGATTAGGAAAGGATTATGGAGATTTCAGCTTCCGTCCTTGGGAAGCCCAATTTATTCCGGAGCCTGGTCATGCGTATGCACTTCAATCACTGGCCATCAATCGGATTGGAGAATCACAGCGGTTCGGTGCCCTATGGAATCCAAACGGATATCTTCGTAATGTGATCGAAACAGTGAACATTCAAGCCAGCTGAGGACAACCCGTGATGCGTGTGTGCATGTGCGTTTTGTTGTTGGTTGGAGCCACCGGGTTAGCCTGGGGTCTTCCGACCGGTGGCGATGACAGAGATCATGTATCCATTCTCAATCTTCCTTCTGATCCGATTTCTTTTCAACCTGGTTCCGGGAGTGACCTCGCCAGCCGTTACTGCTTAATGTGTCATTCGGCAGAGTATGTGTATATGCAACCACCTCATCCCCGGGAGCAATGGATGGAAATCGTGAGCAAAATGAAAACATCTTTTGGCTGTCCAATTTCAAGTGATGACATGGCTCCGCTGGTCGACTATTTAGTGACGCAAAATTCACTCCAACTCTCACATTCTGCGCCTCATGTCCAACGGGACGATCAGAAGGAAATTTCCGGTCCATCCTCCAATCAGTCCGGGGACCCACTAAAAGGAAAATCCCTCTATGACCGACATTGCGTCACCTGTCATGGACCTGGTGGGAAAGGAGACGGCCCCATTGGACAGGTCCTGATTCCGCCAGCGGCCAACCTCACATTACTCGGCAAGCAATCAGATAAAACCATTCTTGATACGCTCCGAAAAGGACGTCCGGGTACGGCCATGCAAGCCTGGGAACACGATCTGAATCCACAAGAGCTGAATCAACTTCTTTCATTTCTTCGAACATTAACGCCATAACACCGATGAATCCTGCGAGCCTGACTAATAGGCCATTCCATCAGCAACCAAATACATTCCTTGAATTTCCCTATCCATGCGGGTGTTTCCCGTTCGTGTCTCCATGAAACCTGAAAAAACGTCCGGGAAGTATTGAAGGATTTTCCCACAAAATCTTCCGCTTCCCCCCCAATATTTGTTAGCCCACATTTAGCCCAACCGGAGACCATTTTCATGCGTCATGTAAAAATTGTAGCCACGATTGGCCCTGCCACTTCCTCCCAAGAACGCTTAAAACAACTCCTGCATGCCGGGGTCAATGTCGCCAGGTTCAATATGTCCCATGGAACCGCGGAATGGCACAAAACAACGATCCAACGCCTTCGACGCCTTGCTCTCGAGGAAAAGACGCCACTTGCCATCCTTGTAGACTTGGCAGGTCCAAAAATCCGCCTGGGGGAACTCCCGGACGAAGGAACCGTCTTGCAGAAAGGCCGCGATATTATTCTGATTGCGAAGTCAGATCAAAGCTCAAGGCAAAACAAATCGGAGGATACGCTGCCGGTTAATCTTTCTCATTTCCCGGATCGAATGGAACCAGGTCAAATCGTCCTTATTGATGACGGGAACATGGCCCTCACCCTGGAAAAACAAGAACCCAACCGACTGATCTGCAAAGTCCTGGTGGGAGGCAAGGTCACCTCACATAAAGGCGTCAATTTCCCTGGCCTCCCGCTCGACATTCCGGGATTTACGCAGAAAGACGCCGATGATCTTCAAGTGGCCATCGACATTGAAGCCGATTATGTCGCCCTCTCGTTTGTGCGAAGTCCGCAGGATATTCTCACACTCCAAAGGGCTTTGGCTGATCGATCAGCGCTGATTCCTCTCATTGCCAAAATTGAAAGGCCTGAAGCCCTGACATGCCTTGATGAAATCCTTGATGCGGCAGATGGGGCGATGGTCGCTAGGGGAGACCTGGCGCTGGAAATGAGCCCGGAAGAAGTCCCGCTTCTGCAAAAGCAGATCATCGCACAGGCCAATCGTATGGGAAAGCCCGTGATCACCGCCACACAAATGCTGGAATCGATGACTCACAATGCTTTTCCCACTCGCGCGGAAGCCTCGGATGTGGCCAACGCCGTACTGGACGGGACTGATGCCGTCATGTTGTCGGCCGAAACGTCCACGGGAAACTTTCCTCTCGAGTCGGTTCAGGTCATGGATCGGATTATTCGACAAACAGAGAAGGAAATGTTTCGTCAAAGCCGGTACATCGATTTGCCAAAAGGTCTCGTGCGTTCGACTCCGGAAGCAGTCTGTGAAGCTGCCGTCTCTCTTGCAAAATCCATTAATGCCCAAGCTATCGTGGTCTTCACCGAGTCGGGCCATACAGCCATGTTATTGGCCCGCCATCGACCGACGGTCCAGATTTTCGCACTGACTCCCTCCCCAACCGTCACCCGTCAATTAGCTTTAGTATGGGGCATTGCTTCAAGTGTATTTCCTCAAATTGATGAAACCGATGAACGAATTCATGCCGCCCAAGATTACCTCAAAACACTAGGCCTGCTTCAGGAAGGCCGGCTCATTGTCATCGTCACCGGGGAACGATTGGGGCATTCCTTCGGAACCAATATCATCAAAGCCCATTTGGTCGTCTAAGGTCAGGCAAGGAAAACAGGAAACATGTCCCTCAACATCCTCATTGTCGGAGGAGTGGCAGGCGGGGCGAGCGCGGCCGCCAAGGCGCGTCGAACCAACGAAACGGCAAACATTGTGATGTTTGAAAAAGGCCCCTATGTGTCCTTTGCCAACTTCGGCCTCCCGTACTATGTGGGAGAGACTATTCCAGATCGTGATGACCTCCTACTTCAAACCCCGGAGCGGTTTTGGAAACGATTCAGGGTCCAGGTTCACGTGTTACACGAAGTCCTTCACATAGACCGAACGGCGAAATGCGTGCAGGTGAAAAACTTGCGGACTCAAGAAATCACTTCGCACCCCTATGACACGCTCATTCTGGCACCCGGTGCCGGGGCAATCATGCCCAAACATACCTGGCATTCACGCCAGGAATATCTTTGCCGTCAAAACCGTCCCTGACTCTGATGCCATCAAAACCTTTCTCGCCAGCCACCCTTCTCAGCAGGCATTGGTTATTGGGGGCGGGTTTATTGGCCTGGAAACGGCCGAAGCCCTGATGGGTCTGGGATTGACCGTGACGATTGTAGAAAAAGCTCCACAAATTCTGCCTCCTTTTGATCAGGACATGGCCACTCTGGTAGCCCATCACCTACAGGAAAGGGGAGTGAATATTATTGCTGGTGACGGGATCAACGGATTTCGGCAGGACGGAGACCTCGCCAAAGAAGCCGAATTGGAAAGTGGAAAACAGCTTCCTATGGATCTGGCCATTCTTTCGATCGGCGTCAGACCGGAGCTCAAGCTGGCCAGAGAGGCAGGGCTTGAAATTGGGTCAGCGGGAGGCATTGCCGTGAATACCCGGCAGCACCTCGGACCCCGATATCTATGCAGCGGGTGATGCGGTCGAAACCCTCCATCTCGTGACCGGCAAACAGGCAAGAATCCCTTTGGCCGGGCCAGCCAATAAGCAGGGGAGGGTCGCCGGAGCCAATGCTGCGGGCGGAGACTTACAGTTTCAGGGTGCCCTTGGCACAGCCATTGTCGAGAGCATGGGTATCACGGCTGCCAAAACGGGATTAAGCGAACACGAAGCCAAGGCCCACGGTTTGAATTACTTTGTCTCCCTCACCCACCCCTTGGATCACGCCGGATATTATCCTGGAGCAGAAGCGCTTCACATGAAATTAGTCGTAGAGCAACAGACGGGAAGATTGTTAGGTGCTCAAATTGTGGGTGATCAGGGAGTGGATAAACGCATTGATGTGTTGGCCACTGCCATACATGCCAAATTGAATGTCCAGGATTTAGAACAATTGGATTTGGCCTATGCCCCACAATTTAGCTCGGCCAAAGGGCCGGTCATTATGTCGGGTTTTGTGGCCGCTAACACTTTACGGGGTGAGGTCAAAACGCTCACGGGGGAAGGATTGCAAAAAAAATTGCTGACGAACCCTACTCTTCAATTGTTAGATGTCCGGACCACGGACGAATATCAAGAAGCGCACATTCCTCATGCCCGCCTCATCCCGGTGGATGAGCTGAGAGACCATCTTCAGCAACTTGACCCCTCTCAGGAAACGGTCGTCTATTGCCGGGTTGGGTTACGTGGCTACCCCGCGGCTCGCATTCTCCTTCAACATGGTTTCACCAATGTCTTCAACCTCACCGGTGGAATCTTGAGCTTAGGTTAGTTCTCTGGAATGGCAGACTTCGTTTCGTGGGAAACACTTCGGACTTTGACGGTTTTTTTTGATATTGGTCTATTTTTGAAATTTTTGTTTATTGCTGAAAGAATAGCCGTCGCCATGAGCGTCAGAAATCAACCAACTGGGAAACTTATTCGGGAATTGTATGCACGATTCGGACTTGCATACTACAGGAGTGAAGTACTTCATCGAGGTCTATGTATTATCTGGGCAAATACTGGCCTGCCACGTCGTGATTTGGTTACCCGCTCCAGGATAGAGGAAAAGCTTGTAGAAGCATTTGCTCTCACTTTTGGCGAAGTAATTACCAAATTAAGAGGGTCTATCCCCGAGGAGTATTTAATCCAACTCGATCAAGCTCTCACCGCTAGAAATTTTCTTGCTCACCATTTTTGGTTTGACCGTGCTCATCTCATGTTCCGTTCAGATCAGGTAAAAGGTTTAATCGAAGAACTGGATGGATACGCCAGGGTCTTCAACGATCTTGAAAGGGACACCTCACAGTGGTTTGATGTTAAACGGCGGGAGTTAGGCATTACCGATGAGGCCTTGCAGGATTGTATGACTCAAATCCTTTCTGGGCATCCTGAAGAGCCTCTCCCCGACCAAAAGACAATCAAAGCCGTTGACAAGAAACTAAAACAGAGACAGCGTTTAGTCCGCGTATGGGAGCTCATACTTCCAGCAGGCGGAAAACCACTCATATTTGAAACCGATGGAGAGGAACTGTGGCAACTTTGTGACGTTGGTTTGGGATTAACGCAATATGATCATCCCGAGCCAGGTTGGATTGAACAATCGGAAATCCAACATTATCTCCCGGCATACATCGTTCCTCGGCCAAAAATTTCTAGGCCATGGGAGTACGAATTCCAATTGCAGAAGGGTGCGATTCTTTGGATAAAGCCTGGGAAGGCAGAGTCAACTTTTATATGGGGCATTAAATTAATTTAAGAAACGAACCTCCTTTTAAAGCAACTTTCTTCTCAGGGTGAATATGATTTTTTAGGCACTCATACTGGTTCACGAACTGCTCAGTTAACCCCTAAACTGTTAAGAGTTAACGTTCCCTCCGATTTCGTTAGCACCTTCCCACTCCCCTTTGCTAACCATCCAATTTTCCAGGGATTTTAGCATTGTGGCGCCCAAATTGCTTTTACTTAAGTTTAGGCAATGCAAATTCTATGTTTGAGGCAAAAAACTACAAAACAGCTGGGGGCAATGTGTGGAATAATTCCACACATTTCTTTCTTCATAAGCAGGTTTCGTGGCACTGGAAAAACAAATTTTTTAATATTTTGTTTTTTAATGGAGGGCTCAAAATGAACCGTGTAGTTCGATCTCTCATTTATGCGCAACAAACTATTGCGGCTGCTGCGTTTGGTCTTTTTGTAATGTTCATCTGCTCTGCTCATGCTGCAGATTCTGATGCCCAAGATGCCAAGACAATTATAAAAACACACTGCTCGACCTGTCATAAGTTTCAGGGCGAGGGGGAGAGTCGCTTTCATTTAAAGGCTCCGGATCTCATGTGGGGGGGCAGCAAGTTTCAACGGGATTGGCTGATTAAATGGCTGACAGGGAAAGAACCGATGCTGTATGCCAAAAGCTATCGCTGGGATCAAAATCAACAACCTGAGAAGCACATGGCCGTCTCTCAACAGGAAGCTGAGGGCCTTGCCGACTATTTCGAAACACACCTTCAGGATCCGCGAGTGAAACCAGGGTCCATTGATATGTCGACATTTAGTAAACAGGAAGCAAAATTTGGAGAGGAGATTTTCACCCAACATTCCTGCATTGGCTGTCATCAGATTATGGTGGATGGGAAAAAGACCGGAGGTCCACAAAGCGCCTCGTTCTTTAACTCGGGCAAAAGGCTGAAGGCTGATTGGATTTATCGCTTTAACTCCGCTCCCCCCGACTTTGTGCCACACAGCGGAGAGTTTGTCGGGGATGTCAGTGCATTGGGACTGCGATATGTCACGGGGTTTATTGCGACCCGAGGGAATGAAGATTTCCCCTATTATGAACCATGGAAGAACGCCGATTTCGACCACCCGAATATCGAAAACGGTGCAAAAATTTATCAAGAATATTGCGCCCAATGTCATGGCACGCATGGGAAAGGTGATGGACCCGCGGCGTCAGGCTTGGAACCCAAACCGGCGGTGCATGCCAATATTCCCTTTGAAAAAATTCCTCTCGATTATCTATATAACGTGATCTACTACGGGGGGAAGACTGTTGGTAAATCTCCCTTAATGCCATATTGGGGACTAACCATTGGCGGGACAGAAGGCGTTTCCGATGTCATTGCCTATTTGAAGACCACGTTTAAGGGTGCCCCAGAGATGGCCAGCACGGCTTCGCCAACAAACGGACCTTCAGGAGTCTGCCCACAACCACGCAACACGAAACAGGCACCTGGCAAATTTCGAAATATGACCGGCCCATTACCCAACTCTCAAGAGCACATCAAAGCGGGAGAAAAGCTGTATTACGAAACCGCTCAACCCTTGGCCTGTAAGCAATGTCATGGCGATAAAGGAGACGGACAAGGACCCATGGGCGCGGCGTTGAATCCACATCCTCGAAACTTTACCTGTGGAGAAACGATGAAAGATATTTCTGACGGGCAATTGTATTGGATTATCAAAAATGGATCTGCAGGAACAGGCATGATGGCCTTTTCCGGTATGCCCGATGACCAAGTCTGGCAAGTGATTCAGTACCTCCGGACGTTGGCCAAATAATAAAAAGAAGAAATCGGCTTCCCGGTGACAGGGACGCTGACCTATGCCATGAGCCAGGTAGGCATACAAGAATTGAAATAATCTGCTTGGCTCTATGTCCCCATTCTTGTCATCGTTGATGAAAGGAATGGGAAGGACAAAAGCAAAAAGACCACTCGACCAACACCCCGAGCTTTTCGCTAAGCTAATCTCATCAAATCAAAAGAGAATGTGGTGAAGGTGCTCCCTATGTTGCTATAGTGGCCCTCTCGCAAAGAAAGAGAAGGTGGCATGCTCCAATTTCGACACACTTTTTAGGTGTGAAAGGACGCTCTGCTAAATGCAGCTAGGCGAAGAATGATGGAGCGTGTGTGAACATCTTGAGGTTAGATCCGGCGCTTAGAAAATCCAAGGGTAACGAGAGTGATGGTGGTAGACAGCGTAAGGGAAAACAAGGGCGATGAGCCGCTTACACAATTGCCGCCTTTGGGATTCTGATTTGTCGTACGCTGCCCTTATAAAATCTTCCCTGCAATGACTACCTAAAGTACACGGAACGAGATCAACACAAAGGAACGTACGATGGATTCAGGAAAGATTTCTTCAGGTGGGCATGGAACCATTGAAGAAATTGTCGGAAGCAATAGGCTGCGTCTTCAGGCTGAACAAAACGGGTTGGCAATAGCTGTGTTGTTGCTTTCTGCTCACACGCCTGGGGCTCCAGTCGTGGATCAGAAGGGAAAATTTGTGGGGTTCATCAGCGAATTTAATTTACTTCAGGCCCTCGCAGACGGGAAAGATCTCAATCAGGTTAAAGCCAAAGATCTGATGGTCAAAGACCGTGTGCCCATCACCGTCTATACAACCATTAGTGAAGCCGTAAAAATTATGGAGAAAAGCCGTTTTTTGAATCTTCCGGTTGAAAAGGACGGCGTGGTGCTTGGATGTATCACAAGGCGTGATCTGCTCCAGGCTTGGATTAAATTTGGTTTAGGGTTGGAATGGCAAAGTTAACTCTACGACTTAGCAAATTACACACATGAACGCGGACTTAAATAAAGAGATCGAGAAGCCTTCCTCTTTTGTACGGTTGATGACGGATGACACAAATCGTTTGATTTTGCATGCTGCTGGACATGGCAGTATGAGACCGAAACCGTTGCCGAATAGAATGTGTCACAAGCTATCATGTCCTCATGATTACGGACATATTATTTATTGGACACATCCGGCCTAGGATCCGTCACAAAGCCATTGCGATTCGGCATGTGAATGGCAGGCAGTGTCTTGGCATCGAGCATCGTATCGGCCGGGATAATGCCGTTTTGATGCAGCAGCCAAGCGACGACAGCATAGACTTCGTCGTTTGTGAGGGATTGCGGCGCATTGAACGGCATCGCGCGGCGAACATAATCGTAAAGCGTCGTGGCAAAAGGCCAATAACTCCCGATCGTCTTGATAGGTTGTCGACTGGCAAGCGTGCCCAGTCCCCCGACCAGACGATCATTCGGTCCTTCCTGACCGGTCACGCCATGGCAGAATGCGCACTTCGCCGCAAACACGGTTGCGCCTTTACTCACCGTTCCCTGTCCTGGTGGCAGGCCGGCGCCGGTTGGGCCGACATCAATATCCCAGCGTTGTATTTCACGGTCGGTGGGCGCATGGCCGAATCCATAACCGGCGGCCGAATCCGGTTCAGCGGCCATCGCGTAACCGATCTGCCCTACGATTCCAAACATGAGGATGAGAACTGCAGTCAAGGTTTTAGATCTGAACATTGGTGACCTGCCCCTCTCGCGAGATTTTCCAGCTTTGAATTGCGTTGTTATGGTAGACGGAGTTGACACCCCGGACTGCAACCAGCGCGGGACGAGAGGGTTGCACATATCCGGTTTCATCAATACATCGACTCTGTAGAATCGCCTCTTCTCCATTCCAGCGCCAGGAAAATCGAAACCTGGTATGGCATTTGGGAAGAACGGGCTCCTGTAGCTGTGCCCGTTCCCACGATTGCCCCCCGTCTGTGCTGACTTCAACTTTGGTCACAGACCCGCGACCGCTCCAGGCAAGACCCCGCACTTCAATAAAACCTGGGGAGACTTTCTGGCCACCCGAAGGAGTGGTAATGACAGACTTGGCCTCCATAACCATCGTGAATTGTCGTGCGCTCCCGTCGGGCATCAGATCGGTATATTGGGAGGTCTCTTCCCTCGTCATGAACGGCGCCGTTCCCATCTCCAGGCGACGCACCCACTTAATACAGGTATTGCCTTCCCACCCGGGAATGACCAACCGTAACGGATACCCTTGCTCCGGCCTGAGCGCCTCACCGTTTTGCGCATAACAGAGTAGGGCCTCTTCCATAATTTCGACGAGTGGCAGGCTGCGCGTCATAGCCGCCGCATCACTGCCCTCGGCCAACATCCAGATCGCCTCCCGTTTCACACCGACTTCTTTAAGAATGGTGTCCAGCCGAACCCCTGTCCATTCGCTCGTACTCGTGAGCCCATGGGTCTGTTGGGCGGTTTGTCCGGTTGGAACTCGCCATTCAGGCGCAGAATTTCCCGAACATTCGATAAAGGCAAGGCGTGAGACCGAGGGAAATTGTTTCAGTTCATCCATCGACAGGATCAACGGCCGATCAACCAGGCCGTGAATAAGAAGGCGATGGCGCGATGGATCAATCGCCGGCACGCCATTGTGGTGGCGCTCAAAATGCAAGGAGGCGGGAGTAACTACGCCATCGAGATCCTGCAACGGAGTAAGGGTGGCCCACCAGGACCTTGCGACCCGCTCACTCTTCACAAACGGTGAGCGTTGGCCGTATCCGCCGGGCGGAGTGCCGGGTATTGTAGCCGGGTCGACCGGCAACTCTTCTGCCCGCAAAGGGCTCAACAGGGCTTGAGCCGCCGTGAGTCCCACAACCGTCACCGCTTGACGCAGTAAGGCGCGACGGCTCAGTTCCCGACAGTCGGACACACCATCGAGCGGTTTTTTGTGTGCTTCTGAGATAAGGTAGGCCTCATGGATTAGAGTGATCAATCACGCTAAGACTGAAGACCCTGCATTACATGGTAGAGCCCGACGATAGAAAATTCTAAAACTTTCTTCTTGTGTAGGCAAATTAGAACCTAAAAAGGTGTTTTTCAGGCTTGATCCCCTCGCTTCCTGGCGCTGAAATTTCCCTGGATCTCTCTAAGGAAATTGCATCCAAAACATTCTTACCACAAAGAAACAAAGAGAATCTTTAAAGCAGGTTGAGATAATTCCGCAAATGAGACCATGATGGAGCCAACTTCAGACTTATTTGATTGTTAAAAAAAGCCATTGCGAAGAAACCGTTCAAAATTTAGAATTCATATGAGGAATGACTCTAGTTGAATGACCAAAACGCCTCGTGAAAAACTGCGATGCCATCTCCAGTCTTTAAACCTAAAGGGTAAGGAATAGCATCATGTCTCCAATACCAGATCATGCACCGCCGAATAAGGCTGACGTTTCGCAAATGCTGAAACATCTTGAACAACACCACGCCCTCATTTTGGAGGCTGCCGGTGAAGGGATATTCGGGCTGGATCTGGATGGTCGGCATACCTTTGTGAACCCGGCAGCCGCGAAAATGTTGGGCTACGAGCCCCAAGAACTGATCGGCCAACCCAGCCATTCCCTCTGGCATCACACCAAAGCCGATGGCACTCCCTACCCGCAGGAACAATGTCCAAACTATGCGACATACAAGGATGGCCAAGTCCATCGAGGCGACAACGAAGTTTTTTGGCGAAAGAATGGCACCAGTTTCCCCGTCGAATACTCCAGCACACCTATTCGGCATGAAGGGGTCCTGGTCGGCGCCGTTGTCGTTTTTCAAGATATTACCTATCGGCAGCAATGCGAAAAAGCCATTGAAGAGTTTCGTCGACACAACGATATGATTTTACAGGCCGCCGGTGAAGGCATTTTCGGGTTAGACCTCGAAGGACATCACACCTTTGTCAATCCGGCTGCCAACAAGTTATTAGGCTATGAGGCCGGCGAGTTATTTGGCAAACTCAGTCACATTACCTGGCACCATACGAAATCTGATGGCTCTCCTTACCCGGCTGAAGAATGTCCCATTTATAGAGCCTATAAGGATGGGCTGATTCACCAGGGTGAGGACGAGGTGTTCTGGAAAAAAGATGGGACGAGCTTTCCTGCCCGGTATACAAGCACCCCAATCTGGGATGAACTGGGGAAACTAGCGGGGGCCGTGGTCACATTTCAGGATATCACTGAGAAGAAACGTATGGCTGCTCAGTTATTAGAAGAAGCCAAACTTGCGGAAGTGACCAGAGTCCTTGGGGATATCGGACACGACATCAAAAATATGTTGATGCCTGTGCTGTCGGGTGCAGGTTTATTAAAGGATGAATTGGACGAACAGTTCCCCACCTTAATCCGGGAAAAGGCGGAAGGGGCAGAGACCAGTTATGCCAACAGTCTGGATCTGATAAGGATGATCGTGACCAATGCCAGACGCATTCAGGACCGTGTGAGGGAAATCGCGGATGCAGTAAAAGGTGTCACCAGTCCTCCGCATTTCACACCCTGCCGCATACGAGACGTCCTGGATGGAGTGCTCGACACTCTTCGCACGTACGCTGCAGAAAAAGGCATTACCCTCCTGACCGATGGCCTTGATGCCCTGCCTGTTATCGATGCCGATGAACGTCGACTGTTTAATGCCTTTTACAATCTCATCAATAATGCCATCCCGGAAGTGCCCCGTGGAGGATCAGTCACGGTCGGCGGATCTCCGGGACCGCGTCCGGATACCGTAGAATTGACGGTAGCCGATACCGGAAAAGGAATGCCCTCTGAAGTTCGAGATCGGCTCTTTACCTCTCAGGCCATTAGCACCAAAAAGGAAGGAACAGGGCTCGGGACCAAAATTGTCAAAGATGCCATCGACCTCCATCATGGTCACATTACGGTTGAAAGTGAAGAAGGCCGCGGGACAATTTTTCGTCTTGTCCTTCCCGTATCTCAAGTCATTTCATCCCAGGCCAGGCCTGGCAACAAATGACATGATCAGGTGTTATAAGGAAGATTCATTCCTTGCAGAAAAAGAAACCCTCTTAGCCAATACCGAAAATTCCCCAACTGGTAACTGTCGGTTGTCTCGAAATATCTGCGTAGGAGGCTGTGTGTTCAGAAGCACTCATTGACGTTGATCCCGACCAGTCAATCATTGGAAGAAATCCTTTTCTCATTTTTTCCAAGTCCATGTCCACCCTCGGAACGAGATGTTCTGTGCCCGCTGACCGGGTAATCATTTTCAGGCAACCAAAACTCACCATTTACCATTCGTAGCCTGATCAATTTTGCGTAGTCTCCATACATAAAAACGTGGTGGGTAAAGGTAAATACCATTTCCTTGGTTCCCACTCATGTCAAACACCCACGCATTTGTGTCTGAGTGATCACATCGAACAAGACTTTGTTTTACAATATTGACGGGATGTTACCCATGACTGCTGCCCCTGTAGCCAATGGCAGAAAAAAGAATTTCCTAAATGTTCGACCTACCCTTAAAAACAAGAATTTAAGAACACATTGCCCCGATCAGCGGACTCTTGCCTCATTCGCTTTCTCCCCATACAATTAACTTCTATTCCCCTTCAAAAATTTTATTCGTTCAAACCTGGGAGATTTTATGAAAGTAATCTATGGGGTATTGTCAGCACAGCCTTGATGAATCTTACGGCTTGTGGCAATACCGGTGGGCATCTTGGCCTCAGCATATGAGGGGGGACAGCTCCTGGGAGTGGAGGCTATACCTAATCATTTGAAAACTCAAAAGGATCAGCTTGAGCAAGAAAAAAAATTTGCTCAGAAGGAACGAGCCGGCCGCATTGATCAAATCCAGCCGGATTCGTTGCCTCTAAGGGATAATCGACCTTCCTAAACATATTAGGGTACTTAAAGGGAGAAGTGGGAGCATGCTGCTCCCATTTTTCTTATCATTTTTCCGGCAACAGCTCACTACCGTTCATGATTTCTTGCATATTTCGTTTGGCTTTTGAAAGGTATGCCGCACGATTCTGATGTCTCAGGCCCAACCATTTCACCTTTTCCTCTAGTATTTTAGTTTCTCATGGACTTTCACTATTTGTTAGCACTCCTATCTGGTGGCTTTATCGGTCTTTTGTTGGGGGCCACCGGAGGGGGCGGATCGTTAGTGGCCATTCCCTTATTGGTCTATGTGGTTGGGGTACCGGTACAAAATGCCACGACCATGTCACTTATCGTGGTTGGCTACTCGGCCCTCTTTGGGGCATGGCATGAAAGCCGACAGCAGCGGGTTCACTTTATTTCTGCCCTTTTGTTCAGCCTGACGGGAATGGTCGGCGCTTGGGTAGGCGCTCATGGGCACCAGCTCGTTCCGGATTCCCTGGTGCTTTTTTCATTTGGCAATCTACTCCTGTTTATTAGCATGTGGACGTTTTGGAAAAATTATGAGGGAGAACTCAACGACGTCCCGAGCGGATGCGCAAAAGAATTTTCCGCGCGCTGTGCGCTGAAAGCCCTCACGTTCGGATGGGGGGTTGGCCTGTTGACCGGTTTTTTTGGTGTCGGAGGCGGGTTTCTCATTGTTCCCGCCTTAATGTTTCTCATGGGGTTTCCCATTCGCTTAGCGATTGGCACGTCACTTTTGATTATCGCCCTTATTTCCATCGGCGGGGTGATCGGCCATTTCAGGGGGGCACACCTGGATTTTGTGTTCACGGGATTGGTGTTACTCGGCAGTCTTCTCGGGTTGATGTGTGGCTCACAAGTGACGCGATCTATTCCAGCGCATCATCTGAGGCGGGGAGTGGCCATCCTCATAGGTGTGATCGGCATATTGTTAATCGTGGCCAATGCCCGACCCCTCCTCTTTTAAGAATAGGGTGGAGTAGCTTCAATAAGAAGATACATCTTTTGAAACCGATTTAAATAATAACATCACATCCCCCAATTCAAGCGTGTGGCTCTTTTGAAACTCCCAATGGGAAAGTATCGTTCCTTGCCGATACACCCGAAGGAGCAAGTCTGGCTGCAAATCCACTGCGGACTTTCCAACATCCTGCTGGGCGACCGTTCGCTCCTCGATATTGACCTTTCCGCCAGCCGTTAAGAAATCTTCTAAGTAATCCACCAAAAAATGTTGATCCACCGCAGCAGCTAACATATATCCACCATACGTCGCCGGAGAAATAATGGTTTGTGCCCCGCCCTGACGAAAGAGTTTGACGTTTTCTTCTTCCTTGGCACTGACAATCACCCGACAACGTGAATTCAAATTTCGGACGGTTAACAAGATAAGGGCATTCGTATCATCCCGTCCCGCGGCAATAATGACGGCTTTGGCTTCATTGAGGAACGCACCATACTTTAGGAGTCCCTCCTGCGTCGCATCCCCTCTGAGTGCCACGACTCCCAATTCTCCAGCCACGCGTACCCGTTCTTCTCCTGGATCGATGACCAAAATATGATCAGGGTTCGTCCCCTTGGCGAGCAGTTCTTTGACGGTCGAATAGCCGGTATGCCCGAATCCGCAGATGACGACATGCTGATCAAGAGAACTTTGGAGTTTTGCCATGCGAAATACCTCGGTAAATTGTCTGAACGCCAGTTGATAAGCAGTCCCTAAAAAAATGACCCAAAGAAAGATTCGGACCGGCGTGACGACCAATGCATCAATCAGGCGGGCCCGTGTGGTGACTGGCACAATGTCCCCATAACCGACAGTCGTTACGGTGACCATCGTGAAATAGATCACATCTGAAAATGAGATCTCTCCATCTATTTGATCCTTGAGGCCGTTTCGATCAAGCCAAAGGATCCCCATCAAAAAACAAAACAGCATTGCCACCAAAATAATCCTGCTCAAGAGCGTGCGAAACGGATCAAGATCGGTCGGCATATAGACCACCCGCCTAAAAAAGAGACGGGAGGCCTTTCGGGAAGAATGGGTTCGGAATGAGAAAGACACTTTTTCCTCTTGTTCTTTAATCAGAAACCCGTAACCCTTAACCCGTTAAGGGCCACACGAAGACTAAGGAGAGGAAGAGAGACCAGGAGGATTAAGAGTTCCAAAGGCAACCCCATACGCCAGTAGTCCCCAAATCGATACCCTCCTGGCCCCATGACCAACAAATTATTTTGATGGCCAATTGGAGTCAAAAAGGCACAAGAGGACCCAATAGCAACTGCCATGAGAAAGGGATCGGTATTCACACCAATATTCTGCGCCACAGCCACGCTCAATGGTGCCATCACGACCGCCGTCGCAGCATTATTCATGACATCCGACAACGTCATCGTTAACACCATGATGATGCCTAAGAGAATCATTGGGGGAAACCCCTCCATCATATTGACCAAGAATCGAGCTAACACGGTCGTTGCTCCACTCCGTTCCAGCGCTTGCCCAATAGGAATCATGGCTCCTAACAAAACCAGGACCGGCCAATCGACGGTTCGATAGACATCTCTCGGAGAAACGATGTTTAAAAGTACCATCCCTAAGGCGGCACAGATCAGTGCAATCGGAAGTGTCGCCAAGCCCGACAAGGCACTGCCCAATGCCAAGGCGAATAGTCCGACAGCCAACCATGCCTGTCCTGGCTTTCCCAACTGAAGTCCTCGCTCTGCCAATGGGAGACATCCAAGCTGAGCCAATCACTTCCAAAACCCGTTCCTTTTCTCCCTGCAGTAGAAGCACATCCCCGGCTTTGAACCGAAATTCCCTCAATCTGCCACGGTAAGGAGTGCCTTGACGAGATGCTCCTAACAAGTTAATCCCAAACCGGCTTCGCAGCTTGAAAGAACCCGCCAACCGTCCAACCAACCAGGAACGATCAGGAGGCACAACGGCCTCCAATTAACACGTCTTCATCCTTCCTTGCGAGGGCGTTTGCCTCGAATCCTGAATTTCTTCCTTTGGTTGTGTCCCCGTTAACTTCAAACCCAATGTGGACACAAATTTATTAATTCCTTGTGGGCCTGCCTCGAGGACGAGGACATCGCCGACCTGAATATGTTCCCTCCAAGCCGCTCCCCGAATAGACTGATCACCTCGCACCAACCCGATAATTAAGGCGTCGGAATCCTCAGTGGCCAGTTTCCAGTTCTGACAGGGACTTTCCTATTGCCTTAGAATTTTCAGGCACCTCAACTTCTGTCAAATATTCCTGTATAGAAAACAGGTCTTGTGGGACATTTTGAGATCGTCGAGCAAGCGGAATGAGACGCCAACCCACTAGGGCCACAAAGAGAATTCCCACTAGGGCCACGATTCCTCCCACAGGAGTAAAGTCGAACATCCGGAATGGTCACCGGAAATTTCTGCACGATAAAGAGCCACAATGATATTGGGAGGTGTGCCAATCAGCGTGACCATTCCGCCCAAAATCGTTCCAAATGCCAGGGGCATCAAGACGATGGCCGGGGAACGCTTGGCTTCAACGGACGATTGAATGGCCACCGGCATCATTAACGCCAAGGCTCCGACATTATTCATGACGGTGGAAATCAAACCACCCACGGAGGATAAAATAGCAACATGGAGGGACGGAGAGGACGCGGCCACCTTGATATAGCGCGTGAGAATGTCCACGGCCCCCGCGTTACTCATCCCACGACTGATAATCAATACAGCCGCCACCGTGACGACCGCAGGATGACCGAATCCTAAAAAGGTCTCTTCGGAGGGAACGAACCCCAAAAGTGTTGAGAGAAGCAAGGCACTGAGGGCGACCAAATCGTAGCGCCATCGTTCCCAGATAAAGAACACCAACAGGATTCCCATTAGGCCCAGGAAAAAGAGATGGTCACTATTCACGAACGGGAAAAATCCTTTTATTCAGGACATCGATGATGTGGTCGGGATCCGGAAGGAAAGTGCTAAAACACTCCTAAGATCAGATCTTAAGAAAACTAAACACCCTTAACTTGCCTGCTCAAGTCATTCGGAGACTAATTAAACACTATTAGTGTATCAAGGTTGGGGAAGGAATGTTCCACCATTCCGATGCAGAAGGACAAAAATGGTACTTACCGACTTGATTGGAATTCTCATGCAAGATAACGGGCATTCAGGGCTGAATGCCGCCGCGGATGTTTCTCACAATCCCAATGGGACATGTTCAGTCAAAGGTTTAAGTAGGGATTGTCAGGTAAGCTCAAGCAGTCACGAGGGAAAAGCCGCAGATAAAAGGGTGACAAAAAGTCGAGGAAAGTACCATGCCAAAGCCGTGTGGACAGGATGGTTTTATTCTAAAGGGACCCGCTTCGAAACCGTCACGAGAACCAAGAAATTAATCTATTAGTTGACAGGTCCTCGCCACAATGCAGCATGCGAACCTCCTCCTGAACCATGAGTCTATCGGTCCCTGGGAGCGTTGCCCTTCCCAAGGCACAACGGGTCCTTCAGGCCTTTCAGGCCGTCAACCGAGCAACAGGAGTCCGTGGAGCTCTCCGCAGCCGCTTCCGAAATGGAATAACCTGGGCCTGAACTGGACCATCAGTGCGATGATGATTAATGACGGGGTCCATCAGGTTCCCGCACATAATACATCGATACGCCTTAATCCAAAGTTCTCCCATCGCTCCCTTAATGTCCAGACAATCATCAACCACCATAAGCCCATTACATCGTACACACGTCATAACTCTACCTCCTTTGAAAGCCTCCTGCTTCCCATTCTTCTCAACGGGTGAGTCAATGCATCACGCGTGCCACGCACCACGTGAAATCTCGAAAAGCACCAACTAATTAGGTGTGTATGATTGCGGACAATGAAAGGAGATCACTAGACAATCGAATTAATTTTTGGAGTCTACAATATTTTGTGATAAAAAAAAAGAGTAAACACACATTTTGTGGGTACTAGAAATATTGACTATATTTTAGGCATCTTGTTCGTTTTTGAAAATATTATTTTTTTGACTTTGCTCTCCACATATTTCTATTTCCATCGGCCTATGTCAGTTCAATTAAAAATATGGTGAGATTTGGCAGACTAGTGGATATTTTGACAGTATCACTCATGAAGCTGGTTAGAGACCTGGCCCATTAGAAAGACCTTTTGTTTTAAATATGAGAACGTCAAAGGTACTCCCCAAACCGGCAGGCCTAGTGAGCAAATCAATCTCTTCTTGATCAGACTCCCTATCACCTGTTGGCCCTTTATAATCCAGAATTCCAAGATTGCGCAGCCATATTCCCTGAGGGATAAGCCCATCCACCTCAAAACCTACCTCTTCTGCAAGTAAGCAAGCAGCGGTATAATCCACATCAGCGGTCAAATCTTGTTGGCCCACAGCAAAAAACTGGTCATATATTTGTTGCTGGTGAAAATAAGAACGAAGAGTCCCGTTTCTATGCCGATGTGAATATAAATTTGACGCGCGATCGCCATAATCGACAAAAATCACATACCCTGGATCCACAACACTCCATATGCTTTTGAGGAATGGTTTCAACTCCAAACAAATTTCTGCGACTTGCCCTCGACCAAGCTGGACTCTATCGACAATCAACCGCTCGGCTAAAGCCATAGTTGAAAGAGGTCTCGGTTGCTCACAAAACTCTCCATCCTCATCTAGTTCCACAAACAATTCCAAAATTTCCTCATGTCCCATACCCATCACTCGATGAACGGGCAACGCATCAAGCACTTCGTTTCCGAATACAAAGGTCGGTTTTGGTGATAAAGAGTCAATTTTCTGGATTGCATGCAATCCTCTTTGCTTTTGATTGACTCGCAACCCTTGGCTTGGTTCCAGAACCACGTATTCATGATCGTTTTCAAGACAAGAAATAATATTGTTCCCTAACTGGCCTGTTCCTCCACCTAATTCCAAGACCCGTAGTGGAAAACCTACCGCCTTCTCTGCATAAATGATGGCTTTGGCAATGGCAAATCCAAAGGCCGGAAATCTTGCATTGGTGTTAAACGGCCCATCAGGACTCCCAATTTTTGGTGCCTTTGCATAAAACCCCATAGTTTCATCATATAATGCCGCAGCCATAAAATCCCTGAAGGTCATTGGCCCTTGGGTTCGAATTTTTCCTTTCAAGGCGGTGCCAAGTTCCGTATCAATCCGATTCAAGGCAAGTCCACCCTAAGTATGTTGATGGTCAGAATGAAAAGAATTATGGAATGAGGAATCGACAAGTCCTGAAAAATTATTCGAAAGGAAGTGGCCATACAAAAAAAGGGTGCCAGCAATGGCACCCTTTTCCAAAGTATTTAAACTGCAAAAATGAAATTACTTAATAACAGTCGATTTGGCCCCGGCTGGATTGGGGTTGGTTTTGTTGAGCGGCCCTTCGACTTCCGGTAAACGGCCAGCGCCAGCTGACTTTTGGATCCGTCCACGATTAGGATCACTGACATCATTCATGGCTGCTTTGCTTCCAAAGGCTTGAGAAGACAACAGACTCTTCTCTCCTCCTGCATTTGTTTGGCCAGGATCATTGGCGGTAGCTTGACCTGTCACTGGAGACTTCCCCGCAGCCGGATACCCTGGATGAGCTGGTAACAACCCTGGATTGGCAAAGGCCATTGATAGGGCGAAGGTGCTAGCACTCACCGTTCCAAGAAAAATTCCAATCCCTTTCATAAGACCGCTCCTTTGTTGGTTATGACTGGTTAACAATAGAAAATGGTCTGGATATGTACATGTCCTAATTTATTCAGATTGAAAAAGCGATCTTATTCAGATTGGCCGGTAGTGTCAAGTTTACACAACAAAAATGGCTGAAATCGCGAAATGCCGTCGCTTCAGGTACTTGCCTTTTCAATCAAACTGGACGGCGAGGCCGATACGGAGTTCTTGGTCGTGGGGCTGGCATGAGAATGGTGACGGTCGTTCCCTTATCTGGCTCACTAGCGATACTAATCTGCCCCTGGTGCTCTTCAACAACTTTTTTCACGGTCGCCAAACCCAAACCGGTCCCTGATCGCTTTGTGGTGAAATAGGGTTCAAACACCTTATCCACAAACTCGGCTGGAATGGGCACTCCATCATTGGCAATAATTATCTGAAGTTCCGGCTTTCGAGCTCTGGTGAGCATGACTTCCACCCGCAAATGCCCTCCAGGAGACATGGCTTCAATGGCATTTTTGAAAATACACAGGAATACATGTTCCATTTTCACTTCATCCCACCGGACCTGGGCCAACCGAGCCGGCACCTTTTTGATAACCTCAATGCGATTCACGCGAATGTCCGTTGAAACCAATGAAAAAGCTTTATCCAATAGATCCTGAACCCGGCACATCTTTCGGTCAAGTTCCAGCGGTTTGGCAAAATCTAGAATTTCATTCAATACTGTTTCAATACGAATCATATCCCGCATGGCATTTTCCACCCGGGTCTGCGAATCGAAATCCAGGTCTGCGTCGGTCGTAATTTCTTCTAGCTGAGCCCTGATAAACCCAATAGGTTCACGGATTTCTGTGGCCAGAAACGAGCTCACTTCATGCAGTGCGGCACGTCGCTCTTCCTTACGAACATCCCCTCCCTCCGGTGGGGTAACAATCACCTGCCCCTTGAAAGCAGGTCGTTCCGGTTGAATCGGGGCGACATCCATGACGGAAAGTTGACACGATGGGTCTTCAAACAATTCCACCAATTTGGTCGTAATGGCTTCGAGACTTTTGGAATCGCTCCCAGTTTGATCGAAATTATTGGGAGTTTTTGACGCTAACGTGACTGTACCCGCCACTCGTCCCCTGACGTAAAAAGGAACGACGATTGTCGACGCGAAGCGATCACGATACAGCTGTTTATAGTCGTGAAACCGCCCTTGGGTCGAAGCCAAATTATTGTCACAGCGAGGCTTTCGATGACGAACAGACCACCCGGAAGCCGAATCATCTAAAGAGAGAAGCTGCCCCGGGGTCACATCCCGTTTCTGAGTTCCGAATACACCCAACACTTCCAGCGTCGCGGCAAGAGGGTCATAAATGCTGACCCAGCCACGATCAAAAGACAGGCCCTCATTCACTTCTTCTGTCAAAATGCTCCCTATCCGCTCTTGGACCTCCGCAGTCGAATACGTTCGAGCCACCGGCGCATTCCCCTCTTCCCCAGCCCCAGCTAATGCCACAGGTTCGTTACCCACTAATGGCTTACTCAAAATCAGTGAGGAACCAAACAGTCCCGCTTTCTTTAATTCGGTAGAAATATGCGAGACATTGGTTGAGAGAGTCGTCTTTTCTCTTTTGGTCAGCGCGGCATTTTCTCTCCTGGCCAATACCAGCGTGCCATACACTCGGCCCCCAAACTTTAACGGTAGGATTAACGCGACCTTGCTCCCAGGAGTGACCATGCGAATTCTGAGTACGCTCTCCAGCTCCCCGCCAACCCCATTACGGACGGCAACACTTTTCAAATCCTCCATTGAAAGCGCACGAAGAATCGCGCGGACTTCCCTTGGAGAAAACCCCCGGGAAACCTGCTCGACCAATGGGCCACCATCATGAGTCATAATTGCAACTAAGACCGCTTCCATCCCGACCTCATTGACTACAGAAGTCAGAATTTTTTGAAGGGTACTTTGTTGCTTGGCGGCTAGTGTGGATTCAAGGCGATTGGACATGCATGCGTTTCCTCTCAGAATATTTGCGCACAATGACAGTGTGGGATATGCCGATGGTTAAAGGGGGAAGAGTTCTTTCCCAAACCCTCTATATATTCCTAAATCTCTCCTCAACGCCAGGATGAAACTTCCAAGGAGTTGTCCCGTTAATTAATATGACGAATTTTTCGACCGGATAAAGGATGAGTGACAATTTCAATTCGGCCTTGCTCGGAAATCCAGAGATTTAATACTCCACTGACCAGACTAATAATGAGTGCGCCACCCACCGCTGGCCAAAACCCTGAGACAAAGAATCCTTTGACCAGGATTGATACCAGGTAGAGGAGGAATCCATTAATGAGAACCATGAATAGCCCTAACGTGACGAAAATAAATGGAGCTGAAAGCAAATAAAGCACGGGGCGGATGATGGCATTAAGAAATGCAAGAATAACCACTGCCGCGATCCCCGACGCAACCCCTGTGATTTCAATGCCTGGGATAATCTGGCTGGCCAACAAAACCGCAAACCCGGTGATCCCGCATCGAATAAAAAATCCCTTCATGGTTGCATCATACCGGCCCTGCGGTCGTGGCCTCAAGCCATGGTCACCAAAGGTGGGGGACACCTCATTTGGGCCACGGTGGTTCACTATGAAGATTCGTCGACTCTGAAAACGAACAATCCTCGCCAAAAAGTACTAGGAACAACTGCAGTCAGAGATACAAAAATAAAGTTTCCCACGATACCCATCAGCATTTCACCAATCCAGAAGGTCACCCCCAATTTAAAGGCCAGGACGCCGAAATAAAGGCCAACTCCTGGTAGCAATTCCCAATTCACTACTCTTTGGGGAATGGGGTCTGTTGCATTTGGGCCCCGCTCCATCCAACGGTAACCAAAGAAGTAAAGCTCCCCGCCCAAGGGGCGGGGCTTTCCAAAACCCTTAAAACAGCTTGAGTTGCTTAGCCTCGTGTTCTTCATGCCGATGATAGCGAATAGATCGTTGCACCACAGCCGCCGTCAGCCCATCTCCCAATGTCCGAACAAAACACCCCTCTTCCCAAAACCCTTGCTTCCTCAAATGCTTCTTCCACTTTGGATATTCCCTAAACACCTGACTGACTGAATGCTCTTAAAGATCCCCACCACTTTGACAATCGAATATCGGGGCGGAAAATTCAGAAAGACATGCACATGCTCCTTCGCCACTTCCAATTCGACCAGGTCAAAGTTCTCCGCAATTTCGCGACACACCGGCACAAGGCGTCGTCGAATATCCTCCCGAACGATCCACCTACGATATTTTGGTGCCCAGACCAGATGATATTTCGTGTCGTAAACCGCATGGCTCGTTCGTTTCAGTGGCAGGCGCCCATGGTATCACCACCTGGACCGGCCTCCGGCCGGCTGAACATTTCCTCCCCCCTCAAAGAGCGGGGCTTCCACGTTCGTTTTAGTGAGAGAAATCCAACCACCGCCCATCCTGCAAAATTCACGAGGGGAACACCAAAATATAGCCCCTTCCGGTGGTAGCCGTAAATATTTCCCAGAAACCATCGTTCACCCTGAAGGGCTATTGGATCGATCACCACATCCGAAAAGGTAAACACCACCACCGTTAATCCCACAACAGGCCATGAGTTTCATAATGCCGGATCGAATAGCCATCCCTTTTGGCCCCCCCTTTTGGAGGAGTTAACACGAAAATCAGAGACAGACAGTAACTGGAAAATAATAAAAATGAGAATGGGAGGGAGTCCATGAACGGGATGCTGGAAAGATACAACTCATGGTCCTGGGTAGAACCCGTATAAAAATATTCACCAAAGGGGATCCCGATCCGGGTCGAGAAATATTCACAAATAAAAGCAATGCCCACATGAGGCCGAAAAATCTGCCGGTCCGCCGCCATCCTAATAGTTTTTGCCCGATATATAGGGAAACCCCTAAAAAGACAAAAACATGGGGCCTGAGTATGAACGTGTTTGTGAGGAGATAAAAAAGTACTCCAAAGTTTAGCTTCGTCGATGGGAAATGGTTAAGACTTGAGAGGGGATGTCAGGCATATCCATGTTGGCGAAACCACTCTACCGATTTTTTTAAAGCCGTCTCCACCGGGGTTTGGGGAAGTGCCAGTTCCTGGCGGGCCTTCGTGCAATCATAATGCATGTGATATTTGGCCATCCGCACCCCTTCCAAAGGAATTCTTGGTGGACGATGGGTCACCAGATTGGCCATCCATTGATTCAGATGCGCAAAGGGAAGCACAAGCCTCCGAGGCAATCGAAGACGTGGAGCAGTCACTCCCGTTAGGCGACTGAGTATTTGACACACTTCTTTCAGTGTAAGATTCTGATTGCCCAGAATATACCGCTCACCCACCCGACCGCACTCCATCGCTCGGACATGCCCTATAGCCACATCCTCAACATCCACCAAATTCATCCCGGTCTCTATATACGCCAACATTCTGCCACGCATAAAATCCACAATAATTTGGCCAGTTGGAGTGGGTTTGACGTCCCGCTCTCCCACTGGAGCCGTTGGATTGACAATAACCACAGGCAATCCCACTCGAGCCATACGGAGGACTTCTTGCTCCGCCAAAAACTTGGATCGCTTATAATCCCCTGCCAGTTGGGCCAACGGTGGAAAGAGTGTTTCATTCCCAAGGCCCCCTTGATCAGGCAACCCGATCGCACCAATTGTACTAGTGTAGACGATTCTTTGAACGTCTGACTCTCTTGCTGCACGAAACAAGTTTTTAGTCCCCTCGACATTGATGGCATAAAAGACAGAAGGGTCTTGATCCCACAACGCATAATGCGCTGCCACGTGATAGAGCCCTTCGCAACCGGCAATGGCTTTCTTGAGAGAGAGGGGATCCCGCAAATCTCCCTGAACGGTTTCGACGGGCAACCCTTCAAGATTTTTCAAATTGCTGGTGGGCCGAATTAGGACACGGACCTCATCGCCTTTTGCGACCACTGCTCGTGTCACCGCAGCCCCAATGAAGCCAGAAGACCCTGTAATGAGTACTTTCATAAAATTATGACGTTGCCAAGGCGTCCAATAACAATCCAGCATGATCACACCGACAGAACTGCTGTAAATGAGAAGGGGTGAGGAAAAACCTAAAGTCGTTTCAAGTCCGTCGCGCCATTATATACGTGGCAATGTGTCGTAGGGGGTCTGCCTGCTTATCGAAGGCATTTAATCGGGATATCGCGCGCTGGACACATTCCTCTCCCAGTTGCCTAGCGCCCTCAACCCCAAAAAATGAAGGGTAGGTCTGCTTCCCTCTTCTTTCATCTGCCCCTGCGTCCTTTCCCAATTCCTCCCGTGTCCCCACCATGTCCAAAACATCATCGGCAATCTGAAAAGCCAGTCCAATATCCTCTGAATAGTCGGTTAAGCATTGAATTTGCTGGGTCCTAGCCTCACCGATAATACTGCCGATCCGGACTGCTGCGCGAATCAGACGCCCTGTCTTAAAGGTGTGGATTTCCTGGAGGTGAGCTAAATCAATCTCCTGCCTTTCGGCCTGAATATCCATTACCTGCCCCCCCACCATTCCCTGATGCCCAGAACCATGTGCCAGTTCCCGCACAATGTCTAACTGCTGAGCAGCAGAAAAAGCCTCCGTGCCATCAACTTGACTGCATAACTCAAACGCCATCGTCAACAATGCATCACCTGCCAATATCGCCATACCATCCCCAAAAACTTTGTGGTTGGTTAACCGACCTCGCCGATAGTCATCGTTATCCATCGCCGGGAGATCATCATGAATAAGAGAATACGTATGAACCAACTCCAAAGAAGCGGCGAACGGCAACATGGCGTCGCGGTCATATCCCAGAGCCTGGGCAGAGGCAATGGTCAAAATCGGACGAATGCGTTTACCTCCACCCAGAAGGCTATATCGCATGGATTCATACAGTCGTTGAGGATGGGCCGAGAGCAGGGGTACGCTCCGCTCCAAAAACTGGTCAACACGGTGGCGCTGTTGGTCTAAGTAGGCTTGAATGTTCACAAAGGAGCGAATAGACGCTGTGGAAGGATAGAAAAAATAGTTCGTGACCCTATCAAATGGATTTTTAGAGTGTCAAATTATGAGCCTATAACTTGGGAATATAAACTCAGTAAACGGTTCCAAAAAGTTTTCTTCATTGTTTTCACCTGAATTACTCAGTATACTTTTCTGTCATGAGCATTCGAAATCGAGCCGGAGATTGGGAACCCCTGTTGTTGGGTATCGAACCCGAAATGTGCGGGGTGTGTCACGAAGGTCTGTACCGGAACCTTACCATGTTGCGTGGAGGATGGTCTCGTTGCAGCATCTGTGAACATTTCGTCCATTATAGTTGTCTGGCTAGCGGGAAGGTCTCCTATCTGAAAAGACGCCCGCGTGTGTGCAAAACTTGTGCAAACCAACAGACCTTTCCCCAGCCTGCCATGTCCACACCTTCGGTGCCTGCCGAAGTCAAATAATGGAACATCCAGGGCTTTCAACCCCACAACCTATGAGTTCTCCTCGATTCTCAGCTTCATTACTCCATTTTTTTCTGGCCCCCATCCTTTGCGCATTTAGTGGTTTTCATACTGCCAGCTATCTCTTCGTCGGACTCTACACGTGGCCTCGAACCAGTCGTGTGCTTGTCCTGACCATTGGTATGCTTATTTTTTCCTATGAATTCATTTATAAGAACCAGTCGTCACCTCCTACTTCCACATGGAAATTTTCTTCCTTTGAATCGGTATTCTATACCTGTGCTCTTCCCTATATAATGGGAGCAGGAGCACTCTTGGTCCTTGCGGGCCTATCAGAATAGGGCAGCTTTTCTGCCAGTACCTTTGAACCTGTATTGATCTGCACTTCTAGAGAGGACCCCAACCATGAAAAATGTGGAATTGACCGTCAATGGCACCATGCTAACCATTACGGTAGACCTGTCGAAGGATTTTGGTCCTTCTTCATCAGGGAAAACAACGATCATTGCCTCAACCGAAGGCAATATCTCGATCCCCGATCGAGAAGAAAAAATCGGGCTAAATATTTACAAGAAAAAAGCCTAGACTTCCTCAGGAAGCTCGGCTTTTAAAATCTTCTAGTAACACCTGCCCTGTCCAGGATGCCTTCACCTTCATCACGGCTTGCGGAGTACCCTCCGCCACCACAAATCCTCCTTGATCTCCACCTTCCGGTCCCAAATCAATGACCCAATCCGCGTTCTGAATCACATCCACATTATGCTCAATCACGAGGACCGTATTCCCGGTCTCCACTAACCGGTCAAGCACATCCAACAACCGTTGAATATCCACAAAATGTAGTCCCGTCGTCGGTTCATCCAAAATATAGAGTGTACGACCGGTGGGTCGTTTCGAGAGTTCCTTGGAAAGCTTGACCCGCTGGGCTTCTCCCCCAGACAAGGTGGTCGCCGATTGCCCGAGTTTAATGTAATGCAGACCCACATCTGATAAGGTTTGCAGTCGGGTCCGCAGTGGCGGAATGTTCACGAAAAACTCCAGGGCCTCAGCCACTGTCATGCTTAAGACATCTGCGATCGTTCGCCCCCTGTAGGTCACATCCAAGGTTTCGCGATTGTACCGTTGGCCATTGCAGGCCTCACAGGTCACATAAATATCTGGGAGAAAATGCATTTCAATTTTTATTAGGCCATCACCCTGACAAGCCTCGCATCGCCCACCCTTGACATTGAAACTGTACCGGCCTGGCTTGTAGCCTCGCACTCGAGACTCCGGTAATTGCGCGAACAGATCACGAATGAAACTAAAGAGGCCAGTATAGGTGGCAGGATTCGAACGCGGGGTCCGTCCAATTGGGGACTGATCAATATCAATAAGTTTATCCAGCTGATCAAGCCCACGTATTTCCCGGCATCCCTCAAACACCGGCTTCTTCTGGGAAAAACCCTGTCCCAGGGACCGGAATAACACATCTACGACCAAAGTGCTTTTCCCGGACCCTGACACACCGGTGACACAGGTCAAGAGGCCCAATGGAAAGTTTACGGTCAGGTGCCGAAGATTGTGCTTTTCCGCGCCCACGACGGTCAAAAATCCTTTGGCGTGGCGTGCACGCTGAGGCAAGGATACTCGACGACTCCCTTTTAGATATTGGCCGGTCAGCGAGGTTGGGTGAACCATCACTACCGAGGGAGGCCCATGGGCGACTAACTGCCCACCTTCCACGCCGGCTCCTGGCCCTAAATCCAAAATATAGTCGGCAGCGCGCATGGTCTCGGCATCATGCTCAACCACCACGACGGTATTCCCCATATCACGCAATCGCAACAACGTTTGGAGTAACCGTCGGTGATCCCGTTGGTGCAACCCAATACTGGGTTCATCCAGGATATACAGTACGCCTACCAACCCCGATCCGATTTGGGTAGCTAATCGAATTCGTTGTCCTTCCCCTCCAGACAAAGTGGCAGAAGGACGATCCAGGGTGAGATAGCCCAATCCGACGTTGAGTAAAAACTCCAGCCTCTCCCGAATCTCTTTTAGCACTCGCTCCCCAATCATCTGTTCGCGATCAGTGAGGATTAACGCATCCATAAATGCCAAGATATTCCGCACAGACAAATGCGTCACTTCAGCAATAGACTCCCCTCCAATTTTTATGGCAAGGCTTTCCTTCTTCAGTCGGCCTCCACCACACATCTCGCAGAGGGTATCGAAGGTCCATTCCTCCCATTCCGAATGAGTGGCAGCCTCATACCCAATGCCATCGCATCCATCACATGCACCATGAGGGCTGTTAAATGAAAAAATTCTGGGGGAAATTTCTGAATAGCTGACACCACACTGAATACAAGCCAGGTGTTCGCTATAGACACGAACTTGATCATCTTCTGTCAGCACTCCAACGAGGCCATGCGCCAACTTGAGGGCCGTTTCTACCGAATCTGCCAAACGACGGGACACCCCGGTCTCTGACTTGACGATGAGTCGATCAATCACAATCTCAATTGTATGCTTACGTTGTTTATGTAAATGAATAGACTCCCCGAGATCCCGAATGTCCCCATCAATGCGAGCACGAACAAATCCGGCCTTTCGAGCTGCCAATAATTCTTTGCGATATTCGCCTTTGCGTCCTCGCACAATGGGCGCCAAAATGTGGATTTTTGTGCCAAGAGGAAGCCCGTGAATGGCATCCACCATTTGTTGCACCGTTTGCGCTGCAATGGCATTCCCACAGAGATAGCAAAAGGGTTGTCCGATTCTGGCAAACAAAAGACGAAAATAATCGTAGACCTCCGTCACCGTCCCCACCGTGGAACGGGGGTTATGGCTCGTCGTCTTTTGTTCGATGGAAATGGCAGGTGAAAGTCCTTCAATGGAATCCACATCAGGTTTCGTCATTTGGTCAAGGAATTGCCTGGCATAGGCGGAGAGGGATTCGACGTATCGACGCTGGCCTTCGGCATAAATCGTGTCAAAGGCCAAAGATGACTTACCTGATCCACTTAAGCCCGTAATTACCACCAACTGATCACGAGGAAGCTCCAGGTCGAGATTCTTGAGATTATGTTGGCGAGCGCCCCTTATCACGATAGAGTTGTTCATGGAACCCGAGTATATCATACGAATCCCCTTGACTGTGGCTTCTCTTTGAACATTGGAATTGACCCTTATACAAAAGGTCGGATACAATCTTGCAGGTTTCATGTATCTATTTTGAATAGACGGAATCGTACCCTTTTTCCCCCAATCTTATTTTCATTTCCCTTATTAGATGAGGAATTTCATGAAGAATCTGAAAGCAGCATGTACCTTGACTGCCACTATTATTCTGACGAGTCTTTTGTCGCTTTCTCCACCAGCATGGGCCGCCAAATACGAACTCACTCGAAACAGCATTGAGGATGCCAAGGAGGTGGATGCCGGAGACATCTCCCTATTCCGCGTGAAACTCGGAGATGCTGAAGCTCTCGCTGTTGAAGCCCTCGTGGAAGCAAGGATTTCTGGCGTTCGGGCGGAGCAAGAGGGTACCTTTATTCTTCTGTGGGACAAGGAAAATCCGACTGGTGCAATGGCAGGAGTCCGTATCACGGACGGGAAAGTGGATTTAATTTTTATAAACAATCGATTTGCCCATAAAATCCGTGGCATCTTCCGACACATCCTCGGGGCCAAATCCACCAAAGAAATTCGTGACCTGCTGGGACCAGAGGATTTCCCCAATGAAACACTGATGGGCGCCAAACTCTTGTATGAAAAGCAGGGGTTTCTCGTGAATTTCCTTGAACGCCAAGTAAATGTTGAATTCTGTCTTGGCTGTCAGGATCTATTTTCAGGATTCTAGGAACCCTGTTGGGGACCGCAGTTTCATCTCACTTCCCAATCTCAGTCTGCTTTCAGTTTTTAAGTCATTTCCCGAAAGAGGGATTCGTCCTCCCTCTTCTATTTTCTCAACGTCGTCAATAATGCAATTCTTCTAATTTTTCTGTTTAGACTGATTCCCTTTATGGACGACCGAATACTTACCACTCATCTCATAGAAGAAGAGCAAACCCTTGAGGGGACTCTTAGGCCTCAACACTTAACGGAGTATATCGGGCAGGAACGAATGAAAGAATCGCTTCGGGTTTGTATTGACGCGGCGACGGGAAGAGGAGAAGCCTTGGACCATGCCATTTTCTATGGGCCTCCTGGATTGGGTAAAACCACCATCGCTCATATCATCGCTAAGGAAATGGGAGGTACGATTCGCTCTACCTCCGGGCTGGTGCTCACCCATGCGGGAGACCTAGCGGCCATTTTGGCCAATCTTCAACCACGGGATGTTCTGTTTATCGATGAAATTCATCGATTGCCCCCAGCAGCCGAAGAGGTTTTATATCCCGCCATGGAGGATTACCAAATCGATTTGGTGATTGGACAGGGCCCCTCACTGCGCACCATGAAATTAGATCTCCCGCCTTTTACGCTCATTGGAGCCACCACACGAGCGGGCTCCCTCACCTCTCCTCTGCGAGAACGATTTGGACTTGTTTATCGATTGGATTATTATCTACCTGAAGAACTGCAGGTCATCATTGCGCGTTCCGCTAGACTGCTCGGCGTCCACATTGATGATGATGGGGCAGGGGAAATTTCCTGTCGGGCTCGTGGGACTCCCCGTATTGCTAATCGGTTAATCAAACGTGTGCGTGACTTTGCGGAAGTCAAAGCCCAAGGACGTATCACGAGATTGGTCGCACAGGAAGCTTTACAGTGGCTAGGAATCGACCACGCAGGCTTTGATGAAATGGACCGCAAAATACTCTTGACCATAATTAAAAAATTTAAAGGAGGACCGGTTGGCATCGATGCATTGGCCGCAGCGGTCCAAGAAGAAAAATCCACTTTAGAAGATGTGTACGAACCTTTTCTGCTTCAATCCGGATATTTGGATCGAACGGCCCGAGGCCGACAAATCACCTCAAAAGCTTTGCAACATTTTGGAGAAAATCCCAATCTCTTTTCGATGGGCATCTGACTGGATCTTCCGTCCTACCTTAAATCTATACGACATTCACTTTTCCTCTCTCACATTTATAAAAAAGCAAACGACCCCTCCCTCCCCCTCCTTTGCCGTATTGACGGTATCCGAAAAATGATCGGTATAGTAGGGGAAACTGACAAACAGGCCATGAGTCAAATGAAAAGAATCTGTGCTGTCTTATCCATTTATACGACAATGAGGGGATATCCTAATGAATATACGCGTCTTGTCATCCTTTCATTTTTTTTACAGGAAGGCCTCCATCGTTTTTCTGGCCTTTTTCTTTTCCTTGAGTTTGATAACATCAGCCTCGGGCTAATGAACTACATATCGAGTTTGGGGATTCCTGGGTGGAAGATGGCTACATTTTCCATGTCGACATTCAATTACCGCCCTACAATGTTTATTGCACAACATCTGGGAGAGGATACATTGCCTTTAACGTGTATTATGAGGACACGAGAAGCCTGGAAGGAGAGTGGGCCTTTGGTATCGCTCCATGGCCTGAGGGGCTTGCATCTGACTCCAAAGTGGGGTCACATATGACTGCTGTTGCTCCTCAAGTATATTGCACCAGTTTTTCCCCCTGCACAATTCAGAATGTTCAAATCGTAAAGGCTTGGTGCCCGCCACTAGAAGGAGAAAGTTTTTATGCACAATAAATCCGCACTCTCCCTTGTCTTCTCAGAACCACCCATCTATTTTCATGCTACATAAAAATATTTAACTACATTATAAGTATACCTTTCTATTCCCCAGCTGGAGTGAGTTAAATAGACACCTCTATCGATTAAAAAGAAAATTTAAAAGAAAACTCAATACTAGATAAGACTACTTTGCAGGCGCTACCGGCAGAGTTCCGGAATCCAGGATGGCTTCCACATCTCGCATTCCCGTTTTCGCACGATCGACATATAATTGGTAGGCCAAGCTTTGGTAGGTTTCAATAATCCGTTGGTAGGCACCCAAGGCTTTGTTGTACTGTTGGGTTTCCGAAAAATAACGGGCCAAGGCTAACCAATTCTCCGCCGCTGTTTCTTTGGCTGTTTTGATAATTTTCCATTCCTGCGTTCTCTCACCCTGCCTCATTTGGCCTACACGACGGAGCAAGCGCTCTTCACTTCTTAGCGCGAGTACCTCGATCTGTTCATTGTCAGCCACAGCCTGGTCAGGCTGATGGGATTGCAAATGACCATAGAACATCTCCACATGGCCTTTAATGACATCCGCCTGTTGCTGATACCTGTCTCCTGTGCACGAGGGAAGGGTGCTTACCATGAGCAGGCCACAGAACATTTTCAACCAGACACGCCTCTTCATGCGAAAAGCAGAATAGAAAATATCGTCATTCATATTCCCCTCGCAAAGATCATAATGTTCAGCCTATTTTTTTACCGCTTCCACAAGCATCCTTGCTAAAATCTCGTCCGTGAAAATCAGCAAGTCATACTATCTGGCCAGGACCACAAGACTTTCCAAGTCTTCCCCAGTACAAACTTTGCCTGATGAATTGCCGGGATTATTGAGGACTAGAACCCTGGTCCCATCGGTCATACTTCTTTCCCCTAATGAAAGGGGCAACTCTTACTCCGACCCTCGAAGAAAAATCAGATGCGGCACAATCGCTAATGCCTGATAATGTACTCAGGTGATCGCCGTAATACAGATCAAATACCATAACCTCCTCGTCAGGATTTATAAGGGTCATGCAGGCACATTTTAACGCACTAGTAACACCCGCACTCACAGTAAGGTCCAATTTAACCAGCCTTGATATGGTGGTTTGTCACGAGCCTTGAGGCCAGCACCCCACTGAATTTTGTCAAGCCATCAAAATGCCTTGGGTATTGATTCCGGCATCGGTGAGTGTCCAGGCCACTCGCATCACAATTTCTGGCACCCCCGTATCACACATGCGGTGTACTACGTTGGCTCCCTTCACCCGGATGCGCTGTGGTCATCGCTCGAATCTCTGATTGTCCTAATCCCGCTAACCGGTGATTTCCGAATCTTATCATTCCCCAAACTTTATCATCATATTACGTCCCCAGCTATTGTTGGCTTGCTCCCAAAATGCCCTTCACGTAGACTGGCTTCCGTTTAGTCCTCAGAAACGAAAAGAAACATGCTCCAGATATTCCTCCTGACGTTCACAGTATTTCGACTCTCCCATTATCGATTGTTGACTCTCCTCCTTACCATAGGGTTTCTCTTTGGACTTTCCTGTTTGGCAATTGCAGAGACGCATCCACCTCCCGATGAAGTTGATGAGCATATTGCGCATATCGCCAGCTTGGCCAAATCCTCGCCACAAGTTGCTATTCCAGAAGGGATCTTTTTGATGGGAACTAATCGTCGGGACGATCTTCGGCATAGCCTTGAAATACAATATGACGACACAGAATTTCCTCAACGACACATTTGGGTAGATGGATTTTCCATGGATCGCTATGAAGTCAACTTAGGCGAATCCTTGGCATTTTTGCTCACAACCAAAAGGCCGGTCTCTCAGGAATTACGGGGACTCATTTGGCATCTCATTAGTGTGCATTCCATCCCGGATCAGGCACTCGCTTCATGGCCAGCCCTCTATATCACATGGGAGGAAGCCAATGCATTTTGCGAACATCATAACAAGAGACTGCCGTCGGAAGCTGAATGGGAGAAAGCCGCAAGAGGAGAATCTGCCCGCATCTTTCCCTGGGGTGAGATGGACCCGACAGCAGACTTAGCCGTATTTGGGCAATATCACGTCCATGAAATTCCTCTGGTTGCAACGGTGGATAGCTTCGAGGATGGCCAAAGTATTTATAAAGTATTGCATTTGGCTGGCAATATCGCGGAATGGGTTAATGATTGGCTGGGACCAGATTATTACCCCATCATGCCAGAAAAGAATCCGCCTGGTCCCAAATCGGGGCGATATAAGGTTGTCCGCGGCGGATCATGGAAAAGTCGGCCCGTCATGTTGCGTGCAGCGACTCGAGGAGGGGCCTTTCCAGAAGAACGTTCTGCCAACATCGGTTTCCGCTGTGCTCAGTCTCACCCCTAACACAGTTCATTATCCTCAACAATTTCCCAGAAGCCTGTATTCAATCTCGATTTTCAACAGGATCAGGGCAGGGAGGCCAAAGCCTCTCTGCCCTGGTGTCAGATTGTGAGCTATTAATGTGTAGGAGTATGAGTCACGGTAAGATTGAAATGCGCGGCTGAATATCCCCGAACCTTAACATGGACCGCAGTCCCATTGGTCGGCACATCCAGGACGCACTTTTCTTCCGCACCCGAGAGATAGGGACGACAATCATAGGCAGTCGTTGTCGGATCCTGGTTGAACCGAACATAGAGATCCGGATCACCGGGATTAGCTTCCCCATGCATAACCACTTCCACTAATGTTCCTGATACCACCATAAAGGGGCCATACGTTTGCTCTGCATTCTTGGCCACACTTTGTCCGACAAAATTTTCCGTTTTTGGCCCGCAGGCTATGGGTCCCGGCGGTTCGTCTGGTCCCTGACAAATCGAGGTATCAATGGTGAATCCCTGCGCAGGGCCATACAAACACGCTGCCCCATTATTATCGATGTTGGTCAAGCTCAGGGACCAATCCCCTTTGCCGTTACATTGCGGATAATGCATGACCGAGAAAGCATCGTAACTGGTTAACGGCCGCCAATTATTATCTTCGAAACACGTACCAGAGTCCGGGCGGGTATGTTCATGCCGAAATCCAATCGTATGACCTAATTCATGTCGCAATATCCCTTGTAGCGACAGCTTGCCATTTGGATCCAATTGAAAAGAACTGTTATCCACCAAGACATTTCGTGAAGCACGTTGTTCATTCGGGAAAAAAGCTCGAGCCAGGTATTGGCCATTCACGTTAACTGGGCGCACATCAAAAACCACATTCGGGTTAGACGCCGTGCAAGAGTCATCCTCTCCTCCCACATAAATGAAATCAACCGCAGCCACCGCCTCCCATGCATTTCCAGCGGCAGCCATGTCGGACTTCATTTTTTCATAATTCGTACCAAAAGTTTTACTGACGCAGTAGGTCAGTTGTCGTTTTTCTACTGAATTCCAAACTGCGTCCTGACCATTGACTTGATGAACAGTTAATTTCGTTCGCACCCCTTCGCGAGAGTTAATCGATTCCTTTATCCGGGTTTCAAAAAATTCCTGTAAGAGTTTTTCATTGAGAATCGGGGTATCCCCGTTCACAATATATTTTCCACCTTCAAATGGTTCTTTATACGTCTGAACTTTAAACTCCTCAAAGGTTTTGGTTTTCCACTCGTCCCGTTTCTGTTTTGCGTTATCCGACAAAATTTGCTTGCCCTGGTCCGGTGAATTTTTTGGCCCACTGTCAACCACTGGCAGGGGAGCTGTGTGGAGTTGGGAACAGGCAGCAAATCCGATGACCATTCCTACCGCCATCAATGCCCGAGTGAAATAGAATCGATAACTTTTCATAATTCAACTCCTTTGAAAGTAAGGATGAACCTCCTGTTGATCAACACAAGAATTATGTAAACCATTAGATGGCGAATACTGCAAAACAGATTCGAGGTAATATGAAAGTCGGTCATGGGGGACACGGCTCGACTTTTACGTTGATCAAATCCACTCCCTGGCCTAGTTGCTGAATCTGCTCAATCAGTGAATGAGCCGATTCCGCCTCAGAAAATTCCGCGCAGAGCAGGGTCTCCCCTTCTATTCCAATACGTTGCTCAACCATCCGCCGAACTTTTCCGCGTTCCTGGGCAGCCTTGAGAAGGGTGCGAGAGTGGCCTAGTACCACTCTGGCCTGATCAGGCACCCCTTGCCCACGCGAAAGAGCGTAAACCGAAATACTTTGTGGAGCAGGCGCTAGGGTTTCCGGAGGTTTGGCCTCCGCACATCCCTTGCTGCCCCCCATCATCATGACCCCCATCGCCAACAAGGTCAGTCCAAATCTAAGAGAGCCAACCAACCCGGTTCGCCTAAAAGAAAACAGTCGAACATCTTCCAATTGTGCGTATGTCATTATGGTATTCCTTTCCTAAGGCAAGACCTATTCCCAAGATAATGCAGTATGACATACACAGGGGGCCGAGAAAAAACCTAGGAATATCCAACTCGAATGCTTCTTTGTCAACCTGTCTGCTTATCCTTTTCTATTCACACATTCCCTTTTTCGATACACATTGTATCCAATCGGATAAAATCCATAGAGAACGTTTCATTTGGAGGCGATGCCATTTTGGTAATTGGCTCTCAAATTCCCCTAAGCCTTATTACCAATTAAATTCATATCGTGCTAATCCATTCTTTTTGGACTGTCATTGACCACTAACCCAGAAAGGAAATCCCTTCGGGAATAAATGGTCTGCAGAGAATTCTCATTTACGGACTGAAAGTAGGGGCAGGGGAGCGAGTCACCAAAAGGTGCAATCGAGCCTGATGAATATCACAGGGCTCAGAGTCCACATCCGATTCCTGGGTGACAACAATCGCTGCAGGGAGCAGTTCCCAATGACGTAAGTCCGGACGTACGGTATTCTGAAATACGGTGGGAGCAATTTGCATTAACTGCGTGCCACCCAGAATGGACAAGGCGCACAAATCTCCACTGCCTCTTCCTCCAAGGGACGCTGCCCCCGCACATCCACCAACAGCCACCCCGACCCCAAGGGAAAAAGGCACCAATCCATATACCATGCCGATAGGTAAACGAATCCAACTCTGAATGTTTAAGAGGGGATGGTAAGCATGATCATGCCTGTGCGCGATTTTGGCAAACCAACTTTCCGTTGAAAGACGAAGGCCGGTTTCAGAAACACACAACTCCTGAAAGGGTGGGTTGGGATGGATCACAAAGTATCCGTTGGGAGCGCCAAACAATTTAAAATCCCAATCGACCTCAGGAAAACGACCAACCCCATAGACCTGCCACTGGGGAGTAGGACGGCCACCCTCATCCAGCCGGATCACCTGCTCTTGGGCAAAAGCTTGAAGAGCAGGACCTACATGCAGGAGAAAAGAACTGGTGGGCTCCGCCAGTCTGAACCAATCCGTTCGGGCATCTCCTGGTTCACCCAGGACTTCCCATAGCACGGCGGAAAGCACAAGATTGACGGGGTCTTCGCCAAAATTATACAACGGGGCAAACAGTTCATGGTCCAATCGCCGTAATTCCACCTTGGCATCCTCGACTTGTCCGGTCCTCCGATAACTCGCAGCAAGCAAAACGCGTAAATATGCCCGCTCATATGATTCCAACACATACTCCGTGAGCACCCCATCTGATAGAAAGACTCCGGCCATTTCCCGAGAGAAAGAAAAAGCCTTATCGCGAAAATCAGATTGGGCTAGTTCCGTGTACTCAATGACTGCGGCATCACATTTCTGGGAAAAGGCCAGACTTAAGAGATTCAACACCTTAATCCGATTTGACCAATCAACGTTGGAACGAAGAATCCCACATTCTTCCTTAAATGTTGGTTGCACCACTCTCACCTGGCAACTCAAAAAAGACAAAGAGAGCGCCACTCCCACCCACCTACACACACACATCACACGGTCGGTCAGTGTAGGGAGAATCATTCTGTCGATTCTGGACTACTGAAAGTCGTCTTTCATGCATCCGGTGGTAGGGCAGGAACCATTCAATAAAATTTTCTTCCAGTGAGGGAATATATCAAACCACAACCGAAGATGTCGGTCATGAATCGTTTTTTATCAGGGACGAGGGTGGAAGAACCGCAATCCAGCAGTCAAGCGAGGGAATGACCTTTCCATTCCCTGTACCTCTTGCCCATGATCCCATAGAGAGAAATAACTAAAAAGTGATTTTAGGTCAAAATGGCGAGGAGGGGGGCATCCCATGGAGTTTCGGCAGGACTATGGCGAAAGGTACCGTGAATCTAGAAGCAGCCTAGCCCCCTTTCGAACATATGACTATAAAGGAAATTCTAGAAAGGGGTGTGTTGCGATAACCAATAGGAGGATTATGACTTTCCCCATAACTCTTCCAAACGCTGAGAGCGACCGCAATTCCATTTATAAAATTTGTAGCGGACAGGATTCTTTTTATAAAAATCCTGATGATAGCCTTCGGCAGAAAAAAAGACCGAAACTGGAACAATCTCAGTCACGATTGGTTGCGGAAATGATTTGGTACTCTCCAACGCCTTTTTGGATTCATCGATTAACATTTTTTGCGTTTCGTCATGGTAGAATATTGCGGTCCGATATTGGTTGCCATGATCACAGAACTGGGCATTCGGGGTTGTAGGATCAACATTATGCCAAAACACCTCCAACAAATTTTGATACGTGACCTCGGTGGGATCGTAGGTCACTTCAACGGATTCAGTATGACCGGTCCCTCCGGCAGAAACTTGCTCATATGTTGGACTAGGCAGCTGTCCTCCCGTATACCCTGAGACAACGGATACCACGCCATCAACTTTTTCATACACCTCTTCCATGCACCAGAAGCAACCCCCTGCAAATGTAGCCTTGGCATAATGACTCTCTTCGGCTGCAAGGTTTCCTTGAGGCATGACTGTCATTCCCCCTATCACCAGTGCCACCAATCCTAGACTGATTAAAAGAGATAGTATCCGCTTCATCAATACCTACAGATAATCACCCATTCGTTCAAGAACTATTGGACTCTTAGTTAAAAAATATCTTCATTCCCATGAAGATAGTCTTACTCCTTAGTCTCAAGAAACTGAATTGCGTTACGTGACCTGATTCCTAGTGAATGGCCATAGTCGTCACTTGTATCGTTTTGGGCATCTTTTTTGATTTTTGGATACAGATTTTCGATTATTTCAGGATTTGCAAACGCGAGATATGCTCCGGATTCACTGCTTTTCTGGTGGGTCCGCTGCCTGCCAACACTTTATATAGTTCCGGTTTCACCACAATTCCTTTGTGGTTTTAAAAGCACAGGGAACCTGTGCCTGGAATCCCGCAGATTCACTCAAGTTTTTCCCCAAATAGGAAAATTTTTCCAGCTCTTGAGATTGTTCCAATCGGGAATATTGGCAATGAGATCAGCTCTTTCCTTTATCTTCTATCTTCGGAAAATCATCACCAAATTAGGGAGGAAATTTCTGCCCATTTTGCACTACGGCATCTGGGTTGCTTACCGATAAGGAATAGGAGAAAACATCATAAATAAGGGGGCAGGTGATGGTGCGGACTGTTCTCTGGTTGGTTGTTGGAAGTTTGCTTCTCCCATTCGTGAGTGGCTCAGCCTTTTCGGCGGATTCGATCCCGCTGGTTGATCGGTTAGGCCTGCGAACGGGCTCACATTCCAATGCATGTGGTTCTCGGACCTTTTCCTCCTTAGGACGTTCTTCCCCTTTCTTCTCTCAAAGCACTACCTGTACTGAATCCACGGGTGAATATTCTCTCACTCGTTTCAATTTTACCCAAAAACGTGAACCTTTCAACCTTCAAGGCGCTCGAGATATTTCTTCCCTGGTGAGGCAAGGTGGTGGCAGTTTGTATGAGGCATCAAATGATATTTCTCTTTTTCATGAAGCCCTGACCGCTGGAGTCCAGATGGTGTATCGTGATCCATGGGTAATGGACAACTCCACGACACCATCCACCAACCGGATGGGAGCTCAAATCGTCCTCAATGGGACAACCGGCAGCATGAAGTACCAGGCTCAGTATGGCTACTCCGGGCAGGAAACCGGGAACCCTTCATTTACCACACCCAATGATCGTATAGGAGGAAAACTGGCATGGGAATGGAATTTTCCGTTCGTCACTCCCAAAATTGAACTCAGCCGATTCACTAGTAATGTGGAGGGAGATCTTTCTCGTTCTCAAACCGTCGCTAACCAGCAAAAATTTTCTTTGCTCTTGGCCCCTCCCAATTGGCCCAGCCTATCCCTTGGGTATGCCCGGCAGCAGACAGACATCTTTACTCGACCTGAGGGCCCTCTCTCCGATGCCATTACGACAGAATCTGTTTCGGCCAATCTGTCGTTTCTACACGGCGCGGGCAAAGGGGATTGGTCCTCGTCCTATAAAACGTCTCAAAGTGAGTTTACGGACAATGGGTCGGAAGAAGAAATCGGAACAAGAATGAGGGGTACCTTGAATTTATTAGAACCGGTAGATCTCACACCCCAGTGGGGGTTTACTCGGCGAGTCAATTCCCGTGGGACTATGGCAAACGATCGCTTCTTTGCCAAGCTTGGTTCGAGTTTTCGAGTTTCCTCAACTTCGACTCTTAACCCGGGAGTTGAATTCGCCCGGGACCTGAATCGATTTGATGCACTTCGTACTGATACCCTTGCCGCTAAACTTGGTTACGCCTACCTTGCTGTGGATGACTCTCTGCATGTTTCCATTCTCGGGCAATATATGCTCAACCAACGTTCTAATGCCCCTGCCAATCCTCAAATCTATGACGTCTCGCTGTTATTCAAAAAAGACGTGCGTGACTACTTGCATCTAAACCATCGCCAGCAAACCCTCAGCCTCAAAATCGCACACAACCAGCAAATGAACGCCTCTTCTACTCAAACTCAATACGGCCAGACTTCTGCCATGTTGCTGGTGAGCATCATTCCCTGAGAACTCAGAACTTCCCTCCTTTCCTCCAACCAACTTTGCCCCTGACTTTTTAGAAGCATAAGCAGAAGGGATTCCAAATCCAACCAGAAGAGAAAGATGGAGAGTTCAAAATGAAAAGTCCAGCAAAACTATCTCTAGTGGGACAAACTGAGAATTCTGAGGAGTACGTGAGCAGGTCTCGGTGGCCACAACACTACTAGCAGAATTCCCAAGACTTCTTTAATAGAATTTCTCATTCAAGAACGGGCGAGCAGGCAAAGGGAAAAGGGAGTAGGCCCCGAGCATCACAACCTCATAATCAAAAACACAATTTCGACATAGCAGGAGGAAAAAGCAGACTTTGCCTGTAGCCATACGAAATTCCCAATAGGAGAGGTCTGCTCTAATCAGTATAAATCATTCCCTGAATTTAACGAACTCACTGCTAAATACTCTTGTGTAATAGTTCTGACTTTTCTCCTTTAGATTTTGAGCAGCCTGTCCTACCAATAAGTGGCAAGACGGTGGGGAGAGCTTTTGGTTCGACCTTATGGGTTCAGGGGCAGAAGCATTTCTTGTTGGATATACTTCGGCACGGGTTGAATATTCATTGGAGAATATGCGGTCGGAGGAATGATTTCCATCACTCGCCCACTCCCTCCAGAGGTTATCGGCATGTCCCTACTACTGGCTGGCAAAATTGGCATGGAAGTCCCAGGTAAAGGAGGACGAATCTCCATGGCAACATTCCTTGTGGCATCCACCTGTCCACCTGAACCTCTTTTCGCATTCGTTCGCCGGTCAGACCTGAGGACATTCTTGTTCATCTGATTCTCACCTTTCGAATCTAACCCATTGTCTACTAACCCGTATTTTTGGAGTGAATTGGCGTTTTTTTGCTCGGGAGATTCCAATCCTCTACCTTTAGCCATCTTATCCGCTAAGGATAACTCTGGCGACATCTTAGGCATCACATGGAGTCTTATAATATTTCCGGCCGCATTCAATGTAAAGGCATAGTCCCAATGGGCCAGGATCTTCGAGAGTGCCCTAGGCAAAGGTTCATTCTGTAACCTAACCGAAATGACTTTCTCCAATTCTACATCGGGGGCCACGTATTCAAGGCCCAATTGTTTATGCAACTGACCAAGGACTGTCCGAAGAGTCACCTGATTCCACTGGACCGTCAATCGTCCAGAATCGACATAAAGCGAAATTTTCCGATCAGAGGCAACCGCCCAATCCGGCATTCCACACAGACTGATGCCCAGGAATATACCTCCCCACACCATGAGGAAGGTGCAGCCGCTCCGTAGCTTTCGATGGATCTGACATTTCATCGCTCACCCCCTGTATACAACGCAGACCATTCACTCTTTAAAATATGAGGCGACTTGTGATGTTTTAACTACCCCTCTTATTTTTGAATTTCCCAGTTCACCGGGGTACTGCCCGGAAACTCTACAGAATTGATTTTCAACCCATTCATCAGCCACACCGCAACCTTGCCATTCGTCCGATTTTGCAAGATAATATCTCCCTTCCCATCTCCATCCGCATCACTCACCTGCCTAATTTCCCAGTCGAGGGGTATTCCTCCTATAAAACCTGCCAATGGTGTCTTTGCCCCGTTCATTAGCCACACCGAGACCATTCCACTTTTTTTATTGCGCCAGATCACATCCCTCTTACTATCCCCATTAACATCTCCAAGAATTTGAATTTCCCAATCCAGCGAAGTGCCTGCAGGAAATCCCATCGACGTAATGGTCAACCCATTCATTAACCAAACCGCCACTGTGCCATTCGTCCGATTCTGCCAAACCAGGTCGGCCTTCCCGTCCCCATTTATATCACCCACCTGTTCTATTTCCCACACTGTGGGAGTGCCTCCAAGAAATCCGACTGAGTTGATCGACAACCCATCCATAAACCATACAGTCACCATTCCACTATGCGGATTGCGCCAGATCACATCCCCTTTGCCATCACCATTGACATCCCCAATTCCCTTAATAACCCATTCGGCAGAAACACCTCCGAGAAATCCTGATGAGTGTATTTTCCCCTCCTTGATAAGCCAAATACCCACAACCCCACTTGCGGTGTTCTGCCATAGGATGTCTCCTTCACCATCACCATTTATATCTCCCACCTGCTTAATCTTCCAGTCGGTAGAGGTACCTCCAGGGAAACCGACCGACGTAATGGTCAGCCCATTCATCCGCCAAATAGCCACTTCACCACTACTCGCATTGCGCCAAAGCACATTGGTAGTCGGGGGCGTGATATCGGGAGAGGGGCCGGCTGGTTGGACGATAACGGCATACATGCTGCCACTCCCCCCGCCGGCATTGCCCCCGAGGGTAATCGTCCCCGCCGGGAAGGTTCGAGCAAAGAGGTGAAGGGTGGTATCCGAGGTCAGCAGATTTTTGCTCGTATCGCTAAAGGTGCTCAACCACGAGGGTTTCGGGGTGAGCCGCACGTCATAGCCCACCGACACCGAGACCGGCTGATTGACCGTAAAGCGGAGGAAGGTCGCCGTCCTGGCTGCTTTATCATTATTGGCGGTTTGAATATACGCCGCCCCCTGCACGCTGGTGGGGACCGTCGTAAAGGTATAGGTGCGGTCGCGATACACCGTGCCTCCGGCTTTGAGGCCGACGGCAGGCACCACATACGCTGCCCCACTGGCGACGGTCAGGTTCGAAATAAGTAGGGAGGAGGAGGGCGGCGGACTAGAAGCACCGGAAGAGTTGGAGGACTTGACGATATATTTTTTCACCTCGGGGGAGGGAAGACTTTCATTGCCCGATGCATCAAACGCCGTAATCGTAAAATAGTGCGTTTTGTCCGTGAGTAAGTTGGAATATTCGTAATTCGTTATCTTCCCGACCGTTGTGGGAACCCCATAGACCCCTGGATTGGTTCCCCGATAGATCCGATACCCCGCTAAATTGGCCTCTTGATTGGCGGTCCATTGGAGGGTGGCCGAATCACTTGTCGCGGATTGAGCCCTATTCGGGAGAACAAGGAGACAACTGCCGAGCACACACCACGTAAGACACCGTTTAAGACCACTCACTGCACGCACGTCGGACATGGGATACCTCCTTACTACAACACAGAAGGGGCCCCATTCCCGCACGTCTCCCTTTCTTCGGTAACCCGGCTATCAGAAATTCTGACCCGTGGCTTTGCGTCCCCACTTCACAATGGGTTTGCCTTTCTCGGAAAGAGGCCACCGCTTTATGAACTGTTATGCCAACTTCTTTCGAATGATGAAAACTCTCTCTTGAAGGTGAGAAGCCACGTGACCTATTTACTTCACGGGCTTTTATCGGTGGATCCCCAAAAGCCTTTAGTCATGAAACAGGTAGGAGATGTTGGAGAATGCTCATGGCACTTGCCGTCCAATTATGAGCGTTCTTGAACGGCCAATTTCCAATTTTTTGGATGATCCTTGTGCCGTGACCGGTGAATGTATTCACGACCCATTCTGGACGAGGCCCCCTTGATTGGGAACCGAAAGGACCCGGTCGCGAGCAGTTCCTTCAGACACATGCCAGACTGCCTCTCAAGCAGTTCTCAGCGTCCATCTGGGATTCCGGCCTTGGATCATGGCCTTTGACGCCTGGTAGGAGCAGAGAAACCAGGTAAATATCTCAAGGGATATTTCGAATTCTTCCGGGACGACATCATTGGCCCAGAGGTTGGACGATAACGGCATACATGCTGCCACTCCCCCCGCCGGCATTGCCCCCGAGGGTAATCGTCCCCGCCGGGAAGGTTCGAGCAAAGAGGTGAAGGGTGGTATCCGAGGTCACCAGATGCTTGCCCGTATCGCTAAAGGTGCTCAACCACGAGGGTTTCGGGGTGAGCCGCACGTCATAGCCCACCGACACCGAGACCGGCTGATTGACCGTAAAGCGGAGGAAGGTCGCCGTCCTGGCCGCTTTATCATTATTGGCGGTTTGAATATACGCCGCCCCCTGCACGCTGGTGGGGACCGTCGTAAAGGTATAGGTGCGGTCGCGATACACCGTGCCTCCGGCTTTGAGGCCGACGGCAGGCACCACATACGCTGTCCCACTGGCGACAGTCAGGTTGGAAATGGTTAATGGGACGGTGGTTGGATTGGCCACCGTTCTGGTGCCGGGCGCTGAAGGTTGGACGATAACGGCATACATGCTGCCACTCCCCCCGCCGGCATTGCCCCCGAGGGTAATCGTCCCCGCCGGGAAGGTTCGAGCAAAGAGGTGAAGGGTGGTATCCGAGGTCACCAGATGCTTGCCCGTATCGCTAAAGGTGCTCAACCACGAGGGTTTCGGGGTGAGCCGCACATCATAGCCCACCGACACCGAGACCGGCTGATTGACCGTAAAGCGGAGGAAGGTCGCCGTCCTGGCCGCTTTATCATTATTGGCGGTTTGAATATACGCCGCCCCCTGCACGCTGGTGGGGACCGTCGTAAAGGTATAGGTGCGGTCGCGATACACCGTGCCTCCGGCTTTGAGGCTGACGGCAGGCACCACATACGCTGCCCCACTGGCCACGGTAAGTTTCGAAATGGTTAATGGGAGCGCGGTTGGATTGGGGACACTCCCGGTAACGGGCGCTGAATTTGTCGTATTGCCTGCGGCATCGCGCGCAACTGCCGTAAAGGTATATTTCCCAGGAGCCGCTCCAATCGTGTTCCAGGTTAAGGAGAAGGGGGTAGTCGTATCCTCCGCCCCCAGATTATTCCCATTGAGTCGGAATTGGACCCCCACCACCCCAACATTATCTGTGGCGGTAGCGGCTACCGTAATGGTGCCATTCAGAGACGTGGCATTTTGCGGCGATACCAGAGCTACCGTGGGGGGCGTGAGGTCGGGAGGTGGTGGAACCGTCCCGGTAACTGGCGCTGAACTTGTTGTATTGCCTGCGGCATCGCGCGCAACTGCCGTAAAGGTATATTTCCCGGGAGCCGCTCCAATCGTGTTCCAGGTTAAGGAGAAGGGGGTAGTCGTATCCTCCGCCCCCAGATTATTCCCATTGAGTCGGAATTGGACCCCCACCACCCCAACATTATCTGTGGCGGTAGCGGCTACCGTAATGGTGCCATTCAGAGACGTGGCATTTTGCGGCGATACCAGAGCTACCGTGGGAGGGATGATATCGGGAGAGGGGCCGGCTGGTTGGACGATAACGGCATACATGCTGCCACTCCCCCCGCCGGCATTGCCCCCGAGGGTAATCGTCCCCGCCGGGAAGGTTCGAGCAAAGAGGTGAAGGGTGGTATCCGAGGTCAGCAGATTTTTGCTCGTATCGCTAAAGGTGCTCAACCACGAGGGTTTCGGGGTGAGCCGCACGTCATAGCCCACCGACACCGAGACCGGCTGATTGACCGTAAAGCGGAGGAAGGTCGCCGTCCTGGCTGCTTTATCATTATTGGCGGTTTGAATATACGCCGCCCCCTGCACGCTGGTGGGGACCGTCGTAAAGGTATAGGTGCGGTCGCGATACACCGTGCCTCCGGCTTTGAGGCCGACGGCAGGCACCACATACGCTGCCCCACTGGCGACAGTCAGGTTCGAAATAAGTAGGGAGGAGGAGGGCGGCGGACTAGAAGCACCGGAAGAGTTGGAGGACTTGACGATATATTTTTTCACCTCGGGGGAGGGAAGACTTTCATTGCCCGATGCATCAAACGCCGTAATCGTAAAATAGTGCGTTTTGTCCGTGAGTAAGTTGGAATATTCGTAATTCGTTATCTTCCCGACCGTTGTGGGAACCCCATAGACCCCTGGATTGGTTCCCCGATAGATCCGATACCCCGCTAAATTGGCCTCTTGATTGGCGGTCCATTGGAGGGTGGCCGAATCACTTGTCGCGGATTGAGCCCTATTCGGGAGAACAAGGAGACAACTGCCGAGCACACACCACGTAAGACACCGTTTAAGACCACTCACTGCACGCACGTCGGACATGGGATACCTCCTTACTACAACACAGAAGGGGCCCCATTCCCGCACGTCTCCCTTTCTTCGGTAACCCGGCTATCAGAAATTCTGACCCGTGGCTTTGCGTCCCCACTTCACAATGGGTTTGCCTTTCTCGGAAAGAGGCCACCGCTTTATGAACTGTTATGCCAACTTCTTTCGAATGATGAAAACTCTCTCTTGAAGGTGAGAAGCCACGTGACCTATTTACTTCACGGGCTTTTATCGGTGGATCCCCAAAAGCCTTTAGTCATGAAACAGGTAGGAGATGTTGGAGAATGCTCATGGCACTTGCCGTCCAATTATGAGCGTTCTTGAACGGCCAATTTCCAATTTTTTGGATGATCCTTGTGCCGTGACCGGTGAATGTATTCACGACCCATTCTGGACGAGGCCCCCTTGATTGGGAACCGAAAGGACCCGGTCGCGAGCAGTTCCTTCAGACACATGCCAGACTGCCTCTCAAGCAGTTCTCAGCGTCCATCTGGGATTCCGGCTATCTCCAGCATGCAACCATCATGACAGTCAAACCTGATTTCAAGAAAATAAAACGTTCATGCAAGCCACGTTCTATACCTGAAGAAGAAAAGCGATTGTCATTGGATGTAACTATTTATAGAGGAACACCAATAGCGACTTACCTTTCGTCTAAATACGCATGGACAAGATTAAGACTCTCACGTTTTAGCATCCACAAGCAGGGCAATGGCCTTGCGGATTTGCTCACGCGCACCAAGAAGGACGAGGACATCCCCTGGCTCCAGAATCGTTTCGCGAGAAGGATTGGATTGCGTTATGCCACCCCGGGTAATCGCAATCACAGAAGCGCCCGTCCGTCCATGGATATGCAATTGTGTCAATGGTTTTCCCAACATGTGAGAATCGTTTTCCACCCGACAGGTATCGACTTGCACATCAGCCAATGTTCCGGCACGCAGATGGTGCGCTAACTCAGGTAGCTCCCCTCTCCGAAGCAGGAGATAACCCTCACGGCGAATTTGTTCAACTTTGTCTTGGATCATGGCCTTCGGCGTCTGGTAGGTACGAAGAACCAAGGCAAAAATCTCAATGGATGTTTCGAATTCTTCCGGCACGACATCATTAGCTCCTAGCTCTTGGAGATCCTGCAATTCCCTTAAATATCGTGTTCGTACGACAATATGAAGAGTGGGATTCAGTTGTCGTGCTTGTTGGACAATCCGACGAGCTCCAAAGGGGTCAGAGGTAGCGACCACAAGCACTCTCGCCAATATGACCCCGGCTTGAGTCAATACCCTGGGATTCGTCCCATCCCCAAAGAGAATGGTGCCTCGGCCTTTTTGATCAGCCTGCACGACATCAGGGTTGACGTCCAGCACAACAAAGGGAATCTCCATATCACTTAAGACCCGTGCAAGATTCCGCCCGTTTAAACCATAGCCCACGATGATGACATGGTCTTTGACTTTGATTTTGGTGTTTTGTGACGCATTTGACTGGCGTCGAGGGAACCAATGCTTCAGGCGGTCAAGCGCCTCGGTACGTCTAGCCAGGCGAGGAGCCCATTGAATCAAAAATGGCGTAATCGTCATAGACAGCACTGATACTGCAAGAAAAATATTATAGGCTTGCGTGTCCAATAACCCTTCTCCCTGCCCCACCCGTGCGAGAATAAAGGCAAATTCTCCCACCTGCGCTAAGGCCACCCCTGTTAACAATGCAGAAGATACTGGAGTTCCAGCTAGGAACACAGCTCCGGTTCCCGTAAGAAACTTGCCCAAAACCACAAGCACCAACATCCCCATCACCAGGATGGGAAATTCAAAGATGACCGAGGGATTCATTAACATCCCCACTGAGACAAAAAACAAACTATTAAAACTATCCCGAAAGGGAATGACTTCGGCAAGCGCCTGGTGACTATATTCAGATTCAGAAATAACAAGGCCCGCGATAAATGCGCCAAGAGCCAATGACAGCCCCGCGAGAGAGGTCAACCAGGCCGTTCCCAACCCCAACACGATAATCGACAGGAGAAATAGCTCTCGGCTTCGAGTTCCCACAATAAGATGAAGAACATGAGGGACCAGAACCCGTGCGGCAAGCACAATCAACCCCACAACCATGACGGATTTCACGAGCGTTTCGACAAGGACCCCTGTCTCCCCTTGGGAGCCCGTTCCCAGTACCGGAGTCAGTAAAATCATAGCCACGACGGCTAGATCCTGGAAAATAAGAATCGCCATGGTCGCTTGCCCATGCAGCGCATCCATTTCCCCTCGATCTCCCAGAATCTTAAGGACAATGGCGGTGCTGCTCAACGACAACAACAGACCCCAAAAAACCGATTCCTCCCATGATCGACCCAACAACCATCCCCCAAGCGCCACGGCACTCAGCATGCTCAATATTTGCAGGGGACCACCAACCCACAAGAGCCTCCTGGAAGCCCGTATGTGAGAAAGGGAGGTTTCCAAGCCAATGGTAAACAACAACAACACCACACCGATTTCGGCGAGAGTTTCTACTTGGTGCAGATCAGAAATAAGATTGAGTCCGTGTGGACCCACTAAGGTTCCAGCAACTAAAAATCCCGCAACAGCCGGTAGCCGGAGTTTTTGAAAAACAAAAACGACCAGAACGGAGATAGAAAAAATAATGAGGACATCTCGTAGGATGTGGACTTCACTCATAAGTCGAGTGGGCGGCGATGGCAAGCATTCAGGGTCTTCCCCATACCTTACGTAGACATGATAAGGGAGCTTGAGTGAGTTTCAAGCACCCATCATCCCGCGGATCGAGGGAAATGTCTACCATTCGCTGTGCCGACTCATCTGACATGAGATAATGAAATTCCGGATGGGATAGAAGGAGGATCAAAGGGAGAATCGAGATGGGTCATTCCAGACTCACCCCGATCAATTGAGAAGATTAATAGACTTTCATGAGTGGCCTGAAGAGGAAAAATCTTGAAAGAGCCAGGGAGCCTCCTGAGCTCGGCGTTTTTCATATGTAGTAATGGCAGATTCGTGTTGAAGCGTGAGTCCAATTCCGTCCAATCCCTTCAACAAGCAATCTTTGCGAAAAGGGTCCAAGGTAAAGGAATACTTCTCCCCTTCAGGAAGGGTGACAACCTGCTGAGCCAAGTCGACTGTGACTTGATATTGGTCAGTATGGGCTACTCGGTCAAATAATGTTTGGATGGCTTCTCCTGGAAGCTCGACGGGGAGAATCCCATTCTGAAAACAATTGTTGTAGAAAATATCGGCAAAACTCGGAGCCACAATACAACGAATGCCATAGTCCAACAAGGCCCATGGAGCGTGCTCCCTTGAGGATCCACACCCGAAATTTTCACGGGTCAATAGAATCGTGGCATGTTGATAGCACGGTTGGTTGACAAAAAACTCCGGATCCTGAGACCCATCCGCACGTCGCCGCCAATCAGCAAATAATCCCTCTTTGAGGCCGGTGCGATGAATCGTTTTCAAATATTGTTTCGGAATGATTTGATCCGTATCAACATTGCCGCGATTTAACGGAGCGACCGTTCCGGTCAATATCGTAAACGCTTGCATATCTCTCTCTCCCATTTAATGCTAGAGGAAACAATTGCTCTCTTGAAGATAAAAGAATTCCCTTATTGATCTCACATCTTCCAATCACGAATATCAACAAAATGTCCCTCAACGGCAGCAGCAGCAGCCATAGCAGGGGATACTAAGTGCGTCCGTCCGCCCTTGCCTTGACGTCCCTCAAAATTTCGATTACTGGTTGAGGCACATCGTTCTCCCGGTGTGAGCACGTCCGCATTCATGGCGAGGCACATACTGCATCCTGGTTCACGCCATTCAAAACCCGCCTCGCGAAAAATCCGATCCAAACCTTCCTCTTCCGCTTGGTGTTTGACTAACCCTGATCCAGGGACCACCATGGCCCTGACACTTTGGGCAACGTGCTTTCCTTTGACATACCGTGCCGCCACCCGCAAATCCTCAATTCGTGAGTTGGTGCAGGACCCGATGAAAACTCGATCGACCCGGATGTCACATATAGGGATGCCACCTGGCAACCCCATATACGCTAAGGCACGTTCTGTGGCCACCCGCAGTTTTTCATCCGCAATGGATGCAGGATCAGGCACATGGCCATTCACATCAGTCACCATGCCGGGATTGGTCCCCCAAGTCACTTGAGGAGAAACATCCTTCCCTTGCAGCTCAACCACCTTATCAAAGCAAGCTCCAGGGTCGGTTTTCAATTTCAACCAATCCGACTTCGCCTGTTGAAACACCTCCCCCTTCGGACTAAGAGGTCGGTCCTTCACGTATGCAACCGTCAATTCGTCTGGACTGACCAGACCAGCACGCGCTCCCGCCTCAATCGACATATTACAAAGGGTCATTCGGCCTTCCATTGAAAACGATCGGATCACTGAACCCGTATATTCCACGACATATCCGGTTCCACCACCAATACCAATTTGCCCGATAATCGCCAGAATGACATCTTTGGAGGAACAATAGTCAGGAAGCGTGCCCTCTACCCGAATTTCCATAGTTTTGGGTCGTTTCTGGACCAAACATTGCGTCGCCAACACATGCTCGACTTCTGAGGTACCAATGCCAAAGGCCAAGGCCCCAAACGCCCCATGGGTCGAGGTATGGGAATCTCCACACACAATCGTCATCCCCGGTAGAGTCAACCCTTGTTCAGGTCCGATCACATGGACAATACCTTGACGGATATCCTCCATCCCATAATAGGTAATTCCAAATTCTGCACAGTTGCCTTCCAAGGTTGAAATTTGCAAGGCACTCATAGGATCGGCAATCCCCTGCGACCGGTCGGTGGTTGGAACATTGTGATCGGGAACAGCGAGCGCCGCAGTTGGACGTCTTGGCCTTCTTCCGGCTAACCGGAGTCCCTCAAAGGCTTGAGGAGAAGTCACTTCATGCACCAGATGTCGGTCAATATATAATAAGGTTGTCCCATCTGGCTCTTCACGAACCACATGCTGATCCCAAATCCTTTCAAACAGTGTTTTGCTTGCCATGGAATGTAGCCTTCTTTCCTTTTTGAAAATTTTCGGACTCTAATTATCTACATTTATTCCCTTCTGGCAAGGGCCAGGAAGAGTTTTTTGCAGATTGGGTTTCAAATCCGCCTATTCTTTGTGGTCTTTTAAGACTTCTGATATACTTTTCCCTAAGACAGGGAACAATCCAATCTGATGCTTTCACCTTCTAAATACTTAGGTGGAAATAAGTGGATACCGACTATCATTCATCCAGCCCCGAACCAATCTAAGTGGTTTCCGGCCAGTCGCGAACAACTACCCAACGTCGATACATCCAGGTTAACCGAGCAATCATGCATAAAGAAGTGAAGTTCATTTATTTCCCCTGTAGCGCGGAAAGACTCTAACAATCCTAATTCCGACTCCGCCATTGTCGCCCACCCTCTGAAATTGATTGGTCTCAACACTTCCCATGGGTATATTCAATTATTTCATTAGCCATTTTTCCCAAGACATGGCCATCGATCTGGGAACTTCCTCTACCTTAATTTATATTAAGGGAAAAGGGATTGTCTTGAACGAACCCTCCGTAGTGACAGTTGAGACAAACTCAAAAAAACTTCTGGCGGTTGGGGAAGAAGCGAAGCGAATGATCGGGCGAACCCCTGGCAATCTCACCGCCATTCGTCCCATGCGAGAAGGTGTCATTGCTGATTTTGACATGACAGAAAGCATGTTACGCCATTTTATCCAAAAAGTTCATCGCGGGGGAACTCTACTCAGGCCACGAATTATTATTGGCGTCCCATCCAGAATCACGCAAGTCGAACAACGTGCCGTTAAGGAATCAGCCGAATTGGCTGGTGCACGGGAAGTCTATCTCATCGAAGAACCGGTGGCCGCTGCAATTGGAGCGGGATTGCCGATTACCGAGCCCTCCGGCAACATGGTGGTTGATATCGGAGGAGGCACAACCGACATCGCCGTGATCTCCTTGGGAGGGATCGTCTACAGTGAATCAGTCCGGGTCGCGGGCGATCAATTAGATGGAGCTATCACAAACTATCTCAAGCGGGAATACAGTTTGTTAATAGGCGAACATATGGCAGAACGCATCAAGATGGAAATCGGCTCAGCCTACCCTCTGCCTGAAAAAAAGCAAATGGCCGTCAAAGGGCGAGATGTGGTGTCTGGCATCCCCAGAACGATTCTTGTCGACGACAATGAGATACGAGAAGCTTTACAGGATTGCCTCACCATCATCATCAGAGCCATTCGTCTGGCCCTGGAGAACACTCCGCCGGAATTGGCAGGAGATATTATTGACCGGGGGATCGTGCTGACCGGAGGCGGGTCAATGCTTCAAGGGCTGGACAATCGACTACGCGAAGAAACGTCCCTACCTATTGTCACGGTCGATGACCCCTTAACCTCGGTCGTCTTAGGAGTAGGAAAAACTCTCGAGGAATTTAGCCTCCTTCGGAAAATTTCTTCCCATTCCAGGCTGAATCCCTGAGCTTCTCTCTATTTGCATGCCTCGATCAGAGCCGAATTTTCCCATATCTACAAGTATCCGTCGAGTTCTAGGAGTTATCTTCATTCTATTCCTCGCGCTCTTGCTGTTTCTGCCGCGCCAATCGCAGGAATGGTTGAGTCACGTGGGAGGACCTTTCGCACGAATTTTAGAAGTCCCCCTGCATGCTGTAGCCTCGATACAGGATTCTATCCGTCACACTTGGGACCACTACATCGCACTACAGAATGTGTGGGAAGAAAATCAACAGCTAAAGCAGGAAGTTCAGCGCTTACAAGGAGAGCAGAATTTTCTTCGAGAAGAAGCCATCATAGCCACGCAATTTCAACAATTGCTGGCGTATCAGGAAACTACACCCATGACGACCCTTCCGGCTCGAATCATCGGCCGAAATGTGTCCAATTGGTATCGGGCCATAATCATCAATAAAGGAAATCAAGACGGCATTCATCCGGAAATGGGAGTCATCACTGATGCCGGAGTGGTAGGACGTGTCGTACGAGTAAACCCCACGACAGCCATCGTGCTTCTTCTTTCCGACCCCAACGTCGCGATCACCGGGATGATTCAAAAAAGCCGGGATGAGGGGCTGGTACAGGGAACCCCCCAAGGAACCATTCATATGAAATATTTGCCTCCTCTTTCCCCCGTTCAACCAGGAGATCCAGTGGTCACATCTGGATTAACGAATGATTTCCCCCGTGGACTCCAAATTGGCCGGATTCATGAGGTCACCAAAGCCGATACTGATTTATTTCAATTGGGTGAAATTGAGCCAATTGTGGATTTTGCCAAACTGGAAGCGGTCCTCGTGATTACCTCATTTCAGCCTGCTCTTCCTTCATCATTACCGAAACCGGCGGTCTCTCCTTCTCCCTAATGTGATGACGTGACTATTTTTCTCAACATCGTTCTGTGCTTTGGAGTAGTTCTGGCTCAAGCCACTTTTAGCACGATCCTTTCCGTCAAAGGGATTTACCCTGATTTATGTTTCATCTTAGCCTGCATGATTGGGTTTCTTTCAGGCGAATACAAAGGACTGATGATCGGACTTATGGTGGGACTATTTCAAGACCTACTCACTCCAGGCGGTATTGGGCTCAACATGATCTTAAAGGCACTTGCGGGAGGTTTGGCTGGCGTCACAACCCACACATTTTCCTCAATCACCAGTCCCGCAGTCCTGGCCGTCACCTTCGCTTTGTCGTTAGGATGTGGGTTGGCCTCTCTCGTCGTGGCATACCCGGTCGTGGATGCCCTGGCTCTCTTGCCTGCCCTCTCCTCAGGACTGCTTCCACAAGGGCTCTACAACAGCCTCCTAACCCTGGTGATGTTCTGGCTTATCAAGTTCATTGGGCAATCGGTGAGTATGATACACTTAGGCCAGGGACCACAATAAGACCCACACAATGTTGGACACTTCCCGCCAAGCCAATGAACTTGCCGATATTCAAAACCGATTAATTTTCGTCAAGATCGGCTTTCTGATGGTATTAGTGTTACTGGGGTTACGTCTTTGGCAATTACAGGTTCGAGACGGATTACACTATCAAGAACTCGCCCGCGACAATCGCACTCGAACCATTGTCTTAGAACCGGCTCGGGGGCTTCTGTATGATCGGAATGGCGAACTCCTCGCCAATAATATCCCCAGCTTCCAACTGTATATTTCTTTGGAAGACATACAAGACCGTGAGGCCCTCCTGGCTCAATTACCTCAGTTCGTAGATATTGACCAACATGAGATTTCCAATAAACTGGCACTCAAGAATCGAAGAGGCCGAGTTAAAATCAAAGCCGACATTACCCTTAAAGAGGCGGCACTCATTGAATCGCACAGGCTGGAACTCCCGGGGGTGGTGATTCAGCCGGAATATCAACGCCACTATCCGCTTGAAAATTACGCCTCACATGTTCTGGGCTACGTGGGTGAGGTTTCCGAATCCCAGCTTAAAGAGCCAGGATTTTCCGATCTTCAGGGAGGACGCATCATCGGACAAAATGGAGTGGAGCGGACGTTTGATGAATATCTTCTGGGAGAAACTGGAGAGGAAGTCATTGAAGTCGATGCCCTGGGATTTCCGAAACGGTCACTCTCCGTTCAACCTCCCCTGGCTGGGGATGACCTATACCTGACTCTCGACATTCGACTTCAACGGCTCGCAGAAGACCTGTTAGGAGAGGAAGCCGGAGCCATTGTCGCCCTGGATCCCTGGAATGGAGACGTCCTGGCGCTGGCGAGTAAACCGGGGTTTAATCCCAATGATGTCTCAGGAGGTATTAGTGCCAAGGACTGGCAACGATTTCTCAAAGATACCCGCCACCCCTTCACCAATCGCGGCATTCAAGGACAATATCCTCCTGGGTCGGTATTTAAAATCGTTATGGCCGCAGCCCTCTTGGAGACTCAAACCCTCAGCGCCCAGGAAATGATACCCTGCCATGGAACATTTCCCTTTGGAAGGCGGGTCTTTCGTGATTGGAAGGCGGGAGGGCATGGTCAAGTCGACTTAACCAAAGCTATTGCGGAATCTTGTGATGTCTACTTTTACAAGGCCGGCAATCAAATGGGTATCGACCCCATCGCGACCTTTGCCCGTCAGTTCGGATTAGGTGAAAAGACTGGCATTGCACTCCCTTCCGAACGGTCTGGCCTCGTCCCTTCCTCGGAATGGAAAAAAAGAGTCAAACGGGAACCATGGTATCCTGGAGAGACTATTTCAATTTCCATTGGGCAAGGATTTTTAACCGTGACCCCCCTTCAGATGGCGAAAGTGGCTTCCATCGTAGCGACCAATGGACGAGTGGTCCAACCCCGGTTGCTCAAGGCCTCTCGACTTCGACGAACGGGCAATCTCAAGGAAGAGCCTGAGCCACCGATTCGCCAATTGGCCATCTCTCCCCAAACGTTTGCGCATATTAAGGAGGGATTGGCTGCGGTGGTCACCAAGGGAACAGCCAAACTGGCCCAATCAGAGTTCGTGAGCATTGCGGGCAAAACCGGAACAGCTCAGGTCGTTGCACTGAAACCTGATGGGGACAAAGATAAGAACAAGGAGCCTCAAAAGGAATTTCGAGACCATGCCTGGTTTGTGGCGTTTGCCCCCGTAGAACATCCAAGGATTGCGGTGGCAGTATTAGTTGAACACATGGGGCATGGGGGCTCAGCGTCCGCTCCCTTGGCCAAGACCCTCATTGAGGCCTATATGGGCTATAATGAGACCACCCAACAGCCTTCTCTCTAAATCAGGAATCCCATCCCTTAAGGACGGAGAACGACCCATCTCATGTCATTGATGAACGATAATGTAAACCGCCGAGGCCTGGATACCTTCGATTGGTGTTTCCTGGGTGTCATTATGGCCATTATTTCTGTTGGCATCCTATCCATTTATAGCGTCACCAATACCCACGCAACAACTGGAATCCCTATTTATCTCAAGCAAGCCACATGGATGGTCGTCGGCTCCTTAGCCTTTTTGGTCGCGGTAGGTATTGACTACCACAAACTCGCTCGTCTTTCATATCTGCTCTATGGGATCGGGCTAATCTTACTTATCATCGTATTAATCGCAGGCAAAACCAGTCGAGGGTCCCAAAGATGGATTCCACTTGGCCCCTTTGCGGTCCAGCCTTCAGAATTCATTAAGATTCCTTTGCTACTCATGTTGGCTACCTACTATGGGACAAACACCCGTAAAGGCTGGGTGCGTCGATTGATCGTCCCCGGACTCATCGTGCTTCCAGGATTCTTACTCATACTCAAGCAACCGGACCTAGGAAGCAGCCTGGGCTTTCTGGCCATTTTTCTTGTCGTCGTTCTCACGGTGGGGATGAAGTCCAAAGCCTTTGGGTTTATGATATTAGCGGCCCTCATGCTTTTTCCGTTCGCCTGGGGTGGTGTCTGGGGCTCCCTTCACGAGTACCAACAGGACAGGATTCTTAGCTTTGTCGACCCCAACTCTGATCCCGGAGGAAAAGGTTATCACGGACTTCAATCCCGTATCGCCATTGGTTCCGGCCAATTATTGGGAAAGGGCTTATATGGGGGAACGCAAACCCAATTTAAATTTCTTCCCGAGGGCCATACAGATTTTGTCTTTGCGGTTTTCGCCGAAGAATGGGGCTTTATTGGATCAATGGTCTTACTATCCTTTTATATTCTCTTGTTTTTGATGGGTTTAGAAATCGCATTTAAAGCCAAAGACATCGTCGGAGCACTCCTGGCTGTCGGAGTGGTAGCCATGGTGGCCTTTGGAGTTGTCGTGAATATTGCCATGACATCAGGGCTGGCCCCCGTCGTGGGGATTCCACTCCCCCTCATGAGCTATGGAGGCAGCGCCATGGTAGTGAATCTCACAGCTTTGGGGCTCTTGCTCAACGTAAAACGGAGACGCCTGTCACTCCTTTAGGTATCATGTACCCTACGGCTTGATTTGATAGCGTTGGACAGGTTATCGCACAAATAGGGAAGCAGCGGAGAATTCAATTCAGAAAAGTCCCAAAGCCGTGGATTTTTCACACACTTGCGGGAACAAGGAAGTGGACACACAGAACCATTCTCAAATGGTTCCATACAGTATTCATTTACAATTATTGACAGAAGGGGCACAAAGCTATCTCAGATTTTGACGGGCAGATCCAACAAACTGGCTCCGCCACACCAGCAACATCTCTTCACCTAGAAGGTGTCGAAGAATAGCTTCTGGTCCCTTCTGAGAATGTAGGGAGATAACTATGGGAGTAGAAATTGCGATTAGTGTCACTCGTGAAGAAACACGGGTTGCCGTGCTCGACAATCGTGTCGTAACAGAATTGTATGTCGACCGTCCAAGAAAAAAAGATTTTGTTGGAGACATTTACAAAGGCAAGGTCATAAAAGTTCTGCCTGGTATGCAAGCGGCCTTTGTCGATATTGGACTGGATCGGGCCGCGTTTATCCACGTATCCGATCTATCGGTCGGAACCGAACCCGGGGATACCCTCGTAGACAGTGAAGAGGATGAACGGAGTCAAGACCTTCCGCGTCCACGACGCCAAACCGCACGACCCATTGAAAACCTGTTGACAGAAGGCCAGGAACTTCTTGTGCAAATTTCCAAGGGCCCAATCGGCACCAAGGGACCTCGGATTACAACGTACGTCTCCCTTCCCGGACGTTTTTTGGTGCTCATGCCCAATGTCGACCACATTGGCGTGTCGCGAAGAATTACAAAAGAAGAAGAGCGCCATCGCCTGAAGGACCTCATGAGGCGCATCCGGAAACCTGAATATGGGTACATTGTCAGGACCGTGTGCGAAGATGTACCGGAAGACGATCTCCAAACCGACGTGAGATTCCTGACAGCGTTATGGGAAGACACGCTCAAAGCGGCCGGTAGACAACCAGCCCCGTCCCTCTTGCATACGGATCTCTCCCTCCCGCTTCGGGTGGTACGGGACTTATTCACCAAAAAAGTCGATCGATTATTAGTTGACGCCAAACCGGATTTTGAGGAAGTCAAAGATTTTGTCCGGCGTTATCTTCCGGAACAAGCCTCTCGTGTACATTTCTATGACAAGAAGCAGGAAGGGTTATTCGATCACTTGGGGATCGAATTGGAGATTACCCGAGCCCTGAGCCGGAAAGTCTGGCTCAAGTCCGGAGGGCACATTGTGATTGACCACACAGAGGCCATGACGGTGGTGGACGTCAATACGGGGAGGTTTGTGGGGAAACGCGACCAGGAAGAAACGATTTTAAAAAACAATCTGGAGGCCGCGAAAGAAATTGGCTACCAGATAAAATTACGTGGCATTGGCGGCATTATCATTATTGATTTTATTGACATGGAACGGGAACGGAACCGTGAAAAAGTTTACCAGGCTACCCTGGACGCACTGGCAGGCGATAAGGCCCAAACCCGTATCTCACGTATTTCCGATCTAGGGCTCATCGAAATTTCCCGGGAACGCGTCCGTGAAGATCTCTTACGGACGTTATCGGAAATTTGCAGTGACTGCGAGGGAAGAGGATACACCAAATCTACCATGACCGTTGCGTATGAAATTTTTCGGGATATCCGGCGCATTGGAATTACTCGTGGACAACCCCAACAAATTGTGGTCGGTGCCAACCCCAAAGTCGTTGAGCTCATTTTCGAAACCGAGCACAGTAGCATTGAGCAACTCGAACAGGAATTCCAACAACAAATATTATTTGAGGCAGATCCGTTACTGCACCTTGAGCAATATGACATCGTCGTGGTGGGGAAATTGACGTCACGCGCCGAATCTCGGACCGCGTCCTAACCACGCGAGAACGATTGAATCATGAACGATGACCTCCACTCTCCTGCTCCGTCAACCGTGCCACTCGCTTCCAGGAACAGAAAGGAAGGGGGACCCAGATCCCTTCTTCAACTCTGGAAAAATCAGGAAGTCTCCATCCGCCGAGGTCGAACGTGGAACTATTTCTGGGTGGAGACCCATGCGGACGGACAATTTGACGAGGATCTCCAGTCGCGAATTCGCCATCCTCACAGAGGATCTGGATGACCTCACCTTTACAAGGATGGTTGGAACTTCTGGCAGTCAAAGGACTTGGCCCTGTTACTTACACCAGACTCATCAACCGATTCGGCTCGCCTGAAGCCATTCGTTCCTCTCACGCCCACACACTCGTATCAATAGGGGAAATTTCTCTCTCATTGGCCAGGACCCTTCATCAACCCATATCTAATGAGGCACAAGTTCAGATTGTCAAAGAATTGCAGGCCGTTCAGGATGGGCGATTCTCCATTCTGACACTCATGGACGCACACTATCCGCCCCGATTAAAAACCATTACGGATCCTCCTCCGTTACTCTGGTGTACAGGCCAACTTCAGGACCGCGATCAACAGGCCCTCGCCGTAGTCGGTTCAAGAAAAGGCTCGCACATTGGACGGACATTCACGCGACAACTAAGTGGCGATTTAGCTGCACTGGGCTTTACGATTGTGAGTGGCCTAGCCAGAGGCATTGATGCGGCAGCCCACGAAGGCGCTCTCGCCACATCTGGGAGAACCTTGGCGGTGCTTGGATGTGGCATTGATCGAACCTATCCGCCTGAGCACAATCCACTACGACAACGCATTGAACAGCATGGAGCCGTTCTTTCTGAATTTCCCATGGGAACCCCTCCACATTCTTACCATTTCCCTCAACGTAATCGGATCATTAGTGGACTCTCACTTGGTGTGATCGTCACCGAAGCCACCTCGCGCAGCGGGTCCCTCATTACGGCTCGGATGGCCTTAGAGCAAAACCGTGAGGTCTTTGCCGTACCAGGGAATGTGACCAATACCTTGACTCGTGGCCCTCACCGCCTTATTAAAGATGGTGCGAAATTAGTCGAAAGTTCTTTAGATGTTGTGGAAGAAATTCTTCCTATGTTAGAACCCTCCTTCCGGGATCAACTCGAGAAACAACAAGGTGCACTTCAGTCTCAACCTTCGGCGCCTTCACTAGGGGCAGAAGAACAACATCTATTTGATTGTCTTTCACTTGAACCTGTTTTCCTAGACGATTTAATCACTCAATGCACCTATTCCCCATCCGAAGTCTTGAGCATTCTCTTGTCTTTGGAGATCAAAGGGCTTATAAAGCAGATACCGGGGCTGCAGTATCTCCGGGTCAGTATCCGATAGTACATCAACACATCCTTCCCTATGGGAAATTGTGCTCGTGAACATTTCATGACTTTCATCACTGTCTATGGCTAGATCACTCGTCATCGTCGAATCGCCCACGAAGGCTAAAACACTCTCCAAGTATCTTGGGCGTAATTACCAGGTTATCGCTTCAGTCGGTCACCTCAAGGATTTGCCGAAAAGCAAGCTCGGGATTGACCTCGAACATAATTTCGATCCGCAATACATCGTCATTCGTGGAAAAAGTAAAATTCTGAAAGAAATCAAAGCCAGCGCCAAAAAGGCCAAAGAAATTTTCCTGGCTGCTGACCCCGACCGTGAAGGTGAAGCCATTGCCTGGCATATCGCCGAAGAACTCAACGGTAGTGGGCAGCAAATTCATCGGGTTCTTCTGAATGAAATCACCGAAACGGCTGTAAAACGGGCACTCAAAACTCCCGGCACCATCGACATGAAAAAGGTGAATGCCCAACAAGCCCGCCGGGTGTTGGACCGCCTGGTCGGCTATCTCCTCAGTCCGCTGTTATGGAAAAAAGTGCGACGAGGTCTGAGTGCAGGCCGGGTACAATCCGTCGCGGTTCGGGTCATCTGTGAACGGGAGGCGGAACGAGAGGCTTTCCAACCCGAAGAATATTGGTCAATTACCGCCACCCTTGCGGGTCAGCATCCACCACCGTTTCAAGCCAGGCTCCATGAGATTGATGGTGAACGAGTCACCGTCCGAACTGCAGCGGATACAGAGCAAATCCTTCAGGATTTAGTCGGGGCCTCGTTTGCGGTTTCACACATTGATCAGAAAGAAAAACGTCGAAGTCCATCGGCCCCCTTCATCACCAGCCGACTCCAACAGGACAGTGCCAGAAAACTGCGTTTTCCCGCAAAAAAAACCATGATGTTGGCACAACGCCTTTATGAAGGCATCGAGATTGGAAAAGAGGGTCAAGTCGGACTGATAACATATATGCGAACCGACTCCACCCGCATTGCCCCTGAAGCCTTGGACGACGTCCGTGGATACATACACGATTCATTTGGTCAGCCCTATCTTCCTGCCCAACCGAACGTGTACAAAACACAAAAAGCCGCGCAGGAAGCTCATGAAGCCATCCGACCCACTTCAGTCAAACGTGACCCGGAAAGCCTTCGAGGCTTGTTAGAGCCTGACCTGTACAAACTTTATAAATTGATTTGGAATCGGGCCGTCGCCTCTCAAATGACGCAAGGACTCGATCTCGTCACGCAAGTTGACGTCAAAGCGAAACGGTATACCTTTCGGGCAAGTGGGACCGTTGAAAAATTCGACGGCTATCGTCGGGTCTATCGTGAGGAAATCGAACAACCCACAGAAGGCATGTCTTCCAGCGAAGATAGCGTATCGACAGCCAGCCTCACCCTTCCGGATCTTTCAGACGGGGAATCCTTAACCCTCCAGGAAGGCTCAGAAGAGGGGATCCTGTCCAAACAACATTTCACCCAGCCTCCACCCCGATATAACGAAGCCTTGCTCATTCGGGAGATGGAAGAAAAAGGGATTGGCCGACCTTCGACCTATGCCACCATTATTACCACCATTCAAGACCGGCATTATGTGGAAAAAGAGGAAGCCCGGCTACGACCAACCGAATTAGGAAGATTGGTAAATGACCGGCTCGTGAGCCACTTTCCTGATGTGTTCGACGTGGAATTCACCGCAAGAATGGAGAATGAACTGGACAGCATCGAAGAAGGTGAAAAAGATTGGGTGACTGCCGTCAAAGATTTTTATACACCATTCATTAAAGATCTGGAATCGGCGGAAGTAAACATGGAGGACCTTAAAGGCAAGGAAGAGCCTACGGAAGTCCCTTGTGACAAATGTGGTAAGCAGATGGTGATCAAATGGGGTCGCAATGGTCATTTCCTTGCTTGCCCGGGTTATCCCGAGTGCAAAAATACGAAAGAATTTACCAAGGATGAAGACGGAAGCGTTCAAGTCGTGGAGACAAAAGTCGAAACCACTGACGAAATCTGCACGAAATGTGGCAGCGGGATGATAGTGAAACGAGGTAGATTTGGAAATTTCCTCGCCTGTTCCCAATACCCTGAATGTAAAACCACAAAACCCTTAAAGTTAGGCGTCAAATGTGCTGCCAAGGATTGCGGGGGAGACCTGGTTCAAAAGCGCACAAAAAAAGGCAAAACGTTTTATTCCTGCAGCAATTATCCTACTTGCACCTTTGCGATCTGGGATCGACCCATCAATCGTCCTTGCCCACAATGCCAGGCTCCATTTTTGATCGAAAAAATCAAGAAACAAACGGGAAGTAAAATACTCTGCCACAATCAGGAATGCGGGTATGAGGAGACGGCACCACCAACCGAGAAGGACCCGGAACAGGCTTAAGATCCGACTGCGGGCTTGATGCCTTTCTGATGCTCAAAGACTTTGATAGGCTCACCCTTGCCGTGAATAAACTCTTCGGTCACCAACACCTCTTTCACCTCGGCCTGCGACGGCAGCTCATACATCAAGTCTAACATCACTGACTCTAAGACCGCCCGAAGTCCACGCGCTCCTGTTTTTTGCAGATGGGCCTTTTTGGCAATTGCCAATAACGCCCCATCGGCAAACTTCAATTTCACTTTATCCAAGGACAATAATTTCTGGTATTGCTTAATCAACGCGTTTTTGGGTTCCGTTAAAATGCGGACCAATGCCGGTTCATCCAATTGATCGAGAGCCGCAACAATCGGCAGACGACCGATTATTTCAGGAATCAACCCATATTGGAGCAGATCTTCCGGTTCCACTTTGGAGAATAAGTCACCAATTTGATGTTGGCCACGTATCTGCACATTAGCGCCAAAGCCCATCCGCTTTTGGTTCAACCTCCGCTCAATGATGGAATCCAATCCCACGAACGCCCCACCACAAATAAATAAAATATTGGTCGTATTGACTTGAATAAACTCCTGATGGGGATGCTTTCTTCCCCCTTGAGGCGGCACATTGGCCACGGTCCCTTCAATGAGTTTCAATAACGCCTGCTGGACACCCTCACCGGAGACATCACGGGTAATCGAAGGGCTATCGGCCTTGCGGGTAATTTTGTCAATTTCATCAATGTACACAATGCCCCGTTCTGCACGTTCAACTTCATAATCTGCAGCCTGCAGAAGCTTCAAAATGATATTTTCAACATCTTCACCGACATACCCTGCTTCCGTCAGTGTCGTCGCATCCGCAATCGTAAACGGGACATCCAGGTAATGGGCTAGGGTTTGCGCAAATAAGGTTTTTCCCGTCCCGGTCGGTCCGACAATCAAAATATTGCCTTTTTGAAGTTCAACATCTCCGATTTCATTTGCTGATATACGCTTATAATGGTTATAGACGGCAACCGAGAGAACCTTTTTGGCCTTGTCCTGTCCAATAATGTATTGATCAAGATGTTGGTGAATATCTACAGGCTTGCACAGTTTCGCGGAAATCTCCTGGCGAGACTCCTGCCAATCCTCGGATATAATCTCATTACACAAGCCGACACATTCATCACAAATATAGACGGTCGGACCCGCAATGAGTTTTCGAACCTGATCACGGTTCTTACCGCAGAAGGAGCAACGAAGATTGGCCTCGGACTTCGCTTGTCTCGCCATAAGAAGTGCCTCCTTTGCCCTTAATCCTTACTTTTTGAACCTGACTTGGTGACGTCCTTGTGCCCCTTTTCCTGACTTCGGACGATGACCTCATCAATCAATCCGTACGCTTTGGCTTCTTCCCCTGATAGAAAATAATCCCGTTCCGTGTCTTGAGAAATTTTATCCAGAGGTTGCCCTGTATGAAAGGCCATAATTTCATTCAATTTTTCGCGGATTTTTAAAATCTCGCGGGCATGAATATCAATCTCCGTCGCTTGGCCCTGAAATCCTCCCATAGGTTGATGAATCATCACGCGTGCATTGGGAAGGGCAAAACGCTTCCCTTTAGTCCCTGCTGTTAATAACAAGGCCCCCATACTTGCCGCTTGGCCTAAACAAATGGTGTTGATGGGAGACCTCACATATTGCATCGTATCATAGATCCCCATTCCCGCTGTCACACTTCCTCCAGGTGAATTGACATACAGATGAATGTCCTTTTCCGGGTCTTCGGATTCCAAGAACAACAGCTGAGCGATGACGACATTCGCAAACACATCATCAATCGGGGCTCCGATAAAGATGATCCGGTCTTTCAAAAGACGTGAGTAAATATCATATGACCGTTCACCTCGATTCGTTTGTTCAATAACCATCGGAATGAGCATTCCCTGAGACCTCCTCGTGTTGTAAATAGGTATCGAATACAGATATCAGAACAGGTGCATTCAGAAGGATCGCACGACGCGTTACCCCTGAATGACCGCATTTTGATAGACGAACTGCAAGGCTTTTTCCGCCTTCATCCGCTCACGAAATTCCTCCTGAGCCCCCTGCCCTCCAGCTTCGACCATGCGTTGAATTTCACCAACGGGGAGCTTTAAGGAGGTTGCCAATTTTTGAATTTCGGCGTTCACCTCATCCTCACTGACGTGAAGGCCTTCTTTCTGGACGATCGCATCCAGAATCAAACTCAACTTCACACGCCGTTTGGCTTCCGGATGCAATTCTTGTTGGAGCCGCTTGGCCTCTTCTTGTAATCGTAAGGGCTCTTCCACATCATCTTCACGATGGGAATGGCGATGGTTCTTCAGCATTTTCTGTCGAATGAGCGTCTGGAGTTCCCGTTCAATCAGGACCTCGGGAATTTCAAAGTGGTGCATTTGCAATAAGCGTTCAATCACCTGATCTTTATACCCTTCTTCAAGATCCTGTTTCAGGAAATTATCCAATTGGGTGTTGATGGTGGTTCTGAGGTGTTCCAGTGAATCATATTCTCCGCAATCCTTGGCGAATTCATCATCCAATTCCGGGAGTTTCTGTTCTTTCACGGCATCAACAGTTACCTTGAGGACCATCGTCTTTCCGGCGAGGTGGGAATCAGGATGATTGGCGGGAAAGAGTTGCGGGATATCAATCATGTCCCCGGCCTGTTTTCCTATGAGATACTCCTCCAACTCCACACCCAGAATCGGCGACTTGGACCCAATGAGAAGAAGATGCCCTTTTTTCTGAGTCCCTTCCAATGGCTGGTCCTCTACAAACCCCTCAATAGACAACACCGCATGCAATCCTTCACGAAGAGGGGTTCCTTCAGGAACCACGTCAAGCTCGGCATGTTGCTCCCGTAAGCTCTGGAGGGCCTTTTCAACCTGATCATCTGTGACCGTACGTGCATCCCGTTTCAAGGAAATAGGATTCGGCGGTCGATAGTCGCCTAATTGAATAGTGGGTTTTATTTCCACCGTCGCCGTAAAGGTAAATGGACTATTGGACTTCACTTTCATTCGCTCCAAAGGGGGAATATCAACGAGGATAGGCACTACCCCGGCTTCCTTCACCGCTCGTTGGTAATAATCGGGCACCAATCGCTGCACCACATCTTGCTCCACAAGATCGGCATAGCGTTTTTCTAATAATGCTATTGGCGCTTTACCTGGTCGAAATCCAGGGATTTTGGCTTCACGCCTCAACTGGGCATACACCTTTTGAAATTCACTTTTGACGGCTTCTTCGGGAACTTCGATTTTTAACGACCGTTTGACCGGCCCGAGCTCTGTCATTTCTAACTTCATAAGACCATTCATCCTTGTAAAAGAGCACAATAAAGATTATAGATGTTAAGAACTGGTGCGAGAGGGGGGACTTGAACCCCCACGGTTTACCCACGAGATCCTAAGTCTCGCGCGTCTGCCATTCCGCCACTCTCGCCCGTAACCGTTTTTGCTTCACTCCATAGCTTTAATAAGAGGGTCTTCCTCTGGAATCCTCAAGGGAAACAAAAGACCCCTGTCCTTTATGGAACTTCCCTATTATAAAACGTCCATCTCCTTCAGGCCATCCTAAAATTCAGGGAAAGAAAACAGTCCTCCGGGAAGCGCCGTAACTAAAATCCGAATTAAGCGGGAAAATATTCGAATGGGTATGATGAGGAAGTGTTTACCAGAACCCCCTCAAACCAAATCATAGCCCCAATAACTTAGATTAGAACAGACAAATGACCCCATGCGCACCCTCAAGGAGAACGAATGCCACCAATGTGATTTCTCAACCTTCCGATGGATATTCCCTCTTGATCGACTCGAGAGAGTTGGGTAAGGTAACACCATATGACCTTAAAACAGCTCTATCAAGATATTTATCAGAAATATCTGGAAAAAAAAGATGATCATCAGGGGTATGACTTTCAAAAGTCCCCGGTAGGGTCCGCGACTCCGCCGTCACCCACTTTTGCGGATACCATCAAATGGTGGACATTGAATCGTCCCAGTCGGCTACAAAAAATCAGGCAAGACCGGGATCAGCGACAACAGGACATTATCAATATACAATCCCCGCCTTCAGCCAGCCGGTAAGATCTGCCGAGCATCTTCTCGCCTCATGCAGAGTTTCATTCAGGCCACAGGTCGCCTTTACCGCCAAGCCCTGCTCGCCTCGATCCAATCCTTCACTCGCGCGTGGGTCTTGATCCCTGTCCTCCTTGCCTTTGCCCTAGGCCTCATTCTGGTCACCTCCCTCATCGCTCCGCTTGGAATGATCGGTGGGTTTATCCTGGGGGCCCTCAATGCCCTTGCCATTGGATCCACTCTTAGTCTGACCGAACAGGCCGTCCTGGGGGCGCGTCGCGTGAGTTGGCCAGATATCATGCCAAGTATGGGACAATATTTTTGGGAGGTCATTTCTGTTGGATTTATGGTGTGGTTTCCCTTGTTATTCCTCGAAATGGGTCTCCAGACCAACCCCTACCAACCACTGATAGCCACAGCCGTGTTTTTCCTAATTTTTGTGCTACTCAATCCAGTACCGGAAGTGATTTACCAGAGCCGGAGCGGATCCGCTCTTGAGGTTGTCCGGGAAAGTTATGAATTTGTCGTTGAAAATTGGATCGAATGGTTTTTGCCCGTGGCCATCATCTTCGGCCCATTCGGCCTGACATTTTTCTTTCAAATGTCCAGCCAGGCTGGAAGGCGTGGGGGATTGGACTTCTGGCATCTCATCACGTTGCCATTTTCGGTGTTATCAGAGTGGCTCTCTTTTTTGGGGATGTCTTCCGACATGAGTTTTGTTATCGTCCTCGGGCTCACTCCCATTATGACGGTATTCATGCTCTTCTTTCGAGGCCATTTATTTGCCGCCCTGCATCGATCTTCCCGACGCCAACGAATGTTCCAATCCCGAACATCCTAAGAAAGAAATAGGAAAACATGAAGCGTAAGGAGTGGGGGGCTAGAAGCAGGGTAGGTACGCGCTCCTTAGCCCTTCCTCACTCTACTCCTCTAACTATTCCCTTCACTTGCTTGTCGCTCTCAGACCCCCATGGTAAGATGGCAACCTTTCACCAAACAGATCCCCGGTGAAGAAGATAATTAAGGTGGGATTGACTAGATCCCCTCTAAAAGACAAACGGCTTCATCAGAGGTTCAGTCGCCGCAAAGTACATACCCATTCGCGGAGAGGTGCGAGAGTGGCCGAATCGGCGTGACTGGAAATCACGTGTGCCAGCAATGGTACCGTGGGTTCGAAACCCACCCTCTCCGCCATATTTGGTCCGTCCTGAGGATCACGAAATCCTCAGAGGAGGATTTAGCCAGTCAGTAAGGCGATGGACCATCGAGACTGCATTTAGGGGCTGGGCCCTGTGCGACAGAATCCTGCAAACCCCGCCAGGTCCGGAAGGAAGCAACGGTACGTGGGCTAGTCTGTGTGCCGCAGGATCACCTGGCCCCGACTAACTTTATAGGCTGCCTCTCCGTGTCTTGATACCGGAAGTCAGTCTTCGAGGGTGCTCAAGGAAAAATCCTTTTCCTGGTTAACGCGCATTATGGAATTTCAAGTTTCAGCACGGAAATACCGCCCGACCAACTTCAAGGAAGTCCTGGGGCAGTCTCATGTCGTGCAAACACTCACCAATGCGATCGACCGCAAGCGGGTAGCCCATGCCTATGTCTTCTCCGGCATGCGAGGAGTCGGCAAAACCACCGTTGCCCGCATCTTGGCCAAATCCCTTAACTGTGACCAGGGTCCGACCAGCCACGCCTGCGGAATCTGCCCAAGTTGCGTGGAAATCACCAGGGGCAATTCTGTCGATGTCATTGAGATTGACGGAGCTTCCAATACCGGCGTGGACGATGTTCGAGAACTTCGGGAAAACGTCAAGTTTGCCCCGTTTCATGGCACATACCGAGTCTACATCATCGACGAAGTGCACATGTTGTCCAACTCGGCCTTCAACGCCCTCCTCAAAACACTCGAAGAACCGCCGAATCATTGCGTGTTCATTTTTGCGACAACGGAAGTTCATAAAATTCCCGCTACCATTCTTTCACGCTGCCAGCACTTCACCTTTCGACGCATTTCTCGTTTAGAAATCATCACCCAACTGCGCCACGTCGCCACTCAAACCGGCGTGACGGTCGAAGATCGAAGCCTATCCGCCCTGGCTCGAGCCAGTGAAGGCAGTATGCGAGACGCGTTGAGCCTACTGGATCAGGCCGTCTCCTTCGGTGGAGAACGCATCCAGCATGGCGATTTGGAAATGCTGATCGGGTCCGTGCCGGATGAACTCGTCCGGCTCATGATTGACGCCATTCTTGGGCACCAGGCCGCCCAAACAATGTCTCTCGTGGGGCAGTTAGTCGATCAAGGGTTTGATGTCCGGGTGTATTGCCGTGAACTGTTGGAGCGATGCCGCAATCTGCTGGTGGCTTGCGTGGTCCCGTCACGCTCACAAGTGCAAATCCTCCTTGAATTGGGAGACGAGGAAGTCGATCAGGCCATCGCGCAAGCCCAACAACTCTCCGAGCCATATTTGCAGGCTCTTTTTGCCATTTTCTCGCGAACTGAGGACGGGCTCCGAGGAAGTTCCCATCCACGGTTCCTGATTGAAGCGGCCGTGGTACGAGCAGCGCTTCTGGATCCTGTGACGGTAACCTCTGCCGCAACTGACCAGAAGGCCAGCGCACCCGCTCAATCTGTTCTACACGCAAAAGTACTGCCACCTGTGACCTCGACTCCGCCTCCCGCACAACCGCCTAAGGTCCAAGCGCCTGCGGAAAAACCGGTGCCTCCTCCAAGCCAGACGCCTCCCAGGCACAGTGGCGGCGCCACGACGATGTTTCCTCCCTCAACACCACCTGGTGCGGAAAAGCCGGTATTGACAAAAGCTTCATCTGAGAACAGCAAACCCTCAAAGGCCGCCACCAATGCGGCTGCCCAGCCTTCGGCCGGACCACCTGTGACGTTAAACTGGGAACTCGTCGTTGAACGCATGATTAACGACCATCCTAATATCGGGAGTTTCCTGGAGAAGGGGAGTGTCGTGACCATGACGGCAGACTCCGTCGTTCTGGGATATTCCAAAAAAGATTCAATTGCTCGCTGGAGAACGGACAAACCCGAAAATCGCGTGCTGATCGGGCAAATCTGCGAGGAATTTGCCGGCCGGCCGATAAAAGTCCAAGTCATTGAATTTCAAGACGGGCAGGCTTACCCGCCGTCAACCGGGGAATTACGAGCAAAAAAAAAACTTGAGCAGGACCAGGATCTGATTGAAAATGTGAAAGCCCACCCACTGGTGAAACAAGCATTGGAACTATTTGGTGGGGAAGTCGTATCGGCAGAAAGAACCCCGCAAAACGAGGAGGTACATTAATGTCGAAAAATCCATTCTCGAATATGGGCAATCTCTTAAAGCAAGCCCAGGCCATGCAGGAAAAAATGGGAAAGATTCAAGAGGAAGCTGCCACGAAAACCGTCGAGGCCTCAGCCGGAGGCGGAATGGTGACCGTGCAAGCCAACGGAGCCATGCAATTAACCAAGCTGACCATCGATCCGGAAGTATTGAAAACCGGTGACCATGACATGTTGCAAGATTTAATCGTCGCCGCTTCCAATGAAGCCTTGCGAAAGGCGAAAGAGTTGATGGCCGAAGAAATGAAATCCCTCACCGGAGGGATGGGCATTCCAGGCATGTTCTAGCCATGGGGCTGTTGAATTATTACGGTGTTTGGCTGCTGATCAGCAGCTGCCTACCCGCGAGCCATACGACGAAAAATTACGGGAGTGTTCAAAAAGGCCCGTCCAGCAAGGCCGCAGCCGATTGGACGGGCGGAGCGTATGAGGAAGTACGTGAGCACGGCCAAGGGGCGAGAACGCAGCTGACGGCATTTTTCAACAACTCCCAAGCATCAAGCGAGGTTCATCATGCTGGAAACCACTCCAACCAAACACACCAGAGCCAATGGCCAACCTCAAGGGCTGGTCGCCCGTCTCAGCCGGGAACTCGTACGGTTACCCGGCATTGGGCAAAAAACGGCTCAACGATTAGCCTTTCATCTCATGAAAACGGACAGGGAAGAGGCGCTTCGCCTGGCCGATGCCATTCGTGACGTGAAAGAAGGGGTCTCCTTCTGTACCCAATGCCGGAATATTGCCGAAGGCCCGCTCTGTGAGATTTGCCTGGACCCGAAACGGGACACCACAACCATCCTCGTGGTGGAAGAACCCAGTACCCTCTATGCGATCGAACAAAGTCGGGCCTTTCGAGGCCTCTATCACGTGCTCTATGGGGCGCTCTCTCCGCTGGACGGCATCGGGCCGGCAGACATCCGCACCCATGACCTGGAAAACCGGGTCCAGAATGGAGCATTCAAGGAAGTCATCGTGGCCACCAACCCCACGATTGAAGGAGAGGCCACCGCCATTTACCTGACCAAGCGGTTAAAGCCGTTGGGGGTCAAAGTCTCCCGCATCGCTTATGGCATTCCGGTCGGGATGGATATCGAATATGCCGATGAAGTCACCTTGCTCAAATCCATCGAAGGCCGCCGCGATCTCGGGTAGCCAACACCACGTTACCGTTTCGCTAAAACCTTCTGTTCAACCTGTTCAAACTGCTGGGGGAAATAGCCCAACCATATCCCGACCTGTCTGATTTCATCCCGCCATTTCTTCTCATAGGCCCCTTCAGCCAACGCAAACGAAATTAAACTCGACAGGATTCCACTGACCTTGTCCTGGCCTACACCATCCGCAAACAATTTGGGAATCGTGAACCCTTGCGACAAGCGAAGAAGGTTATCTTTTTCTTGCGAAGAAAGATCCAAATGACGGAGGACGGCACGAAGCCTTTTGGATTCGGGATCGTTCACTCGTTCAATCGCGCAGACGAAAAGGCCACCAAGATTATAGCGTTCCGTGGGAGAGAGAGGTTCCACTCTGGGCATAGTCTCGGCTGAACGGGTAGGGGATGGAGCTGATCGATTAGGAGGCGGGGCCTGTGGATTCTTCGTTTGTGCCGGCACAATCTTCTTTTGAGAAACCGAATGCTCTTTCTTGGCGACCACAGTTTTCGAGGCAGAGGGCTGTGGTGCAACGATTGCTTTCTTCACCACCGAAGCCTTCTTCTTGAGAGTCGGCGGTTTTGGAGCAGCGGGCTTTTTGGCTGTGGGCTTGGAAACCGCTTTCCCCACGTTCCTTTTTGTGGGGGCACTGGTCTTTGATTTCTTCACCACAGGTTTTTTTGGCGTACCGGTCTTTTTTGCAGAAACGCTTTTAGAAGAAGCTGGTTTGGCTTTCGTTGATGATTTTTTAGCGACAACCGGCTTTTTAACAGAAGAGCCCTTGAGTGAAGTCTTTTTCTTTCCCAAGGCTGTACCAGTTTTTACCTGCTTTTTCGTTGCAGCAGATTTAGAAGCCACCGTTTTTTTAATGGTGACCGAAGATTTCTTCGAAGAGGGCTTTGAAGCCACGCGACGAACAGATTTCTTTTGAGCCATGCAAAATCCTTTCTACTTAATATATGGAGAAGAGGTTAAAACCTATGAACCAACAGTTGGATAAATCAAACAGAGAAATGATAGTCACTTTTTCCTATTTGGGCAAGGAAGTAGTTGGAAAAAAGACAAGCCATAAAGAGTTGCACAGGATGGATCTGAACCAATCAAAAACCTCTTGCTTGATAAATTCTTGGGTGTTTGCCAACCTAACCTAACCTCCTGGAGCATTACGCCACTGATCCGAGCGAAACCATTCCCATCCCGTTTGACCGGTGTTTCGTGTGCTATGCCCATAAAGACAATGGATCCAAAGATCCTCTAGCAAGCGGTGGTTGGACCGTCTCCTGCAGCAACTTTCGCCACTCGCTATTCAGGACCAAGTTTGTGCCGGTCGGATAAAGACATTGAGACAGGACAGGATTGGCATCAGCACATCCAACTAACTTTGCAAACACCAAAGCAGCCGTCTTGCTTGTGAGCCCTGCCTTTTTGGCCTCTAAGTATATTCGGAACAGCGAAGTCCCTTTCCTTCTGGAGAATGCCAAAGATAGGGGAATCCGAGTCATTCCCATTATCTCCCGTCGATCCTGCGGCACTGCCTGTTTAAAGAAACAAAGTTCAAATACCCAGACCCCATTCAAGGACCGAATGAACTGTCGCTTTCAACCCTCCAATCCGCAAACTCCCCGACGACGCCGTTGAACTCCCTAGAGGAACATGAACAGGACCGGGTACTCCTCCGATAGCCCAAACCCTGTTGAACATTCGCAAAACCCTCCCATTCACCCCAAATCATGGTCTGGGAATCCTCAACTAAATCGGTCCACTGTGGAATGTTCCCCTTGAAAGAAATCCATTTTTTACGGGGAGGGAAGAGATTCTTGGGGAGATTCGTGACGCGCTTCTGTCATCTGGAAAAGCTGCCTTTTCCGGGTTGGGAGGGATAGGTAAAACTCAAACCGCTGTGGAGTATGCTTACCGGCACAAGGAAGACTACAGCCCTATTCTCTGGGTAAAAGCCGAATCTAAGGAATCACTTATATCGGACTTTGCCCAGCTCACCTCGCGGTTGAACTTACCGGAAAAGGATGCACAGGATCAGCAAGAGGTGGTCAACGCGGTCCTTCGGTGGCTCCAACAACATGATCAGTGGCTGTTAATCCTGGATAATGCCGATGACCTTTCTTTGGCCAGCCCTTTCATTCAAGGTCTTCGCTCCGGCCATATTTTATTCACGACAAGAGCGCAAGCCACAGGGACGATCTCAAGAGTAGAAGTCAGGGAATTACCGGAGCAGGAGGGAGCGGTTTTTCTCTTACGCCGAGCAAAATTGATCGCCAAAGACACTTCTTATGAAACTATTCCGCGAGAACTGCGAACCCAAGCTCTTGCTATTGTCAATGAACTGGATAGCCTACCACTCGCCCTAGACCAGGCCGGAGCCTACATTGAAGAAACCCAATCTGGACTACCTGGGTATCTCGACCTCTATCGAACTCATGGCTTTGATCTTCTCAAAGAACGTGGTCTCCTTGCCCCTGGACATCCCGATCCAGTGGCCACAACCTGGGTGCTGTCTTTTCAAAAAATCGAGCAGGCCAATCCCGCCGCTGCCGAGCTCTTACGGTTCTGTGCATTTCTTCATCCCGACGCCATCCCCGAAGAACTGATCACCGAGGGAGCGTCGGAACTCGGTCCAGTTCTAGGACCCGTAGCTGAGAATCCCATTTTGTTTAACAAGGCAGTCGGTGAAATTCTCAAATTTTCCCTCATCCAACGTGACATGAACACCAATACGTTGGATATCCATCGCCTAGTCCAATCGGTCATTCAAAAAAGTCTGGAAGAAGGAACACCAAACCAATGGCTAGAGCGAGTGGTCCGAGCGATGAACCGTGTGTTCCCAGATGTGGAATTTGAAAATTGGCCTAAATGTGACCGCTTGCTTTTGCAGGCCCAACATTGCGCGTCACTAATCATGGCCCGCAACCTTCAACTTGAGGAAGGGGCACGGTTGTTAAACCAAACCGCCTTTTATCTCAATGAACGGGCCCGCTATGCCGACGCCGAGCCCCTCTACCAGCGTGCCCTCCGGATTAACGAACAGGCTCTGGGGGCCGACCATCCTCAAGTTGCCCTGAACCTCAACAACCTGGCGCACTTGTATAATACCCAAGGGAAGTACGCCGACGCCGAGCCCCTCTACCAGCGCGCCCTCCGGATTAACGAACAGGCTCTGGGGGCCGACCATCCTCAAGTCGCCCTGAGCCTCAACAACCTGGCGGAACTCTATCGGACCCAAGGGAAGTACGCCGACGCCGAGCCCCTCTACCAGCGTGCCCTCAATATTTTTGAAGAAGCCTTGGGATTAACACATCCCAACACACAAACTGTCAGAGGAAACTATGAAGATTTGCTAAAAAAGATGGAAGATGAAAAGGACTAAAAACGGGTGGAATCAACTATAGCCTTTTCTGAAAATTTCCGATCTGTCGAGCGCATCATGCTACTCACGAGAATGATTGGCATGCCCGAGCGTTGCCGGGTTTCGGCCCGGCAGCCGAGGTCCTTTTGTTTCGGCAAAAGGACCCAAAACCATTGACGCCCTTCCTGGCCACATGGGAGAGGGCGACCACGAGCTTGAGGAGGGCAGCCCAACTCGCTGCGCTCGAACAAGGGCTACCAGTTGATGAGAGTGTTCGCCCTAGGGGCCAGGCAGAAGGCGTCGGTCAAAAAAAACAGTGCTAAATCGCAAGAAATAGGGGACTTCTGGAAGTTTTAAATCTGTTTTGGGACGTAACCAGACAACGGAACCAAAGCGACCAGTTGGCAGGATGGTCAAAATGGTCATTCAGCGCGGCCGCAGCAAGCGAAGGGATGAAACGTACTCATGTACGTTGAGTTCCTAAGCGAAGCGAGAACTATGCTGACGGCCAATTTCACCATCCCGGGAATGTTGAAATAAGCCTACCAGCGGCGTTCTCGCCCTTGTGCTGTGCTCACGTACTAAGGGTACGCTCCGCGCATCACAAGGACTGCGGCCTTGCTGGACAGACTTTTTGAACATTCCCTTAACTGCTAAGGGGAGACGCCGCTTTTAAGCACGATTTCGCATATATGATCCAACCGTTCGATATGCTCATAAGCAGACCAAGGGTCGGGTGCCATGGAGCAGACTCCGTGGTTGGCTTGGCCGACAATATCGTAATCGCCTGCCGGGTTGGTTTCTGTGACACCTAGGGCCTTCGCCGTGGCTTCTCCAAGTTGAGAGCTGATGGCCGGAAGGGCAGGCACGATCGGGCCGATTCGGGTATATCGATAAATCTCGGGAAAGTCTTTGCATATTTTCTGTAGGTCAAATCCTCGATACATGGCTGCGACCACATGGGTTGGATGCACATGCACCACCGCGCGCGTCCGGTTCATCCCTCTGGTTAACAGATAATGCATGTGCAGTTCCCCGGACGGATTCGTACCGGGCGTAACCTGCAACTGACCGTTGGCGAATTTAATTTTGACCATATGCTCAGGATGGACAATCGTCTTTCGCCAGCCTGAGGGAGTGACGTACAGGTAGACACTCCTCGCTCGTCTCACGCTACAATTTCCGTCACGGCTTGTAATCCACCCCCGCTCATAACACCGTCGCAACACATCCCCTATAGCCGTAATCATATAATGGTGTCTCCTCCGTTACTGTTGAATAGGACTTCATTTTCTCCGGTCAAGTGTACCATCCTGTTTTCTTGTCGTCTTACCCTTTCACCGAGCACATGTCTGGCTATTATCAAACATGCTCCCGTGGATATAGAGAAGGAACTCACTGCTTCCGATGAGCGACGAAAATAGTCCAAGAATGTGAGAACCGGGATGGATCGCTCCGATTCATGTATCTGGGAGGATTTCCCGGGCTACAAGCATTCCGGGCTTTGTCCCCACGTCTCGGAGAACACAAATTCCCTCAATGGCTTACGAGACCGTGGTGCCAATTCCCGTTCACGAAGCGCCTCAGGAAGTGTGGAGACATCTCCCTGGTACCCGATGGCGATCCCGGTTACGGCTTCATAGCCGGCAGGAAGAGCATAGCGTTCGCGAATGGTGTCAGGAAGAATCCCGGCCATCTGATGAACCGACAGATCCATGGCTGTGGCTTGCATGACCAGGTTTCCCACGGCCAACCCGACATCATGATAGGCATGGCGGTTGACCTCTCCATTATGATCAAAATGGAGTTTTGCCACCGTGATCAGAAGGAGTGGCGCCCGTTTCGCCCAGATTTGATTTCCCTCCACCAGACAACTCAGAAGCTTCTGATGGTTCTCGTGACGCTCGAATGTCGCGAGAATAAAGACCCAGGGCTGTTCGTTAAAACAGGAGGAAGCCCATCGTGCCGCCTCCAACAAGCTTTGGACTTTTTCTCGTTCTATGGGCTGATCGGCAAAGGCCCTTGGACTCCAGCGACGACGTAACAGGTCATGAATGTGAAATTGAACGTCCGCTGGTTTTTCCATGATTTCTCCTGAGAGACTGTATGCCACTTCACTTATTGATGATTCGGTCTTATGGCAGACGCCACTGGCCACATTCTGCTGGCTCCGGAATGCGCCAGGCGGTCTCTTCTACCGGGGTTAATTTGAGCTTGTCGGGATGCGGACGTAATCCATAAGAGAGATCGATATCCGACATGTCTGGGTGTTCTCCACATGGACAGCAATCAGATTCATCCGTATCAGCATACAACAGTTCCATAAATTCCTGTTCCCAGAAATACCGATTGGTCATCGTCTCGAAATCTACCAACCCAAACCGGTATCCTCCCAGCATGGTAAATGAGACCGATCCATCATAAATTTGTTCGTTGTGCCACAGACAATAATTTTTGAGGCATTCGTATACCAGAAACCAATGATAGTCGGTCAATCGATAGACCATTGATGCCTCATGAGCCACCAGCAATTCCTCAAGTGTGACGAGTGCGCTATAGGGAGTAAACAGCGTCCCCACGGCCGGATATTCCACCAACCAGGCCTCAGCGTCATTGTGAGACGCTACACGCCGCACGGCTTGAAGCTCGCAGTCAAGCGCCTGCCTCACAAACGGGATAAACACGGCATCAGGTTGAGTCCGAAAATACAGCATCTCTTGTGGTCCAAACAGGTAAACAATGGCTAATTTTCGTGAAGGGCTTGTGTGACGAGGTCCGTCATGGTGTGCAATTGGAAAGGCTTATCGATGGTGTGTTGAGCTCCTAAGCGACGAGCGAGGTCCAACAAATCGAGTTTGGCTCGCTCACTTCCGCCGGACATCGCTATGATTTTTACCTGAGGAAATTCCCGCCGCAAATCCAGTATGGTCTCAAGCCCCTCTTTTTCGGGCATAAGAATGTCTAAAATAATAAGATCGGCCGGGCGATTGCGATATTCCTTGATGCCTTCGACTCCGTTTGGGGCGCAGTCCACGGTATATCCCTTATCTTCCAAGGCCTGCTTCAACAGGTCACAAACCTGCCGATCATCATCCACAACAAGAATATTTGCCATTATTTTGCCTCTTTCCACGCCCCACTCCGGATGGTCATCTTCCGGTTCCCCAGGAAAAGACTCACCACGAACTGTGCGACCAACTTTGACTCCTCCATAGATTAATGGTTTGGGCCAAGCTCAAAACATCCCGGCTCGGCCCTCGAACGTCATCCCCAATGAATTATCCATTTCTGGCATTCATGATTATTGATTAGCATTCCCGGAATGCCCGGCATCTGCCGGAGTTATTCGCGACCCACCACCAACCAAAAGAGCCGTGGCTTGCCTATTCATTCCTCTTCGGAGAGGTCAAGACTCGGCTAACGATGAAGGTGTTTTGTCGAGCACATGGCGAATAATGGGAACCAGGTCCCGAATTGCCAATGGCTTCATTAAATAGCCCTGAATTCCCAATGCCTTCGCTCGTTCCGCGGAGATCACATGACTGAATCCTGTACACAAAATGATGGGGAGGTCCGGGCGAATCCGCAGAAGCTCACGGGATAAGGCCTCGCCGGTCAATCCCGGCATTGCTTGGTCAGTAATTACGAGATCAAAACGATGCGGGTCTTGGCTAAATGTCCTCAGAGCTTCGACTGAACTCGTGTGCACTTCCACCGTATATCCCAGTTGCGTGAGAAGTTCCTTCCCAAGCCGCACGATTGTCTCTTCATCATCCACAAATAAAATTGATTCTTTCCCATTCTGAATGGCTTTTGGATCTTGAATAGGCTCTAAGGCCTGGCTCGGAACGGTCGGGAGATAGACTTCGATCTTTGTCCCTTTATTCACGACACTATCCACGACAATGGCTCCTCTATGACCCGTAATAATTCCATGCACTACGGCCATCCCCATTCCCGACCCCTCGCCAATTGGCTTGGTAGTAAAGAAGGGATCAAACAGTCGTTCAATGACCTCAGGAGTCATGCCTGAACCGGTATCTTGCACCGTCAACCGTACATGCGGACTAACCTGTAATCCCGAAATCGTTCTGGCAAAATCTTCTGTCACCTCCACATCTTCCAGGACGACATTCAATATCCCCCCGGGTTCTCGCATGGCATATTCCGCATTGGTGCATAAATTGATAATGATCTGATGCATTTGGGTTGGATCCGCTAGAATAGTGGCCTCTGTTTTCAATGCTTGACGGATCTCAATTGTCATGGGAATCGTGGATCGTAAGAGTTTCAGGGTTTCCCGGACGACCATGTGGAGAGGTGTGGGTTTCTTCCCCTGACCCGCTTGACGACTAAAGGTCAAAATCTGGAGCACCAAGTGCTTGGCTCGGTGACCGGCAGTCAGCACTTCTTGAAGATTTCGTTGGGTACGGCTTTCCTTTGGCACCGTGGCTAGCGCCAATTCGGTGTATCCCAAAATAGCCGTTAAAATATTATTAAAATCATGGGCGATGCCGCCTGCCAACGTTCCAATGGCTTCCATCCGGCTTGATTGCCGAAATTGGCGCTCGGTTTTCGTGAGAGCCTCTTCAACGCGCTTCCGTTCTGTAATGTCCTCCGCCACTCCCGCAAGACTCAGCAAGTCCCCATTGGACTTTCGAATTGGAACCGTTTGTATTCGTACCCACCGCATGGTGTTATCCGGTCTCACAATCCGGCATTCTCCCTGAACCCCATTCCCATCCGACCCAATTTGGTGGGAGAGAAATCGTGGTTGATCGTGAGGATGAATCGCATTCCATAGGCTTTGAGAATCTTCTATAAGACTGGCACAACTGCGACCCCAGACCGTTTCATATTGAGGGCTTACATACCAGACCTCAGTCTGGTCAGGGGCAAGGACCCAAAAAACTTCCTTAATATGATCCACAAGTTGCCGAAACCGTTCATCTCGCTCTGCCAAAGTTAGTTCCAGGTTTTTGGTGTATTCTGTCAGTTGGTCACGGAACGTTTGACGAATAAGACCAAGCAATTCGGATGGCGACCCTTCCGGTTTGATGTAGGAAACGGCGCTCTCACCTATGACATCTTTCGCTGGATCCAGGCTGGCAAAGGCTGGACTCAGAATCATCTTAATTTCTGCATTCTTCGACTTGAGAAGAGAAAGCAATGAGACTCCGGAGACATCCGGCACTTGCACATCGACCACTGCGACCGCAAAGCTTTCACATTTCGCATATTCCGAAGCTTCGGCAGCCGTCCTGGCCCCCACCACCTGATAGCCTTCCTTCGCTAGATCATTAACGAACGTTTCCAATTGGCCTGGACGGTCTTCCACAATGAGGATTCGCAACCATTCCCTTCGCATCGTCATACATCCCTCCCTAATGCCTACCGTCCAGAACCTTATACTTCACACTCAGAATCTATTCGAAGGTCTATTTGGAGCTTCCTCCCATTGCATTGTTTGGAACTAGGCTTCCAAAGCCAAGGTCCACACTCCATCGACATATCAGACATTAACCCTTCTCAGCATGCGTGAGATTGTACCGTTGCCCATCTGCCTATCTGATTAGCGAATTATACTGGTTGTTGAACCCGCTTTGTGAAACAACAAAACTTGCAACCGATACAACCCCTCAGACACGGACTCTCACAGTTCCGTTTCCATATCACTCTTTTTCTGAAATCTCAGGAATACTCCGGCACCTCGTATTTCAGTATCGACCACATAGGATGCTGTTTCCCTTCTGGGATTGATCGTGGCTCGTGGACTTCTGAAGACCAATCCCCTGTTTTTTCCCACTCATCCGGTCCCATCATACCAATCCCCGCATTAATGGTCACGCCCTTACTCCTCCTCAAGAAAGGGGGGAAGGTTAAGGAAGAAAATGAATATCAGGGAGAGATTGGTTGGCAATTCCAATCGCTCCTCTGTGATGTTCAAAAAAAAGTGACACAATCCGGTGCACCAAGACATCACAATACACTTATGATTACTCAATTAAAGAGGATACATATCATCATGGTAGCCGTCAGGGAGTGCCGCGAATAGCCTAGAGACAAAAGAGAGCATGGAAAAGGGGTTAGTCACCCCTATAAGGAAGGAAGGGAAGAAAAAACGTGCAGGTAATTTGGTAATTTCATGAAGAGCCTCTTTGGTGGCTTCAGCCTCCTGCTTGTGTTACCCAGCTATCTCCCTCCCAGCCAAAGGCTGCTCTTTCGAGGGACTAGCCTTGACCGCCAAGGCAATCTCCTCTTGAATCCCTTGCGCCATTTTCCGCCGATTATCCGCATCGCGAATAGGTCGCCCAACAACTAAATAATCCGCCCCGGCTCGAATCGCGTCAAAGGGAGTTAACGAACGTTGATGTTCATGGGTGTTGTGCCCGGCCGGTCTCACACCTGGAGAGACAATGAGCGCCTTCTGACCAAACCGTTCTCTCAGGACTCCAACATATTTTCCTGAGGCGATCAGGCCATCGCACCCTTGGGCCATCGCCATATCTGCGCGCCACAAGACGTAGTCATCCAGAGAATGAAAACGCGCGGAATTTCCCGCCTGTACACTTAACATCCCCAAGTCTTGAAGATCCGTCTCCCCCCAGCTCGAAAGGAGCGGAACGGTCAAAATTTGTATTGACCCGGCACCTCGACCAAGCACCGCAGCTTTGGCCGTGGCATGATTTCCAAAAATGGTAAGAAAATCTACCTCCAGGTCAGCCGCCAGATTTACGGCTCGACGCACCGTTTCATCGATATCATTCATCTTCAGATCTAAAAAGATCCGGCAATTTTGTGCACGTAATTCCTTAATAAAATCGGCATTAACGGCCAGAAATAATTCCAGGCCAATTTTATAAAACCAGGCGACACCCTCTAAATCCTTCACATATCGACGAGCCTCCTCTACGGAGGAAACATCAAGTGCGACAATTAACCGTTCCCGTATGGGGATAACCGTGTTCATTCCCAATTCACCATATACTTGAGCCGTTCATCATTCATTAGAATAAGAGGATGAGGAATCTGTAAGTAGCCCAATTACCGCATGACCATGCCCAAATTCTTATTTATCATCAACAGAGAGTGCCATAACGAATGGATGAACTCAAGTGATACCACATCAAGACCACACCTGCCCTTTATGGCTCATTGATGCAAACTATTTCGCCAAAGCTCTCTGGACCTGCATAGATTTCCGAGATCTATGCCCTCGCACACAGGATCCCACAGGATTCTTGTCCTAAGTAAAATGTCTATGGTTCTGTCATTAATGACCCAATCGCTGACCCCGCCTTCGAAGCCGACTGGGATGAGGCCTCCTCACAATTTCTCGTCAGGTAGAAGCTGATTGTGTAGTCTTGGAGACAAATTATTGATCTATTAAAAGAAACGGATCGAAAGGTCAGGCCAAATTTTGGAGCACAGTTGTCGGGCAATTCCATCTCGGGCAGCATACAGGTCAAGGCTGTGTATCCATTTGGATAAATGGGTGTATCCAAACGGATATTAAAATTTCCTTTTCTCATCCATGAAAATCAATGAGACATGGGGTTTTCATTGCAACATTTTCCAAATTCACGAATTCATCCAACGACTTATCGCCTGACCGATGCAACGCATACCGTTAATGGTACATAGATTGCCTGGGTATTCATCATACGCCCATTCTTAGGAACATCCGTCTTGAGCCCCAGTTACCACAGACATGAGGTCAAACCATGGCAACCACCACTCCTTTACCATCCTCTTCCCCCATTCTCATCGTCGACGATGAACAGGATATTGTCCTAACCTTACGAGATCTTCTTGAGGCCGAAGGACATCAGATTAATGTTGCCTCAACAGGAGGCACTGCCTTGGAATGCGTGAAGCATCACTCGCCTAGTGTGGTGATCCTGGACGTCAAACTCCCTGACATGGATGGCTTACTCGTTTTAGAGAAGATGATTAAAGCGGTGCCCGGCCTTCCCATCATTATTCTGTCGAGTTATACCACTCTCGATGATGTGACGGGCCCCCTTGAAGAACAGGGCGCCTTTGCCTATCTGCATAAACCCATCAATCGTTCAGAAATTAGGACCACGGTGCGTCAAGCGCTCAAGGCTTATGCCCTGGCCCAAAAAATGGAACGTGCCCGTCACGCCTTATATGAAAGCGAAATCCGCTTTCAAGCCGTCTTCCAGGCAGCCATTGATGCCATTATATTAGCCGATCATACCGGCCGCATCATATCGTGGAATAAGGCTGCTGAATCAATGTTCGAATATTCAGCCGAGGAAATGTTTGGAAAACCACTGAGCCTGATCATGCCCAGTCGGTATTGGGAAGCTCATACCAAAGGTATGAAACGACTGCAGACGACAGGTGAATCTCACGTCATCGGCAAAACGGTCGCACTACATGGATTAAGGAAAAGTGGGGAGGAATTCCCCATTGAACTCTCTTTGAACTCCTGGACGACTGGGACACATCCTTCCTATTCCGGATTTATTCGAGATCTCTCCTTGCGCGAATCCAAAAAGGAAAGTGCTATGCAGTATCAGAAAGTATGAGATCCCTGGGTCTGGCTCTTGGTTTTTGAATCGTAGATTTTCCTCACACTCAATTTCCCTGAGGATTGCTTAGTCCTGCTAATTCTCATCGCAAGATTTCCACACAATGGAAAAATTAAAATTCAGCCGGATTTTAATGTAGCAAGGGCTGGCTCAAGCCTAGAAAGATCATCATTCAAAAATCGCAGATCAGTTGAAAATATGTCGTACTTATGTAACTCAGTCAAAGGAACGTAACGTATAACTTTGATCTCGGGTGAGCGGGGTTGTATGTGTCCGGAACTCAGTCTCGCACGAAAAATTGCGAAACCCTCTTGCGGAGCACAGCGGAAGTAAAAGTGCAATCGAAAAGGACCGGGTACTTCCGGAAGATAGGGAATAGCATCAATCCTAAGGAGACTGTTCACCTTAATGTCGATACCGAGTTCCTCGGACATTTCCCTGCAAAGAGCTGACTGTATAACATCGTCTGGCAATGGAGTATTGCTGGGTCTGGTCGGGTCTCCGGGAGTCGATTCGAGGGACCCACCAGGAAGACCCCATGCTCCTTTAGGCCTATAACTGTGTTCAAACAAGAGGACCTCGGAGGGGAAGAATTTTCGTCGATCATGACGGCTTTTGCCCCGACTACCCAGCTTCTGGCAAGCAACCCCTTAAAAAATCCTGCCACCCGCGGGGGAAACCGTCTCCAAATATAAAGGGCAAGACGATGAAGATTGGGGTGGTGCTCAATGAACCGTGTTACCCATGAGAACATATCTTTTTACATTTCCTATGAACAGCCAAGCCAGTAAGGGGATTTCGTGAATGGTTCAAAAAGTCCGTTGAAATTATTTTGAATATCTTTCCCTTTGTCTTATCACCATGCCCGGTGGCTAAAGCCCCGATAACCAGTTTAAAATACTTCAATGGAAAAGAGCCATAATTTTTGAATTAAATATGCCTCATTGCTTTATTATCCCGATTCCAATCATCGTAGCCATCGGCTTGGGCTACACAGCGTCGCTGCTTGATGACCTTCCGAAAAGACAGCTTCCCGGCAACAGTCTCCGATGGGATATTAATCAGTGTATTCCCAAGGATGACATCTTTAACCCAAGAAGGAAACACCCCATATCAGATTGGGATTTCCCGTTCTTTAGATTCGTTTTTAATAGGGTCACATGCAACAGATGGAGAGAAATTATTGCTATAAAGATCCCCTGGCTGAGGCAACCTTTCAGGACGAGGACTAGAAGATTTTCTTTGAGCGTGAAGGGACTCCAGTTTTTCATACCAGGTCTCGGTTCATCCTGAAAATTGAATACCTATACAGGACGACGCAACCGTATCAAAAAGGGTGAGAAAGAAAAACTCGCGGGGCGGGGTTGTCGACCGGCAGGTGCTTCCGCGGATCCTGAGAATTGCAGATTTGAGTGTTCGTTAAAAATAATTCTTGAGCATCGGGATGGTACCACAACCAATCGGTATGCTCATCTCAGGCTCGGCTTCCAAAGAGGCAATCAACGTAGTAAGTTTGTCAGAAATCGAGACAAACACCTGGATCAGTGGGTTAGACAAGCCAGGAGCGGAAACTGGAGAAGTCAGTGCAGTGTTTGAAAGAAAAGATGAAAATGGCTGGCTGGGGGACCAGGAATCGAACCTGGGTTCTAAGATCCAAAATCTTATGTCTTGCCCCTAGACGATCCCCCAACCGAACAGGCACTTTAAGACTTACGGGTCTAAAGCGTCAAGATCTTTCAAGATTAGTACACACGCCCATACACGATCCAATGCCGATCATCCGGGACATCTACCATCAAGCGACTTAAATTAAGCTCTGCGAGGTGGGCAGCTACCTCATCCTCCGTAAATGCCGCCAACAGTGAGTGAAAGAAATCCTGCCGTAATCTCTCAGGTTCATGAGCCGCATACTGGTCAACAAGCGCCTGCGCCTCCTCGGGAGAATCCGGACGGAGGAGATCCATGACCAGCACTAGCCCGCCGGGCTTGATCAATTTTTTTATCTCATACCAAAATCGTAATGGATTGGGAACATGGTGGGCCAAACTGTTCGACATCACGGCATCAGCTGGACTAGCCAATCTGACATCTTGAAACCGTTGGGAGAGAAAATCTATTCGATGAGCTAACCCGGCTTGCTTCACTGCCTGTTCCGCCCAGGTGATCATGGGAATGGAAGCATCAATTCCGGTTATCCTGCAGGTGGGATGGCTCCGGGCCAGGCGGATTGCGATATCACCGGGGCCGCAACCCAGATCCACAACATGAGGACCATCAAGATCCTCATAAATGCGAAGAAAGTTATCCACAAACCCCTGATTTTCTTTTTGAAAATCCGCTTCGGCATAGGCCTGAACTTGTACCGGATCATCCATAATTTCCGGCTCGAGGACCCGTTCCATCATTTCATCTTCCTTTTCGGCAACGTTACGACCCACACTCCATCACCTTGCCGTACGCGTCCTTCGGTCAACACCCGGGCATACAATCGGCTCCATCCTGGGTGCTGCCGGTGAGAGATCCGGGAAAAGTCTCCATTCACAAACCATTGCGCATTATGACGACATGGTTCGCAATAACTTGTCAGTTTGATCTGCACCTCTTCTCCAATTTTCAGATGGTCACCTGGTTTCAGCTGTGTCCAGTTTAGGCCGGCCACGGTCAAATTTTCTCCGGAGGCTCCAGCGTGCACTGTGTGTCCCTCCTGCCGTAAGGCCTCAAGGACCTCAAACGAGAACAGGCATAAGGCCCGATCTTTGCCGCCATGCAGAGCCCGATTCCGATGCCGGTCCCCATCCATCCCTTTGAAGGAGATCGACGCCTCGGGCACGGGCAGCTTAGGGAGTCCCCCTGGAGAACAATTAATTTGATAGAGATACGCAACAGTACCCATAAAACCCTTTACATCACCAGCATATTAGTCCGAGACAAAGAGGATGGTAGCCATCGTTCGAAACGGTGGTCAAGCGGAACTATTTCATTCAGCGAGATCCTCCATGCCCTTTGGAGAACAAAGTCTGGACAAAGCTCGTGATCTTCTGAAAATAGGCAGTTCCCCCAACAAACGGCACATCATTATGTTCCGCACCCACTACCACAAACCATTCTTTAGGCTCATTTGCTGCATCATAGACTTGCCGCCCCAGGGCCACCGGAACAATGGAATCCTTTTCGCCATGAATCACCAATAACGGACGCCTGAGCTTGGGAATCTTTTCAGCCAGATTGAAATCCACATTTAGCAACCAGCGGGCAGGCAATCCTAAGTAATGGTGGTCCGACATGGACTGGATAGAAGGAAATGCCCCCTCAAGAATAACTCCGGCCGATGGCCGGAGGATTGCCACTTCACCAGCTACGCAAGCGCCCAGAGACCTTCCAAACACTACAATCCGGGTCGAGGCAATCCCACGTCGGTTCAGGACATAGTCATACCCGGCCAGGGCATCCTGATACATGCCGGATTCTGAAGGAGTGCCCGTGCTCCGGCCATAGCCGCGATAATCAAAGATGAAAACAGATAATCCCCGTCGATACAGCTCACGAATATTCTCTAACCGATGGCTAATATTACCCGCATTGCCATGACACCAGAGGAACACCGGCTTGGTCGCTCCGGCGTTTACAAACCAGCCGAATATCGTGACTGACTCATCAACGGGAAGCCACACCTCTTCTAAAGGCAGTCCACTGAGACTCGCCCAATTCCGATCTTCCCAAGATGAGGGTTGGAATACAAAGACTCCTTCAAACATCGGCCCATTGTAGCAAGGCCGGGACACCAACGCGGATAAAAAATGTTAGATTAGGGTATTCTTCAGGGAGAAATTCCTTTTACCATCCGAGGATCCTTCACGATGGCTACTTATGCAATTGGAGATGTACAGGGATGCGTCCAGGCCTTACACCGTCTGATAGAAAAGATTCACTTCAATCCCACATCCGATCGTCTCTGGTTCGTCGGGGACTTAGTCAATCGAGGACCGGATTCCCTGGAAGTGCTTCGTCTCATCAAGCAGTTGGGAAACTCGGCCATCACGGTGTTGGGCAATCATGACGTACATCTTCTGGCCGTGTGGGCCAAGGTAACCACGCTTAGTCGTAAAGACACATTACAATCGGTACTCGCGGCACCTGATGTGGATGAATTGCTCACCTGGTTGCGGTTTCGACCCCTTGCCCACGTCGAAGATGGATATTGCCTGGTTCATGCCGGCCTCTTACCATCCTGGTCCATATCTCAAGCACTGGAATTAGCTCGTGAGGTGGAGAAAGCCTTGCGGGATGATAATTTTCACCAGCGCCTCCCCGCAATCTATTTTCGAAAAACTATCGTGTTTTCCCCCCATCTGAGCTCTGACGAACGGTTGGGTCTCACCACCAATGTCTTGACTCGCCTCCGGATCTGTACCAAAGAAGGTATTCCGGAGTTCTCATTCAAGGGGCATCCGAACGACGCCCCGCAAGGGTATATGCCATGGTTCCAAGTTCCCAATCGAGCGACACAAGAGGACACTATTATTTTTGGACATTGGTCAGCATTAGGAGTGGTGAACGGTCCGCGCGTCTTTGCCATCGACGGTGGATGCGTGTGGGGACGGGAACTCATTGCCCTCCGACTCGAAGACCAACAACTCTTTCGCGTCACCTGCTCAAAGATATAACCAGATCATCCCACCCGCCGTCCTACGAAAGACGAGGCAGTCTCCGTTTTCCCATATACTCATAATTCCCTGGCCATTCCTCCAACGTTTCAAGAGCTCCCCTTACATGTATCTGATGAGATACAATCTGTATCCGTTTAGATAACAAGTGATTTTGCCTTCCCCTCCTGCTCCTGTGCATGCTTCTCACTCCATTAGCCCCATATTTCTTTCTAATTATTGGTATTTTCTTTCCAGGATTTACGCAAGTTCCTCAGGCACTTCTCTTGCTTTAATCCCTAGGTACCACCGGGAAGCACAATTGAGAGGGCAAGAAAACAATCCTGAAGACTAAAGGGCACCTTGCCACTGCATTTATTCTAAGGAAGGGATACACATGATGAAATCCACTCTGCAACAAATGGCCAATGCATCCGCGAACAACCCCGCAAACACACACAGAAAGATTCGCCGACGCCATACTCGAATCCACTTGGATTCCCTTAGACCCGATCCACCCAACTATCGTTTCGACACACTTTCTCAATGTCCGAAATGCCAAGGCCTGGTGCACAAAGAGGGTGGAGAAACCTCGAATGAAACCGTGGTCCGTTGCCTGAACTGCGGCTGGCAACCGCATTATCAGACTCCCATAATTCAAGAAACGGCAGAATCCAGAATGATTCGCTCCCTTACGGCTCAGTTTGTTTCAGAATACGATTGGCATCGATTACCATAGAGTTTTTCCCATGCACAGTCCATCTGTCCAAGTGTTGCCTTTCGAATGCCTGGGAACGCCGCATTTTTTCTTCATTATTCTGAAGATGGCTTCCCATTCCATCTGAGTGTCCGTCCTAGACGGATACGCTCTTCCTCTCTTCATAGGCCTTAAATTTCTACTCATTTCCAACTCAAAATTTTCTCATCATTGCCTAGTTCCCATCGGTACCATCCTTGCTTCTTCCCATTATTTGGGTAAAACTCTAGGGGGAAAGGTGCGTTTCTGCCTCAACCCGATAAACTCCGAGCGAAAACCAGGGTACCTCCTGATGAAAGATCACACTATGTACTCAAATACTATTGATGAATGGAACACCAGATTCTTTTCCGCAAAATGAGGAAAGGAGATTTAGGAAGAATCTCCATGACAAGACACTTGTCAAACCAAACACTGAATCAACAGTTAGCCATTTTCTGACCATAATACGGTAGAACAAATTACCTCCAAAACGTCCCTGAGACATGATGAACAACTTGAGGGATATATACCACCGATCACCGAATTGGAGGAAGCTTATCCTGGTGATCTTGTGTGTGGGAATGTTCCTCAACCTGTACACTGTCACCTTTGCCGAGGAAGTCGCCATTCTGAAGTCGGCAAACATCATCGCCTATTCTGAAGCCATTACCGCATTTACATCGGCTCTCCCTTCCTCTTTTCACGTGACTGGGGAATACGACCTCCAGGGGGACATGGCAAAAGGCCGCATTCTATCGCGGCGCATTCGCGCATCTAATGCCAGTGTTGTGCTGGCCGTGGGATTAAAAGCGGCTCTTGCTGCCAAACTCGAAATTCAGGATATCCCTGTCATATTTTGCTTGGTTCTTGATCCGGAAAAATATGGCATGCCGACCGCCAACATGGTCGGTCTCTCTCTGAATGTCCCATTCCGACAACACCTAAAGTCCCTACACATTTTGGCACCCAAGGCTTCACGCATCGGAGTGCTCTTCGATCCGCAAAAAACAAATGAAATGCATAGTCAACTTCTCCATGACGCCAAGGCATTGGGGATCAAGATCGTCTCCGAAGAAGTACATCAAGAACAAGATGTCGCTTCCGCACTCAATGCCCTCAAAGGCCACATCGATGCTTTGTGGCTGTTACCAGACAGTACCGTTCTCACTGAAAACACTCTGGATTTTCTGTTGAGTACAACTTTGGAAGCCAGGATTCCTGTCGTAGGTTTTTCCGCCGGATTAGTGCGTAGCGGCGCAGTTGTCGGCGCATATTCCCATTATGTGGACATTGGCAAACAGGCGGCCCAGCTTACCCAACAGCTGGCAGGACAAACGGCTTCATCATTATTGGGAACGATTATCCCTCCCGAACACGTCCATCAATCCATCAATCAGAAGTCCGCGAAGTATTTGAGCCTCTCTCTCACTCCAGACGTCCTGAGGCAATTCGATGAGCAATTTTAAACCCAAACTCACCCTACCGCCATCGCCTCTCCACACTGAACCCACTGGAATACCGCGTGGATTTCTCACGTTACGAGCGAAATTTTCCTTGTTTGTCAGTCTGGTTATCGTTCTTGCCTGCTCAAGTCTCAGCGGATACCTCATTCAGCAGGAGGCCGAGGTCATGAAAGGTGCGCTAATCAAAACGGGAATAATTCTGGTTAAAACACTGAACAATGTCAGCGTCAATCGACTCATTATTCAAGATACACACTATCTGGAGACCATGTTAGATGGCGCGTTATCAGCACCGGAAGTCGTCTACGCCATCGTACGAGACCAGGACGGTCACGTGTTAGTCAGAAAATCAAAAGGAAAGTTAGTGAATACTACGAAGCTTACTCGTGACGAAACACAGCCCGTATTCCCGGATAACTCTCTCACTGAAGGACTGATCACACCCGCTCCAAAAAACTCCATAATTGAGCCACTTTTGACGGTCTTACATACCTCACCCCTCAAGGAAGGACTTCTCTCTGATAGGTCCGCAGAACGAAAGGGTGCAGAAGGATTCAGAATCGGATCAGAAACCATTTATGATTTCGCCCTCCCGGTCTACCGGCAAGATAGGCGGCTCTCCACAATGGAACTGCTGTTGTCAGAAAACCTTCAAGACCGTCTGACGGTTTCTTCAAAACCGTCCGGCATTATCGGCATCATCCAAATCGGGCTCAGCACCGCACACATGCAACAATCGCTCAACCAAACGGTATGGCACATCGGTCTTCTCACCGTGGGAATCATCCTCATGGGCATTCTTCTCACAATTCTGTTAGCCAATCGCATCGTCACGCCCCTTCAGCGTTTGGTGGAAGCCTCTCAAAAAATCGCTGAAGGGGATTTGGCCGTGACGGTTACCACCGACACCCAGGATGAAGTGGGACAACTCACCATCAGCATCGATCGGATGGCACGAGCCCTCCAACAACGCGAAGAAGCCATCTCCCATTATGTTCACACCATCACAAAGCAGGTCACACAACTCAGTACCTTGCATCAAACCGGAATTGTGATCACCTCGACATTAGATATCCAAAAACTGTTTTCCACCGTCCTGAATCTTCTTCGGAAAAATCTGGGATTCCAACGTATGATCCTGGTTCTCCAGAACCCTGGAGGCACCAAGTGCATGATCTCAGATGTGTCCGGGGTGCCTCCGGAATTGTATGCACAAATTCGAAACCTTGAATTTCCCATTACGCCAGGAAGCGTAGATGAAACCCTTTTGATCCACGGACGTCCGGTCTTGGCATACGATCTGGACGAAATAGCCCATCAGTTGAGCCCTCTTCTCCTTCCAATCTGTCGACAAATGGAAGTGATCTCTTTTGTGTGCGCCCCGCTGCTGAGTCATCAACGCGTGCTGGGATATCTGGGAGCCGATCGCGGTAACCAACGCTGCACGCAGGAAGATCTGGATTTGCTTTTGACCATAGCCAGTCATGTGGCTGTCGCCATCGACAACGCCCAAACCTATGAGGAAGTCGAAAAACTCGCTCAAACTCTCGAAGAACGAGTCAAAGAACGCACGCAAGATCTGCAGGCGGCCAATGAACGACTTCAAGAATTAGACCGGTTGAAATCCTCCTTCGTATCGATTGTCTCACATGAACTTCGAACCCCGATGACCTCTATCAAAGGGTTGGTGGAAAATATGTTGGATGGCTTGGTCGGGAGTCTGAATGACCGACAATCCTTCTATCTCGAACGAATGAAATACAATATCGAACGACTCACCCGAATGATTAATGATCTTTTGGACCTTTCCCGCATCGAAGCCGGCCGCATGGATTTGCACCAGAGCGCCGTCAACATGGGCAGCCTCGTAAGAGAGGTCGTGGAAACGTTGCAACCGATGGCGCAGGAACGGTCTCTCATTCTCGAAGCCCATATTTCCGCTCCTATCGGATTCATCCAAGGTGATCGGGATAAACTCATTCAGATTTTTACCAACCTCATCAACAATGCCCTCAAATTTACAGGATCTTCCGGAACCGTGACGGTGGAAGTGAAGCAACGGGGCGACGGCATGCTTCAAACCTGTGTCATTGATAACGGGTGCGGCATTCCTCTTGAGGAACAACAGACGATTTTTGAACGATTTTACCGTGGGCAATCTTCTGAAATGAAAAGTCGCGGAGCGGGCCTCGGCTTGGCTATTACAAAGAGTTTAGTCGAGCTGCACGGCGGATCGATTTGGGTGGAGAGTACGCCGGGAGAGGGCAGTCGCTTCTGTGTTATCTTACCCGTAACACCATCGACCATAGCCTCCTAAAAATCAGAAATGAGGTCTGTCACCAATGTATCCGTTTAGATACAACAGTTATCTAAATAGATACATTTTTATTTTTTGACAGTTCCCTCCTCTTCGAAAAACAACCATTTACGTAAGCCTGCAATTTGCAGAAGTTTTTCCTAAGAATTGCTGGAGGGCTGTAGAAAAATTTCTAGGTGACCTCTGGTTTCCAAATTTCTCAAGGTTCTGGATCGCCTCCAAGGAAAGGAAAGATGTCACCTTTGTCCACGAAGCCGCGAGTTTTGCTTGTGGATGACGACACCGATATTCTTCTTGCCCTCTCTGATTACCTTCGCCAGGAAGGTTTTGAGGTGGACCCTGTAGAGACGGGAGGGGCAGCTCTCAAAAAAAGTACGACCTCATCGTATGATGTCGTGCTCCTCGATGTCGGACTTCCAGACCGCGATGGCATTGAAGTTCTCAACGAACTCTCTCAAACACACCCACACATGCCGGTCATCCTGTTAACCGCCTTTACCTCCTTACGAAAGACTGCGAACCCCGACATCCTCGATAAAGCCTTTGCTTACCTCACCAAACCGTACCAACGGCAGGAAGTTAAATCTGCCATTCATCGAGCCTGCTTGGCACGAAACATAGCCATCGCAGGGTTGCAAGGCTCTTCCGCACCCACGCTTCCAATGACCACCTTCCCCTCACTTCTTCAACCAAGCTCAACCGGGGCTTCCCTTGAGGGGACAACAAAGCAACCATTGAACCTCACCGCATATGAACGCCTGGCAGAGTATGCTCAATTGATGCAATTCGCTTTCAATCATGTATCCGATGGGATTATGGTGGCAGATTCGGATAAACGCTTACGTTTTGCCAATCAGGCGGCTTGCAACGCCTTAGGATATACACCGGAAGAACTCAAAACCCTTCGTATTCCCGACATTGCCCCCTACCATGATAATGAGAAATTCCAACAATGCCTGGAAAGTTTGCGGAAGGGTTATCCCTTATCCTACCCATCGATCCACCGCCACAAAAATGGCCAGGAGTTCCCTATTGAGATTTCCGTGTACCTCCTCAATTTTCAAGGCCAGGAATTTACCTGCGCAGTGACCCGTCCTGTGGCGGAGAAATCACATGAGATTTAGAAAAAATTTTGGCAACCCCCCAGTTATCTGGGCATGACCCTTGACACCCTCCCGAGGCTGAAACCGTGAAACAATCATACGAAGCCTCATGACTAAGACGTGCAGGCAGAAGAAAGATACCATGCAAGAGAAATTGAATTCGATCACTCAGGTAGGAGCGAAGCTGGAGTTGCGGGTAAATTTTAATTTTGTCTGACGCCAAAATAAACATTTTCACCGACAACTCCTTTTCTCAAATCAACGACCCAAGGAAGAACACGATCGTTGTCACAGGAACCAACAGCCAAGCCTCACTTCCCATTACGAACAGAGTCAAAGTGAAAGCCCCTCTGCTTGTAAGGCATGACAAGCACAACACAAGCAAACTGCGTTCAGGGATGAATTTTATTCTTTGACCACCAGGTATTTTTTGACGTGGAATACCTGCCCCTTCCCAACAGCCTAACTTTCCTTGGACTTGGATACGACACCCTCAATCCTGGAAGAGACCATAGCATTGAATCCCCCTGCTAGCGGTGATCCCTGCTCTAGGAATTCTGGGAAGCATACAGCCATTGGGAAAAAAGTCTCCTCCCCGAACTCATTAATCATGATGCTGGAATAGACAATTTGGAACTGGACCCGGAAAAAAATTTCGGTAGAGATACGGGCTACCCAACTTTTTGGAAGGACCGCCTTGAAGTCGGACTCCGCTGATTTCGTAACCATTTGTATGAAATGATTGATATTGTCAGATTGCCGGCCCGGGGAAATTAAACATAGGATCAGAACCTCCTTTCTGCCATTTCCCAATGGGCGGAAATTTCTCTAAAAAATCAGATCACCGAGGAATTGTGGGTGTCGTTGACTAAACCTATACAAATGTGAACGGAGACCAGAGCAATTAAGGGAACTTCACCGGGATTTACCATCAAGTCAATGCCCGAGTGGGCTATCATGGGGATTAAGCGGGTTTCTCCAGGGGCCTTATAAAGATGGAGAACCAGACCCTGACTCATTTAGCAGCACCATCCATACCTCAAGTTCAGGAAATTTTCTCATTTTGAACGGAAAAGTTTCCTATCAAATTCCAATAAGCATTCGCCCATTTTTTGCTCATTGAAAACCTGACTGAATCGAATTATGCCCGCAATCTTGGCTTCCCTGAACCAGAAAAGCGGTTTTTTGTCGGAATCAACACCAAATTTTCATATGCGGGATTTTGGGGCATTCTTCAATTTCCCCACTCAGGCCAGAAAGCATCAAACCGAATTGCCTTTTTCCAATCCTCTTCAGCGATCAGGTGGGGGGACTGCTCTTGGACGTCTGTCTGGATTTCCGGACAGTCCAAAGTGGTCAGGATTCCTCAGTGCCCTGCTGAATGCCTTTTTGTTTGAGGAGGCGGGAGAGGTAGGTACGTTGAAGGCCCAGAAGCTCCGAGGCTTTGGTTTGGCTCCAATTGCTCCGACGCATGGCCTGCTCCAGAATCCTGGTGCCGAATCGGTCCAAGGATTCATGGTAGGGGAGGTTGTCGACCTCATCGAGTTCGTCTTTTCCTCCGCCCAGTCCCAAAAGGTCTGGAAAAATTTCTTCATCTACTCCCAACACCACCGCTCGAGCAATAGCATTGTCCAGTTCCCGAATATTGCCGGGCCATGCGTAACATCGCATCGTTTGGATGGCAGACCTGGAAAAACTCCGCTTCCGTTTTTTCATTTCTCGCATGTGGCGCGCTAAAAAATGCTCGGCAAGAGGAATGATATCTTCGGGACGGTCCCGCAATGGTGGTAATATCAAGTTCACGACATTCAGCCGGAAATACAGGTCTTCCCGAAAGGTCTTCTCTTTGACCGCTCGCTTCAGATCCTTGTTAGTGGCCGCGATCACCCGAATATTGACGCGGACCAATCGCGTCCCTCCTACCCGTGGAAACTCATGATCCTGAAGCACCCTGAGTAATTTTGCCTGAAGCCCCAGCGGCATATCGCCGATTTCATCCAGGAAAACGGTTCCCCCATCCGCCGCTTCGATTTTCCCTTTCTGGAGAGAGTCTGCACCGGTAAATGCCCCCTTTTCATGACCAAAGAGTTCGTTCTCCAGGAGGGTCTCGGTAAGAGCCACACAGTTGATGATACTGAATGGCATTTCCCTCCGGTCACTCCATTGGTGAATTGACCGCGCAAACAGCTCCTTCCCCGTCCCGCTTTCTCCTAACAGCAACACCGTGGCGTCAGCCTCGGCAGCCCGTTTTGCCAACTCCACCATTAAATGCACCTGAGAGCTATTCCCAACGATTTGGCTATACCGGCTTTCTACTTCTGTGCGCAGGGCGGCAACCTGCCGTCCTAACGCTTCCCGCGTTAAGACTTTTTTGAGGACTAGGGCCAGATGGTCCAACTCAATAGGCTTCGTGAGAAAGTCATACGCTCCCGCTTTCATGGCTTCAACGGCTTTGGAAATTGTGCCGTGAGCCGTCATAACCACCACAGGCAACGGGAGGCACTCGCCTCCGCCAAATGTCTGAGAGTCAACCTCTCCATTTTTTTTCACAACGATTTTGGCTAATTGGTGCAACACTTCCATGCCGGCCATCTCTGGCATTTCCAAATCCAACAGCATGAGGTGAGGAAAGTCCTGCTCATATTTCTCCAACGCTTCTTTGCCATTTCCAGCGGAAATCGTGTCATAGCCCAAAGCTTCTAATCGATCCGTAAGCATGAGGACAATGTCGGGGTGATCATCGACGATGAGAATTTTCTTTTTCATGAAGGTTCTACTCCTTAAGCCCGCACCTGATTGTCCCGTGTCTATAAAATCGCCGTCACTGTAGAACACCCTACCTGCCAAGCGCCTCCAGCACGGCTGCGGCCAAAAGCGGAACCATCAATTCATGATGGCCGGTCAGCGCATATCCTTTCCCACCTTTTTGCGTTGGCCGTTTGACGACATTGGTCATCGGTCGGTAATGCGGGAGAAAATCCATATTCACCGTCGTGATCTGTTTTAAGGCTCGTCCAAGATTCCGCCCCAACGTCACGGTCTTGAGAAAGACTTCCGGCATCATGACCGCCGATCCCAAATTGATATACACGCCCCCTTCCATCTTCGACACCACTGCGGCCAGCTTGCGAAAATCCAATAACGAACCACCACCAATCGCTTCTCCGTTCGCCTGAGGGTGCATGTGAATGATATCGGTCCCGATCGCCACATGCACCGTCACCGGAAGGCCAAGTTGCGCACCGGCCGCCAGCAAACTCCATCGCCGATGTGGAAATTGCTTGGGATGCTTCAGGAGATACCGGCCGACCCCTTCTCCAATGCCCAAACCCTCTTGCCATCCTTGTACAATCGCCTCATTTAAAATGCGTCCCGTGTCTTCCGCCATGCCAAATCGTCCAGAATCAATTTCGGCTTCAACCTCCTCCGAGGTTTGCCCAAGATAGGCTAACTCAAAGTCGTGGATAATGACGGCCCCATTCATGGCTACAGCGGTAATTACGCCCTTGCGCATCAGGTCCACAATAATGGGATTGAGACCGACCTTGGTAGGATGGGCCCCCATGCCGAGGATAACCGGTCTTCCCCGTCGTCTCGCATCCACAATCGCCGCTACCACAGCGCGGAAAGTTTTGCCTGCTAAAATATCCGGCAGGGTTTTGAGAAAGGCTTGAAAGGAACCAGCCCGCCGCCACGGGGAGCCAAAATCCGCCATCATCACTTTGGAGTGACGAGTTTGAAGCGGGTAGGTGCGAAGCCGGGCGAGATTCAGCTTCGGGGACGCACCGGTTGGCAATGATTTAGCCCTGGTCACCAAAAAGACGCTCTTCAATAAATTCGCACAACACGTGGCCCAGCGTAATGTGACATTCTTGAATACGTGCCGTCACCGAAGAAGGGACCCGAAAACAATAATCGACGAGATTCTCCCACTTTACCCCCGGTGGCGCCTGTCCAGGCTACTGTGACAAGACCACTGTCAGTGGCGGCTTCCACCCCACGGATCACGTTCAGGGAGTTCCCACTGGTGCTAATGGCAATAGCCACATCCCCCTTGCGGCCATGCGCCTTTATTTGCCGGGAGAAAATATCTGTAAAGTCGTAATCATTCGCAATGCAGGTAATTGCGGCCATATCGCAGGCCAAAGCCAGGGCAGGGAGGGGATCTCGATCGCGGCGATACCGACCGACAAATTCCGCGGCAAGATGCGAAGCATCCGTCGCACTTCCACCATTTCCAAAGAGCAGGACCTTTCGGCCTTCTCGAAATGCGCGAATCAGCAATTGACCGACTTCAACCACACGCTCCGCATGTATCCGGATAAATTCATTTTTTACATCCGCACTGGTTTCAAATGCCTGGATGACCGCATCAATATTCATCGTGGCCGATTCTATCAGGATGGGACCCCAATTTCACACTCTGGAAAGAGAAATACAGGGGCTAGCCGTTGAGGGCATAATATCGAGCATCAGTTTTCTTGCCGGTCTCCTCGACCGATGATATAGTCGACCCACTGTGAGTGCCCATATCCCCACCAAAGCACTCCTACTTGCCATTCAATCCGATCCTACGTCCGCCATCGCCATTGTCCGGCACTTGAATCCTGACATGGTATGTTTTTTCCTGCACGAGTGCCATAAAGAGGTCGTGGAATCTCAGATCCCTCCCGCCTTGTCACGCATGCCCCAACGTTGGGACTGGATCTTCACCCCTTCTCCGGAAAGTTTTTCGGCGTGCCAGAAGGCCCTGGCTTATGGGCTTGGCCCTTTGTTAACAACCTGGAAGGTGATGCCCGGGGAACTGGTGATTGATATTACCAGCGCGACAGTTGGCATGGCTTCCGCCATGGTGCTGACAGGATTTCCCTTTTCCACCAAAGTGTTGTTGTTTCCCGGCCATCCTTTTCCGTCTGCTGACATGGCTGTTGAGGGGATCACCAAACTGTTGTCGCAATCTGAAGCCTCTGCCAATCCTTGGGACGAAGAGGGGCCGCGCCTACGACACGAGGCTTGCTACCATTTCAACCATGGCTCTTATGATGCGGCTGTTAATGGGTTTCACACATTGGAACATCGCATCAGCGGCGGACTGAAACCCTTCTATCGGGCCTTGGCCGATGTCGCACAGGCCTATGGCCTCTGGGATCAACTGCTCTATCGTACTGCCTGGGAAAAATTAAAAGGCGGGATCAAAGCCTTGGAACTGGCCTCTGTGTGGGGCGGCCCTCCTGGAATGGATCGTCTCCTTCACTTACTCAAAGGAAATCTCACGTTTCTTGAACGAATTGTGCTGGATTCAAAAGACATTAAACCGGCAGTGTCTCTCGACTTATTAGCATGGGCCAAACGCCGAGGAGACCGGGTTCGGGATCTTGAAGCCGCCACTCATGTCCTGCTTCGAGCCTTGGAGGCCTTTGCTCAATCCAGATTATTTACCCGGTATCATCTGAAAAGTTGGGATGTGAATCTCGAACAACTCCCTGAGGACCTGCGAGACATCTGTCGCAGACAATTTCTCAACGAAATTGATGGGAAATATCGCCTTCCTCTGCAGGCACAATTTCAAGCGTTGGCTGCGCTCGGCGATCCCATGGGGCAGCGCTTTGTCACGGATTGGTCTAAAATGAAATCCTTATTTGATGCCGCTGATCATGCGCTGTTGGGCTACGGATTTGAACCCATTAAGCCCGAACGCTTTCACCAACTCTATGAGCTGGTGATAAAATTAAGTGGCGTGGCTCCCACCGACCTTCCAGAATTTCCAACTCTGAATGTGTAGCGGAGGCAACGGGCCGGAATGGAAGTACGGGTCTATTATGAAGATACGGACTGTGGAGGAGTCGTCTATTACGCCAACTATCTGAAATACTTTGAACGAGCCCGAACGCATTATTTGGATAACCATGGCCTGTCGGTTGCCGCGTTGATACAGGAAGGAACCGAATTTCGGGTGATACACGCTGAACTTTCCTATCGATCGGCCGCCACCTATGGAGAGACCCTGGTGGTCGAGACGACAGTGGCGGCCGATCGACGAACGTCTCTCACGTTTTCCCATGTCATCACAGATCGCACCAGCAAAAGATTGGTCGTGGAAGGATCGGCAACACTTGTGGCAGTCAATACCAATGGCAAAATCAAACGCCTCCCACCTCCTATCCTGGAAGCTTTGGGTCTCCCGTTAGTATCCTTTTCTTCCTGAGAACGCATTCCTATGGCTCTCTCCGATTCTCGACAACCGGGAATGATTCTGACGTTTCCTCGTCTGCCTTATGCAGAAGCCTGGGAGCTTCAACAATCTTTGGCAACCCAACGTCTTGAGGACCGTCGACCCGACACATTGGTCTTGACCGAACACGAACCCGTCATCACCTTGGGGCGAACAACCAAACCGGAGCATTGGGAGCCTCGTTGGACCGACTTGCAGGACATGGGAATCCACCTTCATCAGACCGGGCGAGGCGGATCCGTGACCTATCATGGCCCCGGACAGTTGATCGGATATCCGATACTACGACTTCGAGATTTCTGTCCTGGCCCCAAAATCTATGTCCAGCAATTGGAGGAGGTCCTGATCCGGTCCTTAGCAGAATGGGGGATTGTCGGATGCCGCCATGAATCGTTTCGCGGGGTGTGGGTCGACAGTAAGGAAGGTCATTTAGAAAAAATTGCGTCCATCGGTGTACGCATTTCAAAAGGCATCACAATGCACGGCTTTGCCCTCAACGTGAACGTGAATCTTCAACCGTTTTCACTACTGTCCCCCTGTGGCATTGAACATTGCATCATGACATCAATGAAAAATCTTCTTGATAAACCCATTGATGGAACACAAGTGAGAGAACAAGTGGCAGCCCATTTTGCTGACATCTTCAGATTAAAATGGACTGAACAGCAATGTGGATAACCCGACAAAGGGATTGAATTTTCCCCAGCTAGACAACGGCGCTCAATCCCCTTGCCCTTGTCCAGCGTTAGTAGGTCCGCCTGCCCTAGGGAAGTCTTCATTGTGTAGTTTTAAAATTATTGAAATGCTCAATAATTTCCTATAGAACTGGCTCGCAGTTAAGTTGTTGGGCCATGTAGGCCAAGCTATATATCACCATCTCATCGAATTCCTCAATCCATACTAAATAATCTGATTTCCTTTGTTCATTGGTAATTCCTTCAACTTTGAATACCCGTTCAGGGGGATATCCTCCGTAAATTTCTATTATGTGAGCATATTGGCTATGCACACTGAAAAAATTTTATAGGGCCTATCCAATCTGCCTTTAGCCTCATCAACAGTTATATTCCCTCTCTTAGCTCTGACCCCTGCACTGGCGTTGCGGATTTTTTTTGATAAAACAACGTCGGTACTTTCTTGAAACAGTTTATCAATGGTCGCTTCACGAAAATTTTGAAGGAATTTTTCTCCTGTTTGAGATACTTCAGGGTAGTTCTCGAGGAGAAAATAAGTTTCATTTACACAGTCAAGAATAAAGCGTCCGACTGTATAGAAATCAATAATCAACCCGTTTTCTCTGAGAAGTCTAATTGATTTGAGGCTTTGGGTGGCCCGGACTGCCTTCAGGTAGGCGACTACTTCAACCGAGATAGTCAAAAATTCAAAGACCTGTTTGTCTGGAATGAATTCCGGAGGACCAAAGGGAAGAACCACACATTGGCTTTCAATGATTTGTAGCCATTGCTGTATCTTGGTCAGGTTATCCAGTTCCTTAATGCTGGAACATAGGGTGGAAATTTAATTTCCCCGCTTACTTTAGCATCTCGTTCGGGTCAAACTATGCCTGAATTCTCACCAACATATTTATGTTCAAGTGAAACGCCTTTTCCAGCCGTAAGGCCAGATCTGGCGAGAGTTCTGCATTTTCATTCATTCAATCTGACAGCGTGGACCGACACACCCTGAGTATATCGGTGGCTTTCGTCACACTAATCCTGAGTTTGTTTAAATTTGGGGTCAGACGTTAAATTCGAATATATATCTCCTGATTTCGGTAAGATGTTGGAGGGAATCTTTTGCGGCTCTCTCAAGCGCCTATTCACCTTTGTTCGTCGCCCCCTCACCCTTCCGACTCCTCAATATCCGACGCCTGCTGTTCGGCCCTCGGGTCGGACGCTCTTAAATACTGGCGGGCCTTGTTTGAGCGCAGCGAGTTGGACCGCCCTCCTAAGGTTCGCGTCCGTCCCATCTAATATGGCCGAACGGGGCGTCTTTGGTTTTGGGTCCTTTTGCCGAAACAAAAGGGCCTCGTCCGCCGGGGCGAAACCCATAGCTGTTAAGCTAAGGGGACAGAAACCTTTCAAAGAGCGCTGGCTTGGCGCTTTTTTTGTGCTATATTACCGCTAGCATTATAGAGGCTATCGGTTTAACCAGGAGGTCCCCATGCCGAGAGAAGCACGCACCCTGCAACGCATTAAGGCTCAGCTGATTGACCTCGGCCCCGTCCTGCCGGGGAGCCTGAGCACCCAATGGAATGTCTGCGGCACTACCGGGTGTCAGTGTAAAGACCCTCAGGAGCCGAAGAAGCATGGGCCTTACCATCAATTGAGCTTCACCGTGGCCGGCAAGAGTTCCACCCTGTTTATTCCCAAGAAGGATCTGGCGGAGGTCCGGCGGCGGCTCAAACGGTATCAGCGTCTGAAAACGTTGATGACCGACTGGGTCCAGGCCGAGGTCGCGCTGGCTCGCTGCCAGGGCTTCGGGAGCCGAGCATGAGGGCCGCCCTGTTCGGGGTGTTGGAGGGGTTTAAAAAAAACGCCTCAATGGGCTGGCTAAGGAAACGGGGTTCGCTCAACGCCAAGGCGTGCTTCAGCCGTATGACTTCCTGGTGCTGATGACCCTCGGACAATTCGGGATGAAGCCTCCGTCGCTGGGGGGGATGGTGGGGGCTCTGAAAGCCCGCATGAGTCGGGAAGCCCTGCATCAGCGGTTTACGGCCTCTGCCGCTCAGTTTCTCAAGCGCTGCTTGCACACGATCTTGCACCAGAAGTTCCAGCGGGCGGGGATACGCACGCTCTTGCTGCGGCCTTTCGGCCGCGTGTTGCTGGTTGATAGTTCGAGTTGGGATGTCAGCCCCAAGCTGCAGAAGGTCTGGCCTGGGGCCGGCGGGAATGCCTCCCCAGCTAATTGCAAGATCCAAGTCGCCTATGACTACAAGCAGGGAGAACTGATCTTCCTGGAGACCACCGCTGGGACGGTGCCAGATAATCGCGACACGGATCGGCTGCCCGCTCTCCTCAACCGGCAGGATCTCGTGCTCATGGACCAAGGCTATTTCAAGCTGCGCACTCTGAACGCCATCATGGCCCGCGACGCGTATTTTTTAACCCGGTTCATGGTGGGCACCACGGTCGAAGTGGCCCAGACCGGCGCGCGCCTCGAGCTTGACCGCTTCTTGGCCCAGGGGCCCGTCCTGACCCGGGAGATCCAGGTACGCCTGGGCCAGGGGCCTCAGCAAACCCCTCCCTGCCGCCTCGTGTGCTTGCGCGTGAGTCCCCAGATAGCCCGGCAACGGCGGCGGCGCGTCAAGGCTCACGCCCAGCAACAAGGCCGGACCGCTCGGACCTCGACTCTGACGTGGTGTGACTGGACGCTTTTCATCACGAATGTGCCTGAAGCCTGGTTGCCCCTCGATATGGTGCGAGCCTTGTATAGCCTGCGCTGGCAGATCGAGTTGGTGTTCAAACAATTCAAATCGATTCTTCAGGTGCACCACTCGACGACCGGCAATGAACATCGAGTGCGCTGTGAACTCTATGGCAAATGGATTGCGGCGGTGTTGGTCCATCGTATTCATACGTGGGCCAACCAAGCCCGGTGGCTGACCGCGGGGCAAGAGAGCAGCCTCGAGAAGTTGTACCAGCGACTCCAGGAGCGGGCCTTTCAGCTCGCACAGCAGTTGATCATCTCGTTCAGCCAAGGGAGGGCCCACCTCATTCGTGAACTCGAGCCGTTACTCCGGCACTGTACCAAACAGTCCCAACGATCCCGAATGACGACCTTAGAAATGCTGGAAGCCCGAGTCGACCCCAAATTGTCTCCCAGCAAGGGCCCTTCTTAGCTTAACAGCTATGGGGCGAAACCCGGCATCACCAAAAATCTCGTGATCACTGTAGTTGGGTAACCACATTCGATGTGTTTTACCTAACCAACGGTTTTTGGGAAAAAATCCAAGATGGATTCCCGATAAAAAATGTCGGGAATGACCGCATTGAGGAAACCTTCTTATTCGCTATCCGGTTGCTTCAAACTGATCAATCACTCTAGATTCCCCAGCCCCCACTCACGTGCAGATTGGCTCCCGTCACGTATCGAGCCTCGTCAGATAGGAAATAACGAACGGCTTGAACGGTATCTTCGATTTCCCCGATATACCCGGCCGGAATTTTTTTGGCTATCCCGTCCAGCTCTCCCGGTGGCGCGCTCCAGGAATCAATAAATCCTGGCGAAACCGCATTCACGGTAATACCATCGGGAGCGAGGATTTTCGCCAACGTCCTGGTAAGAATGAGCACGCCGGCTTTGGCAATATAATGGGCAGTCACATGCGGTTGGGCTTCCATTTTGTCCGCGTTGGCCATGCTGAACGAAATGATCCGTCCGGATTTTCTGGCCTTCATCCCTGGGGCAACAGCCTTCGCGAGATAGAAGATCGGGTGAAGATTATTATTGAACATCTCCGACCATCCATCGGTGGTCTCTTCAAAAAGCGCCACACGATGGTAGGGTCCGGCCCCGTTGATCAGGGCATCAATCCGGCTCCATGTATTCTCCACTTTCTGAACAAGCTGTACGGCAGCAGTGGCGTCTGAGACATCACACTGAATAGCCAAGGCCTTTCCGCCTTTCCCTTCAATGGTCCGAACGACATCCTGAGCCTCCAACTGACTTGTGCGATAGCAAATCGCCACCATCCAATCATTGGCAGCTAGGTCCAGGGCGATACCACGTCCAATTCCCCTTGCTCCACCAGTGATTAACGCCACCCGCTCACTCATGGCTTTCCGCCCCTGTCGTTCTCATGCACACACCTGTCGCACAAGAATCATTCCCAAAATTATTCACGGTTGGTCAATCGTGCGGCTAATTCTTGCAACACGTTTTTCGTACGAGAAGAAAATGTCTGTTTCTGCCGATCCTTGGCCTCCCGGATAAACAGTTGAAGATCCTCAACCGTATCGAGATCTCGTAGCGCCGGTAAGACCTTGAACGATAACCCCAACTCCTGAACCCTCTGTTTGGTACGCGCATACACCTGATCAGTGGACCACGGCATATTCTCAAACAAGTCCGGCACGGGAGTGCGCAGCCCGATTAAATAATATCCGCCATCCACTGTGGGGCCCAGCACCACATCATGATCTTCCAAGCCCTTCACGGCTGAGTTCAGCAGTGGTCCATGGATCCCTGGAATGTCGGTGCCAATAACCACAGCCGAACGATAGGGTGCTCCGACCGCCTGTTTAAAAACCCCGGCCATGCGGGCTCCCAGGTCCTCCCCCTGTTGATCCCAGACAGGGATTTTGAATCGAGCCTCCATGGCCCGAAAGAAGGGATGATGGGGAGAGGGCGTTCCGGCCAGAATGCAATCGTACTCTTTGAGAGATTGACATCGTTCTAAGATATCCAAGACGAGACTTCCGTGGAGGCTGGCTGCCTCATCAGGCGTGAGTGGAGGGCACAGGCGTGTTTTGACTTGCCCGGCAACCGGTGCCTTCGCAAAGACAATAATCGCCGACGTCGCAGGCGGGAGAGATCGACGTCCTTTCCCCTGGCCCTGGTGTGATGGGCGTGATTTACGCAGAGCTGGGTCGTTACCGGACGGTATCATAATACTGCTGAAGACGACGAGGATCCCATCCTAGCCAATACCATGCGCGGAGTAACCACATGCGCACGATCGTGCGGAGTGGGCCGTGCTGGTCCCACCGTCGAAACGAGGTGACGACCTTCGCTCGCAGAGACGCGATCGTGCCAACTCGCTTCAACCGGCGGCTGAATTCAATATCTTCCATCAGAGGAATATTCGCAAAGCCTCCCAACTCTTCAAACACTGAACGTCGCACAAACATGGTTTGATCGCCGGTGGAAATCCCCGACCAGCGTGAGCGCAGATTCATGAGCCGGCTCACCATCCATGCATAACCGGTGTCCTGTGGAAAACGTATATCAAACCGGCCACCGACACACCGCGGATCGTCCATGGCCTGTGTCACCACTTGTCTGGCAATGTGTGGCAACTGGGTGTCCGCATGCAAAAACACCAGAATGTCCGATTTGGCCAGAGCTGCCCCGGCGTTCATTTGGGAGGCTCGCCCACGTGGCCCGTTGATAATTTGGGTGTGGACATCAGGTGCCGATTGACAGATCGTCCTTGCCACATCCGTCGTTTGATCCCAACTACCGCCATCCACAATTATCAGCTCTTCAAATCCGAATGATGACAGCAATTCAGGCAACAGCACAGCCAAAGCCTTCTGTTCATTCAAGACCGGAATGATCACGGCGATGTTCATGGAAAACCTAATTGCCGGCACACACAGGAAAGGCAAAGAAACAAGATTGTACGTCTACGAGTCGGCGGGTTTCTTGGGATTTTTGAACATAAAAAACACAACAACTCCGATCGTCCCCCAGTAAATCAGATACTTATGCCAAAATAAGACTTCCCCAAAATGCATAAATGCCATCGCACAAAGCAGGGACAACCCCATCACCGTATAACGGACGGTGAGATTGTCAACCGAGGAGTAGGCCCACATCGCCATTCCAGAAAAATAAATAATCATGGGGAAAATGCTGATTTCCGCACCGGTACTGGCGGACAGAAAAACCTGCAAAAACCCGATAAAGACCATAGCGGATCCCACCATACGCATGGCCACCTGCATCTGCAGATTTTCTTGATCTTCCGGATCCTCATCCCTGACTGGCGGACGGGGAGGCACTGGCTTGGGGGCAACAGGATCAGGCGACTGGGGTGGATCGGTTTCTGTACTCATAAGTTACCACTTAAAATGTTTGCTGAGTGTGAGCCCCTGCTGGTAATAGGAAGACCCCAAAGCCGATCCATATAACTGCATGGGAATATCACGCATCTTTTCGTAGACAACCTTAAAAAATGTCTGCCCGTCGTGAATACGGAAGGGCACATCGTGAGGGCGAACCTCCAAAACCACCTGGGTGCCTTTCCGGCTTGGGTTGGCATAGCCAAACCCCGGATCGAAGAACCCGGCATAATGCGTTCGTAATTCCCCGCAGGCAGCTTCATACGCCACCATTTCCGATGAATAGCCAGGTGGGACCAGGATACGTTCCTTGGAGGCCAGGATATAAAACTCTTCCGGCTCCAATAGCATCGTGGCCGTGGCATTGCGTTTTAGCGGTTCCCAAAAATCAGCGGCGGCATAGTGGCCCACCAGACTGAGATCAATGACATGACTGTTTTTTTTTGCCCGGTACCCTACAATCGCCTCGGAATGGTCACTCGATCCTTGCAGATCGACACTTAAAAACAGCCCGTTATTCACCCGGAGTTCCTTGGCCGATAGGGGCAGATCCGTTTTCTCCGAATCTCCATTATGAAACAACAAGGGAGTCTTGCGATGAACGGTCCGCAAACCTGAATCCGAGACCATGGGTTTGCCAGACATTAATCGCAATTGGTTGAGAGCCAATCCAGCCTGCACTCGTATCGTAAACGACCGCGGCACGATTTCCAAAAATAACGGGCCTTCATACCCCGGGCGGATTTCATCAAAGCCCACATGGAGATCCGTCACTACGCGGGTAAAAATATCCAACCTTCCCGTGGAACTTTTGGGGTTGGTTCGACCACGGATATCTTTGGGCAGCTTTACCCTCTCCATCAAGGGGACGAGGTAGACGTGGCCTTTTTCCAGAATAGCGCCATTAGTCAGATCCATATCGTACATCACCATATCGGACCGGTAGAGATCCTCAATCGTAAACTGGGATTGCTGATTCGAGGGTTCTGGCAGAAAACTGCTCAGGAGACGGTAGGCCTTCGTTCCCAGCCGTAAATCGAGACTGGCCGGTTGAATTTGCTTGGAGGTGATGGGCACATCGGCTCGGATCGCGTGCTGACGAACCAGAGCACGAAGATGCTGAAAGGACAGAATGCCTGTTTTCTTCGAATCGGCCATCAATAATCATCCATGGCGCCGGCACCGCACATATCCGGGGATGCAGGGGCGCCTACCATGGGCAGTTCACGCCCGTTCCCAGAAACCGGCTGAGGATAATGGTAGGTTTTATTTTCGTAATTTTTTAATACTGCCCCGTTCTCATCTAAATTCAATAAATAATCGTTGGGCAACAGTGGAATCTTTCCGCCACCTCCAGGCGCATCAATGACAAAGTGGGGAACAGCCATGCCACTGGTATGCCCCTGAAGGGATTGAATAATTTTCAACCCCGTTTCCACCGTGGTCCGGAAATGATTCGTCCCCTTGGTGAGATCGGCTTGATAGAGGTAATAGGGCTTCACTCTGGCCAACAACAGTTGATGCATCAGGCGTTTCATGATTTCGGGATCATCATTCACCCCTTTCAGCAGGACGGTTTGGGCTCCCAAGGGCACCCCGGCATCCGCCAATCGACCACAAGCCTCCTTGACCTCCGGCGTCAACTCATCCGGATGGTTAAAATGCAAATTCATATAAATGGGATGGTAGCGTTTCACGATATCACACAATTCTGGAGTAATTCGTTGAGGAAGGGTCCCCGGCACACGGGTCCCAAACCGAATTAATTCTAAATGCGGGATGGACCGAAGGCTTTTCAGAATCCGCTCAATGAGGCGATCAGGCAATAACAAGGGATCACCGCCAGATAAAATAACATCCCGTACTTCTGTATGCTCTCTGAGGTACGCCACCGCTCGATCCAGCTCACCCTTCTTGAGAAAGCCCGGTTTCCCCACCAGCCGTTTTCTCGTGCAAAACCGACAATAGATTGGACATTGGTTGGTCACCATCAGCAATACGCGATCAGGATATCGGTGGACCAAGTGAGGAACGGGGCTGTCCGTATCTTCTTCCAACGGATCGTCCGGGGCATCAATATCATCCAATTCGATAGCCTCGGGGACCACCTGTTTCCAGATCGCATCCCCTTTATTTTTAATTGTCGCCAGCACAGTCGGGGTAATTCGCATCGGATAGGGCCCGACGACGGCTTCCACCTCCTTGGGATCGACCCCAAGATATTTGGCTAAATCCTTGGGTTTGGTGATACTTGCGGCGAGGACCTTTTTCCAATCATCCATAGCTTAATGATTCCTTTCATCAAGGTTGCTGGAGGGTGGCTTGGTGGCTTCCCCGGAGGGAGGGCCATGGTCTTCGTAGTCGTCCAGATATGCCAAGATATCGGATGTCTCCGTCAAAACCGTTTCTCCATGAACCAATACCGGGACATAATTTTGTCCAGAGACTTCAAATAATTTTTTCCGGAAAGGGCGAACATCCGGCACAACTTCATGTTCGTAGGGTAGACCCAATTCGGCCAATTTCTCGCGGACGACTTGGCATTCCGGACACCATTCCGTGTGATACAGTTTCATACTGGTAAGAGTATCAGACATGTCAACTAGGGGTCTTCCACATGAGAGGAACATTACAGTCGGACCGAAAGAACCAGGCGCTCTGGGCCTTATGAGCTTAGGTGACCATCCATGACGGAACAGGGAGCCATGACGGCATCCCGCATTCCATGAATAATTTTTTTATCTTTGGGACAGATCGTCGCCAGGACACCGCCCAACCGGGCCTGCCCCTCATTCACGAAATAATACGGAGATATGCGCGCCCGGCCTTCCATACTGACGACGTCACCGGAATGGCTATCATAATATTCAACCACAACCAGTCGCCCTTTGTGAAATGTTTGAAGGATCGAAGGGCTCGTCTCAAATTGATCCAGAGCATGGGACACGACTTCTTTCCATTGGACTTGCGACATATCATGCCCGATCGAGACACCCCGGCTACCCCAAGCCTGGTCGGAAAATCCTGACACTTTGATGACATACTGGCGTTCTTTTTGGGTCGCTTCTCCCAACCACTGCCAATCCGACACCGCACGATTTCCATGGCGTAAGCCGGGAATCACCGCAGACGGTGGAAGTGGCCTGGGATCCAAAATCCAGGTCTCCGGAATGATGGCACGAAGACAGTCAACCGTGTCGGGTTTTAATGCGTGCTCCCAAAATTTTTCCAGCATCGGATGATGGAACAACGCTAAGGCGAGTTTTTCCTCCATCCAGGGCTTATACGGCGGGGTGACCACAACCCTGCCTTTTTTGGCACTGTAGACAATCAATTCCCCTTTGGGAATATTTTTCAAATCGAACAATTCGTAAAACCGGTAGACCACCGAAAGAGGCTTTTCCTGTCCCTCGTGGTGAATCAGAAGACCCTCTTCCGTAAACCGAATATCACGGGGATGCCCGCAATAGGCCTCCCAGCCTTCCTGCCGGAGTTGTGTCACCACCCATTGCATTTCCGCACGATAGGCCTCAGCTTCATCCGAGACCACAATGGCAACACGAGGAGGTTGCCCGTGCAATGCACCTCGTAACATGCGGGAAAACCCTTGAATCAACCCGTCAGCCTGCGGCCATACAGGATTGCCCTGCTGGGCATACATCCGGCTGAGACTGCCGGTTAAGCCAATCCCTCCAGGGACAGAATCCAATTCCGTCAAGGCCATTCCCGCATTGGTGGGAATGAGATCGGGACGAATGACACCGGTAAGTTGATTTTTGAATCGATTCATCCTGGCAAGGGTCAGAAGATCCTCCGGCTTTCCGATATCCAAATATTCATGAACCCACGCCGGTTGCATGCCTTTCAGGCTTTCAAGATACAACCGGTTCAACCCCTGGTAGAACAACAATAGATGCTGCCCTAATGCTTCAAAGAACTTGGCTTCCTCGTTGGAAAGCGCAACCGGGCGGCAGGCCACTCGCCAATGATCATCCTGCCCGGTCACAAATAATCCGTCCTTGATCAGCGTCTCCCGGAATAGAGGATAGGGGCTGTCAGATGCCGACGGACTCCATGGCAGATGGGAACCGGATTGATCTGGCTGGGAAGAAATAACCGATCCTGGGTTAATCGTGGAAGACGTGTGTAACGGACCAAGCACCCTGACGTCCTTCACTCGTCGATCAAAAGAGGTTGGACATGCACGAGATACTTCAATTCGGGCCTAACGTGAAAAGCTTGGGCCTTGATGATGGGCCTTTTGCTAGAATAGTGGAGATCGTAGCACGCTCTCTTGAAACCAGACAAGGCACGCTCCCCAGGGAAAAAGGGGGGGCAGGCCGCCATGAAAGTGATGAACCTATGCCTCAGACAATTCCCGTAATTCCTGGTCCACAGATCGTCCCCTCTGCCGTCTGTTTTCGATGCGACCTGTGCTGTCGTTTCCCCGAACACGACAGTATCCTCAGACCGTACTTTACTGAAGATGAAATTCAACAGGCAGTCACCCACGGCATCTCTCCCTCTTCCTTTCCTGATCATCGGGGTAGTCAGATTGAAGTCGTCCGACATCCAAAGGATGAAGGATTTCTTTGTCCGGCATTTGATCCCATCACACAACACTGTGGCATTTATGAGGTTCGTCCTCTGGATTGCCAATTGTATCCCTTCGCGCTCATGTGGAATGCCCAACACGAGAGAGTGGTGCTTGGTTGGGATACTCTGTGCCCGTTTCTTCTCGAGCAAGCCGGGGAAGAAACCCCTCTCGGGGGGGCTGCCCGACAACCTTCAGCACTCGCCCTGCCAAAGGCCTTCCTGGAGCAGGCCAAAAGAGTTGCGGTCTTTCTGGAATCTGATAACGCTCTGAAATCCCTTGCCGTTCATCCGCGATTAGTGACTCCGTTTCAACCGGACGTTGTCGTGTTGCACACCCTCGACCGCCTGACCGCGACTCTTCGGTCCTCCAACACGCACGACACGCGGTGAGGGCCACGGACTTGCTCTTTTCCCATAAATCCTCCATCCCGTATAACTATCTTTCATGTCCATTCATCTCAGTCCTTTGACCATCAACGATCAGGCTCGTCTGAACCAGGCCATTGACTCCACAGGTATCGGGGGGAAAACTCCCTTGAGCACCTGGTCATTTCCACCGCATTATATCTGGAAAGACCTGTTCACCTTTTCCTGGACGGACATTGACGGCTGGCTGTGCCTCTTCGCCGAATATTCCGATGGGATATTTATGCCTCTGCCCCCTGTGGGGCCTTGTTCAGAAATCGGCTCCTCTTCCAGCTGCCCTCTCAAAGATGTGCTGAGTCAGGTGATCGCGTATATGGAGATCCGGAATCGTGGATCCAGCGTTACGCGAATTGAAAACATTCCCGCTGATTTAAAAGAAGGAATTCAACAATGGGGATACACTCTCCTACCAAAGGACTCCGATTACCTCTATCGCACTGCCGATCTCATCCAACTGAAAGGAAATCCCTACAAATCCCAACGCGCTGCGTGCAATCGATTTATTCGCGAGCACCGCCTCCGGATTGCCCCCTACCAGATCATCGATCGTGATGAGTGTTTCGCCCTTTTTCACCGTTGGATACATCAAAAGGAAGATATCCCCATTTCCCAGTCAGGACCAAACGAGGATGTGGCTCGCATGATGCTTCGGGATGCCGCCAGTGCCCATCGGGTAACCCTCCATGAATATCGTGAACTCGGTCTCACCGGGAGAATTGTGTGGGTGGATGGAGCTGTCAAAGCCTATACGTTCGGGTTCTCACGCTCCCCGGAGGTCTTTTGCGTCTTGCTGGAGGTGGCAGATCGATCAGTCTATGGCTTAGCCCAGTATCTTTTCCGTGAATTCTGTCGCGAGTTTCAGTCGTATCCATTGGTGAATACGATGGATGATTCAGGACTGCCGAGTTTAGCAAGGACCAAACTGGCCTATCATCCCTGTCAATTAGTGCCTAACTATATTGCCCAGCCTTCATGACCGATCATGATCTCCCCCATAGTAGTGCTGATAAAGTCCGCCAGTGGCGGTCCCTGCCTTCGCCGGAGCGGCTTCGCGCAGGCAGATCGCCCCTTTGTCATGTTCACGCACTCATCTGTAGGCTCCCCTTGCCAACAAGGGTTACGCCTACCGGACGTCCCAAGTATGCTGCGGCCTTCGCTTCGGCATGACTCATGGCGAAACTGGACGGACTGTGTAAACGCTCCTTCTTTTCTCCCGATGGCTCCGTCATAAAATAGTCGTGGGGGGGAAACTGGTGAAAATTTTGAATTATTCAACAGTCTCCCATGGAAAGGCATCGCTATCACCTGCAGGTTGTCCTCTCTGATTTAACATCCGTATAATGCTCGTCAAGTCATTCACCTGTTTCACTGTTCCATCCTTACATGACATTGGATTGATTTTATGAAGGGTCTTGAATTCAGTATTGAACAATTCCGGGTAACCGAGGAGCCGTTCTATCAGGAAGTGAACGGGGAAATTGACCTGTTCACGGTCGGGGCAAAAAACAAAATCCCAGTCATGCTGAAAGGCCCCACCGGGTGCGGGAAAACCCGGTTTGTCCAGCATATGGCTCATCGGCTTAATCGGCCATTGATCACCGTCGCATGTCATGAAGATCTGACGGCCTCCGATCTGATCGGACGATACCTATTAAAAGGTGAAGAAACCGTGTGGGTGGATGGTCCCCTCACCTTGGGAGTCAAACATGGCGCCTTGGTCTATTTGGATGAGGTGGTCGAAGCCAGAAAAGATACGACGGTGCTGATCCATCCATTAAGTGATGACCGACGGTTTTTGCCCATTGAAAAAAAGGGGCAGATTCTTGAAGCCGTGGATGATTTTTTGCTGGTGATCTCCTACAACCCCGGCTATCAAAGTGTCTTAAAAGAGTTAAAACAAAGTACCAAGCAGCGTTTCATGGCCATCGAGTTTGGTTATCCTCCCAAAGATATCGAGACCCGGATCGTGGAGCACGAAGCCCAGGTCTCCAGAGACATTGCCATCCGCTTAGTCAAATTGGGTGAAAAGGTACGAAATCTCCGGAACCATGGCCTGGAGGAAGGCGTGAGTACCAGACTATTGATTTACGCCGGGACGTTGATGCAACAGGGCGTTGCCCCCGACCGGGCCTGCGATGCCGCCATTACCCGCCCGATTACGGACGACACCGATATGCAACGCAGCATTCAGGAACTGGTCAAGGCAATTTTTTAGACCGAATTGACCAACAAGCATTCACCACGACTACGGACAGGCCGTAACGCTTAAAAAATAATAACAGCCCGCGCTTCGCAAGCTCTGGAAGTTAAAAACGACACTTCCCATAGAACCGCCTAACTGGATCTCTTTTTAACCAGATTCCAGAAACCTCGTGCGACCTTCCAAGCCATTTTCAACTACATTGCGAATATTCCAGGGGTCCGCTCTATCTCGATTTGAGGACACCTGTCCCTTCTAATTCCTGATCTGTCTTGATTCGCCTGGGTCCCCCTGGTACTCCATGGGCATAGGATGGATATGGCCTTGGCTCCCTTCATTCTAGGTTTTGATCAACCGATACGGTAATAGGATTACCCGGATCTGAGATCGCGCTCATGGAACCTCACGAGAACTGATTGATCATCATAGAGATTAAAGTATGAAGCCTAAAATCAGCATCCACCCCATGTATACCTTGCTTCGAGATGGGAAAATTGCTGAATTCAATGCCCGGTTCAAGACCGGGGAGAAACCTGATCTCAGCCATTGTGATTTCCGGAGTGTCGATCTACGCGGCATGGAAGTAACGGGGATGGATTTTCGGGGAAGCTATTTCAGACAAGCTGATCTTCGAGGGGTGGATCTTTCTCAATGCAATTTGGAGGACGCCAGCCTTCACGGCACCAAGATTTCCGGCACACTGTTTCCAAAAGAACTCACTGCTCAGGAAATTCTTCTTTCAAACCAGCAGGGGACGCGTATGCGCTATGGCGTATAAATACTCGTTCGCGTTCTGATCTGCCTTTCACACCGCATCCTTATCTGCTTCAACAGCATTTCACATAAGAAAAGGCTCCCAGGGCTTCCTTTCCTGGCGTTGACTTATTCGTTGACACCTTTCACTCCTCAATCTTACACTGCGTTTCCCAGGATCTCCCAAGGAAATCTTATGAATCAACCCCAGAACATTATTGCCATCATCTATGATTTCGATCATACGTTGAGCCCGCATTACATGCAGGATCACACGATTCTTCAGCATGCCGAACTTGACCCATCCACCTTTTGGAAAAGTTGCACGGCTCTGATCCAAGGTCGGGATTACGATCAGGAACTGGCCTATATGAAACGGATGCTGGAGGAACCAGGCATCCGGACGCTTTCGAATCAGGATCTCCGGGATATGGGAAACCAATTGTCCTTTTTCCCAGGTGTCCCTTCATTTTTCGAGGAACTCAACGGGGTGCTAAAGAAAGCAAAATATGAGGAGGTACCCATCCGCCTGGAACACTATGTGGTCAGTTCCGGACTGAAGGCCATTTTGGAGGGAAGTGTGATTGCCGGCCAAGTCCGAGCCATATTTGGTTGTGAGTTCGACGAAGAAGATGGACACATCAGTTTCCCCAAACGCACCATCAGCCACACACAGAAAACCCAATTCCTGTTTCGAGTTAACAAAGGACTGACGGATTTAAAGGAAGATGTGAACGACCATATGCCAGAAGAAAGCCGTCGGGTGCCATTCCGACAAATGATTTATGTGGGCGATGGACCGACAGACGTCCCCTGTTTTACCGTCATGAAGAAAAATGGCGGGTTCGCCCTGGCGGTCTATAATCCGGAAGATCAGACCCGTCGGTCCTTTGAAAAATGTTATCAGCTCACCTTCCACGCAGACCGGGTGCATTTCATGGCTCCCGCAGATTATCGGCCTGGCAGCCATCTCCGTCTCATTCTGGAAAAGCACATTGCCGAGGTTGCCGATAGAATTGTCGATAGTCGCCGGCAAGGGATTGAAGGTTCCCGCGTCCCTGCCCCTCTTCCATAATCGTTCTTCATCACCCTATCCTGAATCCCCCATTTTCGTTGGTCCCAAGCACCTCATTGCGCAAGGCATTTTCGGTCAAGTAAGGTAAAAGGAGATGAATGGGTCATAACCAAGGCGACCTTCCCACCAGGAGGTGGAATATGCACACTGCACAAAAATCTATTATGAAATTAATCCGTGAATTTGCCGGCGGTTCTTGCCTCGTTCTCTCTGTTGCCGCTTTCGCTCTCATGACTCTGCTCAGCAGCGTCAGTCGGGCCGACGATCCGTTTGGCAGCTCAACCCTGTCTCCCAACAAAAACGATATGCTCAAAGACATGGCATATGATCAGGTGAACTGGAAGCGCCCACAAGGTGTCTTTACCTGGATTACCATGGCGACCGGATACGACACACCATGGGATTCCCTTGGACGGCCAGGATGGATGACCACGGGGGATGCGTATGTTGAACCCGTTAACCCTGGCATTTCGGAATTCCCCTTGGATACGCAGATGTTTTACATTGTCTTCGAGGCACAACCCTTAGACGCCCCGGGCCAATTCGCGGTTGCGTGGTTTCAATTGAACGATGGACAAGTGACGTCGAATACGCCAATCGGAAAAGACGTGATCGAACTGGAAATGAATCAACGATCAGGATACTTTCAAATTTCAAAACCGGCAGATGGATGGATACCGGGAAAGTATCAAGTCAAGATTTTTTATGGCTCGCCAGGCCAGGCCCTTCATGCCGTCAACGTCATCGGAACCATGGAATTTACGATCAAAGGTTAACCACGTATAGGGATTAGAGTCCTTCTAAAAAATTCAAATAAAAATTAAGAAGGATTTCCAGGGCAAACGATTTTAAATGGCAATGCACTCTTCATCGAAAAGTATTCAATACAATCAACTGTGTTTTCGGTATAGGGACGTCTCCCAATATCGGACCTTTTAAGAAATTCGGAAATTGAAGTTGAACCATCTGTATCACAATCCATTTCATTCCAGCTATATCCCTGCATCCAACTTCCCCAGACAACAAGTAAGCCTACCAATATTACCCATACAGCTATTCCTGTAAAAATAAGGGTTAAGGCCCAAACACATATTTTCCCCAGGGTAGATGGAATTGCCATTATTCTCATGGTATCGGACGGTTCTCTGGTATGCCTCACTGGGTAGAGGAAGGTGCGGGACCTTTTTTGTTTTCTAGTCGATTTGTTGGGCCATTCGGTGTGCCCAAGGCAAGCAGCAGGGTCATTGGTTTTGGGGTCTTTTTGCCTAACCACAAGGGCTTCGACTGCTAGGCCGAAAACCGCCATCTACCATCTATTCAATATCTTAATTATTACCGCGAGGGATTGGGTTCTGGGGCAGGAGAGAGCCGCTGAGAATCAGATGGGCGGCGGGAACGAAGGATTTCTTCCAGCGTGAGCAGAGCATCACGGCCGGAGTTGGTTTCAAAGCCTTTGGACAAGACTGCTATCGGCGTAAGCGTGGCCCTGTTGCTGTGTCGCGCTCTGGCTCAAGCTACCTGACCAGGGGCGGGGATCTTGCGACCCATGCTTCCGACCCCAGGCCGCCAGACAAGCCTTAGCGATAATCTTGTTAAGCGGTGCCGGATTGTACAGCATCTTTTTAATGTTCCAGGGCGTTAAACTAAGCGGGTTGTAGCCCTTCGATAAATAACCTTCCGACAATAATCGTTGTTCCAAATCCGTATTGGGCTGGATTCCTAAGAAAAACATCAAGGGAAACACACGGTCTTCTCCCAATATCGAGGCCACTATTTTGTATGACTCGATACTTTGAAGGAGAGTCTCTTCCGTTTCGTCGGGGGAATTCAGAGAATAATTGAGAATGACCCGCCCATTGAACCCCGCCTCTTTTAGATACCGGCATCCATCATACAAATGCTCCAGCTTGAAGCCCATATGCATACTGTTCAGGACCTTTTGCGAGCCCGCCGTGATCGCCACTTCCAAATCTCCCACTCCTGATTGCACCATCAGCCTGGCTAACGTTGGATTAATCAGCGAGGTCCGGACGTATCCCGACCACTCAATATGTAATTGTTGAGAGATGATCCGTTCCAAAATTTCCGAACATTGGGGATACGCATCTTTGCCGGTGATAAACTGGGCGTCGGTAAACCAAAACCGTCTGGCTCCCCATTGGTGGTAATACTGGGCAATGTCCTTCACCACATTTTCCGCCGGACGGTAGCGCACCCGTTTGCCTTCAATATACGGATAGAGACAAAAGGCGCAATCATACGGGCAGCCGCGTTTGCTCTGCACTCCGATACATTCGCCGATATATTCCCGGTATTGTGGGAAAATAGACGTAAGGTACGGAATATCTACAGAGAGCGCATCTAGAAGGGCGGGGGTATTTTTGGTGCCCTTGGTAACCCTTCCCTGTTCTTTGATGATGAACCGTTCTTCACCGAGAGGCTCGCCGTTCAGGACTTTGAGAATGGCGTCTTCTCCTTCTCCCAGAATACCTATGATACCCTCCGGTAGTTTTTCAATAAGCTGATCAGCAAAGGCGGTGAACGCTCCGCCGCCAATCATCATCCCGATAGAGGGGAATTCTTTCTGAATCAGCCAGGGATACGAAAGGTTGTTCCGGATATCCGTGTAATAGCGGTACAGGTTCTGCAGGCCTTGGAAGGAGGCCACAATCCGCTTCAACGGATTGCTGGCGTAATAAAAGTTAAAGGCATGTTCGAGTGAGGCATCGCCTTCATGCGGGGAAAAGATCTGGATATCCCGCCATGAAAAACAAACCATTTCCGGCTGAAAAGCCTTGGTCGCTTCCCGTAATTGCGCTTGACGTTGATCTGAAGGAAATAAGGAGAGATCCAGAATCTGCTGACGCACATCCGGCCGTCGCCGGTGGATGAAGTCAGCCAGGTAGGTAATCCCAGTGGGATAGACCTTTTTACAGGGTAAAAAGACGTAAAGTACGGAGTTCATCGTGCTATTTCACCGCCACATGAATGGCGACAATTCCACCGGTCAGATTGTGATAGTCCACAGCTTGAAACCCGGCCTCTTTAAGTAATTGAGACAGGCGGTTTTGATCTGGGAAATTGCGTATCGACGCCGGTAAATATTCATACACCCCCGTACCATCCCTGGCCACCTTGGTGCCAATCCATGGGAGCAAATGAAAGGAATACCAGTCGTAAAGCTTGCGCAGGCTCGCCGAAACAGGACGGGAAAATTCCAAGCACACAAAGCGACCTCCGGGTTGCAATACCCGACAGATTTCTGAGAGAGCTTGGGGAAGATTGCCAACGTTGCGAATACAAAATCCGGCAGTCACCGTATCAAATGTGGCAGACGGAAAGGTGAGATGCTCGGCATTCATTTGCAAACAGGTAATACGGTTGGCCAATTTCTGGGACCGGACTTTATCCTGCCCCACACGCAACATGGCTAAATTCAAATCTGCCGCGATAATTTGGCTCGTGTAGCGGAGATGTTGATCCACTAAAATAGCAAGGTCGCAGGTTCCCGCACCTAAATCTAAGGCTCGTGTCCCAGGGATGTCAGGAATGTAGGAAATTGCCGTGCGTTTCCAGGAATGGTGCAGACCAAAACTGAGAAGGGAATTATTCAAGTCATAAAATTTGGCAATGGCCGTGAACATTCGCTGGACGGCCTGCTCCCGAGCCGGACCTGTCCATGTGGAAGCCGCCTTGCCTGGGATTTCGGTTTTATTCATGACAGGAATCACCCCAAGGACCTAGCACCCGATCTCAAGTTTTGTCAAGAAACAAGAGTTAGAACGTGTCTTGCTTGGAGTTGTCCTAAGCAATTTCCAATTTTCCTGCCCAATTGGGATTTTGGAATATCCAGACCTGCTTAAAAGAGTTTCATACCTATGGCTCCCCACATCGTTCGAAAATTTGACATGGGTTCCCAAACCTTCTCCATCCTGACTCATCAGAACTAACCATGCAAAAGAACATTTCTCTAGGTAAGAAAGGAGTTTTTCTTCCCTTTTATTGATTTCTCTTTGGATTTCAATTGGAGAAAATTCAGGAATCCAAGCAATTTTTTGGGCGGTCCAAAAATTCTGCCCGTCCGGTTCTCGAGTAGTAATGGAAATTCGATCAACCCAAAATGGAATATTGTTCTCCATATCCAGATATACTGTCTCACAAATCTGTGGCTTAGATGCAGGTATCAGAGTGGCCATTTCCTTCAGATCCTCATTTTTAATGTCACTTTTATTCGTAATATTGCCACTGAAAAAGCAATTTACTCTGAGGGGAACATCCTCGATATGAAAGTAATAATTTTTTATTTTACCAACGATTTTTTCACGCTCTTTTTCGATCGCTGGAAGATGCGCATTTTTTTTAATTGGGTCAGGTCTGTACACCGCAGTTACTTCTATTCCTACAGTGCCATGTAAACCGTGGACTAAAAAGTCTGGGCTTTCGGAGTCCTCAATACTTCCATCAGGGAACTCTGGGCACAGCTCCTTAAATCTCAACAGATAAGATCTTTCTTGTTGTTTGTGGGAATTCATTTTTTTCCCATCCCTACGGACGCCTGCCGTTCTGCCCTTAAGGTGGATGCTCTGATCAAATGGCGGGCCTTGTTTGAGCTCAGCGAACTGGCCCGCCTTCCTGCATGGCCTGCATCCACCTAATTTGATGAGGCTGGACGGGGCGTCACTGGTTTTGGGTCCTTTTGCCGAAACAAAAGGACCTCGGCTGCCGGGCCGAGACCCGGCATCTCTGGTCCATCCAGTGAAAGCCTACATTTTTTCGCTAGAAGAGGTTTATTGAAATGCCTATAATTTAGAAGGAGAAAATCTGCTGGAAGCTATATAAATAGGGTAGTTTCAGCACCCGAGCAGGCAGAGATAATCGCAGGCAACCCCATCACCTCATCAACCCCTTGAGTGACCGCTTTGGCATCAACACCCATATACTCAAGTCCTGCGCTACAGGCAACCAGTTTAAATTGGCCGACGTGACGGGCTTCCTCGAACATGTCCGAAATGAGTGGGACTTTGCGTTCACGGATCAACCGGGCTACTTCGGGGGCTTGGTCGGCATACTCAGGAGGAAAATCCAATTCATTTATCCGGCCTTCCGCCAACTTTTTGATGGTCCAGAACAATAAGACCACCATAACGTCCTTCCCCATCGCCGCAGCCGTTAAACCCAGGGTCGCCACTTGATGCAGCTTATCATAGGTCGCATTATGTGCATAAATGACGAATCGTGGCTTAGCCCCCATCTTGAATTGTTTCTCCACTCATTATAGTAACCAACCCAGCTTGCAGGTGTGACATTGCACTCCTTCTCGCGCTTCCACTATTCTGACTAACAGGTGGTTATCGTTTTATGGGATGAATCAACGGCTGTGGTTTGCGTCGAGTGAGTGTCCAACCCTCTTCCTCATATAACAAACAACATTTCATCCGACCACAGACCCCGATCCGGTGGCTATCCATACCATTCATGGGGGCATCTGCCCGTCCCCGAGGATAAACTGGCTTAAAATCAGTTAAAAAGCTGGAGCAACACAGCACCAATCCGCAGGTATCAACACCGCTCAGTCTGGCGGCTTCATCCCGGCTTGAAATCTGGCGCATCTCAATCCGACATCCAAATCGCCTGGCGAGATCTTTGACCAGTTGCCGGAAATCAATCCGATCATCGGCCGTATAGGTAAAGGTGAGTGATCGCTGGGCAAACGATCCAAACACTTCCACCAAAGTCATTTTGAGGCCGGATTCTTCAATCCGCTGATTACAAAATTCCTCACCTTCCTGGGCCAATCGCACCTGGCGTACAATTTGGCGTTTATCTTCTTCAGTGGCTTTTCGAATAATCTGCCGCATCACCCGCATCGGCGGGCTAAACGGGAGAAATTGAGGAGGGAGATAGACCTTCCCAAAGGTATGGTCGTTATCTAAATCCAACAAAACCCAATCGCCGACTTTTACCGTATGATCATCGGTCCGGGTTTTCTTCACCTCCCCCAGATCCCGAACTTTGACGCCAACCACCGCAACTTCTTCTATATATTCTTTTTGGTCTTCAGATTCCTGCACCATGAATCGTGCCTCCCTTTGCTACCAAGGATTACTGTAGGCGTGAGGGTCAATCATACCGGACTTACCGTAAGAGGCCAAGCGGAAATCCTGAAGGCTCAAACTAGGGCACTATAACCAGTTCCAAGACTCGCTCCGGCTAACCATGTTTTCTCAGGAAGGGAGGAGGAGTATGATCCAACTGATAGAGCCCGAGTGGTGCCAGCTGATCTGACAGATGAGACACACGGGTTTCTCCCCCGGGGCCGGCTCCAAACACATCAAACGCCCGACCGAAATGATAGCGACAGCCAAACGGTTCCAGTTCCTGCCTAAGACTTTCAGGAGGATCCCAATTCGCGGTGAGCAAAACCGTCCGGGCCGGATTTCGCCCACTAAACATAAACGATAAATGATCGGGATACCAATCCGCACCCCCTGTCGCATAGGACACAAAGAGCTTGGCTTGAGCCGTTTGGCACAACTCGGCTAAATAGGCATTGGTTAAAAAGCCGTTTTCTCCCACTTCCAACCAGGTTCCAGGCGGAGATAGACAGGCATAGGCCGCATAACTCCGGACTTCTTTGAGTTGTTGTTGCGAGGCAAAAACCAAGGGAATCGGACCGTACTTTGACACGAGATTAGTCATGACCTTGTCTTGTAAAGCCGAGTGGCCATCATTGGTCGGCCCGCTATCGGCATGCACCAGGGTGTTCCGCCCTCGGTCCGCAACCAAATAACAATTCCTGGGAAGTTCCACATCACACGGATCTTCGCCGAAAAACGGCACCGACACCACCTGCGCCTCACCCACACGCCAGCTTTCCCCATGGGCCAACTCCCTGACCTGCGAAAAGCCTAATTCTCTGAGAAGAGACAGATAATCATAATGCAGCGCTTTCCGGTTGCGTCGACTCGGCACAAAGACCGGCACGTCTTTGGGCAAATGATACAAGGTGCGAGGATCGACATGATCATCATGATCATGGGTGAGAAAAATTCCGGCCGGGCGTGGAAGGAGGTTGGTCCACAGAGATGGGACAGGCGACTCCGCAAACCATGGCATGAGCCAGGGATCAAACCATAAAAAATCATTCTGGTGTCGATACACCAATGCCGCATGCCCCAGATGCACCACATCCTGATCCTTTGTGACCTGTCGCCAATGCGCCTCAATGGAGGTGTTTGGAGCGATGGCGAGACAATCATGATCTTTCAGGAGGGTAAAGAGCTGCGCTAATTGACGCTCAAGGTCACGCCCGCCAGCCTGGGCCACCGTTTGAATCTCCCCCATCGTATGCCGGCCAGTGAGAAAACCCAGGAAATGCCCCACATTCGGCCCGATCGCCCGCTCAAACCCAAAAGGAATCGCTTGCCGCGTGACGGAATTAAAAATCCGCAACCCCCCGTAAGTCATTTTGGCCGAGGCAGTGGGATTTTTTGGATAGGTCCAGTGAAAGGTCCCGTCGGATTTCCTTCCGCACTGAATATGTCGTTGCAGGGGAGGACGGCTTTGCACCACTTCCGCATAGGCATCCTCCAAACGAAGGGATATTTGAGGATCATCCACGGAAGCACGCTTGGCCATGATGTCGCTGATGGCGGTCTCGATACCGCTCATCATGATCTCATGCACCTGATGAAGACTGTTGACAACTTCCGGATCCACCCCGCCCAAAAACGGAAATGGTCCGGGCTGTTCGGCACTTTCCAACTGAACCCAGACCCAGGGGTACAGTCCAACGTGCTGCGTGGGATCAATGGTCGTCCAGGGATTCATTACAACCTGAGATGGAGGAAATACTCTGCCGTATGTGGTGAAAAGAAAGAACTCCGAGAATTCGACCCGTCTCTAATGAAACTCTTTAATAATTGCAATATTTTGCCTGTTGATCAACATGTGTATCCCAGAGAACCATACGAAAAAAAGAACGGTGCTCAAAACTTGTCCTGAGCCTTGCCGAAGGAAGGTCCGTCCAGTCCTGCCCTAAGTCATGCCGAAATGGAAGGCCGCAGCCACTTGAACGAGCGGAGCGTATGAATGAGTCCGTGAGCACAACCAAGGGGCGGAGACGCCGCTGGCCGCCCGTTTCAACACTCCTCTAAAGGTGCACTGATGGCTCAAATAACACCTGAATTGTATTCAAATCCGGATCCGAGAGATAGAACGAATAACTGCCATCCCGATGTTGCTTCAGAGGTTTCACAATCGTAAAGCCCTGCTCCGTGGCTTCAGAGAAGAGCGCATCCACACTTGCCGGAGAATCCATTAAAAATCCCAAATGATCCAACGGGTGAACTTGAGAAAGGTTGAATTGAGTCAACTCTTCAGAAGACACTTGATGCAGCGCGAGATTATCAAAGCCCGTACTGAGGTAGACATTCCCGGGATCAGGCTGCCAGACAACTTTCATATCAAAAAGTCGTTCGTAAAACCGCTGGGAAACCTGAACATCCCGCACCCGCAAGGCCAAATGTCGAAGGCCACGGGTTTTTCTTTTTTCCTGCATTTTAATTTCGTCAATGATGAAAAGTGAGAACACATCGCTCACGAGTATTTTCGGAGAAAGTCATCATAACCAGGACCCCAGAAGGGAGCAAGTTGCCAAACGAACGTCGAAGGCTCCTATGGTCTGTTGAAAATCCCACCTTGTTCAACTTTTCCTCCTAAAAACCTTTGGACTATCATTCATGAACAGGCCGAATTATGGTATTTTATGAATGGAATACATACAAAATTGTGGCATGGTCAGAAAGAATTGGAGGAAAAGATGGCAGGGAGAATGTGGAATCGACGGGTAGGGTATATCGGGGTAGGAGCGTGCCTACTGCTCATCGCTGGAGTTTTCAGCACAGTTAGCGCTGCTGAATCCCCTCAGGAAATTGTCGGAAAGGACGGCGCTCCAATGGTCTTGATTCCCGAAGGAATCTTTCCCATGGGAGTGCCCAAAGCGGCCCGTGATGGGGGACTCGACGAACGACCGAATCATGATGTGTTCGTGGGTACCTTTTATATGGATAAGTATGAACTCACCAATGGACGGTATCTTCAATTCGTGACCGAAACCGGACACCGCACTCCCCAACATCCCACGGATCAAAAAAAGGGACTGTGGAAACAGAATATGATGCCCGAGTCGGTCACCGACCTTCCGGTCATCAACGTGGACTGGAAGGATGCCGAAACCTACTGCCACTGGGCCGGTAAACGCCTTCCCACCGAAGCCGAGTGGGAAAAAGCGGCAAAAGGCCCCAACGACTGGCGCTTTCCTTGGGGTGACGTCGAACCCACGCTGGAACATTTGAATTTCAATCAATCGTGGCGGGGAGAGGCCACATTAACCCAGGTGGGTATTTATGAAAAAGGCAAAAGCCCCTATGGCATTTACGATGTAGCGGGCAATGTCTGGGAATGGGTGGCCGACTGGTACGAAGCAAACTATTACGGCATGAGCCCTGCCCGGAATCCCCCAGGACCCGAAACCGGCACTTACAAAGTGTTGCGGAGTTCAGGCTGGCAAGGGGAAACTCCCCAGGTGCGAATTTTTACAAGGATCAAAAGTCTTCCAACGGACCGTAATAATTCAACGGGTTTCCGATGCGCCCAGGATGTGCCTGGTCCATCGACCCACTAACCCCTACACAACTCTGAAAGTACCCCCATGAACGGTGAAAAATCCATTGCCGGCTTTCAAGGCCTCCGGGTCGGGGCTCTTGAAAGCCGGATGGCGACGGAAATGGAACGGTTGATTATCCGGCACGGAGGTGTGCCCATTGTCGCCCCATCAATCAGGGAACTCCCACTATCGGACAATCCTCAGGCGCTGGAATGTGGCGAAGCCTTGCTGGCAGGTCAGATCGACATACTCGTCCTGCTCACTGGGGTAGGATTTCGAACTCTGCTGGATGTTGTGCAGACCCGTTATGCACTTGAGGCGATCACCGCCGCCTTGCGCAACACGGTGCTCGTCGTGCGGGGCCCCAAACCAACCATGGTGTTAAAAGAACTTGGGCTTCAACCGAATATTCTGGTCCCTGAACCCAATACCTGGAAAGATACCCTCGTTGCCCTTGATGCATCTTACCCTGATGGGCTCCAGGGTTTACGAATCGCGGTGCAGGAATATGGGGTGAGTAATCCGAAATTTTTAGAAGGCCTGAGGGAACGGGGAGCAAAAGTTCGACCGGTTCCAGTCTATCGGTGGACCTTACCTGAGGATCTGGCACCCCTGAAACATCTGCTTCAAGAAGTCATGGATGGGGTCATACCGGTTTTGTTGATTACCAACGCCATTCAAGTGGAACATCTCGTCAAGGTGTTAGAAAAGGACGAAAAGATCAACCTTTTCAGAAAGGCCCTTCATCGCATGATGGTCGCCTCCATCGGCCATCTGGCAAGCGAACGGTTACGTCATTATGGCTTCCCCGTCGACCTCGAACCTTCTCACCCCAAAATGGGGATCCTGGTCAAAGAGGCCTCCCAGGCCGTTCACACCATCCTGACCACGAAGAACCCCGCGCCAATGAGGGATAAGCCCTCCCCCTGATCCTCGGCAAAGACCTCGGACCTTCACTCCTCATCACTTCGTTCGTCTTAGGTGTATCGAGCGATCTGGTTATCGCAGCCCGGTTATCTTCAGTGATTCCAATTAATTTCCAAATTCTTCCTTGTCTTTATGTACCCACTCCCCTTTGACCGACGCCTGCCGTCCGGTCCTTGGGGCGGACGCTCTCATGAACCGGCGGACTTTGTTTGAGCCCTTCGGCTCGGCTCAGGGCAGACTCCGCGAGTTAGGCCGCCCTCCTATAGGCTCCCGTCCGTCCCACTTTAATGAGACCGGACGGGAATTCCCTGGTTTTGGGTCTTTTTGCCGGAACAAAAGGCCCTCGGCTGCCGGGCCGAAACCCGGCAAATATCAGATTCTAGAGGCCACATCACAATGAAAAGTGGTCTAAAAACATCCGTTAAACGGTCAGTTCTTCATAGAGGGCCAAACCCTCAGCCCATTCCCCAAGACCACTTTCTGAGTTAATGTGACTTGCTGCTCCAATATTCACGAAACGACTACCCCACCCCGACGCACAAGCACGGGCAAACTCAAGACTCCCATACGGATCGTTGGAACTGGCCACCACGATGCTGGGAAATTCAAACGAATCTAGAGGTACCGGAGAAAATCCAATGGCCTCGGAGGGGAAACCGCCATCTTCTGGATTGGGTGGCGCCACCAGCAAGGCCCCTTTGATATTGAGGCTGGAACGTGTCGCCCAATGCGCCACGCAGAGACACCCCAAACTGTGGGCAACAAGAACGGGACTTTCACCGATTTTTGCCACGGCTTGCTCAAGAACATTCACCCACTCATGGCAGACAGGGTTTTTCCAATCTCGTTGTTGCACACGAACGAATTCCGTATTCGCGGACTCCCACAGCGTTTGCCAATGGGCATGGTCAGAGTTGCCAATACCCGGAAGGATGAGTGTAGGAACATTCACGCTAGTGATCGTTGGGAGCATTTCTGATGCGGACGAAGCAGCCCCTCGCTGAGAGGGAGGAACTCAAAGGGTTCTACCGCGAATCGGTAAACACTGAAAAAAGCTTCTCCATGTAGAAATTCTTTTTCCTCTTGAAAGAAAAAGGTCGCATAAGTGTTGGGCGGTCAACCACATCAGCTCAATGAAGATGCTCCCGCCATTTTTCAGGATCGCGGACAGTGTGAAACACGCTGTAGACCGTTACTCGGTCTTCGATATACACATAAAAGATCGCATACGGAAAGCGTCGCACCAACCCACGACGATAGTTCTCGAAGACCGCGGGATACATCTGGGGTGTACGGCAGATCGCTTCAATACACGCATCGACGCAATTCAAAAATTCTTCCCCTAAACCGATCCGTCGACTCTCATACTAGGCGTGCGCTTCTGCAACGTCTTGCTCGGCCTCCGGGGCAACGATCACCTCAGCGGCCATAACGACTTCGGACCCTTCGTTTGACTTCTTCCCATGTGAGTCCGGAGGCCGGGTTTTTCATCAGGCGGGCCTTTCTACTGGCCAGCTCTTCTTTTTGCCAGTCATGAACTGGTACAGCTTCGGGAGTGGCCGCAAGGTCATCCCACAAATCTTCGGCAAGCTGAAGTTTTTCTGACGGACTCAGATCAAAAATCGAGGTATTGGTTGGGTTCATCTGAAATCCTCCTGCAATGGGGTTCAAACATGACAGATCCGACTTCCGCCTAACCGAGTATTCGGCTGAGTGTGGAGGACAATAGGCCCGTCCGTTCTAGCCGCGAGTTTGGCGGTTTTTTAGGAAAATGAAGGCATTCTTCTGTATATAATTATTCAATCTCTATGGGGTAGCTGACCACCCAAAGCTCTAGTTGTTCTAGGCGAGTTTTCCAGCGTGCTTTGAATTTCCGTATCCACTGACGGTTTTTAATTGAATCAGATACATCAATAACAATTCTCACTAGATTATCCCGGTAAATGACGCCGCTCTGACGCCAATGTCCCTCAACTTTCTGCGTCTCATAACTGGCTGCACCGAAATGATCGACAATCTCAAGGACGGCTTCTGCAAGCCATTCAGCCGGTACATCACGCCCATCATTGAATTGCAGCGGAAGTAGAATCTCGAATCGCCGCCACTTGTTGCGCATAAGTCGTTTTTCCTTTGACAGTAAATTGAATATTTTGATCCGCTAAGGCCTCCAGCGCAGCCTCAGGAATCAAATGCTCGCCTGAGCGGAGCACACGTCCGGAAAAACGACCGAGGAGATAAGCCAATGCACGCTTTTCAGTTTCACGATCAGCGAATGTAATTGTCACCATAGAATCAATCTCCTTATTTCAATGTAATTGTAACGCCTTATCCTTCGAGGTGCTACTTCTATAAGAAAGGTTGTTCTTGAACGAGTTGTTATGTGGTCAGTTGTTGATACAGCGTAAAATCCTCTGCCACTCCCCAAGCCCACTCGCCGAATTGATGTGGCCTGCTGAACCAATATTGACGAAGCGACTACCCCACGCCAACGCGCAAGAACGGGCGAACTCAAGGCTCCCATACGGGTCGTTGGAACTGGCAACCACGATACTTTGAAAGCTAAATGACCGAAGAGGAACCGGAGAAAAGCCGGTTGCCTCTGAGGGAAACCCGGCATCATCCGGATCCGGTGGCGCTACCAACAAGGCACCTTTAATCTTGAGGCTGGTACCTGCCGCCCAATGCGCGACGCAAAGACACCCCAGGCTATGCGCGACAAGCACGGGACTCTCGCCGATTTTCGCTACGGCTTGTTCAAGTACATTCACCCACTCGGCACACACAGGACTGTTCCAATCTCTCTGCTGCACACGAACAAATCCTGGGTTCGCAGACTCCCAAAGCGTTTGCCAATGGGCATGATCAGAGTTCCCGATTCCCGGAAGAATGAGAGTAGGAATATTCACAAAAGCGATAATTTATGACATTTTTGGTGAGAAATAAGATGGATTCTTGGTGGGAGATCGGACTCCAAAGGTTTCTATTGGGGAGTTATGGGGCAGGGTCCATTAACGTGGAGTATTCCTCCATGGGGGTGGGCCTTTACCAATCCATACCTCTACTTCCTTGAAAGCTATTCCAGGCGCAGCAAGCAAATGTGGACTGTATTGGTATGGAGAAGCTTTATCAGGATAGTACTTGGTTACGAAACCATCGTTAGGGTTGGGTGACATTGAGACAACCATACAGTTCTGTCCAATATATTGACCAAATCGTGGGGTTTCTGCTGCCTCTCTTATAAAAGACACCATCCTGTCTGCGACTATCTTGCTATCTTTTTCTTGGAAGAACCTAGTTCGCATTAAGTGTTTGACCTTCCTTATGATGTCTCTATTGAAAGCTTGTCGCGTACCACTAATAGTAAATGAGTATGCCTTTTCAGGATGAGCATTTTTCTTCATCAACCAATCATAACTTAGAAAAGCATCTTGCGCTTCACCAGGAGGCCAGAGATTTTCTCTTTCAAAGTTTGAAATAATTACCAAAAATGGTAAGGGTATATGGTACCTGTATCCCGCCAACACAAATGTAGTTCTCTTATACTTTCTGGGTAAGTGAGCAAACGCCACTGAAAGGGATTTTTCTAACCCTTTAACGATTGAGGCCACATCTATTTGGAAAGCCTTAATTGAATTGAGATAATCCAAAAGCCATTCATCCGTCTTCATTAAGCTCATTTTGGCTAACCCAGTGTAAGCCATAGAAAAATAAGCATCTTTACAGCTAACACAGACTGCCTTGTTTGCCTCATCGTCAAAGATGCTACCGTTGGGATATGTTAGGCGCCGGTCAGACGCCTGAATAATCTTGTTTGCTGTCAAAGCTGTGATAATTAACGTCACGCGCTGTATCCTGATTAATTGTCTTCTAGATTATCAGACGGCTGATGAGCGGCCCAGACACGGACTCGGTTCAACCGATTCCTCACCCAAAACTCTCGATCCCCTCGAGTGTCACCTGCATCGGCGTAGGGCAAACTTAGACTTCGCCCGTGCTCTCCTTCTTTTTGGGAGTGGCCTGGACCAGTTTCTTTAAGCGTTGCTCCGCAATAGGAGCCTTTTTCTTATCCGCGAACAAATCCACGAAGAATTTATCCACACCAGAAAAGAACGCATCCGTCAATGCAGGGACTGACACAAGAACCAAATCCTTGGATACGTTCGGATTGAAGAGAACTTCCGGGATAGACTTATCCATGTATAGGACCTGGCGACACTTCCCTTTGCGGCTGAGCTCGGAAGCCGGGCCGTAGTTATGTAGCATGGCGCACCGAGCTCCATACAAATCTATACCGGTAAGCTGTTCGCTACAGGGAAACTTAATGTATTGCTTTGCCCATCCCACGAAGTCACCGCGAGTCACAGCATCCTGACCGACTGGCATTGCAATATAGGCCATAGCATCAATCCCGCTCAAAATAAGGATTACTGCCGACCCGAGGCAATCGTTCTCAAGTGCAACGCGGATGCCCCGCTTGATACCGTTATGTACTGCGTTGATTAGTGGATCTTTGCTTAAATCCATCACGACATTGTTATCCAAATTTTTCGGCGGAGGCCCACCAGCCACTAGTGCGATATTTCATTTACCTTCTCTAAGGTTTGTCTTCCAGAGCATACCTCGGATCGAAAGCACAGGAATCGAGAAAACTATTTGTGATCCATGGGTCGAGGGCCATGCGTTATTTATCCCAGTAGGCTCTGATCATCACAGACCGTCGACGGTGCAGGTTTCGATTTTTCCGTCGATGATTTGCGTTCCAAAGTTGAAACAATGGGTGACTGCTTCCTCCCATGCCTTGAAGGAATTGGCTGTGAAGAACTTCCTTTCTCGCGTTTCGTTCCCTCCATGATGCACGATGAAAATTTTTACCTCCCATTCGCCAGAGTCAGGCAGTTGGTCAGGAGCTGCCTGAATTTCATAGCCCTTATAAGTGGCAATCTGAATAGTCCTTTCTTTAGACATTGATTCCCTCCTTTTAATAGTGGATTCGTATTTATTGGTAGGACACATTAGAAGTAATTTTGAATGAAAATTTACGTAAAGTCAAGTAGCAATTTAAATCTAAGTAATAAACCATTGCCTTGTCGGTGCAATAATGAAAGGCCTGTACCTGGTATTGGCATCCACCATTGAATGGCTTCCAATTGTTCAGCCAGCCAGGTTTCCCTTGCGCCAGACTTCCAAGAGTTCACGGTCCAGAGCCCTCATCAAACTTTGACTCACGCGAGATCTAACGTTCGGCCTAATAAGTTCGCCGCCCAAGCACCGTCCGCCGTTGAGCACAAGGTCGAAGAACCTTTGCCAAGGTTGAGCAACTATGGCTCAGCGAGATCCTTCGTTCCACTCAGGATGACAACGTTAAAAATGACCTATGCATTTCATGGTTCTTTCGACATTCAGCAAACAGTTTCTGAACGGTAGAACTCCAGCTTGTAACCACTATAGGCATTCCCAATAACTTCCAAAGCATTCTTGTAGGCATAGAACACCCCCGTTGCCGACTGAACGATCAGGGTCTGCAGCAACCTCGTTCCAACGGTGAAAGGCGATGGAGAAATACCCACATCCCTGCGACTCGCCCTGCCTGTTGTCTAACGCCTGCTTCCTGGCCCCTGGGGCGGATGCTCTTATCCACCGGCAGCCCTTGTCCGAGCGCAGCGAGTTGGGCTGTCCTCCTCAGGCTCGCATCCGCCCTCTTCGATGTGGCCAGGGAGGGCGTCACGGGTTTTGGCTACTTTTGCCCGAACAAAAGTGGCTCGGCTGCCGGGCCGAACCCCGGCAACGCTCGTACGTGCTAATCATGCCAGTGAGTAGAAGGATGGGCTCGAACATGTCGGAAAATATTTTGAAAGAATAAAAAGTGGAATGATACGCCACACCACGTCCACCTCAACTCCTCTAACACACTCTTTGACCACCAACCGTGATCGGCCTCTACCACACAAAAGGAATGAGGCGCTTCGTTTGATGTCGGTAGGCCTCATATTCAGGGAATCGTTCCATCAAGAGGCGCTCTTCGTACCGGAGTTTGACCGATAAGGTCATCACTAATCCCACCCACAACAGCATACGGTAGGTAAGGGGACTTCCCAGAGTCCAAGCCAGGGTCACCAACAAGACGCTGGTATACATGGGATGCCTGATCCAGCGGTAAGGACCGAGGACAATGAGTTTCCCCTGGCCGGGAACTTCCGGGAATACCTTCACCTGTCGCAGCCCCATGGCCTGCAGCGCCCAGAGGCCTACCACTCCGCCAACGGCAAGTATCCCGCGAAGGCTCCACCCTGGAGGCCACAGTGGCCCGGTGAAGGCAAGCATCCCAATTAGGACAAATTGGATTCCGACCAGCGTCAGAGAAAGAGCGGAAGGCAATACATTCTTATTGTCTGAATTCATAAAGAGCTTGAATGGTTATCCGAAGCGTTTCGATCTCACCCCTTTAAGAAATCCCATCAATCTTCCGAGGATTTTCAGGGAAGGGGTACAATGAATCTCACGACGCACAAATTGTCTTCGACGTATACGCCGTCTCTCACGACGACCTTGGCCCAGACGATGATGCAGTGGCATTCAACATTCCTCAAACCCATTCTCCCGGCCGTCTTTTTTTTCGCCGGCGTGACCTATGATACCCTTACGTTAACCCGCATCGATCGATTGCTGGATAATCTGATTATCCTTCTCTACATCACGCTTCTCGGCACTCTCATCATCCTCACCGGACGGTTTCAACTGGGACTGATCCCCTCAACACCGGACATACCCGGCTGGAATGTCCTTAGCCTGATGCATCGGGCCTGTCCGCATTTTGGCAAGGCGATGCAATTTTTATTAGGCGGGCTGTTCAGTGCCTATGCCATCCTTTATTCCCAGAGTGCGTCATGGTCCACGTCCGCCATCTTTTTAGGAATCATTGTCGGGTTGCTAATCGCCAATGAATTTCTTTCCAAACGTTATTCCAGTCTCAAAATGCTGGTGGGCCTCTTTGCGATCGTCACCTTAAGCTTTATGACCTTTTTTCTTCCTGTCCTGACGGGATGGATGAATGCCGGGATCTTTTTAACCGGTGCCGTCATCACCATTGTCGTCGTGTGGGAAACCGTCGGCCTCACCCTCCGCGGCATTCCCAATCTTCCTGTCAGGGCTTCCTTGACCATTTGTCTCCCGGCTTTTGCCCTGGTGGGGCTGTGCACCGCGTTATATTTTTTAAATTGGATTCCTCCCATTCCCCTCTCCCTCAAATCCGGGGGCATCTATCATCACATCGAAAAGCAGCAGGATCAGTACCTATTAACCTATGAAGATGGCCCCTGGTACGCTGTGTGGAAACGGTCCGATGACCGTGTCGGAACGGACACACCCGTCTATAGCTTTTCATCCGTGTTTGCTCCGATCACGTTGCATACCACCATCTATCACCACTGGGAATGGCGACCACTTACGAAGTCGGCTGAATTCATCACCACGGATCGCATTCCCATTTCCATCACCGGAGGAAGAGAACATGGCTATCGCATGTACACAATGAAACAACGGCTCCAGCCTGGTGAATGGCGAGTGAATGTGGAAGCGGAAGACGGCCGAGTCATTGGACGCATTGCCTTCTCAGCCGATGCGAATTATTCGCCGTCCCATGAACTGACGACCATCATACAGTGAAAAAATTTCTTCTTTCCTCGACCATGTTCATCAAGTTTCGTTTCCTCACACCGTACTAATTTCTGATAGACACTCTGTGCTGTTTTCATCACGACGAAAAAAAATTAAAAATTCCTGGAATTAATTGCTTAGACGTTGTAGTATAGATTCCATAACATCATGCACAACGATCGAAACACTTCTTGCTTACATCAATTACCTTTCCAATTTCGCTCCCGAACATCGCTTAGCATTGCAGAACGATAGTGCCGATAAAATTTTCGCGTGACGTCTTACACTAATAACGTGCTCAAGGGTTCCTATTCACAGACTCACTGCTTTCGTAAGGGTGAGCTATCACTGCGGCTCTGACGTCGCATCTATCATTTGAAAGGAGGTGAGTGTTTTGGCCACAAAGAAGAAAGCTCCAGCCAAGAAAAAGGCTCCGGTTAAGAAAAAGGCTCCAGCCAAGAAAAAGGCTCCAGCCAAGAAAAAGGCTGCCACGAAGAAACGGTAATTTTTCAAGTGTGCGGACATTACGCCGGATGGGGCATGCTCCATCCGGCGTTTTGTTATGATCAATCTGTCCTACCTACTCAATCAGAGTAGGGGCTATCTCTGCGAGTCATGCGTCGGTCCTTCTCCTTTTCATACTTTCCACATTTCTCCGTTTTACCTTTCTCCCGAACACCGCTTACCTCCAAAAGAATGAGCAGGCTTCAGCTCTTGACTCCACGAACTCCACCTGGAATGATCCAGATCTTCACAGGTATAGATTACACACCAAACAGATGTTCTGATTTTTAGTTTCTTAGAAGGGAATGTGATATGTCGCAACGCACCGGTAAATTTTTCAGATTGATGGCTCTTTATGCATTCATTGGTGTTGGAGGAATGCTCTTTCCCATTATCTCCTGCTTCGCCTCGGGTGAAGAGCAGAAAACACCCCACTCCCAAAAAGAAGCTTCTGAATCTCCATCGCCCCCACCTAATCAATCCACACAAACTGACGCCTCAAAAATGTCGTTAGACAAGCAGGGGCAGGAAGAATTGGACGCGTTACGGAAAAATCCTGATGAATTTCGTACCTTGATGACCGGAGTGCAGATTTTTCTCGGACGTTTTGGATATGGAGTCGGACCATATACGGGAACTCTCGACCAATCCACCAAACAGGCGCTGAAAGCCTATCAGGAAAAATCAGGGCTCTCTCAGACAGGGGACCTCGACTTTCCCACACTGAAACGTCTCACTGAGGATGATCGCCTTTTGAATCGTGTGGTCCCATTTCTTCCTGCACAGACCTTTCACGATCAGGAATGGGGACAATGGGTGGAAGTCCAGGGTTCCTGGATGCTCAAGGAAGGCAATACCGACGATGTCCTGCAGACCTCGCGCATCACCTGCATGAAAGAATTTAAACGATGTATTGACTCGACTGCATCCCTGGTCAATGCGAATGTGCCCCAACTCAAAGTGCACACTCATGTCTATGATATTCAGGAATGGGACGATGCCAACATTGTGTCGGCACCCTATGATGGCGAAGCCTGTGCCGTGAGTATTTTACGGATTTCACGGAATCCCCAACTTGTCACCCGTTTTCTGTCTTTGCAAAGCAAACCAGGACCCTGCGCGAAGGTGCATGCCGAAGACCGACAATACGTCCTGGAAGATGGTCCCAAAATTTACCAGATTCTCCGTATGCAAAAGTCTGAGGCCATTCAACAGATCCTGCAAGTCGCCAAGTAACCGGCTGTGATCCGGTTTCAATCGTGATTCTCACAGGAATATAACACGGGATGTTGGGGAAACCTGGAGCCCAGGTATTTCCGATATCCCGTGTCCTCAAGAGTCCTCCTCATGAAGAACCTCCTCGCCGGATTCGGAGGAATGACCCGGTTAGCCCTTGCCCCTAAATGCCCAGGAAAAGTACAGCCCCGCCACGGCAATCGTGAAGAGTTGAATGTTTTGGAGAATGGGACTACGTTGGGCCCCCTCCATGGGGGGAGAAGTAATAAAGTGAAATCCTAAAAATTCCGGCATCTGCTCCGATGGCGTTTGCCAGGGGGGAAATAAGACCGCCAGGATGAGTATCCCCACCATGATATAGAGAATACGAAGGTTGAGCGGCTCCTGCTTGGATTCCTCCACCGGTTTTCGATCCGCCCGACTCCCGCATTTTGGACAGAACCGTCCTTTGAGAGGGAGACCATAGCCACAAGAAGGACACGGCCTGGTTTCACTCACACAGCACCTGATTTCTGTTAAGATGACGCATGTCTCATGATTGTTGGGTTTCTCTATCTTGCCCAATTTCCATCGATTCGTCCAGGCGAAACACGCAAAATGATTTGACTCACTTCCCGCGTCATTTTTATAATTTCCCAACAGATCACGATTCAATACCAATATCGACCCTCATTCGTTCCTTCAGACTGGTGCACGTTTCTCTCCCAGTACATCTGTTCGCCCCCTTGGCCCAGGTCCCAACTCCACATTCATCCATAAACCACCTTTGTCAGGAGACACCGTGACACCCACTTCCTTTCGTGTCCTCTCTGTGATTGGGGCCGGAGCCTGGGGAACGGCTTTGGCTCACCTACTGGCCACCAAAGGATTCAGCATCCGCTTATGGGCCCATGAACCTGAGGTGGCAGAGACCATCCAGCGCACCAGAGAAAATTCCTGGTATCTCCCCGAGGTAGTCTTACCCAATTCTATCCAGGCCACGATCAGTCTTCCGGATTGCGTGCAGGGCACGGATGTTATCCTGCTCGCGGCACCATCACATGCCATGGCCACCATGGTGAAGCAACTCAACCTGTTATTAAAGGAACCCCTTCCCATCATCATCGCCACCAAAGGCATTGAGGAAGGCACGTTGCAATTGATGAGTCAGGTGGTCGAAAGTCATCTCCCCGCAGCCTGGCATCCGTTCATCACCATTCTTTCCGGGCCCAGCTTCGCATCAGAAGTGAGCCGCTGGAAACCCACGACCATTTTACTCGCCGGGCGTGACTTCAATCTGGTGAATGGTCTGCAACAAGCCTTCATCACTCCACAGTTTCGCGTGTATGCCGGACGGGATATGATCGGTGCGCAACTGGGCGGAGCCTTAAAAAATGTCATGGCCATTGGAGCGGGTGTGGTCGATGGGCTGGACCTCGGATCTAACGCGAGAGCCGCCTTAATTACCAGAGGACTGGCGGAAATGATCCGGTTAGGCCGGGCCATGGGCGCCGATGTTGCCACCTTTTACGGGCTATCGGGGTTAGGAGATCTGGTGCTCACCTGCACCGGGACGTTGAGCCGGAATTACCAGGTCGGCATGCAGTTGGCCAAAGGCGCGAATATGACCATGTTGCGCTCAACCACTAGAACTGTGGCTGAAGGGGTTCCCACCAGCCGGGCCGCCATGGCACTGGCTGAACGGTACCATGTGGATATGCCCATTGTGCGCGGCGTGTTTCAAATGTTGTTTGAAGGGCGCAATCCCCGGCATATCGTGACAGATCTGATGTCCCGATTAGCCAAAGGCGAAACGGATGGCCTTTTTTCCGCCAGCACCGCGACCTTTGGCCCGAGGGCTCACTCATGAACCACGACCGGTTAGCGGCCTTACTTCAACGGGTTCAAGGCGGACAGGTTTCTGTCCCCCAGGCTATTCGACAGCTTCGCACCCTCCCGTTTGAAGATCTCGGGTTTGCCTCAGTGGATCATCACCGGTCGCTTCGACAAGGATTTCCGGAAGTGATCCTGTGCGAAGGGAAAACACCCGCACAAATTACGGCCATCGCTGGAAAATTGTTAAAGTCCGGCGGGCCATTCCTCGCCACACGAGTCTCGCCCGCTAATGCGCGCAGTCTCAAGCGATTGGCCCGCAAAGCGGTGTATCATGAGAGGGCGAGAATGGTCTCAATTTCCGATAGCAGCCGTACCACACAGGGTTTGATTCTTATTGTCACGGCCGGCACCTCCGACATTCCAGTGGCCGAAGAGGCCAAAGTCACCGCCGAAGTCATGGGAAGCCGGGTACAGACACTCTATGATGTTGGCGTCGCAGGCTTACATCGGCTTTTGGATCGTCAAGAGAGTCTTCACCAGGCACGGGTCGTCGTCGTCGTCGCAGGAATGGATGGGGTGTTGCCCAGCGTGGTGGGAGGGTTGGTCGATCGCCCGATTGTCGCCGTGCCCACCAGCCAGGGCTACGGAGCAAATTTTGGCGGGCTGGCTCCTCTCCTAACAATGCTGAATGCCTGCTCATCGGGAATCGGCGTGGTAAATATCGATAACGGGTTTGGAGCAGGCTGTCTCGCACACCGCATTAATATTAACGGGCAAGCGGAATCTCCTCCTCAGACGTAGATAACTCAGGCATCGGCTCGCTCAAAACTTCCGACATTGGTGCCTCTCGCATTTCAGAGATCGTTTTCTCGTCTTTCTCCTCTGGTTCAACGCTTTCAACCTCGGACCCGGAAACACCGGCCTCTTCAGACTGAATAACACCCGTAGCGTCCATGAGCGCCTCCTCCTCTGGAGCCACCGGATCGTCGGAAGTCTTCAAGCCTTCCGAAACCGTGCCATTCTCTTCAGTACTCTCTCCCTCACGGAGAATATCAAGTTCTTCGGGAATATCCGGTTCCGGAGGAAGGGGAGGCAACACTTCACCCACATACGCCAACGCTTCGAGTGTCCCGTGAACCCGACGTGAGACGATCTTTGTGCGGGGACCATTCCCTTGATCCTCCATCAACTTGGCTTGGAGTTCATAAAAGTACGAGCCATCGGCCACGAGTTGATGGTGTTGATCCTTCCCATCCCAAACCAACTCCACCGGAACGGTGAGATTCGCCCCTTTCGGCTCCAGTTCGTCCACCAACAGACGATGTGCGACAAAACTCATGGAGCGCCTTGTCGGTGAGGTGATCATGGCAGACACTTCCAGCACATTGGCTCCATGTAACGATGACGGCAGCTCCACGAGCAGGGTCAACTTCAACCCGCTTTTACCAAGGATAAAGGGATCAGGAGAAACCACCACATCAGAAATTTTCACGGGGGAAGTTGCCGGTCCTTTATTTTGTTGTGCAACAACCTGTTGTGAAAAGGCTAAACCTACAAATAGACTCAAGCAAAAAATTTGCAGTGTTTTCAGAGAAATTTTTAACAAACGAGCCATCTGTTTCCTTATGTGTAAAAACGTACACTCCATCGGTCAGTCAATGTTCGATGAATCCCGAGGGTCGCCCGAATGAAGCAACCCCTGGGAAACCATGTCATTCGGAGGATAACGAAAGATCTCTCAAAACGGTGTGATCTCCAACCAGGTCATACATTCTTAGCTGCTCGGTGCTGAGCACTTCCTTCTTATTGTGCCAAAGATTTCCCCTTCAGACCAATCAAATCCCAGAATTGTTGAATATTTTTTTCTTTAGCCTTTGGCCAACTCTGGAAAAACCGCCACGCTTTGAGCCCTTCGGCAAGGCTCAGGACAGATTCCGCGAGTTCGCGCTGCCGCCGGACCTGCCCTGAACAAGGTCGAAATGTTCGGCGAACCACGCAGGAAACCCGAAGGGCCACGACAAGGCCAACATGGTTTTGGGTCCTTTTGCTCCACAACAAAGGTTGCGCCCTTTGGGACGAGCCAAGCAAAACCTCGGCTGCTGGAACGAAATCCGGATAATTTCAAAAAAATTGTCCCCTTCTCAATGACCAACTCAGCGTCGCGCTCAGGGTTTTGATATGTTACGGTTTCGCCTTTGGACTTTTTCAGGTGTAATTACATGACCAGACATCTTCATATCGATGCATTTTCGGGTGTGAGCGGGGACATGTTTTTGGGTGCCCTTGTGGATGCCGGTGTGCCCTTGAGTATATTGAAAAAAGGCCTCAAAGCTATAGGCATCAAAGGCTATCGGCTTCGCGAACAGCAGGTGATCCGCAACAGCATCCGGGCCACCAAAGTGGATGTGGATATTCACAAAGGGTTCACCAAGCCCTTGTCCCTCTCTGCTATTCGAAAGACGTTAGGAAATAGTCGCCTACCGGACGCGATCCGCACGCAGGCCCTTCACACCTTCCAACTGCTGGCTGAAGCCGAAGGCAGGGTTCATGGCCAAGAACCAAACAAGGTACATTTTCATGAGGTGGGCGTGATCGATTCGCTGGTAGATATTGTCGGGACCCTGCTGGGTTTTTCGCATCTGAACATCACAACAGTGTCCTTTTCACCTATCAATCTGGGAGCCGGTACTATTTCCACGGCACATGGGCTGCTTCCGGTCCCAGGACCGGCGGTGGCGCACATGGCCCAGGGCATCCCCATTCTCTCCAATGGACCGGCCATTGAATTCACAACACCAACCGGGATCGCCTTGGTTAAAACTCTCTCCCAAAATTGTAAACCGCTCCCATCCTTAACACCACAAACAGTGGGGTATGGCGCAGGAACGGCCGATCCTCATGGCTGGCCTAATGTGTTGCGATTATTTGTTGGTGTTCAAGATTCTGATTCGTTGAATCACACGGAACGCGTTATCCAACTTGAGACAAACATAGATGATATGAATCCGCAATTGTACGAGGTGATCATGGAGCGCCTGTTCGAGGCTGGAGCTCTCGATGTCACATTAACCCCAACCATCATGAAACGAAGTCGGCCCGGCACGATTGTGACAGTCATCGCGTTCTCACCGAATCTTCAGGCCTTGCAGTCGATACTATTTTCCGAAACCTCGACCCTGGGAATACGGATCCAGGAAATTGATCGAGCCATTCTGCCTCGCTCCTTCCAAACAATTAGACTGTTGGGGGGTTCTGTCCGCATGAAGCTTGCCGGACTTGGACAGGGCCGTTCTAAGGTCACTCCCGAGTATCGTGATTGTGTCACGTTGGCTGAGCGCACCAAGCAGCCTGTGCAAACAATCATCGACCTCGCACGCCAGACGTATGTCAGTGCGAAAATCCCATCCACGCGCAAAATTTCTCCTGCCAAATTGGCACAGCGAAAGTAATCCATTCATGTCCTCCACGCAACCGACCAAACCGCTTCTAGCAATTACCATGGGCGACCCTGCCGGGATCGGACCGGAAATTATCGTGAAGGCTCTTCAGTTGTCGAAAGTCTGGCGAGTCTGTCGGCCCCTGGTCATTGGTAGCCGGACCATCCTGGAATTCACCGCACAATCCTTGGGGGCCTCACTTGTTCTTGTGCCGGTGAGCGGGCACGAATCATCCTCCGATTCTCAAATGTTCCGCCGGAGCTCTCTTCCAGTCTTGGATCCCTTTTCCGGAGCAATCCGTCCGGTCAGGCTTGGGCGCGTCACGGGACGGTCCGGGGATATGGCAGTCACGTGTATTCAAACAGCAGTCCGGTTAGCCCAGGCCGGTTGCGTGCAGGGCATCGTCACGGCTCCGATTAATAAACATGCGATTCATTTAGCGGGGCACACGTATCCGGGTCATACCGAAATGTTGGCGGATCTGACGAACGCCAAGGAGTCGGGGATGATGATAGTAGGGGGCCCCTTGAAAATATTATTTGCCACTACCCATCTGGCTCTCCGTGAAGTTCCGAACGTGCTGACGCCTGCCACAATCCTCCGGGCCATTCGATTGGCCCATCGGGGACTCACCCGCTTGTTCCATATTCAGAAACCGCGCATTGGCGTGGCGGGCCTTAACCCCCATGCCGGCGAAAATGGTCTGTTTGGAGACGAGGAAGACCGTCTTATTCAACCCGCCATTCGGCAAGCCAAAAAACAGGGCATTGCCTGCACGGGTCCTCATCCTGCCGACACCTTGTTCGGCAAGGCGGTACGAGGATCATTTGACGGCATTGTCGCCCTGTATCATGATCAGGGATTGATTCCGCTCAAAACGGTGGCCTTCGGCCATTGCGTGAACATCACGGTGGGTCTGCCGATCATTCGCACGTCTGTTGATCATGGAACGGCCTATGACATTGCCGGGCAGGGCAAAGCCGACCCCACCAGCTTGGTTGAGGCCATTGAAATGGCTGCCAAGCTGGCCACAAATTCCCCATGATTGGCAAGGCGTGAAATGGGGGCACGACAACCGACATCTTCGACTGGTCGTGCCTGGAGTGCGAGAAAAATCGCTGCCGCCACGTTGCAGGCAATTGAACGATCCCGGGGGTTTAGCGATGACGTGTTCGATCACATCACCAAAGACCTCGTGATCTCCGAACGCGATCGGCACCTGGCGTTTGAGTTGGTCTATGGGGTATTGCGGCATTATCTCACTCTGGATTGGCGATTGGATCAGGTCTCCCGCAAGCCCATGGTCCGCCTGCCGCTGACGGTCGCAACGACATTGCGGGTCGCCGCCTATCAATTACTCTATCTCGATCGAATCCCGGCTTCAGCCGCAGTGAATGAAGCTGTTCAGCTCATCCGGAAACAACCCGGCCACAATTGGTCCGGCTTCGTGAATGCCGTATTGCGCAATCTGCTTCGTCAACCTGTTCCCCCCATGCCCGATCCGGCAGTCGATGCCACCAAGTCGCTCTCCATTCGATATGCCTGCCCCCCCTGGTTAGTTGAGCGCTGGCGGGGAACCTTCGGACTCACACAAGCGGAACACCTTTGCCAACAGTCCATTGGTATTCCGCCGTTAACGATTCGAACGAATTCTCTTCAGTGTTCCCGTTCCGATTTGCTTGCCCGCCTCCAATCGGAAGGAATACTTGCACAGGAAACCACCGTGAGCCCCGTCGGCCTGACCTTGGACAAATGTGGCAATCCTGGACAACTTTCCGCCTTGAAGGACGGTTGGTGCTACGTGGAAGACGAAGCCGCCCAACTGATTCCCTTGCTCCTTGACCCTCAGCCCGGAGACCGGATACTCGATGCCTGTGCAGCTCCCGGAGGAAAAACCACGCACCTGGCCCAACTGATGAAAAACCAAGGGACCATTGTGGCACTGGATCGTCATCAGGGACGTCTGGACCGGCTCGTTTCAAATTGTGCCCGGGTGGGGATTTCCATTGTTCATCCTGTTCAGTTTGATCTGAGCGCATCTTCTGTCCACGGCCCGGCCAACGATTCCTCAACTACCCCCCCCAGGGTTCCAGCCATGCTGGCCCAACCGTTTGACCGTATTCTGGTCGATGCGCCCTGTTCCGCTCTCGGGATTCTTCGCCGACACCCGGAAGGAAAATTAATAAAATCGTTTTCGACCATCCAACATGCCCAAGCTCTTCAACGCGAGATTCTGGATCGGGCCTGTGACCTCTTGAGACCAGGGGGAATCTTGGTCTATAGTGCCTGCTCAGTCGAACCGGAGGAGACCACAGAGATCATCTCAGGATTTTGTCAGGAACATCCTGAATTTTATCAGGAATCCGTCACACCTTGGGTGCCCATTGCAGGGCAATCACTCATCACTGACCCTGGGCATTTGTGTACGGCCTTTCAGACGCTGAACATGGACGGATTTTTTGCGTGCAGGTTGAAAAAATCTGAATGACAATGCCAGTCACACCGTTAATCTCTCCTTCTATTCTTTCTGCTGACTTTGCCCGGCTTGCGGAAGCCGTCCAGATGGTAGAAGCCGCCGGTGCGGATTGGATTCATGTGGATGTAATGGATGGCCATTTCGTTCCCAATTTGACTGTCGGTCCGCCCATGGTTGAAGCGCTTCGCAAGGTGACCTCCTTACCATTAGATGTTCATCTGATGATGACGAATCCGGATGCCTTTATTCCTGAGTTCGTCGATGCCGGAGCCGATCTGTTGACCGTGCATGTCGAAGCCTGTCCACATTTACATCGGACGGTTCAGTCTATAAAGGAACGACAGGTCAAAGCCGGAGTGTCCTTGAACCCTGGGACCTCGGTCACCGCCATTGAGGAAATACTTGGCGACGTGGATTTAGTCCTCGTGATGTCCGTGAATCCAGGGTTTGGAGGCCAACAATTTATCTCCTCCAGCCTGGATAAGATCCGGCGTATCCGGACGATGATGACCAATTCCCGTAGTTCGGCCCATTTAGAAGTCGATGGGGGAGTCAACCTGACCAACGTGGCTTCGGTGATTCACGCCGGCGCGACTGTCCTGGTTGCTGGTTCCGCCATTTTTGGTAGCAAGAATATTCCCGAAACCATTCGGCAGATGCGAACCGCGACTCGGACCGTGATTGTCTAATCGGGCCCATGAATTCCCCCAATAACACCGAAAGCCTTCATCCTCTCGAAATTCAGGTCCTACGTGCACTGGGGAAAGACCCACAGCCACTCTCAGACCTTCAACTTGCCACCCACACGGAGCTAGCCTCCTCACAAGTCAGCATGGCCGTCGGGTGGCTGCTCACGAAACAATTAGTGAGCCTGTCGTCCGAATCCACCACGACCTATGTGTCCCTCACCACGGTCGGCACCCAATACCACCAGCCGGACTCTTCTCCACTTGAGTGGATCCTTCAGACGGTGAAGAGCGCCGCTCATGAAGGCTCATCACCTACCGTGAAGGACCTTCAAGCCACGGGACATTTCCAACCCTCCGAGCTAAGCCGGGCGATCGGGATTCTCAAGAAAGAAGGCGTCCTTCAGATGGGTGCAGGTGGAATGCTGGAAATAACCAGCAAGGACAGTGACGCGGTGAAGGATTTGCGAAGCCTACTCAATCAGGTTCATGAAGGCGTACGCCCCCTGGATTCGTTTGCTTCCGATCACCAGGCATTGCTTCGCCAATACGCCGTCAAACGCGGCAATACGCAAGAACCCTTTCGCATCGACGATCATACCGAACGGACCTATGTCCTTACAGCCGAGGGCCGGAATCTTCTGCCTCATTTACGGGAAGCCGCCGCTCAAGAAATTTCACAATTAACCCCAGAACTCTTAAAAGACGGATCCTGGCGGAACGTGTCCTTTCGCAAATACTCCATCAATCTCCGACCTCCCCGCCTGGCGGTCGGCAGACGCCATTCCTATCGGGAATTTCTGGATACCGTGAAGTACAAGCTCACGAGCATGGGATTTCAGGAAATGCGTGGCGAACTCATTGAGACGGAATTTTGGGATATGGACGCACTCTTTATGCCTCAATTCCATCCTGCTCGTGCCATCCATGATGTGTATTTCGTGAAGAATCCCAAGATGGCCAAGAAGATTCCTGAGCCATTTCTCAGCCAGGTTGGCCAAGTCCACCGGGATGGCGGAACGAGTGGATCAAAAGGATGGAAATACGAATATGACAGCGAGCGGGCGAAACGCTTGGTTCTCCGCAGCCAGGGCACCGCCGTCTCCGCTCGAACCTTGTCACAAAATCCCCAGATTCCCGGCAAATTTTTTTCTATTGCCCGATGTTTTCGTTATGACAATGTCGATGCCACGCACGCCACCGATTTTTTTCAGGTGGAAGGGATTGTGCTCGGCTCCGATATCAACTTTCGGACACTCTTGGGTCTCCTGCAATTGTTCGCCACGGAAATGGCACAAGCCAAAGAGATTCGATTTTTCCCAGCTTATTTTCCGTTTACCGAACCCTCGGTAGAATTGCATGTCCGTCATCCAAAACTTGGGTGGATGGAACTGGGGGGCGCGGGGCTTTTCCGCTCTGAAGTCACCGTACCCTTAGGGGTGACAGTTCCGGTTATCGCCTGGGGACTCGGGTTGGATCGAATGGCCATGGTAGCCCTTGGCATACAAGATATTCGCGATTTATTCACCTCCGATTTAGAAGCGGTCCGCAATATGCGCCGTCAATTTTAAATACCCACGATGCCAACCATTTCCATTTTCCAAAAAGATTTCTGTCGACTTGTCGGTCGTACTGCCTCCATGTCCAACATTGAACAATGGATGCCCTATGTGAAAGGGGAGGTGAAAGACGTTTCACCGGACACTGGTGAAGTGCGCGTGGAGCTTCAAGATACCAATCGACCTGATTTATGGTGTGTGGAAGGGATTGCCCGACAAATTCGATCCGTTTTGAATAACGGGATGCCCCCTTACTCCTTCTTTTCGGAAAAGAAAGGCGCGAAACGACGAATTCAAGTGGCCCAGGGCATGGAAGCCGTTCGACCTTATGTGGCGGCTTGCGTCTCGTTGGGATATGCCATGACGGCTGAGGGCCTCGACCAATGTATTCAAACTCAAGAAAAGTTAGCCGACGCCTTTGGACGAAAACGTGAAACTGTTTCCATCGGCCTGTACCGGTACGCTTCCATTTCGTTTCCTGTCACGTATGGCCTGGTAAAACCTGATGAAATTCGATTTACGCCATTAGGATTTGAGGAAAAAATGACTCCTCACGAAATTCTCACCGTCCATCCCAAAGGTCTTGAATATGGATCGATTCTCGCTGGATGCGATCGGTTGCCGCTCCTGTGGGATTCGGATGGACAGGTGTTGTCCTTTCCCCCCATTATCAACAGCCGGGAACTTGGTGAAGTGCAGTTGGGAGACACCGATTTATTTGTGGAAGTCACAGGAACCGATCTGAGTATGGTTGTGTTGGCCTTGAACATTTTTGCCTGCAACTTAGCCGATCGTGGGGCTACCATCGAATCGGTGGATATTACGTATCCCTACGAAACGGAGTTCGGCACAACCGTTAAAACCCCCCTGAGCATGAATCAATCTCAACGTATTTCCCTAGAGGCGATCGAACAGGCTTTGGGAATGCCGCTTGGCTCGGAGGCTATTCAGGAGGCCCTGGCCTCTTATGGATACCTGGTGAAAGCGACCAAGCAATCAGTATCCGTCACTTTACCCGCCTTTCGAAATGATTTCATGCATGTGATGGATGTGGCGGAAGATGTCGCCATTACGCGAGGCTATGATTCGTTTTCTCCGATTATGCCCCAGACCTTCACCGTTGGAAGTCTCTCCGTGGAAGAACAGACCAGCGATCGTATTCGTGATCTTCTGGTCGGATTTGGCTTTCAGGAAATTTTTTCCAATATCATGGCTTCTCATCAGGAATTGGTGGACAGAATGCGTATTGCTGAAACGGAGTATGCTCACCTGGTGGAAGTGGATAACGTGATGTCCCAAACCTATGCCTGCCTAAGACCTTCCATTTTGCCGTGCCTACTTCGGGTGGAAGCCCTATCGCCTCGCGCCTTTTATCCCCATCTGCTATTTGAGGTTGGAGAAACGGCTCAACTGGATTTGGAAGCCAATGTGGGTTCACGCACGACACTGTCCATAGCTGCCATTAGCGCCAATTCCGGAGCAAACTTTTCAGAGATCCATAGCTATCTGGATCTATTGATGTATTACATGGTGTGGCCCTACGAACTGGAGCCAGTGACTCATCCCTCATTTTTAGAGGGACGAGTCGGCCGAATCCGTTGTAATGGGCATGCAGTGGGATATATTGGAGAGTTTCACCCGGAAGTACTCGAAGCCTGGCAAATCGATATGCCCACTTCCGGGTTTGAATTCGAGATACGAAAGCCTGAAGCTTAAGCGGCGACGGGTTGTCCTTCTCCCTTGGTGCTGGACACAAGGTGAGAAAAGCCTTGAGGATCGTGAATCGCCATTTCTGAAAGCATTTTTCGATTTAACAACACATTGGCTTTCTTCAGCGCATTCATGAACTGACTATAGGTGACTCCTTGCGCTCGAACTGCCGCGCTGATGCGAGTGACCCAGAGCTGCCTGAAATTCCGTTTTCTCTGTTTTCGTCCGGTATACGCATAAGCTTGTCCCTTATCGACTGATTCAGTGGCAGTCCGGAAAAGCTTACTTTTTCCTCCATATTGGCCACTCGCCAGCTTGAGCCGTTTTTTCCGGCGCTGTCGAGTTTGTGGCCCACCTTTTACCCTTGGCATGACTGGTTCTCCTTAATTTCTAATATGTTACTTATAGGGGAGTAATCGAGACAGCGAAGTTCGGTCTTCTTTTCTGACCTCTACTGCGCCGCTTAGTCTGGATTTTACTCCAGGTGACTTGGAAGTAAGGATATGACGCATTCCCGCCTTCCGCCGCATCCACTTTCCCGAGCCGGTCCGTTTAAATCGTTTACTGGCTCCTGAGTGATTTTTTAATTTCATTTTTGCCATACTTTATTACCTTATTTCCTTTTTCAACGACCGACAAATTGCCAGACTCCCACGATTAGCCAATTATTTCGGAGCGACCACCATGTAAAGATTCCGTCCCTCCATCCTGGGAGGACTTTCAATATTTCCTGCGCCTTTTAACTCCTCAACAACCTTCTGAATCGCTTTGAACCCAAGCTCTTGATTGGCCATTTCTCGCCCCCGAAACATAACCGTAACTTTGGTCTTATTCCCTTCTTCCAGGAAGTCCCGTATTTGGCGGACCTTCGTCTCCATGTCGTGCTTGTCTGTCCGAGGCCGAAATTTAACTTCCTTAACCTGGGTGGATTTCTGGTTAAGTCGCATGCGATGTTCTTTTTTGCTCTGTTCATACTTAAATTTCCCATAATCCATAATACGGCAGACCGGAGGGTCCGCGGTAGGAGCCACTTCCACCAAGTCATATCCAATTTCCCTCGCCTGCCGAATCGCCTCTGATGTCTTCAGGATTCCAAGCTGTTCACCTTCAGCCCCAATAACCCGGACTTCAGGATTTTTGATGAAATGATTAATACGTTGTTTGGGTGTCACCGGACGAGTCATTCGAAAAGTAAAGAACCCTTCTTAACAGACTCGGGCATGTCTTCCCGAATAAGCGTCACCATATCAATAATAGGCATAGTCCCCAAATTTTTCCCGTTCCTTTGTCGTACCGCAACCATCTTTGCTTCAGCTTCACGATCCCCCACGACAATCATGAAAGGAATCTTTGCCTTTTCAGCCTCACGGATTTTAAGGCCAATCTTTTCATTTCGCAAGTCTAAGGAGACGCGACAGCCCTCCTGACGAAGATTTTTTTCAACCTCTTGGGCATACCCTTGATGTTTTTCTGAAATTGGGAGAACTATAACCTGAACAGGGGCCAACCAGGCCGGAAAAGCACCCCCAAAATGCTCCAAAAGAATCCCAAAAAATCGCTCAATCGATCCTAGTAAGGCCCTGTGAATCATGATGGGTTGATGAGTTTTTCCATCATCACCCACGTAGGTCAGACCAAATCTTTCGGGATTATTGAAATCGATCTGAACGGTCGAACATTGCCAGGATCGGCCTAAAGCATCCTGAATTTTGACATCTATTTTAGGCCCATAAAAGACCCCTTCCCCCGGATCTTCCTGGTAAGTATAGCCGCCGTTTTTCAGCGCAGTTTCCAGCGCTAACGTCGCTTGGTCCCATTGGTTGATCGTCCCCACAGCTTTTTCGGGCCGAGTGGATAGAAACATCTTGAATTCCGTAAATCCAAAAGTTCCTAGCATACTCGTAATAAATTTCAGGACCTTTTGCACCTCTTCACCCAGCTGGTCAGGGCGGCAGAATAAATGAGCATCATCTTGGGTAAAGCCCCGAACCCTCATCAGGCCATGCAGGACTCCGGATCGTTCGTACCGGTAGACCGTTCCCAATTCCCCATAACGGATAGGCAGATCGCGATAACTGCGCAAATGTGATTTATACACCATGATATGAAACGGGCAATTCATGGGCTTTAGCTGATATTCACTGGACTCGACAGACATGGGGGCGAACATATTTTCTTTGTAGAAATCCACATGCCCGCTGGTTTTCCATAAATCCAACCGAGCAACATGTGGGGAATAGACCAACTCATACTGGTTGGCCAAATGTTGTTCCCGCCAAAAATTTTCAATCAGTAGACGGATCTGTGCCCCTTTGGGATGCCATAAAATCAGACCAGGCCCGGTTTCGTCCTGAATACTAAATAAATCGAGATCTTTCCCAAGCTTTCTATGGTCCCGACGCTTGATCTCCTCTAAATTGTCCAAATGAGCCTGTAAGGCTTCTTTTGACGGAAAGGACGTACCATAGAGCCGTTGTAACATGGGGTTTCGTTCATCCCCTCGCCAATAGGCTCCTGCACTATTCAGGAGTTTGAATGCTTTGACATAGCCAGTGGCTGGCAGATGGGGGCCACGACAGAGGTCAACGAAGTCACCTTGGGTATAAGCGGACACAGGTTCTCCATCAGGAAACCCCTGAATGAGCTCTACTTTATAGGGTTCACCACGACTTTTGAAGAATTCTATTGCCTCTTCCTTGGAGAACTCACGTCTTGAAACCGAAAGGTTACGTTTGATGATTTCCAAAGCCCGGGCTTCGATTCTTTCTAGATCTTCCGGCGTGAACGGCCGCTCAAAGGCAAAATCATAAAAGAAACCCTCTTCGATAGCCGGACCAATGGTCAATTGTGCGGTAGGAAAACACTCCTTCACCGCTTGGGCCATGATATGCGTGCTACTGTGCCGATAAATTTCCTTGCCTTCCGGTGAATCGAACACCAACGGCTGCAAGGTTGAATCGGCCTCCAGGGAAGCCAGGAGGTCTATTTCCACACCATTGGCCTTAACGGCAAACACCTCAGTAGGAACGGCTCCCTTCAGTTGTTCTATTGCGGCCTTCGCCGAGATTCCTTTGGGAAGGGCCTGACTACTTTCGCCTTGCAGTGATACCTGAATAGATTCCATTACAGTACAAACACCAAATAAAACAAATTTCTACATTCCGTGATGAACGCAAGAAAAGGCACCACTCCCATCAATAAGAAGCTGGATACCTGTCAGGCTTTTTTGGAGAAAGATAATGGTAGGCGCGGGCGGTATTGAACCGCCGACCTCTACCGTGTCAAGGTAGCGCTCTCCCCCTGAGCTACGCGCCTATATCCTACCGGCCATATGCTAGACTGCATTGGTGGTCTTGTCAAGAAATGGTTTATTTTTCAAGGGGAAAGGAAAAGGTTACCCAGCAGAGTCCAATTCCGTCTTCTTGCGTTTTCCAGAAAAAGATTGCTTTAACTGACTGACGGAAATTTGAAATTCTGTAATTTTTTTCCTGAGTGTATTGCGATTGAGGCCCAGAAGCCTGGCTGCTTTAATCTGATTGCCATGCGTTTCCCGTAATGCCAGTTCAATCAAGGGCCGCTCAACAGCTCTCATTAAGGTGGGATAGAGGTTTTTTCCTGAGCCGACATTCATCGCTCGAACAAAATCCCCCAATTTTTTTTCCACATAACTGGCCAAACTCACATCCTTCGGATCGATAGCCCCCTCTTCCGCTGGTTGATCCCCCATGACCTGCCTGATCTGATTCATGGTACTCCAGGCGGGCAACGGTCCGGCATAAATAAATGTTTTCGACAAATTCAATTGGCCATTCAGTGCCGACAAGGCAGGAAAAAATTTCTTCCCTGACTCATCCAGAATCACGCCGGTAAATTGTTGAGAGCGCATCGCCGCTTCTAAGGAAGAACAGTCATCCAACACCGTAATGGTGTTCTGAAGATCTGGACCTTGAACCCGCAACTTGAGATCGGGATCTTGGGTCAGCAGAGCAAACCGTATGTGAGAAGGGTTCAAAGACACGTTATTTGGGTCAGGTGAAATGCAAACGAGGATTATGTCGGAACATTATTTAAAAATCAATTGAGGTCTATCTCCTAGGTTGGGAAGCTCAATTAATTCCCAAATGTGGACCCAACATACGTAATGTGCCCCAAATCAACAGGCCTCCAATCGCATCCAACAACAATCCGGCTTGCACCATTCGGAGAATCGGAATTCTCCCCGTTCCATAGACTATGGCATTCGGGGGAGTCGAAACCGGCAGCACAAATGCCAGGCTTGCAGCCATACAGGCACCCAGCACCGGAGGGACAGGAGAAAAATTGGCCGTGTGGGCAATGGCGATGAGCACAGGCACAATCATGCTGGTGGTTGCGGTATTCGACGCGAGCTCCGTGAGAACCAGGGCTGTAAGGATCGCCACACCCGTTAAACCCCAGATGGACTGAATGCCAAATATATTCACCATACCCTGCCCGATCGCTTTCGCCAATTCGGTTTCGACCATCAACTCGCCAAAAGCGATGCCTCCCCCGAACAACAGGATGGTTCCCCAATGAATATTGGCGGCTTCTTTCCAGGTTAAGGTGAATTTCCCCTGCCGAAAATTCAAGGGCAGAAGAAACAACAATCCAGAGGCAAAAATAGGTACCAATTCTTTCGGCAAATGAGCCCGAACCCATTGCACGACCGCATGATCACCTTCAAACCATATTGAGAGTATGGACGGGAGTATCCACAACATGACAGCCAACACAAACACCGCAAACGTATATTGCTCCCCCCGAGTCCAGGGAAGTGGTGCCGAAATCTTGAGGACAGGAGATCCTTCAGGAAAATACAAGTGAGAAGGGGGAGGATGCAACCAATACAAAATGGTAAACATCACGAGTAGCATCACACTCGCCAACGGCAATCCAATCAATAGCCATTGGTCAAATGAAATAGTGATATGGGCCTGCTGGGCTAACAGCCCCACCGCGATTAAATTCGGCGCGGTGCCAACGAGAGTGGCCACTCCCCCTATACCGGCGCCATAAGCCAGACACAGCAAAAACCCGGTGTCAAAGGTCTCCATATTAGGATTGCCCTGCCGAAGCGCCCGTAATACACCAAGCGCAATGGGCAACATGACCGCCGTTGCCGCAGTATTGTTAATCCACATGGACAGGCTTGCAACAGCCAAACTCATGGCCATCATGATACGAAAAGGATTGGAACCCACGCACTTACGTGACAAAAGCCAGTTGCCAAACCGGCGGTCCAACCCATGAACGGAAAGGGCCTCCGAAATAAAAAAACTCCCAATAAACAGGAAGATGATGGGGTGGGCAAAGGCAGAAAATACAGATTGCATGTCCCCTAACCCGGCGACGACACACAGTCCACAGCCCAGCAAAGCGGTAATGGGCAGAGGAATAGGCTCCGTAATCCACATCACCACTACCCAGGTTAAAATTGTTGCCAGAATTCTCGCGGGGTCAGCCAGGGATTCGGGAAGCAGGACAAACATCAACCCGGCAAGGAGCGGGCCGGCAAAGAGACCAAATTGATGCGCCGGAATGGCGATATGGGGACCTGGACCAGATTGGCTCATGCAGCTCTTGGAATGGACACGATCAGGCTTAGGAAATCCGGTAGGTCTGAGACCACGACCGCATATCCTGTTTTCCCTATTTAGCGAAGTGGCTTGTCGGGTACCCTCTCTAGGTTTTGGCGTGTGCAGCAGGTATCATACAGAAATCGGGATATGTGAGATAGGGACCCCATGATAAGGATTCAACGATTTATCATTATGCAATCAAAAATCCATACCTTGGACAGTCTCTTACAACGAATTACCATTCATCAGCAGGCGGGAGAATCCGTTGTCTTTACGAATGGGTGTTTTGACTTGCTTCATATCGGACATACCCGATATCTGGCAGAAGCCAAGGAGTTGGGAGATCGATTAGTCGTCGGAGTGAACAGCGACAGTTCAGTTCGTCAACTGGGTAAGGGGACGAATCGACCAATCCAAAGCGATGCGCAGCGGGCAGAGGTCATTGCCGCATTAGGTTGCGTAGATTACGTGACACTTTTTGACGAGCCGGATCCCTTGAATCTCATCAAAGCTATCCAACCCAATGTTCTCGTAAAAGGAGGAGATTGGACCTCCGAACGAATTATCGGAAAAGATTTTGTTGAGGAACGAGGAGGATTTGTGCGAACGATTCCACTTGTCTCCGATGTTTCTACCACCGCGATTATTGAACGAATTCTCACCACGCAGGGAATAAACCCATCCTCCTAGTCAGCACGTCGAGAACATTTTTCGTGGTGTATTTCAGATCATGAACGTCCCTTCCGTCTTCCATCATTTTGCAAAGCAGCTGCGCACGATCGTTCCAACGATCCCCGAACAGGCGCCCCCGCCCTGCCTGCTTAGTACGCAACAGGCCTGCCTCGCCCTGTCCATGACCTTGTTCACACTTCCGGAGAAAAAAACCGCCTGCACTGAGGGCCAAACGCACCTCATCATCACGCCTACACAGGAACAAGCTGAAGAATTGTATGAAGACTTGGAATTTTTCTTCTCGTTCATCAGGCGAGATCACGAGACATTGGCATTGTTCCCTCCATGGGCCACCATTCCATATAATCCTGCACTGCCGGCCCACAGCGTCATTTGCCAGCGCGTTCGATCTCTCCACCGGTTGTCTCGCGGTGAAAGCACCGTGATGGTGAGCTCACTTCCGGCCATATTGCATAAACTGCTTCCGCCAGAGGTCTTCGCTCAAGCATGTTTCTCTCTCAAGGTAGGCAAGACGTGCGAGCGTGAGGTGCTTCTTCGTTCATTAATCCGGTTAGGGTATGAACGTGGATCGTTGGCTGAAGTCCCCGGCGAGTTCAGCGTACGTGGTGGTATCGTGGATATATTCTCCACAGCTCAGGACCATCCCGTCCGTATTGAATTTCTTGGGGATACCGTCGAATCCATTCGGACCTTTGATCCCTCGACCCAAGAATCCATCACCCATCTCAAGGAAACCTGGGTCTTACCCACACGGGAGTTTATTCCTCCCGATTCCGGACAACCGGATACTTCTTTCGAACCCATCCAGGCAAGCATTGAATGGGATCTTCCTCGGTATTACCCCAAATTAGTCACACTGTTTGATTACATTCACACGCCCGTCACCGTCTCTTTCTACCGCCCGGTCGATCTGGATGCTGCGGCTGCGCAATTCTGGAATGCGTTGTTAGAAACATGGGAACAGCTCCAGCCCAGCCCGGGAGGCGTCTCTGCCCACGCTGACCCCGACCAACTCTATGAGATGTGGGAGACCATTAAAACCTATACCAGCATGTGTCCAACGGTATGGTGGGATAGCGTGGCTCCTGATACCAGCACCATGCCCTGTGTGCCTGTTTCCTTACAGGCTCAGTCTCCCGGCAGTGTCGGGGTAGGCATTCGCGGGCTTCCCTTCAAGGAAACCCTTTCGAAGCTGGACCAATTAAGGAAGGACTCCGAGATCTTTTTTGTGGCTCGCAGTCCGGGACAGGTGGAACGCCTGTTGTGCTTATTGCATGACCACGGCTTCCCGGCCAACAAGTGGGAACATCCTTTCCCTCAACCAGCCACGGATGCCCGCGCACCATTTTACTGTCTTGAAGGAGACCTTTCGGCAGGGTTTCTTTCACAAGATGGGCACATCGCGTTCGTCACCGAGGAAGAATTATTTGGGAAAGGCATCCGGCATCGTCCCCACACAAAATCTCCCACTGCCAAATTTTTCTCGTCGCTGGAGGATCTGAAAGAAGGGGATCTCGTCGTCCATCTCCAACATGGGATTGGACGGTATCTGGGCTTGCGCCGATTGGAGGTGCAAGGCTTTACCAGTGATTATTTGCTCCTGCAATTCGGTGGAACCGATACCCTGTATGTCCCGCTGGACCGCCTGAACCACATCCATCGCTATCGGGGAGCGGAACAACGGTCCCCACGATTGGATCGCCTGGGAGGTACCGCTTGGGGCAAAACCAAGGCAAAAATCAAAAAAGGCATCGAGGATATGACCGAGGAACTCGTTGAACTCTATGCCAACCGGGAAGTAGCCAGACGGACCGCGTATCAGGAGGACAGTCTCCTGGTACATGAATTTGAAGCGGGATTTGAATATGAAGAAACGCCTGACCAACTTCGAGCCATTGAAGAAATAGGACGAGATATGGAATCCCCGAAACCCATGGACCGTCTGGTCTGTGGAGATGTGGGATACGGTAAAACAGAGGTCGCCATGCGTGCCGCCTTTAAGGCGATTCAGGCCAACCGGCAGGTGGCCGTCCTGGTTCCTACGACATTGCTGGCTCAACAACATTTTGAAAATTTTTCACTACGGTTTGCCCCGTTCCCGGTCAAAATCGGTATTTTGTCACGCTTTCAATCAGCCAATGAGATCAAAGCAACCCTGAAAGATCTGGTTGCCGGCTTGATCGACATTGTGATCGGGACGCATCGGGTCGTGCAGAAAGATGTCGTTTTTAAACAATTGGGCTTGGTAATAATCGATGAAGAACAATGGTTTGGCGTCCGCCATAAAGAACGCCTGAAACAACTCCGGACCCAAGTCGATGTGCTCACACTTTCCGCAACCCCGATCCCCAGAACCCTGCAAATGGCCTTTTCAGGAGTGAGAGACTTATCGGTCATTGAGACCGCACCTCCTGGTCGTTTGGCGGTGGAAACCCAGGTCCTCCGGTTTGATGCGACTGTGGTACGAGAGGCCATTGCCAGGGAACTCGCCCGGGGAGGGCAGGTCTACTACGTGCACAATCGAGTGGAAACCATGGAGCAAACCGGGGCCTGGTTACAAGATCTGGTTCCAGAAGCACGGGTATTAATGGCGCATGGCCAAATGAATGAACAATTGTTGGAACGTGTGATGTTACGATTTTTTCACCAGGAAGCCGATGTCCTGCTGGCCTCGGCCATCATCCAATCAGGGTTGGATATTCCAAGCGCGAACACCATCTTGGTTGATCGGGCGGATTTATTCGGGCTCTCCCAGCTGTATCAACTTCGCGGACGGGTCGGGCGAAGCGGGCAACAAGCCTTTGCCTACCTCTTCATTCCAAACGAGGAAACCCTGAGTACAGATGCACAAAAACGCATGAACGCCATTCAAGAATTTGCGGAACTTGGCTCCGGGTTTCGAATCGCGGCCGCTGACCTTGAAATTCGTGGAGCGGGAAATTTACTCGGGAAACAACAGTCCGGCAACATCGCTGCCGTCGGGTTGGACCTGTACTTACAAATGGTGGAGCAAGCTGTTCAGCAGCTTAAGGGCCAGGAAGTGGAGGAAGAATGGGAACCCACCCTTCAACTTGATGTCTCAGCCTTCATTCCCGAAGAATATGTGGAAGATGCCTCTCAGCGCCTGGGACTCTATAAACGGTTATCCGGGAGTGATCGGTTAGGGGATTTGGCCTTATTATATGGGGAGACGCTTGATCGGTTTGGATCGCCACCTGCCGCCATGGAACGCCTATTTGAAGTCATGCAAATCAAAGTATTAGCCAAGGCCCTTCAACTCGAGTATGTCGAAGTCCGTGGCGGGCTAATGAACGTACGCTTTCATGAACGGGCCAAACTCCCGGAACAGGGAATCCGCGCTTTAATGGACTGCTGGAAAGATCGTCTGGACTGTCTTTCTCCTCGTGCCTATCGTTTGACCCTTCCCGAGCAGGATTGGGCATCCATGTACCCCAGGGCCAATACGATATTACAAGAACTCTATCAGTCGATGACCAAAGAGGAAGTGAAGACGTGACATGAAGGGCGTACGTGTACGCGTGAGAGACTGTTCTTCACACACACTCATCGTCTGGGTGGTGGCGAGCCTTCTCTTCTTTCCTGGCGTAAGCTTGAGTCTGACTGACCGGATTATTGCGGTAGTGAATAAAGAGGTGATTACCTGGTCCGATCTGGATAAGGAAATACGGGACGAGTACAAGCGCCTGACCGCCAAATATCACGGAGAGGAACTGGACCGCCGATACCACCAAAAACAACGAGAAGTCCTAAACAAACTCATAGATGATCGGCTCCAAATTCAAGAAGCCCAAGCCAAGGGGGTCACCGTCACCCAGGACGAGATCGATGCCGCCTTACGGCGCACTCCCCTGCCACCCACCCAAACCGAAGAAGAATTCGGGCATCAAATGCTCCTAAAAAAACTCTTTGACTTCGAGGTTCGCCGAAACGTCGTTGTCGAGGAGGAGGAAATCAAACGGTATTATGACGCCAACCCAAATCTGTTTCTCACATCCCCTCACTATCGTCTCAAGCAATGCCTGATAGCCGGAAAGGAAGAATTTGAACGCGAGAGAGCAAAGAAAAAAGCCCAATCCATGTATGCCGCATGGACTCCGAATACCTCGTTAGAGGACCTTGCCACCAGTCATTTCGAGCAAGTGCGGGAATTGGGATGGGTGCGGGAAAACGAATTATTGGCCCCTCTAAGCCAGGTAGTCAAGGAACTGAAACCGGGACACATCTCAACCCCCATTGAAACCCTCCTAGGATTTCACCTCGTCATGGTGGAAGAAATTCAACAACCCCAACCGCTCCCCCTCGAAGCGGTGGAACGGGATATCCGTGGGATGCTTACTAAGCAACGATCCGAGGAAGCGTATCGAAATTGGCTTGCCGATATAAAACAAAAAGCCTTCATCGATGTGAGGCTTAAATAGAGGTGTTCATTTCACCGCTGATAGCTCAAGACCTTCTCCCAACACCAATCCCTACATTCTCCATCCTACACCTGGTCAAAGCGCCGATAGGTTTTTTGGGCCAGATTGTAAATCTCAATAAAACCCGCAGACGCATTCTGGTTGAAACTCGCATCCTTATTAAATGTGGCCAGGTTGGCATCGAATAAGGAATATGGAGATTTCATCGCGACCACATCAGCTTTTCCCTTAAACAACTTCACTTTCACCGTTCCCTCCACACGCTGGTTGGCGGAATCCTGGAAAGCATGGATGGCATCCATTGAAGGGTCAAACCATTTGGCGCCATAACAGGTGTATGCCCACTTTTCATCAATAAATTTTTTCAGTTCGTTTAAGTCACGAGTATTGACGAGTTTCTCCAGATTAAAATGCGCTTTGATGAGGATTTCCGCTCCTGGAGCTTCATACACGCCACGAACCTTCAATCCTACCAAGCGGTCCTCCGTCAAATGCACAATGCCAACCCCATGCCTTGCTCCCACAGCATTGGCGCGTTCAATGACCTGGCAAAGTGACAGCTTTTCACCATTGATTGAACAAGGGATTCCTTTGTTGAACCCCACTTCGACAATTTCCGGTTCATCCGGTGCCTGCTCCGGGGGAATACACACCTGGAGAAATTTTCGTAAATCAGGAATGCGGGCCGGATCCTCAATATCTCCTCCCTCATTGGTCGAGCCCCACATATTGTCATCATGCGAATACAGGTACTCTTTATTTTGTTTAATGGGGATATCGTGTTGTTTGGCATAATCAATTTGTTCATCCCGGCCCATACTCCATTCACGAACTGGCGCGATCACTTTCATAGTGGCATCCAACGTCGTGATGTAATTTTCAAAGCGAACCTGGTCATTCCCTTTTCCCGTGGAACCGTGAGCAATGACCTTGATTCCCCGTTCTTTGGCTACACGAACGGCAATTTCCGAAAGCGTCACTCGGGCAAGGGGAGTCGAGAGGGGGTACCCCCCCTGATAATCCGCATTGGCTTTAATGGCCCGAGACAGCAGTTTTTCAGCAAATTCTTCCCTGGCGTCAATCACCACAGCCTCCTCCGCACCGAGCTTGATCGCCTTCGCTTTTACCGCTTCAAGGTCCTCATGTAATTGACCCACATCGACCGTAAGCGCCACGATGGAACAGGCATACGCTTCCTGAATCCATTTGAGCATTATGGAGGTATCCAATCCTCCCGAGTATAGTAAAACACACTTATCAAATGTTCCCTTTTTGGCTTCGTGAGATGCAATTTTCTGATACGTGATTTTTGATTCCATGCCGTGTTCACCTAAAATGAGGTTTTGTCCATTTATTGAGCCCTCACCATTTGTTCAACCGCAAGAGCTCGCTTTTGAATTGAATAATAACCCAAGAAGGTGAAGGAATTCGATATTAGACGGTGAAATATCGATCGACCACGGCGGCACCCACCGCATCACCCCAGACATTCACCGCAGTTCGAAACCGATCGATTAACCAGTCAATGGCCAACAGGAGTCCGAGCCCCTCGAGTGGAAGCCCGACTGCCTGAAAATACCACGACCATCGTCACAAGCCCGGCTTCAGGGATCCCTGCAGCACCAATGGCGGATACGGTCGCCACCACAAACAGGACAATAAGCGCCCCGCCACTTAGTCAATCCCCCAGGCTTGGGCGATAAACAATGCGGCTACCGCTTCATACAACGCCGATCCATCCATATTGACCGTCGCACCGACTGGAAGGACAAACCGGCTTGATCGACTGCTCACCCCGGCACTTTCGACCCCCTCCATTGTCAGAGCCAAGGTCGCAGACGAACTCGCAGTCGGAAACGCGCTGGTGAGGGCCGCGCCAAGAGCGCGCACATATGCCAAGGGATGACGTCCACCGGCCACATGCAAAATGAGCCCAAGAATGATTCCGGCATGGATCGCCAATCCCAGAAGTACCGTAACCGTAAATAGCCCTAAACCAACTAACAACGCGACAATACCGTCAAGCCCACCGGCACTGGCTATACGCCCTGCCACCAAGCCAAACACGCCAATGGGACCGATCCACATCACGAGATGAACCAGCTTCATGATCGCCCCAAACACCCCTTCGAAAAACTTGAGCACCAATGTACCATTTTCCCCGACCGTCGTCAGGCCCGCCCCGAATGCCAAAGAAAAGATGACCAATGGCAGTAATTGACCCTGCGAAGCTGACGCGAATAAATTCGGGGAAAAGAATCCCTTCATGAGATCGAGCCATCCGATGTTCACCGCCGCCTCAACTCCGGAAGGAGCGACCGCTGCGGCAATATCGGCTCCTACTCCAGGTTTGATGAGACTGACCAGGATCATCCCTAGCACAATGGCCATGCCCGAGGTGTTCAAATAGTAGGTGACCGTCGCTCCTCCCAATATTCCCAACTGGCGAATATCACCCAGTGAGCCAACGCCCTGGATAATCGAAGCCACAATCAAGGGCACCACCAGCATCCGCAACATCCGGATCCAGAGTTCACCCAGGATTTCCACATGGCGAGCGGCTTCCGGAGCCAGGACCCCGAGCATCCCGGCAGCCACCGCACCGGTCACCATGAGCAACACGAGAGGACCATGGCCATTTCCACGATCTACAGATAGGGGTTGTTTGGTAATGGGACGAACCTGAGTTTGGGGAGGGGAAAAGCTACTTGGCCTTTTTGGCTAATTTCTGTTCGAGTACTCCATGGCAATTCGCATATTTTCGCGAATCTGCGATGGCCCGATCCGATCAAGTCGGGAGGGAGGGTTGAAGGTCATGGGTGTATTCGTATCACCAAACAATGGCATGGCTTACCTTCATATTGAGAAATGAATAAGTACACAAGGAGAGCCGGCTATTCCATTCGCCGGCCGTGCATAGATGGGCAACATGTGAAAAATGGAGGGACTGTTCAGAATAGGAGATCTCATGGAAGTTCTTCAACTTCGACATGAAACCAGCCATGAAGACATATGTGGTGGATAAAAAAGAATGTGATTCGGAGGCTGTTGAATATTTCCCATGTTTTGTAATTTCATCACTTGATGAGTGACAGAACCCCGAACACGGTAAAATAAGGGAGTGCTCATAAAGGCACGTCCTGCCCTGCCCTGAGCCATGCCGAAGGGAAGGCCGCAGCCGTTTAGGCGATCGGAGCGTACGGAGAAGTACGTGAGCACGACCACGCGGCCAGAACGCCGCTGGCGGCCTTTTTCAACACTCCCTTTTAGGGAAGGGGAGCGTCCAGAGTGAGCAGCTCCCGCAATTGGTCAAGCAGCATCTGTTTGCCTTCCCCTGTGTACGCTGACAGGAAAAGCGGATCCTCCTCCATGCCCAAACCCTCCCGCAATTCCTTAAGCGCAGCCTGGCGGTTCCCCCTCGTGACCTTATCCGCCTTGGTGGCCACCACCATCACGGGAATCTTCAGCCGCATGAGCCACTCGACCATCGCCCGATCTGATTCCTGCACCCGACGGGAATCCACCAGCACCACCACACCCTGTAAGTTCTGACGTGTCCGTAAAAATTCTTCAATCAGGGGACCCCAGAGCTCTCGAATCCGTTCAGGCACTTTGGCAAATCCGTATCCGGGAAGGTCGACCAGCATAAAACGAGGGCCGTTCGTCGCAATTTCAAAAAAATTGATCGTTTGTGTTTTGCCGGGAGTCTTGCCGACCTTGGCCAACCCTTTGTGATTCACCAAACAATTAATGGCCGACGATTTCCCGACATTGGACCGACCGACGATGGCCACTTCCGGAAGCGTCGGTTTCAGAAATTGCTCAACCGTCCCGCAACTCGCCTTAAATTCAGCAGAAAATATTTTAAACGCTCCCACGAATAGTTCCTCTTTTTCATTTACAGACGAACAGAGAAGTTGAGACCCATCCTGCATGGCTCATCATGGCGACACCTGGCCATCATATCTTAGGAAGCCACCGTTTCCCTATACCACTCGTTAAACAACCGGCTGCCTGCTGAAAGCGTGGCTTCTTCATCCCGAATCCAACGTCCAATTAGCCCTAACGCACACAGCGTATCGGCAACGGGTTTGATCGTCGGCAGCCCAACGGCCCGTGCCACCTCCTTTGGATTCACCGGTTTGCTCGCGTTGATCACATAGGCCAGCACCTGATGTTCGAGTGGTTCACGCAGTTGACTGACACAATCCTGGAAAAAAGAGGAAAGGGATTTTTTCACCTCGCTGACAATCTGTTGCGTCGGAACATGGAGTCCTTCACGCAGGAATGCGGCCTGGAAAATCTTAAAGATATAGGGATGAGTCCCGGCATAGGTGAGGACGGTAGCATGCTGTTCTGTGGAAAGATCCGGACTGATTAGCTGCTGTGCTTCCTTTTCCAAAAATACCGACAAAGGGATAGACTTCAGTGTGTGTGGCAAATCGCCTCCTCTCACAACCTCCCACCATGCTCGTGCTCCGGCAAAGACCGTGGACCCTCCCGGCAAAAGATCGATGTCTGAAAGCGAACGAGTCTTCCCTTCAACCAGCCGGTCACAGTTATCAAGGAGAAGAATGGTTTCAGGATTTGGCGGGCGGGAATGGAATCGTTTCCAATCAGCCTCATCGGCAACATCCACGTACAACGCAGAAGGACCGGTGGACTTGGAAGATGGCGCTCCATGATTCAGTTGCCAGGCAAGGTGAAGCAGCAACGAGGTTTTCCCTAACTTTGGCCCCCCAACAAGGCTCAAAGATTCCCCTCGTTCCAACCGCCGCAACATATTGCGGACTAATCCCTCACGGCCTTTGAACGCTCCAGGTCCGAAAGACCGGCGCCGCCGGATCTGGTGAAGGGAGCGGATCAGTAGAGCTGGGCATAACAGTGAGTGTAGAAGCTCACTCCATAGTTGGCAACGAAAAGCTCATCTTAGGAAGTGTCTATGGTGAAATTCTTATGAAGGGGCCCTTTAGTGCCTTTAGAAGCTCTGACAAGACACAAGAATATATCAGGACGAAGAATTCACACGGTTGGTTGAAGGCAGGTAAAGCCCGGCTCAGGGTGTCTCTGAATGGGTCAATCAGGAATTTGCCATAAAAAGGCCCTTTAATGCACTTGTCGAACGAGGTTGGCTGAGTCGATACCTTGTTGGACGATCCCGGCGATGGAATTGACCACGATGTCGACGGAATCATTTTTCATAAGTTATATTATCAACCATGTCACTTCTTGAGGATATTCAAACAGCAGCAGTTGATCCGAACAGAGATTTAGGTACGATTCTCAGAAATTGCAAACTTTTGGCAGCACGATTGGGTAGCCAATCTTTAGAAAATTGGCTCATTTATGAATCAAATGGTTATCCACCAAATATCGATGTTCCTGACTACCGAATTTGGACTCTCCAAGTTAAAGGAGATTTTACTGGACCGTTGTTCGGCTCCATGGTTCGGAATGCCTCTATCCCTCTAATATTTATTCCTGAGAAAGAACGGAATCTTTATGATCAGTATAAATGCAGACAAAGTATTGCCACCCTTGAAGCGTTGCTAGAGAAAAGCAAGACAGGTGGAGGCACTTGGCAGGTACCTACTCGAGATTTAGCTGTAGTGCTTGGAACAAACGTGTACCATGATCATAGCTGTATTTGTGCTTGGGCAGAATACAGTGCCGGATCCGTTATGGAGGTTCTAAACACCGTACGAAATCGTATTTTGGATTTCACATTAGCGCTATGGGAAGACGATCCAAAAGCGGGGGAAGTAACGGGGAATTCCGAACACCACCTCGAACCAGCGAAGGTCACACAGATTTTCAATACAACAATTTACGGTGGCTCTGCCAATCTGGTAGGTACCGCAACCGACTCCTCAATCACATTCAACATAAATAATAACGATTTTCCTTCCTTAGAGCGCGCGCTCATGGATAAAGGTGTGACCTCAGTGGACCTTTCGGAATTAAAAGCTGCTGTCGATTCTGACCCACAACCTGTCTCCCAAAATGCATTTGGCACTAAAGTCTCTCAATGGATTGCAAAGATGGTACAAAAAGCGGCGGACGGGAGTTGGGATGTGGGAGTCGGCGCAGCGGGGGGATTACTGGCGCAAGCTATCGCTAAATACTATGGCCTTTAGTATTTTGTCCGGCCCGGAAGGCATTATAACGAAAGAGGGAACAGCTCTTTTGGGCTGAGCCAAGGCGCAATCCCATTTAGAGCACAGGCTCAAAAGTGGGAAACGGCCTAGTCAATGGGGAGATGACAGGCGAAACCCGTTAGGCAAAAGCCCCCGATTGCCTGGCAGCTGGATAGCTTCCTAGGATCGAGACTCTTTCATGGCGCGGTCGATTTCGCGACCGGCTTCGCGCTTTTTGATGGTGTCCCGCCGGTCGTAGTTTTTCTTCCCTCGCCCAAGGGCGATTTCTAACTTGACCCGCCCTCTGTCATTGAAATAGAGCCGAAGCGGAACGAGGGTGAGTCCTTTTTGTTGGACTTTTTCGGCCAACCGCTCAATCTCTTTCTTGTGCAGCAGCAAGGTTCTTGCGCGTAAGGGCTCGTGATTCATTTGATTGCCGTGGCTATAGGTGCCGATATGGCAGTTATGCAGGATGGCTTTGCCATTGATGATGGCGGCGTAACTCTCCTTCAGATTCAGGCGGCCCTCCCGTAAGGCTTTGACTTCGGTCCCGACCAGGACGATACCGGCTTCGACCTTCTCTTCTATCATGTAGTCATAGAAGGCCTTCCGGTTGGTGCTGAGGACTTTACTGGATGGGTCTGTCTTCTGTTTGGTCATGGTAGATTATATCTTGAAGTATGGAATGATTTCGCCGTCAGTTTTACTCTTTCGTTCCATTGCCTGCCTCGGGAAATGATCCCTCCTTAGGGTTGAAATGATACACCGTGGCAGTCTTTGGCGGATGAATCACTCAGTGCAATACGGTACAATATTTTCACGATGAGTTATTTTGAGTCGATCCAGAGTCTTATTCAAGATTTTTCCAAAGGTAATCCGCTCGGCCTCAAACTGTCTGAGGTTCAACTCCAACAGGAGTGGGAACATCTTGTGGGTGCGACGATGGCGAAACATTCCTACCCTGAGAGTATCCGCTTTAAAAAATTGCATCTGGTTGCGGATAACTCGATTTGGCTTCAGCAGCTCATGTTTTTGAGACCGGCCATTTTGGAAGCCATCCACTCGATGATGCCGGCCCTGGCCTTAACCGAAGTGGTTTTACGCATCGGCTCCATTCCACAAGCCCCTCCTCAATCGGATCCGATACCCCAAGACCCTCCTGAATTCGTCGGTGAACCTTCGCCCTTTGCCACCGGCTTAGCCAAACGCCTGAGTGATCCTGACCTGCAAGTCCTGCTTTCTCAGACTATCACTAAAGCCCTGGCTGAACCACCGCCCTCCACTACGGAGCAGGCGAAGACGCCTGGACGCGAGGACTTGCCTCCTCCCAGGTCTCTTGAAAAACCCACTGCATCGTAAGTGTTCGATCCGTTGAACCGCTCCGGTTCCAGGGACCGATCCATCCTGCCTGACCTTGGGCATCGGCACGATAGCCTGCTCGAACGGCCTCTTCAAAGTTTTTCCGAAAGGTCTTTTCCGAAGCGTCATCGGCCTCATTGGCGACATACTGATGTAGGTTATCCGGTTCCGTCCAGAATGGATCCGAAAAAATGATGATTTGTAGAATTTGGTACCGTCCGCGTGGATCGTTCGGAGTGGTGGGGCGGACTTTCATGTCCGCGAAATCACGTGTGGCCCTGCCGACATCGCCAAACCGCTTAATCAGGGTTTTTATTTCGGGATCACTGGTATAGGAAGGCACGTGGACCGCCACCAGCGACCCTTCCTGGGCCCCGATACTATAGGGCGGGATGGTGCGGTCCGGCCTTGAGAGGAACATACCGAAGGAGATGACACACACTCCTCCGATCAAAATGCCTAATCCCATGATGACGATGGGGTCTAATTTTTTGCGTCCTGCTGGTTGCTCAGGAGCTTTGTGAGGGGAATCCAACCCTACGACCTTCCCACATGCAATCTCTTTTTCCTGCTTCCTCCCGTTTTCCGAGTGAGGTGTAGGTAGAGGAGAGGTGGGGGAGGAACGAGCAGGTGAACGGCAGTTTGATCTACCATCCCTTGCACGGCCTCACCGAGTCTTCGGTCCCTCCTTACCAAGGATGGGGATTGCCGTATTGTTGATGACCGTTCATTTTCTCTGGTCATCTCGGAACACACCACGTACTCGGTTTGCTGTTTTGAGAAGGTCGCGTGAATTTATTCGGTTGAGGAGGCCGGTTCATCTGGAATCTCGCCATTGAGTTCATCCGGTTCCGATAGATCGCCTTCATCCGTCTCGGCGAGTTTGGCTACGCCGACCACCCGGTCCTCATCAGGCAAGTGGATCAGCCGAACCCCTTGGGCATTGCGTCCGATTTCCCGGATATCCCCCATGCGGGTGCGAAGGATCATGCCATCTGCGGACATGAGCATGATTTCATCAGTTTCCCAAACTTGATGGAACGAAATGGCCGGCCCGTTTTTCTCTGTAACTTTGACGCTAATGACGCCCTTGCCCGCGCGTGACTGGAGCCGATATTCCTCCACCTGTGTCCGTTTCCCATACCCGCGTTCGGTGACCGTCAGAATTGAAGATTGCGTTTCACTGGTAATTGTAACCATCCCGATAACCTCATTGCTCTTCGCCAATGTGATGCCCCTGACTCCACGTGCCGTTCGTCCAACCGGACGGACATCTTCCTCACGAAAACGAATGACAATGCCCATTCGGGTGCCCAGAAGAATTTCCCTCGTGCCATCCGTGATATCCACGCCGATGAGCCGGTCACCCTCCTCGAGAGTCAGGGCAATAATCCCGCCTTGCCTGGGATGGCTGAAAGCTGCCAGATCGGTTTTTTTGATATAGCCTTTTTGCGTGGCCATCACGACATACTGGTCCTCGGCAAAGACCCGGACCGGCAGGGTCGCGGTGACCCGTTCGCCCTGGCTGATGGTCAACAAATTGACGATGGCTTTCCCTTTGCTGGACCGCCCGACATCCGGCAACTGATACACTTTAAGCCAGTAGACCCGACCGGCATCGGTAAAGAACAACAGGTAATCATGGGTTGAGGCCGTAAAGATTTGTTCGACGAAGTCCTCTTCCTTGACCCCCATGCCGACCTTCCCTTTTCCACCTCGGCGTTGAGCCCGATAGATGGACACGGCATTTCGCTTAATATACCCGGCATGCGTAATGGTGACGACGACTTCTTCCTCCGCGATCAGATCTTCCATTTGTAACTCGGCTTCGGCCGGGAGGATCTGCGTTCTTCGCTCATCAGAATATTGCTCTTTGATTTCTATTAATTCCTGTTTCACGATTTGTTGCACCATCGCATCAGACGCTAATATGGTGCGCAAATGGGCAATGCGGGAGACCAGTTCGTTATATTCCTGCGTGAGCTTATCCTGTTCCAGTTGGGTCAGGCGCTGCAACCGCATTTCCAGAATGGCGGTGGCTTGCACCTCGCTCAAAGCAAACTGGCTCATCAGGCCCTGCCGAGCGGTTTCCGGAGAAGACGCTCCACGAATGAGGGCAATGACCTCATCCAGGAATTCCAAGGCACGTCTTAAGCCCTCTAAGATGTGGGCCCGCTCTTCGGCTTTGCGAAGGTCGTACGCGGTCCGTCGAATCACCACTTCTTTACGGTGTTCAAGAAACGCGGCCAAAATCTGTTTGAGGGTCAATACCTCAGGACGGTTCCCCACCAAGGCCAGCATGATGACCCCGAAGGTGGTTTGCATCTGAGTGTGTTTATATAATTGATTCAGTAGGACCGCCGCGTTTTCATTTCTCTTAAGCTCGATCACCACACGGAGTCCATCCCGGTCGGATTCGTCGCGAAGATCGGAAATCCCTTCCACCCGTTTTTCGTGGATGAGGTCGGCGATCTTTTCGATCAGTTTGGCTTTGTTAACCTGGTACGGCAGTTCCGTCACGATGATGCGCGCCCGGTCGGTGCGTTCATCGACCTCTATCTCCGCCTTCGCACGAAGAGACAGGAGACCACGTCCCGTTTCATAGGCGTCTTTGATCCCTTGCGTACCATAAATAAATCCGGCGGTGGGGAAATCCGGCCCTGGAATGTATTCCATGAGCTCGCGAATGGTCACCTCGGGCCGCTCTATAAGGGCAATCAGCGCGGCAACGACTTCGCCCAAATTATGCGTAGGAATATTGGTGGCATACCCGACTGCAATTCCTCCTGCTCCATTCACTAACAAATTTGGAATACGAGCCGGCAACACGACGGGCTCTTGGGATGACTCATCATACGTCGGGGTAAAATTGACGGTCTCCCGGTCAATATCAACCAGCATTTCCTCGGCTAACTTGGTTAACCGGGCTTCGGTGTACCGCATGGCTGCCGGCGGATCGCCATCAACCGACCCATAGTTTCCCTGACCATCCACGAGGGGATACCGCATATTGAAATCCTGGGCCATGCGGACCAACGTGTCGTAAATGGCTGAATCACCATGCGGGTGATAGTTACCCATGATTTCGCCGACAATTTTTGCGGATTTCCTGTAGGGCTTCCCTGCAGCCAGACCCATTTCATTCATGCCATACAGGATGCGCCGATGAACCGGTTTGAGTCCGTCTCGCACGTCCGGCAATGCCCGTCCGACAATGACGCTCATGGCATAGTCCAAATAGGACAAACGCATTTCATCTTCAATGGCGACTTGCGTCAGACGTGGTTCAACCGGCATACGTCACTCCTCGAAAGAAATCATCGCACTTCATGTTTTGCACATTCACGGGACCTGGTCCGGGCCATCGTTCGCCACACGCAAGACCAAGCCAACGATTCGACATTCGGCTCAGCATAGGGGTAAGCAAACGAAAGCACCTGCTAGACATCTAAATTTCGAACTTCAAGGGCATGTTTTTGAATGAAATTCCGGCGGGGCTCGACCTCATCACCCATCAAAATGGTAAAGATTTCATCCACTCCGGTGGTATCTTCTAATGTCACCTGCAGGAGACTGCGGGTTTCCGGATTCATCGTGGTGTCCCACAGTTGTGTCGGATTCATCTCGCCCAAACCCTTGTAGCGCTGAATGGACATGCCCTTTTTCCCGGTTTCTAAAAACTCCGTCACGAGATCCTGACTGGTAAAAAATTCTGATTCCGTGTCCTTGCGTTTTAACCGGTAGGGTGGTCGCCCCATCCCCAACGCCGAAGGAGAGATCTTTTGTAATTCCCTGAAATCCGCAGATCCCACCATGTCGTGAGTCAGGTTCAAAAATTTCTGACTGCCATTTCCTGCCACCCGACAGAGGATGTGGTGGGCCTGATGCTCTTCATCGGTCTGAATCGTCAGATCCACTGTGCCTTCCGGGAACGCCAGGCGAAGCCGACGGGTGGCCTCCTCGATCAATACTTCCAAGTCGCCACGGTTTTTTAACAGATCTTTGGTTAATTGCGGAAAATCCACCAACACCCGGAGCAGCGCCGGTTCTATTTGCTTTTGACCCTGACGGGTTAAGAGCCCTTCAAAGGCCACCAGTTTATCCAATATCGGAATGAGTTCATCTCTGGTCACAAATTCGTTTTGTTCAGGAAGAAAGAGTTGCGTATCCTCCACGGCGAGATTAGACAGATACGTATTCATGGCCGCTTCGTCTTTGAGATACTTTTCTCCCTTTCCTTTTTTGACCTTAAATAAGGGAGGCTGGGCAATATAGATATAGCCGCGCTCGATCAGTTCCGGCATTTGCCGGAAAAAGAACGTCAGGAGCAGGGTCCGGATATGGCTGCCATCGACGTCCGCATCGGTCATGATAATGATTTTGTGGTACCGAGCTCGATTAATATCAAAGGCGTCTTTATCTTCCTTGCCTTTTTCAGTATCCTCCCGTGGCCGCCCGATTCCGGTTCCGATCGCCATGATGAGTGTTCGGATTTCCTCACTGGCAAGCATTTTATCAAATCGCGCCTTTTCGACATTCAGGATCTTGCCCTTGAGTGGAAGGATGGCTTGTGAGCGTCGATCACGCCCCTGCTTTGCCGATCCGCCTGCCGAATCACCCTCTACGAGATACAGTTCACTGAATTGCGGATCTTTTTCGGAGCAGTCGGCCAATTTGCCTGGAAGTGACCCGCCATCCAACGCGCCTTTTCTGCGAATCAATTCCTTGGCTTTTCTTGCGGCTTCCCTGGCCCGTGCGGCATCGACAGACTTCCCGACGATTTTTTTCGCCACCGAGGGATTTTCTTCAAGGTACGATCCCAAGGCTTCATTGACGGCCGACTCCACAATGCCCTTGACCTCACTATTGCCTAATTTAGCTTTGGTCTGGCCCTCAAATTGCGGATTGCGGATTTTCACACTCACCACAGCGGTCAGGCCTTCTCTTACATCTTCTCCGCTCAGCGATTCTGAATCTTTTTTAAACAAATCATTGGCGGTCGCGTAACTATTAATGGTGCGGGTCAAGGCGGACTTAAATCCGATGAGATGGGTGCCGCCCTCACGGGTATTAATATTATTGGCAAATGAATATAAATTTTCCGAATACCCTTCGTTATATTGAAGGGCCAACTGGAGAATCATTTCCGGTTTTTCCACTTCCACGACAATGGGAGGATGAATGGGAGATTTGGCTTCATTCAGATGTTCGACGAAGGAGACGATTCCTCCTATGTAACAAAACACCTGCTCCTTTTCTTTTCCCGCCCGGTCATCCTTTAAACAGATCTCCAACCCTTTATTAAGAAAGGCCAATTCACGAAGTCGTTGCGCCAACACATCAAAACTAAATTCGACGGTTTCAAAAATGAGGGGATCCGGCCTAAAGACCACTTTCGTTCCGCGTTTTTTGGTGATCCCCGCGACCGTTAATGGGGTCTGGGGTTTCCCACGATGATACCGTTGTTCGAATACTTCCCCATTTTGCCAAATTTCCAATTCCAGCCATTCCGAGAGGGCATTCACGACGGATATCCCGACACCATGCAACCCTCCAGACACCTTATAGGCACCCTCCTCAAACTTTCCGCCGGCATGGAGAACGGTTAATGCGACTTCGGCGGCCGATTTTTTCTGGGTGGAATGCATGCCTGTGGGAATCCCTCTTCCATTATCCGAGACCAGGACACTGCCATCCACCTGGAGCACAACCTGTATTTCATTTCCATAGCCGGCCATGTGTTCATCCACACTGTTATCAACGACCTCGTACACCATATGGTGCAGGCCATCGACCCCCGTGCTGCCGATATACATGGCGGGTCGTTTTTGAACCGCTTCCAGTCCTTCCAGGACACGGATCTGGTCGGCATCGTACCGAACATCCGAATGTTGGCGGTCTGCTGGGTGGGCAGATTCTTGGCTAGAGTTCTTTGCGGATTCCATACAATTTTAGGCTTTGACTGCGTGTGGAAGAAGGAATGTCTGTTGGATCAAATCCGTCAAACCTTCACGGGCATCACCACGGCTTTGAACGTAGGATTTCCCTGCTCCTGAATCAAACACGGGCTTAAGGGTGTTTCCATTTGAAGGGTCAGCGATTCCGTTTCAATGACAGATAACACATCCAAGAAATATCTGGCGTTGAATCCGGTTGAAAAGGCTTCTCCCACAAATTTAGCCGGAATGTCCTCATCTGCTTCTCCTAAATCCGGACTTTTTGAAGAAAGATGAATGTGATCTGGGTTGATGGACAGTTTCACGGCATGGGCCTTATCTTTCGAAAGGATGGCTACTCTTCGAAGGGCACCCTCCAAATCGGACTTATTGACGGTGATTTTTTTGGAGCTTTCTTTCGGTACCACCTGCTGGTAGTTGGGATAGGTCCCTTCCATAATCCTGGAGGTTAACACCAACCCGCTTTTCCGAAAGATTAACATATTTTTTGTAAACCCAAGGAACGGTTGTTCGTCGTCTTCTTCCAAGAGTCGCCGGATTTCTATGGCAGCCTTCTTGGGAATAATGACCTTAATTTCTGCTGCGGGGATAGCAGCTTTCTCGGGAGTCACTTCCTGCTCAGCCCAGGCTAATCGATGGCCATCGGTGCCCACCAAACGAAGGGTCACCGTGGCTCCTGAAGGAATCAGGGTGAGAAGAAGCCCGTTCAACACATATCGTGTATCTTTTTCCCCCACGGCAAATACCGTCTTTTTAAGAAGCTGCAACAACCCTTGGGCGGGGAGCGCCATCAATCCTTCCCGTTCAATAGTTGGAAGGGCAGGGTAATCCTTACTGGGTAAGCCCACCACACGAAATTGGCTTTTTCCAGCTTTAACCGTTACCCAATTATTTTCCCCCACGACCAATTCAATGTCGGAATGCCTGATCTCTTTCAAAATATCAAAAAGGGTTCGAGCGGAAAATGTCACCGACCCCGGCTCATGGACCGTGGCTTTATAGAGACCTCTCATGCCAATTTCTAAATCAGTCGCCACAATATCCAAGCCTTCCGGCTTGGCCTCTAAAAGAATATTCGCGAGGATAGGCATGGTATTCCGCTTTTCCACCACACCTTGCACCCGTTGGAGTGCGGTTAACAAATCCTCCCTGGTTATTTGAATTTTCATATGTTTCCTATGAACGGCGATTCTATCCCTTGCCGATTTCTTCTTTCAGGCTTTCGATGGTGGCTCGAAGAGTGGAATCTGTTTCCTGAGCCTTCTGCATTTGCTTACAAGCATGAATAATTGTCGTATGGTCTTTTCCCCCGAAATCTCTTCCTATTTCCGGAAAAGAGGAGTCCGTCATATCACGGCTGAGAAACATGGCAATTTGCCGAGGATACACTAACGTTTTCGTCCGTCGTTTCGACTTCAAGTCAGATATCTTGACATGGAAGCGGTTGGCGACCACTTCTTGTATATCCTCAGTCGTAATCACCTTCCGTTTTCCACCGAGGAGATCACGGAGAATATGTTTTGCCATATCCACAGTGATTTTTTGACCAGTGAGAGACGCATAGGCTCCCAGCCGAATAAGTGCTCCTTCAATCTCGCGAATATTGCTTTTTAAATTCGCTGCCAACAGCTGGATGACGTCCTCGTTAATCGCAATACCTTCCTCCTCCGATTTTTTTCGGAGAATGGCGATTCGAGTTTCAACATCAGGTGGTTGAAGATCTGCAATCAGTCCCCACTCAAACCGGGACCGAAGCCGTTCCTCCATTGAGGGCATTTCTTTGGGAAAACGATCACTCGACAACACGATCTGTTTTCCAGCCTCATAGAGAGAATTAAATGTGTGGAAAAATTCCTCTTGGGTGCGTTCTTTTCCTGCTAAAAATTGAATATCGTCAATGAGCAGCATGTCCACATTTCTATATCGCCTTCTCAACTCAATCATTTTGTCATAGCGGATGGAATTAATGACCTCATTGGTAAATTGCTCCGTCGTGACATACGCAATCCTGAGATCACCATGATCGGCAATATAATTCCCTATAGAGTTGAGAAGATGTGTCTTCCCCAACCCCACACCGCCATAAATGAATAATGGGTTATACGCTTTGGCAGGGGATTCCGCTACAGCAAGACATGCCGCATGTGCAAATTGATTACTCGCGCCTACCACGAAGTTTTTAAAGGTATATTTTGGATTGGGAAGAGGTTGCCGCCTCACCCGTTGAAGTTGAACGGGCCCACGGGTTTCTCGCACTTCGGTTTTAAGCTCGGGCAACGGTTTCCCTTCACCATCCTGCTCTTTCATGACAAAAATAATCTCTGCTGGATTCACCCCTTCGACATACTGAAAGGCTTCTTTGAGTAAATCTTTATAGTTTCTACCTAACCATTCCCCGAAAAATCTATTTGGAACACGGATCTGAGCTTGATCTTTATTAAGACCCTCTAAAACCAAAGGCTGAAACCAAGTTTCAATGGTGTCATCCCCCACACGAGGGCTGACAAAATTCAATACGTCCACCCAAACTTTATCATTGTTAATGTTAGGTAAATTCAACTTATTCACAATTTTATTCACAGATGTTAATAGTAACGACACCAATCATGATCCCGCCTTTTATTATTAGACCCTCTGCGATTCCTATCAACACCCTCTACCATAAACTTCATGCCCTCTATCCACAACTTTCACCCCGATAAATTTAAAACTCAAACAACTTTCCACACCCAAATTTAAAGGAGTTTAAAATTTCAAGAGTAGTTGTCCCCACTATTCCCTATCCCTACTACCACTACTCCTACTATTTCTTTGTCTTATTTTATAACAAAGAAGAAGAGGGATAGTTATATGACCAAGGCCAAATCCGCCAGAAATATTTTTTCCAAAAATCCTTGATAGGAAATTGCCTCATAAGGTCTGGAATCCTCGGCTCCTTCTCCTTCACGGCCTAAAACAAAGACCTGGGAGGTTGGAATATGCTGTAAATTCAGGCCATTTTGAAGGAGCAAGACTGATAGATCTATCTCCGATAGAGAAGGAACCGGTTCCGGGAAAAAAGAATTCCAGTCATACTGGTTTTTCGTACAGATATATAAAATGTTCCTCATGAACGATACCGTTAAAAAGTTAGAACTCGATCTGCTTGAGAAACGAGTGAAGCAATTTGAGATGGGGTCGACTCTTGAATGGTAAATTCCTGATCGAGTGAGAAGGCTTTCTTGCTCCCTATAGGTACAACTATTGGCAATTCTAAATTTTTAATAGAAGGGAGATATTTTTCAAGAATTTCCCCATCAGGAAGATCATAGGCCTCATCAGAAATTAACTGCCTGGCGTTTTCTAAGAGGATAATCTTTATCGGATTGGGACCGGTAGATAGTCCCAACGCAATTCGCATAGCTTCGGAGGCCCGGTGGGTGCGGGTGGGGTCTTCACTAATAAGGATAACCAGATTTTTTGGCATCCCTTATTGATACCTTGGATTATTACGTAAAATACTGGATTTGTTAATGAAATATATGGAGGATATTTTTTGAATTAAAAAGCATCGTTTCTTATTGAAAAATAAGAAAAAAACCCTAACATCAGGTAAAAAAAATGTCAAGAAAAAACCCAAGATATCTTATCCCACCATTTATGAGTTTAATGATTGAATTTTTTGAGAAATTTCTTTTAGCTTCACGGATTCCTGAGCTTTGGTCGTCATATTTCTGATGATGGCCGTTTCGGAACGAGCTTCATCGTCTCCAAGAATAATGGCATAACTGGCTCCAAGCTTATCCGCGGATCGAAGAAGGGATTTTAGATTGACACTTTTATAGTTTGTGTCTGCCCGTATACCCTCCTCTCTCAGTTTGTGAAGTAGTTTAAACGCTAGCGGCTTAGCATCCTTCCCAAATCCGGCCACGAAAAATAATGGCGGATGTGGGCCGGATAGGTGTTCTGAAAGGAGAAGTGCCACTCGTTCTAAGCCCACGGCAAACCCTATGGCAGGGGTGGAAGGACCATGGAGTAAGGCGACTAATCCGTCATAACGTCCTCCAGCCCCAATAGTGCTTTGTGCTCCTAAGTGTGGAGTGGTAATTTCAAAGGTCGTACGGGAGTAATAATCCAAGCCTCTCACCAATCTGTAGTTCATGGAAAAAGGGATATCTAAAAAAGTCAGTCCGTCGAGGACGATTTTAAAATGAGAGGCTGATTCCGTGGAGAGATGGTCGAAAAGAGTTGGAGCGTCCTGGGTCGCTTCCTGACAAATAGGAACTTTACAATCAAGAATCCTTAAGGGGTTTGTGGAGTACCGACGCTGGCAGTTACCACAGATCATTTCTAATTTGGGGGAAATAAATCGTTTGAGTTCCTGAATATAGTTTTCACGGTCTTGAGGGTTGCCGATTGAATTTACATGCAACGTGAGATCTTTAAGTCCCAGCGAACAAAAGAATCTCCATAAAAGGGCAATTACTTCGACATCCATAAAGGGATCTTCGGTCCCAAACGCTTCAACCCCGAATTGGTTAAATTGCCGGTATCGACCAGCTTGCGGGCGTTCATGACGGAACATAGGGCCAAGGTAATACAGTTTTCTGGTAGAAGGGGATTCAAGAAGGTGGTGCTCTAATACAGCTCGCACCACACCCGCTGTTCCCTCAGGACGTAAAGTCAGGGAACTCCCATCTCGATCAGCAAAGGTATACATTTCTTTTTCGACAATATCTGTTGCTCCTCCAATACTCCGGGCATAGAGTTCAGTGGACTCGAATATCGGAATACGTATTTCGGAGAAGCCAGACTGGGTGGCAAGTGTATGGGCTAGGCTTTCCATATAGCGCCATTGAGGGGTTTGTTGAGGTAAAATATCCTTAAGACCCTTAATGGAGCGCAACACGGGAAGCCTTGTTCTGTTGAAGAAAATGTTGGGGAAAAGAGAATTCGACTATATCTTCCCGTCAGAATCCAGTCAACGAATCAATAGGGTAAGTGAGTGTAAGAAGGAGAAAATATGTTTGACTCTTACTCCTTCCCCCCATAAAATGGCGTGTTCATAAGAAAATGGCTAAAAGGAGAACAACGCCGTGTCAATGACTTTTCGACAGCCTTCTAATTTAAAAAGAAAACGAGATCATGGGTTTAGAAAACGCATGAGCACTAAAAATGGGAGGAAGGTTCTTGCCCGCCGACGGAAGAAGGGCCGGCAACGTTTAACGGTTTCTGATGAGTAAGGGGAGGGCTTCCCGTTTTTTTTAAAGAAAAAATATGAATATGATGGAGTGAAGGTCAATGGGTCTGTCGTGCGGAGCCCATTTTTTACCCTCCTTGTAAGTCGTGTACCCATTCATGATCCGTCTCGTATAGGAATCGTCGTCGGGCGACGAGCGGGGAAAGCCGTGACGAGAAATCGACTGAAACGGATTTTCCGTGAACTCGTCAGAGAATCGCATTCTGGTATGGCTAGGGGTTTTCATTGCATCGTTTACCCAAAAACCATAGTTTTGGGTGTGAAATATCAAAAGATTGGGGAAACCTGGAAGGGCACCTTAGCCCAAGTAGGTCTTCTATAGTAAGAAACATGCTAGCTACGGTTTTGAAAAAAATTATTGCGGGCTACCAATATGGGGTATCCCCATTCATGGGAATCTGTTGCCGTTTTGAACCAACCTGTTCTCATTATGGCTTAGAGGCTATCCATAAACATGGGGCGATAAAGGGTTTGGTCTTAATGGCCAGTCGAATTCTCAAGTGTCATCCATTCCATCCCGGGGGGCTGGATCCGGTTCCCTGAATGCTCAATATTTTGCCTCCGTTTGTTTGATTGTTAATTACTACCAGCTTTAATGGGACTCACGAGTTAGAAAAATGGAAAAGCGCGTCGTCCTTTTCCTTGTTCTTTCCTTAGGAATTATCTTTGGGTATGACCTGCTCCTGAAGGAGTTGGGATATTCTCCTTTCTCTACCAGTCCGATCATCGATCAAGAGCTTACAACCACTTTGCCGAAGAAAGGGGCGGATGCCGAGACCACCCCCTCTTCTTCATCTGAGCCGCAATCAATCTCTTCTTTTAATTCTTCTGTTGAGCCTCTGAATTCCGAAGAAGTGGTGGTGGTTGAGACACCGCTTTTCCGAGCTGGTATTTCCGGCCAGGGAGGAGTCTTGAGTTCTTGGGAGTTAAAAAAATATCTCACTCAGACAGACGAAAATGTTCCTGTCCAATTGGTATATCCCAATGGGCAATTTCCCGGGCCACTCACCGTGCAGGTCAAAGGCAATGAAGTGGAGACCCAGCGTCTTCGTCAAGGGAGCTTTCAAGTCCAAAAAGATTTTAACGAATTAGATGAAGCCCATCCCACCGGTAAAGTACTTTTAACCCATTCCTCTTCAGACTCCGAATTGTGGATTCAAAAAGAGCTCACCTTTCATTACGATTCCTATTTGGTGGATATCATCATTCGCACTCGGGGGATTTCAGGGGACATCGATGTGCTTTTGGGCACCAATTTTGGTGTGGTGGAATGGGGGCAAGGATTTATTGGATTGCTGGGATCTGCCTGGATGGTCGGTGAGGAAATGGAAAAAGTGTCTCCGGATGCGGAAGCTCCGATCCTGCGTCGCGAGGGTTCTGTCAGGTGGTTGGCCCTTCAGGATAAATACTTTATGAGTGTATTTATCCCGGAAAATGCGAACAGCCTGTTTTCCAAGCTTGAAACCGAAATGGTTGTCTCAGCGGGCATGTCTCTTCCTGGGGGATCAGTGGAACAAGTCCATAAGACAAGATTGTACGCTGGCCCCAAAAAATACGATGTTCTTAAATCATTTGAGATCGGGTTGGAAGATACCATCGATTTTGGATGGTTTATTTATGGCAGTTGGAGCATTGTGAAAGCCGTGGCGAAGCCGCTGTTTTCAGTTTTACGGTTCATTTATGACTATACCCATAATTATGGTGTGGCCATTATTTTACTGACCTTAGGGATAAAATTGTTATTTGTTCCTTTGCAATACAAAAGCTACAAGTCGATGCAAGGGATGCAAACCATCCAACCCAAAGTTCTGGCCCTTCAGGAAAAACTTAAGGATAACAAGGAAAAACTCAATCAGGAACTGATGAAGCTCTACAAAGAGCATAAAGTGAATCCAGTAGGCGGATGTCTCCCCATGGTGTTGCAGATGCCGGTGTTTGTGGCCCTCTTTAATATTTTGTATATGACGATTGATCTCCGGCAGGCGCCGTTTATGCTGTGGGTTACAGACCTTTCTGCCCAAGATCCGTATTATGTGCTGCCTGTGCTGATGGGAATTTCCATGGTAGTTCAACAAAAAATCATGCCAACCACGATGGACCCCACCCAAGCAAAAATGATGATGATCTTACCTGTTGGTTTGACCTTTTTGTTTGTCACCTTTCCCGCAGGTTTGGTGTTATATTGGGTGACCAATAATGTGCTGACCGTCACCCAGCAATTTGTGACCGACAGGTATATTTTGAAAAAGCCGAGAGGTGGGTCTACGGATCCTTCTCCAAAAGTGAGCGAACCCGCTTTGGAGTCTGGGAAAAAGAAACGTTCATCATCTCCCTCTGGTCCTTCCTCTAAACCTTAGCCCTTGCCTCTGTCTAAGCTATGGGCTCTTTAGACGACACCATCTGTGCCGTAGCCACCCCCATGGGCGAAGGGGGTGTGGGAATTGTTCGGGTTAGTGGAGCTCATGCCCTTCCCGTCGCCTCAACCATTCTTCGACTACGCTCGGGTAAGCCTCTTGACCAAATCAAGCCCTATCAGTTGTATTTGGGCCAATTTATTTGGAACCCACTTCAATCTGGGGAAAATGCCGGAAGAGCGATTCCCTCAGTATTGGATGAGGTCCTGGTTGTGACCATGCGAGCCCCCCGGTCCTATACAGGAGAAGATGTGGTAGAAGTTCATGCCCATGGAGGACCGGTCATTGTGAATGCCATTTGCGAAGCCTTAACGAAGGCTGGTGCCAGATTGGCAGAACCTGGTGAGTTTACCAAGCGGAGTTTTTTGAATGGGCGGATGGATTTAACTCAAGCAGAGGGAGTCTTAGATACCATACGAGCAAATTCCCTTCAGAGTTTGAAGATGGCCCAGGAACACCTTCAGGGAAGGTTATCTCTGCTCATACAACGTCAGCGGGACCGTCTCGTGAAACTCGTTGCCCACCTGGAAGCCGGAATGGATTTTGTGGATGATGATATTCAGTTTATTGACCAGAGCGAATTGAAACAGGACACACAGGAGATCTTGGGAGAAATATTGCAGCTCTTGGAGTCCGCCGAAGAAGGCCGAATGATTCGTGAAGGTATTCGCACCGTCATTGTAGGACGACCCAATGTGGGAAAGTCCAGTTTGTTGAATGGCATACTGGGAACCAATCGAGCTATTGTGTCTCATATTCCTGGGACCACACGTGATGTTCTCGAAGAGGCCATCATGGTTGAAGGTGTCATGATACGGCTTTTTGATACCGCCGGATTACGAGAAACGACGGATGAATTAGAAAATGAGGGAATGAATCGAGCAAATCAGGCCATTGAAGACTCGGATGTGTTGATTGTGTCATTTGATCGAAGCCTGGAACCTAATGATAAAGACTTAAGTTTCATTGAAAAACATATCAAAAAACCTTGTGTCATGGTTCTCAATAAAATCGACTTACCGGAAAAATTTTCCCTGAAGGAACTTCAGCGTATTGTAAACCAAAATAGAATAAGCTCTGATGATGGTTTCGCGGGAGAAAAAAAATATGTTGAGGTATCTGCCTTAACCGGTGAAGGACTCGATAGTTTAAAAAAAGCCATCAAGTCCTTGGCTGTGGGTCGCCAATTTGAAGCCAATGATTCGGTGCTCATATCAAGACTGCGGCATAAGACGCTTCTTCATAATGCCGGAGTGGCCCTAAAAAACGCCATTTTAGCCCTAGACGATGGGCTTTCTGCAGAATGTGTCGCATTAGAATTACGGCTTGCGCTTAATTCCCTTGGGGAAATTGTCGGCGCGATCACAAATGAAGATATTTTAGACCAAATTTTTCGAGAGTTTTGCATTGGGAAATAAAAGGCATCCCTACAAATTTTTTCATAAAAATACAGAATACTAACCCATGGGTATGGAATGTGACATTGTCGTCGTCGGTGGTGGACATGCCGGGTGTGAGGCTGCCCTTGCAGCCGCCAGGATGGGGTGTAGGGTGGTAATGTTGACTATCGATTTAAAAAAAATCGCCACAATGCCATGCAATCCTGCTGTTGGAGGGATTGGGAAGGGCCATCTCGTCAAAGAAATCGATGCCCTCGGGGGAGAAATGGGATGGAACACGGACCAGTCAGGCATTCAATTCCGTGTGCTCAATATGCGGAAAGGACCGGCCGTTCGGGCCACACGAGTCCAATGTGATAAGCAAATATACGCCAATCGAATGAAGGATACGGTAAGCAGACAGGATAATTTGTCAATTATACAAGGCACAGTTGATCGGATTCTTACGCAGGGCGGGTCTGTGGATGGTGTCATGACCAATAGCGGAGAAATCATTCTCACTAAAGCGGTTGTCCTGACTTCAGGAACCTTTCTGAAGGGTCTTATGCATATTGGGTTGAATCATCTTCCTGGTGGAAGGGCCGGTGAGCCTTCTGCGGAGAATCTATCGGATTGTATGAGAGACTTTGGTTTTGAAATAGGACGGCTAAAAACAGGAACCCCTCCGAGAATTGATCGAGATTCAATTGATTTCAACGTCATGATTCCGCAGCCTGGGGATTCGGTCCCTCGACCATTTTCCATTCGAACCACTACCCTTCCCAACCCGCAAATTTACTGTCACATTACCTATACGAATGATGAAACACATCGAATTATAAGGGAAAATCTGGATAGATCTCCTATGTACTGCGGAATCATTGAATCAACTGGTCCAAGATATTGCCCCTCTATTGAAGATAAAGTCGTCAGATTTGCTGACAAAAACAGACATCAGATTTTCATGGAACCTGAAACCATTGAATCACGCTCATTTTATCCGAATGGAATTTCTACCAGCCTTCCGGTAGACGTACAACAGGCATTTGTCCGGACAATACCCGGTCTTGAACAGGCGGTTTTTCTCAGGCCCGGCTATGCGATTGAATACGATTACTTTCCGCCACGACAACTTCATGAAACCTTGGAAACGAAACTCGTCAAGGGACTCTTTCATGCCGGCCAAATAAATGGGACTTCCGGATATGAAGAAGCCGCCGCACAGGGAATCATGGCGGGGATTAATGCTGCTCTTCAGGTGAAGAATGACAGCCCATTAATCCTAGATAGATCTCAGGCATATATTGGTGTATTAATTGATGATTTAATCACAAAAGATGCACGTGAGCCCTATAGAATGTTTACTTCAAGAGCTGAATATCGGCTTCTTCTCAGAGAGGATAATGCTGACTTTCGTTTAATGGAAGAAGGATATCGTATCGGGCTTGTCTCTCAGCGCACGTTTGATACCTTTCAACAAAAAAAGGTAAAGATCGAACGTGAAATAGGCAGACTTCATGCCACGGCTCCTAAGTCATCAGGTTTGGGTCATGATGACATGATTCCAATGGAAAGCTTTGCACCAAATTCGTCACTTGCTCAATTACTGCGTAGGCCTGAGGTTTCCTATCATCATTTGGCTCAATTTTTAAATGGAACAACAGAGGATGATCCTGACGTGGTTGAGGCTGTTGAAATAACAATTAAATATGAGGGATATATTAAGCGGCAGGAACAGCTTATCGCACAATTTAAAAAGCTTGAGCATCGGCATGTTCCAGATAATTTTAACTATGATAATATCAAAGGATTTTCCAATGAAGTTGTTGAAAAACTAAAAAAAGTTCGCCCTTCATCCATTGGGCAGGCCTCACGAATTTCTGGAATGACTCCTGCTGCCATTTCCCTTCTCCTTGTTGCAGTGGAAAAACATAAAAAGGCCAGCTAGTTCAATAATTTATTCATCAGCATCACCCAAAATCTGGTTTTGTTTTTTCTCCTACTCCCCTATTCATTAAGCCAAAAAGCAATTTCTCCCCTTATGATTCATATAGACAGGGATGTTCCACGTGGAACAAAGCGATCAAGCATTTAATTTCATTGATCATTTCAAGCAAGGGGCTCAGAAGCTTGGGATTTCTTTCACTGAGGAAATACTTGGGAAATTTGGTCTGTATTATGATGAACTGTGTCGTTGGGACCGGTCGATTAATCTGACCGGTCTTCGTACGGACAGGGAACGGACCGTTTTGCTGTTTGTCGATTCCTTGGCTGGACATTTGGCGCTTGGAAGCAAACTTGATGCAAAGATTGTTGATATCGGGACAGGTGGCGGTTTTCCAGGCATACCACTCAAGCTGGCTTTGCCTGCTCTTGATGTTGTGTTAATGGAACCCAAATCCAACAAGACGGCCTTCCTTCATTATATTATTGGAAACCTTGAGTTGCCAAAAATTTCTGTTCTCCAAGTCCGGTTGGAAGACTTTGATCCTATGGTGGTGGATGAGGAAAAGTGTGATTTCGCCCTTTGTAAGGGGGTCAATATAGACCACATCTTGCCGTATATGGAGCGTATTTTGAAAAAAGACGGGAAACTGGTTGTATTTCGATCGAAAAATATTGACAATCATTCTCGGCTCAATGACATGGAAGTGTTTGAAGAATTATCCTATGAATTACCGTTTGGGTATGGAAGTCGTGTTTTGTCGATTTTGAAATATGCGCCATAAGCGGGTAATTGCCATGTTCCACGTGGAACTATTGAGAAGAATTTTAATGGGACTATCTTGAAACAAACCATTGCCATTGCCAATCAGAAGGGCGGAGTTGGAAAGACCACCACGTCTATCAACCTTTCCGCGGCTTTGGCCATATCAGGAAAATCTGTCTTGTTGATTGATTTGGACCCACAGGCCAATGCAACCAGTGGGTTGTCTATTGAGCCTCAGGGCGCGACTATTTATGAATGTTTAATAGATAGACGTTTGGTGGAAGAAGTAATATTACCTACTAACATAAGCGGAATGAGTGTAGTGGCTTCAAAGGGCGATTTGGTCGGGGCAGAAATCGAACTGTCAAATCTCCCTGATCGTCAAACTATTCTGAAAAGTGTGTTGGACGGAATTGTGGATTATGATTTTGTCATCATAGATTGCCCCCCCGCCTTCGGACTCTTGACTATCAATGCTCTTGTCGCAGCATCCGACCTGATTATTCCAGTGCAGTGCGAGTATTATGCAATGGAAGGATTGGGTCGTTTATTGGGAAATGTCGAAAGGATTCGGGAGTCATTTAATCCTGAGCTGGCCGTTCAAGGCATTGTGTTGACGATGTATGATTCAAGAATTAATCTTTCGCGGCAGGTGCAAGATGAAATTCGAGGGTTTTTTGCAGATAAAGTCTTTCGGACTGTTATCCCAAGAAATGTGGCGTTGGCTGAAGCGCCCAGTCATGGGAAGCCCGTTCTGTCCTATAATGCCGCATCTAGTGGAGCTAAGGCATATCTTGACCTTGCCAAGGAGATTTTGAGGAATGGAAAAGAAAGCGTTAGGTAAAGGGCTTCAGGCCCTGCTTCCGGAAAAAAAGACCCTTGCCTGGAAAGTGGAGCAGGATGGTCAGGCGGTCTCCATGGTTTCACTTGACCAGATTCTCCCGAACCGCTACCAACCCCGAACCACATTTTTTGAGGCAGAATTAGATGAATTAGCGCAATCCGTCAAAGAGCATGGCGTACTGCAGCCAATTGTCGTCAGGAGAAAAGGCGATGGCATGTACGAACTGATTGCCGGGGAACGCCGGTTTCGAGCGGCAAAAATTGCCGGGTTGCCCACCATTCCGGTCCTGGTGAGAAATTCCAACGACGAAAAGGCTTTAGCGATCGCGTTGGTGGAAAATATCCAGCGTGAGAATCTCAATCCTATGGAGGAAGCCAAGGCCTATTCACGACTGATGGGGGAATTTGGCTTAACTCAGGATCTGGTTTCCCGCTCTGTAGGAAAGGATCGCTCTTCCATCGCGAATATTGTGAGGCTGCTCTCGCTGCCAAAGGATGTCCAGGAGTATATTGAAACCGGGGTCATCAGTTTAGGTCACGCGAAAGTATTGGCGGGGCTTCCAACTCCGGCAGCACAACTCCAGCTTGCACGCAAGATTGTTTCCGACCAACTCTCGGTTCGGCAAACTGAGCAGCTGATTGCCGCGCACAAAAAAGGCAAAGGCGCCAAATCAACAAAAGAGGAACCCAATAGATTTCGTAACCTGGAAGAGCAATTTCGAAAACGATTGGGAACGAAAGTCCAGGTGAAGGCTGGAATCAGGGGAGGGCAGGTCATCATCCATTATTTTTCCGATGATGAGCTGGATCGGATTACTTCACTGGTGTTGGAATAGAATTTGAATAATCTAACGGGATGGCTCTTGGGCCACCAGGGCTCTCCTTGTAAGGTGTAAAAGGATCATGCTGATGGAAAATGGTGGAGCTATTTTTACCGGGTACAGAGTCAGGTTGGAAGGAATTGGAGCGCACAGTTATCGAGGAGGGAGGGACTCATGTTTTTCAAAAAAAATGAAGAAAACGGTAAGGATACGGCAGAAATGAATCAAGGTGAGGAGAAGGAACCAGCGGTGGTGGACGGTCCGGTCGACTCAGCCAGCCAGGCTGAATCGGGTGATATTATCGCCTTTGTTGGTGAAGAGGTGACCTTCAAGGGAACCATTCGGTATCAGGGAACGGTTCGAGTGGATGGCCGTCTTGAGGGTGAAATTTATACCGATGGGAATTTAATTATTGGGCAAAAAGCGGTCATCGCTGCCAAGATTCATGCTGGAACCATTATGTGTCAGGGGCAATTGACGGGGGATATTGAGGCCAAGCACCGCGTCAAACTGTTATCGCCAGCTGTATTTGAAGGGACAATTTCCGCTCCCCTTCTGTCGATGGATGAGGGAGTGCTGTTTAATGGTACCTGCAATATGCCCCAAAAAATAGAGAGAAAAGGCAAAGAGACTAAACTAGTGATTTCGGTAGAAGAAGCAGTGAAGGTGAAATAAAGCCAGGTAATCTTCTGCAAAAAATAGGCGGCTGGTTCCCAGTTGGACATGGAGATCCTAGCGTGCTACCTGAGGGCTCTTTACTGGATGATGAGGAGGGATGATGTATGTGGGGTGAAAAAGAAAAGAAAAAGGAATTAGGATTTGGGCAGGAGTTTTATACTTTTTTGGGGAAAGGTGTTGATTTTAAGGGCAAAGCGCAATTTGAGGGCACGGTGCGGGTGGACGGAAACTTTGAAGGTGAAATCACGATTGATGATACCCTCATCATTGGTGAAAGTGCCGTGATCAAAGGGACTATCACAGGTGGGACCATTGTGAACAGTGGCCGGATTGAGGGTGTGATTACCGCGAAGTCAAAAATACAACTCCTGAAGCCGGCGGTTCTCATTGGTGATGTTCATACTCCCATCTTTGCCATGGAAGAAGGCGTGTATTTCCAAGGGGAGTGCGATATGGGTTCCGCTCCAAAATTAGAAGCGTCCATCGACAATAGGATCCTCTCCAATGGACAAGGCAAGACGACTCCCAAGATTGAGCAAAAAGTAGAAAAAAAATTAGAAACAGAGCCGTTGAATCGCTAATGCCTGTCTCTGAATCAAAAAAAGTTATTTTAGGAATGAGTGGAGGTGTGGATAGCTCCGTGGCTGCCAAGCTATTGAAGGAGCAGGGTCACGAAGTTATCGGGGTCACATTGAAGGTCTGGGAGGAAGAAGATGAGTCCACCGTTTCCAAGCGTTGGGAGGAGCGGGGATGCTGTAAAGTGGGAATGGCCAGGCATGTGGCGAAGTTGTTAGGGATCTCTCACCAGGTCATCGATACCCGCGAACGCTTTCAGAAGGGAGTCATTGAGGACTTCATTGGGGGTTATATCAAGGGAACTACGCCTAATCCCTGTGTTCGGTGTAATGAACGAGTGAAATTTGGAGGTCTCTTCCAGGTGGCCAATGAACTTGGAGCTGACTATATTGCGACTGGCCACTATGCCAATATTAGGCACGATGAAGGAGGGACCCCCTTCCTTGCTCGTGGGCAGGATGTCAAAAAAGACCAATCGTATTTTCTCTATCGTATACCTCCCAGTTGGCTCTCAAAAATGATGTTCCCTTTAGGGGAAATGGAAAAACCTGATGTCTGGAGGGAAGCGGAGGCAATGGGCCTGCCGGTGGACGAACTCAAAGAAAGCCAGGAAATTTGCTTTGTGACGCAAGGGGATTACCGACAATTCCTCAAGCAGCATGCACCGCAGGCTTCAATTACTGGTACGTTTGTGGATATGAAGGGCAAGGAGCTAGGGCAGCATCAGGGCGTCGCGTTTTATACGCCAGGGCAACGAAAAGGATTGGGTATTTCCGGCGGAAGCCGTTTGTATGTGCAGCGCGTGGTCCCTGAAATGAATATGGTGGTTTTGGGTCCTGCCGAGGATTTAGATAGCCGAGAATGTCTGGTTTCAGCTTTGAATATTTTCTCGCCAGAGACCTTGAGAAATGCTCCCAAAATTGATGTGAAATTTCGTTATAGTTCTCCTCCAGTCCCAGCTACTCACCGATGGTCAGGCTCGACCTCGCTGACAATAATGTTTGATGCGCCCGTTCGGGCTTTAAGCCCTGGCCAGTCAGCCGTATTTTATCTTGGTGATCGTGTGTTGGGAGGCGGAATCATTCAAGTGCCAACACCAAAACAAAGCCTACAGATGTGCGAGGAACCCACCTCCACCGAACCGCTCCCACGTTAATTGGGAATCAGAGATAAAAATCCCTTTACATCCGCTCTTTCCTGTTGACAGGCATTATTACTCATGCTACTTTCACCCGCTTAACGCACGCCAAATTCCGTTCAATTGGCTCCTGGACTCTCTGTAAACTGTGAATAAAAGCACCATTGGGCGCCGATATGCATCGGCGCTTTTCCAACTACTCGATCAATCGGGTATCGAACCAGCACGAAGTGCCTTAAGCGCATTGCAACAAGGCTTGGAGGAAACCCCTGCCTTGAAGCATGTCCTCGCTTCACCAGTTTTTAATTTTGAGGAAAAACAGGCTGTCCTGAATGAATTGAGCCAACGGATGGAGGCCCCTCTAGTCATGATGGATTTCCTCACTCAACTGTTGAAAAAGAATCGGGCCATGTTGCTCCCTGAAATTTCAGAGGCGTTTGCGGAATTGGCAGATCAACAACAGGGTGTTCAGCAAGTCTGGGTGGGTTCGGCCACACCGCTACAATTGGGCGAAAAAGAACAAATCAAGCAAGACTTGTCTCAAACGCTACACCATGGAGTCGAAGTGGCCTTTGAGGTTGATCCCCATCTTATTGCCGGATTAAGAATAAAAATTGGCAGCCGGGTGTTTGATAATACGGTATTGGGTCGACTAACCGGAATGCACGATCAGTTGACGAAGGGATAATCCATGCAGATCAAAGCAGAAGAAATCAGCTCCATCATTAAGGAAAAAATCAAAGGATTTGAGCAACGGGTTGATGTCAAGGAAATGGGCTACGTCATCCAGGTGGGTGATAATATTGCCAAGGTCTATGGTTTAGAAGGGGCAATGGCTGGTGAGTTATTGGAATTTCCTGGTGGAGTATATGGGGTGGCTTTGAATTTGGAAGAAGATAGTGTCGGTGTGGTGCTCTTGGGTGAGGATGTGGGAATTCGGGAAGGAGATCCGGTAAAACGCACTGGACGAATTGCCGAGGTCCCGGTTGGGGAAGCGCTGGTTGGTCGTGTTGTCGATGCCATTGGGAAGCCCATTGACGGGAAGGGACCAATCAATACCACGGAGACACGCCTTATCGAAATTCGGGCGCCGGGTGTAGTGGAGCGGCAATCAGTGGGAGAACCGCTTCAAACTGGGCTCAAGGCCATTGATGCCATGATTCCGGTCGGTCGGGGCCAACGGGAGTTAATTATTGGGGATCGCCAGACTGGGAAAACCGCTATTGCGGTTGACACCATCATCAATCAAAAGGGCCTGGGTGTATTTTGTTTTTATGTGGCCATCGGGCAAAAACGATCCACGGTGGCTCGAGTGGTGAAAACCCTGGAAGATCATGGAGCCATGGAATACACAACAGTAGTGTCCGCCACAGCCAGCGATTCGGCTTCACTGCAATTTTTTGCACCGTATGCCGGTGTCACCATGGCGGAATATTTCCGTGACAATGGCAAGCATGCACTTATTGTGTATGACGATTTGTCCAAACATGCAACCGCCTACCGCCAGCTTTCCCTTCTCCTTCGACGGCCACCAGGTCGTGAAGCTTATCCTGGTGATGTGTTCTTTTTGCATTCCCGCTTATTGGAGCGGGCGGCTAAAATGAGTGATGAAAAAGGTGCTGGCAGTTTGACGGCATTGCCGATTATCGAAACGCAAGCAGGTGACGTCTCTGCCTATATTCCCACGAATGTGATTTCTATTACTGATGGGCAGATCTATCTGGCAGCCGACCTATTCTATTCCGGTATCCGACCTGCGATTAACGTTGGGTTATCGGTATCCCGCGTGGGAGGTTCTGCCCAGATCAAGACCATGAAACAGGTGGCTGGGACGCTTAGGCTTGATTTGGCCCAATATCGTGAAATGGCCGCCTTTTCGCAGTTTGGGAGTGAATTGGACAAAGCTACGCAAGCCCAATTGGCTCGTGGTGCGCGCATGGTGGAGCTGCTAAAACAGGATCAGTACAAACCCCTGTCCGTGGCGGATCAGGTGTTATCGATTTTTGCGGGTGTGAATGGGTTTCTTGATAATGTTCCTGTGAATAAAATCCGTGAGTTTGAACAAAACCTGTTAGCTTTCATTAAAGAAAAGTACCCCAATTTTCGGGAAGAGATTGTGACCAAAAAGAAAATTGATGATGAATTTGGTGGAAAATTAAAAAGCATCATTTCGGAATTTAAAACTTTCAAAGGCTACGACCAGGCCGCGTAAAAATTTTTATGGCAAGTCTTCAAAGTCTTCGACGAAAAATTTCGTCCGTCAAAAACACCCAGAAAATAACCAAAGCCATGAAAATGGTTTCTGCCGCCAAGCGCGCGCAGGACCGTATTTTAACGGCTAGGCCCTATTTTCATCAGTTACGAGAAGTCATGGGGAATCTGAGCGAACGGTTAAACCGTGCCTCTCGTCCTCTCCTTCATCGACGTGACGGAAATACGAATGAACTTCTGGTGGTCACAAGCGACCGTGGACTCTGCGGGGCCGTTAATACAAATATTCTGCGACAGGCTGTGGAGTTTTTAGAGGCGCAGTCCAGGCAGGGAAAACAGGTCTCGGTCAGTTTGGCTGGGAGGAAATCGATTGATTTTTTAAGCGACGTGATTGGAAAATTCGTCAACAATGGGGCGGCGTCTTTGATCGGCACAGTTTTGAGCATGCCTTGGATATCGGGCAAAACATTGTGTCCTAATACCATGAAGTGACTTTTGATCAATTGTATGTGGTCTAAACGAATTTAAAGCGGTCATGCAGCAGCAGGTGATTGTTGAAAAGTTGCTCCCTATTGAATCGGTCCAAGAGCCTGGTGAAAAGGAGAAGCCGGCGACAGGCGGGGGTTATCTGTATGAGCCAGATGAAAATAAACTCCTGGCCACTTTATTGCCTAAACACTTTGAAATACAAACTTATCGAGTCTTATTAGAGTCGGGTGCCGCGGAACAGGCTGCACGGATGACGGCCATGGATGGGGCCACGAGGAATGCCGGGGAGTTAATCAAAAAGGTGGCCTTATTCTATAACAAGAGGCGTCAGGCCGCGATTACAAAAGAGCTGATGGATATTGTGGGAGGCGAAGAGGCCCAGAAATAAATCGAAGGTTGATCCTGGCCGGCCACGGTTTTCCGTGTGCCGTTCACCAATCTTTTTCAACCAAGGAGTCTATGGTGGTTACGGATGTTGAACATGGAAAAGTCATTCAAGTCATTGGACCTGTTGTGGATGTGGAGTTCCCTCCAGGGAAACTTCCCCATATTTTTAATGCCATAACGATCACCCACAGCTCGGGGGATCAGAGCGGACAGTCGGACATCCAGGTCACATTGGAAGTGGCCCAGCACCTTGGTGAAAACCGTGTGAGAGCTGTTGCCATGTCCTCTACCGATGGATTGGTCCGTGGCTTGGAAGTAAAAGACACCGGTGCCCCGATTTCTGTTCCAGTGGGCCGAGAAACGCTAGGACGGGTGGTTAATGTCTTGGGTGATCCCGTTGATGGTTTCGGCGCGGTCAAAACGGAAAAACGCTGGTCCATCCATCGTCCAGCTCCTGCATTAGAGGATCAGGAAACCAAAACGGAAATATTGGAAACCGGAATTAAGGTCATTGATCTGTTGGAGCCCTATGCCAAAGGGGGTAAGGTTGGGTTGTTTGGCGGTGCCGGCGTAGGGAAAACCGTCATCATTATGGAACTCATCAATAACATCGCGCTTCACCATGGCGGATTCTCAGTTTTTGCTGGTGTCGGTGAGCGGACCCGTGAGGGCAATGACCTCTGGCATGAAATGCAAGAGTCCAAGGTCATTGATCCGAATGATTTCTCCAAATCAAAAGCCGCATTAGTCTATGGTCAAATGAATGAACCGCCAGGAGCGCGCCTCCGTGTGGGCCTCACCGGTCTGACCATCGCCGAATATTTCCGTGATGAGGAGCACCAAGACGTCCTGCTTTTTGTCGACAACATCTTCCGATTTACTCAAGCCGGGTCCGAGGTATCAGCTTTGCTCGGTCGAATGCCATCAGCCGTGGGCTATCAACCGACTTTGGGTACGGAGATGGGGACCTTGCAAGAAAGGATCACGTCCACGAAGAAGGGATCCATTACCTCGGTTCAAGCGATTTATGTGCCGGCCGACGATTTGACGGACCCTGCTCCGGCTACGGCGTTTGCGCATTTGGATGCCACTACCGTGTTGTCCCGCCAATTGGCCGAGTTGGGCATCTATCCTGCGGTCGATCCATTGGATTCTACTTCCAGAATATTGGATCCCCATATTTTGGGTGATGAACATTACCAGGTGGTGCAACGGGTGCAAGGCACCTTGCAACGGTATAAAGATCTCCAAGATATCATCGCCATCTTAGGCATGGACGAATTATCGGAAGATGACAAGCAAACGGTGGCCAGGGCAAGGAAACTCCAACGATTTCTCTCTAGCCGTTCCATGTGGCAGAAGCCTTTACAGGATCACCTGGGAAATACGTCAAGCTTGTCGATACAGTTCGAAGCTTCAAAGAAATCGTGGATGGTAAATATGATGATCTGCCGGAGCAGGCCTTCTATATGGTTGGCCCAATTGAAGAAGCCATCGAAAAAGCAGAAAAACTTGGATACAAACGATAATGGCAGGTCCTTCTGTGGCGGCGTCATCAGGAAAAATTATTTTGGAGGTGGTTACCCCCGATCACCGCTTGCTCAGTAAGGAGGTCGACTATGTGTCGGCACCTGGAAGCGAGGGAGACTTCGGGGTACTACCGGGCCATTGCCATTTTCTCACCACCTTGCGGATTGGCGAGTTGCACTACTGTGTCGGGGAACAAACCGAGTACATGTCTGTTCTCTGGGGATTTGCAGAAGTCACGCCGACGAAGGTGACGATTCTGGCAGAAATCGCCGAAAAAGCTGAAGACATTAATGTGGAACGGGCCGAGAATGCCGTTCGAAAAGCGGAGGAACGCCTGGAGCGTGGTGGGTTGCCCTCAGAAGTTGAAGAAGCTCGTGTCAGTTTGGAAAAGGCGCGCCTCCGGCAAAAAATAGCCGGTCGCCACACCCACCAGGCCGGTTCCCGTCTTTTATAAGGTTTTGCCCACCCGGTTTTTTTGCCTGCCATGCCGCATGTCGCTACGCGGACGGAGTTCATCGTCACCGCAGGCGAATCCCCAAAGCGCCTTGATCATTTTCTTGCCAACCGCGAACCATATTTTTCTCGAACAGCCCTCCAACGATTAATTGAGGACGGCCATATTACCGTCGGTGGTCAGGTTGTGAAACCCAGCCACAAGGTTAGGCCTGGTGATTGCGTTGTACTGGTCGTACCACGTCCAGAGCCCGTGGAAATCAACCCTGAACCCATTCCCCTTGTCATCCTGTATGAAGATGAATTCCTGTTGGTTCTTAACAAACCGGCAGGCCTTGTGGTTCATCCGGCCCCAGGCCATTGGACTGGGACCTTAGTTAATGCGCTCCTGCATCATATGCAAAGCGGTGAAGGGCATCTCTCATCTATTGGAGGAAAGGAACGTCCGGGGTTGGTGCATCGACTGGACAAGGAAACGACAGGAATTTTAGTCGTGGCGAAAAATGATCAGGCTCACCGGTTGTTGGCGGGACAATTCAAAGCCCATTCCATCACTCGGGTCTATGAGGCGTTTGTGTGGGGAGGACCACAAACACGTGAAGGCCGGATTGAGTTGTCGATCGGGCGAGATACCAAAGATCGGAAAACCTTTTCCGCACGCACAACCAATCCCAAAAAGTCGCTGACCTGTTACAGGGTAAAGGAACGATTTGGGGCAGCGGCCGCACATGTGGAGTTATTCCCTGGTACAGGCCGCACGCATCAGCTACGAGTTCATCTCAAGGCTATCGGATGTCCAATCTTGGGAGACCAAACATATGGAGGGAAAAAAGTTATGGTTGTTGAAGGGATGGCCATTCCCCGAGTGATGTTACATGCCAAGGTCCTCGGCTTCGTGCATCCTGTTTCTAATAAAATGGTGACATTTTCAGCTGAGTTGCCGGAAGATATGGCGACCGTATTGGATGCCCTGAAGGGCAAGGAAGACCCATTGCTGTCTTGACAAGCAACCAAGCGATTGGAGTAGATTTGAACATATGAAAAACGAGGCCAAGCTGGAACCTGGGCAGGTCGTTGACACGTTAGGAGAACTGATCGCCGGTCTAGCGGCTTTTGCCGCCAAGGTACCGGCCAAGTCCATGCTGGCATTGTCTGCTGGAATTCGTCCGACTCCGGAGGCAGTCGATGCCTATGAAACCACGGTCTATCGATTTCGTGACCGAGTTGGAGTGACGTACAAAACCCTCCCACCGTTATTTGTCGAATCCTTAGAAGCCTTTGAGGCGGGGAAAGTGTTTGACTCCGTTCCTCCCCTCTTGCAATGCGTCGAACAGTTGGTGGAATTGCACAATCAGGAAACTATTAAATTCACTCCACCCCAACAACAACGTCTTCGTGACTATCATCGCCGCTTAGAAAAACTCGTCCCAGAAGCCACCCAATCCGAAGTTGATCTCCCCACCCCTGAATCGTATTAATCATCACATTGTGGATTAGTCGCAGAGAAATTTCCTGTGGGATCAGCCAGAAGGATATCTCGGTTTTCTTTGGCTCAACTCTACCCTTCCTTCATGCCACAAATTTGTGAACGGGTCTCCATCCCCACATAAAATGAGATGCATTTTGGTCGGAAGCCTATAGGGAATACAAAAACCCGAGAAGGGTTAAATTTTTGGATACCAGGTGAGTTTTACAAGGACTTGAGAGAGAGCAGAGTCGAGCGAGGATTTTTTTATTTCCACCGAAGAAGGATAGTCGATAGGGTTTTTTGGGAAAACAAGACAATTAATTTAAGTTTGCAGGAGCAAGCAACTGAAGAGCCGTGCGTAGGATAAGCTGGTTTCCGCTCGAAGAGGGGGGACTAATTACTCGCCAATTCCTTCCTCTACCTCGTAATCCTTCTCCAATCAAGTTCAGGTGGTACTGAGCATCATTATCTAACGCCATGGCCAGACTCAAATTGCAAACAAAGGTCTTGAATCCTAAATGGAAGGAACGAAAGACCGACAAACTCAATTCTTTGGCAACTTGTTTGTTAAGCTGTCCTCGCACATGAAACATGATGGTGTCGGCGGCCAGTTGTTCGGTACGTATCATATGACTCCTGTGACTCCTGACTTCCAGGAAATTTGGGAAGATTTCCTACTCAAGCCTATTTCAACCCAACAGAAGCTTCCGAGACTATACCCCAGACGGATGGGCCAAAGAGGCCAAATCTACTAATTGATCAAATCACTTATTGCGGAAAGAAAGAAACGGAAACAGCTAGAGGACCCCCGAAGGAGATGAGAGACTGGTTGACGGGGACCTTGGTGAGATGTATAAAGTCAACTCTTCATGCGTCCGTAGCTCAATTGGATAGAGCATCGGCCTTCGGAGCCGAGGGTTGGGGGTTCAAGTCCCTCCGGGCGCACCATTTAGATTTCCTCTGTTGACTTGATGATTTAATACCCCCTCTCGCCACTCGTAGGGCCTTATGTGTAAACGTGATTTTTGAAGTTAAGCACGTATTAGGAATTGTCGATTCTTCTGTTGTATTATTCCCCTCCTGCTGATGCACGGCAAAACTTCAATGGGGGCAAGCATAAAAGTATTGTTGCCCATTCACCATACCCAAGTTGATACCGATTCCACGGATGCTAATAAATGAGTTGGGCGAATTGCCGCTTGGGTTAAGAAATCCAGGATTTTTTTTGTAGGGTGTGCGCACTAATTAGTTGGAAAATACCATCATGGGCAGTGAAATATCTCTTTTTTTCTGATGAATACCTCCTGGGGTACCTTCCTTGAGCGCCCCGCTATCCATATTCCGCTTCTTCTAGTCATTGGTTTTCTGGCGTTTAGTTCCAATGCCTCGATTTCTCTGTTTGGGGAAACCGAGGGGTTGTACGCCATTGTCACCCACACCATGATGGCGGCGGAGGATTATGTGCATCTTTGGTTGCGGGGAGACCCGTATTTTAGTAAACCGCCTCTTTTCTTTTGGCTTCAGGCGGGATTCATTCATGGTTTGGGATGGAGTGAGGCCGCATTACGGTTGCCGTCGATTGTATCCAGTTTGGGAACGATGATAACGACCTATTTCTTAGGCCGCTTGTTGTTTTCAGGAATGGCAGGGTTTTGGGGCGCACTAGTCTGCGCGACCTGTTATGCGGGCTTATGGTTTGGTCCATTGGCCATTATCGATCCTGTGTTAACTTTTTGTATGACGTTGGGGATGTATGCCTGGGCCCGCGCGTATTTTCAGGAATCGTCTCAGTGGTGGTATCTAGTCGGCTTTGCGTCTTTAGCGTTGGGCTCAATGGTCAAAACGTTACATGCCTTGGCCTTGCCGGTTCTCGGTGATGGGGATATTCTTATGGATGCGCCACGACCGGCGAGTATTTCGGGAATCGTATTTTTGGATGGGAGTCGTCTTGAGTGGATTGTTGCTTGCCGGCTACTACCTGTTACTTGGCCCTGAATTCAGACAACATTTTTTCTTTGAAGAAAATCTCAAACGCATGATTTCCGTCTCAGGAGATCAAAAACATTCTGCGTGGGAGGCCTATTGGGGCAAACGTCCCATTTTTTGGTATGGCCTCGTGATCTGGTTCGATCTTTTCCCCTGGTCGGCCTTACTTCCAGTTGGCCTTTTTCTCTTATGGAAACGTCGTCCCTGGCTTGAGTCCCCGAAAGAATTGTGGGTCTTTCTGTGGCTCGTGGTATATTTTGTGGCGTTGAGTTTGGCTCCTGAAAAACATGAACGGTATCTCATGCCTCTCCTGCCAGCCTTCGGTTTGTTAGTGGGGTATGTGTATCATCGATTGCTCTATGAAACATCAGTATCCGAAGGAAGGGGCATGTTGAGGGGCTTGTTAGGATGTTTGGGTGGCCTTTTTGTGGTTTCGGTATTTCTTGGACCTATTCTGTTGCAAAAAAAATGGCATGTTCCGTTGGACGTCATTCCCATGGCTCTTCGTGTTGGATTAGGCATATTAGGCCTGATAATGATTTGCCTGGCCGTCAAGAATTATCTGCGAATGGGTCTTGTGGGTGTGGGAGTGTTGGGCCTGGCTCTTATGGTGACGGTGACCGGGTTTATTATTCCTGGTATTCAAGCGGAAGGCTCTCCCAGGCTGGCCTTTGACGAAAATCAACGGCGCCTGAATAATCAAACGGATCCCATATCGGTGTTTCAGTCATGGGATTGGCGGGGGGATGAAGATGAATTTTATTGGGATTATCTCCATGGTCGTTCACGAATCGTGGGAAAGGGTCTTGAAGATTCCTTGGCGCTGGAAGAACTGAAAAGGGACGTTCAACAATCTACGCGTTTGGTGATGATGACTAAAGACCAGTATCAACGAGTCATTACCGGTGATCCGAATTTGAGTGCCATTGTGTTGTTTGAATTCTACCGTTCAAAAAAGGACATTGTGCTTCTTTCTCTTGGTTGGAGAACACAGCTGGCGGATTCTTTGGATACCCAAAAACAATGAATTCAAAAAAGATTGCCAATTGCTAAATTTACGTAAAATTTAGTATCTAGCCCTTCCTGGAGCGATTCAGGTCAATGAATGGAAGAAATAGTACTAGATCGTTAACATGTCAGAGTCTGTATTCCGGTCCATATTCTTGTCGACCCATTAAAAAAGTAGAAATCATGAACTATTACCATCAATTAGGTCTATGTCTCCTCATGGTTGTGTGTGTGTGGTCTTCGCTAGTGGAAGCCAGGGTGCAGATCACAACTATCCCCTATAACCATGGAGAAGTTGCTTTGGAAGGGGTGTTGGCCTGGGATGATGCGATAAAAGGTAAGCGTCCGGGAATTTTGGTTGTTCACGAATGGTGGGGGCTTAATGAATATGCCCGAACTCGTGCGGAACAGTTGGCGGCCTTGGGATATGTGGCGGTGGTGGTGGATATGTATGGAAAGGGAAAAGTGACCACTCATCCTGAAGAGGCCAGGCAATGGATGCAACAGACCACAGCCAATGTAGAAATGTGGCAGGACAGGGCGAGGGAGGGATTGCGGCTACTTCAGGCTAACCCCCTGGTAGACCAAACCCGTTTGACCGCTATTGGGTATTGTTTTGGAGGGGCCACGGTTATGCAAATGGTGTATGATGGGGCACCGGTCAAAGGAGTCGTGAGTTTCCATGGGGCCCTCCCTCTCCCGCCTGCTTCCCTGCCAATTAAGAATTCAGCCAAAGTTCTCATTGCCCATGGAGAGGCCGATCCGTTTCTTTCTCCCGACCACATTGCGAAATTTAAACGTGCTTTAGACGGGGCTGGGTATGATTGGCACATGGTGATTTTTGGAGGCGCCCAACATGGATTCACCAACCCTTCGGCCAATCAATACGGCATGGAGGGAGTACAATATCAGGAACAAGCCGATCGACGATCATGGGGGTATATGAAATTGTTCTTTGACGGACTATTTCGATGAGTTGAGTGTGCCATTTTCTATCGTATAGTCTGGGAGGCAGGAAAGAGGGGCTTTTAAGTCCTTTTGATTTTAACCGAAAAAGTAGGGTTCGAGGTTTTTCTGCCTGATAATACTAGTCACTATTCTTAAGCAAAGCCTTATTCTAAGGAAAATATGACAAAGCTAACCGGCAAATTGACCTCAATTCTTGGCGTCTCCGCCTATTACCACGATAGCGCGGCTTGTCTCATACAGAATGGCAAGATTGTGGCGGCTGCTCAAGAAGAACGGTTCACGCGAAAGAAGCATGATGCAGGGTTCCCGAGCCATGCGGTGGAGTTTTGTCTGCGGCAAGGCGGGGTTGGCATGCACGACGTCGATTATTTGGTGTTCTACGACAAACCTTTTGTCAAATTTGAACGTTTGTTGGAAACCTATTTGTCCTATGCCCCGAAGGGACTTGGATCTTTTTTGACCGCCATTCCTGTTTGGATCAAAGAAAAGCTGTTCCTGCGAAACTTACTAGAAAAGGCTTTTCGTCAGGTGGGGAGTCTCGGAAAAAAAGAAAACCTGCCGCCTTTGCTCTTTGGGGAGCACCATGAATCACACGCGGCTGCGGCCTTTTTCCCTTCTCCTTATGAGGAGGCTGTTGTCCTATGTATGGACGGGGTGGGCGAATGGGCAACAACTTCAGCCTGGGTCGGGCGTGGGAACCAATTAACGCCTCTATGGGAAATCCCCTTCCCTCATTCCATCGGGCTTCTATATTCCGCTTTTACCTACTATACCGGATTTAAGGTGAATTCTGGTGAATATAAAGTCATGGGACTTGCTCCCTATGGGGAGCCCAAATATGTAAAAACGATTTTGGACCATGTGGTGGATGTGAAGCCGGATGGCACCTTTCGGCTCAATATGGACTATTTTGATTACTGTACCGGTTTACGGATGACCAACAATAAGTTCGACGCCATATTTGGTGGTCCTCCACGTCAGGCGGAAAGTACCCTCACCCAGCGGGAAATGGATCTGGCCCGGTCTGTACAAGACGTCACCGAGATGGTCATGCTTCGTCTGGCCAACAGTCTTCATCGAGAAACGGGTCTTTCCAATCTTTGCCTTTCCGGAGGGGTGGCCTTGAATTGCGTCGGAAACGGCAGGGTCTTGCGGGAAGGGCCATTCAGCGGTCTATGGATTCAGCCGGCGGCAGGCGATGCGGGGAGCGCGTTGGGGGCAGCGTTAAATGTGCATTACAGCTATCTGAATCAGCCTCGGGAGTGCCAGGGCCCAAATGATTCGATGCGAGGCAGTTATTTAGGGCCACGCTTTTCCAACGAGGAAATAGAATCCAGGCTCCAACAGCTTGAGGCCAGGTATGACCGCGTGGAGGATTCGGACCTGTATCGTCGAGTGGCGGAGTACTTGGCTGAGGGAAAGGTCATCGGATGGTTACAGGGGCACATGGAATTCGGTCCTCGGGCTTTAGGAGGACGAAGTATCTTAGGCGACCCTCGTAGCGAGAAAATGCAATCGGTCATGAATTTAAAAATTAAATATCGGGAATCCTTCCGTCCCTTTGCGCCATCGGTTTTAAGAGAACGAGTGTCCGAGTATTTTGAGATGGATACCGATAGTCCTTACATGTTGCTGGTGGCCCCGGTTGCCGAAAAGCGACGTTTAGCGGTACAGCCGGATCAACAAAAACTTTGGGGGATTGATTTGCTCAATGTTCCCAAATCGGATATTCCAGCGGTGACCCATGTGGATTATTCCGCCAGGGTTCAGACTGTGTCACCAGACACCAATCCTCGGTACTATCAATTGTTGCAAGAGTTTGAAAAGCAAACCGGGTGTGCGGTGTTGATCAATACCTCATTTAATGTTCGAGGCGAACCGATTGTCTGCGCGCCTGAAGATGCCTATCGGTGTTTCATGCGGACTGAGATGGACGTACTTGTGCTGGAAAATTGCCTTGTCTTGAAGGAACATCAAAAGCCGGTGCCTAAGGATGAAACGTGGATGAAAGAATTTGAATTGGATTAAGCGTGAAAGAATAACGATATGACATCAACGATTCATCAACCAACTGCCAAGGATCTTCGCTCGTTTGGCCTCTTAATGGGCGGAGTCTTTTTGATAGTAGCGGTATGGCCATTGGTCATTCATGGAGAAAGTATTCGAGTGTGGGCGAGTCTTATCGCCGGGACCTTTGGGTCAATGGGAATCGTTTTTCCAAAAGGTCTTGGGCCATTGCATCGAGTCTGGATGAAGATCGGGGAAAAATTGGGCTGGATCAATTCCCGGATAATCTTAAGTCTACTGTTTTTTGCGATGTTTACTCCCATGGCTTTTGTCATGGGATTATTAGGTAAGCGACCATTACAACTTGGTTATGACCCAAAGGCAAAGAGTTATCGCATTCCCAAAAAGGCGAGGGCTGCAGACCATGTGCTGAAACCCTTCTAAAGGAGGAACAACAGATGACAGGTTTTCTTGGGGAATTGTGGGACTTTATGCGGGAACGAAAAAAATTCTGGCTCGCCCCCATCATCATCATGCTCTTACTGCTCGGCGGTCTTATAATCCTGAGTGAGGGCTCAGCCGTTGCCCCCTTCATCTATACCTTGTTCTAAATCGGAGGGGAGGGTGTGGGCTACTAGGAAATTTGATTGAGTGGCAGGTAATAGCTTGCCTAGTAAAAAAAGGAGGGAGCTTAAAGCCCCCTCCTTTTCAGACCCCCTGGTGTTCCCGATTGTTCGGGGACGGTTTGCGGACTCATCCCCTACTTGCTGGAATCACTCTTTGTGTTCATGGACTTTGATCCACCCGGCGGCACAATATTCGGGCGTTCTTCCTTTCCAGGATTCATGGCATGTGAATCATGAAATCCAGAAGCTTGTTGGAGCGATTCATCCCGGCTGGGTTGAGATTGTCCCGGATCATTGGCCACCGACTGCCCCGTCACCGGAGATTTGGCATCTCCCATGGGATAACCCGGATGGTCTGGCAGCATTCCCGGATTTCCCAAAGCTAATGTACTTCCTAATACGACATTCCCTATTACGTTAAATGCGCATAGTTTACGGTTCATGATCATCCCCTCCTTTTTGTTCGATACGATCGGAAATCAAGGGGTACAGAACGAGAATCTAGTCTAGGTATTTTTATTGGAAACCTCTTTGGTTGTCTTCCACTTACCGTCCCTCCTGTTTTAATTGTGGGTATTACCGACTTAGTTGGGAACGGGCAATTGGGCCAAAGATGGGGTTCAGTCCGTCACTTGTCTTTGCCAGGTCTTCTTTGGGTTTGAGAGTTCGAATAGGAAGAAATTTTAGACCAATGATGGAAAAGGTCCCCTTCTTTTCACCTTTACTGACGCTAGTAAGGATGCTGTCCTATTCACATCCTCTCCGGACTTGATCTCGGCTAAATCTTGCTTAACTTCTCTAAAAAAGGATGAGGAGGGTTTCTGGATGGTGTACAATACAGCATAAGTTTCACCGCATTGATTGAAGGGTAAATTAGGTCTATTCCTTTATGCTAAAACCGGGTACTGGCAATGGGCAAGTGGCGCAAAATGGGGCAGAATCGTTGATGAGGCAGATAAAAACCATCCTGGGAAAGCGTGAATATTTCAATAGTTTTTGAAATGTAAACCCCAAAGACAAAAAAACCAAATGAAAGAAATGGCGATCACCAAAAGATAGAAGGCATAGAAATTATGAAATTTATTAAGCATCACCATTTTGTGCATGAAAAAACCCTGAGGGTTGTTGGCAAGCACTGTACGAAAATTTTTCTGGGATTATGCTTGGTAATGAGCGCTTCGTGGGCGTGGGGTAATTCCAAGCCATATTCAATTCTAATTGAGGGATTTGCGCCGTATTTTTCTCCTCAACAGGCTTTCGTGACTTCAGGAATCCCCATTGTATGGGAGAATCCCACGGCCACCCCTCATACGATTACGCATGACGGTTGCAAAGAGGGTGGAGTATGTGTATTTAATTCAGGTGCCATTCGTCCGCATGAAACCTTTGAAATTCCGAGTCTTCCTCCCGGACAATATTCCTATTATTGCACACTGCACCCCATTATGCGGGGTATGGTCGAAGTTGGCCTCCCTCTCGCGTCCTCATCCATCTGATTTTCAAAGGTTCTTACTTAAAGGGGAAAGGGATCCTTAGTTTTGGTAAGCATACCTTTTTCCCGCAACACCCCCTTGACTCTCAAAAATGGTAATTTATTATAAATAAGAGAACTTGAGACCCTGAAAGGGGAAGTTGCCCCCGTGCCATCAAATAAGGGGAATCATTAGTAATTTGACTACAGGAACCCACCTGGTTCATATCAAGACACATGTCTGGATCTGAACACGAGCAGCTAACAAGGCTTCGAGCCTTCCTGAATCAACAGGTAATTGGACAAGAGGGTCTCACCCTCAGGCTGTTGATTGCCCTGATGGCTGATGGACATCTTCTGGTTGAAGGTGCGCCAGGTTTGGCCAAAACCACTGCCATTAAAACGTTGGCATCCGGGATTGAGGCCGATTTTCACCGGATACAGTTTACCCCGGATTTACTCCCCGCTGATATTACCGGGACCGATATCTATCGTCCCAACGACGGCTCCTTTCGCTTTCAACCAGGGCCGATTTTTCACAATCTTGTCTTGGCGGATGAAATCAATCGTGCTCCGGCTAAGGTGCAGGCAGCTCTATTAGAGGCTATGGGAGAACATCAGGTGACGATCGGGCCCACCAGTTATCCTTTGCCCGAGTTGTTTTTAGTCATGGCCACACAAAACCCAATTGAACAGGAAGGGACCTATCCCTTGCCGGAAGCCCAACTGGATCGCTTTCTTCTCTATGTCCGAGTGCAGTACCCCGATGTGGAAGGTGAGCGGAAGATTGCCGAGCTTGTTCGTCGACAGGCGAGGGCGATTCCTGGGGGATGGAATAATGGCAACCCCCACGCCGGTTCCTCAAAAGGTAATTCTGGCGGCTCGTCGACAGATGTGGGATCTGTATGTCGCGCCCACACTCGAAGAATATATCGTCCAGTTAGTCATGGCCACTCGTGAACCAGGCCCCTATAGCTCCATGCTGAAGCGGTGGATCCGGTTTGGTGCCAGTCCTCGGGCGACCATCGGAATGGAGCGGTGTGCCAGGGCGCATGCCTGGTTGGAAGGACGTGATTATGTCTCGCCAGAAGATATACAGGCCGTGGCCCATGATGTATTGCGCCACCGTGTCTTATTGACGTTTGAAGCCGAAGCGGAGGGGATCAGGACCGATCAGGTGATCTCAGAAATTTTGAATCATGTGGCCGTTCCGTAAAACGCCATCACCATCAGAATTCCGGCCGAACAGTCCTCCAGGATTTCAGGGAGTTGAGGTACGGCTCGCGGATCTCATCAATATGCGTCACCAGACAGGGGTATTGGGAATCAAGACCCGTAAGCGGGTGCATACCCTTTTGGCTGGCGGAGAGCGTTCTCCATTCAAAGGCAGAGGCATGGATTTTGAGGAGTCTCGCCGGTATCAACCGGGTGATGATGTCCGCCTCATGGATTGGCGGGTCATGGCGAGGACTCATGAACCCTACCTCAAGGTCTTTCGCGAAGAACGGGAGCGACCCGTTTTCATCGTAGTGGATAATAGAAAGGGAATGCGATTCGGGACCAAAGTGGCCTTTAAGTCAGTCATTGCAGCCCATGCCGCGGCATTATTGGGATGGGCATCGCAAGAGCGAGGAGACCGGGTTGGGGCGGTGGTTTTTTCAGATGTGGACCATGTGGAACTCAGACCCAGAGGAGGAAGAACCGGAGTCCTCCAATTTCTCAACCTCCTGGCTCAAGAGAGCGCTTACTCGTCACAGGTGAATGAACGCCAGGATCCCTTTATCTCACCTCTTCAGTTGGCCTTGAATCGAGTCCAGGCAACTGCGAAGCCCGGAAGCCTCATTTTTCTCTTGAGTGATTTTCGCGATTGGGATCAGCAGGCCAAACAGACCCTCATCCGGTTGGGCGGGCACCAGGATGTGGTGGTAATTTTCATGTATGACCAATTGGAACAAGTGCCTCCACCTGCCGGCCAATATCCTGTTACGGACGGTACACGCATGGGAATTTTGGATACAGGATCTCCCAAAACAATCCAATCCTATTCGGCGTGCTTTAGGGAACGGTATGAAGATGTCCGGACGCTATGCCTGACCCGTGGAATCGGATTCATTCCATTGGGAACCCACGACGATATACTTTTTCAATTACGGGGTGGGTTACAGGATCTTGGCCACCGCCGAAGCGCCAATCACAGCATGGCATAGCGGGAATGGGCTAACATGCCGACAACAAGTTCTCCTTTACAAGAGCTTCGGGATGTGCATCTGCCAGACCCAATTTCTCTGTGGCCTCCAGCCCCGGGTTGGTGGATCACCTTCGGTTTGGTCATGATGGCAGGCATGGTGTTCCTGTGGATTCTGAGGAATCGACGTCGGACACAGGCACGTCGACTCGCGATGAATGAACTTGGTGCGATCAAACAGCACTATGACATCCATCGAGATGATCAATGGCTGGTTCAACGGCTTTCAGTCGTTGTTCGCCGCTATGCAATGGCAACCTTTCCTCGAACCGAGGTAGCAGGATTAGTAGGAATATCCTGGCTGCAGTTTTTAGATCGGTCTGGTCGAACCAATCAATTCACTGACGGGGTTGGCCATCTGTTGAGTTCAGGGCCATACCAACAGCAGGCGGCCCTGTCGGCTACCGAGCTAGTGAATTTAGTCGAACATTGGATTCAGCAGGTGTCTCCATCCACAGGGAGGGACACCGCATGATGACGTTGGCCTGGCCGTGGGCATTGGCGTTTGTTCTGCTTCCCTGGATGGTGCGTCGCTGGGCACCCCCTGCGTCCAATTCTTCCTTCCGAGCCATGAAGGTGCCACATTTTGAAGACATCATGACATTTCAGTCCAGCCAGTTAGGGGTGACTCGTTCAAAGCATTCACCGTTGTTTTGGGCAGGGATATTCATCTGGTCAGCTCTGCTTCTGGCGGCAGCCCGTCCACAGTGGAGTGGCGACCCTGTCGGGTTGCCAACCAGTGGACGTGATCTGATGTTGGCAGTCGATATCTCCGGCAGCATGAAGATTCCTGATTTTTCTGTGAAGGGACAGGAAGTCACCCGCTTAGAGGTCGTGAAAGCAGCGGCCGGGGAGTTCATTGCTCGTCGAACAGGCGATCGTGTGGGGTTGATTGTATTTGGATCCCAGGCCTACGTGCAGACACCTCTGACATTTGATCGGGACACGGTCAAGGGTATGCTGACAGAAACAGAAATTGGCTTGGCGGGACAGGAAACCGCCATTGGCGATGCAATCGGCCTTTCCGTGAAACGGCTCAAGGAACAACCTGCGGGAAGCCGGGTATTGGTTCTATTAACCGATGGGGCCAATACTGCGGGAGAAGTGTCGCCCACCCAAGCGGCGGTGATGGCTGAAGAACAAGGTATTCGAATCTATGCCATAGGGGTTGGCGCGGATCGAATGGAGATTGCATCATTTTTCGGCACACAGACGGTGAATCCTTCTCGCGATTTGGATGAAGATACCCTTCGCCAGCTCGCCCAACGGACCGGAGGGTTGTACTTGCGTGCCAAAGACAAGGAGGGACTTACGAGGGTGTATGAAGAATTAGATCGTCTCGAGCCGGCGACAACTGAAACGGAACTGTTTCGACCGACGACCGAATTTTATATATGGCCGTTAGGATTCGCGTTGGCCCTCTCGTGTGTATTGGCCATGTCTTTCATCTGGAAAAGGGAATGGGTTCTCAGACCGAGATGGAAGGCGGAAGCGATTCTGGCACGAGCAGGACGATAAGATGTCCATGTTTCATTTTTTACGACCGGAATGGTTATGGGGATTGCTCCCCTTGTTGGTGCTCTTTCTGGTAGTAGCCAAGAGAGGGACAACCGCTCAGATATGGGAATCAGTGTGTGATGCCCATCTTCTCCCGCATTTGCTGGTGGGTACGGAGGGAGTTGCACGTCGCATGCCTCTCGTGCTTCTCGGATTAGGTTGGACTGTGGCGGTCTGTGCACTGGCCGGGCCCGTCTGGTCCCAATTACCCCAGCCAGTGTTTCGAGCAGATTCGGCATTGGTGATGGTCTTGGATTTATCCCGTTCAATGGATGTGCAAGATGTGACTCCTTCCCGGTTGACGCGAGCCAAACACAAAATTCTTGATATGCTTAAGGCGCGGAAAGAAGGGGAAACCGCCCTGGTGGTCTATGCCGGGGAATCATTCGTCGTTTCGCCATTGACCGATGATGCCAACACCATGGTGACCTTGGTGCAATCTCTCGAGACGGAACTCATGCCACTCCAAGGTAGCCGTACTGATCTCGCTTTGAAGAAGGCACATGAACTCCTTCAGCACGTCAGGCAGGCGAGCGGAGATGTACTATTAGTGACGGACGGCGAGGGAGATCCTGCGACATTGATGGTGGTAGACGAGTTACGCAGTCAAGGAGTACGTGTGTCTGTTCTTGGTGTTGGGACTGTCGATGGTGCTCCTATTCCGGAGACAGGCGGATTTCTCAAAGATCAGGATGGAGCGGTGGTTATTCCCAAGTTAGATATTCCGTCTCTTCAAGCCATCGCTCGAATGGGAGGTGGTCATTATGCCACGGTGACGGCGGACGATCAGGATATCAATCGGGTCCTTCCTTCCTACGCGTCCACGAGCGCGCTATCCTCCTCAACAGCTGAACACCGAACAACTGATCTGTGGCGAGAGGAGGGACCCTGGCTGGTCCTCCTGCTCCTGATTTTGGCATTGCCCTCATTTCGACCGGGATGGTTAGGAATGCTACTGGCCTTCATGCTTATTCCTCAGGTAAGCGAGGCCTTTTCCTGGGAAAATCTCTGGGTTCGTCCCGATCAACAGGGGATTAAGGCGTTGGAGCGTGACGCTCCGGAAGAAGCGGCGGCCTTGTTTCAGGATCCCGGTTGGAAGGGCATAGCCAATTATCGGGCAGGGAAATATCAGGAAGCGGAAGAAGCCTTTTCCATAGTGGATACGCCGGAGGGTCATTACAATCGAGGCAATGCCTTGGCTAATCTCGGTCGCTATGAAGATGCCCTGGCCTCGTATCAAACAGCCCTCACGCAACAGCCAAATCACCCAGATGCCCAACATAATTTAGAAATCATCAAGCAGATCTTGGATCAACCATCATCTGGGGAACAGGCAGGAGATCAATCTCAACAATCGGATGCCTCTTCTGGCAAAAAGAAAAATGATGGGAATGAGACGGGAGGTGAAGGGGAAAATTCCGAGGAAGCCTCAGACTCAACCCATAAAAATTCCAATTCGGAAAAAGGTGACTCCCAAAAAGGGAAACAAGAAGAAACAGAACAGTTGGCAGGATCCGGGGCCGATCCTGCAACGACATCTAATCAGCCGAATAAAGATCAGAAAGCTTCTGAAGAAAATATCGCGAGAGAGTCGCAAGGGGAGGACCCTTTGAAAGCCAACCAAACTAAAAAGCCGCTATCCGCACCATCTACAATGGAAGAAAAGCCGGGAGATCAGGCCGAACATTCAGCAGTGGTTTCTGCCGGGGCTGCTGCCCAGCCACCGGAGATGCAGAAGTCTGAACAGGTTCTCCAGCAATGGCTTCGTCGTATCCCTGACGATCCCGGGGGATTGTTACGCCGAAAATTTCTTTTAGAGCATCAACGCCGCGTAGAGTCCGGAAGGTCCACCATTTCTCAAGGAACGCGATGGTGAGGATTTTGAAATGGATATGGGTGGTGGTTGTTTGTCTTGGAGTCATGGGGTTGGACACTTCTGTTTCGGCCCAAACAGTCACGGCCTATGTGGATCGGAATCCGGTCATGGCGGATGAGACCTTCCAGCTCATCGTGGAGACGGATCAGACTTCTTCAGGTGAATCCCCGGAGTGGCATATCTTAGACACGGACTTTGATGTATTGGGCACGACTCAAAGCCAACAAACTTCGATCATCAATATGCGAACCACTTCATTGGTTCGGTGGATCGCAACGCTTGCGCCAAAGCAAACAGGGGCAGTGACCATTCCTCCTATCGCCGTGGGTGCTCATCACACTGGCCCCATTCAACTGATGGTCAACGAGCCGAATCACACTAGGGAATCCAATGAGGGCCAGGATATTTTTCTCGAAGCAGATGTAGACTCCTATGTTCCCTATCTACAGGGGCAAGTCCTTCTGACGCTACGGTTAGTCAGCGCGATTTCCGTCCAGGAAGGCCGCTTAGATGACCCGGAAATTGATTGGGGAATTGTTGAACGTGTCGGCAAGGACGTCTCGTACGAATCGGCTCGAAACGGGCGACGGTATCATATCACCGAACGTCGTTATGTGATCACACCCCAACAAAATGGGACGCAGATAATTCCTCAAATTCTTTTTTCTGGAACGGTGCAGGATGGACGTACCCGTGGAACGCTCTTTGAGGAATTATTTGGCAATCGGTCCGGAAGTCTGGGTCGTGATCCTTTCAAAACTTCACGCTCACTTCACAGGCGAAGTCCGAAGGTTGTGCTCAATGTTAAAGGTCTTCCATCAGATCTCAATGGGCGATTTTGGCTGCCGGCGAAAACACTCACCCTCACGGAAACGTGGTCGGGTGATACCCAAAAACTTCAGATAGGGGATTCCCTTACTCGAACGATCGTGATGCGTGCAACAGGTCAGCGCGGAGAACAACTGCCTGAAGTGACTGTGCCCCCACAACCCATCGTGAAGATCTATCCGGACAAGGCCAAAACCCAAACAGACTTTGACGAGAAATGGGTGGTAGGGTCCAGGGAAGAAAAATTCGTGTTGGTGCCGACGGAGCCTGGCACGGTGACGTTGCCCGCTATTCATGTTCCCTGGTGGAACATTGAGACTTCTCGGTGGGAAGAAGCCAACCTCCCCGCTAAGGTTCTGACGGTTCTTGGCACGCTTCCACCGGCATCCTCAGCACAGATTCCCACGCCGGTTCAGGCCCCGTCTGTTGCTTCAATAGAGAGTGATCATCAGATGAATGCCCAAATGCCGGCTAACTTCGGCACCTCTGAAGGTGCCAAGCCGTTACCATGGTCCTGGATTACAGTGGGATGCTTCACCTTGTGGTTGGTGACCCTGGCGGCCTGGTGGCGGGAGCGTCAAAAACGGAATGGACGGGGTCAAGAAATGGCGGAAAAAGATGATGGGAAATTTGAATCTGAACGAAAAGCCATTCAAGTCGTCAAGACTGCATGCTTTGAACAATCAGCGGAAAAAACGCGTGACGCGCTATTCCAATGGGCTTCTTTCAAACAAGAAGGGCGTCCCTGTCGGAGTTTGAGATCGGTTGAGCGTATATTGAGTCAGCCGGTTCCTGATCAGGTAGCGATTTCTGTGGCCATTTGGAACCTTGATCGGACCTTGTATACTACCTCCACAGAACAACAGACCTGGGATGGTCGGCAGTTTTGGGAAACAGTCAAGCCAGCCATAACAGCCAAGCCGCCAAAATCTCACAAACATGCAAAAGAATTGCCCCCATTGTATCTCCATTGAGATTAAAGGGAGTGGATCAAATCAGATAGCGAGAGCACTAAACGTGCTACAGATCATTTCATAAAAATATTGAGATAAAGAGGGTAGGATGGAAATCATGGTTGAAATTGAAAACTTGCGAAAAGCATTTGGGCCGATTGTTGCGGTTGATGGTGTGTCGTTTACCGTAGGAAAAGGAGAAGTGCTGGGTTTCTTAGGGCCGAACGGAGCCGGTAAATCCACAACCATGAAAATGATCACGGGTTTTCTTACGCCGACGAGCGGCACGGTGCATATTTGCGGCCACAATATTGAAGATCAGCCCATCGAAGCCAAAAAGCGTATAGGCTATCTGCCAGAGGGGGCTCCGGCCTATCAGGATATGACTCCAGCCTCGTTTCTCACATTTATCGGGGAGATGCGAGGATATCGTGGAGCGACGCTTAAGCGAACCGTTTCGGAAACGGTCGAGAAGGTGAATTTGCAATCGGTGTTGAACCAATCGATTGAAACCTTGTCTAAAGGGTTCAAGCGCCGCGTAGGACTGGCTCAGGCGATCCTTCATGACCCGGACATCTTGATTCTAGATGAACCGACCGATGGATTGGATCCCAATCAAAAGCATGAGGTTCGAACGCTGATTCGGGCCATGGCACAGGAGAAGGCCATTATTCTCTCTACGCATATCTTGGAGGAAGTGCATGCACTCTGTTCCCGCGCCATGATTATTGCGAAGGGGAAAGTGGTCTTTGATGGCACACCAGCGGAATTGGAAGGAAAATCTCCTGCTCACAATACGGTCCTGGGCACGATTGCCGGTGTGGATCCCCTGGTCTTACATCATCACCTGATGACGGTGAAAGGAGTCAAAAAGATTGAGGAGTTGGGCCGGGACGGTGACTTGGTGCAATTTCGTATTTACCCCGATGATGGGCAATGGATTCTCCCTGATATTGGACATTGTGCTCGAGAACAGGGGTGGGAAGTGAGGGAACTTTTTCCCGACCGGGGGCAATTGGATGAAGTGTTTCGTTTGCTGACGACTCCCAAGCAGACGATTTCGTAATAAGGCCCGATTCTGGAAGGACGCAGGCTATCGGCGGGTGGGATGCTTCGGAAAAAAATCTCAAATCACGGGGATCCTACCTTCATGCGTCTCTGAGAGACCAATGATATGAGAAGAGAGTAGCTGAAAAAAGTATTTGAGAGTGAAGGAGGAATTGTGGGACGTATTCGAGTGATTTTTCAACGGGAATTGGCCGGGTATTTTGCCACGCCGATCGCGGCGGTGTTCATTGTCATTTTTTTATTACTCAGTGGGGCCTTCACGTTTTATCTGGGGAATTACTTTGCGCGCGGCCAGGCCGACCTGGTGCCGTTTTTTGATTTTCATCCATGGCTCTATCTCGTGTTGATTCCTGCGTTGGCGATGCGCTTATGGGCGGAAGAACGTCGCTCCGGGACAATTGAACTGTTGCTGACCCTGCCAGTGACGATGTGGGAAGCCGTCGCAGGAAAGTTTCTGGCCGCATGGTGTTTCACAGGAATCGCCTTGGCCCTAACCTTTCCCATGTGGCTCACGGTGAATCTGTTGGGCGACCCGGATAATGGCGTCATCCTTGCCAGCTATCTAGGCAGTCTGCTAATGGCCGGAGGATTTTTAGCCATCGGCTCCTGCATCTCCGCTCTCACCAAAAATCAGGTGATCGCCTTTGTGGTCAGCGTCGTTATTTCCTTGGGGTTCATCCTGAGTGGGTTCCCTCTCGTTCTGGAACTATTCAGCGGCTGGGCTCCACAATTTCTGCTGAGTGGCATTAGCTCATTTAGCTTTTTGACACATTTCCAATCGATCAGCAAAGGGGTCTTGGATTTACGGGATATTCTCTTTTTTCTTTCGCTGATTGGATTTTGGTTGTTTGCAACGGCCACGGTCATTGATATGAAAAAGGCTGAATCGTAAGGTGACGGTTTGAAGAATCTGGTGGGAATTTTTTTGCAAATGAGGAGTGATGATGAATAAAAAAGTACTCACGGGAAGCGGCCTCATCATGGGCGCCGTCCTGTTCGGTGCATTCAATATGATGAGTAATGCCGCGTTCAGTTCTGCACGGTTCGATCTGACAGAACATGACCTGTATACGTTGTCTGATGGCACCAGAAATGTTCTCAAGAATTTGACGGAACCCATTACATTGCGGTTTTATCTCTCCAAAAAGCTGGCGACTGGCCTGCCAGGTATTAAAAGTTACGCTACGCGCGTACAGGAAATGTTAGAGGAATATGCGCAAGTTGCGGGCGACCAATTGTACCTGCAGGTGACCGACCCCGAGCCGTTTTCAGAGGAAGAAGATCGAGCGGTAGCATACGGTCTGCAGGGAATTCCGTTGGATAATGGCAGTACGCAGTTTTACTTTGGATTAGCCGGGACCAGCTCCACCGATGAGTTGGAGGTGGTTCCATTTTTTCAGCCGGAGCGAGAAGAGTTTTTGGAATATGATCTGACGAAGATGATTCACACGTTGGCGAATCCCAAAAAAAAGGTTCTTGGCCTGTTGAGTACCCTGCCCATTGATGGGAGTGGGGGCATGCCGTTTATGCCACAACAAGGAGGCAGCCAACCCTGGCTCATACTCTCTCACATCGAGCAGATGTTTGAAGTGAAAAAGATTGAACCGACTGCGGCGACTATTCCTGAAGAGATTAGTGTCTTAATGATTGTGCATCCTAAATCTCTGAGTGAGGCGACGCTCTATGCGATCGATCAATATGTCTTGGGGGGCGGGCACGCCATGATTTTTGGGGATCCCCTTGCCGAATCGGATAGTGGAGGTGGCAATCCCATGAATCCGATGGGAGGAGGCGGTCCCCGGAATTCCGATATGCCCACGTTATTTGCCGCATGGGGTCTTGAGTTGGTGAAAGGGCAAGTGTTGGGAGATTTGCCATTGGCCAAAAAGGTACAAGTCCAACAACAAAGCCGCCTGCAGGTTGTGGATTACCCTGTCTGGATTGATTTCCGTCAGGAGCATTTCAGTGACAAGGATATCGTGACAGCTCAAGTGCCGTCGATCACGGTGGCATCAGCAGGAATCATCCGCAAGAAAGGTGAGGTTGGGACCACGCTAGAGCCGCTTATCCAATCGGATGAAGCGGCAATGCAGATTGAGGCATCCCGCTTATCAGCCATGCCGGATGTCGGTGGATTGCTTAACAATTATCATCCCGAAGGAGCGAAGTTTATTGTGGCCGCCAGGGTTACCGGAACCGTAAAGACGGCCTTTCCTGAGGGAAAACCAAAAGAGGTGCCTAACAAGGATGAGACTCCGGAAACGGCTCCAAAAGCCGAAAGCCGGACCAAAGATCATCTTTCGGAATCCAAGGAGCCTATCAACGTGATTGTGGTGGCTGATACGGATATCTTGCAGGACCGATTTTGGGTTCAAGTTCAAAATTTCTTCGGGCAACGGATTGGTATTCCCAACTCGGGCAATGGCACGTTTGTCACAAATGCCTTGGATAATCTGACGGGAAGCAATGATCTCATTAGCGTCAGAAGTCGTGCCGGATATTCCCGGCCATTCACACTTCTACGAGTGTTGCAACAAGAAGCCGAGCAGCAGTTCCGGCAAAAGGAGCAAGTGCTCCAGGAACAGCTCAAGGCCACGGAACGAAAAATTCAAGAACTGCAGAGTCAAAAGCCTGAAGGAAATGCCATGATCCTGAGTGTTGAACAGCAGGAGGCCATGGGACAATTTCGAAAAGAGTTGATTCAGGTTCGCAAAGAATTGCGAGGCGTGCAGCATGAGCTTGGCAAAAACATTGAGAGTGTGGAACGTTGGGTGAAATTTATCAATATCGGGCTTGTGCCATTGTTGATAGGAATAGCGGGTGCGTGGATCAGTTCCTCCGGGATCAGGAAGAAGCGGTTAAAGGGCTAAGCCGCTCAGTTGCCGATCATTGAAGACCGCATCCGACTATTCAAGAATATTAAGGGAAGCGTATGAAAGCCAAAACACTAGGTATCTTAGCCGGCATAACCATTGTAGGGATTGTCGTGGCTGTTTTCGTGAATCAAGAGCCGGCTTCTCAGTTGCCAAATAGTGGGGAGCTGTTGTTTCCGTCACTGTTGTCGGTGGTGAATGATGTGAGCGAAGTGGTTGTGGAAACGAAGGATCAGACCGTGACGCTGGTGCGTGAGGAGAATACCTGGCGGGTTAAGGAGAAAGCAGGGTATCGCGCTGACGTGGAGAAGGTAAAACAGACTCTCATCGGGTTGGCGGAGTTGCGTATACTGGAACCAAAAACGAAAAATCCGGAGTTATACGATCGACTGGGGTTACAGGACAAAGAGCAAGAAGGATCACTCTCGACAAACGTGACACTGAAAACCCCGAATAATCCTGAGGCGGCATTGGTGATTGTGGGGAATCAACGTCCTGCCAAGGGAAATCCACGGATGAGTGAAATCTATGCGCGAAAACCAGGAGATCCCCAAACCTGGTTAACAATAGGGAATTTGCCGTTGGAAAAAGTGGCGAGAGAGTGGCTCGATAAGGAAATAACGGCGCTGACGACTAAGCGCGTGCATCGAGTGACGGTCAGGCATCCAGGCGGGGAAACTCTTCTTGTCTCAAAAGATACACCTGAGGATCTTGATTTTCAGCTGGATTCGATCCCTGCCGGTTCCAACGTGGCTTCCCAGTTTAACGTGAATAATGTGGTGGGAACTCTTGTGCAGCTCTCATTGGAAGATGTGAAAGCAGAACAAGAGGTGAATTTTCAGGACCACCCTGGAGTAACGGCTGTGTTGGAAACCTTTGACGGGCTCAGGCTTCATGTTCAAACGGCCAAACAGGAAGACAAAATTTTCGGAATACTTTCTGCGGAATTTGATCAGAAATTAGTTCAACCTGTGAAGGCCACACCTTCCCCAGAAAAAGGGGAAACGGTCCCGTCCCAGGAACCTGCCCAAGACGAAAAGGCCATCGAATCGCCGGAAGGGAAGCAACCAGATGAAGAACAGGGAGAGCTTTCCTCCAAAGAAGAATCAATATTAAAAAAACCGGACGAGGTTCAGGGAGAAGTTGAGGCGTTCAATCATCGAACGGAAGGCTGGGTGTACGAATTGCCAACGTTCCGGGTCGAGAACTTTTCAAAAGCCAAGAAAGATCTTCTTGCCACAATTCCCTAAACTGGACCATTCAGGGTCATATATGAGGTGAAAGGTTGTTTCTTCACGTTTGAGACAGCCTCAAGCATTCTCGGCCTTATCCGAACCCTTTAAGGGAAGAGCTCTCAAGGCCTCCAGTAATTCCTGATGGACCTGCATTAGGCGTGGAATCCTCAAGCCGGTAGGCAAAGGATAACAGGATCAAGCCTCCTACCAGCACTAATAAGCCCAAGGCGGTTATCCCGACCACCCAAAAAACTCCCCCAATTGTGCTTATCCCTCCATCAAGAATAAACAGTACGACAAACGTGAGGGTGCCCCCAATGACAAAGAGTAGCCATAGCAGGGTGATAATAGCCGACGACCAGGGAATACGCTTGGACAAATGCAGCAGGAGTTGGCTGCCATCGGAACTTACGTCAATTGTCCCCTTCAATGGCCATGCGGTTCGAAAACTCAGGGAAAAAAGTCGATAATAGGGGCGGATCACAATGACCTGTTGGTCTTCGATCCATCGGGCAATCCCATGAGGCAAGGGCAGGGCGCCAGACTTGTGAAATGCATGGGAAAGGGGGTGGGCTGGATGAGAATCCAAACCATTCCGCCGGTGGGCCAAGGGACATCCATACCGGCAGGCCCAACCTTTCAATGTGGTGAATTGAAACCAGTCGCCAATGATTAGACCAAGAAACAGCAGGATGGCAATGATTCCGGCAAACATCATAGGAGGGAGAAGATACCATAGTGTCTTCTTCTGCTACACACCTGTTTTTGCATTGACTTCTCGACCACCCCTCCTCTACTATCGACTCGCGGGGTGGAGCAGCCTGGTAGCTCGTTGGGCTCATAACCCAAAGGTCGAGGGTTCAAATCCCTCCCCCGCAACCACATCGGTATCCCGTCAAAGAACTCACTGATTTCCACTATGATCCCCTCCGGATTATCCTGCTTTGGAACTTATGAATGCATTGCCCATGAGACTGAGGACCGTAGTCTCTCTTGTATTATAAGGGACCCTTCCGGGGGCTGATTTCTCTTGGGTTTACGTTCTCGGAACCGATAAATATCTGGTGGGGGTGAAAATGCAGCTCACCAGAGGACTTGTCGTTAGATTAGCTCCCAATTGAATTTAAAATTGTTTGCCTCGCTTTCTGCCACCAAGGCGTGCACGGACAAGAGTTGTCCATCAGGGCTGAATCTCTTGCGGCTCGATGGATTCTGCTATCCCGAAATTTTTAGGTTATTTGCGACTAGTTTCCTACTTAAGTGCCTGTGCAGGACTTTCTTAAGCCGAATGTGTTCGTCATTCAAAATATGATTAGGGTATGAACAAGAATTCTCAAGATTACAAAGGCCAGAAGGTCAGTGGAACGTTGAGATCATCCATAAAGGGAATAACAATTTCAATTATTGTGCCTGTGTATAACGGGGGGGAAGCCTTTCGTCAATGCCTGATAAGTCTGGCCGCCCTCCAACCTCCTCCGATGGAAATCATTGTCGTCTCAGATGGTGACACTGATGGATCCTGGCAAATGGCGAAACAATTTGGTGCTCAAGTTATTCGACTTCCGACCACCTCTGGAGGACCGGCCCAGCCTCGAAATATTGGGGCACGTCAAGCCATAGGGGAATACCTCTTCTTTGTCGATGCCGATGTGTGTGTGCATCCGAATGTCCTGCGACAGGTGGCAGAAACGTTTCACAATAATCCAGACCTCACCGCGTTAATCGGATCGTACGATGACACTCCTGCCGAAACAAATTTCTTGTCCCAATACAAAAATCTCGTTCACCACTATGTCCATCAACATGCCCAAAAGGAGGCTTCAACGTTTTGGGGTGCTTGCGGAGCTGTCCGCCGTGATATTTTCCTGGAAATAGGTGGGTTTGACGAAAATTATCGTCGTCCTTCTATTGAAGACATTGAGTTAGGATATCGATTGAAAAAGGCTGGTCACCAGATTCAATTATGTAAAGATATCCATGTCAAGCATTTGAAACGATGGGGTATCTGTTCAATGCTCAAAGCAGATTTTTTTTACCGCGCAATCCCTTGGACAGAGTTAATCCTTCGGGACCGCAGGTTTACCAATGACTTAAACATCCGGCATTCCGAGCGCCTTTGTGTCGTGTTGACGTATGGGCTCGTAGGGGCCTTGATGGGAGCGATCTGGTGGGTTCCATTGCTGGCGGTGGCGGCGTTGATCATGGTTTCGCTCGTGATCATCAATGCGCCCCTTTATGGCTTCTTTCTAAACAAACGTGGGATCCGATTTGCCCTGCAGAGTGTTCCCTGGCATTGGCTGTACTATCTGTATAGTGGCTTGGCATTTGCCATAGGCCTGGCACGCCATATTTTTTGTGGGGACAACCGGAAGAAGTCGACAAAGCCGGCTCTTGTCCCTGAATCCTTCGACACCATTAGAAAGTCAGGGAGGCAGTAGTGGCATCCCATCCTGTCGTGGTAATTGGTGCCGGTCCTGCTGGTCTCACGGCGGCCTATGAGTTGGGAAAAAACGGTTCTTCCTCCCTCATCCTTGAGGCCGGGAAACAGGTAGGTGGTATATCGCAAACCGTCAACTTTCGAGACTTTCGTTTTGATATCGGTGGCCACCGATTTTTCTCGAAAGTGCCGATGGTGACTGAGTTATGGAATGAAATCCTCGGTGACAATTTTCTTCTTCGACCTCGTATCAGCCGAATCCATTACAACCAGCATTTTTTTGACTATCCGCTCAAGGCCACCAATGCGTTGGCCGGACTGGGAGTCGTTGAGGCTCTCCTGGTCTGTTTCAGTTATGCCAAGACCAAAGTGTTTCCCAATACCCAGGAGGATAATTTTGAACAATGGGTCATTAATCGTTTTGGATACCGCCTGTATCAGATATTTTTCAAAACCTACACGGAAAAAGTCTGGGGGATTTCCTGTACCGAGATATCCGCCGATTGGGCCGCGCAACGAATCAAAAACCTCTCTCTGAAAGAAGCGGTTCGCAATGCCCTACTCGGGCAAAGGGGTGGGAAGAAGGGTGAAATCGTGACCTCACTCATTGAGCAGTTTCATTATCCTCGCCTGGGTCCGGGGATGATGTGGGAGCGGTGCGAGGAATTGGTGGCTGGTTTTGGATCTCAGACATTAAAAGGCATAAAAGTCGAGCGTATCAGGCACCGCCATGGGCGGGTAGATTGTGTTTCCGCGCGAGCATCATCAGGGGAACAATTAGAATTCGATGGCAGCGATTTTGTGTCGACGATGCCTCTCCGCGAGTTAATCGCGGCCTTGGATCCTCAACCACCTGAGAAGGTTATGGAGGCCGCTCTTGGTCTGCGGTATCGGGATTATTTAACCGTGGTCCTGGTGGTTAACTGCGAAGACGTATTCCCTGATAACTGGATCTATATCCATTCACCTGAAGTCAAAATGGGACGCATACAGAATTATAAAAATTGGAGCCCGTATATGGTGCCGGATCCCTCACGGACTTCGCTGGGCCTTGAGTATTTTCTCTGGGACAAAGACGATGAATGGACATGGTCGAACGAGCGGTTGATCGAATTCGGTACACGGGAATGCGCGCAACTCGGGCTTATTAATCCTCGCGAGGTTGAAGACGGGACCGTGGTTCGTATGGAAAAGGCTTATCCAGTATACGATCATCACTATCAGGATCACGTCGGGACGATTCGACAGTATCTGGAAACATTTTCAAATCTTCAGACCATTGGACGAAATGGTCTGCATCGCTACAACAACCAGGATCATTCCATGGTAACAGGAGTGTATGCCGCAAGAAACATCATGGGTGAATCGCATCATGATGTATGGGCGGTGAATACCGAAAAAGAATACCATGAGGAAGGCCGAACGGCTTCCGCCAATGCCGGGGATCGAATGGTGCCTATGCGGGTTCAGGTGAACGCTGATGGACTTCCCATGGAAAACGAAGAAGAATTAATCGAGATCGTATTTGCCAAGCTGGACCCTGTCGCCATGGGTGTGGCTGTCGGTACTCTGAGTGGTCTCCTCATCCTGATTGGGACGGCAATTCTGGTTCTCAAAGGAGGACCGGTAGTGGGGCCCAATTTGTCTTTGCTTGGGAATTTTCTATTTGGATTTCAAGTGACGTGGGGTGGTTCATTCTTAGGTTTCCTAGAGGGAGGAGTCGGAGGATTTGCCATAGGATACTCAGGAGCCTCACTCCGAAACTGGAGCATGAAGGCCTATGCGAAATTTATCCGGTGGAAAGAGGAAACGAATCGTCGTCGCAATCTTCTAGATTAGCTATAACCAAGAGGCAGAGTCCTGGAGGGAAAATATGGGAACGGATTCCATGGGTGATGAAGAGCTTAGCCGGGTTGTGGCCAAAATTCAGGGAGGGGTGTTGGCAGTGGTTTGTGGGCTGATGGGTGGATTAGGCCTTTTTATCATGACAGTCTGGCTTCTGCTCGAAGGCGGCGAACAGGTTGGTTCCCATCTTCAGTTACTTTCCAACTATTTCATTGGATATTCAGTCACATGGAAAGGGAGCCTGATAGGGCTGTTTTATGGAGCACTGACCGGTGGGGTTCTGGGTTGGACCATCGGGTTTATTTATAACAGAGTGGTGGGATTCCGGGGGCGGTAAACTGCATTCCTCTAAAATTATCTTGATTGAATACAGATGGGGTACGATTTCATCGTTTATTTACCTGTAAAGGGAAAATCCTTAGGACTATCGTGTGGAGAAAAATTCAGAACACCAAAAATAATAAATCATGAAAAACCTGATCACGAAGCCAGTCGGTTTTGTGGGAAGACATCCGCCTAAGGGCTTGCTGAAAGTGGACCAGACAGTACGAAATTTTATTCGACCGGCCAAATATACCTCTGTTCTTGAATAACCTTGAGTGAAATTCACAAAAGAAGATTTTGCCGATTCTGTCTTGGTTGAACGGGCCATTCATGGATATAACCAGGTCTATTATTTAACTGTTTAGACATTCAGGCGCCATCCCTCTCGAAAAGAGGTGATGGCCCTGAATTGCGAGAAACCCAGCCACGTGAGTACCCGACTAATCCTCGTGCCACCGAATCAGGCCTTTCCATTTATAAACATGAGGACAAAGTCGGGGAAGTTCTCATTCGTTTAAACGGAGGGATGCTTCACCCTCAGGCGGATTTGTCAGTGTAAGGCTGAAGAACTTACGTGTTGACATACCAACTCACTGGTCGGAGAGTCCGCTATTAACTGGGCGGCACTGTCGTGGGCTGAGCTAGCGAGAGGAAAGGTATCTTGGGACAGATCTAAAGGCCTTTCACTCCCGTTTTCCAAGCAAGGAATCGACGTTGTGATAACCGAAGAAGCGAGCTACTGGGAATCCATTGCAGACGAATGGAAACATACACGCCCGGATCGGCTCTGGAGAAAACATAGTGATACGGTTAATCAATCCCTTCTCCTCCGTTGGCTTCCCGAACAGCCAGCTCCTCGGTTGCTAAAGACTGATACGTTTGACGAAGCGGTTGGAGAGGGTCTTATTCAATTCCTGAAGACGCGTGCCCATACGGTCGTTGGAATGGATCTGTCATTCAAGAATGTGCAATTGACCTGTCCTGGGGAGATGAGCATTTGTGGAGCTTGTGCAGATGTGCGCTATCTTCCTTTCGGAAAAGAGTCGTTCGACGTGGTGGTGTCCAATTCCACCCTGGATCATTTCCAAACCTTAGAGGAGATCATCGTGAGTTTGCGGGAATTGCACCGGGTGCTTCGCAAAGACGGGCAGCTAATTCTGACATTGGATAATCCTGCTAATCCCATTATTGCGGCGCGTAACGTTCTTCCGTTCAAACTATTAAACCGGTTGGGTATCCTTCCCTACTATGTTGGTGCCACCTGCGGCCCCTGGCGGTTACAGAAGTTGCTGCGGGAGGTAGGCTTCGAGGTGAGGGATGTTACGGCAGTGCTCCATTGTCCGCGTATTTTAGCGGTACTCGTCGCCAAACTCTTGTGCTCCTGCGCGAAGGGTTCTGTACAACAACGATTTTTGCGTTGGCTGGAGGCATTTGAACATTTGTCGCGCTTGCCTACGCGGTATGTGACCGGGAACTTTATTGCTGTCAGAGCTGAGAAGAGACAGAGCCATCCGAGCGGGGGGGGGTACAAGGATTAAAGGATTTTTCCATAGAATGCTTGAAAGTAGCAAAGTATGCGCCAACTTGGGTGGTCAACGAGGAATTTTTATTGCGCACACGTTTTGTTGAATGAAAAGAGATGTAAGAGAAAAGATGTACGCATTAAAACGAATGATGTTGTTAGACGGATGGAAAACTTTTCGGTTAATTCGCCAAGCTCTGGCTTCCAGTCGTTGGAGGCTGGAGGATCTACGCCAGATACAAGAGGAGCGACTTCGGATGCTCCTTATTCATGCCTATCAAAACGTTCCACTCTATCGGGGGCTTTATAAGGAGGCGGGGTATCACCCTGAGGAATTCCGTTCGTTGGATGATATAGACAAAATCCCTATTCTTCAAAAGCATCGTCTCAAGCAAGCCAGTCCGGAAGAAGTTGTTGCACAGGGGATTGATCCACACCGATGTGGAGTGGTTGAAACGAGCGGTTCGACAGGAACTCCCCTGCGGATCTTTCTTGGAGCCAGAGATCAGCAGTGGCAGCGGGTGGTTGCCTGGCGCATTCTTTTCGAACATGGTTTCCGCTGGACTGATCGAACCCTTGAAATTCGCATGACTTTTGGTCGGCAGTTTTTCATCCAACGGCTTGGTATCGCTCCTAAAGAGTGGTGTTCGATTCTGGACCCACCAGAGTTCTGGGCACAGCGCATGGTTGAGACGAGGCCGGACGTGATCGTTGCAGGGGCAGGTACGCTGCATACCTTGGCGGAAACTGTCCAATCGCTGGGGCTCAATTTGCCCGCGCCCCGACTCATCATTTCCGATAGTGAAACCCTCTCGCCGGTCACGCGCCAACTGGTTCGGCGTGCGCTGGGAACGGTTCCTGTCGATGTTTACGGGTTGGTTGAGCTTTCGAATTTCGCGTGGGAGTGCGAGCGTCATTCTGGATTTCACGTGAGCGCTGATAGCCACATTGTGGAGGTGGCTGCGGCTTCAGGAGAATCTGGCCCAATCATCACCACAGCATTAGGCATGTGGACCATGCCGATGATTCGCTATGAAACAGGAGATTTGGCCGAGGTTGAGACTACACCATGTCCGTGTGGGCGCAGTCTGCCGCTTCTCAGACGAATCTATGGACGCAGGGTAGATTCAGTGGCTTTGAAAGATGGCAGGCGCATCTTCTGGCCATTTTTTCACGAGGTCCTGGGGCGCTATGACGAATTACACCAGTGGAGGATTTTGCAAAATGAGATGAACGAAGTCCAGCTCCAAATCGTTGTGACAAATAACGCTCAAGGTCTTCTTTCGAGGATAGAATCTGATCTTCAAGCTGTCTTGCCTGGTGAAATCCATCTGCGGGTTGAGCGAGTCGAGAAGATCCCCTTAAGCCCGGGAGAGAAGACCAGGATGATCATCTCGAAGGTCGGGGCTGCAACTGAGCAGCAGCCTGACTCCGGAAGGCAAGGGCTCTAGATGGAAATTCTTCGTACATGGAAATGCCTAATGGATCTGAGGTCGAACGTCACACGTTCTCCCGCCGATCTCAGATCGTTGCAAGATCATTTGTTCCGCGCCGCTATCATCCATGCCTACGGCAACGTCCCCTTTTACCGGCGTGTTTGGGACGAAGCGGGGGTAGATGTCCAAGCCATTCGAAGCATTCAGGATCTGGATCGTATTCCAATCATCACCGCTCCCATGGTGCGAGAAGCTGCAAAGCTTGGTGAGTTGCTGGCGCGGGGAGTGGACCCATCATCCTGCACCTATCTTGAAACAAGCGGCTCATCAGGTGCGGCACTACGCATCTGGAAACGACCGCTCGAGGAACGTGTGCGAAGAGCCGTGGGACTGCGAATTTGGTTCGAACACGGATTTCGTTGGCGCCATAACACAGCCCAATTTCAGATAAAGCCGGGTCCATCGCACATGCTGCAGCGCTTCGGTGTCTCTCGGAAGACGTGGATCTCGACGCAACGATCCATCGAGTACCAGTTGGCTCAATTGTTGGAGGCGAAGGCTGATGTGGTGGTGGGCACGGCGACAGCTCTTCGCCGCATTGCTCGAGCAAGCGAAGCGGCCAAGGCATCACTTAAACGGCCAGGTGTGGTGTTTTGCGCAGGAGAGTTGGTGGATGCCGAAACCCGTCAATTGGTCACACGAGTCTTCGGCCGTGAACCGGTCGGGCTGTATGGCCAGACCGAGGTCGGGTATATCGCCTGGCAATGTGAGCAACGGGGGCCGTTCCATGTGAATGCCGATACACATTTTATCGAGGTATTGCGGGATGGGATACCGGCCAATCCTGGGGAGCTGGGAACAATCGTGGTGACAGATTTGCGAGCCCGGACGATGCCGCTCTTACGGTACAACACAGCTGATCTTGCCATGGCTGCATCAGGTGGATGCTCCTGCGGTCGGCAACTTCCTTTGATGGGTTCAATTGAAGGGCGCGAACGAGCTTCAATTTTACTCGGAGACGGGCGTCTTTTCACAACCAGAATGATACTTGATCACCTGGCTGGAACGCTCCGTCTTGGAGAATACCGCCTGTACCAGGAAAGCCTAAGGAAGTTTCGGCTCGAGATGACCTGCCACGCCCTCGACGGCCATCCAGGGCTCGAGAGCGTGGACCCCGATTCGCATGACCACCTGACTGTTCACCGCCATCTCCGCAAGCTCCTTGGTGAGGTCGATCTATCGATCAGGATTGTTGAGCCGTGGCCGGCAGATGGAACGGGCAAGACCCATGCAATCTTCTCGGCGGTCAATTTCAACAAGGGTTCTCTCAGAGGCACCTCGGGAACGGCGTCCCGAGAGACGACATAGTCTGGTTCCCTGGAGACCACGCCGGGTAATTGACCATTGGGAAGGTGGTTCCGACCCGTTGAACGCAAAAAAGGGCACAGATTAGGATGAATCATTTAAAAAACATGCTGATTGAGTGGGTCATCTCCCGCCTTTCCGGCAAGGCACAAACCTTGGTTCCGCGATATGCTTTTTACGCGTGGGCCTGCCTGGGATTACGGGGGGTCCCGGTTGTGTGGCTGAGGGGACCAACTCATTCATCCGGTCAAACTGGGACAATGTTAGTAGCGGGCCATGATCCCTGGGTTGGCTATTTGCCGAACAGGTTTTTCATTGGGGAACCCCAACGCGAGCTAGTTGGAAATGTGCCGTTACGGGAACTGCCGGCTCTGCTAGATCACCTGGGTGAATCAGCAGATCTGACTATCGTTCGTGCAGACCGATTGTCAGCGAAAAAATTCTTCGGAAAGGATTATCTCGCGGTTCCTGAATGGATTGACATGCGGCTCGCCGTTCCGGGCGGTCTCGATGAGTTGGTGCGTTGTAACCGAAGTATCCGGGAGGATATGCGTCTGGTCCGCAACCATAAGTTGCAGCCATTGATCACCGAAAATGAGGAGCGGTTTGACGAGTTCTATGATTCCATGTACGTCCCCTTCTCGAGAGGCCGTCACGGAGCGATGGCCATGATCAAAGGTCGCCAGGAATTACGACGGTTTATCCGAAAAGGTGGAATCCTCTGGGTAATGCGAGGCAATCAGCTACTAGCTGGTGTTCTCTATGAACGAAAAAATGACATACTTAACCTTTTGGCCTTAGGCATGGCTACGGGTGAACTCCCCTTGAAAAAGAGAGGAATCATGGCCGCGCTTTACTATTACACCATCCAGCATGCCCGTCAGTTGGGGTTTGCTGAGGTAAATTTCAGAGCCGCTCGGCCTTCCCTGCATGACGGATTGTTTCGCTATAAACGCAAATGGGGTAATGCTCTATTTGACAATCCCAATTCGTATTATGATCTGTTGGTCCGTTGGAATTGCGTGAACGGCGTAGTGAAGGATTTCTTCTCTCACACGGGCCTTATCTTTCGGGACGAAGGTCGTTTGTCTGCAATCTATGCGGACGAATCACTGAGTCGCCGATCTCTGTGGATTGAAGGGCTACACCGGCTCTACCTCCTGACTGAGTCCGGTCGTCAGCCGATGATAGATGAGGGAGTCTCTTTGAGGGTAACCGGAGCAACGCCGGGTTCTCAGTGACCCTTTCATGATGCTGGATGAGGCATCGAGGGCCCTATCAACATTCCCGCACTTTGCGCCGATGATCAGTAAGGGTACCTGTTGTGGCGAGAGGCGAGGTTCGAAAACCTCCTTTGGCTAGATATTTGTTTCTGACTCTAAAAATGCGCTGTATCCCGCCGTCGATTTGAAAGCCATCAACTAGGGGCCTGTACCGGACGAATTAGTAGTGCTCGATACTAAGATGGCTGAGCCTGGATGGGATGCATTTAACGTCTTTCCGATTCGCGGTGCACATTTTTTCTACCAATCTGGTTGTTACAGTCCACTAGGACACCGACCTAAACGCATTTCACCGAGGGTTGGTTAAGAGGAACGGGTCACCCAAAAGTAGGAGTACCTATGTGCGGATTGTGCGGCGGGGTGTATTCCGATTCCCAAAGGCCGGTCGATCGCGACATGCTTCATCGTATGACGAACATGATGTCCCACCGTGGACCGGATGGGGATGGGTACTTTGTTGGCCCGGGCATCGGTCTCGGGTTCCGTCGACTGAGCATCATTGACTTGGAAACCGGCGATCAGCCCATTTCCAACGAGGATCGCTCTGTCACTGTTGTATGCAATGGAGAGATCTACAACTACCAGGAATTGCGTCGAAACCTGCAGACTGCCGGTCATCGTTTCAAGACAAATTCAGATGTCGAAGTCATTGTCCATTTGTACGAGGATTATGGGGTGGGTTGTGTGGATTTTCTGCGAGGCATGTTTGGCTTCGCTATCTGGGATTCCCGGCATCGTCGTTTCATATTGGCCAGAGATCGGTTCGGTATCAAACTTCTAAGCTATGCCATTACACCCGGTGCTCTGTTTTTTGGATCCGAGTTGAAGTCCCTCCTTGCAAGCGGTTGTATTGACCGCCAGGTTGATGCCGGTGCCATGAAGGAGTTGTTTGAAATCGGATTTGTTCAAGCGCCGAAAACACTCTTGCCTACAATTCGGCGGATCCCACCGGTGCATTATCTTCTCCATGAAAACGGGAAGATCACGATTCAGCGTTATTGGGACCTCTCCTTCCCATCAATCGGAGAGGAAGGCCCTGGACGAAGCGCCCAGGAATGGGCCGAGGCCGTGAGGGAAAAACTGGAAGAGACCGTTCGCCTCCACCTCCGAAGCGATGTGCCATTAGGTAGTTATTTGAGCAGTGGAATCGATTCAAGTGCGATGGCGGGATTGATGAGCCGAGAAGTCTCAGATCCCATCCATACTTTTTCTCTGGCGTTTGAAGATCCGTTGTTTAATGAGATAGGTCCGAACAGGATTCTCACAGATTTCTCGGGCTACAATCTCCGCAATCACATCACCACCTGCACGACTGCCGATTTTGATCTGTTGCCGGGAATGATTTGGCATCGTGAAGATCCCAATATCTCATCAGGGGGCATCCCCCATATGTTGCTCGCCAAGTTGGCCGTGCAGCAGGTGAAGGTTGTCTTGAACGGAGAGGGATCGGATGAAATCTTCGGCGGCTATCCTTGGTACAGGGTTGAACGGTTGCTTCAACCATTCATCAATCTTCCACTCAGTGTGCGTCAACTCATCGCAAACATCCCGTTCCTGAGGAAAAAATGGTCTCGACCAAGCCGGGCATTCGCCGCCCACGCCACAATGGACCTGGCTCGATACCTCCAGATCATCGATAATGCGTCCAATCGAAGTTACGATGATCTTTTTTCCGATCACCTTAGAAGCATCGATAGTCCTTTCACGGCTACAGAACCACATTTCTCTCTTCCGAAGGACTTTGAACGATGGTGTCGTTTTGCTCAATTACAGTATTTGGATATCAATGTACGTCTTTCGGACTTTATCACAAGAACCCTGGACGCCGCCTCCATGGCTTATGGCCTGGAGGCACGTGTGCCGTTCCTCGATCATGAATTTGTCGAATTATGCAGCCAGATTCCACCCAATTTGAAAATGCGAGGGCTCCAGGAAAAGCATATTCTCCGCCGGGCTCTGGGAGGTGTCTTACCCGCGGAAATTCTGAAAAGAAAGAAACGGGGACTTTCGGCCCCATTCTGGCCATGGCAAGGTCGCCTGCCGGAGTTTGTCACGGACGCTCTGTCGGAAAACAGGCTTCACACCAAAGGGTATTTCAATTCTCAATATGTTCGACACATGCTTCAGCAACATCAAAACGGCAAGGCGAATTTTGGAAGAGAGTTAATCGGTGTCCTCAATATTCAATTATGGGATGACCTATTTGTCCAAGGGTGCCGTCCGTTATGAGATGCACGGGTGTGTTGGCTCCCAATCCTGTGTCGACGCTTTATTCCATGCTTCGCCATCCGCATGTCGGACGGGAGCAGCTTGTGGCCTTTCAAAACGAACGAGTTTGCCGGTTGATCGCACATGCCTATAGCCATGTGCCCTATTACCGTGGGCTCTTTGATCGACATGGACTGAAACCCCAGGATATCCGAACGGTCGAGGATCTGGGGGCCGTGCCCATCACCTCCAGGAGTGATTTGCAAGCCTTGCCGGTCGAAGAAATCATCGCTCGGAATGTGAACCCGGGGTCTTTGATCACCCGCTCTTCGAGCGGGTCCTCCGGGCGACCATTTATTGTGCGCCGCACCTGGCTGGAGGAACGCCTTCATGGGGCCTTTCGGTGGCGTGCGCTTCATGCGTTGGGCCTCCGTTCGAGCGACAAGATTTGTTATGTGATGGGGAACTGGAATATCCAACGACAGGACCAGCTCGCCAAGCGTATCCTGGACACTTTCGGAATGGCCCGACGAAAGGTCATTGATGCCCTGCAGCCACCCGAGGACATTGTCCGGGCTCTGCAGAAGTTCAGACCTACCGTCGTGGGAGGGTATCCCGGCGTGTTGGCCAGGATCGCACAGACTGTAAATCCTGAAGCCCTGCGGTCCCTTGGACTCCGCTTTGTGAATCCCGGTGGAGAAGTATTGACGCCGCTCATGCGCCAACAGATTCAGGACGGATTTTCCGCGCCAGTCTATGAAACGTATGGAAGTATCGAATTTTACCTTCTGGCCTGGGAATGCCAAACAACCGGGGAGTATCACTCATGTGACGATGGCTTAATTATCGAAGTGCTGCGGGATGGGGTCCCGGCGGCCGAAGGAGAGAGGGGAGAGCTTGTTGGGACCGACTTGCATTCGTTTGCGATGCCGCTGATCCGATACCAGCTTGGCGATGTGGTCACAAAGGGAAGCCAAGCCTGTCGATGCGGTCAACCGTTTTCGACGATCAGATCGATCCAGGGACGTATGATCGATTACTTCGTGCTTCCCGGGAACAGGGTTGTCCATCCTTATGAGTTCGGGGTCAGAAAGGTCTCCTGGATTCGAGAGTTTCAGGTGACCCAGGAACGCTTGGAATTCATCGTGATGAAAGTCGTCCCGTTTCATACACCCTCCGCCCAGGAGATGGCAGCGTTGGTTCAACCGGTGATCGCGTCGCTGGGTTCGGACGTGCAGTTCCAGGTAGTGTTGGTGCACAAAATCCCGAGGGAGGCAAACGGTAAGTTTCGAGTATATCGGTCCAATATTCGATCGGCTTATGACGAATTTGCGTGGCCGGATCAAAGCGTGGTTCCTCCCGTGGTCAATGACGACTGTTAATTCTAATGGCGATAGCGAGGTGGATAAGGAACACGAGGTGACTCAGGTTTGCAACCTATCATGAAATTTTCAAGAAACGTGTACATCTCTATGGGCATGCCTGATCAAAATTTTCACCGGTTCAGCGACTGGGCGTGGTGGCTCTATGAGCATGCTCCAGCCGGCCTGGACGATGTAGCCAAGAGATGTACCCCGTGGGTCTTACCGTGGGTTGCGCTTCGCGTCCCTGTAGCTATTCTGCGAGGGCCAACCAGACATTCCGGGCGATCGGGAACCGTCGTTGTGGCCGGTCATCAGCCCTGGGTCGATTACCTGCCTCGTCGGTTCTTTGCATGTGTGCCTCAGCGAGAGGTTGTTGGAGCTGTGCCTTATGGGACCTTTCTTCGTTTTTAAAACGTTTGGCGGTCGATGCGGACCTAACTATCGCGCGCGTCGATCGTGTCTCTGCCCGCCTCTTCTTTAAGGACGGGTACCTCGTGGTTCCGGAAAGCATCGGCTGCCGACTGTCGCTGCCGGTCGATCTTGACAAGCTTGCACGTGCGAGCAGCAGCGTGAAGGAAGATTTGGGAATGCTCCGGCGTGAGCGTTTCACCATAGAGGTCTCACATAGGGAGGCAGACTGCGAGGCATTTTACTCATCGATGTATTTTCCCTTCGTCAAGAAACGGCACGGAGAGTTCGCCGTGATCCATGACCTGCATCAACTCCGTCGAAAGTTTCGCCGTGGAGGACTCATCTGGCTGAGACGGGGCGACCATCGCATTGCCGCGGCGCTGTTTGAGCAGGAGGGTGACGTCTTCCGTGGGGTGGCCTTGGGCACAGCAGGGGGGGACCTCACGCTGATGAAACAGGGCGCCCTTGCTGCTCTCTATATTTTCGAAATCAAGTGCGCCGAAGAGGGTAGGTGTGCAAGCATTGATTTCGGTGGCACCCCGCCGATTCTTAATGACGGACTTTTTCGCTTCAAGAGGAAGTGGGGAGTCCAGCTCGTGGATGAACCCCAGGCCCCCTATGATTACCTGGTCCGGTGGGAGCGACCGAATGAGCAGGTCCTCCGCTTCCTTGCTGATACGCCGTTGATTTTCCGGAAGCAAGGTCATCTAGCGGGGCTGACCGCCCTCGGGCTCAATGGCCTGGCCCCCGAGGACCAAGCGTCTATGCTGCATCGCTCGTTGTGGATGCCAGGGCTGCGGCGACTCTTTGTGGCGGTGTCAACCGGATATGATTCACAGGAGGTGGGTGCGCTTCATGGCCCGGATAGGGGGGGGATATCTCACGTTGACGAGACGGAGTTCTGCAATTTTGAACGGATTCTTTCTACGTTAGGGGGGAATCGGTCGACATGGTTAGAATCGCATTGGAATCCCGAGGTGGGCAAAAAGAATACGAGGTGATTGATGTATTCGGGGTATCGCGATATTTTCAAAAAACGAGGCCATTTATATCATCAAGCAATGACCCTCTACCCGAGCGCTCGTGCAGAAGAATTCCTTCATATCGTCCGTATGGCCGACATGAAAGACGGAGATATCGCTTGTGATATTCCTTCCGGCGGTGGGTACTTAAGGCACTTCGTGGATCGGACCACGGCTCTTTGCCATATCGAAACGTCAGAGGTGTTTGCCGATCTTTGCAGGGCGAATGGCGCGCTCCACGTGTTGCTCTCAACTCTGGAGGATATTCCTGTCGAGACCGGGGCGGTGGATAAAATTATCAGCCTCGCGGCATTGCACCATGTCGATGAAAAGAACCAATTCTTCTCAGAGGCCTATCGAATGCTAAGAAAGGGAGGGACGCTTACCATTGCTGACGTGCAAGCGGGGTCCGCAGTTTCCGAATTCTTGGACGGTTTTGTCAATGAACACAATACAATGGGACACAAAGGGAATTATATCCACGCCGAAACTCAAGATGAGATCGAACGATCTGGATTTACTGTGAGGGAGTCATCATTGATCCCATTTCACTGGGAGTTTGATTCTCCCCAGGCCATGGGACGATTTTCTCAACTGTTGTTCGGGATGGATAAAGCAGAATCTGCCCAGGTAGTAGAGGGTATCCGAAAGCATGTGGGCTATGACCTCGACAGCAACGCGTGTCGCATGAATTGGGAGCTGTTATTCATCAATGCGAAAAAGCCCTAGACGGAATTCGTGTCCGGCGATATCGGGTGCCAGGCACACAGGCAAACGCTTCGTAAGTGGTTTCTGTGAAATAGTAGAAAGATCCTCATAAACAATGGTCTTGTCTTTGATGATTCCTTTGAACATGAAGTTTGGAACTTATCTCATAAGCCGCGAGCAAGAAACGCCAAAACGGTACTTGCGTGCTGAAGATTCCAGCACCTATCAAGATTTCCTTCACGCTTTCTCATCGGCCACTTCATTTCTGTACAAGCATTGAGGTCTTGAAAGGGTTTCTCGATGGCATCTTTACTCAGGGGAAATGACTGCTTCGATGTGCATCGGGAGACGAGGGATGACAACCAACTCGTCTGCACGGTCGCTCGAGGTTCCGAAGTCATGGGTTACGTCGTCGTTGATTCGACCGTGTGTGGCATCTCGCGCGGGGGGCTTCGCATGTCTACCAATGTGACCGAAGCAGAAGTGCGAGGTCTGGCCCGTACGATGACGCTCAAGTGCGGCTTCTTAAGACAACCACAAGGTGGCGCGAAGGCAGGCGTGCGCTTCAACCCTGAGGCCCCGCTCGCAGAACGCCGGCAACACTTGGAAGCGTTTGGGCGAGCGATTGCTCCGCTTCTGATCAACCGCATCTTTATCCCTGGCCCTGATATGGGTACGGATGACTCAGATATTCGCGCGATGCTTAATGCGGTTGGAGTGACGCTCAAGTGGCGGGAGTTGCGCGACACGCAATCGGGGCAGTACACGGCGGTGAGCGTGTTCATCAGTGCCAAACGGGCGATCCAGCATCTCGGCTTGACGCTTTCTCGCTGTACGGTGGCCATTGAAGGCTTCGGCAAGGTGGGGAGTGCGTTGGCCAGCCTGTTGGACGAAGAGAATGCCAAGGTGGTGGCAATCTCCACCGAGAGGGGAGCGATTGCGAATCCGCATGGTCTGAATGTGAGACAGCTCAACCAACTCGCCGACCGTTACGGCAGCCGTTTGGTGGATTTTTATGCAGATGCCGAACGCATTCGCTGCGCTGAATTGTTTGAGTTGCCCGTCGATCTGCTCTGCCCTTGTGCGACCCATCACAGCCTTCATGCTGACAATGCTCCTCGGGTGCTCGCGCGTCTCATCTGTCCTGGAGCCAACAACCCAGTGACGGCCGAAGCCGAGAAAATACTCTTTGAACGGGGACTCGTGTACCTTCCCGATTTTGTGACCAACTGTGGCGGGATACTCGGTAGTACCATGGCTTTCGCGTCGATGAAGGGGCAGCAGATCGTATCGGCCATGGAGCGTCATCTCGGCGATCGAGTTGCCTGGTTGCTGAAGGAGGCGACGCTCCGGCAGGTACCACCGCGCGAGATTGCCGAACCGTTCGCGCGACAACGCTTTGAGGAGATTCAGCGGACCGCTGCCCACCCGTCGCTGCGCAATAAGCTCGTTACCGCCGGGGTTGAACTCTATGCTCGGGGTTGGGTCCCCGCCTCTCTTGTGGCGGTCCTGGCGCAATCGTACTTTGCAAAGAGGTTGGCTTGAATGGCGTGTGAATGATGACAGTGTCCCTGGGGGATGCGGTTCTTTGGCGGTGGTCTGCAATATTTACCGTCTCCTGCGCCTTCCCCGTACGGCAGCATTTTTTAACACTCCCATTATTATTGGTAATACTCGTGAAAGAGATCATTCGGGCTCAGAGCGGTTGCGTGTGACATCCCTTATGAAGGCACATGAAAGAAAAGGCAAAGGTGAAAAAAGTGGAAGATCAACATGTTCATGCACCTGATAGGGGCCAGGGCAAGACCCCGCTCCTTTCCGTGATTCTGGCAACTCCAGCGGGGTACGGCACAATCCGTAAAACCGTTTCGCACCTACGGTCTCAAACCGCCCGCTCTTCATTGGAATTAGTGGTCGTGGCGCCTTCCAAGGTACTGTTGGATTTGGAGGTGGATCAATTGGACGAGTTTGCCTGTTATCAGGTGGTTGAGATCAAGAAATTTCAGTCCATTGGCCAGGCAAACGCCGCTGGGATTCGTCAAGCGGCAGCCAAGATTGTGGCATTGGCGGAGGACCATTGTTTCCCTGATCCGCAATGGGCGGAGAACCTCATTGCCGCGCATAAGGGTCCCTGGGCGGCCGTGGGCCCTGGCGTCAGAAATGCCAATCCCAATACTGCCGTGAGTTGGGCAGATCTGTTCATTGGCTACGGTCCCTGGTTGACACCTGGTCCTTCCAGGGAAGTGGATTTTTTGCCAGGGCACAATACCAGTTACAAACGAGAGATTTTGCTAGGCTATGGAGATCAACTGGATGCCATGATGGAAGCGGAAACGGTCCTCCACTGGGATCTTCGTGAAAAGGGGCATCGATTGCATATGGAGTCGACGGCGAGCGTCGCCCATACCAATTTTTCTTTATGGTCCTCCTGGATCCCCGCCCAGTTCTATAACGGCCGCCTCTTCGCCGGAGCCAGAGCTCGGCAAAAGCCTCTGTCATGGCGCATCATGTTTGCTATGGGGTCGCCGCTTATCCCGATTGTCCGGCTATGGCGAATTTGGGCGGGACTCCCTTCTCAGGACCTAAAAATTTGTTTTCTATCCTGTCTTCATACCTTGATGATTGGTTTGGCAATTGATGGTTTGGGTCAAATGGTTGGCTATGCGTTAGGGACAGGTAATGCTCTGGATAAGGTAGCGAAGTTTGAGGTTGATCGGTTCAAGCACATTCGAGAGCAGGATCGTTTGGAAATTCTGGGGTTCTAAAACAGTGTGGAGGATGTATGAAATCCGATGAAAAAATGCCCGTCAGAATAGGAATAGCGGGTTGTGGGCGGGCCACGACGGTGCTTCACTTGCCGGCATTACAATATGTACCTGGTGCCAAGGTGGTGGCGTTAGCCGATCCCAATCCAGAGGCACTACACCGCGCCTCCCACCAACTCGCGGTAGAACAGTGTGTTTCTGACTATCGGGCCTTACTTGAGAACCCCACAATTGAGGCGATCGCTGTTTGTGCCCCGGTGGCGTTCCATGTTGAGATCGCTTTAGCAGCATTGGATGCTGGCAAGCACCTCTTTATCGAGAAGCCACTTAGCTTGACCCTTGAGGAATGCGATCGACTCATCGATCGGGCTGCAGGGTTACCTCTTCAAATCATGTTGGGCTTTAACACTCGTTGGCATCGGTTAACCCGACAGGCCAGGACTTTGTTTCAGCAAGGTGCTGTTGGGCCCCTTGAAGTCGTTCGCAGCAATCTGTTGACGAATTACAATAAAAATCTCCCCCAGTGGAGAAAGAGACGCATCTCAGGCGGGGGGGTTCTGCTTGAGATGGCGATGCATCATTTCGATCTCTGGAAGTATGTATTAGATGAAGAGGTGGAGGAAATCAGTGCACACAGTCGGTCGGGAACCTGGGAGGATGAATCGGCTACGGTTACAGCTCGCTTGGGTTGTGGCGCCCTTGCTTCGGCGACATTCTCCGAATGTGCAACTCAAACTAACAGTATGGAGATTTATGGACGAGGTGGATTGCTAGGGATTGACTTTTATCGCTTTGATGGGTTGCAAACTTCCACCACATCCGAAAATTCTGGAAATATCCAAGCACGAATCAGAGGTTTGAGAAAATTTGTCAAAGAATTCCCCGAGGCGATCGCAACGAATCGGCAGGGCGGAGAATGGCGCCGGTCTTACATAGAAGAATGGCGTCATTTTATCGGCTCCGTCCGTGCGGGTGGCAGGATTGAATGCGGTTTAGAAGATGGACGACGTGCCTTGGCTGTTGCCTTGGCCGCGTTGGAGTCTGCAGCCACGGGAAAAGCGGTTACCGTTGCGAAGAGATAGCGAGGCATTGAAGTCCGAATACTTGGTCAGTTTGACAAGCTGGGTCATCGCCTACTGCTGGGATAGTTCATGGATTTGGTGGCGCGTTGTTTCGAGGAAATCTTCGCGAATGCCCTTAGATCAGGTAACGCAGTCCGGCAGCCCGTTCCTTTCGATTTCTGACAACATCCGAGAGAACGTCGTAAGTCATTACTGCATGTGTGAAGGGCGTTTTCTTATGATATTTAAATTTTAGAAGGAATGCTTAAATGAACATCCATGGGATGTGGTGCCAATCCTCATCTCGTGGCCATGCCGTTTCAAACTGAGAATTATCCATATGCTTTCCTCGAAAAACCAGGTCAGCAGGAACCTTGCAATCACGTTCTGCTATCGAGGCTTTGCTGCACAATTCGGGACTCCCCCACGCGTAGTGGTTTCGATCCTCGAAAAGGCCGGACATCACGTAAGGCAGATCAAAGATGGGCCATTGGACCTTTCCGCGGATAGTGTGGTTTGGATCTGGGGAAATACGAATTGGTATCCTGGACTCTTTGCCCAACTTACCGCAATGACTCGAGCGAAAAGGCCTCTGGTCGTACTCTGGCACACCGAACCTCTCCCGCCTCCCAGCTCGGCTGGCTTGCCATGGCCGCGATTGAACTGGTGGGAGACGGCAAAGTTCATCCTTCGCAGTTCCGAAGCCACGGATGTTTACACGAATTATCTTGTGTTGCGTCGTTGGGTGAGGAATGGGCTTCCAGATATCCTTGTGGTTGCGACATTAGGACGCAGGGAGTTTCTATCTGAGCGAGGCATTGTGGCCGATTGGGTTCCACTAGGATACGAGCCTTTATGTGGACAGGACTTGGATCTGCCCAGGGATATCGACGTGTTGTTCCTTGGAGCCCAGGATGTCCCCCGCCGGAATCGACTCTTGCAGCGCCTGCGGAAGAACGGAGTTCGGATACATGCAGTAGGAAGTTATGCTAATCAGGGTTGTTGGGGGAAGGATAGGACTGAATTGCTGAATCGAACGAAAATACTTCTCAACCTGTCCAGAACACCTGGAGAGTTTCCCGACCTCCGCTTGATCCTGGGGATGGCAAATAAGGCGCTGGTCATATCCGAACCGATCTTTCGCCCAGACCCTTTTGTGCCGGGACAGCATTTTATCAGTGCCTCGATAGAGGAGATCCCTGAAAAGATTCGGTACTACTTGGCTCATGATGAGATGCGTGCTTCAATCAGCGAACGGGCTCATGGACTGATTACTCAGGACGTAACAATGGAAAGATCGGTAAGCCAGATCGTTGATCTCATATCCGATGCAACCGCGTTACTACGAACTGATTCAATTGGTCGTATAAACTAAAACTTTCTGAACCGTCATAAAAATGCCTGATGCACCTATTTTTTCGATCGTGATTCCGACTTACAATAGGCCGAAGCAGCTTGCTGCCTGCTTACAGGCCTGTGGACGGCTCGACTATCCACACGACCGGTTCGAGATCATTATCGTTGATGATGGGAGCCCGGTTCCCGTCGAAGTGCTAAAGAGGGATGGGTCCAATTTTCCGAATATTATCTGTCTGCGTCAATTGAATGCCGGTCCGGGTTCGGCTCGCAACATGGGCGCGCAGCATGCACGTGGAGACATTCTGGCTTTTACGGACGATGACTGCGCACCGACCCAAGAGTGGTTAAGGGAACTTGCCCAATCATTCAATAATTCTCCAACGGGACTTGTCGGTGGAAGGACCGTCAATGGCCTGGTCGACAATATTTATTCGACCGCCAGCCAAATGATTATCGATGAGGCCTATGCGTATTTCCTCCGCTGGGATAGTGGCCTCAGGTTTTTCGCGTCGAACAATATGGCGGTTTCTAGCAAGCTCTTTCAGGAAAGCGGAGGGTTCGATTCATCATTTAAAACATCAGAAGATCGAGATTTCTGTGCTCGGTGGATACGGCAAGGACACCCCCTTGTGTTTACCGCAAAGGCAATTGTCCATCACTATCACCACCTCACCTTGACGGCATTCTGTCGGCAACACTTTTCCTATGGGCGTGGGGCCTATCAGTTTCATCGCACGCGAGCACGATGTGGTCCTAGTCTTTTGAAGCCCGATCCACGGTTTTATGCCTCGGTATTCCGCCGTGCGTTCTCAGGGAGGAAGCCAATCCGCATGACCGGCTTGATGATCCTGTGGCAGGTGGCGAATTTGGCAGGATTTTTATGGCAAGCCGCTCATCACACACCTTTCCCTACCAACAGGGCTGCTTGTGATTAAAACCAGGCAGTTGAGAACCGATGACGGGGCTGCCCTTTATCGTCAGGATCAAGGAATGACAAGCAACAAAGGACAAGCAGTCTACCCTTTCGATCATCGTGGTTTTGGCCTACCCAGGAGGGGAGAAGAAATTGTGAGAAGACCTTCACCGATTCTTGCGGACATGGGTGGACCAAGAAGGAATGCCTTCTGAGAAGTTTATGCTTGTCGAGTCATTGCGATTCCAATACCGGATTCCGGGTGCCGTGTTAGGAATGACCCTTTCCCTGAAGGCCTTGTTCCCCGACACTGAATCATTCGGCAAATGGAATAACAGGGCAGAAGAAGCGCCACAAGCGATTGGGTAAGGTTGTCCTTTATTTTGAGGCATGCATCCAATGAGGGATGACAGAAGTTAAGCAGGTCAGCGATTTGGCTGAAGAACTGGCTTACAGGGCTATCTGATGCGCTTTTGTATGGTCACCACATTTTATCCGCCCTACCATTTCGGGGGCGATGCCATTTTTGTACAGGCACTGGCTCGCGCATTGGTCTCGGAAGGGCATCATGTCGAAGTAGTGCACTGCGAAGATGCCTATCGCCTGCGTGGCAGGGAACAGGCGGCTGAGCAGGCTGAGCAGGATGGGGTTGTGGTGCATCGTCTTCGCAACCCCTTCGGGATGCTGTCTCCGATGATTACCCAGCAATTAGGCAAGCCGGGGGTGAAAACCGCACAACTTCGGACGCTTCTCGGGCGTGAGTTTGACGTCGTGAACTTTCACAACATCTCATTAATCGGGGGACCCGGTGTGCTCCAGATGAGCCGAGCACCTGTGACGCTGTATACCTTGCATGAACACTGGCTGATCTGTCCAATGCACATCTTCTGGAAGAATAACCAACGAGCATGCGATAGCCCACAGTGTATTCGCTGCAGCATACGTTCGAAAGTTCCGCCTCAATTCTGGCGATACACCAGTCTCATTGAGCGAAGCTTGGCTAATGTTGATGCCCTCCTCGCGCCGAGTACATACACTGCAGAGCGGCATAAAGCACTCGTACAGATGCCACTCATACATGTATTGCCAACATTCTCCAGGTTTGACCCGAAATTGGACGGTAACGCTACCTCTATCTCTCAAGACCAAAAATGTTTTTTGTACGTGGGCCGGGTCACGGCTTCGAAAGGCATTGCCATCCTTCTGAAAGAATTTGTGGGGCTCAGCGAATACGATCTCGTGGTTGTTGGAGGTGGGGACTTATTGCTTACCCTCCAACGGCAATATGCCGAGCACCGTCACATTCAGTTCCTAGGCCCTCTTTCCCAAGAACAACTCGGGCCTTGGTATCAAAAGGCAACGGCCCTGGTTCTCCCCTCGCTCGCTCCGGAGGTGTTTCCCCTAACCATCCTGGAAGCCTTTGCCCATGGCACGCCGGCCATCGTTCATAATGCGGGTGGGAGTCGTGAGGCGGTGGATAAGACGGGCGGAGGATTGGTGTATGACTCCGAGCAAGAACTGCATCACGCTCTTACCAGACTCGGAAAGGATTCCCAACTCAGGGAGTCTCTCGGACAACGTGCTCGCGCAGGCTATACACAGTTCTATTCCCAGGTAATCTATATGAGCCGGTATCTGAATCTCATCCGAGCCATTGGAAAGAAAAAGGGAGTGCCCCTCCATGAATGAAAAAAGGAGAAATTGTGCGCCGGACATGAGCGCTGCCGCTCCACTGACCCCGCCTGCAGGCCCTCGGGGATATCCCCTCCTGGGTCATTTACCTGATTTTCTCTGGGATAGACTCGGATTTCTCTCCCGGTGCGCCGCTGAGTATGGCGATGTGGTGAGATTGAAGATCGGGGAACTCACATTCCTGCTGAACAACCCTGATGACATCAAGCATGTGTTGGTGACAAATTCGGACAACTTTGACAAGGGGCCACGCCTCACGAGTCCAAAAGGCAAGCGGTTATCCGGCGAAGGCTTGCTGACCAGTCTGGGATCGTCCCACCTCAGGCAGCGAAGGATGATGCAACCCGTGTTTTATCGAACATTTATTAGAGCCTTCGCAGAGACAATAACCAGTGGCATTGAACAGATGCTTGGGCAATGGAAAAACTGCACCGAGCTCAATATCGGGCAGGAAATGATGGAACTGGCACAGGGCAATATAATCAAAACGGTCTTTGGTCCTCGCTTCGATGATCCTTCCGGTGAGTTGGTCAGGGCCATTTCCATCCGGAAAATGTATGTTGAGCATGTGCAATTTTCACTGCTCCCGTTTCCCGAATACCTTCCTCCAAAATTAAGGTATGAATATCAGCAGGCGATGACGCGAATCGATAATACCATAACTCGGGAGATCGAGAAGCGGCGCGCGGCTCCTGAGGCTTCTCACGATATACTATCCCTCCTCATGCATGCCAAATATGAAGATGGGACCGGAATGACCGACAAACAAATCCGTGACGAATTTTTGACCCTCTTTAGTGCAGGTTATGAAACTATCGGAGAAGCTTTAACCTGGACCTGGTATCTTCTCTCGCAGCATCCGGAAGTGGAAGCCAGATTTCTTGGGGAACTGCGCGAAGTATTAGGGGGCTGTGTCCCCGGTGCTGATGATTTGTCTAAGCTTCGTTATACGGGAATGATCTTAGCTGAATCGATGCGTCTCTATCCGCCAACCTGGATTTTTATCCGAATGGCTCGACAAGATGCTGTTCTTCCAAGCGGCTTCACCATTCCTGCAGGTTCTAAACTCTATCTCTGTCAATATGTCATGCATCGAAATGTTCGGTATTGGCCAAATCCGGAACGCTTTGAACCGGAACGTTTTACCGAACAAGCAACTAAAGCACGACCCAAATTCGCGTATTTTCCATTCGGAGGCGGTATCCGGGTCTGTATCGGAGAAGCCTTTGCAAAAATGGAATGTCTTTTGGCGTTGACCACGATCGCCCAGCGGTTTGCTCTCAAGTTATTACCTGGGCAGACAATCGTACCAAAACCCCATATGACTTTACGTCCCAAAAACAAAATCATGATGCGGATACAAGAGCGGGATCCCCATGCCCAAGTGTAAAAACGGGAATATGGTGTCTACGCCTTAATGGCCCAATTGCAATTTTCTGGAGACCAAAAACACATGTCTGTTGAGGGGCGAAATGACTCTCTGACCCAACTCAAGATTCTCTTTGTCATTGATAGTTTGGGCACGGGTGGAGCGGAAAGATATCTAGCCGAGGTGTTATCTCAACTTCGTGGGTTGGGAGTTCTCGCGATCGTGGTGAGTCTTCGTTACCGCCAGGAAGGAGTTCAAGCGGACCTCCAAGGACAGGGATTTGACGTGCGTATTTTAACTGTTACAGGGCTTATCGGGCGCGTAGCAGCATTGCGAAAGATTATTCGAACCGAACAACCAGACTTGATCCAGACGGTGTTGTTCCACTCCGATATTGCGGGACGGCTGGCCGCGATCGGAACTTCTACCAAGGTTATTAGCCGGCTCGTCAATACTGATTATGATATGGTGCGACTTCAGGATCCAAACATCAAGAAAATACGATTCCGGCTGGCTCAATTGATCGATGGTTGGACTGCCCGCCACTTGACTCATCATATTTACGCTAACTCAAATGCCGTAAAAACGGCAGCCATGAGTAACCTGGGTATTCCAGCAGGGAAAATCACCGTGATCAAAGAAAGTCGTAATGCCGCACGTTTGGGGAAGCCGTCCATTCAGCGCAGGACTCGAGCTCGATCAAGACTAGGGTTGGATGAAGATCAGAAGGTTCTCGTTACCATAGGACGACAAGACTTCCAGAAAGGTCAGCGATATTTGCTGGAGGCAATGGGCATGCTCGTTGCGACCCAACCACACCTTGTTCTTCTCGTGGCCGGCCGGTCGGGAGATGTCTCGGGGGAACTTGAAAGTCTCCGACATCGTCTTGGCTTGCAGGATCGGGTGCAGTTTCTTGGACACCGGGAAGACGTTCCCGAAATCCTGGCAGCGGCGGATCTGTTTGTCTTTCCTTCATTCTATGAGGGGCTTCCCGGTGCAGTGATTGAGGCGATGGCATTGGGGCTACCCATTGTGGCATCAAATATTGAAGCCGTGCGGGAAACTGTTGAAGAAGGGAGGAATGCTTTTTTGGTTCCGCCAGCTTCGCCGGTGGAACTTGCCACGGCTATCACACGATTGTTGGAAGATTCCCGGACCGCTCAGACGGCAGGTAGGCGAAGTCGGGAAATCTTTGAGGAAAGCTTTACTCTTGAGCAAAACGTCATTTGCCTTGTGGCCTATTATCACCAGATCATGTCCTTCCATTCTAAGGTGGATTTCAATATCACACGTCATATTGGGTGAGTCGGCAGGTGAAGATCATATCCAAATCTGATTAAACCGAGACGATTACCGGAGTAGAAAAATGAAAAACCAACCATGTACGCCAGCTATGTCCATCATACTCGCGACTCCGGATAATTATGAGGCTATTAGAAAAACGATCAAACATCTTCGAAGACAATCGGTCAAACACCAACTAGAACTCATCATTGTGGCACCGTCATGTAGTTCCCTTCATGCTGACGAATCTGAACTAGGGGATTTTTTTCAAGTCAGGATCGTAGAGGCGGGTACCATGACCTCAATCGGCTCCGCTAACACCAAGGGCATCCGTCAGGCGACCGCCTCAATAGTGGCTTTAGCAGAGGATCATGCCTTCCCGGCACCAGGATGGGCTGAAGCTCTGATTGCAGCTCATCAGGGTCCATGGGCTGCGGTAGGTCCCATGATCCGTAATCCCAATGATCCCAAGAATGTCATTGCATGGGCTGATGTCCTGATCGGGTTTGGGGAATATCTTTCGCCCTGCGAATCCGGAGTGGTCGAGCGCCTACCTGGCAACAATAGCAGCTATAAACGGGATCTTCTTCTCCAATATGGATCTCAACTGGAAACCATGATGGAGAATGAAACGCTCATTCATAAGGATCTCCGGCAAAAAGGACATCAACTCTACCTTGAAACTCGAGCCCAGGTGTTTCACCTTAACTTTGAAACGTTGACTTCATTTCTCACGGTTAAATTTCTCAGCGGGCGGGTCTTTGGTGCCGCTCGAGCACAAGGATGGGCCCTTCCCTACCGTTTGTTCTATGCCTGCGCCACCCCGCTGATTCCCTGGGTTCGTTACAGGCGTTACAAAAAGCATTGGAACGCTCTCCGGAAATTCAAGACCCTTCCTTGGGGAGTCATCCCCATGGCCTGGTGTGGTTTGTTAATTAGTGCCACCGGAGAATTGATCGGCTGTTGTTGTGGCGCAGGTCAGGCCGTAGCCAAGCGGGAGAAATTTGAGTTTGATCGTCTCAAACATTTGAAAAAACCTCGCAAGTTGTTAGCCGAGAAAAAGTAGGATACTGATTGAATCCGGCCTTTTAATATTTTTTTAATCACATATGGGTTTTTGAACCGAAGGAATATTTTCACCAATGAGCTCAAGAACGCAGATATGAAGGCTGCCCAAGCGGATCTGGCGGTAATCCTTGATGCCGATTGTGTTCCGGATCCGGATTGGTTGGGGATGTTAGTGACCGCCAAGAATGGGAACCCTGAAGCCTCTGTCATTAGTGGGAAAACGGTGTATGTGGGGTGAAGACTTGGCGAACGGATGCTCTCTCTTCTGTCCCGTTCATATGTGGACGTCGGGCAGGCGGGCGTGACCCGTTTCATCTCGAATAATAACGCCGCCTGGCGTCGAGCGGTCTATCTGGCTCACCTATTGCCAGACGTATTTGGGCACTTTCCCGGGTAATGCAGTCGAAGGCCATCCGCCGTACTGGAGGGCCACTGCTCTTTGATCCACGACTGCGAGTTATGCATGACTTTAAAGGATGGTCGATGGAAATCGATATCCGACGCAACTGCGGGTATGGCACCGTCATCGTCCGCTTGAAGGATCGAGCGCTACCCTTTGCATGGATAACGCGCCTGGGAGTGTTCCCCATTCCTATGTTTGTGGGCGGAAAAACAAATAAAAGTTGGAAGGATTGCCTTCGAGGTGCCGGAAATTATGGTATTCGGGGCTATGAAATCCCAGTTGTCTTGGCCTGTTCTCTAGTGGTGCACTCACTGGGAGCACCGGGCATGTGGCAGGCATTCAAGGGGTAAAACAACCATGGACCCAATATCGATGATGGATGTCGGGAAACCGATGAAAGAGGGAACCACTATTGAGTCGAGTGGCGGATTGAATTCCATCCCTCATGGACGCAGACGAATTGCCCTTGACCTGACGGCTCTGTTGCCACACGAAACCGGAGTAGACCGGTACATGATCCAACTTGTCCTTCATTTGGGAAAAGTCGATCAATGGAACCATTATCGCATTTATGTGAATTGGGAAGATCGTAACCGATTGGTCGGGTTGCTCCCTGAAAATTTTCGAGTTATTCCGCTCAGTAGACGCTCCAGAGCAGTCCGGCTTCTATTTCAACAGGTCCTGTTACCGATCTTGGTTGGATGGTGGGGGGCCGATGTCGTGCATTCCCCTTCATTCATTATGCCTATGGTGCGAGGCAGTCAGCACCATATCCTCACCGTTCACGATATGACCTCTTTTACTCTCCCGAATTGTCACATTCATCTGCGACGGAGCTTTCCCTACCGCCAGTTTCTTTTGTGGAGCATTCGACGGGCACATGTGATCACCGTTCCGTCGTGTTCCACTCAAGCGGATATGTATCATTGGGTTCCGAATCTTTCCCGTAAACGGGTGAGAGTGATCCCCGGGGGCATCGGCGAAGAATTCAAAGTCTATCCGAGACAGGCCATTCAGAATACTCTTGAACGGGTGGGTCTTCCTGCATCCTACATTCTTTATGTGGGGACCATCGAACCGCGCAAAAACCTCCCACTCCTGGTTCAGAGCTACAAGCAGTTGGTGACGATGGGAAAGACGAAGGAACATTTAGTGTTGGTTGGCCGTTTGGGGTGGGAGTACGATGCGATATTGAATCAGATTGAAAGTCCTGAGTTGAAGCACAGAATCCACTTGGTAGGATATGTTCACCAACATGACCTGCCGTTGGTGTATGCCGGTGCTACCCTCTTCGTGTATCCATCGTTGCAAGAAGGTTTTGGATTTCCCCCACTCGAAGCCATGGCTTGCGGGGTCCCCACGATTAGCTCGCAAACTTCGTCGTTAATTGAAAATCTCCAGGGGGCCGCCATACTTGTCCCTCCCGATGATCAGGAATCTTTGACCAAAGCCATGGATCAATTGCTCAATGACAAGGCCTGCCGTGACCAGTATCGGCAAGAAGGGTTTGCACGAGCTGCCGCATTCCGATGGGAGGACACGGCGCGGCGGACTCTACAGTGTTATCAAGAGATCCCAGGGGGTTGTCCGTCGAAAACAAGGGATTCCTAAGCATGCAAACCGGAACAAGTTCTTTACGCAGCCAGACAACAGCCTCAACCATACCCCTACCCCTCTCAATCGTGGTTGCAACGACGAAACCCTGGCCGGAGATATGCGCCTGTTTAGACTCTCTTTTGGAGCAAGCCAAAAGTGTCGGAGCCGAAATTCTTGTGGCGGACGGTCATGGTCGAGGGTTGCCTGAGATGGGCAAAGAGTCCTATGGGGGAGTCATGTGTTTGAAGGAGCTGGGCGCATCTGTTTTCGGCCTTCGGAAGCTTGGAATGTGTCATGCACGAGGAGAAATTATAGCCATTACGGAGGATCATTGTCGGGTTGCCCCCAATTGGTGTGAGCAGATCATTCAAGCGCACAAGGATTATCCAGGTGCTGCTGCCATTGGTGGGGCCGTCGAGAATGGAGCCACCACTTCACTGATGGATTGGGCAAATTTTTTCCTGGTATTCGCGCCATTCGTGTCACCAATTAGGAACGGACCCTCTGAGCGAATTTGTTTACAGGCCAATATTTCTTATAAGCGTCGGGTTATTTCCCGAATGGCTTCTCAACTCGGGGTGATGGAGATGTTGTTTACCCGACAACTTCGCCAAGAAGGAGAAGTGCTCATTGCTGATGACCGCCTTCTCGTTTCCCATGTTCAGTCACATGGTTTTTGGGGGACCTTCGCCGCTCATTTTCACAACGGCCGATCTATCGCAGGATTTCGCCTGGAAGAACTGGGGAATATGGGCCGTATGCTTCGTCTTGGCTCCACGTCAATTCTCCCTGCTTATCTTTTGTGGTCCACTTTACGGGCACTAATGAGCAAACAGCCGGTGTTGGGAAAAGTCTTTGCAAGTCTGCCTCTACTCGCACTCCTCGTGTGTTGCCATTCAGCCGGGGAATTCATAGGGTACATGGCTGGGCCTGGCCAAAGTCCGCAACGGTTGGCCTAGTTAAGAAAGCAGCACCAATGCCAAAAAGATTGAAAAGGGCTCTTTTGTATGTTGGGTATCTGCTACTCGTGACCTTACCCCTCTTGGAAATTGGGGTCAGGATCTGGGGATATTCGGAGCATCATATTCATGATCCGATCTATACGTCATTTGAATCGAACGAGGACATTCCCTACATTCATAAACCTAATCTTATGCAAGGAAGAACCCGAGGTCTTGTTTTCATTAATACGGATAGCCTGGGATTGCGTTCGAAAGTCTCCGGGATGGTTTATGGCATCAAACAACCACAGGAATATCGTATTGCCATCGTCGGTGATTCCGTCACGTTTGGGGAGGGTGTTCCCAATACTGAAGAAACTTTCACGGAAGTTTTGGAAAATATGCTTAATCAACAACGGAACCCCTTGACCGTGAAAGTGCTTAATTTCGGTGTATCGGCCTATAGCGTGAAACAGATGGCCGCCATGCTACAACACCGTATGGTAGAAATTCAGCCGGATCTGGTTGTTATGGCTATCATTCCGCTTGATCTGAATCTCGACCGGACCCCCACCATTGATTCAGCTGGTTACCTGGTTGGTCAAAAGATCGCAAATCTTCTGGATCCTCCGGTTGGAGAGGCCTTAAGAGGAATTCGCCTTCTGTATGTGCTCCGGGATATTGGCTCACGCTGGAGTTCTCCACCTCAATACATTGACCCACTGCTTTCATGCGGCCGGATTCCTGACTCCTACCGTTACATTCGACAGTTCAAGGAGACAGCAAATCAATATGGACTTTCCCCCTTGATTGCGCTCCTTCCACGAATGGAGGAAAATGCCTGGGGTCCTCTTACTGACAGACTGACACGAGACGGTATCAGGCATCTTGATTTGTCATACCTAAGTAAAGAATTTACCACTGAAGAGTATATGGCAAGTCGGTTTGACCGCCATCCTTCTCCTTCGGTTCATCGTCGAATCGGAGAAGAATTAGCCATGTATGTGGAACACCAACCAGAGTTTCCTCAGTGAGTCCCTTGTCGTCCCAACCAGGCCGTCATCTTGTTGATGGGACGGTCCGAGTCTTTCTCGCCGGGCTCCTGTTTCCGCTTACCGGACTCATCACCGCAGGGTTCCTTACTCGACGACTTGGAACGGATGGCTATGGCTTATTGGTCCTCTCCGCAACGTTGTTTGGATGGGTTGAACTCGGAATCAACTCATATTTTGCTCGTCCAGCGATTAAGTTTATTGGGGAAGCGAAAGACTGGCTGCCAGTTGGGAGCACCCTTATCCGGTTGCAATTAGCTGCAGGAGTTGGCGGAGGGGTGTTGCTTGGACTGCTATCGTTTCCTCTTGCCTGGCTGCTCGACGAACCGCTGCTCGCTCCCTATCTCGCCCTCTATGCCCTCCACATTCCAATCAGTAGCTTAGCTCAAGCCCACCAGAGCATCCTCGTGGGAAATGGTAGTTTTCGGCAGAAAGCCATGACCAATGCCTACCGTTGGATTGCCAGACTGCTGTTGATTCTGTTCCTGGTTGAAATGGGCCTGTCTGTTCCTGGCGCTATACTTGGAAGTCTTGGGGCGGCCCTTGTCGAACTCGCGATCAGCCGTCGATATGTCAGGCCTCCCCTCTTTGGCAAGATTGCCATTCCCACTCGCCCATTTTATGACTTCGGTATTCTCCTGTGTGTCTCATCCATATTGTTCCTTATTTTTTCCAGCATGGGCTTGGTTATGCTGAAAATTCTTGGCGGAACACTGGAGCAGGCAGGGATTTATGGTGCGGCTCAGAATTTGTCGATCATTCCGGGTCTATTCGGGATGTCGTTTTCTCCATTATTGCTCTCGACAGTGAGCCGTTTGCTTTTTGAGGGAAAAACTGATCAAGCAAAAAGCATGGGATTTGGTGCAATGAGAATGGTTGTGGGTTTATTCCCGTTTGGAGCTCTCGTTGCGGGCGCTGCTCCTGAGATTGTCACATTGGTATTTGGCCAGTCTTTCGAGCTTGCTGGTCCAATCCTGGGGGTGTTGATTATGGGAGCCATCGCGTTTGTGATGGTCTCAGTAGCCGTGGTCATTGCGACGGCTTCAGGTGCTCCATTGTTCACCTTATATTTAAGCATCCCGTTGGTTTTGCTGGTGGTGATAGGAAATTTGGTGATGATTCCCAGATTCGGTGCCCTTGGCGCTGCCATGGTGACCGCCCTGTGTCAGGGAATTGGTGCTTTGGCTTCCATATTTGCGATCTACCGTCTCTGGGCGATTTTCCCACCAATTGGTACGGTGTGGCGTAGCGCCCTCATCAGCGTATTGGCCTATACGCTGGCAGTGATGTGGCCAACCGCTGGCCTTGTGCTCGTAATTAAAATTGGGTGTATCGGAGTGGTGATTATTCTAGCGTATCTGGTTATGCGGGAATTCAGTTACCACGAAATTGGACTAGCCCGTTCGTTT
>CAWDGE010000017.1:0-98876 GCA_963801755.1 uncultured Nitrospirales bacterium | reverse complement strand
ACCCCTGGATTTTTTTCCAATAAATGCCCATCATCCTCTCAGTTTTTCATATATCCATGTAGTACAATGGGTGACCGGTCACAGATCAGGCAGGTGGACCATCCCCCTCTTAGCCAACTCAGAATAACCTCCCCCATCGAGCAAACCTTATTCCGGTCTGTACTCTATGGGATATTTCATATGGGCTATTGCAGTTTCATAATCTTTATTAACGGGGGCGTCAGTGATGAGAATATTGTTTGCTGGTATGATCGCGATGTTCTTGATGTTCCCCCTGCATGTTGCAGCGGGTTTCACGTTCGATCAGGTGGTGCAGAAAGCGAAAGCCTTAGCAGATAAACCCTATGAAGCACCTCAACTCATCCCAAAAATTATGCGGGAAATATCCTACGAAGCGTATCAAGGGATCCGGTTTAATCCTGACCACAGTCTGTGGAAAGAAAGTAATTCGAATTTCCAAGTCATGTTATTGACTCCAGGGTTGCATTACACCCACCCGGTGACACTCAACGTTATCGAAGCCGAAGGTCCACGTCCACTGGTTTTCAAGAAAACCGACTTTGTCTTTGCGGACCCCGAAATAGAAAAACGAGTGCCGGCCGATGTAGGCTTTGCCGGATTCAAGTTGACCTTTCCGTTGAAAAATAAAAATGAGCAAAATCAGTTTGTGGTCTTCGCAGGGGCAAGTTATTTTCGCGGCGTCGGCAAGGAAAACGTGTTTGGGTTATCAGGACGAGGCCTGGCCATTGATACGGGACTCCCCAGTGGGGAGGTATTTCCTTCATTCACGGAATTCTGGCTGATACGCCCGTCTCCAGATGCAAAAGAAATGGTGGTCTATGGGTTACTGGACAGCATTAGTCTCACTGGAGCGTATCAGTTTACCATTGCTCCCGGCAGCCAGACGAAGATCAAGGTTCGCACCAGACTTTTTCCCCGAAAACCTATTCAGTTATTGGGTATTGCGCCCCTGACCAGCATGTTTTTTTATGGAGAGAATACACCCAGACCAATTGGAGAATGGCGACGGGAAGTCCATGATTCGGACGGCCTGCAGATTCATGATGGCCTCACCCGGGAATGGTTGTGGCGCCCATTGATGAATCCTGCCAACCTGGAAATGGATTTTTTTAGCACGGAGAATGTACAAGGATTCGGTTTAATGCAACGTGAGGAAAAGTTTTCCGGCTACGAAGATCTGGGTGCGCATTATGAACAACGTCCAAGCACCTGGGTCGAACCACAGGGTGACTGGGGGCAAGGAAAGGTGGTGCTCGTCCAACTGCCCACCCCCAATGAAACTCATGACAACATTGTCGCATTTTGGACCCCCGTAGCGCCCGTAACCCGCGAGGCCCCTTTAGAGATGGCCTATGATGTGAGTTTTGGAAAGGCCAATCTCTCACAAAATCCGTTGGGAACCGTGGTCAACACCTTTATCGGAGATGGCAATCGTATCGGGGGAGGAAATGTCCCGCAGGCGTATCGTATCATTATCGATTTTGCCGGGGGCCCACTGAGTAAAATGCCTGCCGATGCTCCCATCAGCGGCCAGGTCACGGTGTTGGACAATAGCGACATCCTTGAACATTTTGTGGAATATCATGAGCAGATACAAGGATGGCGATTGTCTATCCTAGCAAAACCTCAAGACAAAAAGCCGCTTCATTTGCGGGCATATCTCAAAACAGACTCAACGGCCTTAACCGAAACCTGGACCTACCGCTTACCGGTGAATAACCAAATTCTGGCACAAGAAAAAGAATAATGGCCCGATCGGTTGCTGAACATACCCTCTCACGAGCCTGCGATTATCTTTCGGCTATGGGAGTAGAATTAACCCGCGAAGTCACGCTGAGAGCTCTCACCCTGGTTGAAGCCGGACTGGCCTCAGAGCAGGAAGATCCACTGCAATTTGTGATGACAAGGATCCATGACCACTTTGCCCTTCAGAATCCTGATCTTCCAACCACCGCTCCACCGATCACACGCGGCAGTATGAGTTTTAAACCATGAAAATTCGTGAAGCCACAATCGCCGAGGCTCAGCATTCGCTTGCCACCCCCAAACGAGTAAGTTGGAGGATCGCCGCAGGGCTCCGACGTGCCCTGTTGACCGTATTAGTCCTCATTCAAGCATTTGTGGCCGCTTCCTATATGACTGCCATCCTTCCCTATCACGGGGGGAATTTTCTGGAGATGGCGATTATTGCCCTGTTTTTTGTGCTATTCATCTGGATTTCCGTGGGATTTTGGATTGGCATGTTCGGTTTTGTCCTCCGGTGTTTCGGCGGTGATCGATTTTCCCCACTGGGACGACATACCACTGCAGAACTAAATACTCAACCCCTATCACGGACAGCGGTGGTCATGCCGATCTACCACGAACCCATTCAAAGGACATTCGGCGGGATTCGCGCGATGTATCGCTCATTAGAACAGACCGGGCAGATTGACCATTTTGATTTTTTCATTCTTTCCGACAGCCGTAATCCGGATGTGTGGTTGGCTGAACAAGCCGCCTGGCATCGATTATGTACAGAATTGGGAGCAGGCGGACATCTGTTTTATCGGCGCCGGTCACTGAACCAACATTATAAAAGCGGCAATATTGCCGACTTTCTTCGCCGCTGGGGTTCCGGCTATGAGTATATGATCGTCCTCGATGCAGATAGTCTCATGGGGGGATCTACCCTGGTCACAATGGTGCAACTCATGCAGACTGAACCTCAAACAGGCATCCTGCAAACCAGCCCCACCTTGATCAATGCCCGTTCAATGTTTGCACGGGTCCAGCAATTTGCCAATCATATATACGGCCCGCTGTTCACAACAGGCCTTGCCTCCCTGCAACTTGGGGAAGCGGTGTACTGGGGCCATAACGCCATAATTCGCACACAGGCGTTTATGGAACATGCCGGCCTGAAACGGCTTCCCGGACCAGGCCTTTTTAATGGCCCTATTCTGAGTCACGATTTTGTGGAAGCGTCATTTATGGGACGGGCCGGGTATGAAGTCTGGCTGGAACCGGAGCTCTCTCACAGCTATGAAGAATCCCCTCCCACCCTTGTGGATGACCTGCAACGCGATAAACGCTGGGCCAAGGGAAATTTACAGCACATCTGGCTCATGCTGTTTGAACCTGGTTTGCGGTCTGCTCATCGCATGGCATTTTTAAACGGGATTATGTCCTACCTGGCCTCCCCGTTGTGGTTAATCTTTTTGGTGTTAACAACTATCGAAGCCGCACGTCTGGTGCTGTATCCCATCAATTACTTTCCTGAACCTCATAGCCTGTTCCCCCATTGGCCTGAATGGAATCCCGAATGGGCCATCATTCTGGCCAGTAGCACCCTGTTTCTGCTGTTTCTTCCAAAATTTCTGGCGGTGTTTGATGTCATCCGATGTCGACGGGGCAAACAACACGGTGGGATCATTCGACTCCTGATCAGTGTCTTGTTGGAAATAGTGGTGTCCACACTTCTCGCGCCCATCCGCATGTTGGCCCATAGCCGTTTTGTGGTGGAAGCACTGCTTAATACATCGTTACGTTGGGCCGGCCAGAATCGGACAGATGAAACCGGCTGGTCAGCCGCCATTTTCAATCAGGCACCGGGGACGTTGATTGCCGGAGCCTGGGCGGCATTCGCCTTCTGGCTCGATCAGATGTTTTTTTTCTGGTCCCTCCCGGTCGCAGGGCCACTCGTGTTTGCCGCGCCCACCTCCGTCTTTCTCAGTCGGGTGGGTCCAGGTGACCGACTGAAGCGCTGGGGATTTTTACAAGTTCCTGAGGAACGTCATGGCTCACCATTGCTGGATGATGTCTATGCCAGGACATATCCTCAATTGGAGACCTACACTGAACGGTCTTCCTCCGCCATACAGGCTATCCTGGATCCGATGCTGAACCAGGTACATCAAGCCATGGCTCATGCGCATCGAGGTGGAAAAAAACAGGAAATGATCCTCGCACTACGCAAGCGATGCTTTCAACATGGTCCACACGCCCTCACCCAAAAAGAACTCTGTCATCTGGTACGTGACCGCGCCAGCTTGCAATGGCTGCACGAGCAAGCCTGGCAGGCTCCACCTGATTCCTACTGGGGCAAGGCCCTTCAGCATCATTTTCAACACTGAACCGATTTGACCAGCATCTAACACCATCCCTGGACTATCCAGCACCATAGCCTTTGCCGGTTCTGTCGCAATTTCCAATTGAGTCACTTTGAGGAGTTCTCATCCTGGCTAATTTCAATTTTCTATGCATGGAGGGAGAGATTAAGGGAAACAAATGCGGCCGCTATCGTCAACTAAGATGCTATAATTCTGAGCCAGGGACCACTTATCAATATCTAACAATATCGTTTTATAGGACTATCCACAATATTATATGGACCACACCCTGATTTTGGGCTTTCACTCCTTCCCACCCCGTCCAACATATTCTTACTGGAATCGGGTTGGTGCGGATGATCAAGAAAAAGTAGATGGTAGGGCCTGAGGGTTTGGCCCTCAGGGAAGCCAAAAGTTCTATGCCTTAGCTTCCTTATCACGCGGCCAACCGTGAATGATTCCTCCAGTGCTGGTTCAAGGTAAATTTGCGACAGAACCTTATTTCAGGAAGTCTCGAGATAAGATTGTGTTGATCCTCACACATTCCGACACAGGCAGAATGTGTGGTCAACCAGAAAGTCAATCCGAGGAATTATGAGGTGTGGGAATACCGATACAAAGTTTTGATGGACTGAATCCCATCTCTCCAACCAATTTTTTTCCCCTCCGCTTTACTTCTGGGTAAATAAGAAATCGACACCTCTGTCATGCGCCAATTCTTCTGAGCCACTTTCAGTGTCAGCTCCAATTCCAATTCAAACCCTGGTTCTTCGAGCGAGATATCTTTCAAGACTTCCTGTTTAAACACTTTGTAACCGGTCCATACATCCGTCAATGATAAACCCGTCGCAGCATTGGTTAACGCGGTGAAAATCCTGTTACCCAGATAAGAGACCAATGGCCAATTCCCTTTCCATCCCCCCAAAAACCGTGACCCGTAGACGACATCGGCCCGACCGGTTATCACCGGCTCCAACAGCCGATGATAATCCTCTGGACTATATTCCAAGTCGGCGTCCTGCACGATTACAATGCTCCCTCTGGCATGCAGAAATCCCGTTTTTAGGGCTGCCCCCTTCCCTTGATTGTGTTGGTGAGTCAACACTCGGACTCGAGAACAATCAGCACGTGATTTAGGAAATTCTTTCTGGCTTTCTTCTTCATCTGAAAAACCCTCACCGAACCGCTCGTAGAGCCATTCCCGGGTTCCATCTGTGGACCCATCATCCACAATGATCAGTTCTTTTGGGATTTCCACGTTTTGCACACGGCCTACAATCGTTTCAATCGTTTTCCGCTCGTTGTATACGGGAATAACAATACTCACCAATGGAATTTTTTGACTTATTTTATTTTGAAGTTTTTCCATGTCCCTTTCGACTAACCAATTGTGGAAGAAGAGATGTTAGGTAGCCTACCATGAACGTTTAGAAAACCCTCCTAAAATTTCATTGTTTTTGGTGAAGTTCACTCCAATCATGGTCTCTGATTTTTGACTAGGAGATCTCCCAACCCAGTGCTGGCTCGACCAACCTGAACAGGCGGATAGGATGCATTTGTGAATGGGTTTCTCCTCGCGGCCACGATTTTTGCCTTGACTCAAACACATTTCCTGTCTCATCATTTTTGGCCCATGATACACCTCACGACACCCGATCTAACGAGAAAGATTGGCTAAAACTAGCTTTATTTCAATGCGTTACAATGTTTAAATAATCTGGCACTCTCCTTGCGCACTCCATGAGTAACAAAAATGGATGAGTCAATACTACCAGGAAGGGAGATAGTCATGATGAACATGACGCTATCTTCATCACAGACATTAGAAAAGATATCCGGTATCGATTCCGTCACCCTATACCTAATTGATGATCCCCCGGATAATTTGATGTTTCTGGGGGATCTCTTAGAACGAGTTGGCTATCAGGATGTGGGTGAAGAGGATGGCGAGAGCGGCCTTGAACATGCAAAACGTGTTCAACCCGACTTGATATTTATAGATGGGAAAATGCCTGGGCCTGATGGATTCCAAGTCTGTGAACGACTTCGAGCACAGACGAATTTCCAGCGAACTCCGATTATCCTCATGAGCGCACCATACGATAGCACAAACCGCGAACTTGTCTTAGGGGTTGGTGCCTCTGAATTTTTGGCCAAAACCCATTGCCCCAGAAAAGATTCTGAATGAACTTCCCAGTTTTTTGCGAAACGGTCCAGAGTAACGTGGCTTCTTCACCAAAATCACGAGAACCAAAACAAACTTTTCCCTTCCTTTTTCTACCCCTTCCTTCTGAACATTCAACCATGCCTGTCCAGTTACATTCATTAATCCAAATGGAGAGGCTCATTATCCAGCCTTTGCATATCCCAAAAACAACACCATCTCTCTTACCTCTCACAATACTCAAATCGTACAGTAGGTCTAATGATACATAGATGAAGGCCTGCCCTGGCATCTAAATTGCTTTTTAATTTAAAAAAATGGGATTTCCTTTAAAATGCCCTGTTTAAGGTTCGTTTTGTAGGGAAAATCACACAGAAAGAGTCATTTACCAGACGCCTATTTGGCCTATTCACCTTTCACAACCTGGAGAAAGAACGCATGGTCACCGGTCTAAGAAAAAATTCCACTATCAACCTGTCCACTTGGGGCCAACGCGGAACGGCAGGATTGGTCGAGGAATGGGAACCCCGAATACCCATTCCGGAAGAAAAGCCACAATCCCGTCGACGGTCAGAAATCTCAATTCCGAAAGCAATCGAGCCGACCGTGGAGGGGGAAAATCTAAAGAAGTAAGGACTCTCCCCTATAACAAGACTCGCCCAAACTTCTTCGTGAGTGGTGTATCCAGCCCTGCCCCATGGCCCTGATTTTGGTTTAGACAAGCCTTAACTTTACAATCTATTGATATTTTTCAAATAATTTCTCATCACAATCTATCCAATGTAAATTATATTACCTAGTTATTTAATTTTATCATAATTTTGCGGTCAAAGGGCAACGAGGATTCGGTGACAACGCGTCTTCTATTCAGTATCTCATTCCACCGGGCTAAGGGTACCGCCACTAAGATCACCATTTGGGCAATAGTAAAACCCTAGGAATCGTCAGAGCTGGTCGGATCGAGGAAATTTCAGAGGTATGCTTTAAAGAAAACCGGTTCCCGGAGGATCCCTTTTCCATGCCAGACAACAAAACGCCTACCTTCCGACGGCCCCCAATTGAATGGGCCATCATTCCTATCTGCTACCTATGTTTACGGCATGTACCACTTTTGGTACTTCCCCACATTACACCAGTCGAGGATTTTTAGAACCTACGATTTTTTCCTCTTTCTTTTTTCTCTTTTAAATTAGTTGCTTAGCTGGCATTCCTGGTTGGCCATGAGCAAAAACACGACCGACGGCATCAAGGTTGCTTTTAACAGGTGACAGACGACTGACCAAATAGAAAGGCAACACCATGGAAGGTATTTTACTCATCATCATCGGTTGCGTAAGTCTGTTGGGACTGGTTTCTTTGTATTGGTTATGGCGACCATAGAATGAACCTTTCAATTGAGAATGAAGTTCATGCTATGCCTTCCCTGGCGATTTCCATGTTCCCGGTTGAAACGGTCAATTGGAATGACTTATTGATCACCTATCCCTATCGATTTCATGGTGCTGGATATTTGTATTCCATTCGATGTGATCATTTTATTCGACTGATGTCCTTTTCGAACAAAGAAGTCTATTGTTCCGACTGCACCAAAGTTTTAGCGAATTCTGTGAGCTACAACTCCTAATGGAGGGACAAGAGATGAACGACACGATAACCATTAGTCGATCATGTGAGGAGGGAATGTATCTACTTCGAGAAGGCGATTATGCGTGGAGAGTGAACGCAGACGGGTGGACTGTGCCGTTCTAGGGGATCCCACTGTATTCGAACTTCTTACCTTCATTCAGGAATGGAAAACCCCATCTCGACGGCTCCTTCAGGAATACCCATGGCAAGATCCCTTAAACTAACTAACCAAGAGCTTCTGTCCTTTGACATTCCCTTTTGAAAATTTCAACTTTACCATTTCGTTCAGGCCTCCTTTTACTCCTGATCCGGGGAGCATCTTCGTTCATAGGTTCATTTTCCAATTGGTTCTTCCCAAGGGCGCCAAACCGTTCGCTGCAGGGACCATTGGAATCAGAGTTGATAGCAGGTAATTCGTAGACCAGAATGGTAATAAGAATCAGGGAGATTGAAGATCTGGGCCATCACCGCGTGAACCAGGGCCCTTTGGCAATACCTCCATGGTGGCTCTTAGCGACTAGCCCTAAGGGAATCCCTGTCTTCCTATTTGAAAACCTCTCCCACATTACAGCCTTCCAACAATTTCGGTAGGGGTAAGACGTTTTCTCCGGACGTTCTCTCCAAGCGCTCCTCTAGGCGTTTGAGAGCCATTTGTGTCTCTCTCAAATCTTTGAGTATCTCTTTCTGTGTGACCGGGCCCTGAAGTTCAGCCAGCCGTTCGGCCTTGGCTTCATCAAGATTGTTAATCACCACAGCAATAAACAGATTAATCACGACAAACGTCCCTAAGACCACAAAACTGACAAAATAGATCCAAGATAAGGGATGAAACTCCATGGCTGTATACATCACATCAGTCCAATCTTCCAGAGTCACGACGCGAAAAAGAGTCAACAGCGAGATCCCCAATGATCGCCAATGCGTGGGATCGTGCTCATGAACAACTGATAGCCCATGATGGCATAGACATAAAAGATCACGCCCATGAGAGTCATAACGTGAATCATGCTGGGAATAGATCTGACAAGGGTTGAAACGATAAGGCGGAGCTCTGGGATGGTCGAGATGAGACGAACCACACGCAACAAGCGCGCTAACCGGGCAATCATGGCAAATTCACCGGTCGCTGGAATCAGAGAAAACACGATGACGGAAAAATCAAAAATGTTCCATCCATCTCGATAATACCGATCAATCTGAGGTGCCACGGCAATCATTTTGATGAGGGCTTCAAGAATGAAAATTCCAAGAATGACGTGATTCCCCACATGCATCAGGGCACCATAGTGTTCCACCAATGATGGTGAGATTTCCAGGCCCAAATTGACCCCGTTAATAAGAATGAAGGCAATGATCCCATACTCAAACCATGGGGCACGGACAATTTGATTCGCTCGATCTTTCATCGTCGTTAACTCACAGACTCATGGCACATTCTCACCCTGGAATCAGGAAGAGAACGAGCACCGATTCATTTGTATTGGAAAATGGGAGGAATGAGCACAGTGAAGGAAAGGAGTAGCTCAACTCCTCGGGGAGCTTCAACTCCCCGATGTTTGCAAATAGCCCCGCAGTAAATCTCTTCGCGCTACGATTCCGATCAATTTCCCCTTCGAATCCACGACAGGTACCCGAATCAGATGATTATTTTGCAGAACATCCATCAGCGTCAGCACATTGGTATCCTGCGTGACCGATACCGGATTGGCCGTCATGATATCACCTGCCATTACGTCTTCCAGATTTTTTCCTTTGCGCAAGGCTTTGAGTAAATCAAACTCGGAAACGATTCCCACCAACTTTGAGGTTTCGTCGATAATGGGGACCGAACCAAATCCTTCCATCATATAAGAGGCCAGTAACTTGGCTTCCGAATCCTTCATGCCCGATTGCACTTCTTTCTCCATGACACTGCCCACTATTAACTGCCCAAATTTACTGGCCCGTAAAGCTGCGACATCATCGCTCATATGGTTTTTTCCTTTTTGAGTAGAAGGTCATGCCTCACTTCGTTGCGCTTTTGAATGGTTCCAGTGCCCCGGCTCAAATTCAGCGCGACTTGGTATTCATCTTCACGTTTCCCAGTTATTGTACCTGATGAGTTACAAAGGGAAAAGGCCATATTTCCCACACGCCACTTCCAACACGCCTTCAGGATTCCAGTCCTTCAACTTAAGATCGGTAACCAAGTCCAAATCCCATGCCTCCTGCGGCACAAGTCCCACAATTTCACTTTCCTGAATTTCCACACCCAACCGATGGGACTCCCGCTCCACGGCATGAAATGCCGCTCGCAAGGACGTTTGCCGGAAATCCGTCAGATTCATTGACACCTGAACAACCCCCTTCGATGACAAGAGCACACCCATGGCCTTGAGCGCAGGCAGGCCTCCCCCTGAAGAACGGATCGTGCGTGCAATACGACGAGCCACCTGAATATCCTGGCTCTTGAGTACCACGTTAAAGGCAATTAAGAAGAAACGTGCTCCGATTGCGACCGCTCCCGCCGTAGGATGCAAAACGTTTGGGCCAAAATCAGGGTACCAATCTGCCTCATGATACATTCGTTCCTGTAAACCGAAAAGCCCTCCCCGCCGTATAACGTCCAACCTGGCCCGCAGGGGCACCACCCCAGCCTGTTCATAGAGAAAGACGGGAATGCCCAGTTCTTGCCCGACCCGCCTGCCCAAATCTTTTGCAGAGCCCGCGCATTCCTCTATCGTCACGCCTCGTAAGGGAATCCAGGGCACCACATCTACCGCCCCGATGCGTGGATGGTGCCCATAATGCGTGCGAAGATCGATGCCATGCTGTGCTTCCTGAATGAACTGGAAAAGCGCAGTGGCCATGGCTGTGGGTTCTCCTACCAGAGTAAAAACAGACCGATGGTGATCAGGGTCCATATGAAGATCAAGTAAGACCACATCGGGTACTGACTCAATACGCTCAGTCAATAAAGCGAGTACAGCCTTGTCCAGGCCCTCACTCACATTCGGCACACATTCCACCAACCGATCCATGGACATTTCCTTACATTTTCCCATACGGCTAAAAAGCCTGCGTTTCATGCTCACGGAGGTTCAAGCCAGAATAGGCTTTTGTTGACACCGAAAAAATTACCATATTATAGTCGAATGAGCTGTAAGCCTCAGCCTTGGATAATGCATCCAGGCAGAATCAACTCCATCAAAGGCCAAGAGCTGCTATACTCCGTAACAATCCGCCTATATCGAGGACTTTTTAAGAGGCGACTCATCATTTTTCTGAGAAAGAAGGTGACATCATGAACGCCACCCACGTTGAACCAACAACCGCCTTAGCCGAACTCAAAGAAACCAAACCCGATAAAGTGACACTTGTCGTCCTGAGTGGAGACATGGACCGCGTCATGGCCGCCCTGATCATCGCCACGGGCGCTGCAGCAATGGGCATGCAGGTCACGATGTTTTTTACCTTTTGGGGGTTAAATGCCATCCGGAAAGAAAATGTCAGCAGCTCCCCAAAAGATTGGCTCCGTCGAGCCTTTGGATGGCTGAACAAAGGGGGAGCCAGCCGCCTGCCCCTCTCAAGATTTCATTTTGGGGGTCTCGGAACCACCATGATGAAAAAGGTCATGAAAGATAATCGCATGCCCGGTATCCCCGAACTCATGGAAACCGCCAAAGACATGGATGTGAAGATGATTGCCTGCACCACGACCCTGGGACTCATGGGCATTTCAAAGGATACGCTCATTGATGGAATAGACCAACTCGCAGGGGTCACCACGTATCTGGCCGAAGCCCGGCACGGATCCGTAAACTTATTTATCTAACGACCACCATAGAAGGATTAATCATGATACCAGCTGACGTTAAACTCGATACATTAGGATATTTCTGCCCGATGCCCATCATTCTAACCTCAAAAAAAATCAAAGAACTTGCCTCAGGGCAAGTACTTGAAGTCATTTCGGATGACGAAGGGATTAAAAAAGATATGCCGGCCTGGTGCGAAACAACCGGACACGCCATGGTCGGTATGGAAGAAGAAGGTGCCGCCGACAAAAAAGTGTACAAAGCCTATGTGAAAAAGGCTTGAGATTCTGCCCTTGTGGAAGATCTCTTTTCCCCAGGTCTCCTAACTAATCAATCCCCGCGGAATTGAAGGTTGGTGCAAAGCCTGTCAACCTTAAAATTTTCCAACGGATACCCTATATCAGGAACGTCCTTTTTAACGGATTACTTCCCATCTTGCCCTGTCCGCTCATTCCATAAGACGAGAAACTGCTCATAGACCTTCGTTGTAAGTCTCCGGCGTCCCCATATTCTTAGGAATTTTCAAATCGCCAACCTTCAATCATTGAGTCTGAATGGGCGAAGCCTTGCCCCTAGCCCATGAATGGGCAACTTAATGTGAAGGATTCCACAATGACACTCGTCGGTTGGGTAATGTCATGTTCATACGTATTGGAAGTCGAGCCGTCGGTGCAGAAATTTATATACATTACACTTTGCCCGACTTGACTCTTTTCATGAGCACAGCTTCTTCAGTATGGGTATCCACCTTTTTGACAAGGCAAAGGATTGGAGGAATTACCAAAGAATGGACTCTTCAACTAACCTTTAATACTACCCTGAACCTTGCTTTACCACTCATCATACGCTCATAGGCTTTGGCCGCGCGTTCGAGAGGGTATTCCTCAATCATCGGCCTTATACCCGTCATAACACTGAAGCCCAACGTATCCTGCGAATCCGACGACGTACCGGACGGCCAGCCCTGAACTGAATGTCGACCCATAATAAACTGAACAACGGGAATTTCCACCGGTTCTTGTGTAGCGCCCACCATGATCAATTTACCGTCGATGGCCAGTCCCCCGACAGTCGCACTCATGGCCTTTCCACTCGTGACGGTTGCGAGGATAATCTTCGCTCCCCCGAGACCCGTAAGCGCTCCCGCGACATCTTGGGCACTGCTATCAATATAGTGTCGCGCCCCCAATTTCTTCGCCAATGCCTCTTTATCTTTTCCTCTGGCAATAGCTACCGTCTCGAATCCCATCTTGTTGGCAAACTGTACCCCTAAATGTCCAAGTCCACCGATACCCAGAATTGCGACGACATCACCGGCGCGCGCGCCGCTCTTACGAAGGGCATTGAAGGTCGTAATGCCGGCACAAAGCAGAGGGGCCGCTTCAAGATCTGAGAGATCCTCTGGTATGCGAGCCAAGGCTTCGACGGGAGCGATCATGTATTCGGCATAGCCTCCGTCATAGTTAATTCCCGGAACCAACCCACGTTGGCAAAGGACAAAATCCCCTCGGCGGCATGGTTCACAGCGACCACAATGTCCTCCATGCCATCCCACGCCAACTCGTTGACCATGATTCCATCCATCCACGCCTGAACCCATCTCCTCGATGACTCCGGCAATTTCATGTCCAGGAATACGAGGATACTCAAGACCGGGCCATAGACCTTCCTTCGTGAACACATCGCTATGACAGATGCCGCAGGCCTGGACCTTAATGAGAACCTGCCCTGTGCCAGGCTTAGGCACCCCACGCTCCACAAGTTGCAAAGGCCCCTTTGCTTGTTGGACTTCCACGGCTTTCATCTTTTTCATGGGTTTTCTCCTTATTCATTCACTATAAAAATTCTCACGGATGGGATCCAATCGAACCACAAGCCTCAGACGGTTACCGAACAAAGACCCGCCATTTATCGTGACAGATTAAAAAACTCAAGGAAAGGGGATATAGGGGGAACCGGCCATTTGTTTATTCACATTCACCCTTGCCGCCGACACAGCCACACGGACTTCCGGCATAACTTCCTTTAAACCAGACTGATGGTGAGCCAACGCCTGACCACAGACGAAAACCTCAATTCCGGCCCTGGTTAACTGACGGATAAGCTCACGGCTGGGATTCATGGGAACAATGGTATATTTCCTGTCAAATTGGGTGGGGGGTTGCGGATGAGCATGAAAGAAAATTTGTAATGAAAGTGGAAACCTAGGGCACGATTTGTCATTGCCGGAAGTAATGGGACGGATGATCCAACAATGCCCCCCCTTCCGTTTATCGCCTCACCGACAGATTCAAAACAAGGGAATGAGGTCGCTCTGTGCCTTCAGGCTAGGCACGTCGTCCTAGCAAAAAATGGCGTGGTAGATGGTGTCCAGGGAGTCGGACTACCTACGTTGAAGGTGTTAGCCAATAGGAAACTGTCCCAAGGTATTCCTTTGTGGGTCTGTTCAGCCTGTGCGATCGCCCGACAAATAAACGCATCTGATCTCGAGGTGGGTGCGGTGATGAAGGGCATGCAGGATTATGTGAGGGCCGTGGCCGAAAGTGATCGCAATCTTTCGTTTTAAATTCCTTCCCAGAAGGACCCAGCAACTGTCTTGAATGTCAATGAGCATGCATCGGCCTATCTTGCCATGTTGTCTGCTGCTTGACCATCGCATTAAGAATGGTCAGCAGCTTACGCATACAGGCGGTCAAGGCGACCTTCTTCTCTTTGCCGGCTGCCAGCAAGCGCTCATAGAACGCTTTGATCACCGGATTGTGGCGGGTAGCCACCAGCGCCCCCATGTACAGGACGGCCCGAACACGGGCGCGCCCACCCCAAATGCGCCGTTTCCCCCGGTAGCCTCCACTCTCCCGATTAAACGGGGCCACGCCGATCAACGCGGCCATCTGCTTGCGATTCAACTGGCCCAACTCGGGCACCTCCGCCAGCAACGTCTGCGACAAGATCGGCCCCACCCCTTTGGCACTTTGCATCAACTCATCCTGGGCCTGCCAAGCCGGACTCTGCTGAATCAACTGAGTCAGCTCCTGCTCCGTCCGCTCCACTTCCTTGGTCAGCCAGGTGATATGAGCCCGCAGGCGTTTCCGGAGGGCGGGCTCGACCTGCTGGGGCAGGCGATTCTTTTCGGCCGTCAGCATGTCCACCACTTGCTGGCGCCGGGCCACGACGGCACTCAGCTGTTGCGTGGCGGCATCGGGCTGCGAGCGAGGCGTGGGCTGCATGGTGGCGGCAAACTGCGCCAACACCTGCGCATCCAGGCGATCGGTTTTGGCCAAGATGCCCGCTGCATGGGCAAAGGCCCGCACCTGGCGCGGATTGACGATCGCCACCGGCAACAAGGCCGCCGCCAGGGCACTCACCAAGCGGGGTTCCAACCCCCCGGTGGCTTCGACCACAATCAAGGTGGGCGCCAACGCCCGCAACTGGGTCACAACCTGTTTGAGCCCAGCCGGGTCGTACGCCACCTGCCAGGGCGCCCCGGTCCCATGGACCGCCAGGTCCAGCTGCGTCTTCGAAATATCAATCCCAATGAAACTGCCAGAAGTCGACATAGATGCTCCTTGGTGAAAAAGGTGGCTCTCCGGCGACCCGGCCTTGCCAATACGGGCTTGGTGGCCCCAGCAACTGTTCGGGTTCAGCAAGAGACGGACGTGACGACCCGCGCTGAGCCACGGTCTCTCGGGACCTCAGGATGATCGGTCTGTCACGTCCCACATCATGAACACGGATATTAGCCATATACGTTTCCAAAGGTACAACGGTTTCTAAGATACAAGGATGCATTAGTGACGTTGGGGTTACTCTGGACGAATCATCTGTTCCGGACGAATAAAGGTGTTGAATTCTTCCTCCGTCACAAACCCGCTGGCGATAGCTTCTTCTCGCAGGGTGCGCCCATTCTTTAAGGCCGCTTGAGCAATTTTGGCAGCCTTATCGTATCCGATGTGAGGAACCAATGCCGTAACCAGCATCAGGGATTGTTCCATTAGCTCAGAAATACGGGCAATATTTGGCTCAATGCCCACAAGGCATTTATCGGTCAGGCTCATGACGGCATCTCCGATGAGCCGGATGGACTGGAGCACGTTATACGCAATGACGGGTTTGAACACATTGAGCTCAAGATGCCCTTGTGCGCCGGAAATCGTGATGGTCGTGTGATTCCCGATAACCTGTGCACAGACCATGGTCATAGCTTCACATTGGGTGGGATTCACCTTTCCCGGCATGATGGAAGAGCCCGGCTCATTTTCTGGCAGGGAGAGTTCTCCAAGACCGGAGCGCGGACCGGAACTTAAGAGGCGAATATCATTGGCAATTTTATTCAGACTTACGGCGATAACATTTAACACGCCGGAGATTTCCACCAGGGCATCATGCGTGGCTAACGCTTCGAACTTATTGGAAGCCGAAAGAAAGGGCAGATCCGTATACCTTGCGACTTCTTCAGCAAACTTCTCAGCAAACCCGGGCTTCGCGTTCAATCCCGTACCCACAGCCGTACCGCCTTGAGCAAGGGGATACAGTCGTTTAAGCCCATCCTGAATCCGATCAATACCCAATTGCACCTGGGCCGCATATCCTGAGAATTCTTGACCCAACGTGAGAGGAGTGGCGTCCTGCAAATGGGTACGTCCGATTTTAATAATGCCTTCCCAGGCTTGCGACTTATCTAACAAGACTTGGTGCAGATGTGCCAAGGATGGAATCAGGACATGGTGCAGTTGCTCAACCGTCGCGATATGCATAGCGGTCGGGAAGACATCATTGGAAGACTGGCTGCGATTGCAGTGATCATTCGGATGAACCGGTGCTTTTGATCCGAGGGACCCGCCCATACGCTCGATGGCCAGATTAGCAATCACCTCATTGGCGTTCATGTTGGACTGCGTGCCGGAACCGGTTTGCCAGATCACAAGGGGAAAATGATCGTCAAACTTGCCGTCGATTACACCCTGTGCCGCATCAGCAATAGCCCTGCCGATTGTTTCATCAATGGCGTTCAGGATGATATTCGATAGAGCCGCGCAACGCTTGACGATACCCAACGCTCGAATCAGAGGGCGAGGCAATCGTTCGTGTCCTATTTGAAAGTTTTCCAAGGAACGCTGGGTCTGTGCACCCCAATATTTGTCAGCCGGCACAGAAATCGAGCCAAAGGAGTCGGTTTCAGTGCGAACGTCCATTGGCTTTTTGTTCATTGCATACCTGTTAACTTGTGAGCTGTCTGTAGCGCACGTACTACTCAGGTCCAGTTACCCATTGATAGACACTATAGAAAATGAGCATACAACCATTCAGCAAAGCTGCGACGATCGGTTGGTCCCGCCCAAGATCATCGGCACCTGCTTGTTTGGCTTTTGCTAAATCTTCAAGATGATACAAACCCCTTCGACAAAATAAAATTGTGGCAAAAAACATCCCTGAGACCGCCAGAAAAATATGAAAGGTTTAAGTAAACGCCGTGAGAGCATACTCAATGGCTACTTGTGTCGCACTGACCCCGAGGATGGCGGAGCAGGCCATCATGGCCAAAGGAAAAAACATTGATAGGTGTTCTGGGGTTGGTCACTGCGTTCCACGCGGCGTTTACAAGGCTTTTTTGTGCTGTGCTTTTTTTAATAGGACACCCGCACTTCATACAGGGAGCGGCTTGATTGGAAATCTCCTGTGCACATTTCTGGCATCTCATGAGACTAATCACATTATTCCAATTTTATAAAAAGAATTAAAGGGCGATCGACAGTGCATTACGTTTGTTCATGAGTTCCCCTGCCGTGTCCCCGATTCCATCCTTTAGCAGTCCAGGGTCGGAATCTATACTTTAATTAAGACCCACAGCGTTCCCCAGGGCGGGTATTATGGGGATTGCACTTGGGAGCACCATATTCTTTTTGGCATTGACTGTCCGAATTACAAGAGCGACAACGTCCTTCCAAGCAGATATATGCCCCGCAGCTATTTAACTTCCCATCTCGCAGGCCTTCCCCTGTCAAAGGAGCAGGGATGCAAACGGCACCATACTGACTCTCGGGGATACTGCATGTGCCCAGATCGCAGAAGCCGGTTTGGCACGCATCATCGACATGACAGGCCACACCGACCGGATTGTTGTTAGCAGTCCCTCCTGCCTGGACAAACTCCCCGGCACAACCGCACAACACTATAGTGAATAAAAAAAGACAGATGATATGCTTAATTACAACCAGCTGCTTCTTTCCCGGGTCCACCATAATAAAACCAATTCCGATAGTTGGGATCTGAACTGTAATACGGACCATCGGCGCTGTAGCATGCCGAGTCCGTTGTCGAAATGGAGCCGGCATTCCACCACCATGCTTGAGTGGGTGACCACATGTAGAGCAAATTGCGGAAGTAGGCCGCCTGACCCCAGCGCTGATTGGCAAATGCCCCGCTCCCCATATCGGTTGACGTCGCTGCCGGTGCACTCTCGTCAAAAATTTCTCCATACCAGTCAAGGCGATTGGCCTTGTCTCGAATGCCTGCGACAGAGAAAAGTGACCCCTGAGCACAAGGCGGAGAATCTGCACCTTTGCAATACGGATAATACCCGGCCCATTCACCTGCAGCTCTCACCCACCAATTTCCTTCCCAGAGCCGGACTTCCACATCAAGGCTGAATTGCGAACCGCCTGGACTACTTTCCCAGGGGACCAACGACATTCCAGGGGCCACACTACTGGAAACCTGTATCCATCCATCGACCAAGGCATTATATCCCGCAATCCAATCGCCGCTGGCGCTCCCGTTTGTTCGAAAATAGGTAAAAAACGTGGGTCGTTTTGAGGGAGCAAATGCCGAATGTTCAATCTTGCCGGCCTCAATAGCCTGCATCGGGGTTCCCCGGATTACGGCTACCTGTGCGATGGATGTTTCACCTCCCACCGGTCCTGTGGTATTCCAGATATTGATCCGTCCGAGACTGCCAAACACATCACCAAATCGTTGCCAGACAGCATAATAGCGATCGTTTGACGCCGGAGCCGGCGGTGGCATCTTAGTTAAGATTTCTATCGGGTCTTTTGGCAGATAAGTTGGATGGTCTTTGAGATACGATTCAATATCAAACCGTACGATAGGCACCGTCCCCGGAGGACCCATGGCAGACTTATCTATCTGAAGTTCTGTTTGAGCTGATTCTTCCTTTTGGATAAGTTCTTGAAGAGCCCTGGGCAAGTCAACGTCTAGATAAGGATTGTCGAGCACCTCTTTCGGTTGTTTGATATCCGCAGGATCTTTTGAGGGGGGAGTCGCAATTTTACCATCCAGCACCTGACTTTCTGGTCTGATCCAGTCGATGATCTGGCCAGACTTCGTACGGGTTGTGGCGACCACATTGTCCAGCATCTGACGTTGTGAGAAAAATTCGATGATCCGTGTACGACGCTTATCATATTCCCCGCTGCTGAGTTCTTCAGAATCGGGAACATTGGACTTCGTACAGCCTGGAAGGCCCAACAGAAATAAGGCCAACACGGTGGCGATAACACGATTCGCATTCATAACAACCTCCCGTTCTTACGAATTGAAATAGCGGACCCATGGTGGAAATTACAAATAAATCGATCGCCAGGCATCCATTTCTTTCAACCCTTAGACTCATTACTGGAAGATTTTCTTTGCATGCGCTGGAAGTATGGACACGTCTTGTAGTAGATGTTTGCCTATCTATCGTAGTTTCTTTACCTAGTTTTTGGATAAACATGCTAAGGGTTCTGAGTCTATTTGTATGATCTGTCCTTCCAAATTAATCAGATAGAAAAGAATAGATTTCGTCGCGAATTTCAGGGTAGGGTGCTACGACAGGTGCGAACAGTAGGAATAAATAGTCTTTATTTTTCATTGGGGAAACATTTCCCAAAGAAAATTTAAATAGCTGACACTAAGTTTCCAGCGAACATTCAGAGATGATCTCAAATGGATTCTTGGTTATTTCATGAAATTAGTCAAGGCACAAGTCAAGATAAATCAGCAATCGGTCCAAAATGACTACCAGCAGAAAATAATCTCCTGCATTCATATAACCCTTTAGTCCGCTGCGTATTTCAATTGCAGGAAAGGATTCACCATCGTCCTATCCTCTCCAAGGTACATCCAAGAGAGCGGACAACAGTGGTCTTCGAAAACAGGTCAGGATTGCGGAAGGTATTCGTTCGTGCGCACATGCTCGCGGCGAATGCCATAGCCGATCAGGCGGGCGGGAATATTTCGCACGGCGCGGAACCCTAACAGCCATCGCAGAATCCCCGGAACTCGCGGAGCATCTCCCGATTGTTCCAGGGCCTTAGTGATCAGACGTTTTTGAGCTTGCACTTGCAGAGCCTGAATGATTCTCGTCGGTAGCAGGCGACGCTGCTGTATCTCGCGCAGCAATGCTTCGTCAATGAATTTAGTTCCCCTTAGCGCTGGTCCGAGGGCATTGGCAGCGGCGACGGCGTCCTGAATGGCCAAATTGATCCCGACACCGCCGATAGGTGACATCGCATGCGCGGCATCTCCGATCAGCAACAACCCTGGCCGGTACCAGCGTTCCAAGCGATCGACACGCACAACCAGGGTTTTCACCTCATCCCACGAGGCAAGCTTCTGTATGGAGACCCCGAGAAAAGGCGCAAGCTTGACAACCGAATCGCGTAGGGTCTCGATCGGTTGTGCCCGTAGCCTTTCATCACTTCCCTTTGGCACCACATAAGCGGCCTGCCAATAATCGGTGCGATTGAGCAGAACCATCATATGGCCGGAGTTAACTATGGCGAAGGTATCTTCCGGATCGCTGTGCTTTCGTGGCACACGAAACCATAGCACATCCATCGGCGCCCCATAGTCCTGCCGGGTCATGTCAGCGGCTTCGCGCAGAGTCGAATGACGGCCGTCACAGGCAACGACCAGATCTGCAAGGACCGACACCTCGCCCTCGGGCGATCGCACACGGACACCGGCTACGCGTCCCTCTTTTTCAATCAGCCCAAGGGTTTCGTGACGCATGCGTAAATCGAAGTGCGGGTACCTTTGGCCTTCATCGGCCAATAAATCAAGAAAATCCCATTGCGGCACCAGCGACAGGTAATCAAACGGCTTCAGTCCCCGGAAGTCGATGACCGGCTGCAACCTGCCTCCGATACGCACACTCAAATGATTGACTTTACGCTGAGGCAGTCGGTCAAATTTTCCCAGCAGGCCGATTTCTTTAAGAATCTGGAGTGTCGAGGGATGGACCGTATCCCCGCGAAAATCGCGCAGGAAATCGGCATGCTTTTCCAATACCACAACCGACACTCCAGCCCGTGCCAGTAAAAAGCCAAGCATCATTCCCGCCGGACCGCCGCCGACAATGCAGCAACGGGTGTCAGCAATCGAAGGCGTCATCGTATTCCATACCCAGTGGCTGAGATGGCTGTTTGATGGATTATCTTTCCTTCAAACTAATAGAAATCCAAGGTCACGCGCATTCAACAATGGCAGCAAGACTCTCATGCCTCTTGAATCCGTGCAGTCCATTCTTCCACGAGTGGGGCCACCCATTCGTCTTCTTCAAAGGGGGCTGCGGTCTCGGAAAGAGCATATTCCACCGCTGGAGGCAGTTGATACGGTGGAGTGGCTTTTGGAGATTCCGTTTCCTTGGGTTCGGAGCGCTTCCCCTTCATCCAATCGATGAGGATCGACAATTGCGAGGACTCCCCTTGTTCCAATTCCCCAGTTGAGAGAGAAGCTTCTTGCGCCTGCCGTGTAAGCGTTTCCCGATCACCATACCAGTAATAGGCCATGAGTTTGGCACTCTGCTTGAGGTCCCGGAAGGCTGCTGGGTCAGTCTTCAATCGCTGTTCCACCACATCCCCAATCATCTCCATCGTGGAGGCGATGTGAATATGGCCGGCAATATCCATAGAGGATGTGTCCGGTTCTTGGTTCGTCGCTTGCAACTCTTGGGTCATTTCTTGAATGAGTTGGTCCGGATACGTGTAGGCGAGGGCCACCCAGCGGTGTGTCTTGACAATGTCCGGAGGATGGGATTTGGCAAGTGGGGAATTCCCATACGCCAGCAACCATTCTGCGAGCATCACTATTCTGCCAGCTCCATATCGATCTTCCAGATCCACCAGGAGGCATTCCCGTATGCGGGGTTCGCATTGATAAAACTCTCCTCCGATGGTCCGGCATAACGGCGAGAGCAGCAGATCGGCCTCGGCAATCCAGGGTAATGGCGTGTGTGCGAAAAAATTTTGACGGATGAGGTGGACCATACCGGCATTCACGACTAACGGAAGCGCGGCATGGCAGGCCAATTCAAGACACGTTTCTCCGAATCGGGATTCGAAATCCACAATCTGCCTGGCGGCTTCCTCAACCGGCAGCCACAGGGCGCGAAGTACACTGTCTTGATCAAGGACTTCTTGAAGGACGTTTGCCATAGCCAAAGGGTCTCTTAGCTTCGGATCACCGGCGTCCGATCAAAGCCTCGAACATAATTCACCAATCGCTGGAACCCATTATTCGACCACGTCGTCATAAAGATACCTTTCGCGATTTCTTGCGCACTCGTGTTCCGCCAACGACCGGCAGGCACAGGATTCAACCAAACCGGATTGGGCTGAACTTTCTTGATGGCCTTCACCGCATGGCGGGTATCTTGCACGCGTTGTGAATCCCACATCCCACGGGCCGCGCCCGCGTCACTGACAATGACCACATGACACCCCGTGCGTTGTTGGGAGAGCACCTCTTCCAAAGGACGACCTTTCAGAAATGCGGGATGGGCATACACGCGAGGATGCGGGACGTCATGAAAAAATCCAGTGGATAGACGTCCCCGAAATCCGGCTAGGTGTAAACTTTCTTTCAACGTGGCAATCAACGGAGAAAACGGCACCATCGATCCTCCTTGGTCAATCAACAACAGGAGGTAGGCTTGGTTGGTTCTAACCGGTTGAAACACTGGTCCTGTAAAACATCCCCGCTTGAGCTGTCCGGTCAATCGTGCCCTGCACATCCCATTCCACAACGGCACTCTGCCGTCGCGGTTGGCGAACAGAGCTCCATGTCGTCGCCATTGTTCGCACAGAGACCGGCCACCGTGGCCTCATCACAAAATGGTGAGTGGAACGAAGACCTTCTCCAGTCACTCTTTTCCCCCTCAAAATATTTAAATGGAAAGCCTTGAGAGGCTGCTTGGCCTCTTGTGTGCCTGAGGTTCCGCCGAGAGGGGAGTCCTTCAATGGTTTGGAGTCTTCTTGTCTCTGCGGATGAACTTTTTGGTGGTCGTCTTCTGTTTGGCGTTTGCCTCTATTTTCCCCCTGCTCTTTTTGGAAGAGGTGCCAACAGCCATGGATCGACGATGCGCGCGAACGCTTGATCGATCAGGGCCAGGTCATCATAGGATGTGGCCCAGACCAACTGGCACAGCCGCTTGAAATCAGCATAACTCTCCAATCCCTTGCCCGTTTCCACCACCCTGTTTAACACCAGATACTCCTCCAGCCCAAGGGTAACCCCCTGCCGGCGCAAGTCTTCAAACACATCAAAGAGCAGAGAAGGCTCAAGGAAGGGTTGATTGCTGGTGTTGACCTGTTTCACGGCGTTTTCAACCCTTTCGATGGCCAGCTGATCTTCATGTTTTTTGACCAGCACCCCAATGTGCGGCAGGGCAGACAAGGGAGTTTTAGCCAATTGTTCAGCCGTCAGTGCTCCCGGTTCTTTTGACCGGCTCAGACATCGGAGCCAATCCAAAAGTTCACTGGTGCTCGGCATTTTTTGCCAGGTAAATTGATTTTGCTCTCGCAGTTGCCAAAATTTCTTTACGGCTTCATCGAACAATCGTGTATGGGGATTCTGGAAATGACTTTCCATAATGTCTTTAATGTCTTCCGGCGTGGGAAAGGGAATGTAATAGAAGAGACACCGCCGCAAAAAAGCGGCAGGCAGTTCCTTTTCCCGGTTGCTGGTGACGATCAGGAGGGGCAGCACATCCCGTCGTTCTTCCGGGTTTTTCCTTTGAGCGCATCGAACCGCATTCGAGGAATTTCCTTGACCGCAAATTGAAGACGATCTATTTCCAGGAGCAGATCATTGGGAAAATCTAAATCGGCTTTACCATTTTTTCCATAATTCGATAGGTGGCCGGCAAACAGCCATCATGTTCCCGCAATTCCTGTAAGCAAGATTTCTCGTTCTTCCTCCGGCACTCCGCAATCCCGCAAAACCCCCCGAAAATAAACCACAACATCCTCCGGATCAAATTTGTCTAATGCGGGGATAACGCAAAATGGATCCAGAACAATTCCCGCGGAATTAATCCATAAGCCAATGATCCGGCTTCGCCTTTTTTGCAGGCTAACTTGTACCTCTTGGCACAACGCCTCCCAAGCTTGAGGAGCCCCTTCTCGAAGCTCATGGGGTGGGACGGACTGCGCTTCAATCAGAAGAAAATAGTCAGTATCTTGTTCCCCAAAAATTTCCTGAAGCTGGCATCCACCGTGATTCTGAATGAGGGCTTTTGTGAGAGCTGTTTGCGGCTCTCCCACGAAGGCGAGGGGCTTCATATAGATTTTTATAGCCTGAACCTCCCTTCTATAAACATTCTTCAGTTCCCAAACCAGTCGTTCCACGATGTACTGCTCGATCCGTCGTTCCAGAGAATTGCGATCCCACTTTGCTAAATTGGCTGCTGCTTCATACGTCGTCTGCAGGAATTCGAGAAGGGTTTCATCGGGCGATGGTGCCTCCCGGACAATTTCGTAGGGAAGAACAAATTCATGCAGATCGTTACTATAGAATGCCCCATTCGGCTGCACGGATGCCGCTGCGAAATCAGGAGGCGCCGGATAGGCATATGAATAAAAAGCCGGATATGGAATCGGACCTCCACCGGGCCAGAACCCGCAACTGCTGACTTCCTCCGAGTAGGCTTCCCGCGTGACCCAGTCCGGCAGATTTGGAATTCCCCCGGGATGTTTCGGCGCCGGTCGTCCGGAAAACCGGGTGACTGCCAGATCAGGCGCACCCCAGAAGAAATGCACAGGGCTGCATTTACCAATGAAGCGAGCACGGAACTTTGCAAAGACTCGATCGGCCTGCACCAGGATGCGCCAAAACCGGTTGGCATATGCTGCATCGTAAGCTCGATGGGTTTCATCCTCATCGAAGTGGATTGGATCAGATACTTCATTCGGCATGCGGTGAATATGTACCGGCACATCCAGCTTTCTTAACTCAGCCATGAGAGAGGCATAGAATGTCGCGACCGACTGCGGTTGAAGTGCAAACCGACCGCTGAGGCCATCACTCGTCTGCACAATCACCTGATGGTCAATAAAGTCGAAGTCGATTTGGAACGTACGGTCTCCATAGGGGATAGGAGATGTTGTCAGCCCTCTCGTGGTCACATAGAGCGTGACATGCCAGGAATGGTTGATCCAGGGGCTCTGGGCGAGACGAACCTTGCCGACGATCTGCGTCCACAGATGCAAGGTAGCATACGTATCCCTCCACTCCTCCAAGGGTAGGGACGGCCATGTTTCCGATTTCGGCGAAGTAGTCATAAACCCTCCTTCCACCACAGCATCGCTGCAGTCAAACAATGATTTCTTTGCATCTGGCAAGGAAAGATTCTTGGTTAATTATGAAAATTAGTCAAGGTATAAAAGCTTTTGAGTTCAGGCTTTCAGAAATCAAAAAAAAACCTGGAAACAATACTTCACCGAAACATTTCTTCCTGTAGGAATTGGATTGAAATGCACATTTACCATTCCGCCTTCCCCAAAAATGTCATAGGTCACATCCACCCATCACCCTTTTCACTTCAGGAAAGCCAACGTAGAATGGGTGTTCTTGGTTTGAAGTAATTTTATAGGATTTCCTAAGAACTTCTGCTAGATACCGATAATCGTATGGCAGATTGAGCCCGTCACCACGAACCAGAAGCACCCAGCATGACTCCATACAGGCACATGAGCACGACATCAACATATCTTCTCCGGGCCATGCTGTTTGTCGTGAGCGTCTTCTGTGTTTCTTGCGATCTTTTGGGGGGAGCCTTCGATCATGAACTCAGGGATTTAGAGAATGAGATCAACGCAGAGGCTCGGACGCTGATAGATCTGGCGTTCGACGGCATTCATGGTAATGCCCGTCGAGACTATCACGTTCATATGTTGGGCATGAATGAGGACATCAATGAAACCTTCGTCAATGAGGAATGGCAATCCCCCTGGAATGGATTGATTCATTTTTTTCAGTTTGAAATTTATAAAAGTGCGGCTGTGATTACAGACGAACAACAGGCCGACGCCCAATACCTGGCGCGATTGAAAGACCTCATTCAGTACATGCCGGAACGTGGAAAGTTCGGCAGCATGGCGTTTGATTTTTTTCATGACGAGCATGGTCAACCTCAATCGGGAAACTATCGACGTTTTATGTGCCCAATGAGTATGCGATGACCCTTGCCAAGAAGAATCCCGGTATCTTTTTCCCTATCATCTCCATTCATCCCTACCGGGAGGATGCTACAACTGCGCTTCGTCACTATGCACAACAAGGAGTTCGGTATGTGAAATGGTTGCCCAATGCCATGGGTATTCAGCCGGCGTCAGAAACCATGCAGGACAAACTCGTACCTTATTACCGCATCATGAAGGAATACGAGATGGTGCTGATTTCCCATACGGGTGTGGAGGTTGCCACGGAAGCGGAAGAATATCAGCGGTTTGGAAACCCATTATTGTTGAAAAAGCCCATGGCCATGGGAGTGAAAGTCGTGATGGCTCATGTCGCCAGTTTGGGGGAATGCGAAAAAGAGGAAGCGGCTATCTGTTTACCCGGGACACCCTATGTCGATCTGGCCATTCAGATGCTTGAAGATCCCAAGTATGCAGGTTTGGTCTTTGCCGATATTTCCGCTTTGACACAATACAATCGGCATCACAACCTCGATAAGATCTTGTCCAAATCCTCCATTCATTCCAAACTAATCAACGGAAGCGATTATCCACTGCCCGCAATCAATATTGTGATTCAGACCCGCTCACTCGTGTCTTCCGGTCATATCAACTCGAAGAGCGCGAGGCCCTCAATGAAATCTATGACTACAATCCCTTGCTGTTTGACTTCGTCCTAAAACGGACCCTGCGCCACCCTAAAACCGGTGCAAGATTTCCACCTTCTGTTTTTGTCGGACACCCAAGCCTGCCTACCGATTGGGAACAGAACAACGACAGCGCAAATAGCCGCCTGACGAGTCCTGAGACAGGCTAACACCCAACTCACATCCCCTTGTCACTTTTGCAAAAGAGTCATTGCCCATTTTCCATCCTACGGCTTTCTGCATCGGAGAATTGGGTTTTGTGGAGACTTTTTTTAGGACATCCTGACGAGAGACTTGTCGTTGGTTCAGGAGATTCAATCCAATTAATATCATTTCCGATTAAGGATCAGAGGTTGTGAGGGCAGAATTGCAAATTCAGAACAAGCCTCTCCTTTTAAATGCTGCCTCCCTCAGGAAGGAAGACCTTTTCAAAAAAATATGCTACTGTTCTTGTATTTTGGCAGCACTGCAATTTTCCTATCTGACCTCATAGAATCAATTAGGTCTTAGTTTTCACCATACGACGGCCGATATAACAGAAAAACGGCAAAAGCTCGGATCTCCCTGTTCTCCCTTTACGGTTATCCTTGCAACAGAGAGGAGTCCTTTCGCGATGCTTTGGTGGCATTGGTCCATAATGGGCCTAGTGTTGATTGGCATGGAAATCCTCACGCTGGGAGGCCTCGGCAATTTTTATTTTCTGTTTTTCGGGGTAGCGGCCTTAATGGTCAGTGCGCTGGCTTGGTTAGGTCTGACCGAAGCCGCCTGGCTGCAATGGTTGTGTTTCGTGCTCTTCGGCATCCTTTCTCTCTTTGCCATGAGGAAACCCCTTCAAGGAACAGGCTTCATTAGGGAAAAGGATGAGGTTCCGGTGGATTCCATGGTCGGGGAGTTTGCCACTGTCCTGGAAAACCTGGACGCTCAACGAATAGGCAAGGTGGAACTCCATGGATCAAGTTGGACCGCACGCAATGCAGGAACGTCTACCATAGGTAAAGGAACACAGGCCAAAGTTATTCGGGTTGAAGGGTTGACGCTCTGGATCCAGGCGGACCCGATTACACAGGAGGAATCTCATGTCGGGTGAATTACTGGTCATGCTGGTCTTAGCCTTACTGGCGTTTATTATTCTGTCAAAAACGGCCATCGTGGTTCCTCAACAAAGCGCTTATGTCGTTGAGCGGTTAGGAAAATATTCGTCAACGTTGAATGCCGGACTTCACATCCTTATCCCGTTTTTAGATGTCATTCGATACAAACATACCTTAAAAGAAATGGCCGTGGACGTCCCCGAACAAATTTGTATTACCAGGGATAACGTGCAAGTGGGAGTGGACGGTGTCTTGTATATCAAAGTCCTGGATGCCGAACGCGCTTCCTATGGCATTACCGATTACCGGTTCGCCATTTCTCAACTGGCCCAAACCACGCTTCGTAGTGAAATCGGGAAAATCGACCTGGATAAGACCTTCGAGGAACGGACGACGATCAACATCTCTGTCGTGAACGAATTGGACAAAGCCTCCTCTCCCTGGGGCGCCAAAGTCCTTCGGTACGAAATTCGTAATATCAACCCGCCCAAAGACGTCCTCAGCGCCATGGAAAAACAAATGCGGGCCGAACGGGAAAAGCGTGCGGTGGTCCTGGGGTCAGAAGGTCAACGGGATGCGGCCATCAACGAAGCCGAGGGGGACAAGCAGCAGGTCATCAAAGCTTCTGAAGCGAAGCGGCAACAACAGATCAACGAAGCGGAAGGCCAAGCTTCCGCCATTCTCGCCATTGCGACAGCCACATCCGAAGGTATTCGAAAGGTCGCAGAAGCGATTCAAAATCCTGGTGGATTTGAGGCAGTCCAACTTCGAGTAGCCGAACAATACATCGGAGAGTTTGGTGAATTGGCGAAAGCCAGCAACACTCTGGTGCTCCCGGCCTCCGTGTCCGATGTGGGCTCAATGATTGCGCTGGCCATGAATGTGATCAATCAAAAACCAGCGGCTGCCCCAAAGCTTTCATAACTGAACACAGACACTAGCGGTCGGCCCCGCCTTAGGGGACGGTTAGTTATCGTGGCGCTAAATAGCTTCTCTGTCAGGTTTATGAAATTCAATTTTGGCTCACCACTCATGACGCCGAATTAATGTGACTTCCTCCCGGTTGACTGCACATCAAGCTTTCGCCATGATTCTCCTCTTGTATGCTGAACATGCCATTTATTTCAACCCACAATGATGCAAGGAGTCAAGGCATGAAGAAGTCTTATTGGCTTAGTCTCCTATCTCTGATCGTGTTACCGACGCTCGCCTATGCAGGCTCCTATGCCCCCCTGGCCGATTTTTCAGCAGTGAGCAAGAACCCCCAATGCCGGCTCACCACCATGCTGGAATCATTTCTCCGCAACTGGACGCCTCCGGCACAATATTTCATGGTTCCCCCATATCCGAATGCCGTTATGGCCAGTGCCATGTCCAGCGCGAATGCACAAATTCATGGACAGTCCTATCAGACAATTCCTTCAGCCGTACTCCTTACCCCTGATCCGCCTGAAAAAATTCTGGAATTTTACAAGAGAACCTTAGGCGCAAGCTGGTTCCAAGCGGAAGATATCGGCATGATCTATCTCTATCGCCTGCCACGCCCTGTGGCTTCGGGCGAGACACTCACCCGGCAACTCATGAGCAAGCCGGGTTCCATTCCCAATATTTCCATTGATACGGAACTGAGCCCCTGCGATCAAGCGATTGGACGAGGCGCAAGGACTCGCATTACCGTCGTTTCTCCACCACGGTAACCGCGTTCGATGACAGAAACCTGTGTGCTTGGCTTCTTGTTACTCCAGGGTAAACTCCCGGAATGCGAGAGCGGCACCATACGCGGAATCGGTCCGATGGCGCACCACCCTCACCTGAGGACCACTTCCATCAAGAACGATTTGTTCCCCAACCTTTGGGTTCTTCCCCTTCTCGATCAGATGGCTCGCAACCCTGAGCACGGTGTCCTTCACCTCCCGACCCGATAGGCCCATGGGTTGAAAAGTCTCGATTTCCTCTAATCCAAATTTCGTCATGCCCCTGGTATGGAACCACATGCACGCCCGCTGCACGCTTTCGCGATGTTCCACCTGAATGTGGTCGGTGATTCGAAAGCCCTCCAAATCCCGATCACGCCAATCCGAAGGATTGAGATACGTACCAGTCGCCACATCATAGGTGGTTCCGTCGGTGAGCAGAGTCACTCCCCTCGCCATTCTTGCCACATGCAACACGGCATCCCGACGATCAGTTGCCGTATTGCTCGGAGGAAACAGGAGCGCCAAACGGGTCTGTTCCCACTGTAAGCGACCTTGCCACTGTTCCAATATGTCCGTTGAAGGCTCAATATTGACTTCGGCCATCCAATTGGTATGTGCGGCCTCAAAATGATGGTGTCCGGTCGAGGCGAGAAAACGTATGCGCAGTGGCCCTCCATACGCTTCATCGAACCAGGCAGCCACATAGCCTGGCGGAGGCGGCTCTCCATGAGTCCACCCAACAAGAAAAGCCGGCACGGATTGAGAAGCGGATTTCTTTTTTTTGATTTTTTTCATGAGTCCTACAAAAGATGAGTCTGACAGGAATGACAGGGCATGAGGAATAACACAAGTGAGCGCTGAGCGGAAATCTCAGGCCACGGCCCCCTCCAAACGATTATCGCTTCGCTTCTTCAGGTGGCCAATCCAATTCCTCCTGCCGCCCACAGAAAAAGCACGTGATGCGATAACGAGCCCGGCGACGTGGATTCGGCAAGGAATGAAAATCAACCGGTGCCTGATCATACGGACAAACCGGTTCTAAATGAAGAAGATGCTCCTCGGTAATTTCCATCAAGGAACCCTCGTCCCACGGCGGATCAAGTTGTCTTTCGCCCGTTATCGTGTCGTGCCAATCACATTGCTCACAACGCAATCCAAACGATTTCACCCGATCGGTGGACTGGGAACGCTCTTCCACAGCCACGGAGCCGGAACAATCCCGTGTGGGACACGTGATGGGTCTTTTATGCAGGGCATGAATAAATGCCTCGGGGGCCTTCACCATTTTCATGTTGTCTCTCCTTCCTCACACACGTGACGTCATCGTTTCTTTCTTTAAGAGACCGGCCGCATCCTGATTGATCAACCACACCATGTGACCGGCCGTAGGATTCACAACTTGCGCTGGATAGCGCGCATGATCTGCCGGCCCTTCCAACACAACCTGTAGCGCCGTTGCTTTATCCAGTCCACTGACCAGAAAGACCACGTGCTTTCCGGCATTGAGTACCGGTGGGGTCAACGTCACCCGATGTGTCTGTAATTTTTCGACCCATGGGGCCGCCACCAGTTTTTGAGACTCTGCCACAGCCGAGGTCCCAGGAAACAATGACGCCGTATGCCCATCAGGCCCCATGCCCAATAGAATCAGGTCGAACGGAGGAAACTCTCCCGATGACAGTCTGAATTGTTCACGCAAGACGGCTTCATACCGTGCAGCAGCATCACCAGCCGGCCGTTCTCCTTCAATCCGAAACACCTGATTAGAGGGGATGGGCACATGAGATAATAACGCCTCTTTGGCCATTCGGAAATTACTCTCGTGGTGATCCGGGGGGACTGTGCGCTCATCTCCCCAAAAAATGCGAAGATGGTCCCAGGAAATCTGAGTCCGGTAGTGGGCACCAGTCAGGAGCTTGTACAAGCCTCGAGGTGTGGATCCACCCGCCAAAGCCACACGACATTCACGACCGGCTTTCCGACAATCCAGCACCACCTGCACTACTTCCTTGGCGGCAGCCACAAACAACTCGTCGATTGTTGGTGTAATAATAATTGTCCGCGACAATCCAGACTCCTATGCACAAAAGGGGATCGGACAACTTGAATAAAGAAAACCCGTTTGGGATGGAATATTCAGAACGAGGGCCTCCTTAAGCAATAGCAAGTGGAACGGGCATAAGATTCCTTAGCAATCCGTATAATCATAATCTTCCAGCTTGCCTTCTTTATCAAAATCTAAATTAATACGGCATAGATTCGGGGCAAAATTAAAGTTGGGAAATCGCGACTCACCGCCGGAAATACGTGAATACACCCAGCTTTCTCCTCCAAAGAACCGAGCGGATTTCCCGCTCGGCTTTCCCCAGTTTTCTTCGAACCAGGCCTTGTCTTTTCCTTCAAATTTGGCGGGATCAAGGGAGGCGTCTAAATACGGATTCCCTCCACAACCGGCACACAGCAATCCCAACAATCCTATCAGCAAATATTTGTGGATCACACCCGTCTCCTTCCCCAACAATGGCTGAAAACACGGACAGGCTATCTATTCTGTGGAAATTCTAGTCCTCGATCCTCTACCAGTCAAACGATCTTATTCATCAAAATGGAGGAGATCTCCATCTTCTTCCTCTCCGAATGGAAGGGTAAAATTAGGTACCCTACCTCGTAGAGCCTGGCACTCCCACCTTAGGAACCAAATGTCACGCAGGCTCTCAGCTAAATTTCCCTTCCACATAATGGATAAGGAAATTTGTACAAGTCAGGGGCGTGGATTACAATAGGGCACGAGACAACTCAGGCAACACCAGAGAACAAACCAAAAAGGGGATTCGACATGAAGCTCTATCTCGATACCGGCAGTGTCAAGGAGATTCGTGAAGCGGCTAGTTATGGTCTGGTAGACGGCATCACCACAAACCCTTCACTTGTGTCAAAGGAAGGACGTGATTTCAAGGATCTACTCCTAGAAATTTGCGAAATTGTGGATGGGCCCATCAGTGCAGAAGTGGTCAGCATTGAAGCCTCGGCCATGGTGAAGGAAGGGAAAGAATTAGCTAAGCTTCACAAGAATATCGTGGTGAAATGTCCCCTCATTCCGGAAGGGCTCAAGGCCACGAAACAATTGTCCAGCGAAGGAATCCGTGTCAACGTCACGTTGTGCTTCTCTCCAACTCAAGCCTTGTTGGCCGCCAAAGCCGGGGCATGGTGCGTCTCGCCATTTATTGGCCGGCTGGACGATGTCAGTTCAAATGGCATGGAGCTTATTCGACAAATCCTGACGATCTACGAAAACTATAATTTCACCACACAGGTTCTCGTCGCCAGCGTTCGGCATCCCCAACACGTGGTCGAAGCGGCTCTCACCGGCGGGCATATCTGCACGATGCCCTATGCCGTATTCCAACAGCTCGTCAAACACCCGTTGACCGATAATGGTTTACAAAAATTTCTCTCGGATTGGGAAGCCAGACCTTCCAACAAGGCCTAATTGTCCAATCTATGGCCAGGAGAACCTGCGAACGTCAGGACGGTGCGATAAGCTTGCGAACGGTTTTAAATATCCCGTGAAACATCGGGCGGGTGAGTGTGCCCGTAAAGGTATTTTGCTGACTGGGATGGTAAGACCCGACCAAGGTCACTCCCCAGGATAAGGCATATCGGGCCCCATGACTGAATTTCGGTCGGGGAAAGGGCACATGCAAACCCATAGCCTGACAGGCCCGCAAATATTCATCAAAGGCGATCTTTCCAAGCGCCACGATGACTTTGACCTGCCGCAATAATCGTAATTCTTCCTGCAAATAGGGACGGCAGGCCGCAAATTCTGCATTTGTGGGTTTATTGGCTGGAGGGGCACAACGTACCACCGCCGCGACATAACAATTGTTCAGCGTGAGCCCATCCTCCCGATGTGTCGAATCAGGCTGGTTGGCAAATCCGAACGCATGCAGGGCTTCATACAACCAGTCTCCGCTTCGATCCCCGGTAAAAACGCGGCCCGTCCGGTTTCCTCCATGGGCTGCGGGAGCCAAGCCCACCACGAAAACCTGGGCACTGGGATCCCCGAACCCGGAAATGGGCCGTCCCCAATATTCCCAATCCCGAAACCGTTTGACCTTTTCCGTGGCAATAGCCTGACGATAGGCCGTCAACCGTTCGCAAATCGTACAGTCCGTAATAGTCTTCTGGAGAAGCGTGAACGATCTCATCCTATGGGGATCGTAGCATAAATTGCCCACAACCGGTCCAAACAACGGGAATCCCGATCCAGGCTTTTGGGACCGAATAACACCTCGGCGATATCCGCTATCCCTATGTTCCTTTCTTTATCCAGACGATCCCAGTCGTCTTGACATTGTCCTTCATGAGAGGCAGGCTATAAGCTAGAGGTGGGGCTTATTCCGTTCCGACTATCCCTTCTTCGTCAGGTTGACGATATGAGCCATTCATACTACGTCATCGCTTATGGCGGGACCCCTAAAATATTGGAATAGCGTACATGCTCACTTGGCCGGAATCGAGTCACATTCGACCATCAGGTACACCCTCCCCTTCTTCTCCCATCCACCAAATCATTGAACTTCGTCGTAAACAAATTGATCAACTTTTTTCCTTGGTTCCGATGGCCATTCTGGCCTCCATCATTAATGGTGGGCTGGTGGCATTTATTCTCATGGATGTCATTCCCTCACCGGTCGTATCGGGATGGATAATCGGCATTGTGGGAATTAACATTCTCTGGTCAGGGTTGGTCTTAGCCTATCGCCGGGCATCGAAACCACTCTTACACCCAAGCAGATGGATGACCTGGTTTATTGCCGGCAATAGTGCCTCCGGACTGATTTGGGGCATGGCCGGCATTGCACTGTACCCATCTTCTTCAACAAGCCACCAAATGTTTTTAGCCTTGGTGCTGGGAGGAATGGCGGCAGGCTCGACTGCCGTCCATGCAGCCTATTTCCCTGCTTTTTTAGCCTATAGTCTTCCCACCACGTTGCCTCTCACCTATCAATTTTTCGCGCAGGGTGACCCTCCCCATCAAGCCGTGGGAATCATGGGTTTCACCTTTCTGGCTGTGATTACGGTCACCGCCTACCGAAACTTTTCCATGGTAAAAAATGCTCTCACCTTGGAAAAAGAGAATTTCCAATTAATCAACCAATTGAAACAGGCTCACTCTCAAGCTGAAACCTTTAATCGTTCATTAAGCAAGGAAATAAAAAACCGCATAGAAATAGAAAAAGAACTCCTTCATCACAAAGACCATCTAGAATCTCTTGTGGGGATTCGGACTGCGGATTTACAAAAATCTGAAGCCCGGTATCGAATGGTTGTCGAAAGGATTTCCGATGTCATTTGGGTCATGGACCTGGAGGGATCGAAGTTTTCCTACATCAGTCCCTCTCTGGAACGGTTGTTGGGGTATTCGGGTCATGCACTTGACACGCTTTCGCCAGAAACCATTTTGATGTCTGCTTCCATGGTCACTCTGAGGGAAGCCATCAAACAAGAACGCGCCCATTACCAATCCCACACCCATGAGCCAAATCGATCGTTTTTGTTAGTCTTGGAACATCAACATCGCAATGGATCCTCAGTATGGGCGGAGGTACGGGGAAGCCTTCTGCTCGATAAACACAATCTCCCCATAGGCATTACGGGAGTCACAAGAGATGTGACGGAACGCAAAAAAAATGAAGAGGAAAAGCAGCGACTGGAAGCCCAATTGCTTCGTTCGCAAAAATTGGAATCTGTGGGAAATCTAGCCGGTGGCATCGCCCATGATTTCAATAATTTTCTGACGACCATCCTGGGAAATATTACTCTAACCAAAGAAATCTTGTCTTCCTCCAATCACCCCCAGGCCTACTTAGAACGAGCCGAACGTGCGGCTCTTCACGCCAAGCACCTCACCCACCAATTGCTCACGTTCTCGAGAGGCGGCGATCCCATTAAACAAACCGTGGCCTTACACGAATTGATCACGGAATCTTCCGAACTGGCTCTTGCCGGATCATCTCTCATTTGCCATACATGGGCTGATCCAAACCTATGGATCATTGAAGCCGACCCTGGGCAAATCAATCAGGTTATGCAAAATCTCCTCATGAACGCCATCCATGCAATGCCTCATGGAGGCTCAATCACCATTCGTGCAGAAAATCTCCAACTATCCGATCCAAAAATCAACAGTCATCTGCCTCTTTCTACTGGCCCGTATGTGAAAGTCACCATCACCGACGAAGGGATCGGGATCGCCGAAAATCATTTGCCAAAAATTTTTGAGCCATACTTTACGACAAAGTCAGCGGGACAGGGTCTGGGATTGGCCTCGACCTATGCCATTATGAAAAAACATGCCGGTCATGTGGCCGTGGAATCCCAGGTCGGAGGAGGCACCACCTTCACACTCTACTTTCCTGCATCTCCCAGGGCCACCCCATCACCCAAATCCTTGAACCTGGACATTCGTCGGGGAGAAGGAAAAATTTTAGTCATGGATGATGAAGAGTCGATTCGAATGATGGCAGGAGAAATGTTATCCCATTGTGGATACGAGGTGAGAATGGCAAAGGATGGAGAGGAAGCGCTGGCCCTCTATCAACAGGCCATGGACTCTCACACGCCTTTTCTCCTGGTGATCCTGGACTTAACGGTTCCGGGAAAACTTGGCGGCATGGGAACTTTGGCCCGGTTACGCAAACTTGACCCACAGGTCCAGGCACTCGTCTCCAGCGGATATTCGAATGATCCGATCATGGCCAATTATGCCTCCCATGGATTCGTCGGAGTGATCACCAAGCCCTATTCGCTGATCGAATTGAGCAACATGGTTCACCAAAGACTCTGGCGTCAGTCTCCCCTCGCACCCGGACAAACCCCTTCCGACCCACCAGGACAGATGTCCTCCTTTTCCCCCTCCTCTCATTAATTGTGTTCTGGTCCCTTTCTTAATACACTCGCTGAAAGACCCAGCGGCCTCTGTCTTTTCCCGAGAACTCCTTGTGCTGCCTAGGGGTGGCAGAAGTTCACCTTATATTTCTCAGACTCATTTCTATTGATAATATGGTACATTGCAGACAATTTTTTTTAAAAAAGCATTCATTCTCTTCACAATCCTGTCATGAGCAATCATCCAGATGTCATTACCACACTTTAAAAAAACACACGTCATCGTCCAACATGCCAATCCGGACCCCAAACGAATTTTGAAAACCCTCCTTGGTGCGGGGCTGGAAGCGTGCGATCCTGCTCAAGCCATCACAGATACCCTCCACCTCCACAAGAACCGCCTTCAGGTTCAAGATTTCCACTACGACCTCACTCACTATGGTCGCGTCATCTGCGTCGGGGCTGGAAAAGCCTCGGCACAAATGGCGTTAGCCCTGGAACAGATGCTCGGAAATCGGTTGGAAGGCGGAATGGTCATTGTCCCGGACAGACATGGTGCCCCATGCGACAAGGTTCGCATGTTTGAAGCCGCACATCCACTCCCGGACGGACGAGGGGTCAAAGCCACAAAACAGCTCCTGGCACTGACTCAATCACTTTCTCAACGTGACTTGTTGATTGTTCTGCTTTCAGGTGGAGCTTCAAGCCTGCTCTGTGCGCCATCACTCGGCCTCACATTAGCTGCCAAACGACGCGCCACCCAGTTGCTCTTACGATCCGGAGCCACGATTCATGACATCAATATCGTTCGAAAGCATTTGTCTGCCATTAAAGGCGGGCAATTAGCCCAAGCCACCCCGGCGACTATCCTGACCTTAATTATCTCCGATGTTTTAGGAGATGACCTCTCCACCATTGGATCCGGCCCGACGGTCACAGATTCCTCCACGTTCCAGGATGCCATAGACATCCTTCAACAGTATTCGATTTGGAGCAAAGTGCCTGAATCCGTGCAAGGCTGCTTACAACAAGGTCTGACCAAGTCCCATCAGACACCCATAAAACGAACCAGAAAAAAGTCGTTACGAAACCGGTATATCATTCTTGCCAACAATCGCCAGGCCCTCGAAGGCGTCGCCAAATCTGCCAAGCTGTTAGGACTCAAACCCTACATTCTCCCGAATCCCTTGCAAGGTGAAGCAAAGGAGATCGGCAGCATCCTGGGAGGTTTTGCCAGAGACCTCGTCGAATTCGGCAACCCGGTTCACCGACCTGTCTGTTTCATCGCCGGAGGAGAACCGACAGTCACCGTCAACGGAAATGGCCAAGGTGGGCGTGCACAGGAATGCGTCCTAGCCGCAGCTCAGGAATTGGCTGGACTCAGTAAAGTGTTTGTGGCAGGGTTCGGAACTGACGGGACGGATGGCCCAACGGATGCGGCCGGCGCCGTAGTCGATGGGAAGACGATTCAGCGGGCCAAGAAGAAGGGCCTCTCCATTAAACAGGCGTTACAAGAGCATGACAGCTATACGTTCTTCCAACACATCCGCGGTCACATCATGACCGGCCCAACCGGCACGAACGTGAACGATATTTATCTGATAGTCGCCTATTAATCTGAAGATTTTCATTTTTTGCTCCTTTAAAAAAGAGCCAGAGGAGGTCAAGAACATTGAACCACGCGCAACACATGGTCCAAGAATTTCACAAGCAATTCGAGATTCACGTGTCTCCTACTCCCTCGATCCCCGATGAACCAACACAAATTCTTAGGAAACGTCTCATCCAGGAAGAATTCGACGAACTTCAGGAAGCCATGCAGGAAAAAGACTTACCGTCCATTGCTAAGGAACTTGCGGATTTGCTGTATGTCGTCTATGGGACGGCCGTTTCCCTTGGCATTGACATGGAACCGGTCTTCCAGGAGGTCCATCGGTCGAACATGAGCAAAGTCGGCGGCCACAAACGGGAAGATGGCAAATGGGTCAAACCGGCAACCTACTCCCCGGCGTCTCTTGATAAGATTTTAGAAGCTCAAGCTGTTTCTCAACAAAATCCTTAACAGCCTTTGATAATGCATAAGAATAATATACCACTCCCTTCTGGGACAGAAAGAATCGGAACATTTGAAGAAACACAAAGGCTGCCGTGGGAAAGTACCCTATTAGCCACTCCCACACAGCGTTTAGCTTGAGTGAAGGAAGTTTTGGAATTTACGTATAGGGCAAGTGTTCTAAAACAAAAATTGCCGGAATAAATACGGCTTGAAAATTAAATGGAAAGTGCTTCCAACACTGCTCCCTATTCTGTTATCCAGCAAAGCCTTGCCGATGCATGCAAATGGGCTGGCGTTGCTGAGGGACGGGTCAGGGATTATCAAAGGCATCTTGAACAATCCCATGTCGAGAAAACTCATTCTCGAGAAACGCTACTGAGTACAGCTGATATCTTAGATATCCTTGATGTTTGGGAATTTTGGAAGGTCCATGAAAATAATTTTCCGGGCATCAGAAAGGGAATTCGCAGAGTTATTGAAAACGGCCCCATCCTCCAAGAAGACGAAAATATTAAGATCTCGGATAATCGGGCTCGCAATGATTTGTTTGTTTATCATTTTGCGGGAAGACTTATCCAAGCAGGAGTTGAAATTTTATCGATTGATGGTATGGCTGGAAGTAATTATCGGTCAATTTCACATGGGGATATTGTTTGTAAATTTCAGAATGAGGAAATTGAAATTGAATGTAAACGCCCACAAAAGTTAACAAGCATAAACTCATGTGCAAGGGAGGCAAGAAAACAAATCCAAAGATCTGGGAGAAAAGGATGCATAGCCTTAGACTGCTCAAAAGCCATTCGCCCAACTGGAACGGTATTTGACTTTTCAAATGACGATAAGGCCGGCAATACTCTTCTAGACCAAATTGAGGTTGATATCGTTTCGAAAATAAAGTCTCATTTAAAGCAGAATGTCTTAGGAGCCTTTTTGATGGTTTCTTCACCTGCCATGAAAAAGATTAAGGAGAGTACAATTCTTAACACACATGGCACTCCATTCAACCAGTACACACCTTTTAGTGTTTCTACCGTGTTAATTGCATCAAATGAAGGGATTGGGGAAAAACATCCTTTTATGAAGTGGGCTTATGATCAGATCCAATCACCTCAAGAACCTTTCGGATTCCTTAAACTACGGAAGGAAACAAACCTATAGGATGGATGCATTTAACCAAAAACCTTTTTATTTCGGTTTTAACTTTTCCATAGACTAATCATCTTAATCCTTGTTTACTCAATATTTGTGGTTATTTACTTAATAATTGTGTGTCTTGGGAATTTGGCCCACGATTACTCGTAAAGGAGGAATGGTCGATGACAAGAATGTTCAAGTGTCTTGTGCTCGGATTGCTCCTGCTGACTGTGTCCTTGAACGGATGCGGGTATAACGACCTCCAAGGGCTGGACGAAGAAACCAATGCCGCCTGGAGCGAGGTCTTGAATCAATACCAGCGCCGGGCCGATTTAATCCCGAATCTTGTGGCGACCGTGAAAGGATACGCCGCTCACGAAAAGGATACTCTGGAGAGTGTGACCCAAGCCCGCTCTCAAGTCGCCGGGATGACACTGACACCGGAAGCGTTAAAAGACCCGAGTGTGTTTCAGAAATTTCAGGAAGCCCAGCAAGGACTCTCATCCGCCCTTTCCCGCCTGATGGTCGTCGTGGAAAAATATCCTGATCTCAAAGCCAACGAAAATTTCCGTGATCTCCAAAGCCAACTGGAAGGCACGGAAAATCGCATCACGGTGGCCCGCAAGCGCTACATCGACAAGGTCGCGGAATTCAATAAGGGCGTTCGATTCTTCCCGACCAATCTGACCGCCAAATACCTCTTGGGACTGGAGGTGAAACCAAGCTTTACCGTTGCTGATGAAAAGGCCGTGTCGACGCCTCCCGAGGTGAAATTCTAACCCGGCATCGGTGCACCTGACGACATGAACATGATGAGGCCAAGACCAGGGCTGGGCCCTCACCGGTTAGGCTGGTTGGGACTCCTGAGTATCTTCTTCCTGGCTTCGGCAGGGTGGAGCTTGGATATTCCGCCCCTCACCGGTCGGGTGGTAGACCAGGCTCATCTGCTTTCCCCTTCTGCCATTTCCAGTCTGAATACCGCCCTGGCTGCCCATGAATCCAAAACTTCGAACCAAGTGGCAGTTCTCACAATTGCGTCGTTGGAAGGCCATCCCCTGGAAAAGCTTTCTCATCAGGTGGCAACGGCCTGGGCACTTGGGAAAAAGGGTACGGACAACGGCGTCCTGTTCCTGATTGCCGTGCAAGAAAAAAAGGTTCGCATCGAAGTGGGCTATGGATTGGAAGGCACATTGACCGATGCCAAAAGTTCCCGAATCATTCGCCATGAGGTGGTGCCCCGTTTCCGAGCGGGGGACTTCTCCGGAGGCATCATTGCCGGTACCCACGCCATTCTCGGAACAATTGAGGGGACGTACACAAACCCGGCGTCCTCCGCTGAAAATAATGCTGAACATAGTGGACTGTGGGAGATTTTTGGCCTAGCCGTCATATTAGGGACGTTGATAGGTTTGTTCTTAGGTTCCCGGCGACGTGTAAATGGTAGCGTAATTGGCATGCTCCTTTCGTTTGTTGTCGCATTTCCTGCGGCCCTCTGGCTGGGTATCCTCGCGAGTGTGGTGACCTCTCTCCTTGTCAGTTTGTTCAATAATGTTGGAGGTCCATCGACTCGAAACTCATTGGGATATGGCTCCAACTTGGGATGGCCCGGACAGTCCTGGCCAATGGGAGGATCGGGTGGGTTTGGCGGCGGAAGCGGTGGATTTGGTGGAGGCGGCGGCAGCTTTGGTGGTGGTGGCGCCTCGGGAAGCTGGTAAATGACGATGGCTTTTTCAGACCAGGATCAGGAACGTATTCAACAAAGCATCCGGGAAGCTGAACGCCATACCCGTGGAGAAATCGTACCGATGATCGTTGAACGCTCAGCCCGATACCACGAGACGCAATACCGGGCAGGAGCAGGCTGTGCCTTATTCACGCTCAGTGCCCTGTTAACGATTGAATGGGAATGGATGTCCTGGGGGTGGCATGCCACCAATGCCGGGTGGCTCCTTCTGGCGGTGATTGCGGCCTATGGACTCGGATTTTGGTTGGGAACACTTGACCCGGTGATTCGGATACTCACCTCAAACGAACGAATGGCCTTTAAGGTCAACCTCCGCGCTCATCAGGCATTTCTGGAACATGAGCTGCATCGCACAGAACTGGGAACAGGCGTACTGATTCTTATATCGTTACTCGAACACCGGATTGAGATTCTGACAGACCGCGCTATCCTGAATCGGATTCCCCCGAAAACCTGGAAAAATATGCTAGCTTTGATTCAGGATGGCTTTCACAAAGGGAACCCCGTGGAGTCTTTGTGTCAGGCCATTACATTATGTGGTGAGGTCTTAGGCCAACATTTCCCTGTAGATCCCACCGGTCCCAATCCCAACGAACTCTCGAACGATCTTATTTCAGGTTAACCCTGTGATCGGGGACAGCGGACGAGCAGATTATCAATCAACCGAATATTCCCCAGCCTGACGGCTCCTAAGATTACAACCATTCTACACACCTGATTAAGTGGTTCCAGATTCTTGGAATCACAAATTGCCAGATACTCCACATGTACATCGGGGTCGCTGTCTAAGATTTTTTCCATCCTGGCTTGTATGGTCTGAGCATTACGGACTCCGGTTCTTATGGCATCGCTCCCTTGGCGTAACGCCTTCGATAAAAGCCCGGCTTGCATTCGTTGATGGGCTGAAAGATAACGATTACGGGAACTGACGGCTAACCCATCGGATTCCCGCACAGTCGGGCAGCGGATCATTCGCAAATTCAAGTTGAGATCTTGAATGAGCTGGTTCACTACCACTGATTGCTGAAAATCCTTTTGCCCGAAATACACGAGGTGAGGACACACCAGACCGAATAGCTTCGTCACCACCGTCGTCACCCCTTGAAAATGGGTGGGGCGTGCTTCCCCCTCCCAACGTCGCGTGAGGCGATTCACCGTGACGGTTGTTTGAAAATTTCCTGGATAGAATTCTTCTGGGGGAGGAGCAAAGAGGAGGTCGACACCCGCCTCCTGGCACAAGCGCCGGTCGGCTTTGAAGCTTCTAGGATATCGGCCTAAATCTTCGGTAGGACCAAACTGGAGCGGATTGACAAAGACACTGACGACGACTGTTTTGCATTGTTTTCGCGCCCGATGAATGAGGGAGAGATGCCCGTCATGCAAGGCGCCCATCGTCGGGACAAACCCAATCGGGCCTTCCGACAACTCCTGCTTGTTTCTCCAGCTATGAAGATTTCGGACAGAGCGGATGACACGCATGGATCAAACTGAAGGCCCCGAGCAGGACGGTCGGGAGCCATACTTCGCCCCGGGGATGACATCCAGCTTGTTGACCCGACTGGTATCTGCAAGCGATTCCAATAACTCCTTCACTGAACGGTGAAAGGAGGGATGAATCCAATCCGGATCTAATTCCACAAGCGGTTCCAACACAAATCGTCGCTGATGAAGACGTGGATGAGGAATAGTGAGTCCTGGTTGTTCGATGACATGTTGGCCAAAAAAGACAATGTCAAAATCCATCGTGCGGGGGCCGCGACGGTTGTCATCATCACGGCCCAACGCTCGTTCGGTTTCTTGAAGGATACCCAGGAGTCGTTGGGGATTGAGCGAGGTTTCCAACCTCACCACGCCATTATAAAACCACGTAGGTCCCAAGATTCCCTGAGGATCGATTGGTTCAGATTCATAATAGGAGGACACCCCTGTGACACAAGAACGAGGGAGTAGGTTCATCAGCGCCATCGCCCGGTCGCATAATTCCTGACGATCCCCGACGTTGGAGCCAAAACCGATAAACACGATTTCTTGAGCCATTTCGATTTTCCGTAAATCCGACAAAATGAATGACTATCTACCAGCCGATTTTTTTCATTCGCTCCACCGCTTCGGCCAATTTATCTTTTGTGGTCGTGACCGTCATCCGAATATAGCCTTCTCCCGAATCGCCAAATCCATTGCCAGGGGTGGTGACAATGCCCGCCTTCTCAATGAGATGCGCCGTGAAAGATGCCGAGGTAAATCCTTTCGGCACACCGATCCAGACGTAAAACGCCGCTGGAGGCGAGTCTAAATCCAACCCCATGGCTTTCAAGCCGGGCACCAGAACGTCCCGCCGTTCTTGATAAATCGTTCGCAAGCCTTCCGTCACCGAATCATCCAGTTGCAATGCGGTGATGCCCGCTTCCTGGATGGCTTGAAACACGCCGGAATCAATATTGGTTTTCACCTTCCCTAAACCCGCGATCACTTCTTTTCGCCCAACAGCGAACCCGATGCGCCAGCCAGTCATATTGTATGTTTTGGAGAGTGAGTGAAATTCCACTCCCACATCTTTTGCACCCGCGGCCTCCAAAAAGCTTGCTGGCCGTTTGCCGTCATAATAAATTTCGGAATAGGCGGCGTCATGACAGACAATGATCTGATGTTCACCCGCAAAGTCCACGACCTTCTTGAAAAATTCTTTGCTGGCCACCACCGACGTGGGATTATTGGGAGAATTGAGAAACATCAATTTCGCCTTTTTGGCGATATCCTTGGGGATGGCAGAGAGATCCGGCAAAAACTCATTCTCTTTCGTCAACGGCATCATGTAGGAAATGCCCCCGGCAAAACTGGTTCCGACCGGGTACACCGGATATCCTGGGCTCGGAACCAACACGATATCTCCCGGGTCAACAAACGCCAACGGAATATGGCCAATGCCTTCTTTCGACCCGATCAGTGTCACAACTTCTGTTTTGGGATCCAGGGTGACGCCAAACCGACGTTGATACCAATCGGCTACCGCAGTTCGAAATGACAACATACCATCATACGAGGGGTACTGATGGTGCTTGGGATTTCCCGCGGCACGTCGTAACGATTCAATGATCGGTTCAGGTGTCGGCAAATCAGGATCACCAATACCTAAATTAATGATATCCATTCCCCCCTCGATAGCCTTGCGCTTCATGTCATCGATTGCGGCAAATAAATAAGGGGGGAGCGTGCGGATTCTTTCTGCGTACTGAATAGGAAACCCTGCCATGAATTCGTACTCCTTTTCAGAAATCGGTGAATATGAGTCTGGTACGGTACCAAATATGGAACCCATTACGGTACCGCCCCGGAAGAATCATTTCAAAACAGGAAATTGAAAAATTAAGCAAGAGGCAGGTGGCATCATGCCCGAATCAAATGTTCAATGAGGCGATCAGCCAATTGATGGAGCCCGGGTAGGTGAGGTCGCGACCGGGCTTGGATTGACTCCGGTGTCATCCCACCTCGTTGAACATCTTGAGGACATTCCCGGCACAAGGCCCCCATGCCCACTTCCTCTAATTCCAGATGAAACAGGAGGCCATACGTTCGAGCCGCCATCCGGAATGCCTGAACTGGAAAATCAGTAGAAGTCACCAGATGGGCGCTTCCAGGTGGAAGAGTGATCCCTTCTCCATGCCATTGAAACACGAGAAAATCCTGCGGCATGGCACCCAAAATGGGATCGATTTTTCCCATGTCGGTGAGGGACACGGCGCCCATGCCGATTTCAAACTTCGGCCCCGGTGCCACCGAACCGCCCAACGCCTTGGCCAGCAACTGAGCTCCGAAACAAATCCCCAAAACAGGAATATCTTTCGCTAGAGCCGTTTGCACAAATTGGAGTTCGGCCTCAATCCACGCATCACCATCATTGACGGACATCGGTCCCCCCATGATGAGGAGAAAGTCACCTGGATCCACAGGCAAACCCTCAGCAGGGACAACAACATTTCGGACAGTATACCCACGGGTTTCTAGAGCCCGACGAAAAACTCCAGGGCCTTCAAACAAGACATGCTGGAGGCAAAGGGCAACCTTCATGACACAGATTGTGTGGTTGATTCAGAGCAAGGAGCCAATCCACGAGGGACAAGACACCGCCTTCGTCACGCGACTTACCAGAGAATCGTGCAAAAGGTCCGGGGGTAGAGGGGGACAGGACAGGGCGAGAATGGGTGGAGAGGGCTATGAATGTCCATTCAAAGCAAAACCATTGGTGAACAAAGACTGTTGACCGTTCTTCTTATTCACGCATTCCACCAAATGCCAGAACCGCAAGGGGTTCACCTTCTTTTTATTGACTACCATCAGACAAGTGCCTTCCAAAACCGTGTGTAATGCCAGATCGGTTCGGAATCCAATATGCTTACAGAGGGGAGAAATCCATTTTTCAACCGCCGCAATCACCTTATTCCCATTGCTAAAGTGATTCAGCATAATGATCCGGCCACCAGGTTTACAGACCCGAATCATTTCATCCACCACACTTCGATAATCAGGAACTGCCGTGACGACGTAGGCCGCCATCACAATATCGTAGTGATTATCGGGAAGCTCCATTTTCCCTGCATCCATTCTCTTAAGAGTCACATGATTCAACCGGTGCTCCTGGACCCGACGTCGAGCATGTTCCAACATGCCATCTGAGAGGTCGATACCAAGAACTTCGCAACAGGAGGGATAGAGGGGGAGCGCCTCTCCGGTTCCTACACCGACCTCGAGAACCCGATGCCCAGGCTCAATAGGAAGGCCTCGCACCGCTGACTCGCGAGATTGCTGAAATACTTTACCAAACGTATGGTCATAAACAGATGCATACGCACTGTATACACGCTCAACTTTCTCAAGATTCATTTTTTCTCCAATTGGTGGTGTCCTTCGCAATCCACACCCCTTCAAGGGAAATTGACGTTCGACATTAAATTCCGTGTAATAAGGGATTGCTTACCTGAGGCGAGAACCCCAAATAACTGGTGCCGTAGGGGGACGGTCCACCTAATTTTATACCAAACAGCACGCTAATCTACCGGAGCAGCATGAGGGAGTCAACTACAAATCACTTTCCCGATTACTCCCATCCCCCAACCTGTGCATATGTGAGGGCATAATCCCACTCAAGACGCACATACAGCAGGGATTGCAAAGACTTAAGGTGTCCTCTACAATTCCGACTTTCATCCTGAGTCATGCCTGAAAAGTGCCAAGGAGAATGCACATGGTTTCATCGCTGTCTTTGTACATTCGTCTCCCGCTTACTATTTGTGCCCTCACCATGATCGGTGCGGGAACTTACCCATCCAACTCCTCCGCAATCGACCTGTCCATCACATTAGATCAAGCCAATAAGGCGATGGCAGCTGGTCGCAAAACCATGGAACAAGCCGATTCGGTAGAACATGTGGCTACAGTGATGAAAGCCTCGGAACGTATAGTTCGAGTCGGCGCTGACCCGGAAGTGGAACCCTGTGGGGCACATGCTATATTAAGAACACGTCTCTATTGGTTGGAATACTTTGGCCGCCGCGAAGCGGCAGAATCCAAACGCCAGAAACAAGACATTCGTATGCCAGAGACCAAAATCCAGGAAATTCTGGAAATGCCCTACCTTGAAGTTGAAGTTCGCTTATGCGGAGAAGATGAGTTCTTTGCCGAAGGAGCAGAAATTGCTCTCCAGCAGGGCTCAACGACGATTCGCCCAGTGGATATTGGCCCTCCTGAGCGCGGCCGAAAAAATCCAGGAGATACCGTCAGCTTTCGGTCGAGGTTTACCGCACGCTTTGCCTATGCCGACTTCGATCCCCTAGCTCCTGGAACCCTTGCAGTGTTCTTTCCCGATGGAAAACTGATCAACATACCAGCCGACTTCTCCAAAATTCAATAACCCGATTTTTTACGAGAACCGGGTTTACAGATTCCCACACGCTCACTTTCCCGTCTCAATGAGCTTAGGACAGAGACCTGACTTTCTTTAGTTTTCCTTCCGGTTCTATGACCCTCTATTGTAGCAAGGGTTGTCCTGCGACCTCCATACGCTCCGCTATTCCCTCAACCTCTCTTAGTGTATAGAGATGATGATAGAGCCCACGCTTGGCAAGGAGTTCTTCGTGCTGTCCTTCCTCCACAATCGTGCCTTTATGTAACACGAGAATTCGATTCGCCCGCTGAATGGAGGAAAAACGATGCGCGATCATCAGCGTGGTGCGGCCCTTCATCAGTTCCGTTAAGGCTGACTGCACCAACGATTCCGACTGGCTATCCAACGCTGAGGTGGCTTCATCCAGAATCAAAATTCTCGGGTCTTTAAGCAGTGCCCTGGCAATGGCGATGCGCTGCCTCTGCCCTCCGGACAGATTGACCCCTTTTTCACCGAGAATTGTGTCATAGCCATCGGGAAGCGACTGAATAAATTCATGCGCATTGGCTCGGCGACTGGCCTCAATCATGTCTGATTCAGGGGCTTCTGCTCGACCATACCGGATATTGTCTGCGATCGTTCCACCAAAAAGCAGTGTTTCCTGCGGCACAAGCGCCAACTGTTGATACAAACTATCCACTTGAATGGAGGTGAGATCATGCCCATCGATAAGCACCCGGCCGGCGGTTGGGTCATAAAAACGATGCAGTAAATTCACAATAGTCGTTTTCCCGGCTCCGGTGGGTCCCACCAGGGCCACACATTCCCCGGCCTGAATCGAGAAAGACACGGCATCCAAGACAGGGGGTCGGCCCTCATAGCTAAATTGCACTTGATCAAACTGCACCTGCCCGTGAATGGGCGTTAAGGCCTTTGCCATCGGACTATCCTGAATTTCCAGTGGGGTATCCAGGAGCTCAAAAACCCGCGTCATGGCTCCTTGCACTTCCTTCACCTGAGAGAACATTCTGGCTGCTGACCCAAATGGGCCAATTAAAATCCCCGCAAATAGAATAAACGCAAATAATTCCCCAGGTGAGAGCTGGCTTTCAATGACTTGTTTGCCCCCATACCATAAGACGCCAATCGCCATCACAAACGTACAGAAGGTGATGACGGGAACAAACACGGCCAACACCGCGGTCCGTTTCATGGTGGTCGCTAATAAGGTCTCTACGGCTGAACGAAACCGTGCGTCCTCTCGTTTACCCTGGACGAACGATTTGACCACACGAATACCTGACACCACTTCTTCTATCAACGTGGTGACGTGGGCGGTTTGATCCTGAATTTGCATCGATAAGACTTTCAACCGCTTCCCAAACGTCCTGGCGACGATGGCCAGTAAAGGCAAGAGAATGAGAATCAAGAGACACAACCGCCAATTCATCACCAAAAGAAATCCCACGCCACCAATGATGGTCACGAGATGCTTTAGGGCATCCATCGGGGTCTCAGTTAACAAATTCTGAATCACCCCGACATCGTTCATCAATCGGGAAATCAACTCTCCAGTTCGCCGTTTTGCAAAGAAATTCAGTGACAACCGATGGAGATGAGAGAAGACGTGGGTACGAAAATCCGCCATCACATGCTGAGAAGCCAGCGCGGTCAAATAACTATGCGCCATGGATAACAAACCCTGTCCGATCACCAACCCGACAAAGACCCACACCATGCTTGTCAATTTCGGCAAGTCCCGTTGGACCGTAATTAGATCCCACAGCGAGCCGCCCAAGCGGATGAGTAACAAGTTGCAGGCCGCGACACCCATCACCAACACCCCCGCGCCGACCATGGTCATCAGATAGGGACGGAGGAAGGGAATAAAACGAGACAGATAGTTCATGATGGCCTTACACGAACAAGTGCTAAAATCCGTTTAGAGTTAAGAATGCGACGTCACCAATTCACAATCGGAGGGTGCGACAAGGCGAGAGAAATGAAGGAATGACGGCTAGTCGAGTTGAATAACCGATTCGATTTGATTTTTATTTAATGCCACAAACGCAGAATGTTCAGTGTCATTGATCAGCACATCCGTTAAGTTAATAAACAGGACAGACTCATCATTTAACACATCTGAAATTCGATTTCGCATAGGCGGGATTAAGAGATCTCCGACATATGACGACAAGGAGGAGCGGACCCGAATACGAGTTTTTTTCCCCTGGGTCATATTCAAGCCCTTGACCATCCCGGCCTATGAAAATTAATTACGACGTTTGGCAAACTTCATTCGGCGAAGGAGTTTTTTGTGTTTATGCTTGCGCATTTTCTTCCTCCGCTTTTTGACAACACTGGACATAACGATTCATTCCTGGGTGAATTCAATTCTGCTATCTTGCTTCGGAGAGATCTCTCCCCCGAATTTGGCAAACAAGTCCCCCTCTGCCGGCTGACTACCTATCATAGGGCCAGGAAAGGTGTCAAGGAAACCATCTGCATCATACCTGTTCCTTCACCCAATAATCATCTACTTTCTATAAATTCTCTTGACCCCCTCCAGCATTCTTCTTCATTATAGAATTTCATGATTCTACTTCGATTCTTGAACAAACATTTTTTTGTGCTTTTGATAACCTTTCCGATCCTTATTTCCCTCGCAGGATCAGGATGTTCGAAAAAACTCCCTAAATATCCTGAAGACCACGCCCGATTCCAACGAGTGGTGCAAGCCATCAAAGCACTTGAAAAAGCCTATGTCAATCGGGATCCCTCGGGCTTCCAGGAATTACTCCTTCCTCTTGAAAATCTTGACCTCTTAGAAGCCAAGGTTCGGGAAGATTTCGCCATGTTTTCCACTATTCAGCTGGACTTGACCATCGATCGCATGGTGATTGATGGAGATCGCATTTCGGCCTTTGTCTCATGGCAAGGCAACTGGGAACGCACCCCTCAGGAAGCTTTCGCTCAAGCCAGCGGTCACGGGGTCCTGCTGTGGAGTGGCAATCAAGTCATCCTGCTCCGTGGGATTGAAGGAGACCTTCCCTTTGACATGACACGCCGTCTCAATTTTTCTTCTTAACCATCATTTTTTCACTGCTCCACTCATTACCATGCCTTCCGTTGTCGCATCACACCATGCCTCTCACGTGATTTCCACGGATTTCCTGATTTTAGGCGCTGGGGTGGCAGGCCTTCGAGCCGCAATTGAATTGAGTCGATATGGTCGAGTCACCATGGTCGCCAAAGGTGGTCCCCAAGACAATAATTCTTTTTACGCACAAGGAGGCGTAGCGGTCGCACTCAGTGAAGAAGATGACGTTGTTCTCCATTTGGCAGATACCCTGAAGGCCGGCCATCAACTCTGTTCGCGGCCAGCCACCAAAATACTCGTTGAAGAAGGCCCCTCCCGTATTCACGAATTGATCGAATGGGGAGCTAAATTTGACACAGTGGATGGCAAACTCGCATTCACCCGGGAAGGAGCCCACAGCCGCCATCGAGTGTTACGAGCCGGAGGGGATGCCACCGGCAGCGAAATGGTTCGTGCACTCAGCGTCAAAGCCCAAACCCTGAAAAATCTGACATGGATGGGCAATCATGTTGCGGTTGAGTTGTGCATTCAGGAAGGACGATGTTGGGGAGCGTTAATCCTTGATGAATTGAGTGGGACTCTTAAGATCGTCTGTGCCCCCGCCACGCTTTTAGTCACAGGGGGGGCCGGGCAGGTCTATGCTCGAACCACCAATCCGGCCAATGCGACCGGAGATGGCATTGCCATGGCCTATCGGGCGGGTGCGATTCTGGAGGATATGGAATTCGTCCAATTTCATCCAACCGCCCTGTATCTCCCATCCAGTCCTCCTTTTCTGCTGTCCGAAACTCTACGAGGAGAAGGAGGGATTTTACGCAATAATCGCTGCGAACGCTTCATGATAAACTATCATCGGAGCCAGGACCTCGCACCAAGGGACATTGTATCCCGGGCTATCTGGACGGAAATGCAACGAACCAAAGCTCGCCATGTCTATTTAGATGTGACTCATTTGGGAGCAGCATTTTTGAAAGAACGGTTTCCCACCATCTACTCGACCTGTTTACGATACGATATTGACATCACAGAGGAATGGATCCCTGTTTCCCCCAGTGCTCATTATTTCATGGGCGGCGTCAAAACCGATCTGGATGGAGCCTCATCCATCCCAGGACTGTTTGCGGCAGGGGAGGTGGCCTGCTCCGGAGTTCACGGTGCCAATCGACTCGCGAGTAATTCTTTGCTGGAAGGTCTGGTTTTTGGCTATCGCGCGGCTCAAGCCGCTTCATCTTGTTCGACAATCAGCTCTTGCCCGGACTTTTCAAATTCCCCGCTCCTCCGAAAACCAAGCGGACGTAAGATGTCCACTCAAGACGTGGAAAAAATCAGAAACTCATTACGGCGTCTGATGTGGTCTAAAGTCGGATTGGTGCGAACGGGGAACTCATTAAAGAAAACCGTCGATCAGGTTCAACAGTGGTCGCAAAAACTGTCGGCTGCTCCGTGGAGCCGGCCAGGATTAGAAACACGAAATATGGTTCTGGTTGGACAATGCATTACGGAAGCTGCACTTTGGCGAGCCAATAGTGTGGGAGCCCATTTCCGTGAAGATTTTCCGTTCCATAAAGGATTAGCCTGGAAAGCCCATAGCCGGTGTCAACAGGAAATTGAGGCCAAACCCACCGCGGCTACCCAGAAGAATACAAGAAAAACCCCACGGCATTGAATGTTATGACGATTGAGGGCGAGTGATAACCGGCCCCAACCATCTTTCCAAATTTTCCTGGAAAGCCTCCCATAATGCCATCGTGATATTCCCACATCTTCCTTGGCCAATAGAATTTTCCCCAATTTTCGAGACCGCCATCACTTCCAGGCCTGTGTTGGTCATAAAGCACTCATCCGCTTGAAGAACGTCCATCGGCGAATACGCCCCTTCTTCCACCTCAATTTTTAAATCCCTGGCTAAGGCGAACACCACCTCTCGAGTGATCCCCTGCAGAATTCCACAAGCAACAGAAGGAGTATGCAATCGGTGGTTGGCCACAAAAAAGATATTGCTCGTCGTACATTCAGTCACATGACCATCCATATTCAACATCAGGCCATCAAACGCTCCAGCCCGTAAAGCTTCCTGCTTGGCCAGAATATTGTTGAGAAAACTCAGCGACTTAATCTGAGGGGATTGGGCAGATTCTGGATTCCGTCGAACTGAGACGAATTGCACCCGGACTCCCTGCTCTCGCATAGGAGCGGGATAGGACACCACGGACCTCGCCATCACAACAATAGTCGGGCGGGGACAAAGACCAGGGTCAATCCCGAGTTCCCCTTCTCCTCGAGAAATCGTTATGCGAAGACTGGCATCCTCAAGTTCATTTCGAATCAACAGTTCGGTAATGATGGTCTTCCAAGCCTCATCCTGGATTGGAAGAATCAGGTCGATCAGATCACAGGATCGTCGAAGTCGTGCCAAATGCCGTTCTAATAAAAATATTCTCCCCTGGTAGACGCGGAGGGTTTCATAGACACCGTCCCCATATAAAAACCCATGGTCAAAGACCGAAATTCGAGCATGTTCTTTTTTCACAAACTGATCGTTGAGAAAGATCCACATCTCTTATACCCGTTTCGTCGTCAGTGGCTCCCTTTCAGAACCTGAAAAAAAGCTTCGGCTTTTTGGAGCGTTTCCTTATACTCCCGTTCAGGGTCGGAATCAGCCACAATCCCCGCTCCCACCTGGAGATATCCCTGTCCTTCCGTGAGCCATAACGTGCGAATGGCAATATTCAAGTCAAGATTCCCGTTCCACCCAATAAACCCGATTGACCCGGTGTAAATTCCCCGACGAACGGGCTCAAGCTGTTCGATGAGTTCCATGCAATGGACTTTAGGCACTCCGGTAATCGTCCCTCCAGGAAACGTCGGCTCGAATGAGGTCGAAACCATGGCAGACGTCACGCAAACGGCCGGAAACCTGGGAGACCATATGCATGACATGTGAATATCGTTCCACGGTCATCAACTCATTGACTCTAACGGACCCATAGTCGCACACCCGCCCCAGGTCATTACGAGCCAAATCAACCAACATGAGATGCTCCGCCCGTTCCTTAGGACAAGACAACAGATCTTCCGCCAACCGTCGATCAACTTGAGGTTCTATGTCTCGAGACCTGGTGCCCGCGATAGGACGCATATCCGCACATCCCCCAGAAAGCCGTACTAATCGTTCCGGAGAATTACACACGATGACATCGGACTCCAACACAAGGAAGGCCGAATGGGGAGAGGGATTGACCTTCCGCAATTGCCGATATAAGTCGGCTCCAGCTTCGGCTTGGCTTGCGAAACCGCGAGTCACACCCTCCACCCGGAACCGATGAGAGAGATTAGCCTGATAAATATCTCCCGCAGCAATGAAGTGCTGGCACGCACGCACGCGATCCATATACTCCGAAGACGATTGCTCACCCTCTATGCGAAGCGAGGACATGGCAGAGTCCAACTTCGTTGGAAGATTTTGAGGGATCATCACTTTGGCTTGCAGATCAGACAGGCGCGCCTGCCCTTCGCGATACAAGTGATCCCAGCTTTCGCCCGCCAATCGCTCTGGCGAAGGCGAAAATATCAGCCAGGCCCCCGGCACCTGATGATCCACTACCACAAAGATCTCGACAAACAGAAAGTACAGATCAGGAAAATGCAGATCATCCTGCAGACGCTCTGGTAGCACCTCAAACCTACGGGCAAGGTCGTAGCTGAAACAGCCGATCGCTCCTCCCTGGAAAGGCGGGAAATGGTTCCCCGAACCGGCAGGCTGCCCCACGAACGTACACTGCAAGAACGCGAATGGATCCCCGACGTGCTTTTCCTTCTTATCTAACGAAATCGTTTCATATGTGTGACCCTTCCCCGGACCACGCGATAAGGATCGCACCCCAAATAAGAAAAACGGCGCGCCACCCCTTCCTGAACTGCGTCATGCTCCATGAAAAATGAATGCGGAGCGTAACCGGTTACCCGGCTAAAGAGATCAAAGGGATCATCAAAAGCAACGGAGCAATGCTGAATAAGGGGAAAACACGAAGTCGAATGAACCGAGGAATCGGCTCCTCGTTCGGCCTGCTTGGGAATGGCGGACAAGGGTTAAGGGCTACCTGATGAAGGATTTTCTAATGCCTGCATGGCGTCTTGCGGAGACAACAACCCTTTTTGGACAAGGGTATCTACCAAATCTCTGGCGGCTTTTTCAGAGGAGCGTCGGATCCCGCGAACCCGTACACCAGGTGGATAAAACCGAAGATAATCAGGATTCTTCACCCGTATGGTGACCGCTTCACTTTCTCCATAGGGTGGAAGATCCTTACGATTACTGGGAATCCTAAAAAAATGTTTTCCCTCCCCAGTCATCCCATCGGATCCTTCGATTCTGATTCGGTTGGAGATCTCTTTCCCGGAAATTTCCAGCACAGAATCCACTACCAGGATCAAGGAATCTGCAATCAACGGATACGCCTGTTTGGTTTTTGACCTTTACCGTATATTCTACTTCACTGACTGACGTTAATATATCGTTTCCAGAGAAGGAATCGAGCTGCTTATATTGAACAACAGGCACCACCCCACCCGTTAAATCCGGCAAATCATCCACCACCGATGGAGTGGCCCACAGGGGATTCCCATTCGCTGCAATCGCCAGGACTATGAAGGACACCAAACGCGTCATCATCATGAATGCCGGCCTAAATAGAAGAACTGGGACTGAACCAGCGAAGGAGACTTCATGATCCTCCGATTTGAATTTAGGCGTACCTTACCATACCGATATTGAAAAATGGGACATTTGTTGCTTGACATGATTCGTGATTTTTTGCTTGAATGTGTCCCCTTCCAACGACTCGCCTTGCCGATTGAAAAATGGCACCTTCTCAGGATCCAATGTTTGCGGGGCTGGGACAGGCAATGCGAGTGGGGACGGACCTTCTTGCCGCCCTTATCGTCGGTGGATTCCTTGGTTGGTTAATTGATTCGTATGTGATGGATACCACACCGTGGGGTGTGGCATTAGGACTGGTGCTGGGATTGATCGCTGGGGTTCGCAATGCCTACCGGGCAGCTCAGCGTTGGAAACAATGAGTCGCTAGACACAAGGTTTAGTTTTGGAAGATCCGTTACATCCCTTCGAGCTTCATAACTTTCTCCCGCTCTCCATTTTGGGTCTTGACGTTTCTGTCAATAAGGCCGTCTTAATGATGTGGGTTGTGGTGGGGCTTGTGACACTCTTATTAATGAAAGCTGGTGGGGCCAGGGCACTCGTGCCTTCTAAACTCCAAAGTCTTGCGGAGTTGCTGGTCGACTTCATTCGCGGGATCATCCACGACACGATGGGGGCCTCCGGGATGCGATATTTTCCCCTCATCAGTGCTCTCTTTTTGTTTATCTTATTTTCAAACCTGGTCGGTCTCATACCTGGATCCTATACGATTACCAGCCAAATTATTGTGACCGGGGTGTTCGCTGTAGGCGTCTATCTACTCAGTCTTATCATAGGATTCCAACTCCATGGCGCTAAATTCTTTGGGATACTTGTTCCTCCCGGAACACCAGGGTGGCTACTTCCCTTAATGATTCCCATTGAATTAATCAGCCAATTGGCTAGACCGATCTCTCTGGCCGTCAGGTTATTCGCCAATATGACCGCCGGGCATGTTATTCTTGGCGTGTTGTTCGGCCTTACCATTGCAGGCGGCCTGATGATTGGGTGGCTGCCTTTTTCATTTACCATTGCACTCTATGGCTTAGAAGTCGGGATTGCCTTTATCCAAGCCTATATTTTTACGGTTTTAACCTGCGTCTACATTGGCGACGCGATGCATATGCACTAATTCACGCTCGAACAAAACGATAAGGGAACGTTTACCATTAGTCCCTTTTAAACTGGGAGGACAATACTACAATGGATTCTGCAGCAGCAGCACTTTTGGGAATGGGCCTAGCGGCCTCAGGCTTTGCGGGTGCCGGGATCGGGATCGGGTACATTTTTGGAAAAATGATTGAGGCGGTTGCCCGTCAACCAGAGGCAGAAGCCCGTGTCGGCAAGTACATGTGGATCGGGTTTGCCTTGGTCGAAGCCATCGCGCTCTACGGACTGGTCATCGCCTTCATCATCATGGGCAAAGGATAAAGGGCTCCTGACCTATGCCACAATTTGACTCACATTTCTTTTCGTCACTGATATTCTGGGAACTCCTGTCATTTGGGATCCTTCTATGGGTGCTCTATAAATACGCCCTCCCCCCGATACTGGAAACGCTGGAAACCCGGGAACGAAAAATCAGAGATAGCCTCGACCAGGCCGAGCAGAGCCGAGTTGCAGCGGAGCGAAAGCTCAAGGAATACGAAGCCAAGCTCCAGTTGGCTGCCAAAGAAGTGGAAGCGATCCTGACAGAGGCCAAGCAACAGGCTCAACGACTGCTTGACGAAAATGAGCAACGGCTTCGTGCGGAATCCCAGAGAATTAAAGAAGAAACGACGCAAGACATTGATCGTGAGCGGCGGAAGGCCATTCAAGATATCAAGACCCAATCAGCCGAGTTAGCTCTTTTGGTCGCCGAGAAGGTGATCGGGCGGAGTTTATCAGACGACGACCATCGGCGTTTTGCACAGGAAGCTCTGGCAGCAGTCGCTGCCCAATCAAAAAACTAAGTCTTTCTCCATTCTCTGAAGCCTCAAGCGCATGAGGCATTCTTTCCAAGATCGCTTACATCAACAGGTCGTGCACAATAAAAAAGAGGGAAGTATCACTTCCCTCTTTTTTCATGTTGTCTCCCTGAACACATTCAGGGACTGTTGAATATTGTAAAAATTTTGCCGTTTCATCAACTTATGAGGCACCGAGGTTCGCCAGATAAAAATAGTGGAGTGTTCAAAAAGGCCCGGCCAGTCCTGTCCTGAGGCTTCTCGAAGGGAAGGCCGCAACCGCTTGGACGAGCGGAGCATAACGGAGGAGTACGTGAGCACGGCCAAGTGGTGAGAACGCCGCTGGCGGCCTTTTTCAACACTCCAATTCAGACAACAGTACCGAAGTAAAACACTCACGATAAGACCCATTCGCAAAATACTCAGGGCATACGCTTAAATCTCACTTGAGGGAATATTCCCTCCTCCGGCCCGATACCCTTCTAAGTCAAGTGTGATCGTTAGAAATCCCAGTTTTTTAAACTCCTCCACTAACAGTGATCTTCCTGGTTCTTCCGTCAGAATTCCCATTTGCATCGGCTCAATCTCGATTCTCGCCAAATCGCCGTGAAGGCGAACACGCACCTGCGTGAGCCCTTGAGCAACCAAAAAGGCCTCGGCCTGCTCTACCCTGGAAAGATAGGCCTTCGTGATGGAGAGACCACGGGTAATTCGTGAAGATAAACAGGCGGCGGCCGGCTTATTCCAATTGGCTAGCCCCAAACCCTTGGCCAATTCACGAATATCCGCCTTACTAAGTCCCGCTTCGACCAAAGGACTCCGCACGCCGAGTTGCCTGGCCGCATTAATGCCGGGACGATCCTCACCCAAGTCATCCACATTGGTTCCGTCCACAATAGTATGAAATCCCACGGCATCCCGAAGACTGGAAAGCAACCGGTACAAATCTGTCTTGCAATGAAAGCATCGGGTCGCATCATTTTTGACAAATGACTCAATTTGTAATTGATCCGTTTCTACCAATTGCAAAGGCGCGCCGATCGCTGTACTTAATTGTTTGACCTCCTCCACTTCCAGTGCCGGAAATGTTGGCGAAACCGCCGTCACCGCTTTGACCTGATCCCCAAGTATGTCAAAGCCTACTTTTAATACGAGTGTACTATCGACCCCGCCAGAAAATGCGACCACCACCGATCCCATATGGCAAAAGAGTTCCTGCAAGGCCTCATACTTCCCCTGCAGAGTTGGTTCAAGGCTGAGCATAGAGAGGGAGACTCCTTTTCTTGTTCGTGGGCGACTGATTTAAGACTTCAGAAGCTGATCGACCTAATTGGCCGCAAGCCCCCAACACATCGTCTCCCCGGCTTTTTCTGAGAAACACATCCAGTCCTTTATTTCTGAGAATATCCTGAAAGGCACCAACCACACCCGATGACGGACGGCGAAACGGGTTACCCGGAAATTCATTAAACGGAATCAAATTCACCTTACACCGGGTCCCCTGTAAAAGTCGTACCAAACGCCTGGCATCTTCTGGTGAATCATTGACCCCCGCTAACAACACATACTCAAACGTCAAAGGGCGTTCACTGAATTGAGTATATTGGCGACAGGCATCGAGCAATTCGGATAAATCGTAGCGCCCATTCACTGCAGGCATCAGTTGTCCCCGTTGCTCATTGGTTGTGCCATTTAAGGATATGGCCAGATTCACGCCTAATCGTCTCACATCTGGAAATCGCGGAATCCATCCCGCTGTGGACACCGTGATGCGTCGTGGGGAAAAACCCAAGCCCCACTCAATATTGGTGAGACGCTGGATCGCATCGGCGACCGGCTCAAAATTCACCAACGGCTCACCCATTCCCATGAACACCAGAGAAGACAGATGCTCACCCTCCGGCAGATAGGCTTGGACATTCAACACCTGCCCGACAATTTCATGTGCGCGCAAACTTCGCTTCAGACCCATCTCGGCCGTCAAACAAAAACCACAATCCAGCGTGCAGCCGACCTGGGATGACAGACACAATGTCTGTCGACGGCCATCCGGGATCAATACCGTTTCCACAGCCAGACCATCCTCTAAATTCCACACAAACTTTGCTGTGCCATCGCTGGCAATGGTTGGAGGTGGAGACCCCATGCGGTGAATAGTCGCCACTTCCTGCAACCTGGCGCGGTCGGTCTTTGACAAGTTGGTCATCGACTCAATATTCACCACACGATGCTGGTAGAGCCATTGCAGAATTTGGCTTGCCCGATATCGTGGCCAACCGAGTTCCTGGATGAAGGCACTCAGTTCATTGGCATTGAGGGCAAGGAGATTAAGAGGAGGGGTATTTGTGGTCATCACGTCCAAGCCCAACAATCAAATAATGTATCAATCATAGCATCCTTACCTTCCCAAGCCACCTCAAGAATTTTTGGGACTTTCTCAATATACGCCATTGATACTAGAAGCCTGTCTGGCTGGGGTGATCGAGAGCGAAAAGGCGACTGTGAGAGGCCAGATTTTGACGATTTCGTTGGCCCATCGTGGGACTATGAATCTAGAGGGGAAACATTAACCGCTTAGGCACTTTTTCAGCCGATTCATCCTTTAGTCACCCAGGTCTCTAAGTATACTACACCACAACCTGTTGTTATCACATCTATGGAATGCTTTAAACCATGAGTTGTTCCATACCATATCCACTGACTGTAAATCCTCATCAAAAACAAACCAGCCACTTTGTTACCAAGTGTTGTAGAAATTCAGGTCAATGCTCCACACCCTCAAATCAGTCACCTCGCACGCCTATACCACGATACAATACCTAGCTAATAAGACACATACATTTATTCCAAGGACGAACAACCTACCAAATATTGGATAAATAAAATTATAAACCACTATGTTTAGGCTTTCATTTTTCATAGATGAATTTCATAATGATCACTTCACAAACATACCATTGATTTATAATCACCCAATCGTAATTTGCATATTTGTTTGAAGGTAACCTTTAAATACAAAAATTCAAAGCTTGCTTGTTGACTTTGCTTTAAAACACGAATACAATAAGGCTCAACATATGGTGGAGTTCGCGAAATGGAGGATCAAAATGACCAGCTTAAAGATATTAGTGATGGGCTGGAACAGCGCATTAGTGTCTATGAGCGCAAACTCAAGGATCTTCAAAAAAAACGGGAGCAGGTAGGTGAGGAAATTGCGACGGTTGAGAAATACCTGGAGTTGGCAAAAACCCTCTATCGCGTCGAAGCTGACAAAGCGAAGTTGGCGAGTCTCTCCAGCCAGATCTTCTCGGATAAAGAGGGGCATCTGTCCTCAGCCAATACGGATGTCGCGTCTAAGTCGAGGGAAATTCTCCTAGGCCGAAGCAAATACGTGGGGATGAGCGTACCTGATGCGGTGTACATGGTTCTCCAAGAGATCGGTCGTCCATTGCATGCCAAAGAACTTTTTCAACGCCTCAAAGAAGGCGGGATGCCGATCCGAGGAAAAACGCCAGTGACCTCGGTCGCCACATCCTTAAAACGCGACCCTCGTTTTCGCAAAGTGGGGCCCAATACATTTGAAGTCAATCACGAGAGATCTTTAACCAAAGCCGTCTGACCCGCAATGACGGGCATGATTGTATGATCTGAAAGGGGGTGAGTGAATTGGCAGCAACGAAAAAGAAAGCCGCTCCAAAGAAAAAGGCCGCGGCCGCGAAACCCAAAGCAAAAGCAAAGACCAAGAAGAAGTAGCTGTAGAGCCCACCTGCAGTGCCACCGGGAGTGGGGCCACCCACTCCCGGTGTGTTTTTCTTCCTAACTCCCTTACACACTCACATCACAGATTCACATGATCCTATCCTGACGCTTGGGATTTCCGCAGACTTCAGGTATGCTGGGAATCGTTCGTTCCCACATTATCTATGCCACTATCCCCTACCGAATATCACTCGTTAACCCGCATCGCCATTCAAGCCGCCAGGCAGAGCGGAGCGATCCTGCTCGACTATGCCAAAAAAGGATTTGAAATCCACAAAAGGACCAAGCCATAAACCTGGTCACCGAAGCCGACCTACGTTCAGAAGAAGCCGTCATTCAGACTATCCGACATGCGTTTCCCGAACACCAGATCCTCAGCGAAGAACAGGGCCTGCAGGACATCCCTCCCCATCCCGTCAAATGGATTGTCGATCCCCTGGACGGAACCACCAACTTCACCCACGGCTTCCCCATGTACAATGTCTCTATCGGCGTGGAATATGAAGGCACGTGCGTCCTAGGAGTGGTCTATGATCCCACACGTGACGAACTATTTCTGGGGCAACAAGGGAAAGGGGCCACACTCAACGGCACACCGATTCATGTCTCGGCGACACCTCAATTAAACGAAGCGTTGCTCGTCACCGGCTTTGCCTATGACGTGCACACCGCCCAAGATAACAATCTCAAGGAATTTTGCGCATTCACTTTACGCGCGCGCGGGATGCGGCGGACCGGCACCGCCGCGATTGACCTCTGTTACATCGCCTGCGGCCGATTCGATGGCTTTTGGGAACTACAACTCAATCCGTGGGACACTGCGGCAGGAAAAGTCATCCTGGAAGAAGCCGGGGGAAAGTTAACAAATTATGCAGGCGAACCCTACTCCATCTATGGCAGCACCCTTATCGCCACCAACGGCCATATCCATCAGGAAATGACTGAGATACTCAAGAAATGTCGTCAAAAATAAGTGCTTCATCTCACCGTTGAACGATACCGGTCCGCGATTCATCAAAGTTTCTTTTCTCCAGCCTTTTCGCTACCTATGATCTTGGTATAACTCCTCAAAAACTTCCTGTTATGTCGGTTCGGCAAGTAGCTGCTGAATAGTTTTTTCGGTTTCCTCATAGCTGCCTTCACCGATCTTGGTGTATTGAATATTTCCCTTCTTATCGATCAGATACAGCGTCGGCCAATAGCGATTGCGGTACTGCCGCCAGTTCCGGAATTCATTATCGATGGGCACGGCATAGGGAATGTGGTGTTCCTGAATGTAGCCTTTGACCTTTTCCACATCGTATTCATACTTGAACTCGGGCGAATGTACCGCAATCACGACCAACCCTTGCTTGGTATATTTGTCATGCCATTCTTTGACATAGGGCTCGATATTCCGGCAGTTCCAGCATCCAAACGTCCAGAACTCTACCATCACCACCTTGCCGCGCAATTTCTCCAGTTTTAACGGCTCGGAATTCAACCAAGTCGGGCTGGTGATTTCGGGAGCAGGAATACCTGTCGCTAAACTCATGGGGGAAAAATAGCAAGAAGACACTCACCATTCCGACAAGAGCCACACCCACCAAAACGTGCATTGGTCTCTTGAGCATCGCCACATCTCCTTATTGAATTTCTGTACTTCCTTACGTAAGCAAGAAGCCTTCTTACCTCTCCACTTGGTCCTTCTTCTCCTCCCCCTGTTACACAACCGTTTTCTCAAAATTTGACGACTGAGATAGAAAGAACGCTTGAAGTTCCTCGCAGGTTTTGTTGTGATAACAACTTCAACTGAGAAGAGAACCGTGATGGATCGCAAATTCAATCTCTTACGCAGTAGAAAATCAAATTGCAAACGCTTGAACTCCATCAGTTCCCCAATGTCCTATGAATTCTGGGCGATAAACGAATGGAGCAAGTTTTGGGAGACCCTGTCATCCTGAGTGAAACGAAGGATCTCGCTAAGCCCGTAAGCCATCTTTGACCTGGGCACAGATCCTTCGTTTCGCTCAGGATAATGGTATGGACTCCCCCTTTAAGGACGGCATGACGATGTGCCAAGCTGGACGATTGACCAACCAGCTTTCAACATAAAGGAGGAGTCACCATGAAGCGTACCATCATTGGGATCGATCTTGCGAAGAATGTGTTTGAAGTGTACGTGGAAGATGGCAGCGGAGCCGTCGTCGAACGGAAGCGCCTCTCGCGAAAGAAGCTGCTGCCGTGGTTGGCCAATCAAGCTCCCGCCCTCGTCGGGATGGAAGCCTGTGGCGGCGCCCATTATTGGGCCAGAGAATTGACGAAGCTCGGACATGACGTCCGCGTGATCGCCCCACAGTACGTGAAGCCGTGGGTGCAGACGAATAAGAGTGATGCGGCCGATGCTCGAGCGGTCTGTCGCGCCGTGCAAGAGCCGGGGATGCGGTTTGTCGGCATGGCCAGCGAAGCGCAGCAGGCCGTGCAAGCTCTCCATCGAGTGCGGAGCCGCCACATGGGCAATCGGACGGCTCTGGTGAACCAGATTCGTGGGATCCTACTGGAATACGGCGTGGCCATCCCCCAGGGAGTCGCCTCGGTTCGGAAGATGCTGCCCCTCCTGCTCGCCGAAGAGCGATGGGGGCCGCTGCTCCAACAATTTTTGATCGACCAACAGGCGGAGTTGCGCTATTGGGATGCCAAGATTGAGGCGGTGACGGCGCAGATCAAACGGGAGAATGCCATGCAGCCGGTCTGTCACCGCCTCGAGCAAGCTCGGGGCATTGGCCCCTTAGGCGCGTCGGCTCTCTGGAGCAAAACGGCAGGCCAGTCCTATCAGAACGGCCGCCATTTCGCCGCAGCCTTGGGGCTGGTCCCCAAGCACACCGGCACGGGGGGGAAGGTCCGGCTCGGCGGGATCAGTAAACGGGGGGATCGGTATCTTCGGCAGTTGCTGATTCATGGGGCCCGGGCGGTCGTGCGGCAAGTGGGGGAGAAACCGGATCGGCTCAGCGGGTGGATCCGGCGGCTGGTGGTCCGACGGGGGATGAATAAGGCCGTCGTGGCCTTGGCGAATAAGAATGCGCGGATGGCCTTCGCGCTCATCCACGGGGAGCAGCCGTATGATGTCACAAAAATGTGCGGGGCCGCCTAGATAAAACTGAGAAGAGCTTGCCAAGGATTGCGTAGCAGGAGAAACCAACTGATGGGCGAACGGGGTCACCCCCGCAGCAGCAAACCCTGAGTCTTGTCATCGGCTGGGCATCAAGCCGTCAGGATGCATAGGAGCTGCCGCGCGACAACCATCAAGGCTCGGAACGAAAAAGGTTCCATCACGAAGCCGGATATATGACCGCAGACCCGCTCCTCATCGTGGTGAATCCCGCTTGCAAAACAGGGGGAGTCCATATATGACAGGCTTATTGAGGGCTATCCTAGTTTAAAATTGGTCGTCCCCTGTCTAAATGGTACAATCTCGGTTTTTGACAAACAATTGTACTCATGAAAGATGTGATCCCCATTCCACCGTTTCATGCGAGCCTTGCGTGAGTATCAGCGCCGGAATCTCAGGATAACCATCTCATGCCCATACCGTTTTCATTTCCTATGCCCGCAAAACCAGACGCCAATATGCGGAAGCACTCCATCGTGGGTTAAGTAAGCTGTCCTTTTTAAAATCAGGCCTAAACCACTTGATTCCTTTCAGATTCTTGGTTCATGGGACAAGCATCAGCAAAATAGGACTTTTTCAACAAAAGGATCCCGCCAGATTGATTTTGCACAAACAATTTATGGGGGGAACGATTTTGACAAACCAAAACTGGTTGCAAAAGGCTATTCTTTAGGGAAAACTCTCCTGTGCAAAAAGCTAGTAACGAAAAACTTTTTGATGTTTTCCTTAGTCATTCACACCATGATGCGGAATGGGTAGAAAGCCTTGCAACCCGTTTAAAAGAAGAAAGTAATTTTAATGTTTGGTTAGATAAATGGATGCTTGTACCTGGCAGAGATTGGCAGCCAGAACTTTCAGAAAATTTAGAGTCAACAAGCTGTTGTGCTGTTTGTTTGGGTGCTCAGACTCCTAAAGGGTGGTTTCGTCAAGAAATTCAAAAAGCATTGAATAAACAATCTCAAGATCCCTCATTTGGTGTTATTCCTGTACTGCTACCAGATGCGGATAAAAAAAATGCTGACAAGTATTTCTTAAATTTGAAGACCTGGGTCGACTTCGGACCAAATTCTGACCCAGACTACTCCTTCCATCTGTTGTCCTGCGGAATCAAAGGTGTTCCTCCAGGGAGATGGGATCCCAACAGGTCAAGAAACTTAGGTGAACCCGATTTACTTAAAGCTTCTCTACGTAAATTGAAAGAACTTAAGGATTTAATTGATGATGATGTGAGAAAAGAATTTCAGCGTGAACTTATTACCCAACATATTATTAGGAAATTATGAATGGGAGTTATTAAAAACGATATTTTCTTTTCTTATAACCAAGCAGATTTTGAAGTTGTGAAAAGTATTGCTGCAGAACTTCAAGACGCAGGGGTTCGGGTCTGGTTTGATCGCTGGGAACTTGTTCCAGGTCAATCGTGGGTAAAGACCACAAATAAGGCAATGACCGAATCTGCTTCGATTGCCATTTGCATCGGGTCTGCCGGTTCCAAAAAAGCAGATTTGGCGGAACAAGCAAAGGCCATAAAAAAACAGGGACAAGACCTGTCCAATCTTACTTTTTACCTTGTTCTTCCTAACGCTAAGCTCGAACAAACTCAATCAGGTCTTTCCGGAAAAAAGCTTATTAATTTAATGGAGATTTCTTCAAGAAAGAAAGGACTCCAAGAAATCATACGACTAGTCTGTCAACTCATGCTCGAAGGAGAAAATCCTAATTTATTCAATCCACTCAATAACTTGGCAATTTCATTGAGAAAACTTGGAGATCCACAGGGATCAGTCGAGCTTCAAAAAATGATATTGGAGGTTGTTCGCAAGGCGCTGGGAAATCAGCACCCTGACACTCTCATCTCGATGAACAATCTAGGCTTGATACTAGCAGATCAGGGTGATCTCTTAGGAGCGGAGCAACTCCTTACGTCATTACTGAAGATACGGGGCGGGATGCAGGACGAGGAACATCCCGACACCCTCACCTCCATGAGCAATCTCGCGTCAATCCTGGCCGACCAAGGCGATTATGCCGAGGCCGGCGCCCTCCAACGCACCGTATTGGAACGGAGGCAGCGCATCCTCGGCGAGGATCATCCCGATACCCTCACCTCCATAAACAATCTCGCGTCAATCCTGGCCCACCAAGGCGATTATGCCGGGGCCGGCGCCCTCCAACGCACCGTATTGGAACAGAACCGGCGTATCTTCGGCGAGGAACATCCCGATACCCTCACCTCCATGAACAATCTCGCGTCGACACTAGCCGACCAGGGCGACTACGCCGGGGCTGGCGCCCTCCAACGCACCGTGCTGGAAGGGAGACAGCGCATCCTCGGCGAGGAACATCCTTCGACCCTCACCTCCATGAACAATCTCGCGTCAATTCTGGCCGACCAGGGCGACTACGCCGAGGCCGCCGCCCTCCAACGCACCGTGTTGGAGCGGAGGCAGCGCATCCTCGGCGAGGATCATCCTTCGACCTTCACCTCCATGAGCAATCTCGCGTTGACACTGGCCCACCAGGGCGACTACGCCGGGGCCGGCGCTCTCCAACGCACCGTATTGGAACGGAGGCAGCGCATCCTCGGCGAGGATCATCCTTCGACCTTCACCTCCATGAGCAATCTCGCGTCGACGCTGGCCGTCCAAGGCGATTATGCCGGGGCCGGCGCCCTCCAACGCACCGTGCTGGAAGGGAGACAGCGCATCCTCGGCGAGGAACATCCCGACACCCTCACCTCCATGAGCAATCTCGCGTCAATCCTGGCCGACCAAGGCGATTATGCCGGGGCCGGCGCCCTCCAACGCACCGTGCTGGAAGGGAGGCAGCGCATCCTCGGCGAGGAACATCCCGACACCCTCACCTCCATGAGCAATCTCGCGTCAATCCTGGCCCACCAAGGCAATTATACTGGGGCCGCCGCCCTCCAACACTCGGTGTTGGAACGAAGGCAACGAACCCTCGGGGAGGAACATCCCTCCACAAGTATTTCGGCCTGGAATTATCTGAACGCTCTTTCACAAACAGGGGATACCGAAACCGCGCAGGAGGTAATGCGTCACTACCTCCTGTGGCTATTGGACCGCGACCCGGCGACACTGGGTGGCGACCAGCAACAGATTCGTGCCGGCGTCGCCAAGCTTCTGGAATCAGCCGAGGACTCTCAAGAGGAGTAAGACCAAAGACTCTTCGTCTGAAAGTGGTAACTGAAATCATTTTGGGACAGGGTTTGGGCCTACAAAAAACCTGGAAAACCTTAATCAATGTGATCCCAAATAATTCCCAAGCATTTATGTCTTTGGGTCAAGCCTTCTTAGGTTACCTTGTCATATGGAATTCCCTGTGGTCTCTCTTTCTCCTATTGTCCGACGCCTGCCGCCCAGCCCCATGGGCGGACGCTCTCATCCCTCGGCGGGCCTTGTCTGAGCGCAGCGAGTTGGCCAGCCCTCCTGTGCTTTGCGTCCGTCCCATCTGAGACCACCGGGCGGGGCGTCAATCGACATAGGTAGGCGGTCGCCCGCTTTCCCTGTCACACCACCGTACATACGGGTCCGTATACGGCGGTTCGGCGGGTTCAGCGACCGGCTAACCAGTAGAGACTTCTCGCAACTGGTCACCTCTCGCCGGGCTTTCGACTGCGCGGTTCGCCGCAAGCGATTCGACACTTCCTCGTCAGCCCTTAGGGCTTCACCCATATCCTCTGTCGGGAAGGCCAGAGTTACCTGGTTATTCAGCCGCTTGTCGCTCATGAGTTCCGCTGCCGACTCACCACTCCTCACCGTTCAGGCCTTCATCCCACCTGGGACTACTATGCCCTCTGCTGACTCCTCCCGTCCGGTCAGGACCAATCACTCAGTCCTCAGTCTTGGTGCCAAGACAGACGAGAGGCCTCCCGAGGTAAGTTCAACCGCCTTCAGCGTACGACCGCCAGATTTACAACCCGCACCCTTGATGGAGAGGGACTTCGCGAATCCGGCTCGCTCGTCCGACACGGTCTGCCTCGTATCTGGTTCTTGTCCATCGGCCCACGCCTTTGCTCCACGCTGCCTTCAGACCCCGCCTCACGACGACGCCCTTGCGCTTCGCTATGACTTCACCTCCATCAGGTTGTCAAAGGGACTTGCACCCTCAAGCTGTTGAACATGCTCGGCGCACATGGTTTTGGGTCCTTTTGCCGAAACAAAAGGGCCTCGCCTGCCGGGGCGAATCCCATAGCTGTTAAGCTAAGGGGACAGAAACCTTTCAAAGAGCGCTGGCTTGGCGCTTTTTTTGTGCTATATTACCGCTAGCATTATAGAGGCTATCGGTTTAACCAGGAGGTCCCCATGACGAGAGAAGCACGCACCCTGCAACGCATTAAGGCTCAGCTGATGGACCTCGGCCCCGTCCTGCCGGGGAGCCTGAGCACCCAATGGAATGTCTGCGGCACTACCGGGTGTCAGTGTAAAGACCCTCAGGAGCCGAAGAAGCATGGGCCTTACCATCAATTGAGCTTCACCGTGGCCGGCAAGAGTTCCACCCTGTTTATTCCCAAGAAGGATCTGGCGGAGGTCCGGCGGCGGCTCAAACGGTATCAGCGTCTGAAAACGTTGATGACCGACTGGGTCCAGGCCGAGGTCGCGCTGGCTCGCTGCCAGGGCTTCGGGAGCCGAGCATGAGGGCCGCCCTGTTCGGGGTGTTGGAGGGGTTTAAAAAAAAACGCCTCAATGGGCTGGCTAAGGAAACGGGGTTCGCTCAACGCCAAGGCGTGCTTCAGCCGTATGACTTCCTGGTGCTGATGACCCTCGGACAATTCGGGATGAAGCCTCCGTCGCTGGGGGGGATGGTGGGGGCTCTGAAAGCCCGCATGAGTCGGGAAGCCCTGCATCAGCGGTTTACGGCCTCTGCCGCTCAGTTTCTCAAGCGCTGCTTGCACACGATCTTGCACCAGAAGTTCCAGCGGGCGGGGATACGCACGCTCTTGCTGCGGCCTTTCGGCCGCGTGTTGCTGGTTGATAGTTCGAGTTGGGATGTCAGCCCCAAGCTGCAGAAGGTCTGGCCTGGGGCCGGCGGGAATGCCTCCCCAGCTAATTGCAAGATCCAAGTCGCCTATGACTACAAGCAGGGAGAACTGATCTTCCTGGAGACCACCGCTGGGACGGTGCCAGATAATCGCGACACGGATCGGCTGCCCGCTCTCCTCAACCGGCAGGATCTCGTGCTCATGGACCAAGGCTATTTCAAGCTGCGCACTCTGAACGCCATCATGGCCCGCGACGCGTATTTTTTAACCCGGTTCATGGTGGGCACCACGGTCGAAGTGGCCCAGACCGGCGCGCGCCTCGAGCTTGACCGCTTCTTGGCCCAGGGGCCCGTCCTGACCCGGGAGATCCAGGTACGCCTGGGCCAGGGGCCTCAGCAAACCCCTCCCTGCCGCCTCGTGTGCTTGCGCGTGAGTCCCCAGATAGCCCGGCAACGGCGGCGGCGCGTCAAGGCTCACGCCCAGCAACAAGGCCGGACCGCTCGGACCTCGACTCTGACGTGGTGTGACTGGACGCTTTTCATCACGAATGTGCCTGAAGCCTGGTTGCCCCTCGATATGGTGCGAGCCTTGTATAGCCTGCGCTGGCAGATCGAGTTGGTGTTCAAACAATTCAAATCGATTCTTCAGGTGCACCACTCGACGACCGGCAATGAACATTGAGTGCGCTGTGAACTCTATGGCAAATGGATTGCGGCGGTGTTGGTCCATCGTATTCATACGTGGGCCAACCAAGCCCGGTGGCTGACCGCGGGGCAAGAGAGCAGCCTCGAGAAGTTGTACCAGCGACTCCAGGAGCGGGCCTTTCAGCTCGCACAGCAGTTGATCATCTCGTTCAGCCAAGGGAGGGCCCACCTCATTCGTGAACTCGAGCCGTTACTCCGGCACTGTCCCAAACAGTCCCAACGATCCCGAATGACGACCTTAGAAATGCTGGAAGCCCGAGTCGACCCCAAATTGTCTCCCAGCAAGGGCCCTTCTTAGCTTAACAGCTATGGGGGGCGACCCGGCATCTCGGTTCATTCCAGGTAGTTGAATTGTGCTCCCGAGCAAAGCGGAAAATATTTGGAAATACTATAGCCACCATTTTCTCTTTTTTCCCAATCCCCCTTCCTTTTCATAGAAAAAGGGATCAATCAAATCAATACCGCCCCGTCTGGAATTTTTCAGCCGACTTGATGGGGCTTCACTTTGGTGCTATGGTGATTTGGTGATATTATGCTAATAAAAATATGGGGAATACGACATGGCTAGATTGACCATTAGCCTTTCAGACGAACGCCATTTAGCCCTGAAAGAAGCTGCCGTTCGTCGCGGGAAAACTATTGGGGAATTAATTGAGGAAAGCCTAGACTTGTATGGGATCAAGACAAGTCAGGAAACCGCGACATTGGTCGCGAAGGCTCGGTCACACGCTGGGTTACCATCCGATGCTGCGGTGGATCTCGCGGTGGCTGAAACCCGGGCCAGCCGGCATCGAAAGCGATGACCACCCGTTTCGTGGTCATTGACACCAATGTGGTCGTCAGTGGAATGATCACCGACCAGTTGAACAGTCCTCCTGCTCGCATTGTGGATGCAATGCTTCGAGGAACATTTCCATTCTTGCTCTCCTTAGATCTGTTAGCTGAATACCGTACGGTCTTGTTGCGGCCAAAAATTCAAGGCCTCCATGGTTTGACGGGAACAGAAGTTTGATACCATTTTGACAAAAATTGCAGCCAATGGCCTGGTCAAAGAACCCGGAGTGACCCTTGGCAAGGGACTGGATCCAGGCGACTTGCATATCTGGCAGCTTCTGGAAACTGTCTCCAATGCGATGTTGGTGACAGGGGATCAAGCCTTACGGAAGTGCCTGATCAAAACAACTCCGGTCTTCTCTCCACAGGAGTTTATTTCCGAAAACCTGGAACAAGATTAAATCCCGCATCCAGAAAGCCTGAAACCGGACATTGGCGGGATCCCAGTTTTTAACCCATATCCCGAAAGCTGTGATCGGGATTGCGTTCGCTGGCGAAGTTTTTGGACCATGAGCTACGGAATAGGACGACGGCTCGATCCTGACTGTCCTTGACGACGAGGGCGTCAGAGGGTGGCTTAAAGGCCTCCACATCGCCGACCAACCAGGCGCTGGATTCATAGGGCAGCACATCCACCACCACTTTGACGCGGTATTCACTTTGCAGACGGAATTCCAGCACATCAAACTGGAGTTTTCCGACGGCGGCCACAAAAAATTCCAAGCCGTCCAAACTCCGAAGAATTTGAATGGTCCCTTCCCTAGCGAGTTGCTCGATGCCTTTGTCGAAAGATTTCCGCATTCCCGTATCGGTCGGCCGCACGCGGGCAAAGACTTCCGGTTGAAATTGTGGAAGCGGTTTGTAATTAAACCCGTCCGCCACCGAAATCGTGTCGCCGATCTGAAAAATCCCGGGATTGATAATCCCAATGACATCACCGGGATACGCTACATCGACCGTATTACGTTCCTTGGCCACCATGCTATGGGGCCGTGAGAGCCGCACCTCCGTGTTGGTCCGATGATGTTTCACCACCACATCCCGCTCGAATCGCCCGGAACAGACCCGTAAAAATGCCGTGCTATCGCGATGGCGCGGATTCATATTGGCCTGGAGTTTAAATACATAAGCACTGAAGGGTGTCTCCACCGGATCAATCATGAGTCTCCCCGCCATCCGGGCATATCCGCTAATCGACCATGAGCGGAAGGCGCGAATTCCACAAACGCATCGAAAAATGCTTCCACGCCGAAATTGGTCATGGCTGATCCGAAGAAGACCGGCGTGACTTTTCCATTTTGAAAGTCATCTTTCGAGAACGGGTTCCCGGCGATATCCAGCAATTCCAAATCATGCATCAATTCATCCCAGATATACCCGGCCATACGGTTTTTCACTGAGGGATCGTCCAACGAGAGTTCCATGATGTCCGGTTTCGACGCCCCTCCCGCAGCCGTTTTGGTATAGAGCAACACCTTTTTGTTTTGCCGATTCACGACCCCGAGAAAGTCTTGTCCTGACCCGATGGGCCAGTTGATGGGACTGGCATGAATGCCCAATACGTCTTCCACTTCAGACATGAGATCCAGCGGGACCCGGCCCGGCAAGTCCATCTTGTTGATGAAGGTCAATACGGGAATCTGACGAAGGCGGCAGACTTCAAACAATTTTCGTGTTTGCGTTTCAACGCCCTTCGCGGCGTCAATGACCATGATCGCGCTATCGGCCGCCGTGAGTGTCCGGTAGGTATCCTCGCAAAAATCCTGATGGCCCGGCGTATCTAACACGTTGATAACCGCCTGTTTATAGGGAAATTGCATCGCCGAGGCGGTGATGGAGATACCGCGTTCCTGCTCCATTTCCATCCAATCCGACGTGGCCATTTTCCGGTTTTTCCGCCCCCCTACCATACCGGCGGTTCGGACCAGCCCTGAGTAGAGCAGGAGTTTTTCGGTCAACGTGGTTTTGCCGGCGTCCGGATGGCTGATGATAGCAAAGGTTCGCCGCTTATTCGCTTCTGACCGGATTTCTTGTTTGAGTTGGATGGTCGTCATATTACCTTTTGGGCGAACAGACCCAATCCATTATAGTTTGTCCAACTGACCCTGCGCACGGGCCAGGCTCAGACGAGAGGCATTGAAGGTAAAGAGGCCTTCAATCAAATTATCTCTGGCTTGCGCCACACGGGTTTGCGCATCGGTGACTTCGAGATTGGTGGCAACACCGACCGCGAACCGTTCACGCGATAATTCCAATTCAGTGAGGGAGAACTTCAAACCTTCTTCCGCCACAGCCACTTGCTGTTTGGCCGAACTCAATGTGATCAGCGCATCACGAACTTCCAATCCCACCTGATATTGCACATCCTGCGTCCTGATGGCTTCCTGCCTGACTAGACTGCGACTCTCTGAAATTCTTGCTTCCCGCATTCCCCCATCGAAAATAGGCACCCTCATTAACACTTGGACATTGTCGGTGGTCAACGCATTGGGGATTTGATTACCAATCATGCCCACATCGCCCAAGGCCTGAATGGAGGGAGTTCGTTCATGGGTTACAGAACTTAACGTCAAGGAAGCCAGGCGCTCACGATTGTGCTGTGCCTTCAGTTCAGTCCGGTTTTCTTTCGCCACCTGTAAGGCTTCTTCAATGGACTGCGGAGAAACGTCCTCTAATTTCATGACATCGGTGAGCTCCAGCCGCACATCAAACGAGAGACCCATGGCGCGGATGAGATCAAGTTTGGAACGATCCCGTGCATTTTCAGCCACCAATAATCGCTGTTTCGAGTTTTCCAATTGGACCTTCGCCCGGGTCACATCCAAAGTGGTCGCCATACCAGCAGATTTTCGTTCCGCCGCCAGATGAAGCAGCTCTTTATTCAGGTCAACATCCGCCATGCGAGCATTCACTGCCGCTTTGGCGCGAAGGGTTTCCAAATAGTTCAAACCCGTCGTGGCCATCGTATCTCGTTTGGTGACTTCCGCATCCAACCCTGCCACATCCACCCCGGCTTTAGCAGCTCGCCACCGTTGAATGAGACTCAAACTGAACACATTCTGGGTGAGAAAGGCCCGCATTTCGTAAAAATCCCTGGGGCCAACGACGGTGGCATTCGAGCCAAAAGACCCTGTAAAGAATCGACGCCGGGCTGCGCCCGCCGTCCCTGAAAGATTGGGTAATAATTCGCCAAGACGGGAATTGGCCACATCCTGCGCCTGAGAAATTCGTTCCTTAAATAGGCGGACCGTGGGATTTTGATCGACAGACGCCTCCATGGCCTCTCGCAAACTCAACCGCAACTCGGGAAAATCCCGAGCCGGTGAAGATTCCAGAGGAGAAGCCCACGTCACTGGGCTGACTCCGCCCGACACCCCTATGCTCACCACAAATAGCAGTACCACCTTTGAAACCTGTCCTACCATCATATCCTTTCCCTTCGCCTCTTGATTACAGAGAGCCTCCCGAGGGTTGTTGAACCGCCAATTGAGGCTGTCTTCTCACTGCCCATTTGCGTTGCGTATCGATGACCAGTGTAAACAATGCCGGAATGACGATGAGGGTAAACACCGTGGAGACCAATAGACCACCCAGGACCACACTCCCGATTCCCCGGTACAGCTCCGAGCCCGCGCCAGAGGAGACCACTAACGGAAAGAGCCCGAAGAGCGTGGTGAGTGTCGTCATCATAATCGGCCGGACGCGGATCTTGACGGATTCACGAATTGCCTCCCGAAGTGGCAATCCTTGGCCTGATTTTCCTTCGAGCGAATCCGACTCTTCCGATCCCTTCATGAAATTTAAGGCCTGGTGCACCACCAGAATGGCATTATTGACCACCACCCCGATGAGAATGACAAAGCCTAACATCGTCAAGACATCCAATGGTTGGTATGCGATAAAATTATTGACCAGAGAAAGCCCAAGGAAACCACCGGCTGCCCCAAACGGCACCGTAAAAATTATTACCAGAGGATAGAGAAAACTTTCGAACAACGCAGCCATCAGGAGGTAGGTAATGGTAAAGGCCAACAAAAAATTCCATTTTAAGGCATCATAGGTTTCGGTTAAATCATCGACCGTCCCCGACAGCCGGACATTATACAAACGTCCTAATGTCCCACCTTCTTTCAACGGCCCCAGGATTTGCGTTCGAATCACATCCATGGCCTCCTCCAGCGCCATCTCAACCGGTGGAATCACTTGAATCACAATGGATCGTTCCCGTTCAATATGATTGATTTGTTCCGGCCCCGAGACTAATGTGACATCGGCAATATTGCCCACCGTCGTCAGTTGCCCGCCCTTGGTATAAATCGGAATGGAATTGAGGGACTGCGTCTGATTGGCATACTTATCAATCCCTCGAATCGTCAGGTCAACTTCATCGCCCTCAAACTGATAGTCACTGGCCTTTGCCCCATCCACAAGGGCATCAATAGTAAATCCGAGTTCCTGATTGGTCATTTGCACATCAGCCGCCCGATCCCGTTTGATGGAGACCCGGACTTCCGGACTTCCCAAATCCAAACTGGGAATAGGCCTAACCTGTGCTTCGGGCAGCACCCCTTTCACCTGACCGAACACCTGAACACCCAACCCCACCAGCGTATCCAGCTCCGGCCCGGTGATTTCGATATCAATATTTCGCCCCTCGCCCAAGCCACGCTCGAACAGGCCGCGTTGGGTGATGATCCCAATCACCCCTGGAAGATCGGCTGTGGCCCCACGAAACAAGGGGATCAATTCCTTCACGCGGCTCGGATCATTCACCCGACCGCCCATAAAGACCGACCGCCCGCGTGCCACATAGAAAAAATTGGAAATGCTGGGGCCATCCAGAGCGGCTTCCTCAGGGGAACCAGGCTTCGCGTCCCAATAAGGGCTTAAGGTGGCTTCAATCGGCTTTCCCATTTTGACAAACTCGTTGGCGTTATAACCCGGAGGAGGCAACAGAATGCCAACGACAAGATTCCGGTTTCCCTGAGGCAGATACTCCGCCTTCGGCAACAAAGCCCAGCTCCCCACAATGGCAAGCGAGGTGAACCCCAAAATGATCACACTGCGCCAGAAGACACTTCCACTGAGGTCATAGATGAACGAACCCAACGCCTCTTTGCTACGCTCCAATCTGGAAGGGTGTCTTTCCGCTAATCCTCTCTCCGCCAAGGTTGATGAATTCCAGACAGTGGAGGCTTCTCTTTCTTTGGGTTTTTTGACCGTCGTTAAGACTCGCGCAGACAATGAAGGAATCACGGTCATCGAGACCACCAGGCTCAAACCCACACTTGCACTAATCGCAATAGCAATATCTCGAAACAATTGGCCGGATTGTTCTTCCATGAACACAATCGGCACAAACACCGCAATCGTGGTGAGGGTACTGGCCAGCACCGCCCCCCATACTTCGACCGTGCCATCATAGGCAGCTTGAAACAATGATTTTCCCAATTCACGATGACGATAAATATTTTCCAGCACCACAATCGAGTTATCCACCAACATCCCGGCAGCAAACGTCATTCCCGCTAAACTAATGACATTAATATTCCGGCCTAACACCCATAGCATAATAAACGTCCCCATTATGCTGAATCGGAATGGCCAGACCCACCACCAGGGTGCTACTGCCTGTGCGAAGGAACAAATACAAGACCGTGATGGCCAACAGACACCCAACGATCAGATTCTGCTGGACAAGGGTAAGTGACCGGTTGATGTATTCGGTTTCATCATACACCTGGAATAACCGGAACCCTCGTGGATTTAAAATTTCCTCATTGAGTTCGATGACCGCCGCGCGCAAACCATCCATCGCGTCCAACACGTTGGCCCCGGTCTGCCGAATCGCATTGATCGCAATCCCGGGACGTCCCTTTTGCCGTACCACAACGGTTGGATCCTTGTAATCAATATGGGCTGTGGCCACATCCCGCACATACACCGGGACTCCTTCACGGCGGGCGATAATGACATTTTCCACATCCTGAGGGTTTCGATATTCCCCCACCGTGCGTACAATATACGACCGTTTACCCTCATCAAAATCTCCGGCACTATAATCACGATTCTCCTGATCCAGAGCTCTGGCCAAATCCATAATCGTTAATGCCCTGGAGGCTAGTTTGGCCGGATCGACGGTCACCCGAAGCTCACGCTCCCGCCCGCCATTGACATTCGAGGCAGCCACCCCTATCACACGTTCGAAACGGGCCTTGATGACATCCTCTGCAAAATCCCGCATGGTTTCAATATTGACCGGATTGCCTTCCAAGGTGTCCAGGATAAACCAGGCCATGGCCACCCCGCGGGTATCCGCACTGCTGATGACGGGTTCATCCGCTTCAAGCGGATACTCTTTGACTTGATTCAACCGGTTGGAGACTTGAAGTAAGGCGGTATCCGTATTCGTTCCAGTCGGGAATCGCAAAATGACCTTCCCCAGGCCATAGGAGCTTTCGCTGAACATTTTTTCCAGACCTTCGACGCCTTTGAGTTGCTCTTCCTGCTCATCGATGATTTCACGCTCGACTTCATGCGGACTTCCCCCCGGCCAAACGGTATCAACGGTGACTTCATGCTTTTCCACATCGGGTGCCAATTGAACCGGAAGCTTCACCAACGCCACAAAGCCAAACAGCACTACCAAGAGCACGGCCACTGACGTGCTGACCGGATAACGGATGGCGGAATGAACCAGATTCATGTTTTCACCGGCTCCTCTAAAATTCTGACCGACTGACCGGGCAGGAGGCGCTCATTTCCTTCCACGACTATCTGCATGCCTTCCTCAATAGCTCCCTGTACTTCAACAACGTCCGCAAAATGGGCTACGGGGACCACCGCAACCTGCATGACGGTGTTATTGGCCACAATAAACGCGTATTCCTTGCCCCCCTTGAGCACCAGAGCATCCTTAGGGATTACGACCGCCAGGTAAGGAGCGCCCACGGCTAACTTCACCCGTGCAACCATCCCACTTTTAATGCGTAAATCCGGATTGGCCAACACGACTTTGACCGGAAACGTCCGTGCCGACCGGTCGGCTTGCGCGATAACCGAAAAGACTGTTCCTTCGACCTCAACTCCAGGTAAAGCATCGAACACTGCCATCACTGGATCCCCGACTCTGACATCCCGCACATATTCTTCCGGGAGCGGCACTTGCACCTCGACCTGAGACAGATCCACCAATTCCACCACGGATCCGCCCTCCTCGACCCATTGGCCGATTTCCGTATATTCTTTCGTGATCCAGCCGGGAAAAGGCGCCATGATCGTTGATTTGGTCACTTGATCACGTACCAGTCGAATTTCCGCTTCTAATTGAATCAGCCGTTTTTCTAGAGCGCTTTCTTCAACAACCGCATCGTCCATTTCCTTTTGAGTCACCAGTTCTTTCGCAAACAACACCTTGATTCGGTCCAAATCCTTCTGCGCCTGGTCATAGCGGGCTTTGGCTTCACGATGCGAAGCTCCTGCCGAGTCAAGGCGGATGTCCAGGGTGTCTGTTCGAAGACTGGCGAGTAGTTGACCTTTCTTCACAAACTGGCCTTCTTTACCGGAAAAGGCTTTAACCAGCCCCGCCACTTCACTGGCCACAAGACTTCGCTTGCGTGGTTCTGCTGTTCCCACCAGGGAGACGGATCGTTGAACCTGCTTACTCGAAACGGTCACAACCTTAACCGGCGAGGGTGGACGTCCCGTTGGCGGCTGAGCCGCCTCCTGTTCGCTGCACCCATGCAATCCCTGCACGGCTAGGATCAGGGCAAGCGCAAACCAGAGCTGCCTTTTTAGTAGATATGTCATACGTTTACATTGACCTTTTTAGGTTGAAGTCCCGAGCCCGTCAAGGAACAACGACCCTAACCACTTGCCTTTGTCCACAAGCGATTCTTTAGGGCCTGACTGGAGAATCCAAAGATAGATGGTGGAGTTTAACATGCCATGAAACGCCAAGGAGGTATCTTTGGGATTCACTTTGCGGAATTCTCCGGTCTTGATGCCCTCCTTGATGAGATTCGCGACAAGATCAATTTGCGCCAAGTACCGTTTCCACACCCGTTCGCCAAACGCGCTTTTCACCGTCCATTCAAACCCGCTCCACTCAGAGACATAAATACGGAAGAACGCACGGTTTTGATCAGCGAAGGCTAACTTCACTTGGATCACCGCACGTAACTTCTCCTGTGCCGAGAGGGGGCTTTGCGTCGCTTCCTCCAAAAGACGGAGTAATTCCTCCACCTTCGCTTCCACCAGAGAGATATAGATGTCTTCTTTGCTTTTAAAAAACCGGTACACCGTCCCCATGGCAAATTGAGCGGCTTCCGCAATTTCGGCCATGCTGGTTTTAAAAAATCCGTTCTGGGAGAACTTTCGCTCCGCTGCTAATAAAATTTCCTCACGCCGGGCTTCATATTCTCGCTGTTTGCGTTGGGATCGCTGATCTGCGGCAACTTTCATGTCAACGCCTCAATCCTTTTGTCTTAACAATGCATTCTAAGAGATGAATACCTATTCTACAATATGGAATGCCTATTCATCTATCGGAAAACCATTCGCCAGAGTTAATGTAGAGAAAAAATAAAGTCGGAACCTAGCAAATAAATTGGAAACTGAAAAATAAAGCTGGAAACCGTGCTTTATCCCAGTTCTATTGTACACGGCCTCCAGCAGGCCAGGCGGGAAGGGTGCTTGGTCCAGTGCGTGGATTCATGGGTACAGAAGATGCCATTTGCTCTAAGGCAAGCGAAGAGGATATTTCCCTTAAAATAACGAATCAATCGCCGTAATACCGGATAAAACAGACGGAAAAGGCCAGAAACTTTTTCAGATTGATGAAAGGAGTCATCAGAGGTGTGCAATTTTTATTTAATGAAGTCGTCACAGCAAATGACACCAGCGCCAATCGGTTTAAATGCCAGGTTGAAGATGTGGATAATCATGGTGTGCCGGAAGTTAGAATTGGACCGGTCGGAGAAGCCTATAACGGATCAATTGCCGAATTTGATAAATGGAAGCAATTTAATAAATTCGTGGATACGCTGAATAATCTTCGGGACAGGCTGGCTCCTGTCAATTAAAAAATCTGGCGTGAACTATGACGAAAAATTAAAAAGCGACGGAGTTTGCAGAAGAAATTGGTTTATCCATGTCCGTCTGGATTGAATAAATTAATCGTTTTTCGACTGTTTTCTTATAAGTGTCTTAAAATTTAAGATTTCTTTTCGCAAGAATCGCGAAAGAATTTTTATCATTCCCCCGTCCTCCCGGCGTTCCGGCACACTTTCAACCAGAAGATCGGCTTTGACGACCCTGCATCCCAGTACTTCACGGGCGATGAGCATATCCGAGGCCAGAGTAACACGGTCCCCTTTTTGTATTTCCTCTTCAATATTTTCTAAAAAGAAATCCGAAACTGATGTATTTCTTTGATGAAATTGAATCTTTACGCCATGTATGTCAGCCAACTGTCCTAACGTCGTATCACCATCAATGCTGATTTTTTGAAAGATACTTCTCATGCCAAGAGCGAGATCATCGCTACCCACAAAATGACGGTCAAGGCGTTGAACTTGCTCCGGACGCACCAGGAAGTAGGCATAATCGCCTGCGCGTAATGCGCTCACTTGGCCGTCCGTGATAACTTTGCTTTCGCGAACGACCAGGGTTAACGTCGCCCAGTTTGGAATGACGCCATGGGATAGAATATCGCTATCGGGCGCAATGCTGTATCCCGCCAGTTCAAAGGCCGTCTGTCCCGGCAGGTCAAGGTCTACACGGTTGACCTGCGCGGTTCCGCTGGACAAGGCCACCTTCATTTTTTTTGCTGCCGTATTAATCGTCCAGCCTTGCAGGATCAGGGAGACCAGGACAACGAAGAAAGCAACGTTAAAATACAATTCTGCATGCGGCAGTCCCGAAAGCATGGGGATGGCAGCTAAAAAGATACTGACGGCCCCCCGCAAACCCACCCACGAGATAAACCATTTTTCGACAGCCTTGAATTTGAAGGGTGCCAGGCACAGCCATACGGCAACAGGACGGGCTATAAATATCAAGAATAACGCAAATATTATAGCGGTTGGCGCATAGTGCAGGAGTTCGCTTGGCGTGACCAACATACCCAGCATGATAAACATGACAATTTGTGACAGCCACGTCATGGCATCGTGGAATTTAATTATGCTGGGAAATGCCCGGACCGGATTATTGCCCAAAAGCAACCCGGCGACGTAAACCGCCAGAAACCCGCTACCGTTCATTTGGGCTGTAACGGAGAAGATCAATAAAGCGAACGCGACAACAAACAGAGGATGCAGTCCACTCGGCAAATTAACCCTGTTCAACAGGTAGAGCGCCGCATACCCACCTATAAATCCAAACAGGCCGCCAAAAAATGCCTGCAGGAATAATGCGGATAAAACCGTCAGAGAAGGGTCTGCGCCCGTCGCAATCAATTGTACGAGAACCACGGTCAGGAAAACCGCAATCGGATCGTTGGTGGCGGATTCAATTTCGAGCGTTGATCCGACTATATGGCGCAATTTCAACCCCCCCGCGCGCAACAAAAAGAAGACTGCAGCGGCATCCGTCGAGGCGACAATTGAGCCCAGTAAAACCCCTTCCATAGGTGAAAGATTGAAAAAAAACGTCGCCGGAACAGCAAGAAGTACAGCGGTCAGCACGACTCCCAGTGTGGCCAGTGTCATGGAAGGCGCAAGAACACTTTTAAATGTTGCCAGCCGGGTTCTCAGGCCTCCGTCAAAGAGAATGATTGCCAGAGCAAAGGAACCTATAAGGTAGGCCATCTGATAATTATCGAAATGAAGGCCCCCTATTCCATCTTCCCCCGCCAACATGCCAATACCAAGGAAGACCAACAATAAAGGAGCACTAAACCGACTGGCGAGCAGGCTGGAAAATATGCCAGTCAAGACTAGTAGTGAGCCGAGCAGCAGTGTCGTATTGACCAGACTTATACTTTCCATTCTTTATCCTTCTATCTGTTTTCAGGGTTAAACTTTTTATATTTATTCATACTGTTTCCTCCAAAACTTCGCCATTGTTGGCTTCATTTGCTTTTAGCAATGCAGCCCGTTTCTTGCGCCAATCCCCAAGGAATAGCAGTATCGGCGCTGCGATAAAAACCGATGAACTGGCAGCGATGATAATCCCGAAGACCATGGGAATAGCGAAGCTTTCAACAGCGTTCCCGCCCCAGATTGCCATCGGCAGCAGGGCCAAAAACGCCGTCATGGACGTGTAAAGGCTCCGCCCCAGAGTTTCATTGATGCTCTTGTCTATCATTTCGCGTAGCGGCATGGCCTTATAAAGGCGCATGTTCTCCCTCATCCGGTCATAGACGACCACCTTGTCATTCACCGAATAGCCAACCAGCGTCAGCAGCGCCGCAATGGCTGTCAGGTTAAAGTCCAATCCCATTAACGCAAAAAAGCCGATGGTTTTGGTAATGTCTAGGATCAGCGTTGCAATCGCGCCAACGGCGAACGGCCATTCAAACCGCCACCAAATGTAAAACAGCATACAAACAGAGGCCAAAATGACCGAGAGAATACCAGCCTGTGCAAGTTCCCCACTAACCTTAGGGCCGACAACCTCGGTACGCTCGAAAGAAACATCCGGTGAGATAGTAGTCAGTGCCGTTTTTATTTTTTCAACAGCGGCAGTCTGGGCCTGCTCTCCACCTTCCTGCCGTTCAGCGCGAACAAGGACGTTATGTTCGCTTCCCAACTCTTGTAAAGCGATGTCGCCAAGTTCCAGCGTTTCCAGCGAGGATCGAAGTTGTGCCAGATTGGCAGGCTCTTTAAATGCGGCCTCGATCTGAACCCCACCCTTGAAATCGACGCCATAATTCAGGCCGGGTTTTACAAATAGCCCGATTGAAACCAACGACAGCAGGAGGGAAATACCGATCCCTAGAAACCGCGCTTTCATGAATTGAATTCTCGTATCATGCGGAAAAACATCGATCAGCGGCTTGATTTGTATTTCTTTAAGACGATACCGCAGAACGATTTCCGTCATGATGATCTTCACAACAGATACGGCAGTGAACATGGAAATTCCGATTCCCAACGCCATCGTCACGGCAAAACCCTTGACCGGACCAGTGCCGAACTGGAACAGCAAAATAGTAGCAATCAACGCCGTGACGTTAGAATCGATGATCGTTGCATAGGCCCGGTCGAAACCGGCATGCAGCGCCGCCATGCCCCTTCTGCCCTTTGCCACTTCCTCACGTATTCGCTCATTGATCAGAACGTTGGCGTCAACCGCCAAGCCAATGCCCAGAATAATACCGGCGATTCCTGGAAGGGTTAACGTTGCATTCAAAAGGCTTAATGCGCCGAAAGTCAGAATGACGTTCAGGGCCAGCGCGAAATTGGCGATCAGCCCCCACCGCCCGTACAGGAACATCATAAAGGCGAAGACAAGTCCAAACCCGATAAGGCCGGTTTTGAGGCCCATTTCGATGGAATCGCTTCCCAAATCAGGGCCCACCGTTCTTTCTTCGATAACTGCCAGCGGGGCCGGTAGTGCACCGGCCCGTAACAGAGCCGATAAAGTCGCTGCTTCCTGAACAGTAAAATTCCCGCTAATCTGGCCGGAGCCGCCCGTTATGGGTTCGCGGATGACCGGCGCACTTAAGACCTTGCCATCCAGAACAATGGCAAAAGGCTTGCCGACATTCTCTTTCGTGATACGGGCAAACTGACGTGCGCCCGTACCATCAAAGCGGAAAGAAACCACAGGCTCGTTCGTTTGCGGATCAAATCCGGCCTGCGCGTCCGTAAGCCGGTCGCCGCTCAGTATGACCCGATCCTGCACCGGATATGTGGCCGTGCCGTCGGCATCGGGCAACATCGATACGCCGGGTTTATAGGCCGCCGCGCTGCCCTGATAGTAGGCGCTGTCATCCAAAAAATGGAAGGTCATTTTGGCCGTACTGCCCAGAAGATTGCGAAGATGGGTGGGGTCTTGCAAACCCGGAAGCTGAACCAGAATGCGGTCCGCTCCAACGCGCTGAATGGTCGGCTCTGACACGCCCACCTGATCGATCCGCCGCCTGACGATTTCAAGACTTTGTTCCACGGCGGAATTAACGCGCGCCGTCATGCCCGCTTCCGTCAGTGAAATTCTGATATCGCCTGTTTCCGTGATGGCGATATCCAGCTCAGGCACCGAGTGGGTAATAGCTATACTGCCGTATGAAATATCCAGTTTTCTTAAAAGCCCCTGAATTTCATTGCTATTAGCGGAATCTGATAAAGATATCAAAACCGCTTCTGAGGTCGGCCTGATTCCCTTGTACTGCACCTTTTCCTCGCGCAGAAGAGTGCGAGCGTCATTTAATATGTTTCCCAATCGCTCTTTAACCAGTGCCTCCGAATCGACTTCCAGCACCATGTGGGAACCCCCACGCAAATCCAGGCCAAGCGTTACTCTTTCCTTGGGAAACCAGCCAGGAAGCTGCTCAAGCTGGGAGGTTGTCAGGACATTGGGAACTGCCGTAGCAATGCCAAAAATCAGGATCGATAGATAAATTAAATTTTTCAATTTGGAAGCGCGCATTTTCGTTACCTTGCATATGTGCATATGATGGTTGAATTCCGGCGGTAAGCCAGCTCACACCTTTTGCCTCCGTGAAACGAAACAAAGGGTGTGCTTAATGAAAGAGCGGATTTTTATGCGAGGTAAACGGGAGGCGCGCGGGGCTGTGTGCTTTTTTCAAACAGAAAAGAAACAAAATGCAGAGAGGCTAAAAAATAGCCTTCCTTCTTGTGAGGTTTTCCGGGTCGGTGGCGGGAGAGGCCGATTAAATCCAATGGAGATAGATGATCTGCATCTTTGCCATCTACCCTAAACGACCGGAATTCTCTTTCGAATTTCGAAAGGAGTGTGGGCGCTTTATAATTACTGTCTATACTTGGTAATTCTTGGTGAGCAGATGCACTAATCGCTAAACTATCATGCTGGCCGTTGAAGGGATATGCAGAGGTGCTGCCGATGGGAAAAAGAACAGTCGGCACCATAATAAGCAATACAAATAATACGCACGGCCTGTCCGCAAGCCAGCGTTTGTTCAGTCTGAGCTTTTCTTCCGTAATGGCGGCCATTATGCAGACCTTTTTGGAAGCTGTTAATGCCTTTACCAAAGCCTTCCATGGTTTATGGCAATTTACCTGTTCCCTAAACAGCACGGCCAAAAGGATAATTAAATATTTCCTGAAACCTAAGGGCACGAAAAACAACCTTTCAAAAACAGATATAATTTATTTTAACCTGAGAAAATTACAAGAAATGATACCGGCCATTTCCTATGAAACATTTCAAGAAGCAGAAAAGCGCTCTAACGAAGGCCGACAAGGATCATGATCCCATCCCCTGCATCTGCGGCACTGAAACCGACCCTGCTGTGGTAATGCCGGCCACTGTCCTGAACCGACGCGGCCTTTGTTGCGGGGCCTGGCAAGTTCAAGCCGCCTGTCAGCCAACGCCCTTTGCGCAATTTGCGATTATAGCCCGGCAAGGCCGACGAATCCAAAATTGTGTTTAAGAAAATCCTATTCAGTCAAAGTTATTCTATTTTATCACTTAATAAATAATAACGTTGCGCAAAGGGGGGTTCCTCGTAGCGCAAAGACAAAAAATAGGACTCCTTAAAGGCTCCAAAGCTAAGAGGCAGGGAGGAAAACACACTGCATGCCGGCGTATGCAACGAGGGAAAGAAAATTGGCGCGGTGGCGTTTTCGGCTATTTGGGAGTGTTAAATAAAGATTTTCAAGGGCAAATTTGGCCAGGATTAGATTACTCAACAAAGGCTCTGGGTCGGTTCAAAAAGGTCCGTCCAGCAAGGCCGCAGCCGTTTTGACGCGCGGAGCGTACGCTTTGTACGTGAGCACGGAAAAATGGCGAGAACGCCGTTGGCGGCTTTTTTCAACAGACCCATTCTGGAAGAAACAGGGCGCGGCTCTGAAAGGGGCCACGAGAGGAAAGCCGTTTTTGACAGGGAGGAAGGAATGGAGGCCAAGCCAATTTTTACGGATCTGGAAATTATCGCCGGGATTCCCACTGGTGTCAGGAAATGCAGGGAAAGGAAAACCCCATTATAAAAGATTTGCAGAAAAGCGGATTCAGGCGGCGGAGTCCCCTCCCCTCTTGTCTGAAAGGTTTTTTTGTGGAAACCGTGGTTATTATTGATCGGTTCTGGTTATTAACGGATGCTATGTCCTCGATTCTGGATGAATTCCCGCGCGGCGGCGGCTCACGGCAGCTTAATCAGCACGATCTGCCCTTTGCCGCCTGGACGGACGGCAAAGCGATCCTCGCCTCCCCTGCCCTGTCCTATGATCCGCGCAATCCCGGCGCAAAACTTCTCCTGGGCGAACTGGACGGCCAACTTATCGGCCTCGAAGACGACCGGAATATGATTACGATTGCCAGTTAAAATTCCGGTAAGGGCGTATCCATGATCATTCCCAACCTGCTGTTTAACGGGGGCAGCATGCTGGTGATCGATCCCAAGGGAGAGCTGGCCAGCATCACCGCAAGGCGGCGGGCGATGGGGCTTACACAAAAAGTCTATGTCCTGGATCACTTCGAACGGACGGGGGATTGGGTCAAACACGAAAAGCTTGCGTTGAATACCCCCCTGCTTGCGGCGGAGATCTTTATTTAGGAAGGACGAGAAGGAACAAGAAGAGAAATTTGTTTGCTAAAGACATACACAAACAAGGCGCTGATAACGCCCGTGAGAAAGTCGGTAAACAGGACCATGATGGCGGTGTAACTCATGATCAGGGTTTCCGTCCTGCCCAGCGAACGGACATAGGCAATTTCATGCGCCTTCACCATATTATACGCGACATACGCCATGATGCCTCCAATGCAGGCCATGGGTACGGCTTCTAAGTATGTGGCGAAGAACGCCACCAGGCCAAGTTTCAGGAAACATTTGAATACGCCTGCCAGTGGGGAAAGCGCCCCGACGCGAATGTTTGTGGCGGTGCGGGCCAGAGCTCCGGTATGGGGAAACCCGTTTAACATTGGGATGACCACACTCACCCACCCTTGGCCCCATAATTCCTTATCGGGATGAAAGGGGACGCCCTGGTTGTTGGCTAGGCGGTCAGCCATGCGGGAAGACAACAAACTTTCGACCGCCGAGACGAAAACGATACCAAGCGTGCAATACAGGAGGTTGGCCAAAAAATGAGGATCCCATTCAAGTTGTCCCGGAGGAGTGAACACTAAGAAATCGGTTGGGAGTTCTCCGTATTTTTGTTTGAGTGTGACTAAACCTTTTTCTGCCCAAATGGTCGCGGCCATGACCGTTCCTGCTCCCAATGCCAGAAGCGGGCCCGGAAGAAATGGTGAGATTTTCGAGGAGGCCAGGCAGAGGACAAACGTACCTAACGCGATGAAGACCGAATAGGGGTTGATCGCCTCATAGTTCTCTATGATGAGTTTCACTTTCTCAATGACACCAAGGCCATAGGAGGCAATATTGAGTCCGAGAATTTGGCCGATTTGGGTAAAGACGATGACGCATCCGATCCCGAGGGTGAAACCCACTACAATAGAATCCGGGACCAGGCGGATCAGGCCCCCGAACCGTGCTAGCCCAAGTCCCAGGAGAATGAGGCCCGCACACAAGCTGGCCAGGATGAGAAAGGGGCCTCCAAATTCAGTCACGGCCGCACCGATAAGAGGAATAAAGGCGGCGGTGGGTCCATAGACTTGGTACTTTGACCCCCCGAACAGGGCACCGATGATGGCCGCAATGGCTCCCCCCACTATGCCCTGCTCCGGCCGAAGGCCCGAAGCAATGGCAAAACCCATGGCCAAGGGAATGGCCACCAAGGCCACGATCAGTCCGGCCATGAGATCCCGGAGGATATTAATTTTTGTGTTGCCTTTTAGGAGATCCTCGTACCGGTGGTCAAACGGGGTCAGAAAGAATTTGAGCCTGTCTGAAATTTTCACCAGTTTGGGGTCAAGGGGATGTTCGGTGTTAGGGAGCATGCCACCTCCTTTAAAGGCAAGAAGTTGAGCAAAAACTGTGATTGGGAATATTCTCTTGGTTGGATATTCGGTGGGACACAAAATTTCTTTAGTTCTTCCGGGTTTTCCGTGGGTAGAGTTTCTGGTATACAGCCCTTCCTCCACCAGGGAGGGCTCTCCTGCACGACACCGAACTCTATCGACACCTGTTGGGATTGTTGGAGTCCGTGGACGGTGGACCGTGTGGCGGTATGACCAAACGGGCAGTCAACAGTGGGAGCAGCGGCACAAGCAGCACTATCGACTGACACACTCGCGACCTCCACAAACCTGAAAGCCAACCGACGTATTCGACTGCGGTCGAACCTATCGATTGGCTTGTACTGCCGCCAGCCTCTCGCTCGAATTGCCGGTTGCCCTACGGGCCATGTGATGAGGGGGTTCGGCGTCCTGCCTGTCTTGACGGAATTTCATGGGACAGCCAACAACGCCGATGCATCGATTGCGCTCCATCAATAATACGGCGGAGAGACGATCGTCAAGCCCCGAGAGGGGTCAGTGCTTTCGCGCGGCTGATTGCTTGCCTCTCACCGATGTCTTCATCTGTCCTTTCTTGATCATGGCAATCACTTCAATGCAGGCTAATGTTCGTTGGGCCGCGTGAAAGTTCTTGAAACCCAGCATCGGTCGCGTCAACCTCTGGATGCGCCGATGCTTGCTCAATCCTGTTGTTCAGGTATTTGCACTGGCGGATTTTAATACGTTTATTATGGTCACGATTAAACTGGTGCAGACTCGCTTGATTGGCACCGCTCTAATCGATATTCACCAGACTCGGTTTGCCGTTTTCATTGATGGCTTTCCTCGAAAAAGCATAAGGCAGCCTGGGTATCTCGTGTCGCAGTCAAGAGAAAATCGATAGTATTTCCTTGACTGCGACGGCTCGATAATAATATTTCCATTTGACCTTTTAATTTAATGTAGGTTTCATCCATTCTCCACCGATTGCCCACGTGCTTCTTCTTTTGCCTGAAGGCGGCCTCCCGTTGTGGCGAATAATGAAGGACCCAGCGATTGATAGTGCTATGATCAACGGAAAATCCACGTTCTTGCATCATCTCTTCAATATCCCGATAACTTAAGGCGTAAGCTAGAACCAACTGATACTTTGCACAATCATGTCTTTCTGAAAATGTCGGCCCTTGTAAGGATATGGTTGTCATGCTGGTCGCCCTGAAAATGGCCGCAGGTTAACACATCCAGCATTGCGACAGAACCTGAATTACTGCTACCGCGTCCGAGGAAACAGGCCTGGGAGACTAACTCCATTCGCTCTCGCGAAAGGCATAGGTGGACTGCTGAAGTATTACCATCGTGAGGCCGCATGAGTTTTTTGACCCACGAGACATGGCTGATGCCGTCCTGGGGTTGAAAGCCAACAATCAAGGACGATTGGTAGAATTTGACTCGCCCATATTTGGTCGATGTTATGGAAAAATTCGAGTGGTCAAGGGGAGTCTCTCCACCATTACCAATCACTCGGTCCTTGAAACGGAAGTGATTATCCCCGCTGCCTGGATCGTTCGCATAATGGAATGACACAGGCAACCCTTGCCCAGGCATCGAAGACTTTGACCGTGTCGGTTGACCCTTCGCTCATGGTTCCTCCTCCTTACCCTTTAGCAAACACCATTAGGACGATGATGCCCAAGAGAATGCGGTAGTAGGCAAACGCTCGTAAACTGTGGCGTTTGACAAACGCCAGAAACGCCGCAATGACTGCCCAGGCGACGAGAAACGAGACAACCATTCCCAATGCCAGGGCAAAAAGTTCTTGTTGGGTCATCAGGGTGAAGGAGGTGAGCATCTTGTACACGGTGGCCACGATCATCGTCGGCAGAGCCAAGAAGAACGAATATTCCGTGGCCACCCGGCGATCCATGCCGGTGAGAAGCCCGCCCACGATCGTCGCCCCGGATCGTGAGATGCCCGGAACCAAGGCAGCGCATTGGGCGAGTCCGACCCAGGCGGCGGTCATGATTCCCACTTCTTCCAATTGCATCACGTTAACCTGCCGTGGAGTCGCTTCGATCAACAAGATGATGACGCCTCCGACAACGAGCGCGACCGCGACGGTCTGAGGGGTAAACAGGTTTGCCTCAATCCAGTCATGCGATAGGAAGCCGAAGACGGCGGCGGGTAGAAATGCGACGGCCAGTCCGATGAGGAACCAGAGATTTGTGTGAATTTCCGAGGATTGGCGAAGCAGGGTGCGCCACCCGCCGGACTTTTGGCTGTTCTGCAGCCGTGTGAGCAGGACTCCTATCTCATGCCCCGCCTGCGAAAACATCCACGCGATCTTGTGCCGCTCATAGGCGATGACGGCTAAAATGGCCCCAAGCTGGATGGACACCTCGACGCTGTCCGCGATGGCCCCGGTGAAGCCGAGGAGATGGCCCGCGAGAATGAGATGTCCGGTTGAAGACACGGGAAGGAATTCGGTGAGACCTTCCACGATCCCAAGGATGACGGCCAGCTCGGGCCCCCATTCTAGGACGCGTGTGTCCGCCAGCGTCTCGGCCATTGGTCTCCATTCGATGAGACAAGTAAGTGGGAAGCGGGCGGCATCATCACAGACTCGACCGGGGCGAGTCAAGGTCCGTGCAACCTGCCCCGAGGGTGGGCCTGCCTGCCGAGCCCTGCCTTAGATCAGGTCACTGGCTCACACCAGCTTACGCTGGCTTAACAAAATGCCTATGATCCACTACACAGAAGCGGTTTATCGGGGTATGATAGGGTCAGGGTTATGACATCCTGTCCGCACTGTGGGGGCCCCTTGACGCTCATCGCCGCCATCGAAGACCCCGCGGTGATCGCCAAGCATCTCGCCCATCTGGGCTTGCACACCAAAGCCTCACGCCGTTCACCGGCCCGGACCGACGATCTCTTTCAAACAGCCTGATGCCAACTGAATTCCATCCGGTTCCGTCGGTAATCCCTGAGCCAACAATCCCCCTCGGCCTTCACTCACCTCAACCCACCACATGTGTCCCCATTCTTGGTAACTTCCCTGGCACAGGGACCGGTAAGGCCCTTCTCGCAAGCTGCTTTTTTCAAACCGCTGAGCGGGTGATTGACCTTCCGCTGCTTCTTTGGTACGTTTCCGCTCGCCCCAAATGCTGGTTTATATTTTCTATTCCCCCGATGAACTGATCGATGGCAAGGACAAACCCGTCGACGTTTCCAAGGTGGATGTGTCGATGGATGGCATCGAATGCAGGACGAGGGTTCATTTCTGCGATTCAGGAAGGCCGGGATCCAAACGCCAGCGTCGCGCAGGTTCTGCCCGCGATGCGTATGCTTGGTCGTCAGAAAAAATCCTGAAATAATGGAAATGACCCCCAGGGATGGGCATTGGGAACCGATTGCAACCTGACTCCGTTCCCGGCGAATACGGAAGCACGGTCTTGCGGCAGTTTTTAGCGAACTGCTCGGAACCAAAATTATGTACAGCAGAATAAGGATGGATATTTGTGAGCACAACGGTTGCCAATGACCCTAAACACGTAGTTGCAATGATTGGTGGTGCGGTTGCCGGTTCGACAGCCGCTCAAGTTCTGGCTGACGCTGGTGTAATTGTTGTCGTCATCGAGCAAAACGTACGGCCCTACGGGAAGATTGAGGACGGTCTGCCACGCTGGCACACTAAACAGCGCCTCATGGAGTACGAGCGCATCAATTCTCGCCTGGACAAGCCGGGGGTCTTTTTCTTACCCAACACGCGTTTAGGCAGAGATGTTGGCTTTCAGGAGTTGATCGGTGACTGGGGATTCAGCGCTGTCATACTGGCCAATGGCGCCTGGAAGGATCGGCCGCTCCCGGCAGAAATCGACAAATATCTGGACAAGGGCCTGATCTACCAGAATCCTTTTATCTATTGGTTTAATCACAAAAACGAGAAAGCGTATTCGGGGATCCGTTATAAGATCCCCAGGGGGACGATCGTCATCGGTGGAGGACTGGCATCGATCGACGTGGTAAAAGCAGTTCAGGTGGAACAGTACGAAGCTGCCTTGCGCACGAGAGGCCTCAACGTCACGATGCTCGAGCTCGAACATAAGGGAATTCCGGCCGTCTGCAAAGACCATCAGATCAATCCGGACGAGCTCGGCGTCCAGGACGTCGTGCTCTATTACCGTCGCCGCGATATCGACATGCCGCTTGCGCAGGCCCCCGACAACGCAACTCCGGAACAGCTCGAAAAATCACAGAACGTGCGTAAGAAAATTCTTGGCAAGGTTATCGAGAAGTATCGGGTCGTCTTCGAAGACCGCCATTTGCCTCTGGCCCCTCTCACAGAGGGCGACCGATTGGCAGGCATCCGATTTCAAAGAACACAGGTCGAAGGGAACAAAGTCACGTCCATCCCCGGATCCGAGGTCGACGTTCGCGCGCCCCTGGTCATTTCTTCCGTGGGCAGTATTCCGGAACCGATACCCGGCGTGGACATGAAAGGCGAGTCCTACACGTTCAAGGATTGGGACACCGGGGAATACGCCAAGGTGGAGGGAGTCTTCGGTTTGGGAAATGTCGTGACGGGCCAGGGAAACATCGATCTCTCGCGCAAACACGCAGCATCCGTGTCGAAACTGGTACTGGAGAACTACCTTGGCGTCGGCAGTGGGAATAGTGACATCTCTGCTGTTTCAGACGCCGGACGGAATCGAGGGCAAGAGCAGGCGGAGAAGGTGAAAGAATACTTACAAGGCAAAGAACCACTGCTTCCGGAGAAAGTAAATGCGATTCTGGCACGCGTTGGCAGCCGGATGCGGGAGGTGGGCTACACCACATACCGTGAGTACATTCAGAAAGTCACGCCGTCGGACCTGGAGTAGGAGAAATGCCTGGCGCGGGATGTGACAGAGAGTCTGGTTCGGGTCTGGGAAGGATTGTTTAGGCTATTCTTGCGCGATGCTTGCAGGACCCGTCAGGCGACTCGGCGAACTATTGCCGGACCTGGTCCAGCCGGGTTGATGGCGCCGTTCAGTCTCATGCGTAACATTGGATCCCTCGACGCAGCCTCGCCTTAATGGTGTTTTTCATCAACATCGCAATCATCATGGGCCCCACGCTTCCCGGTACCGGCGTCAGCATCGATGCCTGGACAACAACTGCCCTCAAAATATACTCGCCACAAAGGTATTGCTATTGGAAAATGGCTTTCCAAGGAAATTATTCCAAATAAAGGTAGGCTTTCAGAAGAACAAATAACAAAAGAGCACCTCTAAAAACATGCGGGTTGGCTCGTTTACCCTGCCGTGGAGGGCCTGGCACGAAATCAGAGACGAAACCCCAGACGCCAGAGAGGCTTGCTCCCATCCTGTTGCTGTTTCATGGTGGCTTCCAGCCCCATGATTACGCCGTTTGCCTGCTGACGGCGGCCGTCAGCCCCAGGAACCGTTGGAAATTATACGTGAGATTCTTCAGGCCAATCTTCGTTCGTGTCCGCACCCGCCCAATGGTGCGAAGGAGTTTCCCTCCCATCGCCGTGACGTGATGGCCGAAGACATGTTCGACCCGGGCACCAATACGTGAGCGGCCTCGGTTGGCCTCTTTCTGTTGAGCGGTCAAGGGCTTGTCCCGATATCCCTTGTACTGAATCTTGGAACGCAGCTTCCGCTTCTTGAGCTCGCCTTCAATCTCCTCCGACCGATAGGCAGCATCCCCCCCCACGTCCCGCCCCGCGGTCTTGGGCTGCAGACAGCTCTTCCAGGACTTGACTGTCATGCACCGCCGCATCCGTGACCGTATAGCGTCGAATGAGCTTGTGTTGCTTATCCACGTTCACATGATTCTTATCCCCAAAGTGACTAACCCCATGCTTTTTGGTCCACCGAGCGTCCGGTATCCTTCTGCCGCCGCTTCGCCGGCTGGGCCTCCCAGTCTGCCGGGCACTCGCCGGCTTGCACCGTCGCGTTTTCCTCACGGGTATTCCGCTGTTTCGGTACCGGGATCAACGAGGCCTCAATGAGTTGGCCCCCACAAGCTTGGAACCCCTGACCCGCCAGATACGTCTCGAATTGCTTGAAGAGCGTGTCCACGACCCCGGCTCGGGCCAACGTTTCACGGAACAGCCAGATCGTCTTCGCATCGGGGATCCGTTGATGGAGGTCAAGGCCTAAGAACCGCATAACCGAGAGCCGATCGCGGATCTGATAGTCCGTTTGATCATCCGACAAGTTATAGAGGGCTTGCACCACGAGGACCTTGAACATGAGAATCGCATCAAACGGTGGTCGGCCGCACTTGGAGCGACGGAGACTCTTCTCCAGGGTCTTGCGAAAACGGGCCCAGGGGATATGCTGGGCGAGTGGCTCCAAGGGATCCCCCTTCTCCGTGAGAGCGTTGTAGCGATTGGTCAGATCAAAAAATCCAAGTTGGCTCGGTGTGTCCATGAGCGGTCCTCCTTGGACCAGACTGATGCCAGAACCCAACAGATTTGTCAGCAGTTTTTAGAGATGCCCTATGATTAACATCAAAGGGGAAATTCATACCGCTCTCTCCGACCACCAGTGTTGCATACGGGCGTAAGGCATACCGGACACCCAGTTCATAGCCCGCATTGAAATTGAGCGTGGTGATGTCCGCGACGACGAGATCTGCGCCTAGCAGCTGTTCATACATAACCTGATCAATGAGTGCATTCGATCGGAGGTCGTCTGCTCGGTAACATTCCAAACCGGCATTTTCAATCGCCTCTTTGATGACGGCGTATGACGCATCGAGATCGAATAGTTTGCCTTGTTGATAATCCTGTTTCTTCCCGAATCCCTGGATGACAAAACAGCGTTTGCTCATAATCGTCGCCTCATTCTCTTATTCACAAGATTTGAGAATTAATACCCACGGCATATTTAGGCAGACTTTGCTTTTTTATATCTAAACAGAGCGGGTTTCATCTAATCGCGAATTGATTAGTTTTCATGAGACAACCTCTCCAACCCTCAAACTGCATTTAATCCGTGCAAATACGCATTCGGATCTGCCTCTCACAGTCCGTCATTGGAAGAAGCCGGCGAAGTGCTCCGGTTGAACTTTCTGTTGACCAACGGCCTGTCCAATCCGTTGAAGGTCCTGAAGATGCTCAATAGAATCGAGCGCCTGGACATCTTTTGGCTCGATTTCATGCAGTCGCAACGCATCCAACCCGCTTCTCGTCAGTTCGGCATTATAGCGAGCATAGGTGAAAGAGTTTCGGCGACACCGGCCCATGTTTCCCCATCAGATTTCCAACCTCTCGATCCAGTGGCTCGCCTGCCACACACTTCCCGAATACGCGGCACAAGAAATCTTGTTCGTTGAGAGCGGCAAACATTAAGGCGGCCGGCAAGGACGCCGCATTATAGAGCATATGCATATCTGTACTCCGGAGTTCCGTATTGGCATCCGGACTGGTGCCCGTCCCCACCGAAATCACCAGCATGTTGTCTTCACCTGCAGGCCAGTTCAGATTAAATGGCTCAACGGTGGCCATCAAGAATAAATGGAAGGCCGGATTATTGTACATCGTGATGCCGCCATCGACGAAAATGAATTCGGTGGTGCCGACTCGCACCAATTCAGGCGGGAAATAGACAGGCGCCGCCGTGCTGGCTCGCACGATCTGCCAAAGAGGGAGATTCAGATTACAATCGGCTCGAGCCTGATCATTATATTAGGCATGGGGGTTATTCGAGACAGGCCACGGTGAATCAGTCGTCGCATTCCGCAACACAATCATTAATAAAGTCCGCAGTTTATCAGTTCCTAAGGTCGTATCCTTCCCGAAGACGTCCTGGAGGAGGTGCATGAGATTTTCATCTTGATACCGATAACGAAAGCGGCGCAAAACACTGGCCTTGTCAAAAATATTCGCGCCACTTTTCTCATAGAAGGTCCGGATCTCATTGGCGGACATCCCCCACGACACGCACGTGGCAATAATCGCTCCCGTGCTGGTCCCGGCCACATAATCAAAATAATCAGCCAGCACAAAATCCTCGTTTTTTCCCATGCCTTCTCGCAGCAGCGCCTCAATTCGAGCTAAAATTTCGATCGACATCAATCCCCGAATTCCGCCGCCATCTAAGGCTAACAGCTTACGCGGCCGGCCCTGTGCCGAAATGTTGTGAAGACTTTTCATCCTTGCTCCTTATCAACAAACCGCATGGAAAGAACTCCGGCCACAGGAGCCAGCAATCCGCGTTTCGATGACTCCGAAGAATGACTTTCGCAAATCCGATTTCAGGGGCAGATGGACTACATGAAAATACCCTTCAACATAGGGTGGTGGGCGGGTTATTCCCGGGATAACAGGTTGCTCACCGTCGCTAATAGAGCCGCAAAATTATATGGTGTGGTAAAGACCGCATGAGCGCCAATCTGTCGTGCCTGCTTGCAAAGATGATCGGTGATATTCCCGGAATAGAGAATGACAGGAAAAGCGGAAAGACGGGAATGGGATTTCAAGTTGATCAGTAATTCCATGCCGGACATCACCGGCATCTGATTATCCGAAATAATCAGATCCACCGCCTGGCCTGCTTCGAGTCTGGCCAATGCGACCGCTCCATCATCGGCTTCCTCACAGCCATATCCCTGTTGCTGGAGCAAAAGTTGAAGTGCCCGGCGAGCCATCTGATGATCATCAACCAAAAGGACTCGTGGTTTCATGTTTTTCATCCCTATCTGATTAAAGAAGGATTCTGCTGAAAGAGATAAGCCATCGAGGTCCACGATCTGTTGCCATTGTTGGTCATACTTTCTACAAGCGGTATCTTTGAAGGGAAGCTGGAGGATGGAAGAATCACTCAATACTCACAGGAAGAGGGAGGAGGTCCCGGTGAAGAGTGAATGCCACAGAAACACGTTTCATCTTCAGCGCCTGATGTTGAGATCGTCCAAGAATGGGTACAGCAGAAGAAGAATACCTCCATCCTTCAAAAAGCACAAATGGGTACAGGCAACCATACGAGTGCTCATTCTTGTGTCTTGTGAGGAAACGACCGATGCGGAGTTTTCCAAATAAAAAGAAGACAAAAGATTGTGAGGAGACCGGTGAATGTTTCGATGAGTACCAATGTCCAGTCCATGGTGTGCACTCCTTATTCATCGAAGTGGCGGTGTTTCTTTGTTATCCCTGACAGTACCTAAAGCAAGCATGGTACCATCTCATGCCCAGCATGAAGCTGGCTCACAACATTCAACGCAACCCATTGATTGAGACAACAAAAAACGAATGACAGGTGAGGTTAACGAGGATGAAGACGGCTTCCCATGAACCTGAAAGTTATCGAAATGGATACACGGCCGTATCTTTTCGGGAGGTGGGAGCATGGAGCGGCAAGGTGACGAGAAAAGGAACTGCGAAGTGCCTCAATCAAGAAAGAGGCCATTAAAGGATAGGTCCCCGCAACAAGACAAGGAGGATTCATAAGAAAATGGAATCCAAAAATCCCCCTTTCCCCCGTTATCAAAGGGGGTATCCGAGCAACACCTCATAGCACGCTACGGGGAGTACCACGTGCAATTTCAGAGCGTGGGCGGAGCAGGAAAAGGGCAGTTCGGAAGGTCCAAATGTTCTTGCAACCGTCATAAAATGTGGAAAGCACATCTTTCCTTGTAAAAAAAACCTCAGAGAAGAGGAAAAGGGTAAAAGGATAAAGGACAAAGGGTTAGGAGGTGTCCTGGGCAAGACGAAAACCAAGGCTGTCGCTCCGGTCGTCCGTGGCGCTCCAGTTCCGGGACGATGATCGCAGGGTCACCGGAGTGTCGCTCCAGGAGCCGCCCCGGACCACGCGCTGGCCGTCTCTTGGCCCCCTCCCCTGGTAACCCAGCTGGAAATAGATCACCCGAAGTATTGCACCTAGCCAATCCAGCTCCCTATTCCCACACCTCCTCTTGGACAATTATCACTGCTTTCGAATTGACCGTTTCAACTAACTCACTATCGAGAGCCAACCAAAACCTTGGTTTCTTCTGTGATCATTTCATGATAGCGCTGTGTGGCCAGCTCCAGATAACGGAGATTGATTGTTTCAAGTTCGAAAAAGGATTGCCGGATGGTATTTTGATCTTGGAGATCTAATGCTTGGAAAAGCCGATCTCGAATTTCATACCACTGTTCATACATATGGTCGACTTCTCCTCGGACCATGACCTGAAAACTCTCAACGAGATTGCTTCGCTCTAAGAGTCCGCGCGATGCCGCTTCGCCTTCAATCTGCATCACCACCTGTCGTATTTCCAGACAATATTTTTGGAATGTCATAGAATTTCCCAGTGGTGATTTTGTCGCGGTAATTTTCAATGAGTTCATACTTAAACCGACTGGCCATCAGCAAAGAGGTGATGAGACAGCGCATGAGTCCGGGCACTTTATCGAGGTGCCAAGATACCTCTTCTTGGAAGAGCACCTTGAACTCAATGCTTCCGTTTGCCATCGTATCGGCTCGATAGAGATTGGGAATGTAAAGTTTCGCATCCTTCCGGGAGTGGAAAATCGCCTGAATCGGTTTTGGAATTCCTCTATTGGCAGCCGAATAGATCGCATGTGCCAACTCTCCCACCCAACGCTGGTCCTCGTTTTGACAAGCTTTTTCTTCAATGTCCCCCCACGTATAGGTTCCAGGCTGTTTATCAAAGATGGCCAATGTCTCATCATTCGATGTGACCTTCGCATCAGAGGGAATGGCATCTTCGGTCAGCACCGCTGGGTCTTGAACTTCGATAAAGAGGTATTTGTTGAAATAATGCGTTCTCTCTGGAACTCTATCGATGAGCCTTGAGATAGTTTGGGCAACCTTCTCCATTTTTTCCGGCACTTGCTGTAACCACTTGGCAACAGGCGTCTCGATGCCAGGGAGGGCCGTTCCGACAAACAGTTGCTCAAGAAATACTCGAAGTCTGGCCGGGGTTGCCTTAAACGCCTGTAGGTTTTGCAAGGGTCCCGGTGGTGGCGTATGGCTACTGTGTAAACAAATAATACGGCGTCGATTGGAATCGTCCAAGCGATCGAATAAACCTGCCTCGTACAGGCACCAATCCCAATTTCGGGAGGAATCCGTGAAGAGCAAAAGCAGAAGATTTGTTTCCACCAAGCGTTCCTTAATCCATTGATACCAGTTGTCACCTCCCAAGATATCTTCCGACAAGAAGAAATTGATGCGGGGAGCGTTGGGGTCATCCAACGCCTTCAGCTCGTCTCTAATGCAACAGGCAGTTTGTTGGTCTTCATGCCTATGACTGATAAAAATGTTAATCCTTTCTGGTGTGGGCATGGCTCCCTCCTCTTTTCGTAACTTTATGACTCTGACAAGCTT
>CAWDGE010000016.1:0-268812 GCA_963801755.1 uncultured Nitrospirales bacterium | reverse complement strand
TGTAGGGCAAATGGTCGATTCCGCTCCTCCAACCAGCATGACATCGGCCTCACCCCGCTGAATCAGTCGAAATCCATCCCCAATACAATGATTCCCTGTGGCACAAGCCGTGACAGTACAGGCATTCGGACCCTTGGCACCAAACCGAATCGCCACCTGCCCTGAGGCCAAATTAATAATGACCATCGGAATAAAAAATGGCGAAACCCGGTCTGGGCCACGTTCCAGCAACACCTTATGATAATGCTCAATGGCCGGAAGACCTCCTATGCCTGCTCCAATATAGACCCCCACACGATCCGCCTCATCCGGATTCACGACAAGCTTGGCATCATCCACTGCCTCTTGACTGGCTGCAATGGCAAAATGGATAAAGGTATCCATCTTTTTAATTTCTTTTTTCTCAATGAACGTCGAGGGATCAAAGTTCTTAACCTCCCCCGCAATCTGGACGGAATACTGGCTGGCATCAAATCGGGTAATGGGTCCGATCCCGGATTGGCCTTTACATAGTTTATCCCATGTCTTGGACACACCAATATCCAACGGGGTGACCAATCCCAAACCTGTCACGACCACTCGTCGTGGCGTCCATTCAGTCATTGAGGAACTCCGTACACATCATGGTTGGAAAACCCGGATACTCGATCTAAGGTCTTACCCCCTCGAAGCCCACGATCAACCATGGGTGAACCGCAACTTCGCACAGGCTTCAATGTCCTTTTCAGACTTTTTCCTTAATAAAATCGATGGCCGCCGAGACCGTTTGAATTTTTTCGGCATCTTCATCCGGAATTTCGATTTCAAACTCTTCCTCTAAGGCCATCACCAATTCCACCGTATCCAGGGAATCAGCTCCGAGATCTTCCACAAACTTGGCCTCAGGGACCACATCATCTTCTTCAACACCTAATTGTTCCACAATAATTTTTTTAACACGTTCTTCAACTGCCATTGTTGGCTCCTCCTCCTTGCAAAGTTTATCGAATGAGACACATCCTGTTGCGCATGGGCTTAGGACGCCATATGCATCCCGCCATTCACATGTAACACATGACCGCTAATATACCCGGCCTTCTCTGAACTCAGAAAGCACACCGCATCGGCAACATCCGAAGGTTGCCCTAACCGCTTTAATGGAATTTGATTCAGTAACCCCTCTTTAATTTCCGGCGAAAGATGTTGGGTCATAGCGGTGTCAATAAATCCCGGTGCCACGGCATTGACTGTAATATTTCGACTGGCATACTCCCGGGCAATTGTTTTGGTGAGACCAATCACTCCCGCTTTTGACGCTGCATAGTTGGCCTGGCCCATATTCCCGATCGCTCCGACAATGGAAGCAATATTGACTATTCGACCACTTCGTTGCTTGCTCATGGAAGGCAGAACGGCCTTTGCACAGAAAAATGTGCCGGTCAAATTGACCTGCAGGACGGCAAGCCAATCCTCTTCTTTCATCCGCATTAACAAACCATCTCGCGTAATCCCTGCGTTATTCACCAGGATATCCACTCGCCCCCATTCTTTGAGGACGCGATCCATCATACCCTTGGCCTGCTCCCATTCGCCAACATTGACCGAAACCGCCAACGCTTTGCGACCCAATTGTTGGACAAAATCCACGGTTTCTTGACAACGTTCGGCATCAAGATCGGCGACCACGACATCGGCACCTTCCTTGGCCAATGTTGTCGCAATCGCCTGCCCGATTCCTTGAGCACCACCCGTCACTACTGCAATTTTTTCCGCCAACGACATTCTCAAATCCTTCTTGAAAATTTGCCTCAGTTTGTCCTTAGGAACAGTGCGACAGGAGGTGAGCGTAGGATTCCTGATCCATCACATTCCACGTGGTAGCCTCTGGAACAATGCGCTTTACTAATCCAGTCAATACTTTCCCTGGACCGATTTCCACGAAATCCGTGATGCCCATGAGAGCCATGGCCTGAATGGTTTCCTGCCACCGTACGGGAGAAGGTAATTGTCGAACAAGGGACTCACGAACCTCCTCCTCTGATAACAAGGCTTTTGCTTCCACATTATTAACCAACGGTACATTTAAAGCTGACCACTTTAAAGAATCAATATCTTTTTTCAATCGGTCAGCAGCAACCTGCATCAATGGGGTATGAACCGGGACGCTGACTGGAAGTGGCATGACCCGCTTAGCTCCACGTGCTTTAGCCAATTCTGCCGCATGTTCCACTGCGGCTTTTTCTCCCGCAATGACCGTTTGGCCTGGAGAATTGAAATTGGCTGGAGCCACAACTCCCACAGATCCTGCTTCTTGACAGACGCTTCGGACATCCTTTTCCGAAAGGCCTAAGATCGCGGCAACTAACCCGCTTCCAGGAGCCACCGCTTCCGCCATATAACGCCCGCGCTTCTGCACCAAATCAACTGCTTCTCGAAACTCCAGCGCACCTGCCGCCACTAATGCGGTATATTCGCCCAAGCTATGACCGGCAACCGCAGCGGGGAGAAGAGGACCTTCGCGGACCAGTTGAAACGCCGCGAGACTAGTCACCAGCAATGCCGGCTGCGTATATTCCGTTCGATTGAGTTGCTCCGAGGGCCCCTCAAAACACAATGCACCAACATCATATCCCAAGATATCCGCGGCTTCCTGGTAGAGGGCCTGAACCGTGGGACTACTGTCAAAAAGAGGCTTTCCCATGCCAACTGACTGCGAGCCTTGCCCAGGAAACAAAAAACCAAAGACTGGCGTCATCCTTTTCGCTCACTCTCTAAAAAATTCCATGACTCAGGAGCAGTCCACAACATGGCTCCTCTCACTTCCAGGCACTAATCAACAATAAACTCTCCACCATCCACACAGATCACATTTCCAGTGATCCAATGGGCTTTCGGATGACTTAACAGTCCTAGCGCATCGGCGACATCTTGGGTCGTGGTCAGTCGGTTTGAAGGGTTTTTTCGTTTGGCTAAGGTCAGCATTTCATCAGAACCGGGTATTTTACGCAAAGCCGGAGTATCCGTTACACCGGCCATCAGCGAGTTTACCGTGATACCCAGAGGAGCCAGCTCCAGAGCTAATTGTCTGGTGTGGGACTCCAAGGCCGACTTCGCAGCGGAAACCGCTCCATACGTTCGCCAGACTCGGGCCCCTCCGGCGCTGGTCATGGAGAAGATTCGACTCCCTGATCCCAAAAATTTTTGTGCCACTAAATCCTGGGTCCAATACACCAGACTGTTGGCCATGACATCCAACGTCATATCCATCTGCGCTTTATTAATGGCTTCTGCATGGGATTCCGCAATATACGGCTTCAGGGTCCCAAAAGCTAACGAATGCAACAACACCCGCACACAAACAGGCTTCCCAGATTCTTCCGCACGTTGCTTCAGCGCCTTCAAAATGTCGGCACGCTTTTCAGGATCGGCTGCATTCACGTTAAAAAACAGAACCTCTCGCCCGAGTGAACGAATCTGGGAAGCAATACGCTCCGCATTCGGTTGTGTTGATTTTCGATCAAGATGCACCCCACAGATATTCAACCCTAAATTGGCCAGCTCCACTGCTGCCGCCTCTCCAAAACCGCTAGAAGCTCCAAGAATCAGCGCCCAATCATTTTCACCCCATGGGGTCGTGCCAGACATAATTCCCCTCTCTTTAAACCTTTCAAATCTTTTGGTTTGCTCTTGTTGGAAGCCTCAGATTCTTCCCCGGCTTTTGTAGCAATAATGTCATTCAGGAAAGAGATACCCGTCGGCAGTCACATTACCAACGAACTACAGTTGAAGCCCAGGTAAGACCTGCCCCAAATGCTGCCAACAGCACCACACTCCCTTTATGAATTCTTCCCTCCTGAACAGCTTGATCGAGCGCCAAGGGAATCGATGCTGCAGAGGTATTACCAAATCGATCTAAATTTATCATCAACTTATCTCGTGCCAACCCCAATCGCTGGCCTACAGCATTCAAAATCCGCATATTAGCCTGATGAGGAATGAAGAGATCTACATCGTCCATTTCTAATTTATTGGCGTCTAATGCCTCTTTGGTGGCCTCTTCCATTGACTTGACGGCAATTTTAAATGTTTCATTACCCTTCATTTTTATAAAACATCGTTTTCCTTCAAGAACCTCTTTAGAGGCCGGTTCGCGCGATCCACCTCCAGGCACCTGGATCATATCAGAAAGTCCGCCATTGGCATGCAAATGCGTGGAAAGGATCCCCGAACCTTCAGTGCCTTGACCTACCACCACCGCCCCAGCCCCGTCGCCAAATAAGACGCACGTATTGCGGTCAGTCCAATCGGTTATCGCTGACATGACTTCCGAACCAATGACCAATACGTGCCGCATACCATTTTTCACATAGGCATCTGCAATAGCCAACGCATAGATAAATCCACAACAGGCGGCGGAGATATCGCAAGCCGCTGCCCGATTTGCCCCTAACCGATCCTGGACGAGACAGGCTGTGGAAGGTAGAGGAGAATCCCCTGTACAGGTGGCTAAAAGGATCAGGTCGATCTCCGATGCCGCCACATCAGCAGCGATTAACGCTCGCTGTGCCGCCTCAACTGCTAAATCGGAACAGGCCTGCCCTGGCTCAACCACTCGGCGCTCCCTGATCCCTGTTCGTTCAATAATCCAGGTATCCGAGGTATCAACCATGCGCTCCAAATCCGCATTGGTCAAGACTCTCTTGGGAACATAGGCCCCTGTCCCTAGAATCAGGCTATTCATACTTGAGACACCGCTTTGAATTCACCTGCACCCATGCGCAATGTCACCTCGAATTGCCTCAATCAAACCACCTTCCGCCAAAGCCTGAGCTCGAAGAATAGCATTTTTGATCGCCTTCGATGAGGAACGACCATGACAGATCATACTGATACCTTCAACCCCCAAAAGAGGAGCTCCGCCGAATTCAGCATAATCGGTTTTTCGCCGTAACCGCAGAAGGGGTCCGGCCACAAACAGATAGGAAAGCCGACCAAGAGCTGACTGGGCAATTTCTTTCATCAGCATTTTTTTTATCGCATCCGCCAACCCTTCAGAAATTTTCAAGGCCACATTTCCAATAAACCCATCCGTCACAATGACATCGGCATTCCCACTATAGACATCCCGCCCTTCAACATTACCAATGAAATTAATGGGGCTATCCTTCAATAATTTAAAGGTTTCTTTTGTGACTTCATTCCCCTTTGTATCTTCTTCCCCAATACTCAACAGACCTACCCTTGGACGATCATTTCCTAGAAGATGCCTACCATATTCATGCCCCATTATTCCAAACTGGAAAAGTTGTCTGGCCGTACAATCAACAGTGGCGCCGACATCCAACATAATTGCCTTGCCCTGGCGAGTCGGCAATGTCGCTGCAATTGCGGGTCGTTCAACACCTTGAATCAATCCCAAAAGAAAAAACGCTGACACCATGGTGGCACCGGTATTTCCTGCAGACACCAACGCATCGGCATGTTTATTTTTAACTAATTCTGTGGCTTTCCATATGGAAGAATCTCGTTTTTTTCTGGCAATCAACGCTGGAGATTCATGCATATCCACGACTTGTGGCGCATGAAAAATCTCAATGCCGGCTTTGGTACCGCCGAGTTTGTCCAGATGAGATTGGAGGGAGGGTTCGTCTCCGACCAAGATAATCGAGAGAGAGGATTCCCTTGTAGCCTGTATGGCTCCTTCGACATTGGGAGATAATCCATGATCCCCCCCCATCGCGTCCACGGCTATTTTCATGGGTTTGGTGCTAAAAGATGACTGGCTCGAGAAGAAAAATGCCGTTTATCCCTCTTCAACCGAAATAATGGCGATCCCCTTATAGGTTCCACAATTCAAACACGTCGTATGAGATGGCTTGAGCTCATGACATTGAGGACAGATAGACAAATTTGGCGGGGTGAGCTTGAGATGGGATCGCCGTTTATCCCTGCGGGCTTTGGAGATTTTGTGTTTAGGATTTGCCATAATAGTCCAACTTTTCAGTTAAGAGGTGACTGATGCCTTCACGATCCCCTTCGAACGGAAGCGGAGGAGCGCTTGGATGGATTTTTTTTTGATATTGTTTGCTGAAAATTTGGCACCGGTTCTGAACCTGTAACTGGGGTACAACACCCACAAATTCCATCATTTAAATTGCTCCCACAGACCTGGCACAACCCGAGGCAATTTTCATTGCACAAGGATTGGAGAGGGCTAGCAAGAATGACTTGCTCTCGAATAGCTGGAAGAAGGTCGATTTCATTTCCTGATATAGGGTAAACATCCTCCTCGGTCGCATCCTCATCGACGGGTTTATCGCTCCCCTTTACCCCTTTGCCCTTATCCCTGTGCGGCACAATCACATTCACCGCTTTCACAGTTTTTTTAAATTCAACTTCGCACGCTAAAGACAGGTCTTCCTCAAATTGATCCAGGCAACGAACGCACTCCCTGGCCATCCTTCCAATTACTTTCCCTTGAAAATATGCTGACCGCTCGCCAGTCAGAAATAGTTCTCCATGACAGCTTAAGTTCCCAATAGGGTTTCCCTCATCATGGGAGAGTGATAAGGCCGAGAGCCCAACCTCATGATGAATTTGAAGCCCCAGTGGGGGAACATCAAGTAGATTGATGATTATCGACATATCACAACCAGGCCATTCTACCCTACTGCCCAATATCGAAGAAAACTAATGACCTCAGTGTTCTTCTGCAAATGAAAGGATAGCAACGTGCCGGGCACGCTTAATCGCTTGGGTTAATTTTCTTTGATGCCGCAAGCAATTTCCCGAGGTCCGACGAGGAATAATTCGTCCGCGTTCCGTGAGGAAATTCCTCAATAGATTTGCATCTTTGTAATCCAATGGTGTTTTATCGAAGCAAAAGCGGCACACTCTTTTCCGCTGAAACAATCGTCCTTTTTCCACAGAAACCTCTCCTCGGCTAAAAATTAGGGCATGGGGTCAGGAAAATACTCTTCCGAATCATAGGTAGACTCCTCAGTCACTCCTGACCCAGAGCTACCGGAGGAGGACTTTTTCGGCAAGAACGTTACTGTTTGCGCAACCACTTCATGTTTGCTTCGCTTCTGCCCGTCGTCCGTTTCCCATCGCCGTTGTTGTAGGCGACCATCAACGATGGCCCCGTCACCTTTATTGAGGTACTGCCCACAATGTTCGGCTTGTCGCCCAAACACGACAATATCAACATAACAGACCTCTTCTTTTGACTCTTCGCCCTGACGATATCGGCGATTCACCGCTAACGGGAAATTAACCACAGGTGTGCCGCTGGGTGTATACCGAAGCTCAGGATCTCTGGTCAGATTTCCAATCAAAATGACTTTATTGAATCCCACCATCTCCAGCATCCTCTCCCCTTGCTTCAGCTTCAGCTACTGCAACCAAGTCACTTGGGTTCAGCCGTACGGTCATAAACTTCATTACCTGATCTTCCATACGCTGAAAGCGCTCCAACTCAAATACGACGGTAGGAGGGCCTTCGAATTGAACCGTGATATAAGTCCCCTTCCGTTCGTGTTGAATATCATAGGCCAACTTTTTCTTCCCGCTATTATCGAAATTTAAAATATTGGCCCCAGCCTGACTCAGGACTTCCTTCATTTTTTCAATCACCCGTTCATTTTCTGTTTCCGCTTGAACGGGACGAAGAATACACAATGATTCATACAGTTTCATAACATAACCTTTCCCTCTGACAGTATTTTTCTAGTTTTCAGGCAGAGTAATCGTGTTGTATCACAAAAGGGGACACAAGCTACCATAGGGTAAATTGGAGTGTCAAACTCCTATCCGGATAAGAACCTGACAATTCAGACACTAAAAACCTGATATTTTTTTTAAGTAAAGTAGGGCTTTTCAGACCTTAAACACAACCGGCAGAGGATCGGATTCAGATATCTCTACCGAAAACGGTATACAGGAACCTTTCAAAAAAGGAGGGACTTTATAACCAGTCGAAAAATTACTCCAACTTCATCTATCTCTATATGCCGACATAAATATTGTTCATGGCGGCAAGATTTCATCGCCACACTCTCGAAACTTTTTGAGATACCAAGGTCATTTTTCCGATTTAAAGCGCTGGTAAATGATGGAGACAGCACCGGCTCAACCCAATGAATACAGAACCGGATGGGTGGCACCGCCGTTGCCAGGAAAACTGACCAATCCAAGAACACTTACAGGTCTATCTCAGAAGATCACACATGAAATCGATTCATGGCAATGTCCGGCCCTTCACAAATCAGGCATTCCAACGCATCAATGGCTTTCGGAAGAATTGAGACAATTTGCTCCCACTCTCCTGAGAGGAAGGGCGAAAGTACAAAATTCGCAAAGTCCTCATTTTTCTGAGGACGTCCTATTCCAACCTTGACCCTGGAGAATTCTTCCGTCCCCACGCACGATAAAACCGACCGCAGACCATTATGGCCCCCTGCGCCCCCGCGCGTTTTGATCTTGATCCTTCCAAGAGACAGGTCAAGATCATCATGTACAACAATAAGATCCGGCGATTCTGAAGACAAATCCTGAATGACAGAGCGAATCACCACCCCAGTTTGGTTCATCCACGCCAGGGGAAGAAGAAGCAAAACCGGATTTCCATTAACGTCACCTTGTCCTAAAAACCCGTGCCCCTGCTTGGTTAAAACAATATTCCAACGATCCGCCGCCTGTTCAAGAACCATCCAGCCAATGTTGTGTCGCGTCTGTTTGTACGATTCTCCGGGATTTCCAAGTCCCACCACCAGATGCAAGGCTTATTTCTTGCCTTCTTTCGCTTTACTATCTGGTGCGGCCTTCGCTTTATCTGGTGCGGCCTTCGCTTTATCTGGTGCGGCCTTCGCTTTACTATCCGGCGCCGCCACAGCCGCTCCAGGGGCCGCCCCCTCCACTGCGGCTTTTTCGGCAGTGGCAACAGGAGCCGCTCCTTCAACCGCCTCACGAGCTAAGAGGGACTCTAGCTTCGCTTCGGACATCTTCGTGGCAACATGGGCAACCATGAGATCCTCGTCATCCAAGATCTTGACACCTGTCGGGACTGCAACTTCCTTCACATGCACACCATCACCAATCCCGAATCCTGAAGCATCGATTTCGATATGATCCGGAATTTGAGCCGGCAAACACTCAATATGTAGTTCTCGCATCACCTGATGCAATATACCCCCCTCTTTCACACCAAGAGGGACTTCTCCGACAACCGTCACGGGAACTTTGACGCGAATGGCCTTTTTCATCGAGACTTCAAAGAGGTCCACATGTAGAATTGCCCCGGTAATGGGATCAATTTGGTGGTCTTGGAGTATCGCGATCCGTTCTTGTGCCCCGGAAATCCGAACAGTCAGCAAACCCGTATGGCCACCCTGAGAAATCACCAGATTGCGGGCAGTCTTATGGTCCATGGCCACAAATTCAGACTTTCCCCCTCCATAAAGGACTCCAGGAATTTTCCCTTGTCGCCGTAGTTGCCGCGCCACGCCTTTTCCACCCTGATCCCGTTTTTCTACTTCAAGTTCATATTTCATCGTCTTGACCTCTTCTAAATGAGAGTGAATGAACAGTTAGCTTATTTATACAAACAAGGATGTCACCGATTCTTCACGATGAATCCTCAAAATCGCCTCACCCAACAAAGGAGCAACTGTAAGTGTCTTCAATTTTGGACATTGCTGATCCTTCCCATTCAAAGGAATGGTGTTCGTCACCATTACCTCATGGAGACAGGACGATTGCAGACGCTCCAGAGCCGGACCAGACAGGACTGCATGGGTACTCCCAGCCCAGGCCGACAGGGCTCCATTATCCATACAGGTTTGAGCCGTTTGGACAATGGTCCCGGCCGTATCAATCATGTCATCAAACAATAACGCATGCTTATCCTGAACATCACCAATAATATTCATCACTTCAGCCTGATTCGGCGATTCTCGCCGCTTATCGATAATCGCGAGGGAGGAATTCAGTCGTTTGGCAAATGCTCTCGCCCGCTCGACCCCTCCCGCATCAGGGGAAACGATCACCAAATCAGAAACATTTTGCTTTTTAATGTAGTCCAACAACACAGGCATGGCATAAAGGTGATCAACAGGAATATTGAAGAATCCTTGAATGGGTCCGGCATGAAGGTCCATGGTCAGAATCCGATTCGCACCGGCCGCCGTGATCAAATCCGCAATTAATTTGGCACTAATGGGCACTCGGGGTTGATCTTTTCGATCTTGCCTCCCATATCCGTAATAAGGAATCACCGCCGTGATCCTGGAAGCCGATGATCGTTTGACCGCATCGATCAGAAGCAGCAATTCCATGATCGAGGTATTCACCGGATGGCAGCAGGATTGAATGAGAAAGACATCGCCTCCCCGCACATTTTCATCAATTCTAACCCTGATCTCCCCATCACTAAATGTTGTAACAGTCGCCTGATTCAAATCCTGCCCAATATACTGGGCAATTTCCCTGGCCAACGCAAGGTTGGAGTTACCCGTGAACAATTTTAAATCTCGGAGCATGGTGGTAGTCTCAACTTGCCTAGGTGAATCTGAACCGTAGCAGATTTTCAGGAAAAAAGCAGAGCAAAGGTAATTCTACAATCGGCGGCTTGTCAACTCAAATCACTGAATTGACATTTTGGAAACTTGAGTAGAAGAGCCAACATGGATTGCCTCATGAGGTAAATCGGACGAACCCATCGGGATATCAAAAATTCGCCAACTAGTATCACGGCGCAACCTGGTGGAAGCCTGCCGAGCTTCCTCTTGAGTGTGGAATACACCAAATACGGTGGCTCCACTACCTGATAATAATGCGGCTTGAGCCCCAAAGGAAAGCAACGTATCTTTAATAAATCCCAAAATGGGATAAAACGGAAACAACGGCGCCTCAAAATCATTCTCCATTATCCCGATCACTTCCTCCCAAGAGAGGCTCAACTCACGATCTACCCTCTTTGTAAATTCACCTAAAGGACGGACAGCATCCCGTTGAGAGGCCAGCTGTTTATATGCCCATTTTGTCTGAATAGGAAAGCCAGGGTTGACAAGAACCACCCACCGTTCACCTTTGAGGGAACAGGTCGCCACATCCTGACCCCACCCCCGAACCACTGCACAAGGTGCTCTAAAAAAAAAGGGAATATCACTTCCAAGTGTTGCACCCGCCTCACACAAGTCAGATAAAGTCCAATTTAACCCCAGCAAGTGAGCGAGGCCATACAGAGTGGCGGCGGCATCACTACTCCCACCTCCCAGGCCAGCCGACAAGGGAATGACTTTGGTTAGTTCAATATCAACCCCTACCCCCCTTCCAGCCCGTTGAAGTACCAATTCAGCCGCCCTATAGACCAAATTTCCCTTATCCAAGGGCAACGGGGCATCCCCACACGTCAAGGCTAGACCCTCCCGATCAGGGTTAAGCCTGATTCGGAGAAGATCAAAGACATCGATCGTATGCATGAGGGACCACAAATTATGATACCCATTGGGCAATTGATCCAGTACCCGAATCAATAAATTCACCTTTGCCGGCGCCCGCACCACAATTTCAGTAACTGACATAGCACTCCCACTCACGAGGAAATACCTCTCCGATCATCCAATGACTGACCCGATAGAAAAAATGGGAAGATACATGGCCACAACGACAAGGGCAATCCCACAGCCCACGACCAAGATAATAAACGGCTCCAACACCGACGTTAAAGTAGCTACCGTTCGATCAACCTCTTGCTCAAAGAGATCCGCAATTTTTTCCAGCATAACATCGATAGAACCGGTTGATTCTCCCACCTTGAGCATTTGGGGAACCATGGGCGGGAAAACTTGACGAGCCCTCAAGGCCTCGGAAAGGGGTATTCCATCTTGAACGGCTGTAGTCGCCAGCTTGATCCTTTGCTCAAAGATTTTATTACCAGTGACCGTTCCAGCCACACCCAGTGCGGACAACAACGGGACCCCACGACGGACTAAAAACCCTAATGTCCTGGAAAAGCGCACCGTTGCGGCCTTTTGGATCACGGATCCCAGAAGGGGGACTCGTAAAATCCACCCATCAATGGCCTGTCGACTTTTCGGATTTTTCAACACCCACTGGATACCCATAACCAAACTTCCCACGAAAATCGCTAACAGAAAGAAGTAATCTCGAACCCCCTCGGCCACATCAATCACCACTTGTGTCAACCAGGGAAGGGATTCGCCCATATCTTGGAATAAGCCAGAAAAAAGAGGGACTACCCAAATCAACAAAAAGACTAAGACAATCATCGCAACAGTTACCAGCAAAGCCGGATAGGCTAATCCAGAAAAAATTTTCGCCCGCAACTGAGCCTGTTTATCAAGATATACTGCCAGTTGGGTCAAACTCTCATCCAAGCGACCCGTCGTCTCTCCTACCTCAACCATACTCCGGTAAAATTCATGAAAAACGGTTGGGTGGCGCTTTAAAGCATGAGCCAACAAGGTTCCGCCCTCCACATCCATTCGAATATGTTTGACAACTTGTTGCAAGGTCGGGTTTTCCGCTTCGCTGGAGAGAATGTCCAGGCATTCCAAAAGAGGCACTCCCGCACGAATCAGGGTTGCCAGTTGATGGGTAAAAACCACCAATTCTTTACTTCTGACGGCTCGCCAGCTCCCCTGGCGGTTCCAGCCTGTCACCAGGCAACTAAGATTGAATACCTTTTCAACTTTTTCCTGTAGACAGGTCACCAAGACATCCTGCCTACGAAGAAGCTGCAAGGCCTCACTGGAAGTGCCAGCCAACACTTCCCCATGGACTGCCTGGCCTTCCAAATTTTTCGCACGGTATTCAAATCGGGGCATTTCGAATTATTGCTCGTTTTCTCTGTGGGAGATCAAGAAGGCTATCAATAACATTTACATCCGGGGACGCAACCTGGCTAATGACATCGCCCTGGACCGATCCCCACCGGTACGTTCCAATAGCTTGGATAACTCATCAGGGAGTGTCGTGATTCCCATGGCCAGCTCAGAGGATATCACTCCTTGTCCAGCTAAATCGGCCAACGCCTGATTCATTGTCTGCATGCCATATTGGGCTTGTCCCGTTTGCATCATGGAATACATTTGATGAAGCTTGTCTTCCCTAATCAGATTCCGAATTGCTGGAGAGGTAATCAGAATTTCCAAAGCCATGACTCGACCCTTTCCCTCTGAACGTGGGAGAAGTCTCTGAGCCAGAATGCCTTCCAACACCATCGACAACTGAATGCGAATTTCCGGTTGCTGGTGGGAAGGAAAGACCGAGACCAATCGTGTTAGCGCGTGAATAGCAGAATTCGTGTGCAAGGTGGCCACCGTAAGATGACCGGTTTCGGCCATGATAAGAGCCGCCTGAATGGTATTGAGATCTCGCAATTCTCCCAAAAACACCACGTCAGGATCCTGTCGTAAGATACCTTTCAGTGCAGATTGGAATTCGCGGACATCGGATCCCACTTCCATTTGAGATACCAAACTCTTTTTGTGGGAATGCAGAATCTCAATGGGGTCTTCTAATGAAATAATATGGGCAGACCGCTCCTCATTAATATGATCCAGCATTGAGGCTAATGTCGTACTTTTTCCGCTTCCCGTCGGCCCGGTTACCAAAATCAGCCCTTGAGGCTTTCTCATCAATTCCTCGATAATGGGCGGTAGGCCTAGTTCTTCAAACGTCGGAATCTTCCCGGACACTATTCGAATGGCCATGGCCAAGGATCCCCGCTGGGTATAGACATGGACCCGAAACCGACCAATAGCAGGAAGGCTGCATGCTCCATCCCACTCTCCGGCCTCCATAACCTGATGAAGTTGTGCTTCAGTCAACAGTCTCGCTGTTAACCGAGACATGTCCTGGCTGGTCAATGCTGGAGACTCCATAGGACGTAAATGCCCGTCCACTCGAAGGCGGGGCACACTACCGGAGACCAGGTGCAAATCCGAGCCACCCTGCCGGCATAATTCACCTAGAAGTACAGTCAATTCCATTGGGCCACCTGTCTATTGAGGTACCTACGCAAAAACATCAGACCTCGTTTCGGCAAATACCTCACCAACAGTGGTCAAGCCGCCTTGTACAGCCGCCATCCCCGCTTGTCTAAGTGTGCGAAATCCTTCGCGTATCGCACAGGCTATCAAGTCATTCGTCGAGGCCCGGGCCAAAATTTTTTCATGGAGCCCTTCAAAAATAGGCAAGGTCTCAAATAAGGCCATACGTCCTTTAAATCCGGTCAGGTGGCAGGACGCACACCCACGCCCTTTCATTGCTTGAACCGCCCCGAGCACATTCTCCTCAAACCCTAGTTCCCGCAGCTGAAATTGAGATACCGTATCCAGCTCCCGACAATGATCACAAATTTTCCGTACTAATCGTTGGCCCACAATGAGCGAGACGGCGGAAGACACCAAAAACGGCTCAATGCTCATATCGATGAGGCGGGCAATCGCCCCTGGGGCATTCATGGTATGCAGGGTCGAAAGAACTCGATGGCCAGTCAGAGAAGCCTGAATCGCGATTTGCGCGGTTTCCCGATCACGGATTTCTCCCACCATCATGACGTCAGGATCCTGCCGCAGAAAGGCACGCAATCCGGCAGCAAAATTCAATCCAATCTCTTCATGAATTTGCATCTGATTGATGCCCTGGATTTGGTATTCCACGGGATCTTCGACGGTTACAATATTCATCTGAGGAGTGTTTAGAAATTGTAACGCGCTATAGAGGGTTGTCGTCTTTCCGCTCCCCGTAGGCCCTGTCACCAAAATCATCCCATAGGGATTATCCAGGGCAGTCGTGACCCGATCCAAATCAGGCTGATTGAGCCCGATATTGGTCAAATGCAACGCAAGCCCCGACTGATTCAGGAGACGCAGGACCGCTTTTTCCCCAAACAAACACGGCAGAATTGCTACTCGAATATCGACGTGAGGAAAGCCCTCTACCTTCATCCGTCCATCTTGGGGTAACCGACGCTCGGCAATATCCAGATCAGAAAGAATTTTCACCCTGGCGAGTAATGCCTGATGAAGATCTTTAGGCAGATTTTGAATCGGGCACAAGACGCCATCCAACCGAAAGCGAACCCGGATCATGGTCTCCATCGGCTCAATATGAATATCACTCGCCTCCATTTCAATGGCCTGCTGAACAAGCCCATTCACAACCTCCACAGCTGAAGAATCTTTATCAATTTTGATATGACGCTTCACACGGGATATTTCTGCTTTGTCCTGAAGAATGATAGATCTTTCTTGATCATTCAACCCGTTAGCAGAGGCAGAGACACGCCTAACAGGCTTCCCCATCGAATTGGGTGAAATCCCGTCTCCATCCCTCCGGTTTTTGAAATTATCTTCCTCATCTTTTGGCTTAGCTTCCATCGGCGTGGAAGATCCATCCTGACCCTCGCCATACATCTGTGAGATCGCTGTTCGTAAATCCGACTCGGTGGCTACCATGGGGATGATGTGCAGCCCTGTACGAAATCGCAAATCATCGAGCAAGGATGAATTCGTTGGGTCAGCCATAGCCAGACTCAGCCGTGAGGTGGTTTTCCGCACCGGCAAAACGAGATACTGACAGACAACTTCATAAGGAATTAATCCCCGAAGACTCCCATCAATCGAGCACGTAGATAGTTCTACGGTGGCAACCCCATAATGCTGGCTGAGAAACTCTAATAAGGTGGATTCACACAGTACCCCCATCCGAACCAGAATGCTCCCGAGTCGTCCTCCTTCTTCCTGTTGGATGTCCAGCGCCTGATACAAATCATCGGAGGAGATCACTTTCGCATCCACCAGCTGTAGGCCGACACGCTCTCGATTCACCTGCATTCTTCCGTTCACCATTTTTTCTCACTTGAGGAATTAAGGCGTTGAATCCCCCGGAATAGATAGTGCACTCCTGAACCGGTTGTCAGGATGACCATTACCGAGAGAAAAGGAATAATGCTTTCGGGGGGAACACGACCGGTCGCAAAGAGAATCACCATGATGACATAGCAAATTTGCGCGAAGGTGGTACCTTTTCCCAACCAGGTGGGAGTAATATCAATGTCGATTTCCGTTAAATTAGCCAATATGGTCCCCGTGAGGAGAATGGCATCACGACTTACCACGAGAATAACCGCCCAGACAGGGATGAAATGGAGAACAGATAAGGTCACGATGGCCGACATGAGGAGTAATTTGTCAGCCAGAGGATCGAGATACTCACCGAGCCGAGTGCGCTGATCGGTGATACGGGCAATTGCCCCATCCAACCCATCGGTCAACGCCGCGACTAATAATGTCACTAGGGCATAATCATAGTATTCGTAGAGCAAAAACCCAACAAAGACAGGAACAAGGAGAATCCGAAGGACGGTGAGACTGTTGGGAAGGTTGATTGGAATGTCGGCACCCGATGACTCACGGAGCATTTCGCCACAATCCCTTTCTCGCAAACGTATTTTTCCCAAGAGTTAGGGAAGGTTACGTTGGGATTCTGAGGGAAGTCAACCACGCTTGCGACCCCCATCAAGGCGGCCTATAATCCGTTTTCACAGAAAGAAAAAATATCGATACCCTATCGTTAAGCCGGAGCTAGAGCACATGACATCGCTTCCCTTATCCTTTCGAGTCAAAAATGCCGTCGTGGAAAAGCATCAATTGGAGGGCATGGACCCTAGTGAACGATATTTCAACCGGATGATCCCAATTAAACGGGTGGAACGCGGATACTCGGGAACGGTCATGTACGAAGCGCTGAATCTCCAGTCACAAGTCTATCGAACCGTGCAGGAATCACTGAAGGACATCACCGATCAACTTCGCGAATTAGGATTTACCACCATGCGCACCCGCCTCAATTTCAAAGGTCAAGCATACCTTGCAGAAAAAGAAACCTGGGTTGATTACCTCGACGCCTAATCTTGATGCTCGTATCCAAACCAACATCAATGATGACCTTTCTATTCCGCCTACCCTTTTTCAATTACACACAGCCACCTGTTCCTTCTTGATTACCGAAATTACCATCTGAACTGCTTAACCTTATAAAACATTGCCGAATTTTGGACACATGTTTATAAGTCACACTTCTGGACTTCGTGCCTGTTGCTCTCTAGGCCTGCTCTCACCAACGATCTATCTCTTCACATCTCTCCTGGTCTCTCCGCCAATGTTAGACCCCTGAATTTCATAAACCCTTAGTTTTGAGCGTATCCCCCATCAAAAAATGAATTTCAAAGACAGCCAAGGCATGGTGGGTCAATAGGATCGATGAGAGCCAGGATGGGGAAAGTTGCTCTTTGGTGTTCACCGGGAAGATCAAGGGCAGCACATTCGCCAATATTTTCGGTAAAAGTTCGAGCACCCACTTTTTCCATTTCCAGCCGATTCACCTGAACCTCCAACTGTTGAATTTATTGTTGTTCGGTCGTCAGAGCCCTGCCAGCCGTTTAGACATCAAATTTGGCAAGCCTGCACGATAAAGTGGGCTCGCCGATATTGAGGAGCGCGCCCGACAGGATGGAGATATGGAATAACCCTGCCGCCTCACGGGTTTCACTACTTAAAACTTAGAATCGGCCCAAAACTTCGTCGGGTCTGTCCCATTTCTCACCTCGTTTGGATTGAGGTTTATCAGCTAAACGAGTGTCTCGTTTCATTAGACCATTTCAGCCTCTGTTCTATCTGGCCTTTCTTTATTCTCATTAGGCCTAGGCACTAAACTACACTTCTCCTTGTCCCCTCCCAAATATTGATTTCAATTACCATGCTTCATCTATCGTATGCTCTTCCTGCCGCTTTTATCTCCTCTATCTTTTCTGACATTTTTCTGGTTTATTCATCTAACCCGACACGGCAATAAACGCTCACCTAAAAGAGTTTCTTCAATAACAACGTGGCAGTAAATTTACAACGCATCAAAGGAGCACAACCATGGATCTTTCAACGGTCCTGAACGCCTTGGATCACTTTTTTACCTATCCCTTATTTACGGTCAACCAGACCCCGATTACCCTCTCGTCTCTGGCGTTTTTTGCGTTCATCATGGGTGGCTTTATGATCATCAACAACCTGATACGACGTTTTCTCAGCAATCAATTACTCAAACGCTCGAAAATGCCCAAGGCGACACAATACACCTTAACCCGAATTATTCAATATTTACTGCTCCTTGTCGGTACCGTAATTGCTTTTCAAGTCATCGGTGTCGACCTGAGCGGTCTTGTCGTCATTTTTGGATTTCTCTCCGTGGGCATCGGATTCGGCCTTCAAAACCTGACGTCCAATTTCATCGCGGGACTCATGTTGCTGTTCGAACAACATATTCAAATTGGAGACCGCATCACAGTAGGAGACACGGAGGGAGATGTGGCAGAAATCAACATTCGATCCACCACCATTCGCTCTCTGAACAATGTGGCCATCGTAGTTCCCAATTCCGAATTTATTTCTTCCACGATTATCAACTGGTCGCACGGTGACCCTAAAACCCGTTTGGAGATTGAGGTGGGAGTTTCTTACAATTCAGATTTAGACAAAGTGATCAGTTCACTTTTGGAAGCAGCAAAAGAAAACCCTATGGTTTTACCCCACCCAGAGCCGAAGGCCTGGCTTATGAGTTTCGGAGATTCTGCCTGGAACATGCGTTTATTAGCCTGGGTGGAAGATCCACAAGGCCGAAGGCAGGTTCTATCCGATATTAATTGCGCCATCGTCAAAAAATTTCGGAAGAATGGTGTGGAAATTCCTTTCCCTCAAAGGGACCTTCACCTCCGAAGCCCACTACCTCTGCCCATCCCATCGACCGGGACTTAATGCCCAATCCTCAATTGTACAGCCAGGTTTTCGACGGCTTTAGATATATCTGGAGAGTATTCCTCTTCCATGCTGCCTCCACATTGCCACCCCTGGTGTTTGAGAAGCTCTCATAAGCATTGCTAAAATGAAGGAACGCTGCTATGTCTTCAAAAAAGGACGACCTCACAACTGGATCACCTCGCACCATTTTAAAGTGTTGCAATCATTCTTCCTATGTTGCCCTACGAACACTTAACTGATAACGATCCAGGGTCCAGCCACGATTCCCCCAAAAATTGAAATACTTTAATTACACGTGAACAGGCTACAAAAACGCCACGCGACATGACGGGAGACACCCTGTGTTGCTGTAGGTTTTTCATTCTTGGCGAGGATAAACCTCCTTCGCCTGAATTTTGGCCCGAATGAGGAAAAGCTCACAAATTCTTCTGAAACCCTGGAGAATACATTTATGAAATCTTTGATCGTCTACGCGACGTTGTTTATGTTAGGAGTAGGTCTCGGTTTAGAAGCACCGTTTCTCGTCTCCCGATACGCTCAACCCTACCTACCCCAGTTTCTTCAGGAAACGGTTCATCCCCTGACGGGGACGGTCACACATAAAGAACGTCAGCAGGATCGTTTATTAATGACCGTCACCACGCAAGATGGCACCATCCTGGCGACCTTTCAGAAACAGGTTCCGGAGATTGATCTGCTGGTGGAGGAACAGGACTCTGTCACCTTAGACCTCAAGCAATACGAACCCTTTGTGACTGATCCACCAGTCATTAAAGTCAACAAACTATCCCGGCAGGTTTCCGAACCGGCCCAACCCCCACCATCTTTAATTGAACCCGAACCTCTCCGGGACTCTCCGTCGAACCCGCCACCCGCATCGGGGGAGACATCTGAGAACCCAGAACCTTCTCACCTCCCCTCAATTAATGATTGAGGGCAGAGGAGAAAAGGAAACCACACGGAACAATAGGCGGGCTCAACAAGGCCGAATGCCACTCCAGTGAGGACATTCCCTCTCATGATGATCGAACACACAGTGAAATTCATCGATCTAGATGGCGTAATAAGGAATTTCGCCTCTCTGATCGCCTAGTTCTTTGTCGAAGTGTGTACAATATTTCTGCTTATTTATTTCTAAGGAGGTCAATCCCGTGGATATCACCCTTTGGACCGCAACCCTTCAGGAATCGTTTGAGTACAGTTTCAAACTGTTTATGGCCTATCTCCCCAAAAGCCTGGGAGCACTGATGTTGTTAGGGCTGGGAATCCTATTGGGAAAAATCGTTGAAGCGGGAACAAGCCGCGTGCTGCATATGATCGGCGTCGATCGGTTACTGAGCGGCACCGGTGTTCTAGCGCTGCTCAAAAAAATCGGAAGCCACAAAACAATTTCACAAATTATCGGGCTTCTGGGATTTTGGCTGGTATTTCTCCTCTTTCTGATTTCCGCCACCGAAGCTTTAAGTTTGGCTCTCTTGTCTGAAACCTTGACAGCACTGGTCCACTATCTGCCGAAAATCGGCATGGCCACCCTTATCCTCGTTCTGGGGCTCCTCGCCACAAACTTCGTGCGCGACCTCATTTCTGTCGCGTGTGATTCTTCTGGAATCCGACAAGGCACCATCATCGCACAAACGGTCTATATAGCGGCCACCCTGCTTGTTCTGGTGACCGCCATTAATGAGTTGGGGATTGACACCTCACTTCTCAATCAAATCATCGTCATTCTCATTGCCGGGCTCATTGCCGGAGCCGCGTTATCTTTTGGAATCGGTTCTCGTTCTGCCGTGAAAAATCTGATTGCCGCCCACTACATTCAACCCATTGTTCGAATTGGGGAAAAAATTCAGGTCGGCGCCTACAATGGCACCGTCACAGCCATAACTCCCATGGTTGTCGTCCTGGATACGCCGAAAGGCCGGGTCGTGATTCCTGCCGCGCAATTTACTGAAGTCACCAGCATCCTTTCTCCAACTGAGGGGTAGGCCAATGAATTTGACCCAGCAGCTTCGGCAATCCTTTATCCAGGAACATCCATTAGAGGCAGCACGATATGTGGAGGAACTTCCGGCTCAGTCAGCGGGAGAAATGTTGCACACCATGGAGCCCCAACATATCGCCGCCTTCCTGGAGTATTGTCTTCCCGGCCCAACAGCGGAAATTCTCAAACAGTATTCACTGGCAACCAGCGCAGCCATACTCAGCCGATTATCCTCCCGTTCGGCACGGTCCGTGCTTCGACAATATGACTCACCCACGCAAGCCGTTCTGCTGGATCAGGTTGACCCGGCCATCGGGGCACATCTTCGTCGATCAATCAATTTGCCGGATCATACCGCTGGCAGCCTCGCCGACCCCCATGTCCTGACGCTTCCCCCGGACATCACCGTCGCGCAGGCTCTACAACGCGTCTCCCAAACCATCGGGCAAGCTATCTACTATTTATATATCATTGATCATCAGACAACCTTGCGCGGAGTCATTCTCATGAAGGAGCTTCTTGGAGCCGAGCCTACCATCACCCTGTCTGCCATTATGAAACAGGACGTGAAAGCGATTCCGTCTTCAGCCAATGCTCTCGACATTGTCGGCCACCCCGCATGGGCTCAATACGACAGCCTTCCGGTCATCGATCAAGACCACACGTTTATTGGTGCTCTTCGACATCGAACATTGAGAGAATTTCTCCAATCACGATCTGCTGAGTATCAACCGGCTTTTCTCTCCGACGCGCTCCTGCAACTATGGGAAGCGTATTCCCTCTCCGGAATCGGACTGATGACCGCCTTGGGAGACGCCCTGACCACATCGACACCGCCAGCTTCTCCTCGGAAAGAACAGGAAACACCATGACGCCATTTGCAAGGACTGAACAGATGCATCAGGCCTTTATTGCCAAATTTCCCGATGAAGCCGCACATGTATTTGAGTCCTATGATCCCCAGGAGGTGATCCACATACTTGTCGATCTCCCCCCCACAATGGTCGCAAAAATCCTCTCGGTCATGTCACCCTCCTTGGCTGCTGACCTCCTCGGAGTCATTCCACAACCATTACTCCTGAGCGCTCTTCCTCATCTTCAACCCTCCTTGGCCGCTTCTCTCCTCCAACGAATGCCTGATGAGACCCGTGTGGCCATTTTGGATGCGCTACCTCAACACATTTCCACCGATATTAGCCCCTTCATGGAGTATTCGGAGGATTCGGTCGGAATGCTCATGGATGTCAAATTCTTTGCGCTCCCGGAAGACCTGACAGTCGAGGAAGCGATCCAACAGGTTCGCACGCATGCCACTCAACACCTCAATGAAATCTACATTATTGATCGCCGGCAAGTCCTCGTGGGCGTCCTATCCCTCCGAGATCTATTTTTAGCCTCTCCAAAGAAGAACCTGGCGATCTTGATGAAGCGGGAATTACCGACCATTCATCCCCTGGAAAATCAGGAACAGGTCGTGGAAATCTGTAACGAATGGAAGGTGCTGACCATTCCGGTCACTGATTTGGACGGCCGCCTACTCGGGATCATCAGCAGTCAAGACATCATTCAAGTTGAAAAGGAAGAGGCCACCATTAGCATGCAAACCATGGTGGGTGCCAGCAAAGACGAACGAGCCCTGTCGCCGCCAGGATTTGCCATCCGGAAACGTCTCCCCTGGCTACAAATCAATCTGCTCACAGCCTTCCTGGCGGCTTTTGTCGTGGGGTTATTCGAGGACACGATTGCGCAATTTACGGCCCTGGCGGTCTTGCTCCCCGTCGTGGCCGGGCAATCAGGGAATACGGGAGCTCAAGCGCTCGCGGTGGTCATGCGTGGGTTAGCGTTACGGGATATCCGTCCTTCCCAATGGCTCCGCGTGACATTAAAAGAATCCTATGTCGCCTTGGCCAATGGAGTGGCTGTGGCCGCGACGACCTGTACCGCCGTATTTTTCTGGAGCCAATCCTGGGGATTAACCATGGTCATCGGCGTCTCCATGGTCATCTCCATGGTCATGGCGGGGTTTTCCGGGGCAATCATTCCCATCATCCTTCGATCACTGAAACAAGATCCGGCTCAATCATCATCGATCATCTTAACCACCGTCACCGATGTGGCAGGGTTTTTTAGTTTTTTAGGACTGGCCACGATTTTTTCCAAGCTTTTGGGTTAACTGGTACTCCGGCAATTATTGGGAACTAAGATCATCATCAGAATAAGGTCATGGTCTCAAAGCAGGATCTCCGGCAAAAAACCAACCAGAATGAAGGCACAACCCTAAAGGGAAACACGGTCTAGGGCATGTGAGTTTCTGATCGGCACGTCCTCTTCCCTTGACAGAAACTGCGGCTTTGATACTCTCGCATTACAGGAACCCTGGATAAGCTGAAATGATTCAACGCTCGTGGAGGGGCAAAGAAATTGCTCCACGACACTCCCTTTCCAAGCACAATACTGACAGGGAAGATCCCTCGATTCGTTGTAAGGATCAACATCTCAGAGAAAAACCCCCACTTGTTTTAAGGAACAGGACACTGTGCAAAAAAACCAAACCCGAATCTCGTTTTTGTCCTGCGTCATGCTCTGGAGTCTGCCTTTTATGCTATCTGGGTGTTTTTCCCCGAAAGCTCTGGAACATGTGGTCATTGCCTATGATGAATCTGTGACCAGATCTCTGGTCGAACAGTTGCTGATTAACATCGCCAGGGCGCATCATCATCAACCCGTTCATTTCACAGCTATTTCCAGCATTGCCGCCACCTTTAATTATCAATTTACGGCCGGGGCAACCCCGCCGCTCGGCGGGTTAGATGGCGGTTTTGCATTGGCACCCATCTTTGGGGGCAGCATCGCTGAAAATCCTACGTTTACCATTAGTCCCATTGAAGGAGAAGATTTTACCCAACGTCTCCTGACGCCTCTTCGGGAAACCAAATTGACGCTCTTACTAAGACAGGGAGTCGACATTGATTTGCTCCTTCGACTCATGGCCAATGAAATCCGAATGGTGACGGATGGTCAAGAAACCGCTCACTTCAATCGACCCGCAGATCAGACGGGGTATCCGATATTTCGACAAGTGGTCCTTCATCTCTCTCGTTTACAAGACATCAATAAACTCTATATAGAACCATTGGTCTATGACCAGGAATGGACCCTGCCATTATCCTCCTTTTCCGCCGGAGACTTCAAAACCCTGGAAAATGACTACCGCGTGACTGTGGATGCCGATAAACAAACCTATACACTTCAAAAACGGTCGATCGGGCATACCGTGATTACCAACTACGACCAGACCACTATCTCGAATGTAGAGCGATTGACTCTACAGTCCAAGGCGGATCGTTGGCCGCCGAACGATATCCTGGTGGATATTCGACCCGGCAATCCGGGAGGTGAATACCCGATACAGGGGGCGTTTCGGCTCCGGAGTTTTCATGGCATCCTCAATTTTCTTGGTCGAACCATCGAAGGTGAACCAGAGTACCATGTGGATCCGGACCCCCGAACGGGATTCATCGAAGAGAATCCCATTCGGGCCATGGACATTATTGAATCCTCCTCTCAACTCCCTAATGCCCAGCTGTCCGTCACCCATGAGGGAAAGTTTTATTCTATCGCGGATGTTGAGAAGCGGTCATGGAACCAGGAGGCCTTTCGCCTGCTGTATCAATTGTTTCAAATGACCGTCACCGATGCCCCACGGGGGAATATCCCCAGTATCACCATCGCTAAATGAAAATTATTCGCATAACCGATCCATTCCGCTTGCTGGAGTGAACCGGTTACCTCCCTCTCTCAGGAAACATTGGGGAATGTAGGCTGTTGGGATTCAACGTATACATCTCCGCATTCAGTGCCATCCATACATTAGCTAAGATGTCCCAGGAGGTAGGAGGGATGGGTTACCCACCCATAGTCACTTCTCCCCTCGACCCTCACCAGGCAGATGACAGGTTGTCCTTTTCCGGAACAGACTTTTCCTGGAGTTCCTTCCTGCTCCAACCTGAACAACTTTATTTCAAGGTTAGTCTGTATAAAACCGATTGTTTACTTTAGATGTTTTCTTTCTTATTCATCTTTGCAAATGACACTAACCTATGGAATGCCTCTTGCACTGTGGAATTTATAAAGACCGCCTGAGGATCTTGTTCATTGAAACTATTCGAAAAGAAAATATGGGAGATGGGGAAATGTGACGCTTAGATCTTCGGAAAAATTTTCCGACATTGGTAAAATTATCATCTTGCTCTTAGGGGTTCGAGGGCGATATGGTACACTCCTTTTTAGCCTGGGATTTCTTCTTTTACCTCCAATGCCCAGGTTTCGATATCCGGAAGGAAAGGTTGCCTTTGGGTAGCTTTTGTTCTTCACTCTTCCTTTCATGGTGATCCACGCGTCAATGGATTATCATTTCCAGCCACCAAAATGACTTCCCCCAAACATTTTATCCACTGCCTATTTCTTACGGTAGTCATGGGGGGGGTTCTATTTGAAACTGCATGGGCACAACCGGATTCAATCAAAATTTCAAAGCAGGCCCCAGCCGCAATTCCCACCACGGTGACCTTGAGCTTGAACGATTCCTTATCCATGTTCCTGGAAAAAAATCTTGATCTCTTAATGACAAAATATGGCATCGACAATTCCAAGGGCATTGCCATTACGGCTAAACTCTTCCCCAACCCGATCTTTTCCCTTTTCGGAGGAGGCGCATTTACCCAGCAGCAAACATTTAAAGGCACGCGCTATATCACTCCACAAATCGAACAGATGTTTCTGCTTGCCGGCAAGCGTGGCTATCGGATTGAAAGTGCCGGCTATGGAATTCAGGCTGCAGAAGCGACGTTCACGGATGCCATTCGCCAACTCACGCTCGCCCTGAAAGACACGTATTACCAGGTCCAATTGGCGTCTCGACGGCTTGACCTCGCCAAAGATAACCAGGAGCGGTTCCATCGTATTTTAACGATTGGCGAATTACGCTTTAAAAAAGGCTTCATTGCCGAAATAGACCTCATTCGTCTTCGCCTCCAAGCGGTAGACTTCGGAGCACAGGTCATCAAATTTACACAAGAGGTTCAAACGGCACTCGCCGACCTCCGGTTACTCCTAGCTTTCCCGCCCACAACGGATCTCGTGCTAACCTCCGATCTCCTCTATAAACGGGTGACCCCCGATATTGCCAGACTCCGGACGGAGGCATTGGACAAACGTCCGGACCTTCAAGCCAGACGGTTCGTCCTTTCCCAGCAACAAGCCAATTTAAAATTAGCCAAATCGCTCCGGATTCCCGATCCCATTGTCGGAGGCAGTTTCACCATGCAGGGGCCACAAGGCGGGAGCAACCAACAATTATACGGACTAACCATGGAAGTGCCGCTCCCGGTCTTTGACCGCAATCAGGGAGGGATTGCTCAGGCCGAAATTGCCATACAAGTGGCGCAAGTCGATCTTCACAAGACCACGTTGGAAGTACAAAATGAGATTGAAGTGAATTACCGGAATTTAACCCAATCCCAACGCCTGGTGGAGGCCTATCAGGCGGGAGTACTGGACGATGCCAAAACCACCTTCTCCATTCTCGAAAAAGCCTATCAAAAGGGAGGAGTCACCCTCATTGATCTTCTGGACGCGGCTCGCACTTCTCAAACCATATTGCAAAATTATTTAGAGGCATTATTTGAATACCAACGAAACTGGTTTTTATTGGAACAGGCCGCCGGTCAGGACATTTTATGACAACCGTACCTTGTTTATTCAGGTGTGTTCTTTTCCTCACAGCCATCAGTGGGATTGCCTGCAGTCAGCAAAGTCCGTCAGAAACATCAACAACAACAAATTCCCCTAATACGGCAAGCGACCGGGCTTCGCATCTCCCCGCAACACTGGAGACACAAATCCTTACTGCACAAGTAACCGTTGGGCCCTCCCACCCAGTGTTGTCCTTAGCAGGAAAAGTGTCCTATGGAGAAGATCGATATTCAAAAGTCTCTTCAGCCCTGGTAGGTCGGGTCCAAAAAATTCATGGACAATTGGGAAATTTCGTGAAAGTAGGAGAACTCCTGGTCACCATTGAAAGTCCGGAAATCGCTTCGGCGTATTCGGAATTCATAAAAGAACATTCTGACTTATCCTACGCCCAACGGTCGTATGGTCTGGCCAAAGACTTGTATGAGATCAAAGCTCTTCCTCAAAAAGATTTGAAGCAGGCCGAAAACGATTTCGTCAAGGCCAAGGCGGAATTCCGGAGAGCCCGGGAAAAACTCCTGGCCCTTCAGGTTTCCAAGGAGGAACTCGATAAACCCATAGCCGACCAAACGATTACGTCAACCTATCAAATCCGAAGCCCCCTTTCCGGCACCATAGTGGACCGGGCCGTGACCCCGGGACAATCGGTCAGCGGGGATCCAAATCAAGTGCTTTTTACTGTAGCGGATTTAAACACCGTGCAAGTCATCGCGGACGTTTACGACCGGGACCTGGGGCTTGTAAAAATCAAACAACAAGCGACGGTGACCGTCGAAGCGTATCCTGAGACGGCATTTCCAGCCACCATCTCAGCCATCGGTGATGTCGTGGATCAGACCACCCGGACCATTAAAATCCGAGCGGTCGTCGTCAATAGCGATCGCAAACTCAAGCCGGGGATGTTTGCTCGTTTGAATGTCAAACTGAGCGAGAGCCTCCCCTATCCTCTTATTCCTCAAGAAGCGGTTCTGGAAATTGACGGGAATATGTATGTCTATGTCGCGGATAGAACCAATCATTACATAAAACGTCCGATTAAAACCGGATTCCCCTCCTCCGGCCACATGTCCGTCCTCCAGGGCCTCGAGGCGGGCGAAACGATCGTCGTCAAAGGGGCCGTACTCCTCAAAGGCCAGGACATGAATGTCGAGGACGAGGGATTGTCCTCGGAACACCTTGCCCCTTCTTCTCCCCCACAATCATGATTGGTAGACTTGTCGAGCTGTCACTCGTCCAACGTGCTTTGGTCTGCACATTCGGGATCTTCCTGCTCTTTGGAGGACTCTATGCCTTTCATATCCTTGACGTGGTCGCCTATCCGGATCCCTCGCCACCCTTTGTGGAAGTCATTTCTCAAAAAGCGGGATGGTCGGCAGAGGAAATGGAGCGAATCATCACCATTCCCATTGAAACAGCTCTCCAGGGCATTCCCGGCCTCACCAATGTGCGTTCCTTGTCTCTTTTTGGATTAAGTGAACTCAAGGTCTATTTTGAATTTGGCACCAATTGGTACACCATCCGCCAAGAAGTGCTGAATCGGCTCCATACCGTTGATCTGCCAGAAGGCGTCAAACCCGAACTCTCTCCCTGGTGGGCCATCGCAGAAATTTATCGATATGAATTAGTGGGAGATGGCTATTCTCTCACCGAACTCAAAACCATCCAGGACTGGCAGGTTCGGCGTGAATTCAAACAGGTTCCCGGCATCATTGATGTGACGGCGTTTGGAGGCACCACAAAAGAATATCATGTGGACCTGGATCCCGGCGCACTGCTCACCTATGGAGTCACTCTTGCTCAGATCAAAGCAGCCCTCGCTAATAGCAATGCCAATGTTGGAGGCAGTTATTTGGCTTTAGGACCCCAAAGTTACAATGTCAGGGGAGTAGGATTTATCGAAAGTTTAGATGACATTGCCAAGGTCGTCGTGGCGGTCAAGGACGGCACTCCCATCTTTATTGAAAATCTTGGGAAAGTGTCCATTGGCAACGCGATCCGTTTGGGACAAGTCGGCATTAACGAGGTAGAAGACACTCTGGAAGGGGTGATCCTTCTGCAACGGGACACGCAGGCTCTACCCACCCTGGCACGCGTCAATCAAAAAGTACAGGAATTAAACCAAAAAAAACTTCCCGCAGGCGTCCAAATCAAAACCATTTATGATCGGACTACTATGATCAACACCGTCATTGAGACGGTCGTGCACATACTAATCAACGGCATGGTTTTGGTGCTCATCGTTCTCCTCTTTTTCTTGGGACATTTCCGGACTGCCCTGATCGTCGCCTGCACGATTCCCCTTGCTCTGCTGTTCACCTTTTCCGCCATGGCCATCATGGGGCAATCCGCGAATCTCATTTCTCTGGGAGCCATTGATTTCGGGATTATCGTCGATGCCCCCCTGGTCATGGTGGAAAGTATTTTCTATTACCTGTGCCACCATGCCAAACCCGGCGTCACCCCTCCTCAGCTCATTGCGAGGGCGGCCCGTCATGTGGGACGACCGATCTTATTCTCCACGGTGATTATCGTGGTGGCGTTCATTCCCCTTTTCACCATGACGGGGGTCCCGGGAAAAATTTTTGCGCCCATGTCCATTACCTATGGTCTGGCCCTGGCTGGTTCCCTGCTGCTGGCCTGCACCCTCGCCCCTGCCATGTGTTCCTTCTTGCTCAATGGACCCATGCGAGAACAGGAACCCAAACTGGTTTCGATGCTCAGGCAAATCTATCTGTCCGCTCTTCGTTGGGGACTTCATCATCAAAAACAGGTGCTAGGCGCGGTGGGGATGCTATTGGCTGTGACTGTATTAGCTCTTAACTTCATGGGTGGAGAATTCATGCCGGCGTTAGAGGAAGGCAACATCTGGGTGCGGATTCGCATGCCGATCGATATCCGGTTTGAGGATGCCGCTGCTTTGGCCAGCCGCATGCGGAAAATGTTCATGGAATCCCCTGAAGTCGCCACAGCGGTCTCACAACTCGGACGCCCTGATGATGGAACAGATCCTGAAAGTTTTTTTAATGTGGAATATTACGTCAATCTCAAACCCCGGGATGAATGGCGCCCCGGCCTGACCAAAGAAGGCCTGATCGAAGAAATTGAGGGACGCCTCGAGACGATCCCCGGCCTCAAGGTCAACTTCTCCCAACTCATTCAAGACAGTGTGGAAGAAGCCATGTCGGGCGTGAAGAGCGAAAACTCAATCAAGCTTTATGGTCACAACCTCACAGAACTTCAAACCCTTGCAGAAAAAGTAGAGGGGGAACTCAAAAACATCCGCGGAGTGAAGGAACTCAGTATCAACCGGACCATGGGACAACCCAACCTCCTGATTCAAGTTGACCGGCAAGCCTGCGCCCGTTACGGCATTCAAGTCGGCCATGTGAATGCTATGGTTCAGGCCGCCATCGGTGGGGAAGCCGTCACGGAAGTGATCGAAGGGGACCGGCGATTTGAATTAGTGGTACGATTTCTCCGCCAATATCGACAGGATGAAACCACCATTGGACAGATCCAGGTCAGTTCTCCCGAAGGAGTCGGCATTCCCCTAAAACAACTAGCCACGATCGTTCGACAAACCGGCGCGTTTATGATCTATCGAGAAAATCACGAGCGATATATCCCCATTATGTTCAGTATCCGGGACAGGGATCTCGTGAGTACGATTCGAGAAGCCCAACGGCATTTACAGGAAAAAATTCAACTTCCGGAAGGCTATCACCTTGAATGGGCGGGACAATATGACCAATTGGTCAAAGAACAACAACGCCTGATGGTTGTCGTGCCCCTGACCATGGTTATGATTCTGTTTTTGCTGTACCTCACGTTTGGATCATTCCGGTACGCCTTTATTGTGCTCGCCACCGTTCCCTTTGCCATGATCGGAGGGGTCCTCTCTCTGGTCCTGACTCATACGCCGTTTAGCATTTCCGCCGCCGTAGGATTCATTTCCACATTGGGGATCGCCATTCTGGGCGGCGTCTTAATCGTCTCCAGTATCCGGGAGTTGGAACAAAATGGCATTCCCCTCAAGGAGGCTATCTTGTCAGGAGCCGAGTTGCAGATGCGACCGGTGTTAATGGCCACCCTGGGAGCCTCGCTGGGGTTAGTTCCCGCCGCGCTGGCAAGCGGTATCGGTTCGGAAGCTCAAAAACCTTTGGCCCGTGTGGTTGTGGGCGGCATGTTGACCGCCACCTTTCTTATTCTATTCGTTGTTCCCATCTTGTACCAATTGACCAGTCAGTATTCTAAGGGACGGTCACGACCTCAACCCAATCAGGAAGACCAGGAACTCATCGACCAGGACACTACTCATAAAAGCGAGCACCCTTAACAATTCGCACGAATTGCTTTTCCGACACATGCTCGATCTTCCAAATTTTTCGAAAACATTGGGGATCCCCTTTTCTAAGGGGGCTCTATGAGAAAAATTTCTGGGAACCGGCGGTTAATCTTTAAACCTCAAAAGATATTTTCCGTTTACAATTGTGGATGATAACGCTAGCCCTCTCATGCGGCATTAAATGAACGGTAATTTTAAATAGTCCTCATACGACCAAATGGGTGCATGGTGGAACTCAATCTGAGTTTATACCAGGCTGGGCGATTCCTCAGGTGGAATCGGCCAAAATCAGCTGGTATGGTTTATCACCGCATCCATAACCAGTTCTGATCCCTGGAGCGTTACCGATGAATACGCCGGATTTCATTGACAGAGAGTCCGGCAGTTCTCGCAGTTTCTCGTTGCCGCGAATCAGGTTTTGACAATCGGTTTAGTCAAGGGTTAGGCCAGCCGCATCTTCTCCAGCGATGCAAGCGCAGAACCCCCACTGGTGTCCGGGATGATGCTCAACTCAAGCATCGTGACCGCCGGAAGGTCGACGTGATGGTCTTCCGTCTGGGAGGTTGCGCCGTCGGGACTGAAGTTCCACTGCTGCCGCACAATTTCCCGAAACGACTGCCCGCCATCCGGCGACCAACGCACGACATACTCTTGCGTGCGCCCTGTGCGAGTTTCCACGAAATGCAGCCAGATCCTCCGCAGCCCTTGCGGAGTGGCGAAGAGAAGCCGGATCGTCTGCTTCCCCGGCTCTGCGGCACGCCATCCCGTAGTTCCACCGGACACCAACGCGGACTCAATGGGATGCGCAGGATCCTCCGACGTAATTTCCACCTCCACAAGCTCCTCCACATTCAACCAGTCCCCTGGTGGTTCGGTTCCTTGCTGAACGTGATCGATAATTCGTTTGCGCATCAATATGCCCTCCTGATCATTTAGACTGTCGGAATGGTTCCGCCGTCGATAACGATTTCAGTGCCGTTGATATAGGCAGCGCGATCGGACACCAGAAAAGCAACAAGCTCGGCAACTTCTTCTGGACGACCGGTGCGGCCTATGGGAATACCTCCAAGGGAATTCATCAGTTCTTGCCGGGCGGTATCAAAGTCTGTCCCCGCATTCTTAGCCAGCCTCTCGATGAGTCCAGTAGCAGCCGCCGTTTCGATGAACCCGGGTGCCACTGAAATGACCCGCAGTCCTTTGGGCGCAACTTCGTTTGAGAGTCCTTTGCTGTAGTTGGTCAGAGCCGCTTTCGCGGCAGCATATGCCAAGGTGGCATCATAAAGTGGAAGGGTGCGCTGGATAGACGAAATGTGGATGATAACGCCTGATCTCTGCTCCAGCATCTTGGGTAGAAATGCTCGATCAAGGCGAACAGCGGAGAACAAATTTGCATTGAATGTTTGCTGCCAATCATCATCGTGAATAGCAAGTGCCCCACCGCTGGACGCAGATGAGCCCCCGACATTATTAATCAGGATGTCCAGTCCGCCGAGCCGGGAGAACACTTCTTTCACCACTTTATCCACGCCATCGACCGTACTGATGTCGGATTGGATGAACAATTCCGATGCCTGAAGGTCCTCGGCCTGTGAGCGGGCCGTCGTCATCACGGTTGCACCAGACAGCCTCAGTCGTTTGACGATGGCCTCGCCGATGCCTTTTGTGCCACCCGTTACCAGTGCTCTCTGGTCGGATAATTCGTCTGGGCTATTTCGGATGGGTGTCATAAAATGTGGTTTTGTTGTTTGATGCGCGTAGCGACGCCCAACTATAGGTTATCTGATTCCATATTAGTCTACCGGTCAGATCCGCCGGCAGCAAATGTCTCTGTGGCATCCGAAGTCACCCATCGTGTCCTCCGCAACACCAAGTTGAGCGCAGCCTCGTGTACACGGCTAGAGCAATTTTCGAGGCGAGTGCTTCTCAAAATCAGGTAAACAACCAACGTTGGATCAGTTTGGTGTAGTGCGGCATAACGAGATAGACCATGACCCCTACCACCGAACCGGTGCTAAGCAGCAAGTCCAGATAATGATTTTGAGGTACTCCCAGTTGCCGAAGCCCCAATGCCACGACCAGCGGAATGACTAGCACCAACGGAAAGATGGCGGACCATGTCACGAGAAATTGCTTCCAACGGACAGGTACCTTCGCCCTCGCACCTTCGGGCGTGAACCAAAAATCCAAACCACTGCGTATAAAAAAATCATCATCTTGAGCAAGGAGCGAGCGCACCTGTTCGATGAGTCCCTTACGATCCTGTGAACTCATCCATCCCTGGAGGTGTTCCCTGGTATCAAACCGGATGATAACCGTATAGGTTGCCGTGAGTCCGGGAATCGGACGGATAATCTGCAAATCCAGGTGGCCCGGGTAGCTTCTGCATAGCGGACCGATTTCGTTCAACCAGGCGTCATAGCCCTCTTGCTGACCGTCCCGCACGCGATGCGTAATCACAGCAGTGGCGCCCTGTCCCCCCGTACTCGAAGAAGGATGTTCATGATTCACAATGTCTACACCTCATAGTGCTAAGAAATTATTGACGCATAACACCTGTATCATGGGCATGGCGCACAGCAAGACCTACCATACAGCGATATGCTAAAGGGCAGGATTCTGATATTCATAGCTGGTCAGGAATGGGCAAGCCATGTAGACGCAGAAATGACAGCTTGTCCCAATACCCGCGTTGAAAAACAATCTTATCATCGACCACCTGAAAAAAGCCGCACCCCCGCAACCCAAGTGGGTCTCGCCACTCAAGAATGGCCCAGTCATTGATTTCAAATATGCGTTCAACAATGCAGCACATCTCCGCTTTGGCAAATTCCTCCGAGAACATCTTGTGAATGGCCGCTCGACCCACAACCGGCTCATTCGCCACCTGATGATTGACCCCGCCTTCAGTGTAAAAGCTGGCAAGTGCCTCAGCATCGGCACAATTAAATGCCTCCACCCATGTTCGAACGACTTCTCCTGGTTTCATGTGGTCACTTACTCCTGAAAAGTGCTGACCCGCAACGCGGCGTCGGCTTCAATGAATGCTTCTGAACTAACCCAACACACGCATCCCATTGTTATCCGGCACGTACTGACCTCGCGCAGCAAGATAATGCGCCCACAAGATTCGCGCGGCAACCGAGCGCCAGGGAGCCCAGCCGCTGGCACAGGAGCTGCTGCTCATCTCTCGTCGGGAGAGCCGTGAGGTGTTTCACTTCACGGAGTGCGACGGCCAACGCCAAATCCCCTTGAGGCCAGACATCGGGACGTCGCAGTGCCATAAGGTAATAGATGTCCACGCTCCATGGCCCCAGCCCTGGTACAGACAATAAAATCTGACGGCCCCGATCATCCGGACCGTTGGCCACCGAACTAAGATCAAGACTACCGTCGAGAACACATGCGGCCAGACCATAACAATATCCGGCTTTCTGCCTGGTCAGTCCGAAATCCCTCAATCCGCTCAGTTGAATAGCATAGACCGCTTCCGGAGTCATCGCACCCAGATGGCCCGTAAGGCGCTGATACATCGTGCGCGCGGCGGCCAGCGACACCTGCTGCTCGAGGATGATCTGAATGAGAGCCGGAAATCCTGGTTCCCGCCCCCACATCGGAGGCTCGCCCAGTCGATCCAGGACAGCGCCTAGATCAGGATCCACCTCCGCCAATTGCCGTGCCCCTCGGCGAAGAGAGGCTGCCGTCAGACGCCGTGGTGTCCTGGCGGTCAGTGGTATTGGCATCAACGAACCCGATTTCACAATAGTTGCCCAGATGACGTTTGAGCTAAACGATGTGATCCGGATTGCCGGTGACTGTCTGCTCAATGGAAAGGCTATGTGACATGCTTCTTGGCAAAGCGTCCCTTCAGTCCCGCGCTCCGATATCCCCAGCAAGGCAAGTACGCAGAGCGCTGCAGAGCTCTCGAACAGCATCGTAGTGCTCAGCGAGAATTGCCCCTGATGGATTCTCAGTCAGGATCGCGGTTAGCGCATTCTGGATTGCAGAGTATGCGCTATGCGCGTTTCGAGAAAGAAAAAGCCCCCCTCCACCGACGAAGTACCAATTGCGAAGTGCTTCACTCAGATTGTGTAGATCCCCATACTGAACGTTTTCGGCTTTCGGCCACTTGGGCAAGACTCGAGTAAGTTCCCAAAGCGGTCGATAGGCAGCGATGCGTTCACGGTGAAGTACCTCAGGGGTCCCAATGCGGTACCCGGACAAACCGGATGCGGAATCGGTTGATGACGTGGGAGAAAGCTCTTGAACAGCAGCAGATACCTCAGCAGCAACGTTTCCCTGAGGGTAGAGAATGGTCACTGCTCTGAGATAGGGAGCCACTTTCTTGAGAAGCGTCGCCTTTACCATGACAGGCAGTACCGTGCCAGAAGGGTTTGAGTACTTGCGCTGTCGAATGCCAAGTTCCGTCATGGTGTAGCTGCCAGGACTTACCGACTCCGGACTAATAAGGAAAACAAGGATGTCGCTGGCCTCTACAGCTGCCTTTATCTTTCCATCGTACCCCCTGCCCGTCCTGAGGCCAGTCTTGTCGAAGAAGACATCAAACCCTAGTGCGGCAAGCGAGGCATTAATTTCTTCGGCCGTAGGGCGTTGTTCATGTGCGTACGAGATGAAGAGCTTCATGATGGCACCTCCCGCCTGAATGAAGCCGAGTCGAGAAACGGGTTCGGCTTGAATGAAAGGTTAGGCTCAAACATGGAATGCCTTTTGGTAGGCTACCCTCCCAGCCGGAGCTTTTGCGCCGAGGGAAATGGCTTGGAAATATTCTGGTGGGACATCCGGCAAGACCAGCTCTGGATCTACCTTGAAACCAAAACGACTATAGTATTGCAGCTCACCCAGCACGACACAGCCCGCAGCACCCAGTTTTCGTAACTCCGTCAAAGCCTGTTGCATAAGTTGCGAGCCAACGCCTTGGCGTTGCCAGTCCGGGGAAACAGAAATGGGGCCAAGGCCAAACCAATGTTCCGTTCCATCGGAGATGGAGACGGGTGACACGGCAACATGCCCGACAATATCTCCCTTTTCCTCAGCAACGAGCGACACCGATAATTGCTTGGCTTCGCGTAAGGCCTTGACGATGCTCTGCTCGCGGTGGTTCGAATGTGGGGCATGGAGAAAGGCTGAGATAATCAGGGCATCGATGGCCGCAACATCTGGCTGTAATTCGCTTCTGATCGTGACGCTCATGACGGGAATCTTCTAACGGCAAACGCCCTCGTTCATGGGCTTCGTGCGCAGCAGAGCATTCCAAACAGCGATCCGTGAGAAAACAAGAGCCTGATAATCATAGCTTGTCAGGAATAGGCAAGCCGTTTAGTCGCAGAAATGACAGCTTGTCCCAATACCCGCGTTGGAAAACAATCTTATCATCCAGCACCTGAAAAAATCCGCATCCGCGTAACACAAACCACTCTGGAAAACGTGAGGCGAATTACTTTGGGGATCATACAGAATATATGGTTCTGGCCCTATAGCTTTACGATGTGTCTCGGGAATCTACCTTGGGGATTGCCTGTAAAAACACCTTGAGGGGAGAAACGCATTGCACTAGTTTCCCCAACTCTCGTATCAACATGATGTTCTGTGGTGCCGGGTTTCGCCTTAGCAGGCGAGGTTTTGCCTGGCGCGTCCCGAAGGGCGCACCCTTTGTTGTGGAGCAAAAGGTCCCAAAACCATTGACGCCCCGTCTGGCCTGATTAGAGAGGACGGACGCCAGCTTTGCGGAAGGCGGCCCAACTCGCAAGGCTCAAACAAGGCCCGCCAGCCGATAAGAGCGTCCCTCCCTTTGGCCAGACGGCAGGCGTCGACCACAGAAGACAACATTTCAAGATCTCTCATGAAAGAGCGCCGATCTCCCCATCAAGAATTCCCCAATTCTTCATACCCCAGAGGCCAGATCAAAAAGATTAGCCAAAGATGCCCAATCATTTGACTTAGTTCTTCATTTGACTAAAATTCTCTACACTGCAATTCCAGAGCATTCGCCTGTGGCTTGGGGTTTTTCGGGATTGCCATGTTCTCGCTGTTCGCTGGACCGGCTTTATCAAATCCAAGGAAGTGGTGTTATGCGCATCCACATAAAATGCACTGATAACCGGCCACATACACAGCAACTGCCGGAAAATGTAGGGGGCCATATTTTCAGGAGATCCGAGGGCGTGTTATACGGACAGGAAACCGAAGACCCACATTCTATTCAGATTCGCCTAATCATTGTTAGGTTTGCCAATGGAAAATAAACCCAAGAAGCTCGACTTAATTGATGAGTCAGACCGGGGCGCAGTTATAGTCGCAGCCGCGCTACTCGAAGATGATCTCAAGGAAATACTTAAAGAAATTGTCCAAAGAAACGGGCTATCTGCTAAACACATCAGAGAGATGTTTGATTTAAGCGGGCCGCTATCAAGCTTTTCCTCAAAAGCCCTTTTTTCATATGGTTTCGGAATCATATCCAAAGAAATTTTCGATGACCTGACGAAAATAAGAAAACTCAGAAATAAATTTGCTCACTCTTCAAACATAGTAGACTTTATGTCTAACGAAATCGAAGATCAGGTGGCAGAAATTCAATGTTGTGTGGAGGCCTCGAAATCTTTCCAAGGGCAGATGTTTAAAGGACGAGGTAAAAATAAATGCGCCGACCAAGCAGACCAGCCACCACTAGCGGACTGGGAAGCAAGGGCAAAAGGTTTTGTGAAATACACAAAGTCAGTTTTTTGTCTAGGGGTAACCCTGTTGCGTATCAAAATAAAAAAGCACCAGCTATGCATCAGGAAACGTCGAACCAAGCACTCAACTCCGACGAAGGCTGTTGAATCTTCCAAATATTTTCCCTTTTCACCAGCATATGAGTGATCGAAACCAACACAAGGAAAATAAGGGAGTGTTCAAAAAGGCTCGTCCAGTCCTGTCCTGAAAGTTCCTGAATGCTCACAGCATGGAGTTGAGAGAACAGGTTTTAATCGCTTGGTTATCTCGGGAGAATAAAGGGCTAAGGGGACCTGGTTCAAAGTATTCACTTCCTTTTCACTGACGCCTTCTGACTGGCCCAGGGCGGACGCTCTCATCCCCTGGCGGGCCTTGTTTGAGCGGAGCGAGTTAGCCCGCCCTCCAAAGGCTCGCGTCCGCCCTATCCGATGCGGCCAGGCAGGGCGTCATTGGTTTTGGCTACTTTTGCCGAAACAAAAGTGGCTCGGCTGCCGGGCCGAAACCCGGCAACACTCGTAACCGCCAATCATTTGACTTCGTTCTTCAGTTGACTAAAATCATCCACGCGGCTATTCCAGTGCATCCGATTGTGGTCGGGTGTCCAGAGTGCGTTCTTTGTCCGCTGGACGGGCTTTTAAGCCACCTATGTGAGTGGATTTGCATAAGGTGCTCTGGAAACTGGAGAGATGAGCAGCAACGGTCGAAAATGCAGGGATTAACACCCCTACTAACAACCTGTTACACGGAAATACGGACAAAAAATCGAAGACCCGCATCTTATACGGATGCTCCTAATCCTTTTTATACAACAGCACAATGACTGAGATGGAAAAGTTGTACGAGTCGTGGATGATACCTGGAAGCTTCTTCAACGAAATGCTTGATTGCGGAGACCGCTACAACCAGTGGGTTGAGATCGCTCTAGAATATTTACCGCAGGCCGTTTTGGAAGAAAACAAAGATAAATTGGTATTTATTTCTACCGCTCAACGAGACGGGTGCCGCGTTGCACGTCACTACTGTGAGAACCGAGAAGTCATTCTTTTATCGGAACGAATATTACCAAAACAAGGGGCCAATGAAGAACAACCCGAGGTTCGGTACTTCATTTTTGTTGTGTTACACGAAGTCGCACACGCTATTAAGAAACATAAATCGCCAAAATATGACCAATTGACAACAGAACAAAACTTGGCCCAAGAGGACGCGGCCGATGCACTCGCACTCAAATGGTTTAATGAACACGTTATGGCGCGCAATATCGAATTCCTAAAGCCAATCACAAAAGATGAGATACAACAGGCAGAGAGGAATAATCAGGCTCTCATGGATAATCTATATGCTGGTGGATAACAAGCGCTTCGAGCCAAACTCGCTACCTCGCCGTTTCCCGCCATCTCCGCTTGCCGCTCAAGCGCAGGCGTCTGCCTATAAGGAACTGCTATGACTGACCAAACGGATGACGAAGTAGACATGAAATTGCCGGAAGCCAGAAAGATTGCGAGGATTTCCCGTGGAGATTTACAAACAGTTGGCGGCGCCATTCCGTTCGCAGGCGGTGTTCTGTCCGCAATCGCGGGAGCCTGGTAGGAAAGTGAGCAAGAGAAGGTCAACCGTTTCTTCGAGCATTGGATTCGAATGCTTCACGATGAGCTAAAGGAAAAGGAAGAAACGATTATTGAGATAATGGCACGTCTTGACCTTCAAGATGAAGCTATTGCAAAGCGCGTGGAAAGCAAAGAATACCAGTCGCTCATAAAGAAGACATTCCGCGAATGGTCCGGCGCTGAGAGCGAGGACAAAAAATATACATAAGAAATATCCTATCTAATGCAGCTCTGACGCCTGCTGACTGGCCCAGGGCGGACGCTCTCATCCCCTGGCGGGCCTTGTTTGAGCGGAGCGAGTTGGGCCGCCCTCCGAAGGTTCGGCGTCCCCCCTATCCGATGCGGCCAGGCTGGGCGTCATTGGTTTTGGCTACTTTTGCCGAAACAAAAGTGGCTCGGCTGCCGGGCCGAAACCCGGCAACGCTTCGTAAACGCCAATCATTTGACTTAGTATCTTCAGTTGACTAAAATTATCCACACAGACCATTCCAGAGCATTAGTTGCAGTTAATGTCCTTCAGAATAGGCGGGTACTCGCCGTCCGCTGTTCCGTGAACAGCGCGATTGAATCTTTAATATCCCTCTACCAAATGACAATATGTTCTTCGACCTCAAGGACTGCCTAAGGAAACCTAGCGGAGAGGAATCCGTTCAAGCCGAAACCGCTTTGCGGACCGGCTTAATACCGACGTTATATTTAAAAAGGAAAGCTAAGATTCATGGCAATTCCAGATTACCAAACACTCATGCTACCGGTTTTGAAACTGGCATCGGATGGGAAAGAACACAAATTCAGTCAGGCGGTCGAAGAACTAGCTGACGCATTTCGTCTTACAACAGAAGAAAGAAACGAACTTCTTCCGAGTGGCAGTCAAGCTGTTTTCAATAATCGCGTTGGTTGGGCACGCTCTTACCTGAAACAGGCTGGCTTGCTCGCATCTCCCAAACGTGGATTTTTTACCATCACACCAAAAGGTACTGAATTACTCGCAACACATCCAACAAGAATAGATGCATCCATTCTTGAAAAATATCCCGAATTTATCGAGTTTAAAAATCGCAAAAAGGATAAAAGCGAAAGTGAATCAGAAATAGTGCCCTCGTTTGAACAGGAATCAACTCTAACCCCTGAAGACGCCCTTGCATCTGCATACAATAAACTCCGTTCAGCTCTTGAGTCTGAAATCCTGAGCTCAGTTAAAGAAGCGTCCCCGTCATTCTTTGAGCGTGTGGTTGTGGATCTCCTCGTAAAAATGGGATATGGCGGCAATCGCCAGGATGCGGGTAGAGCTCTCGGCAAGAGCGGCGATGGTGGCATAGATGGCATTATCAACGAAGACCGTCTTGGTCTGGATGTCATATACATTCAAGCCAAACGATGGGAAGGTGTGGTTGGTCGTCCTGAAATTCAAAAATTCGCAGGTGCGCTACAGGGACAACGTGCCCGAAAAGGTGTATTCATTACAACATCATCTTTTACAAAAGAAGCAAGAGAATATGCCACGGTCATCGATTCAAAAATCATCTTGATTGATGGGGAGCATCTTTCAAAGCTTATGGCAGAACACAATGTCGGAGTTTCAACAGTCGGTCAGTACGAGGTCAAGAAACTGGATTCCGACTATTTTGACAATGAATAATGCCAAACCATCGCATATACTCGGACCAGGGCTTAATTCAGGTGTAGCCATTCCAAAAAATTTCCAAAGCGTTATTGTCGGCTTGAGTCACCCTACTTCCTTTTCACTGACGCCTCCTGACTGGCCTAAGGGCGGACGCTCTCATTCCCTGGCGGGCCTTGTTTGAGCAGCGCGAGTTAGCCCGCCCTCCAAAGACTCGCGTTCGCCCTATCCAATGTGGCCAGGCTGGGCGTCACTGGTTTTGGCTACTTTTGCCCAACCAAAAGTAGCTCGGCTGACGGGACGAAACCCGGCACACCTTTTACCTGCCATTCATTTCAGTTAGTAGAAATTTGCGTCCAGCACGTTGGCAAATATTTGAGGCTATAACGGAGATTTTAGTTGTCTTGTGATGCGCTACACGCTACAGTAAAAAGATGATAGTAAGTTTCAAACACCGTGGGCTTAAAAGGTTTTTCGAGGAGGATGATCCCCGGAAGCTACCGCCTGACATGGTGGATCGGATTAGGGCCATTCTGGCGCGGTTGCACCAAGCGGAGGTAATTGAGGACATAAACGTCCATTCCTATAGGCTTCATCCGTTAAAGGGAAGCCGGAAAGGGGAGTGGGGCGTAACGGTGAGGGCCAACTGGCGCATTACCTTCCGATTTGAGGAAGGGTATGCGCTGGATGTGAATTTAGAGGATTACCATTGAAAAGGAGAATGCTATGAAGACTTTGAAAATGAAGAATCCCCCGCATCCGGGATTTTCGGTTCGCATGGACTGTCTGGAGCCGCATGGGTTGAGCGTGACTGAAGGGGCCAAGGTGCTTGGTGTGTCGCGATCTGCGTTGAGTCATCTGGTGAACGAAAGTGCAGACCTGTCTTGGGATATGGCTATTCGCTTGGCCAAGGCATTCGGCAGTACGCCGGAGGGATGGATGCGGCTGCAGTTTCAGTACGATGTGGCCCAGGTCGAAGAACGAGCCAAAAAAATCAAGGTGAAGACTTTTGCGAATGCAGCTAAAGTTTGAGGAGAGCTCGGAAAGAGTTCTAAGGATTGCGTTCCAAAAAAAAATCAACCCATGCGCCTAGCCCTTCCTCTTCCCTGACGGCTGCCGACTGGCCAAGGGCGGACGCTCCCATCCCCTGGCGGGCCTTGTTTGAGCCCTGCGAGTTGGACCGCCCTCCGAAGGCTCGCGACCGCCCTATCCGATCTGGCCAGACAGGGCGTTAATTTGAATGGTGCGTCTCGGAGAGCGCGACCGTTGTTTGGTAGCTTTGCTCCATCAAAAGTAGCTCGGCTGCCGGGCCGAAACCCGTCAATGCTCAAACATGCCAATCATTCCAGTGAAAAGAATGTCATCCTCCAACAGATAAGAAAATTTTTGGAGGTCTTCCGATTCACGGTGAAAAAGCTGGATTCCTTTAGCCTTATGAAATCCTCGCCAGACACCATATGGAGATATGGCATAAAGGATGGTATATTCTTTGGGTGCCCTCTTCGAAATCTTTTCACCCAGGAGAGCCCATGCCGACAAAACTCAAAAAACTGACACTGCAGGTCCCTGGCGATCTTTTGACTCGAGCAACCCAAGCCACCGGAGAGGGCATCACTCCAAACATCCGACGCGGATTAGAACTGGTAGCTGCCGGGGGAGCCTATCGAAATCTTCGTGCCCTAAAGGGTAAGGTCAAACTTCAGGTTGACTTGAAATCTCTTCGACAAGACCGATGATCTGTATCGATAATAGTTCCATGTTTGCACATCTCTACTTATAAGCATTCCAAATAATTTTCAAAGCATTCTTGTCGGCATGAACACCCTCGTTGCTAGTCAAGCAATCAACGTCGGCAACAACCTCGCTCAAAAGGTACAAGGCAAGGGAGAATATCTTAATCCCTCCGACTCTCCATTTCCTTTTGCCTGACGCCTGCTGACTGGCCCAGGGCGGACGCTCTTATTTGCAGGCAGCCCCTGTTCGAGCGTAGCAAGTTGGGCTGCCCTCCAAAGTTCCACGTCCGCCCTATTCAATGTGGCCAGGCAGGGCGTCATGGGTTTTGGCTACTTTTGCCCCATCAAAAGTAGCTCGGCTGCCGGGCCGAAACCCGGCAACGTTCGAACTTGCAAATCATTCCAGTGCGGAAAATTTTGTGGTCCAACAGGTCAGAAAATGTTTGGAGGGACGATGCAACCATTCATGGAGAATACCCCGATCCCTGAAAACCTCCACTTCCTTTTCAACGACGCCTGCTGTTCGGCTCTATGGGCGGACGCTCTTCAAACATTGGCGGGCCTTGTTTGAGCGGAGCGAGTTGGTCCGCCCTCCTATTTCTTGCGTCCGCTCAATCTGATGAGGCCGAACTGGGCGTCACTGGTTTTGGGCCATTTTGCCGGAACAAAAGGGCCTCGGCTGCCGGGCCGAAAACCGGCAACGCTTGAGTCATAGCCGAGGTCATGCCCCCAATTCCTGAATAATCGCATCATGCAGCTTGGGACGAAAAGATTTAATGGCCTGATTATCTCGAGAGGGATGAACCCGATTGGAAAGAAAAATAACCTCCAGGTCTCGGACGGGGTCTATCCAGATACTTGTTCCGGTAAACCCCAGATGGCCGAACGATTCAGGCGAAAACCACTGCCCGGAGGAAGAAGGTTGAGAGGGCGTATCCCAGCCTAGAGCCCAACTGGTTCCAGGCTGTGCTGTCACAAACTGTTTGACCAGGTGAGGATCGAGTAACCCTGGATTTCCTTTGTACCCTTCCAGCCAGGCGTGGGTGACCTGTCCTATGGCTTCGGCTGTTCCAAAGAGTCCTGCGTGCCCGGCAATGCCTCCCAGCGCATACGCATTTTCATCATGCACCTCACCCTGCAAAAGACGCCCACGCCACGAATCCTGTTCAGTCGGTGCGCACCCACCAATCGATGAGTCCAATGTTGCCGCCACGTTCACCCCTCGATAACCGAGTGGGCTCGCATGCAAGGGACCAAAAATCCGACTCCGACAAAAATCAGCCAATGATTGATTCGTGATCCGTTCCACGATAAACCCGAGCACCATATAACCCAAATCACTGTAGATGCTTTTTGGTGGTGCCACCGCTTCTATCGGTTCCTTGAGGATCAACTCCAGAAATGCCCTGGCTCGTTCATGACGGGATGGAACATCCGAGGAAAGAGCAGGTGGGAAGGACTGGTACAACGGACGCCATGCTGGAAGGCCGCTTTGATGAAAGAGAACATCCTTGAGAAGCACCCGGCCTAATGGAAAATTTTTGGTTTCCTGGAGTAACGCGTCGACAGGCATTGCCAGATCCAGAAGTCCATCCTGTACCAGGAGCAGAATGGCCGACGCAGTTGCCAGAGGCTTCGTGAGAGAAGCTAGGTCGTAGATTGTCTGAAGTTGGACAGGATGAGTATCCGGAAGACCGGAGGTGAGACCAACAGCATGATGAATCCGAATATAGCCATGGTGGCGAACCAACAAAACGGCACCGGGAAACACCTGCGCTTGAATTCCTTCAAGGAGGATATGCACCATAGGATCGGTCTGATCCGCCATTTAATGAGGAGGCCGAAACGTCTAGCCTGCTTCCCGATGAGAGGCTCTTTCATTACTCATATCTGATTCGCCATCCCCTTCAAACGAGGCCTCCGGGCGCTCTTCAATTTCTACTAAACGATGGAAAGAACTCAAGGTCAAGCGCAAGCGATCCAACACCAGCGCCCGCTGCTGTTTGAGCGTCGAGATCATTCGACGCATTTCGGCAAGTTCGGCCCGACTTTGTGCCAGAATTTCTTCGGCTTTCAATTCCGCTTCTTTCACCAAAAGATCCGCATCCCGTTGGGCTCCATGCTTGAGTTGATCGACAAAGGATTGGGTTGAAATGAGCGTACTGGTCAGAGTGGTTTCCGCTCGTTTGAGTTGACCCACTTCGTCATCCTTCCCGGACAACTTCTCTTTGAGCACCAGGTTGTCCTTGGTGAGTTCCTCGACCGATTCGGCGATTTCTTCTAAAAATTGGTCCACCTGTGTCTTGTGATAGCCTCGCCATTGGGTATCAAAGACTTTATGCTGGATGTCCAAGGGTGTAATTTTCATCACGACTCCTTTCCCTCACCGGCTAGTGCATTCTGAGCGCGAGATCCTTCAAGGATGCTACCACGGCAATCTGGAAAAACATAATAATAAGGATAGCAATGATTGGAGATAAATCAAATCCCATTCCTAGCATGCCGACACGACGCCGAATTTGAGAAAGGACCGGCTCCGTCATTCTTTCTAAAAACTGGACAATCGGATTCCAGGGATCAGGATTCACCCAGGAAATCAGGGCCCGAATAATGATAACCCACATATAGATCCATAAAATCGTATCCAGTATGGTGGCTATCGCCTGTAGAACGTTACCCGCAATAAACATGTTTCTCCTTTACCTGTATACCAGTCAAATCATCCAACGGTGCCGGGACTGACGGCTTTCCCTCGAATTCCAAAAATAGCCGTTCCGATCCGAACCATCGTCGCCCCTTCTTCTATCGCGATCTCGTAGTCATGGGACATGCCCATGGACAATTCGGTCATCCGTACACGACTCCATGTCTGTCGAGCCAGCCGAGCTCGTAACCGACTGACTTGTGTAAAATAGGGGCGAACGTCTTCAGGATTCTCCTGCCAGGGCGGAAGCGTCATGAGCCCATGAATCTCGATGTGAGGGAGCCGGTCTAATTCCTCTATCCTGGCTTCCACCTCCTGTGAGGTAAATCCTCCCTTGCTGGCTTCCTCCCCGACATTTACTTCGAGTAACACGGCTTGTTGAATCCCAAGCTTTTCAGCGACGGCATTAATACTCTCGGCCTGCTCCAGACTTTCCACGGAATGCAGCAACGAAAAATTCCCGACAAGGTCTTTGAGCTTCCGACGTTGCATCCGACCAATGAAGTGCCAGACCAATTCTTCTCGTGGCCCAAGAGCCTGCCGTTTTTCTTGTGCCTCCTGGAGCCGGTTTTCTCCAAAGATTCGTACGCCAGCCCGATATGCTCCGTCTAAATTGACGGCGGGAACGGTTTTGGTCGCCGCCACCAACCGAATTTCGGAAGGATCCCGCCCGACACGAATGGCGGCCTGCCGGATATTCTCCTTGATAATCTGAATCGTATAAGTAATGGAGTGAGAAACGTGGCCATCCTTCAATGAGAATACCGATGATTTTTCATATGACTTCTATTGTAAACGGGATTGCCGCTTGAGTCACGGACAGGGATGAAAGGGGACATACCGAATATTGGACTCCTCGCTCTTTCATGTGGGTCCCTGAATGGTTCGTCTCCCATGGTCCGACGCCTGCCGTCTGGCCCAAGGGAGGGATGCTCTCATCCGATGGCAGGCCTTGTGTGAGCAGAGCGAGTTGGTCCGCCCTCCGCAGGCTAGCGTCCGTCCCCTCTCATGAGGCCAGACGGGGCGTCAATGGTTTTGGGGCCTTTTGCCGAAACAAAAGGGCCTCGCCTGCCGGGGCGAAACCCGGCACCACAGAACATCACCTTGACACGAGAGTTGGAGGCACCAATGGTTCCCCTCTTCGCATTAAATCTTTCCACTCCTGGCAAACGGGATCAATCCTTATTCGGCAGGCAAGATAATTCCACTACACATGGTCCCATTCACCTGCCCTTCCCGCCTGTAGGAATAAAAGAGATCGTCCCGACAATGTGTGCAATGGTCCACCCGTCCAATCTGAGAATCCGGAACTCCACCGGCACGGATCTGGTGATAGATCAATTGCTTGAGGTCTAAGACTCCTTTACCTTCCTTGGTTTCTTGAAGCACCCCAGGCCATGCCGGATACCGGCTTCGCAACGGGTTGATGACCTGTTCATCCACTTCATAACAACACGGTCCGATTGAGGGCCCGATCGCTAGATGCATGTGCTCCGGCTTGGCCCGGAATTCATCCACACAAGCCCGAATGGTTTCTGCCACGATGCCGGCCACCGCGCCGCGCCATCCGGCATGAATGGCAGCAACAACTCCCCTGGCCTTCTCGACAAGCAGCACAGGGACACAATCCGCCGTGCGCACGACCACCAGGGTCTCAGGTTGATTGGTAACTAATGCGTCCCCTTCGGTCTGCTCTAATGCCCCCAATCCCCTATGGGTGTGGATTACAACCACCCGGGTACTATGGATTTGCTTAAGCGAGACGATAGCGGGGAACTCCTGCGGTCCACTCGCGATGTGCCCAAGTTGAATATGGGTATGTAACCCTGCCGGCAAACTCCGGGTCCCGAAGAAATGCCGCACGGGAATCACATGACTCGTGAACCCGTCATCAGATATTCCGGTCCCCCCGGGCAGGGGACATTTCTCGGCACTCATGAGATTAGTTGTCGGCCTTCCTCCGTAAAAAAGTCGGCACATCCCAATCATCATCCACCAACAGGCTGTTCTTTTCAGGAATCGGCCTGGCAGTCGTCTGTCGTCGCAGGTAGGTGGGCCGGTCAAGATCCTCAGAACCGTTTGAACCGTTGCTCCCCCCATTATCCGTAGGCACCGCAACCAATGCGGGTTTTTTAACAGGCTCGACGACGAGAGTCGGTTGATGTGCACTGGGAAACCGCAGGACCGACTCGGCTTGTTCGAATCCGGTCGCAATGACCGTCACGGTCAATTCATCCCCCAGGTCAGGATTAATGACCTGGCCAACAATGATATTGGCCTGAGGATCCGCCGCTTCCCGGGCAATGTTGGACGCTTCGTTCACTTCATGCAACGTGAGGTTGGGACCGCCCGTAATATTCAACAACAATCCTCGAGCCCCTTCCACGCTTCCATCTTCCAGCAAGGGGCTGGCAATGGCTTGTCTGGCCGCATCGCCTGCTCGCGTCGGACCCCGACCCGTTCCCATCCCCATCACGGCTCGCCCGGAATAGCCCATGACGGTTCGCACATCGGCAAAATCCACATTGACCAAACCCGGAGTGGTAATGACATCCGAAATACCTTGAATGGCCTGACGCAGCACATCATCTGCAATTTTGAACGCCTCTACAAGCGGAGTATTTTTATCAACCATTCCAAGGAGTTTCTGATTGGGGATGATCAAGAGGGAATCCACGTATTTTTTTAATTCACGGATTCCTTCTTCGGCAAAACTAGTCCGCCGGTTCCCTTCATATTGAAAGGGTTTGGTCACCACCCCCACCGTGAGAATTCCCAACTCTTTGGCAATTTTTGCTGCAACGGGAGCACCGCCCGTGCCCGTGCCACCACCCATGCCTGCCGTGACAAAGACCATATCCGCGCCTTCCAGGGCCTCACGGATTTGGTGTTCACTTTCCAATGCAGATTCTTTCCCGACCTCCGGCTTGGCTCCTGCCCCCAAGCCCCGCGTTCGCTCAGGTCCCAATTGGATTTTGTACGACGCGAGCGAACGGGCCAACGCTTGCAGATCGGTATTGGCCACGACAAATTCCACCCGGCTTAAGCCGGCTTCAATCATGGTGTTGACCGCGTTGCACCCGGCACCTCCGACACCCACAACTTTAATGTTAATGCCAGATTCCTCCTCATCAGACAGTGAAAACATACGACTCCTCCTTTCTACCACTCCCCTGATCGCCCGTGGGGACATTTGTTTAATGACTCAAATTGGCTTGCGACGTAGGCACGGATACATGATCCTCCTTTCTTGTCATGAATTAAAAAAAGTTCATGATCCATCCCTTCATTTTACAGACCACGCCACCGGCCCAACGCCCTGATTTTTTGCCTTTGCCGGCTCCCGGTCCCACTAGTTCAAACTCGTTTTCGTGACTCACGGAATGGACGATGAGGCCCACAGCGGTGGAGTAGCTCGGGTTACTCACTATTTCCCGCAGGCCTTCCACTCCGATTGGCCTACCTAACCGCACAGAAAGATTGAGAACATGTTCCGCCACCTCGGCCATGCCCGGAAGCAGGGAGGTCCCGCCCGTCAGGACGCCCCCGGCCACCAACATGCCGTCATACCCGGCACGACGAATTTCGCGAAGCACAAGTTCGAACATTTCTTCCACCCGTGGAGAAAGTATTTGGGCAACTAACGCTCGAGGCATGACCCGCGGCGGCCGTCCTCCGACACTCGGCACTTCGATGCCTTCGTCCTCATTCACAAAGAGACTGCTGGCCACCCCATATTTCAATTTAATTTTTTCGGCTTCCTCCGGCGCGGTTTTCAAGCCCATCGCCAAATCCCCGGTGAGATGGCTCCCCCCGATGGGAAGGACCGCCGAGTGCCTGATACACCCCTCGGCAAAGATCGCAATATCGGTGGTTCCTCCCCCGATATCCACCATCACGACTCCCAGGTCTTTCTCTTCAGGTGTCAGCACGGCAGCACTGGAGGCTAACGGTTGCAACACAATATCGACGACATCCAATCCCGCCCGGCTGACACACCGGATAAGATTTTGCGCTGAGGTCACCGCTCCCGTCACAATATGCACATCGACTTCCAAGCGCGATCCCGCAATGCCTAATGGATCGCGAATCCCCTCCTGATCATCCACAATAAATTCCCGAGGAAGCACATGGAGAATTTGGCGGTCCGGAGCCGGCACCGCGCAGGCTCGTGCGGTATCAACGGCACGCCGGACATCCGCCTTGGTCACTTCTCGTTTTTTTAGAGCCACCACGCCCTGCGCACTTTCACTCCCGATATGGCTTCCTGCAATCCCCGTATACACGGAATTGATTTGGACCGCCGACATCAATTCTGCTTCTTCCACGGCCCGCTTGATGGACTCCACCGTACTTTCCATGTTGACGACCATGCCTTTTCTCAGCCCGTTCGAACGATGTGAGCCCACCCCGATCACATGAATGGAGCGATCATCCTGGATTTCCCCCACCACTGCACAAATTTTTGTGGTTCCGATGTCCAGTCCCACGACGATGTGTTCTTTTTTGGTCATGTCCTATAGTGTCCTCTTGCGAAAAATGACTTTTTGAGCAAATCGCAAATCCACTTCTTGCGACCGACCTTCAATTTTATCCTTCACGGTGGGATACAACACCAAAAATCGTTGCCACTGGTCCTCTACCTCACGCCCGAATTGAAACCGGACATTGGGAAGATCCACGATCGTCGTATGAGGTTGAGACACATCAATCCGTGGTCTGCCAGAAAACTGCTGAGACAGCAATTCAGCAATGTGAATGCCCTGTTTGGCGCGTCGATGGCCTTCGGCCTCATGCTGGGTCATAAATTTCGAGGTCACCCCATCAACAATGGGCAATGTCGTTCCCTCCGGCGCCTTCCCCTTCGGCAACAAATATCCTTCTGCATCCAGAAAATAGGGTTCGGTTGGGGATCCAAACACCGCTGCAGGTTGACGCTCAGCCACCTGGATGACCAGGGAATGGGGGAACACCCGTTCAAAGGCGACCGACCCAATCCAAGGATGCGAATCCAACCGGGTCGCGAGCAGCTCCGGATCCACAGAGAACAAACTGGTCTGTGGGGGCAAGGCCAGCCTCGTCAGAATTTCGTCGCGCGAGACTCGATCTAAACCCACAACCGTGACCTGTTGAATTTCCGTCCACTCATTCGCCCACCGGATCACCCGTCGTCCTCCCACCACCACCACCACGATGAGACAGGCCAGAACAGCTCCGACCACGACACGCCTGACCCGCAATACCATCGATGGGGTTTTCGCTTTCCCCGGTCCTCCGGCTTTTTTAAGTGGCCGGTTTTTTCGAGGCCGTTTCGTGTTAAGGGAATCTCCCGATATCATCGCGCAGAACTCCTGGTGCTCCTGATTTTCCCGGAAGACGGCACCACCTTCTTCGGTAGGGCGTCATGCAATATCCGTTCAACCAGATCGTCATAACCCCACCCGATCTGTGCCGCCGCCATGGGAAGCAAACTCCGTTCAGTCATTCCGGGGATGGTGTTCAACTCGAGAATATACGGACGTCCGTTAGTATGAATCCGAAAATCGACTCGAGCGGCACCACGACACCCTAACGCCTGATAGGCTCGAAGGCTGTATTCACGGAGAGCGGTTTCCAGTTTTGGAGAAAGGGAAGCCGGACAGACATACCGGGTTGAAGCCTTTCCATATTTGGCCGTAAAATCATAAAATCCGCCAGGCACAATGATTTCCACGCCGGGTAACACCTCGTTGCCAAAGACGCCTACCGCCACTTCCCGACCGGGAATGTACTTTTCCACCACTACCTGCTCTCCATATCGATAGGCTTCTTGCAAGGCCTCCTTCCATTGAGATGCCTTACGAACGATCGAGACACCAAATGTGGACCCCTGCGCACAAGGCTTCACCACAACAGGCAAACCCAGGGTCGCAGGAGGACGAACCGGGATCATTTTGTCGTATAAGGTCATGCCCGGCGAGACCGGCACTTTGGCAGCCTGAAGCACCACGCGCGTCAATCCCTTATCCATGCAGACGGCACTCGCACTCACACCCGATCCGGTGTACGGCATCTTCATCACTTCCAACATCCCTTGAACCGTGCCATCTTCCCCCCCCGGCCCATGCAAGGCGAGAAAAGCGACCGAAACTTTCTTAGCCCGGATCCGATACGGCAATGAGGCATCGACTTCAATGGGGATCACCGTATATCCCCGTCGCTTCAATGCCTCACAGATCGAGCGACCTGTCTTGAGGGAAATCTCTCTCTCGGCTGAAGATCCACCCATCAGCACACCGACTCGCAAATTTTCCTGTGTCATCATTCCCCGTGTATTCATTTCGTAAAAAGCCTTCTGCTCTGACTGAATCTTTTCTTCACCACCATCCTCAAGCCTGTCATTTCTACGATTCTCCGATAATTTTCCATTCGAGCTGAAGGCGAACCCCAAACTTTTTCGCCACCGTTTGCCGGACTTTTCGAATCAAGGCCAGGACCTGGTCGGCGCTGGCCGTTCCTCTATTCACAATAAAATTGGCATGTTTGGTCGACACTTCGGCATCACCAACCCGCACTCCCTTTAACCCTGCCGCTTCGACTAACCGTCCGGCCGAATCTCCAGGGGGGTTTTTAAACACCGACCCGGCATTCGGGAGGGTTAACGGTTGAGTGTCGCGCCGGTACTGGAGATAAGTTTTGGTTTTCGCTTCAACCTGCTTCTTCACAGAGAGAGCCAACTGTACCCATGCCCCAACAACGATCCCTTTGGGGAGCGTCGCTTTCCGATAGGCAAATGAAATGTTGGAAGCCTCGATCCGTACGCGATGACCACGAAGATTCACCAAATCGACAGCTTGCAAGACCTCCTGCATTTCCCCCAACCGTGTTCCGGCATTCATCACGACACCTCCTCCGACGGTTCCGGGAATTCCCGCAGCCCACTCCATTCCGGACAGATGATGTCCCACCGCAAATTGCATCAACCGGGGCAACCGCACACCCGCCTGGGCATACACCACGTGACCGGCTTCCTCCTGTATCCCGGTTAATTGTTTCAATTGCATCACAATGCCTCGAATCCCTTTATCACGAACAACCACATTGGTTCCGCCTAACACCACGAAGGGAATCCCTTCTGCTCGAGCCCCTACGATCACCCGAATGACGTCTTCAACACCCGAGGGAAAGACCACCACATCTGCAGGCCCTCCCACCTGCAAGGAAAGAAGAGGCGCCAACGGTTCGTTCCAGCAGATTTCTCCCTGCACATGTTGCACGGCTCGTTGAAGCCGTTTTGCTGTCAGTTTCGGCCGACCAGTCTTCACCTTTGCGTCCCTCGATATCCATGACTCACCACACTCGCTTACAACGATTCCAACAATTCGGTTCCCACTTTCCAGACATCCCCCGCTCCCAGAGTCAACAACACATCGCCCTCACGAAGTTCCTCACGCACTTTGGTGATCAATCCGGACTCACGATTGAGCCATTGGACAGAGGGATGACCGGACGCCCGAATGGTGTCGGCCATCATTTGTCCGGTGATTCCGGGAATTGGCGCCTCACCGGCCGGATAGATATCCATGACATAGACCCGATCCGCCTGTTCAAAGGCCTTGGCAAACTCGTCGGCAAGGTCCCTGGTCCTTGAGAACCGATGTGGTTGAAACACCACGATCAACGGGCGCTGCCACGCGGCCCGCGCAGCCGCCAAAGTGGCACGGATTTCCGTAGGATGGTGTCCATAATCGTCCACCACCACAATGCCGTTTTTTTCTCCACGAATCTGGAACCGTCGTTCGACTCCTGCAAAGGCCGCCAACCCTGCCCGGATTAAATCCACCGGCACATCCAATTCCAAGGCCACCCCGATGGCCGCTAACGCATTGGCCACGTTATGCACACCGGGAATGCGAATGCGAAAGGGGCCAAGCTTTTGGTCCCGGTAATGCGCTCGGAATTCCACACCCATCGCTTTGGTTTCAATATCCGTCCCATACAAATCAGAGGTCAGCACACCCGAAAAATCACTCATGCCATAGGTGTGATATCGCTTCACCACACGAGGCAAGAGCTTACGAATCCAGGGATCATCAGCACACACAATTGCCACACCGTAAAAAGGGATCTTATTGATAAATTCTAAAAATGCCTCTTGAAGACCTTCCATGTTTCCGTAATGATCTAAGTGCTCGCGGTCGATATTCGTGACGACCACGATGGAGGGTGACAACCGCAAAAACGATCCGTCACTCTCATCAGCTTCCGCAATCAGCAGATCACTCCGGCCCAATCGTGCATGGGTACCCATGGCATTCACCTTACCCCCAATCACGAATGTGGGATCGAGCCCGGCTTGCGCAAGAATCGATGCGACCATCGACGTCGTGGTGGTTTTTCCATGAGCCCCGGCAATGGCAATGCCGAACTTCAATCGCATCAGCTCTGCCAGCATTTCTGCTCGTGGTATGACCGGAATAACCTTCGCCCGGGCCGCACGAATTTCCGGGTTGGATCCGGCAATAGCCGACGACACCACCACCACTTGCGCCCCTTCCCCATTCGATTCCTGATGCCCGATAAACACCGTTCCCCCTAATTCCTCTAACCGGCGTATCGTGTCGGACACCGCCAAATCAGAGCCGGTGACCTTATACCCTAACGTGAGGAGAACCTCTGCGATTCCACTCATTCCACTTCCCCCGATACCGACTAAATGAATGTGGTGAATTTTTCGAAACATAATGTTTTAGACTTCCAGAGTTGAAGAGAGGATCACCGGAGACGGTCACTTGATGCGTCCACCGCTGTGAACGCATGGTCTGTAAGTCTGGACGTATGGTCTCCATACCGACTCGGCCTACCGGACTCGCTACGCCATCACAGGCCTCTCTCATGACATGCCGACCATTACGGGCATTCCAGACATTGACTTCGCAGGACATGCTCTTCATTCCCTGTAAGAGTCCCTCCTCATTAAAGATTGAAGACAATCACGCAATAGTTTCTACTTTGACTCTGTAACTTATTCATCCGTGTGGCCATATTTCCCCATCATATATGTGGCATCACGACGCGGCCGGATGCCCCACCAGGGAAAGGCATTCACCCACCATCTGCTCTGTGGCATGGACTTTCCTGAGGGCCCAACTTCGTCCAGCCATTTCCTGTAACTGGGGAATATCCGACATCCATTGTTCAATTTCTTCCGCCAGCCGCTGCCCGGTGAGGTCGGATTGCAAGAGCACTCGAGCCGCTCCTGCCGCTTCCATGGACCTGGCATTCATTTCCTGATGATTGTGTGTCGCCTGAGGAAAGGGAATCAGGATTCCGACTTTTCCAAATGCTGACAACTCAGCCAATGTGCTGGCTCCCGCACGACAGACGATGAGATCCGCTTTGGCAAGCTCATGAGGCATATCAAAGAGAAAGGGGCGGACATCCACCTGAACGCCCAATTGTGCATACCCGGCCTTGACCCGTTCGAAATCGTCCCTTCCGGTCTGATGGGTGATGGTCACCTGTTCCCGCAGCCTCGATGAACAATCCACAGCATTCAGCATGGCGGAATTGATCGCCCGAGCCCCTTGGCTGCCGCCAAAGATCAACAGATGTGAGATCCTCTGCGGAGGAATAGGAGGACGTTCCAATGCAAAAGCCTTTCGAATAGGTGTGCCAATGACCTTGACTTTCGATGACGAGAAAAAAGGCTTCGCGCTGTCAAAGGCCAGAAAAATTCTGTCGGCCAAAGGACCCAACACCCGATTGGCCAATCCCGGCATGGCATTCGGCTCCAGCAAGACTCTGGGAATATTCAGCAACCAGGCCGCCACGACTACGGGAGGACTGAAATACCCGCCGGTCCCAATGACCAGATCGGCATGGTGACCTCGGAGAATCCGGATCGCACGCCACAACGACATCGGGAGCAGAATGAGGGAACGCACCATGCCAACCATCCCTCGCCCCACAAATCCTTCGACCGCGATCGGTTCAAATCCAAACCCTTCTTTCCCCAGAATTTCTCCCTCTAAAGACTTCCCCGTCCCGACAAACACAATGCTCCCTCCAGGGTCATGCTGTTGAAATTCTTTGGCATACGCGATAGCCGGAAACATATGACCTCCCGTTCCACCCGCAGCAATGACGACCCGCATTACACCATTCTCTTCACTTAAGGGCCTGCTCGTCCCTGTCGAGCCACACTCAGCAAAATTCCAAGGGCTAACATGGTGACCAGGAGCGACGACCCCCCGTAACTGACCAGGGGAAGCGTTAACCCTTTGGTCGGCAACAGCCCACTCACGACGCCCGCATTGATCAGAGCCTGAATACCCAGGAGCATGGTGATCCCCAAAGCGAGGTATCGCCCAAATAAATCTGGTGCCAGGGCCGCGACCCGAAATCCTTTACACACCAATATGGCAAACAGAGCCAACAGCCCGCAGGTTCCAATGAGCCCCAGCTCTTCTCCCACCAAGGCCAAGACGAAATCGGTATGGCCTTCGGGAAGAAACATCAGTTTTTGTTTGCCCTGCCCAAGACCGACACCAAATAATCCCCCATTTTCCAACGCCAGGATGGACTGGACAAGTTGATAGCCTGCACCTTGGCGATCCGCGAAAGGATTCAAAAATGTCGTCATCCGTTCCCATCGTTCAGGACTCATCCAGATGAGAGAGCACACACCCAAAATCATCGACACCCCCAAATACCCCAAGTGACTGATTCGCGCGCCGGCCAGATACATCATGCCGATGAACACCAGACCGATGACGACGGTACTTCCTAAATCGGGCTCTACGACAATGAGCCCACAAATCATGCCCACCATCGCCACAGGGGGAAGAAACCCTCGTTGCCAATCAGTGACTCGCCGTTGAGGATTGGAGAGAAACGCCGCGAGATACAGCACGACCCCCAGCTTGGCCATTTCCGTGGGTTGAATGGAAAAAAATCCAAGTGCAAGCCATCGTCGAGCACCGTTAATTTGAGGGCCCACAGCCAGGACCAGAAGTAATCCAATGACACATCCTCCTACAACCATGGGAATCCATTGTTTCCAGTAGCGATAGTCGATGAAGGACCCAATCAGCAGGACGCCAAATCCCAGCAACATCCACGCGATTTGTCGTTGGAGATAATAGGTGGCATTGGTAAATTTATTTTCCGCCATGACCCCACTTGCACTAAACACCATGACCAATCCCCCAAGGGACAGTGCCAGGGTGATTCCCACGATCAGAGGATCGATCCGCTTGGAACTGATGCCAAGATTCCCCGGGAACAGATCCGCCCATGCACGGGAGTCCACATGAGAGTTTTTACGCCGCAAGATGGCTGGAATACCCATTTATTGAAGTTCTCCGACAACCCGCTTAAATTCAAGTCCTCGATGATGATAATTCCGAAACATATCGAAACTGGCACAAGCCGGGGAAAACAACACCACATCCCCCCTGGACGCGAATGCCACGGCCTGGGACACCGCATCCGTCAAGCTGGTTGCGAGGACCACCGGCCTGATCTGATCCAACGCCTGGAGGATTTTCGGAGTTGCTTCTCCGATAATCACTACTCCCTTGACCTGTCGTTTAATACTGTCAACCAACTGTGAAAAATCACCGCCTTTATCTTTTCCACCAAGAATCAAGACCAAAGGCTCATGGAAGCTCTGTAAGGCTTTGAGGGTCGCATCCACATTCGTGCCTTTCGAATCATTGACGAATGTGATCCCCTGCCACTCCCGAACCACCTCCAAGGCATGCTCAAAGGTCGGGATGGTCTGAAGAGCACGAACCATATCCTCTGCTGAACACCCACAGAGGAGTCCGACCCCAAATGCCGCCATCGCATTTGCCACATTATGGTCTCCCCGCATCGGAAGGGCGTCCCGTGAAGCCAACAAAAAATCCTCCCCATGCATCTTGGCCCTAATATCGCCTCCTTCGAGATAGACGCCCTGTTCCACTTTTTTGGTGAGACTGAATTCACAGACGTTTGACTGTGCGGACAAGGCCATGGTTTTCACCACAGGATCGTCCGCATTAATTAGCGCCCAATCCTGAATCGTCTGATTTTCAAAAATACGCTGTTTTGCAGCCTGATAGTCATCCTGAGTGGGATGTCGATCCAGATGATCGGGCGTCACATTTAACAACACGGCAATCCAGGGCCTGAATCGGTGAATGGTTTCTAATTGGAAGCTCGAGACTTCTGCAACAATATACTCATAGTCGGGCGTAGGAGACGGGTGCGTTCGCTTGGGTACCGCCTCGCATAACGGAATACCCAGATTGCCGCCCACAAATGCCCGCTTCCCGCTTTGTTGCAGGATCGATCCAATAAGACGTACCGTGGTACTTTTCCCATTGGTTCCGGTCACGGCAATGATGGGAGCCCGAAGAAACCATCCAGCTAATTCAATTTCCCCAATAATGGGAATGCCCCGTTGGCCGATCTCCTTGAGAAGACGATGGTCCTTGGGGACTCCTGGACTGACGACCAGGAGTTCGAGATCCCTCAACCCGTCGGCTACCTCATCCCCTCGAAACACTCGAGCGCCTCGAAGGCCATAGGCGGCCGAGGTAGACTCAAAATCCTGGCTTGAGTGTTCTTCGACAATCGTCACCAGCGCACCAACGTCCAGAAGGAGGTCGGCAGCCGCCCTGCCGCTTCGTCCGAGACCAAACACCGTGACACGCTTGTTTTGCCAACTCGCGATGGGAAACACGGGAGTGACTTTCACGGCTTCCATGGCTCCACAGGGTTCCACAACGATCCTATGATTAGCGTAACTTCAATGTGCTAATGCTTAAGAGGCCCAGAATGATCGCAATGATCCACAAGCGCACGACTACTTTGGGTTCTTCCCATCCCTTCAATTCAAAATGATGGTGTAACGGCGCCATAAGGAAAATTCGCTTCCCCCTGGACTTAAAAGATGCCACCTGAAAAATCACCGATACCGCCTCCATCACAAAGACTCCGCCAACCAGGATCAATAACAATTCATGCTTGCACACCACGGCCACCGTCCCTAATGCTGCACCAAGAGGTAAGGATCCCACATCACCCATGAAGACCGACGCCGGATAGGTGTTAAACCAGAGAAAACCCAACCCCGCCCCGACAATGGAGGCCGTCAGAATGGCGAGTTCCCCGGCTCCTTCGATATGAGGGACGAGTAGATACCCTGAGACCAATTTATTTCCAACTGCCCAGGCCACCACGGTATAGGCCATCGAAGAAATAATGACCGGTCCGACGGCCAACCCATCCAACCCGTCAGTTAAGTTCACCGCATTAGAACACCCCACAATGACCAGAACGGCAAAGGGGATATAGAGCACTCCTAAATCCGGAGTGAAGGATTTAAAGAACGGCACACTGAGTTCCGTGGAATAGCCAGGAGAAAGATAAAAAAACAATCCAATGCCCAAAGCCACTCCCAACTGCCCGAGGATTTTTTGCGTGGCCGTCAATCCCTTGGATTGGCCACGTAATATTTTAATGTAATCATCCACAAATCCTATCAGCCCGAAACCCACAAGCGACAAGAGGACTAACCAGACATAGAAATTGGTGATATCCGCCCATAACACGGATGAGAGCAACACCGAAAAGATGATGAGCAATCCCCCCATCGTCGGTGTGCCGGATTTTCCGAGATGGGATTGCGGGCCATCAGTCCGAATTTTTTGCCCGAGTTTCAATGTCTGCAATTTTTTGATCATGGGAGGAGCAAGGAAAAACACAATCAGAAAGGCGGTCACCGCCGCATAAATAATGCGGAAACTGAGATAGCGAAACACATTGAAGATGGCAAATTCGGTATGAAGGGGATACAGCCAGAGATACAGCATTAGGATTTACTTTCTTCGGGTAAAGGGAAAGAAGCCCCCGCCCGGATATCGTCGCTCATTCATCATTACGGTTAGACGTTTCACCATTGAGGACCCCTTATGGTCCTGGCATCCGACCCATTCCAGGCAGACTATTACCCAGGACGTACGGCGTCGAGCACCCGTTCCATTTTTGCGCCTCGGGAGGCCTTAATGAGCACGGCATCGCCACGCTTCACCATCGTTTTTAGCAACACACCAGCTTCCATGGCATCACTGACCACGGACACCTGAGTGGGTCCGTGCACTTTTTGAGCACCTTCGGACATGTTGCGTCCAAACGTTCCACAGGCAATTAAATGGGTAACATGGAGTTTGGCAGCATCGCGTCCAATTTCCTGATGAAACTGAGCTTCCTTAGGACCCAACTCAAGCATGTCCCCCAATACAGCTATGGTCCTTCGAGAGGAATTCAGACCAACAAGCGACTCCAACGCCGCTTTGACTGAAGCGGGGTTGGCGTTATAACAGTCATAGAGATACAGCACCCCACCCCACCGGCGGATTTCCGACCGCATCGGAGCGGGGCGAAATTTATTTAATCCAGAAACAATGTCATCGCCCGACAATCCCATGGCACAGCCCACTGCCGCACCCGCCAGAGCATTGGCAATATTGTGCGGGCCCATGATTCGCACAGTCGCCCGCCTGGCCAATTTTCGATGAGGTAAGAACAGGCGAAATGCCGTTCGCCGTCCGTTCCACTCCGAGTCGGCCGCCCGAACATCGGCCTGATCCGACAACCCGAATGAAATCACAGGACATTTCGCTTTCCGGGAAAATTTTTCAAAATATCGGTCGTCCGCATTCAGGATTGCCCCCCCATCAGTTTGAGGAAGCCAATCCAATAATTCAGCTTTCGATATTGCCGACCTGGCCATCGTGCCATAGAATTCCAAATGGTCGGGACCGACATTGGTGATCACCCCTGCGGTAGGTCTGGTCATGTCACACAATTGGGTGGTCTGCCCCACTTGATCTACCCCCATTTCGATCACCGCAGCCTGATGTCCGGCGTGAAGACCCAAGAGAGTCCTGGGTACGCCTATGGCATTATTAAAATTCCCTTGCGTTTTATGAACGCGCCAGCGAGTTGCCAGCACTTGATACACCATTTCCTTCGTCGTCGTTTTTCCATTGCTGCCGGTAATGGCCACCACGGGAATTGAAAAGCGCAATCGATGATATCTGGCTAAGCCCTGATAGGCCCGCAGAGTATTTTTTACCCCCACCACCATGACGGGACCCAAGCCAGCCCGACGTACCTGCGTCAACATCTCCCGGGCCCGCGACTCTTCAACAATCACACCTCGGGCTCCTAGCTGGCAGGCCGTTTTCACAAATTCATGGCCATCGAATTTTTCCCCTTTCAAGGCCAGAAACAGATCGCCGGATTTAATCTCCCGCGAATCAGTTTGCACTCGAAGCATTCTTCCTTTCTGGGCTCCCTGGAGGATCAACGTTCCCTCAGTCGCATCGAGCACTTCGTCTATCTCAAAAGCTCCCATGTCGGATGGCCGGACCTACCTGAAACCCATCTGTCGATGGATCGCCTTCCTGGCTTCTTCACGATCATCAAAATGAATTTTTTGAGTGCCAAGAATTTGGTAGTCTTCATGCCCCTTCCCTGCTATCAACAACAGATCCCCATCCTTGGCTTCTGACACTGCGGCCTGAATGGCTTCGGCTCGATCGGCAATGATCTGGTACGGACACCGATCTTCCGGAAGCAGGGATTGAATCCCCTGTTCGATTTGAGTCAGGATTGTTTGAGGATTTTCCGTTCGTGGATTATCGGACGTGACTATCACCACATTGCTGTGTCGTGCTGCAACCTGCCCCATCTTCGGTCGTTTCCCGGCATCCCGATCGCCCCCACAGCCAAACACGGTAATGATTCGTCCTTCTGTAATAGCCTTCGCCGCTCGAAGCAACCGATACAGCGCATCGTCGGTATGGGCATAATCCACCACAACCGTAAATGGTTGGCCTTCATTGATGCGTTCAAATCGTCCAGGAACATTAGCCACTGACTGCACGGCTTGTTCAATCATCGGAACGGTCATGCCCATTTCCAGGCCAATCCCGATGGCGGCCAACATATTAGACACATTATGCTCACCCACCAATTGGCTCTTGATAATCAACGGGCCGTGGGGACTGTTCACCAGAAAGTCCGTTCCCCCCATGGAGAGCCGGACGGATTCCGCTCTGATGTCTGCGTGGGCATGAAGCCCATAGGTCCAAGTGGGAATGGAACAATGCTGGAGAATCAGTGGCGCCCGTTCATCATCCGCATTGACAAGGGCTCGTTTGGGGCGGGTCTTCTGACCGCTCTCGACACATTCGGTAAATAAACGGAGTTTCGCCTGAAAATAGTCATCCAATGTGTGATGAAAATCTAAATGGTCCTGCGTCAGATTGGTAAACACCACAATATCGAATTCACAGCCGGCTATCCGATCTAATGCCAACGCATGGGAAGAGACTTCCATGACCGCGACATCCAACCCCGCATTGACCATGGCCTTTAACATGTCCTGTAGCTCGACAGAAGCAGGGGTGGTATGTGAGGCCACACGGTGTTCTGTCCCGATCACATAGCCTACCGTTCCCAACAGTCCCACACGAAGACCATGAGCTTCCAGAAGGGATTTGGCTAAATGCGTCACCGTGGTTTTGCCATTTGTCCCCGTGACCCCCACCATGTGCAGGTTGGCAGAAGGCATACCGGAAAATTTTGCCGCCAACAAACCTAAGGCCTTCCGAGAGTTTTTCACTCGAATGAGCGCTGTCGAGCCTCCTCCTACTGGTGGCTCATGCGTCTCAAAGTCCTCCTCCACCACCACACCAACCGCCCCTTGTTTTTGAGCTTGTCTCACAAACTGATGCCCATCAGAGTGCTCCCCCTTGATTGCCACAAATACCGAACCAGGCTTTACTTGCCGGGAATCCTCGGTAATGGACATAACCTCACGCTGAAGATCCCCTTCACTTAGCACCTTATCCAATGAGGCAAGAAGCTCTCGAAGCGTCACGGGTTACTGCACAATGGGCTGCGGTGAAGAAATTGGCGAATTTGCCGTAGCAGTCCGAATGACTGCTGATCCACCGGGCAACACTCCTAAATGCGGCAAGACTCGCTCGGCGACCTTTCGAAAAACCGGAGCGGCGATTTCCCCCCCCCAGTTCCCAATGGTCGGCTCATCGATGACGACTAACATGGCAAGACGCGGACGCTCGACTGGTGCAAATCCGACAAACGAAGCAATCACTTGTGAAGAAGAGTAGGACCCGGTTTTCGGGTCAATTTTTTGAGCGGTCCCCGTCTTTCCCGCAGCTCGATATCCCGCAAGCCTGGCACGCTTGCCTGTTCCTACCTCTACGGCCATTTCGAGAATCCGAGTTAACGTACCGGATGTTTCAAGCGAGACGGGTCGCCGTTTGGGTTGCGGGGCTTTGGTCAAGACGGCCTGTCCGTGGGAGTCCAGAATCGAAGAGACAACGTACGGCGTCATCAGCCAACCACCATTGGCCACCACTGACATGGCCGTAACCATTTGAATCGGTGTGGCGGCGATTTCCTGACCCATGGCAATTGAAGAGAGGCTTCGACCACTCCATTTGTTGGGTTCCCGGAGAATCCCTGATGATTCTCCCGGAAGATCAATTTCGGTTTTTTCTCCAAATCCAAACGCTTTCAAATACCGAAAAACCCGGTCTTGCCCTAATTCCATTGCCACTTTAATCGCACCCACATTACTCGATTGCGCCAGCGCTTCGGAAAACGTCATCCAACTGATATTTGCCGGATCATGGACAATGGTCCCCGCCACCGACATCTTTCCATCACCACCATAGATGAGCGTGTCTGGAGACATCACCCGCTCTTCAAGCGCCGCCGCCGCCACCACAATTTTCAAGGTTGACCCCGGCTCATAAGGATCCGTCACCACCCGATTTCGCCAATCCTGAGTGGAAAACTGCCCTAAGTGATTGGGGTCAAACGTTGGATGAAGCGCCCACGCCAGAATCCCTCCGGTTAAGGGATCCATGATCACAATGCTTCCAGACTTCGCGCCGCTTTGCTTTAAGGCTTGCGCCAATTCCGCTTCTGCGATGAATTGGACAACCTCATCAATGGTCAAAGTAAGGTGGTACCCGGTGGACAAGGGCAGGGAATCATGACTTGGAGGGGAGGCAAGCTTTCTGCCTAATGCGTCCCTTTGGTATTTCACCAGGTTTTTTTCACCACGTAGATAGGATTCATATTGAAGTTCCAACCCTTCTAATCCCTGGCTATCAATTCCGGCAAACCCCACGAGATGAGAAACCAATTCTCCTTTGGGATAAAAACGATGTGGTTCCCTGGCCAATCCCAAACCGGATATATTCAACGCCTCCAATTTCTTGACGACGGGTTCGGGAATATTGCGTTTGACCCATACATATGGCTGATTTCGTGTGAACAGGTCGCCCAACTCCTTGACCGGCATTTGCAAGATTGGCGCTAATGACCGGGCAACTCGTTGTGGATCATTCAAGGACGGTGGCCTCACATACAATGATGCCACTTCCACATTAAGAGCCAATGGATGACCTTGGCGGTCAACAATCACCCCTCGATCTGGCTGAACCACCACGGTCTTTTCGTGTTGCTGCTGTGCCTGATGAGCCCCAACGTCCGCTTGAAGGACCTGTAAGTAAAAAAGTCGACAACCAATGAGCACAAACCCACAAAGGAGACCCAAACAAACAATGCCACTTCGGATTCGACAGACCGGATGAATGTCCAGTGATGGAGTTTTCACGGAAGGCTCACGATGGTATCGGAAAATTCACGGACCAAACGAACGGGAAAATTTTCACCCGATTCAGACTGGGGTAATGTATCAAGGGATACCATAACGATCTGCCCCTCTTGAGCGACGGTGAGTCCCAATTGACTTTGCGCCCGTTGAGCGACTTGTTGCGGATCCGTTAACTGTGACAGCCGAACCTGCAAGCCTTCCTGCTGTTTTTTGAATTCCGCACGCTGAGATTCCAGCTCTTCAATGGCGTACCCCAGGCGCCACATGTCTATCTTGACCCCAACATACAGTAGACACCACACCCCCAAAAGAATCATGACGCCAAGGAACACGGTTTTCCTCATAGGGTTACTCCTTCCGGAAGGCGCTCGGCCACACGTAACTTAGCACTTCTGGCACGAGGATTTTGTTGAATTTCCAGCACACTTGGAATCACAGGCTTCTTGACCAGCAAGGCAACTCTTGGGTGCTCTCTCTTCGCCATAGAACGAAACGTATGTTTCACAATACGATCTTCTAACGAGTGAAACGCCACGACGCACACCCTTCCGCCATCCTTCAACAGGTCGACGGCATCTCGTAGGGCCGGCTCAAGCAATTCCAATTCCCGATTCACGCGGATCCGAAGCGCCTGAAAGGTTCTAGTGGCAAAATGTAAGCGCCCCTTTTTGTAAGCATAGGGCAGCGCGCCTTCAAGGACGGACACCAAGGATTGGGTGGATTGAATAAGACCGGTGCTTCTGGCCTGCACAATTGCACGGGCGATTCGACGGGAATACCGTTCTTCACCATACGCAAAAATGACATCCGCTAACTCTTTTTCAGGGAGGTGATTTACCAAATCGGCTGCCGTCACCTTCTGAGTTTGATCCATTCGCATATCCAATGGTCCACTCAGGGAAAAACTAAATCCCCGCTCTGATTGGTCCAACTGCATGGAGGATACCCCTAAGTCAAACACAACCCCGTTAACTTTCTCATAGCCAGACTTCTGAACAAAATCTTTTATGTGGGAGAAATTCCCATGTAGGATATTTACAAACGATTCATATTCACTTAATGTCTTTTTCGCAATAGCAACGGCCTGATAATCCCGATCCAAACCAATAATATGAGCATTTTTCCCCGATTTTTCCAGTAATTTCAGCGACGTTCCACCCAACCCCACAGTACAATCTACATAGACCCCACCAGGAAGCGGGTTAAGCCAAAAACTGATTTCCTCTACGAGTACCGGTATATGAACATCATTCATTCACAATTTGTTTCATTTTTACAATAGATGTGGAAATTATCCCACTTTCTCCCACACCTGGAAGTATACAACGCTTGCCAATGATGTCAAGCACTCAAAAAATGTTCTGAAAAGGCAGGAGCTAGGGAATAAGAAAACCAGGAGCCGAGGCCAAAATATTTAGGAACATCAAGTTCATCCCCAATGGACATTTTAAGGATACAATGTATAGAGCATTCTGGGGAAGGGAATCGTTTCTCGAACATGGTCTAACCCACAAATCCAGGCGACGACCCGTTCAATTCCCATTCCAAAACCAGCATGAGGAACCGTCCCATATCGTCGCAGATCTACATACCACTTGAAGGCCTCTTCAGGAAGGTCGTAAGCTTGAATTTGCTTCAGCAATTCATCTAAATCATGAATTCGTTGCCCCCCTCCAATAATTTCTCCATAACCCTCAGGCGCGAGCATATCCATGCATAACGCCAAATCTGGCCTCTCCGGATCTTTCGCCATATAAAATGCTTTAGCCGCAGCCGGATACCGATGAACGATAACCGGACGATCAAATTCTTGGGCTAAAGATGTTTCGTCATCGGCTCCAAAATCGTCCCCGAACTGAATGGCGACCCCCTTTTGCTGAAGACGCCTCAGGGCTTCTTCATAGGTTATTCGCGGAAAGGGTCTGGCCATGGCTTCTAATTTAGGAATATCCCGCTCTAAGATTTCCAATTCAGGTCGACGAGTGTCTACGACCCGCTGAATAACCGTGGAGACCAATTCCTCCGCCAGTTGCATGGCATCCGATAGATCGGCGTACGCCATTTCCGGCTCAACCATCCAAAACTCCATAAGGTGTCGTCTGGTTTTTGATTTCTCAGCTCGAAAGGTTGGGCCAAAGCAGTATATTTTCCCAAAGGCCGCCGCAGCCGCTTCTCCATATAATTGGCCGCTTTGAGCCAAATAGGCTACCTGGTCAAAGTATTGAGTTTGGAATAAGGTCGTGGTGCCCTCACAGGCGTTGGGGGTGAAAATCGGCGTATCGATTAAGGTAAAGCCTCGATCATCAAAAAAATTCCGACAGGTCCGAATGATTTCATGGCGAACTCGTAAAATGGCATGTTGACGTCGTGAACGCAGCCATAAATGCCGATACTCCATCAGAAATCCCGTGCCATGTTCCTTCGGTTGGATCGGAAAGGGTTCGGCAATTTGCATAACCTGAATTTTCGACACATCCAGCTCGAATCCACCAGGCGCACGGACATCCTTCCGTGGCTTCCCGGTAAGTACGACGGAAGACTCCTGGGTTAATTGTCCGCTCAAGGCGAATTGATCTTCTCCTACTTCTGCCTTGCTTAGGATGGCCTGGAGATCTCCTGTACCATCACGCACAGTCAAAAAGCTTAATTTTCCGCTCGAGCGTCGGTTGCGGATCCATCCCTTGATGGTAATATCCTGGCCTTCAAACTGTGAAATCTGTTCAATCGAGACGACCGACTGTTCCGGCATGATGCTGCTCCCTCTCGCTCGCACAAAGAAAAAATTGACACCCTGAAAATTCAGCCGCTATGATAATTCGTCTACAAGGAGTTACTTAAGAAATGTAAGGAGGCTTTCCATATGAGTTACACCATCACCGTCCGCGACTTAAAAGCGCGCATGGATAAAGGCGAAAAAATTTTCTTGTTGGATGTCCGAGAACCTCACGAATACTCGCTGGCAAAAATAGACGGATCGGTGCTTATCCCTTTGGGCCAGGTTCCTCATTCCCTGAAACAATTGGACCCGAGTGCTGAAATTGTCGCGTATTGTCATAAAGGAATGCGGAGTGCCGATGCTGTAGGGTTCCTTTTGCAACAGGGATTCTCGAATGTCAAAAACCTGATTGGAGGAATTGAAGCTTGGTCCATTGAGATCGATCAATCTGTTCCCAGGTATTAGCAGATGAATTACAGGAGTAATCATTCTCCTACTACGCGAACCTAAGAAATTACTTTTCTGTTCCACGGAAAAAATCGACTGTCCGGGTAAGCCCTTCCTGCAAGGCAACCTGAGGATCCCAGCCAAATACCTCTCGGAGCTTTGTCACATCCAACACACTACGGAATTGCTCGCCTTTCTTTGCCGCTCCATATAGATCTTTGCATTGGCACTTCGTTAAGTTTTTAATAATTCCATAACATTCGTTAATAGTCGTCTCTTGCCCGGTTCCCACATTAAAAACTCCCTGAACATCTTCGCCCAACGTCACCAAGATCGCTTCCACCACATCATCCACATAGACAAAATCTCTTGTCTGCTTTCCAGTTCCATTGACAATTGGTTGACCACCATCCAGCATTAGCTTTGAGAAAATAGCCACGACTCCTGCCTCCCCTTCAGAGTCCTGCCTGGGTCCATAGACATTCGCAAAACGAAGCGCCACATACCGGAGTCCGGTAGCATTTGTGTAATAGGCTAGATATTTTTCCCCAGCCAGTTTACTAATTCCATAAGGAGAAAGAGGTTCCGTCCGGTGTGACTCTGCGGCCGGAAATTTTTCCTGTTCCCCATAGACCACGCCACCCGACGACGCAAACGTCACTTTTCGCACACCCTGCTTCACGGCATGTTCTAAAACATTGATGGTCCCTAAAATATTAACTTGCGCATCAAACCCTGGATCCTCCGTGGAATGGCGAACACTCATTTGCGCGGCCAGATGGACCACAATAAGGGGACGCTCATTTCGGAATACCCGTTCAATCCGTTTACTCTGGATATCCATTTTGTAAAATTGGGCTTTTTTATGGACATTCTTTCTTTTCCCTGTAGAGAGGTTATCAACAACAATGACCTCATTGCCTTCCTGAATCAACCGGTCAACCAGATGTGATCCAATGAATCCAGCTCCACCGGTCACCAGAATTTTTGTAGACATGCCCAGCTTTCTCCTTTTACATGATTAGGTTAGGTGGCTAATGCGAGCAATTGGCTTGCTTCCTTCAGTACTCATTTTCCCGTTTTTTTCATTCCCACCAGCATTTCTTTGTTTCCTTTTTTTCCCAACAGCGTCGAATCCATGACACCAAGGACATCGAGACAAAGGCTACGGGCATAATCCACAAACCCGTCCCTCACCTGCTCACGCGATCGTTCATCACGGACAATGCCACCTTTTCCGACTTGTCCTTTCCCAACTTCAAATTGCGGCTTGACCAATGCGACAAGATACGCCTGGTCACGCAGGACAGGCAAAATCACTGGCAATACCAAGCGAAGGGAAATAAACGAAACATCGATCACCGCCAAATCAACCGGCTCAGGAATATCATGGGGGCAAAGATGGCGGATATTGCAACGATCCATGACCACAACACGAGGATTCGTTCTCAGCTTCCAATCCAACTGCCCATACCCCACGTCAATGGCGTAGACTCGATTGGCGCCACGTTGCAGCACACAATCGGTGAACCCACCGGTGGAGGCACCCACATCCATAACCACACAGTCTGAACAGGAAATAAAAAATGCGTCTAAGGCTGGTGCCAGCTTTTCACCTGCTCGGCTGGAATAGGCATATTCCGGCTTCGTTACTTCCAGCGAAACAGTTGTTGCAACCAGTTTTCCTGGCTTATCAATAAGGACTCCATCCACTTTCACCCTACCCGCAAGAATAAGACGACAGGCCTGTTCCCTGCTTGAGACCAACTCATGAGTCAGAACAAGGGAGTCCAGTCGTTCTTTTGAGGATTTCCGAGAAGGGGCTGATGGCTGAACAGCCTTCATATGTTCATGTCCACGAAGCAGACAATGTGAAGCCTACCGATTGAAAGAGATCGAAGTGAAGGAAATCTAGGATTCTGGTAAATCGGAATCATCAACTGAAAAAGCCTGTATACGCTTTCTTCCATCCTTGTCTTGCACAAGGATCTCCACTTTGCGTTCTGCATCATCCAGCATTTTCAGGCAGGTTTTTGAGAGCTTGACCCCTTCCTCAAAAATCCTCAAGGATTCATCCAAGGAAAGCTCCCCGTGCTCCAACTCGGCCACAATCGTTTCCAAGCGGGACAACGCTTTTTCAAATTTCAGTACAGCCATAAATATTTTCCGAAGAGGATCAGTGATTCAGTTTTATCGTAGGTTACATCCATGATTTATTGATCTGATATGTATTATAGCCAGGCCGGAATCTGAAGCAAACGGGAATTTCTTAGGTTGAATGATGGGTACGCTGTACCAGACAAATCAATTCACCTTCATGAAGTCTGGCACATACTGACTCTCCCACAGAAACTTCAGTCGATTGTTTCACAACTTTTCCACTTTGCAGATTATGAACAATGCTATATCCCCGTGCTAAGACCGCAAGAGGACTTAATTGATTCAGCTGAGACATCAACAATTCTGATTGATGGCGTTTAATAAGAATGCACCCCGACATTCCTTGAACAAGCCGAATGCCACGCTCAACCAAAGCCCGTTGCTGTCGATGAATGTCAATCAGGGGATTTCTCTCCCAAATCGTGAACTGATGATTCAGCAGCCGCACCTGGAGAATCCGGCACCAGTGCTTCATTTTTACATAAAGTTGCCGCTCTAACTCATCCACCTGTTGCACGAATTGTCCAAGCACGAGTCTAGGCTCAGGCAATCGTCCGGTCAATTCCTGAACTTGCCCACCCCACACCAGACACAAACTCCTCAGAGACCGTTCCAACCTTACTCGTTGATGCCCCAGATGATGCCTAACCGTTGAACAATCCGGAACCACCAATTCTGCCGCGGCAGAGGGAGTGGGAGCCCGATAATCAGCGGCTAAATCGGCAAGCGTCACATCGGATTCATGACCAACAGCGGACACCACCGGAATCCTGGAAGAGGCGATAGCTCTCACGACAATTTCTTCGTTAAAAGCCCAGAGGTCCTCTAAGGATCCTCCACCACGCCCGACAATTAACACGTCCAAATGACCAATTTGGTTGAGCGTCCCAATAGCCTTAGCGATTTGTCCGGCAGCTTCATCCCCTTGCACAGGAACAGGAGCAATCAGAATCTGTGCCAGAGGCCAACGTCGATGAATGACGGTCAGCAAATCATGGATTGCATCACCGGAAGATGACGTCACCAGACCAACCCGTTGCGGATAAAGAGGAAGTACCTTTTTCCCTGAAGCCTCAAAAAATCCTTCGGCTTCCAACTTTGCTTTCAGTTGAACAAAAGCTAATTGCAGCGCCCCAATGCCCTTCGGCTCAACCGCTTCCAAGAGTAATTGATAGTCTCCTCGCGGTTCATACACCGAAAGGCGACCAAATACAAAAACCTCCAAACCATCCTGAAGCGCAAATTTCAAGGGTTCGACTTGACTGCGAAAGAGCACAGCTCTGATCTGACTCGATTGGTCTTTCAGGGTAAAATACCGGTGCCCAGAAGACGGGCATCGAAGATTAGAAATTTCCCCTTCCACCCACAGTGGGGGAAAATTTCTCTCGAACGTTGAACGAATCTGTCGGGTGAGAGTCGAGACGGTAAGCATTGAAGGGAAAAGCCCTGACACGGAGATACGTTACTCAAACACACGAAGACGCGTGATGTGAGTAGTTTTGCCAGTGGAGTAATTAAGACTTAACACTGCGGCACTCAAAACAGAAGGCCCTGTCGCCACCTCAAATCTTCTCGGAAGTTGAGTCAGAAATTTCTGAATGACCAAGTTTGGTTTCATCCCGATGACGGATTGAACAGGGCCGGTCATCCCGACATCGGTGAGATACCCTGTTCCCTGAGGTAAGATTTGTTCATCCGCAGTTTGAACATGTGTATGCGTTCCAAGGACCGCAGACACCTTGCCATCTAAAAAATATCCCATCGCCATTTTTTCTGATGTGGTTTCGGCATGCATATCCACAAGAATACAGTGAGTCTGTGTCGTTAGTTGAGCCAGTTCGCGTTCCGCAACCCGAAAAGGGCAGTCTACCATGGGCATAAACACCCGTCCCATGAGTTGCAAAATCCCCAGCCGCTCCCCATGAACCGTTTCCACAACACACGTGCCTTTTCCTGGAACCCCATCGGGATAATTTGCGGGACGGATCACCCGCTGCTCTTTTTGCAGATACTCTAAAGCTTCACGTTTATCCCAGGCATGATTGCCTAATGTAATGACTGAAAGACCTAAATCAAACAGGTCTTCGGCCACTTCCTGTGTGATCCCAAATCCTCCTGCCGCATTCTCGCCATTCCCAATAACTAGATCAATTTCATGCTCCTGAATAACCCTTGATAGATGCTTTAAGATTACCCGACGGCCAGGCTCCCCCATTATATCTCCAATAAACAGTACGTTCATGATCTCCTTTACTTACAGAGCTATTTGGCAAATTCAATAAAACGATTTTCTCGAATAACCGTCACCTTGATCTGTCCAGGGTACGTCAGTTCTTGTTCAATCTTTTTGGCCAAATCTCGGGATAAGGCAAAACTTTCACTGTCGTTTAATTCCCCCTGACGGATAATCACCCGAATTTCACGCCCAGCCTGTATCGCATAGGCCTTATCAACTCCTGAAAACCCGGTGGCTAAGGATTCCAGCTTTTCCAATCGCTTGACATAGGCCTCGAGAGTTTCGCGTCTGGCACCAGGACGGGCGGCCGAGAGGGCTTCCGCAGCAGCTACCAATACCGATTCGGGGCAGAGTGGCTCAACTTGTTCATGATGGGCAGCAATGGCATTCACAATGAGCTCCGACTCTCCATACTTCTTCGCCAATTCCGCCCCGAGCATCGCGTGCGTACCTTCCTCTTCATGGCTAACTACTTTTCCAATATCATGTAATAGCGCTCCCCGCTTAGCTAACTTCACATCTAATCCCAGCTCTGCGGCCATAATCCCACAGATATATGAGGCTTCCCTGGCATGATATAAATTATTTTGACCATAGCTGGTTCGATATTTCAGACGACCCAATAATTTGACTATTTCAGGGTGGAAATCTGAAAGACCGACCTCAAAGATGACTTTTTCAGCATCATCTCTCATCAACTTGTCTAAGTCACCTTTGACCTTTTCTACGACTTCCTCAATCCGAGTCGGGTGAATACGCCCATCCTGCATGAGGCGTTCCAGCGCAATTTTAGCGACTTCCCTTCGAAGGGGATCGAATCCGGACACGATCACCGCCTCCGGGGTTTCGTCAATAATAAGATCAACGCCAGTTGCAGCCTCCAAAGCCCGAATATTTCTTCCCTCGCGGCCAATAATCCTTCCCTTCATGCTATCATTCGCGAGAGGAACCACTGAAATCGTGGCCTCGTTGACGTAATCTCTTGTAATTCGCTGTATAGACCTTGTCACAATTTCCCTAGCTTCTCGTTCAGCGGTTTCCTTGGCCTCATCCAAAATTCTTTTTGTTAACAACGCCGAATCCATACGTGCTTCACTTTCGATTTCACCCAATAAATGGCGTTTGGCTTCATCTGCCGTAATTCCTGCCACCTGTTCTAAGGCAAGCCGGTGCTCTTTAATGGCTTGGTCGCACATGGCGGCTTTATTGACCAGAACTTCTTCCTTTTCCTTAAGGGAAAGCTCTTTTCGTCGCATCTCTTCATCACGTTTTTCAAATTGGCTTATCTTACGCTCAAGGGCCTCTTCCCGCTGGATGATTTTTCGATCGGCGGCTTGAATCTCATTCCTCTTTTCCTTTTCTTTTGCTTCGAGTTCAGACTTGGCTTGAAACAGCAGATCTTTTGCTTCGATTTTTGCTTCCTTAACTAGATTTTCAGCCTCTCGTTGAGCGTTTTGGGTGAGCTGTTGAGCTTGCTCTTCAGCGGCTGACCGACGCTTCAAGCCCCTCTGCTGCTGATACACCTTCGATAACACAAATCCAACAAAAATCCCGATCACCACTGCAAGTATGGGAATTACCGTGTCCATAGGTTAGCTCCTATTCATTTCTTCATGTCATCATCACGAGAAAGATTTATTCTCCCTCTGCCAAGCGGGAATTAACCCGCAAAACCACAGGGAAAACCAGAAAAGGAAGGAAAACGAAAACTGGAGAATAGCCTATCTGATTGGACAGCAGGCCAGAATTTACAGGGAACGAGGAGGAGGAGAGATAGGGCAACGCTCTAAGCCAAAAGAGCCCATAGCACCACACAAAGGACTCACCCAATGAATCCACCCTTCACAGCTACTGCTTGAAATGAAAGGACATGGATACAACACAGGCCAAAAATTTAAAATTTTTAGATCAAAAGGCGAGCCATTCGAATAGAAATGAGCAATTTGCCTCTTCAAAAACGATTTCCAAGATTTCAACCTGCCCTCAAATAAAAGCTTCCTGCCTCGTACGATCCCATCATACAAAAAACCCACAATGACTATCAAAATTCTTGCCATAGTGGGCCTCCAGTTCAATTCCCTCTACAAGAGGGATATTCCTTTCTTTCTTTGCAATTCAATAACTTATGAAGAGTAAAATATCAGAAAACGAGGAGGTATTTCAATAATTAGGCAGTTGAATGATGGGAAGAGGCCAACAAGCATTCGGCAACGAACGGAATGAAGCAGTTCAACCAATTGATTTCAAAGGTAATACCTAACTACGGTAGGAGAGGAGGATACGAAGACGAGAATGGTTAATTCTGGTTGGTCTCGAGGTGCTTTTCTATCGTTTCCAATAAAACTTGAGTCCGTCGCTCAATTTCAGCTTCTCCAAACTGCCGGTGCCTCTCTTGTCGAAAAAGCTGATCCGTGATGTTAATTGCGGCCAAAATAGCTAGCTTAATGGGAGTGCTTGTTCGGGTTTTCTGAGCAAGGGTTCGCATTTGCGCATCCACATACCCGGCCAACTCATGGAAGTACGCCTCATCTCCCTCTCCTTGAAGGGAGATTCGATGACCAAAGATTTCGACTTCAATGGTCCTCGTCATTCCCTAGTCCCATAGGTTAATCGTTCGAACGGTCCAAAAATTCAAGCTCGCCAAGTACTTTTTCAATTCTAGATCGAATCGTGGTCCGCTCCTCTTCCCATCCTTCAGACATTTCTTCGTGTTTGGCCAGCCGCTCTCGAGTGGATTCCAACTCCTGTTCAAGATGGGATTTATCCTGCCGAAGCTCAATAACCAGATCAAGTAATTTCTTAACCCGAACCTCCAACGTTTCTAATTTATCTACGCTCACGTGCACGCCTCCTTATTAGCAAGGGCAAACGAGGCGGACTATAATTCGTTCAACAAAACCTGTCAAGAGAAACACCCCGGCAGACATCCCCAAACAGGGTCCGATAAATTCGATAGCTTCCGAGTACGCGTTTCACATATCCACGGGTTTCTCCATATCCAATCAACTCGATAAATTCATCAGGATCTCGATGACCATATTGCCCAATCCATCGTTTGACCGCCTGAGGTCCAGCGTTATAGGCGGCCACCGAATAAATAATATTGTCTTGAAATTCATTTAGTAATTGACCCAGGTAATACGTCCCTAATTGAATATTGCGGTTTGGATCATCCAGGTCCTTCCGATCAGAATCGGAATCCGGCAACCCCATCTGACGACCGACTTTTTTAGCTGTCTCTGGCATGAGTTGCATCAGGCCAATCGCGCCTACCGGCGAAACGACGCGAGTACTATATAGGCTTTCTTCACGAATAAGCCCCGCGACTAAAAACGGATCCAATTGCTTTGGGGCAAACGATTGAATAACCCTCTGGTAGCCCATGGGAAAAGCCCCCAACCAGGCAACAGAAGAGGAATGAAGCTGTCCTTTCCGCAAGGTCGCACCAAAATGACGAATAGATAATCGAATTCCGACATCGTAGGCTCCAACTTCACTTGCTAATGAGACCAATTGGGGAAAAGCTTTGGGGTCCGCTCCGAAGCGGGCAAAAACAACTTCAAGCTCTTGGGCTGCCTCCTTATGCAGACGAAGGATTCGTAACTCTTGAATTTTTTGATAATGGATATCCTGCTGAAGATGAGCTGGAGTATCCACATTCATCACTTCAGTTGACGCCAACACAGCCCATTGTTTCGTCGAGAATTCTGTGGGACTAAGTCGAATATCCGCTAACTGCCCGTAGTAGGTAAAGGGGTAGTCCTGACTTAATTTTTTTAAACGTTTCCGCGCGGGGTCCATCTGCCCAAGATGTTCCTGGGCACGGGCCAACCAATAGGAAGCCTGTGAGGCGGCATGGAGAGAAGTATCGGTTTGAGGAGTTCCGGCTGCCTGGATAATCTCCTGAAACATCTCAATGGCTTCAATGAATTGCTTCTGTTGATAGTGAATCCACCCCACTCGCCAAAGCGCATCCAACCGCTGCGTCAACGTGTGAGCCACAGCGCCTGCCTGCCTATAGGCCTTCCCAGCCCCTAGCCAGCGCGCATGATCTTCCAACCAAATCCCGTAAAAGGTGAAGAGCAACGACTGCTGATCACCGGTTACCCTATCAATTGAGGGGGCGCCGACAAGAGTCTCCAATTCCGGCCCCTTCCCCTGACGCAAATACACTCTTCCCAACCATACCCATGCATCATCTGCTCTGGAAGAGGAGGAACGCGATACTGAGGTCAGTATTGCTTCTGCCTGGTCATACCGTTTCAAACGTACCAAGGCCATGGCCAACGTGTATTGGACCTGAAAAAACTCAGGAATGGGAGAAGACAGAGACGCAATATATTGAAATTCCTGAACGGCTTCCTCCAAAGCTCCCCCGTTATACAATGCCATGCTACGCTTGTATCGCTCTTCCGGTGAGGGCAAAAACAAAGAACCAACTTCCCGGCGTAGCCACGATTCAGCCTGCAGACCCTCAGGGGCGAGTGGGAATTTCCACCATATTTCACGGAAAATTTCAATCGCCTTTTCCCGTTGTCCTATCTGAGCAGAACATAGACCCATTTGGAAGAAAGCTTCTGCGGATTTGGGATGGTCAGATCTTATGCTGAGAGCCAGGGACCACATCGAGAGGGCTGCGTCGCAATCCCCCAATTTTGCCAAAACATCCCCCCCCGCGTAGAGTGCTTCAGCCCGAAGCAAAGAATCGGCATAATGCTCATTAAACTGTTGAAACGCCTTTGCCGCCTCCTTCCCTAAACCAGCATAAGCATATGCCTGCCCCATCCAAAAGGTAAGATAATCCCCCAGAATAGGGAAATCATGAAGAGCGGATTGCAACAGGGGAATAGCCTCAAGAGGGGAGGATTCCTTGAGCCAATATCCATAACGGAACCCGGCACGTTTGACCAAAGCGGAATTATCATTGGATGTGACAATCTGATTGAAAGACTTGGCATGATCCAATCTGGCTCCAGAATCAGCTCCGGAGGATTCTAGTTGTTCAAGAAATTGCGCAATACATCCTTCAGAATTTTGACATGGAGCAGAAGGAGGGTCTAAGGAGACGACGGTCTGGGGGAGGAAAAGGATGCATCCCCCCACGATCATCCCGCCAATCAAGTGTCTCGACAGAACCCTCATGACTCTCCTCCATATCATTATCTACCAGCTTACCCAGTATTCGTCATGCATACAATCACCAGAGGGACAGAAAGTTCCAATCAGAAACGTGACGAGTAGAGTCGTCCGGAGACCTGGCTTCATTCCCCTCATTTCTATCACTCGGGGACACACCCTTCAGACTAATCCTACCCCCTCTTCCTGACAATGGGAACTCAAAAAAATCAGGGCTTTCAGACCAGACTAGAGACACAACTAAGGGAAAATGGCCTGGCAAATGCTATGGAAATTAAGGAGTAGCATCTGGGTAAAAACAAGGGAGGCGCATTAGTGGCCATGCAGACCGTTGAATAATGATTTAAACGACACTAGTCATTAATGAATCGCCATTTGCTGAATTCTTGGCATCCAGCTTTGCCAAATCGGTAGATCATCCCACAGACCTAAACGGGTTAAATACTCTTCTCCATCTTTCCCAATGACTCCATCCCCATCCTGTGCGATCCCTCCTCCCTCAACAAAATTTGCTGCATACACAGCTGTCAAAGGACTAAAGGTCGTATGGGGAACTTTCGATGGATCATCATGGAACGCCACAATCGCAAGTAACATATCCTCTATAGCCCATCGCGCCAGAAAAGTGGCTCCACTTTCGCCATGTGTGTACCCTAAGACCTGTCTTTCCTGGACCGCCAAGTTCCCTCCTCGGCATTGGGCTATCTCTATGACCGTCGTGAACACCTCCGGCTGCTGAGTCAAAAACACGAGCATGCCAATATCATGAAGCACCCCTCCCACAAACGATTGCCACACCATGCGTTGGTTCGACCCCTGATTCAAGGCAATCAACGCAGCAAGGTATCCCGTTCTGAGGCTATGCCTCCACAAACTTACAATACGCGAAGACCCTACTGCGCATCCCTCGGATAGCAGAAACACTTCGACCCCAAATCCTAAGGCACTCTCCAGATCACCCGGGATCATTCCTGCATCACCCGAAACTGCCTGCACATGCACTTTCACCTCACGGTCAAAATGAGATAACTTTTGGGATTGAAGCTCATCAGAACTTGTTTGCCCTCTCATCAACAATGGGGGTGAAAAAGATCCTGACCATGGCGCCAGTGGCTCCCCAGCATGGGACAAAGCCCTCCAGTTCCCATGGGTCCTTTCTCCATCGCCATCCCAAGAATCATCATCTGTTCGACGCCAATATTCAGTCATGTGAGATATTCCAAGAAACACAGAAGGATTACAGAAGCCCGAAAGCTTCCTCCTACTCCTTCAATTTTTCTCGGCTTCACCAAACTGACTCTTGAGGTGCAAACCCGAGAGACAGGCCATGAAAAATGCTAATCAATAGAAAGAAACAACAGTGCAACGCAACACTCATGAAGAGACGCTCAGAAAGAAGGATTGAATTGGCTGGAGGGAGAAATTACAAACCGGGAAAATGAAAATTCCCTGGCAGGTCTAGAAAAAACGTGGCGCCTTGTCCTAGGCCCTCACTGTGAGCGCGAAGTGCGCCACACATATTTTTTGCCATCAACGCACCATGATGCAGACTCAAACCCCGTCCTCCATATTTGGTGCTATAACCTTGCCCAAAAATTTTTGTAAAGTCGTCGGGAGGAATCCCGCTGCCGGTATCCTGAACTTCCAGGCAAATAGAATCCGGAGGACCAATGATGAGCTTGATACGAACAACTAATTCTCTCCGGGCAACGGCCTCCATTGCCTGACAGGCATTGCGAATGACATCCACCAAAATTTGAAGGAGTTGATGCTTATCCACGATGAGCTGTGGCACCTCATGAAACTCCTGAATTACCGTAATTTTGGTTTCCTCCAACATCTCCTGATTAACTGCCAGGGCCTCGGCTACCACCTCAGCCACACATACCGGTTCCGTCATCCCGCTTGGCTTCGCCAGATCCTGTTGGGCCGCAACACATTGCTGAGCATGCCCGGCATACTCCCGCAATCGATCTAATTCCAATAGGGCCACTCGCTTCTCTTCCTTCAATTGCCCCGATAATTTCCCCAGATAACCGGGGACTTGTTTCCCCTTGGGATTCTGCGATAAGTACGCTCCAAGATCTTCACGATGGTTGTACAATAACTGTGAAATTCGACCCACATCCTCCACCATCGAATTTTTCAAAAGATCCGTGATGACTCCGATAGACACATTAATGCTATTTAACACATTGCCCACGTTATGGAGGACACCCGTCGCCACTTCGGCCATTCCCAACTGCCTTGACGTTTCCATTAACCGCTCATTCAACTGCAGCTTCTCTTCTTCCATTCGCTTTCGTTCGGTAATATCCTGGGCAACACACACCAACCCCTGAAATTGCCCCTGCAGGTCCTGCATCATCGAACCAGAGACTGAAATGGTGATTTTCTGACCATCATGAGTCAGGAAACTGGATTCCACGCCACTCACCGATCCTTGAAGGAATAGGTTTTCGATGATAGCACCTTGGGAAAATTCTTCGCCAAAAATCAAGCCGGGCGACTCCCCGATGAGTTCATCCTCCTGATAGCCTAAAAGATTTAGCAAGGAAGGATTCACCGCCCCAATAGTCATATCTGCGTTAATGACTAGTAGAGAATCCGCCATGGAGCGGAGAATATTATCAACATAATATCTGGAAGCAGCCAATTCACCCCGAGCGAATTCCAATGCTCCCGTCGCCGCTTCATCATTATTGGCATGGGTATCCGAGTGGGGTTTGGAATGACATCCCTTTTCACCAGAGTAGGTTACCCCACTTAACACAGTTTCACCGGGTTTCGGGAACTGCAGGCTCAAACAACTGGCTAATTGGAAGACCTCTTCTCCAAGAAAGGGGATCCGAAGCACCGCCCATTGCTCTGGACGGCTCACCACCAGGCGATAAGGCCAGGATGCGCGATCAAGGGGAAGACAGAAGATGCACCGTAGGGTCCGATCACATTCCCAAAGCGCCTCAACCAGGTCTCGAACGACCTCCCAATCCCCTGAACGCCCATCAATAAGGACGAGAGCAAAAGGATTCCCATTTGCTTGAGCCTCTGCGAACTTCGCCAAGACATGGGGCCCCATTTCCACGCTGACAAGAGTGAACTGTGGTAAAGATTGCTGAACACCGGAGCTCGCGAAACTTTTGTCCCTTAATGAGCTCTCTACAGAGCCGATACCCACAGCGGGCGCAGACAACGCATCGCGCAACATGCTTTGGGTTTCGGGATGAGTCCCAACCAGTAATACAGGGCGATGCGTAGGAATCTGGGCCATAAAATATCGAGATAAACTCATTATATATTTGGATACCAAATATTCCCTATGTATCAGAATCGAATACTTTTGAACATGTTATTCTGTCGGGAGGATAGATGTAGAAACAACATTTCCTCCCCAAAGGCCACAAACCAGATGCCAGCAATCCATGATTTTCACAATCGGTAAAGTCCTGAAAGTCATCCTTGAAACTGGCCGTCAACTCTCATCATCGTTGAATGGGCAGCGTGACTATAAACGTGGACCCTTCTCCCAACTTAGAACGAACGGAAATGGCACCACCGCACTGCTCGACAATACGTTGACATACTGCCAACCCAATCCCTATCCCTTCGAATTCATCTTTCCGATGAAGCCTTTTGAACATCCCAAAAATTTTTCCGAACTGTTCTGATGGGATACCTATTCCCTGATCCTGAATTTCGATTTGGCAAAGCCACTCAGGTTTGCCTGAACCGGTGTGACGTCGATCCTGAATAATCATTCCGGTAATACGAATGACCGGTGGAACCCCCGGCTGATGAAATTTCAAGGCATTGCTCAGCAGGTTTTGTAACAATTGCCGGATTTGAAACGCATTTCCATAAATGGTGGGTAATTCCCCAAACTGCACGACCGCCTGCAATTCCTCGATCCGCGCGCCGAGATCCGATAGGATTTCCTCAACCAACTCACGCAAGACAAGCTTCTCCTCTGCCATTTGCGGCAAATCGATCCTGGAATACACAAACAGGCTCTGAATCAGCCGTTGCATGCGGCCCGCTGCATTTTTGACTCGATCAACATACCCCAGACCATGATCGTTAAGGGCTGACCCATATCTCACCAGTAAGAGATCGAGAAATACCTGGATGGAATGAAGCGGCTCCTGTAATTCATGTGCTGCAACCGATGCAAATTGTTCCAAGTCCCGATTCGACCGGGCAAATTCTTCTGTTTGGTGACGTAAAATCCTTTCGATCCGTTCCCGTTCATGGATTTCATTCAAAGCTTGATCCCGCACAGCAGAAAGTTCGAGATTTCTTTCTTCCATATCACGGACCACCTGAGCCAACTGCACCTCAACGACTTGTCTCCTGAGCAAATCCTGCTCCAAACGATGGTTGGTTTCTTCAAGAAGGCCCGTGCGGGTCCTGACGATCTGTTCGAGTTCCTGAACCCGCAACCGGGCTTGCTGGACCCAATGCCACTTCATCGTCAAAGCCGTAGACAATTGCCACACCTCTATTGGATCAAAGGGCTTTCGTAGAATTAATATTTGATCCCGGTGTCCTAATCGAGGCAATACTTCCGACCAACCAAAATCAGAATAGGCCGTACACAATACGACCTGTACGTCAGAATCCTCATCCCAAATTCGCTCAACCGTTCCAATCCCGTCCCAACCATTAGGCAATTGCACATCCAAGAACACCACAGCAAAGGGAGAGCCTTTCACCTTAGCTTGCGAGATCAGAACACGCCCTGACTCTCCATTGGCCACACAATCAAGATCGAAGGGTTCTTTGCCATGATGCAGGAATGGCTGCTCAAAGAAATCCTGACTGTTTTCAAGCCACGCATTGGAAATGAAGTTTATGGCGGGACACAGAATTTTCCGGAAATCCTGTAAAATGTCCGGGCTATCATCGATCACTAAGATCCGTCGATTGAAGGCACAGACGGGATTCATGTCCGTCCTCCCCCTACCTCAACCGGAAGGATTAGTGTCAAGGTCGCACCGGCGCCAATCCCATCGCTATGGGCCTTCAACAACCCACCCATACGATGAATCGTGACCATCGAACTATGCAGACCAATCCCATTGCCATCGTGTTTGGTCGTAAAACCGCGAGTAAACATCCTGGCCAAATGTTCAGGCGCAATTCCCATGCCCGTATCTTGAATTGTGATGACCACGGAGCGCCCATCTTCTGTTCGACCCTCCACTCGTATAGTGAGGAAATGATCAACCCCAAACTGTAATTGCATCGCCTGTTTAGCATTTCGCAACAGATTCACGAGAATTTGAAGCAATTGATGCCGATCGGTCACGACAGGCGGCACAGACTGATAGTCCCGTTGAATCCTGATCCACTTCGCATCCCCAGGTTGAAAACTTAACTCCACCGCTTGGTCCAGAAGTTCCACAACCGAGATAGCCTCACTGATGCCCCGAGACTTCGCCATCGTCTGATGTGAAATGATAATTTGTTTGACGTGATCAATATTGCGAACCAGGCCTTCCAATTCTTTTCGCACGGTCTGTTGCTCTGCAATGAGGTGGCTCCCCAATTTCATTATCGCCGGCGGAATCCGTTTCCCTTTTGGATCCTGAGTCAGAAAGATTTCCCAATTCTTCTCATGATTCTTTAACAGTTCCGCAATTCGATGAACCAAAATCACCGAGGACTGATTAATCAACTCATGAACCACATGCACGGCCACATTGACGCTATTGAGCACATTGCCCACATTGTGCAATATGGTTGAGGCGACATCCGCCATTTCATTTTTATAAGATGCATCTTCCACCTGCCTGCGCAATTTTTCACGTTCGATCAAGCCCTGACGTCGAACCAACCCCTCTCGAATGGCCCAGGGCATCGCGATCCCCGCCATGTGTTCATTTACCAGCCAATCGATAGCCGAGTCGTCATTCACCTCGGCATTGGAATTCTCTTCATCAATCAATCCCAAAATCAACGCATTACCACAGACTTTTTTGATATCACAAGCAATATCCTTCGCCCTCCGATTCACCCGATAGTCAACTAGAATGAGATCAAATGGGTTGTCGGAATCAAAACAGGAAGGATGTATAGAGGCATAATCTAGCCAGGTGACTTGAAGCATGGGACCCTGAGAAGCCAACACACTATGACAAGATGGGGAAAGGTCACTTTCCTGAAGTCCCACCATTCCGACGCGAAGCAGCGGAAATTCCAAAATCACCTGCCTATTAGATTCCGACATGAGATGAACCATTACATGATGAGGATAAGGAGGGAAAATCAATGATGAACGATAAACAACTCATGAAATGGGAAAACAGCACCCCACGATGAATGAAGTTTCGCCTTGAACATCCATGGTTTCTCATTCATAGAATCGCATGAATTGACGATTTCCCGGCATGACGACGTATTGCGCATTCAGTAAAGGGAGTCGATCACCTTTTCCAAAATTACCCATTTAAAAGCGAATGTCCCATAAACCCGAATCTAGATGACCAGGCGTCAGTGGGCTTTTATTGTTTCTTCGGCCCGTTCTTCTGCCCATTTGGCTAATAATTCCAACTGAGACTTTGCTTGACACGATTCCGCCCAACGCTTGGTAAGGGAATTCGCCAGCTGCCAAACTTCAATATTATCAAACGGCTTTCGCAAGATGAGGAGTTGGCCATTTTTATTCAATCGTTGAATGACATCTTCCCACGCATGATCCGAAAAAGCCGTACAGATCACGACCTGCAAATCAGGATCTTCGTCCCACAGATGCTCCACAGTCTCTACGCCATCCCAACCTGGAGGCATGCGCATATCCACAAAGGCAACCGCATACGGCCGTTCAGCCTTCATCGCATTTTGCACCATCCAATGTCCCATTTGCCCTTGGTCCGCAGTTTCAACTTCAAACTTTTCAACAATTTTTTGTTCTTCCACATCATCAAACAATTCCGCCCGAACTTCTTGCAGCAGCGAGGTGTCTAATGATCGCTCAAGAATTTTTCGAAAATCTTCGTGGATCGCCACATTATCATCAATCACCAAAATACGCCGGTTGGCTTGTTCCTTCTCCATTACCGTTCTCCCTCCATGTGAATAACTGGCAAATCAAGAGTAAATATTGCTCCCTGCATCGGACCATCACTCCACACCCGCAGTGACCCAGCAAATTCTTTGGCCGCTATAGCACTAGCGTGAAGGTTCGGTAACAGGTCTGATTGCTCCCCAGAAACCTGCGGAGAAAACACCCGTGTCAGACCATCCAAAGGAATTCCACTTCCAGTATCAGCGACCTGCAAGCGAACAAACCCTTCTCGGTCCGGACAGGGAAAGACATAAAGAGTGAGGCGATGGGGCCGACCAGCTATCTCCCTCATCCCATTGATCGCATTCCGGATTAAATTCACCAAAATGCGGAGGAGCTTGGATACTTCCAGAATACCTTCAGCAACAATTTGATACTCCCGACACACTTGGACCCCCATCCGATCCAATCACCCTGATGGGATGCCAAAGCCTCATCCATAATCGTTGCAAACTGAATGGTATCTTTAAATCCCCCCACCCCAAGAGGTGTTTGCCCAACCGTCAGAAAATATTCCAATTGTTCAAGGTGATAATTGAGTGTGGTCAATTCCGTCAGAGTGTCGAGGTGGTTATGGGCAAATTCCTCACTCCACTGCCCCAAGAAATGTGGAATCTTTTTCCCTTTGGGATCCTGAGTGAGGTACCACCCGTAATCATGGCTGTGGGCCTCCAACATATCCGCAACCCGCCCAACATCCGCCACATGAAATCTCGAAGTCGATGGTTAATGAGTCCGGCAGACACATGTATGCTATTCAAGACATTTCGCATTCGATGCAAGACGGACTCTCCCACTACTCCCATTGTTCCTTCCGCAACCCCTGATGGTTCCGTCCGAGTCGTCATCGCAAAAATAGTAGTCGAGGTCCGTTTACCGGGATGGCATTTCAATTTACATTGTGAAATCGGTTGATTCTAAAGCCTTTGCCAGAATCCCCGTTATGAAAACGGAAGAGAACATGCCCAAACATCTAAACCAAATCCTTGGCGCGGCATATGGAAATAAATCGGCTATATGGGAAGGAACCTTAAGAGCCTTGGGAGCAGAACTGGCATGCTCCTGCATGCTTGAAAAAACCGGATTCTCAAGAGGAAAAGGCCAACCTTGGTAGACAAAAGAAATGCTGCCTCTAGCCCATTTCAAGGACTCCAAGAACGGTGACGGATTTCCGAATCAATAAACACGGAAGCCTCACTTCACGAGAGGTATCGATCAAAGGTAAAAGCAGGTACAAGTGTGATTTTTTTGATTATTATAGATGATACGCCTCATCCCGACATACATGGTTCAAACCATAACGTCGCTAACTCCCTGGAAATAATGAAGAATATGGACCAAAACGATTGACGGGAAAGGATGCCTCCTCCAAGATAACCCAACTAAATTGTCTCGCTATCCTAAAGATGATTCAACCCCTTCTGAATTCTCAGGGTCGTCCTGAATTGTTTTTACCCATAAAAAATACTAACCATGCTACCATTAAACCATCTCGGCCTCAGGGAATTTCCTAAACCTTCGGCCCTTGCAGTCCCATGCAGGACAACAATCAACAGATAATTTTGATTTCGTTATGCACCATATTTGTTTAATATCTCTTTGGCCCCAAGCGAAAAAGAAGAAAAAACCAATACTCACACCTCGTGATCGCAGTGACTGAAGCTTTCTCAGCCTCCCCCCCACCCGCAGCTCAATCCTCGGCTCTCCGCGGACTGCTCGTCGCCCAATTTTTTGGAGCCTTCAACGATAACGCCTGGAAACTCATTGTCGCCCTCCTGGCTATTAAGCAAGTGGCGGCCTCGGCAGGTGCCTCTGGCCCCGAGCTTGAAGCAGCCACACAGGCGACAACCACGCAAGCCTTTGTCATCTTTACCCTTCCCCTGATGGTGGTTTCCGCCTTTGCAGGAGTCTTTTCCGATCGGTTCAGTAAGCGAACCGTCATCGTCGTCATGAAGGCCGTAGAAGTCTTGTTGATGGGAGCCGGCACGGCAGCCCTCTTCTGGAACCCTCTGGGTGGGATCCTTCCTCTCTTGGTACTAGCTGCCATGGGCGCCCAAAGCGCCCTTTTTAGTCCTTCAAAATATGGAATTCTTCCTGAACTCTTGCCTCACCATCGCTTGACCTGGGGAAACGGTCAACTCGAGATGTGGACCTTCCTCGCCATCATTTCAGGGACCGCATTGGCGGGTCCCTTGCTGGATCTTTCCGGCCAAACCCCATGGCTGACAGGATTAGTGCTCATGGTGTGTTCAGGGATAGGATTATGGGCTTCAATATTTATTCCCACAGTCCCACGTGCTCGACTTGAGGGTGGGGTTCGGGAAACCTGGCAGGCCGCCATTGAAGCTCTTCGATTGGATCGAGTCTTGAAATTGGGGATCATGGGGGCCATTGCATTTTGGACCTTGGCCAGTTTAGTTGGGCAAGATGTGTTGATCTACGCCAAAGTCGTCCTTCAATTATCTGATTCTCTTTCAGGGCTACCCCTGGCAGCCTTCGGCATCGGAGTCGGTATTGGCTCCCTAGTGGTCGGAAAACTCTCAGCGGCCAAAGTGGAATTAGGCTACCTTCCCCTGGGAGGCACCGGGATAACCGCTAGTCTTTTCGCCTTAGGGTTTGGGGAGCCCCAGTTAGGAGGAACCCTCATGGCCATGGGCTGCCTAGGCCTCGCCAGCGGATTTGTGGTGGTCCCGCTCAACGCTCTCATTCAATGGCGATCCCCAGCTGATCGACGAGGGGCCGTGATTGCCTTTGCCAATACCCTGGTCTTTGGAGGAGTCTTATTGGGATCTCTGGGATCAGGATTCCTCTCAAAAATTGGACTCAGCGCCAGCAATATCCTTCTCGTCTCCGGCATTGGGAGCGCGGCTCTAACCATTTGGGCACTTCGGGTCCTCCCCGAAATGTTTATTCGGTTGATGTTAGTCTTGTTCACCCACACCATCTATCGACTTACCATCACCGGACGGGATCGTATTCCGCAAGAAGGTGGGGCACTCCTGGTACCCAACCATGTCTCCTTCATTGATGGACTGCTTCTACTCGCCACCACCGATCGCCCCATTCGGTTTCTCGTCGACCAACATTATTATGACCATCGCGTTCTCCAACCTTTTGCCAAAATCATGGGGGTCATTCCAATTTCCTCGAACGGACCCCCTAAAGAAATCTTACACGCCTTACGACAAGCGGGACAGAGTCTTGACCAAGGAGAACTGGTTTGCATTTTTCCAGAAGGCCAAATTACCCGTACAGGTAACCTCTTACCCTTCCGTTCCGGATTCACCCGTATTGTCAAAGGCAGGCATGTTCCCATTATTCCCATCAACCTTGATCGGGTCTGGGGAAGTATCTTTAGCTTCATCGGCGGACATTTTTTAGCAAAATGGCCAACCCGATTCCCCTATCCTATTACGCTCTCTGTCGGCGCCCCTCTCCCCTCAACCACATCCGCTGAAGAGGTACGGCAAGCCGTCCAGGAATTGGGAGAAGCGGCGTGGCGTTTACGAAAACTCACACGACGCCCTCTTCATCACAGTTTTGTCTGGTCCATGCGCAAACACCCGTTTCGCGTCGTATTTGGAGATGCGACCAGACCTCGCGTGTCCTGCTTCGAGGCGCTGACAGGCGCTATCGCTTTGGCAAGATCCCTCAGATCTCACTGGGAAGGGCAACATACGGTGGGAATTCTCCTACCTCCAAGCGTAGGTGGCGCGCTCGCCAATATGGCGGCAACTCTATCCGGAAGAACCACCGTTAATTTGAATTATACGGTGGGTGTGCAAGGGTTGGAATCTGCTTCAAAACAAGCGGGCCTAATGACTGTTCTCACCAGTCGCGTTTTCTTGGAAAAGGCCAATGTCGAATTGCCGATGAACCTCACTCCTATCTGGATCGAGGAGATTCGAAACACGATTGATTCGCAGGCTCGCCTTACCGCTATGTTATTTGGGCTCTTTGCTCCAATCCTGATGGTGGAGCGTTTTTGTGGGGCGACCACGCATCCCTCCATTGATGATATCGCCACAATTATTTTTAGTAGTGGGAGCACTGGAGAGCCCAAAGGCGTCCTGCTGAGTCATTTCAACCTTGACTCAAACGTGGAGGGAATTGCCCAAGTCCTTCACCTAGATCACGACGACCGGATTTTGGGTATTTTACCGTTCTTCCATTCTTTCGGCTATCTAACCACGTTGTGGTTTCCGGTTATTCATGGAGCGGGCGTGATCTATCATCCTTCTCCAATGGATGCCGGACCTATTGGGGATCTAATCCACAAGCATCGAGTCTCCATCCTGTTAACAACCCCGACTTTCCTGCAACTGTACCTCCGCCGTTGCACCCAGGAACAATTCGGTTCCCTCCGGATTGTGCTCACAGGCGCAGAAAAATTACCCGACCGGCTTCTGATCGCATTCGAAGAACGATTCGGCATTCGTCCCATTGAAGGATATGGAGTCACAGAATGTGCCCCGGTGATTGCCGTCAATTGTCCAGATTTTCGAGCTTCTGGATTTTTCCAATCCGCCTCTCGGCGGGGAACGGTCGGACAACCACTTCCAGGCGTGTCTGTCAGAATTGTGGATCCTGATACCGATCAACCGTTGCCGGTCGGCACACCAGGCATGCTGTTAGTCAAAGGACCAAACGTCATGATTGGGTATTTAGGACGGGAGGATTTGACCGCCAAGGTGATACGACAGGGATGGTACATTACCGGAGATATTGCCGCCCTGGATGAGGATGGGTTTATTACCATTACCGATCGCCTATCACGATTTTCCAAAATCGGTGGTGAGATGATCCCTCATGGACGAGTTGAGAATGCCCTACTAGAAGCCGCAAACACCGAGACCATGGCTTTGGCTGTCACCGCCGTACCTGATGAACGGAAAGGGGAGCAACTGGTGGTCCTACACACCCTCGAGGAATCGGCTATCGCGGAAATTTTAGAAAAGGTCACGACTAATGGATTGCCCAATCTTTTCATTCCCAAACGGAGCAATTTTATCAAAGTGGATCGTCTCCCTTTATTGGGAACGGGTAAGTTGGACTTGCGGAACTTAAAACAATTGGCATTGGAAAAATTAAAGGCACAATTTCCTCAATAACGCCCACTGAACCTCCGAATGGTGCCCATTCGCTTCATCCTCCTCCCCCCATAGACACCCAGAAGCCAAAATAGGATTGACCAAGAGAAACCTGTACCGCAAGCTCAACCAGGAATAAAGATCGTTGCAGCATAACCTTCCAAATCTACACCATTCGAAGGCGTTTTCCGTATCCTTAAGGACAATGCCTAAATCTAAATGGGAGATTTTTGGGTATTTTGGGTTAATGCTTCTCCTGCTACTTTAGTCGCCCGTCGAACTCAAGGACCGCTTCACCTGGTTTCTGGAAGTGCTTCCCCTTCTGTTGGGCATCCCCCTTCTCTGTGAAATCTCACCTTCGTTCACTCTCATTCCCACTACCTATCAGTTTCAACCAGCAAGCCACTGAATTCCTCATTAGCATGATTACATTCTCAATCAGGCACAAGATTTCCAAAAGACTTTTTGGCAGGCGTCTCCATAAACGCCCAATGTATTGATGCGATCGAAGAAATACACCGCTGCACGGAGCCGTAGGGTATAACTGAAAGTCCTGCCAAACGTTCAAAAATTCGATCCCAGCTACTCTCGCTATCAACAATTTACCGATCTCTGGCAGAACTGAGACTCCCGTTTCTCAGCCACATGGGGTAAAAATTCCACCTCATCGGGAAAGACCAATCTCTGGGAAATCCGGAACGCCTGCGCGTTACGTTAGAAGAAGGAGTCCCCGTGATTGCTGCCCATGCCTGTAAAAACGGGCTCAGGGTCTATGAAAGGTTTTATCCCACCTTGGCGGAAACAGTAGGTGATTCATTTTGGACAAGTTTGCCTCATCATTTCGGAGGCATCAAACAGGCAAAAACCCCTTCAAGACTCTCACACATGAACGGAGGCTACCCATTTCCGTAAGAGCTTCTGTCGGTCAATCGGAATTATTTCAAAGGGAGAAATGAGGTGTGTAATGAAATGTATGGATTGGAAAGGAACTTTGGATGCAGCCGTTAAGAATTTTGTTGATTAAAAATTTCATAAATGGCTGGAATATCCTGATGAAATCATGATCATCATACCCCAGCACCAAAATTGGCGGAAAAACCGGACCTAATCATTCGAAGGTACCCGAACTTTCTTTGGCATAATTAACTCCTCAATCCAGATCCACTCTCTCCGACAAAGCTCCTCGCCGGGGAGGCCTGCAACTAAAAATTGTTGATGAGGAATACCGCGCTATCGAGCCTAATGGAAGGGGCTGGCTGAGAACAACCCGGATCCCGGGTCGTCCTCAAAAAAGCCAGCACAGATTACTATAAAGAAGATTTTACTCTTGATCGACCCTGGGATTCTTTTGACTCTCCTTTGGCCATTACGGCCGTTTGTGAGAGATCATAATCCTGAAACGCCTCATTACGTTTGTTCGCCATTGCGGATGAAATCCCTAGATAAACCTTTCTGGCTGATTCGGACAATTGTTGATCGAACGGTGCCCCTCGAAACGCTGCTTCGGCCGCCTTTCGTTCATCATAAGTCAATGGTCTACTCTGTTGTTGCATAACTCCTCCGTATTCATGGTTGCCATAATCAATCATTAATGGACTAGGGGTCGCGGTTCTTTTTCCGCCTGAATCCGTTTCCCACAATTCAAGCAAGCAAAATACAAAAGACTTAATCCAACCTCCAAATCCACAGCGCGCTCTACCACCATTGCCCCCTGACATTTTTCACAGATTTTCATAATGTCCCTCAAAATAATAAGTGTCCCTGTCTTCAGCTTCGGTTAAGCAAACCATGTGCCTCCCTTCCGAATTTAATAAACAACCACTATTTCCTTAAAATCTGAAACAAGAGAAGCGATTGAAGCGTTGGACTACAACGATAGTATTACTTAACAAAAGCCCGGTGTTAAAACTGTTGACGGATGCCTCTAGCCGATCTTGGGCATCAGGGCGAGAACATGTACTTTGAGAGCAGGTTCATTAAAGTTGTATGATGACAAACCCGTTAAGGATCCCGACAAGAACCACCACAACCAGATTGAATAAGGGACCGAAGTGTTTTCTCTGCTTGAGGGCATGAATTTCAGATGAAGGGAAAGAGAATGGCAAACATTTTGGATTCGCAACAGGAAGGAAATGGTAAGTAGGTAAATCGCCGAATTCACATTCAAAATCCTGCAGTGGAGGATGAACAGGTTTGCCCATCCGGTTGTATGACATTAAGACAGAGAAGGAAGGGACATGGGGTCCAGTGCCTATGACCAACGTAAAAAATATCGGAAGGAGAATATGTGAACAGCAAATTCAAAAGCCGACTCCATGAGGAGTCAAGCGCATAGCAAGAAAATCTGTTTGAAGTTAGGCCCTTAGTGTTGGATTACCCACTCCGTAGGGACTGTGTCGGGTGAGCCAATTCCAATGACGTTAACTCCATTCATCAGCCAGACTTTCACCTCCCCTGTGGCCGAATTCCTATAGGACCACGTCCGCTTTCCCATCCCCATCCATATCCCCCACCTGCTCAATCGCCCAGGCCGAGGCGATGCCGCCCAACACTTTAGACGACGTAATAGAGATCCCATTCAGCAGCCAAATAGCCAAGATGTCGACTGTGTCATTCTTCCAGGTGAGGTCGGCCCATTCATCAACCACACGGCAACCACTTTACTCCTATGTTGCCAAATAATGTCCATCTTCCTATCCCCATTTACATCCCACATCCCTTTGATCTTCCAGTCAGCAGACACACCTCCCAGAAATCCGGGGTAGAGGAGAGTGGCACTGTTCATCAACCATGCGGCCACCACGGTGGTGTTCATGTTGCGCCAAACGATATCGACCTTGTCAACGCCATTGAGGTCATGAGTATTGCGAGCTGGAGCAGAACCACTCGCTGTCATCTCTACCGGGTTTCCATCCCCAATCTGTTTCACGGAGCCAATATTCTGTGCGATCCTAAAGGTTAATTCCGTGGATTCTCCGCCAAGTGTTGGTGCGCCCGTCCGGCGTATAGTATTAAAAGTCCCAGTGGCAACCGTTGTGCGATCAATTGCGTGAACTACAAATAGTGAAGAATAGAAAACCGTCACCACGCCGACGTTCGGTAAAGAATTGGTCTGGACCGTACCACTTAAGTTGATCTTCCCCTGGGATACCGGACACCGAGTTAAGAATTATATACTGATTCGAAACGAGGTGTTGAATGAAAAAACAATCACGTAGGCAGCACCGTCCGGAATTTAAGCAAGCCGCGGTCGCGTTGGTGGTAGAGCATGGGTACAGTTGTGCGGCTGCGGAGCGCAGTTTAAGGGTGAGGGGCACGTTGATTGGGCGTTGGAAGGACGAACTGGAAGCTCCTAAGGCGGAAGCCTTCCCTGGCAAAGGCCAGCGCCCAGCTGAGCCGCAACGGATCCATGAGCTCGAAGAAGAGAACCGTCGGCTGCGGATGGAGCGAGAAATCTTAAAAAAAGCGGCGGCCTTCTTTGCCAAGGAAAATACATGAGGTATCGATTTATCGATGAGCAAACGAAGGTCTGGCCGGTCATCCTCATGTGTGGCGTACTGGGCGTATCCCGGAGTGGCTATGACAACTGGACCGTGCGTGGCCAAAGTCGGCGGGCTCATTTGCACAACGCACTGGATAGACGGATACGCGCGATCTTTGCTGAGCACCGCCAACGGTATGGCGCGCCACGGGATCCCCAAAACCTTACACGAAGAGGGCCTCACATGCAGTGAGAACCGCATTGCCCGACGCATGTGTGCTCTGGGACTCAAGGCGATGCAGGCCAAGAAATTCACAGTCACGACCGACTCGACGCACTCCAAACCGGTCGCATCGGATTGGCTCAAGCAGGAATTTCGCGCTGAGGCCCCAAATCAGAGATGGACCAGTGCTATCACCGATGGCTGGACCGACGAGGGGTGGCTCTATCTCGCCGTGGTGATGGATGTGTATTCACGAGCCATCGTGGGCTGGGCCATGACCCGATGGATGACGCAACAATTGGTGTGTGACCCCCTGAGCATGGCCTTGCTCCGTCACGGGTATCCGAAAGGCACGCTTCGCCACTCTGATCGTGGCAGCCAGTATGGCTCAAAGCGCTATCAGCGGTTAATTACGAGCAACGGGCTGCACGGTAGCATGGGGCGCCGAGCGACCTGCTATGATAACGCGGTCACAGAGAGTTTCTTTCACACGCTGAAAGTCGAACTGGTTCATCGAGAACGGTACGTGACGCGGCGCATGGCGCCATCCAGTATTTTTGAGTACATCGAAACATATTACAATCGGCAGAGAAGGCACTCGGCGATCGGGCAGCAGATCCCGATGCTCTTTGAGGAAGCAGCTTAATCCTGTGTCCGGTGTTGTGGGGGAAGATCAAGTTCTCCCATCCTGCCCACCCCGCTCGTCATCTGAAGCGGGGGAACATAGGTCAGCGTTAAATCCACGGTCCCGATTCCCGGAATCAATTCATTGAGGTAAAACTGCCGATGCAATCGGGTACCGGTCCCATCACTGGTATAGAACTCCTGATATCCATCACGGGAGTCTTGAAAGACTTTGGTCGGCACCCCATTCACGGTAACCGTTTCGGGTAAGATGGTAAGAGTATAGGGGAGGGTTCCATTCTCCAGATATGTCCATCGTCCAAAATCGATGGGGAAATACCCAGCAGCATTAAAAGTGGCTGGTCCTAAGGTGAACGTGACGAGGCAGGATCTGTTTGCATTCATTACCGGTTGCCCATCAAAGCAGAACTCATCTCCCCCCCCAGCCCCCCAACGACGGTCCACTCGCGGGGAACGGGATAAGGACAACCGGTCCATTCTCGACGGTCACTGAGCAACTCCCAGATGAGCAAGCAAACCCAGGTATACTAGAGGTTGCATACCCACTGCCATAACCTGCAATAGTTAGAGTCAAGGTATAAGAGGGACCCGTGATCGTGGCTGCTGCTGTTGCATTGGTATTTACCAAGGGATTGGAGAGGAGGTTTTCAGCCTGACCCAGAACCGTGGTTTGAGCCTCACACAAGCCTCCATCAATACCATCATCCCTAACAGCATTAGGCATATCCACAAAGCTCGCACATTTACCATTAAGGGTACTCCCCCCTTGCTGAGAAAGATCCCAAATAAAGGCGATCGAGAACGGATGAAAGGAACTTTTTCAGTCAACCCATCCCTGAGGCTGGTCGTGATCCATGTTACTTCCGTCTGGAGTTTTTTGAGGATACCTGAGTCAATCAGAACAGGCTCATGGTGCCTATATTTTAGATGCGGAATAATGGTGTCGGGCTTTGTCCACCAAACCGGGACATTATTACCTTAGCCCTAACGGGCTTTTACAAGGAGAAGGGAGAGGAAGGGTAGTGAAAGAGTCGGTCCGCCACAACTTAATAGGGGGAGAAGGGTTGCAGAGGTCCCCAATGCAGTCGATCATACGTCCGAAGCCGGTTCAATTGGTTCAATTCATGCTGTAGGGTCTCCTGCTGGTAACGCTCGTGCTGTTGCTGCTGTTGTCCACGCTGTTGTTGGTACCACGTATCGAAGCCTGGGAACGAATCCGGGGTAGAGGAAACAGGAGATTGCCCGTAGTAAAACCTTGGAGGATTCGGGTGAAATTGTGAAGCCGGTTGCCAGGGATCCTCCCCCAACTGGGCCCAGGCACTGCCTGCCACAAACAGGAAACATCCAATGAATATTATGGCTTGCATGCGATAGCCCTCCTGTAGATCGGGGAAAGTTCTTTCCGAATGGCCTATCATTTGGATAGGTGATAACGTGGCAAGATTCGCAAATAACAGCAATTCATCATATGGGTCATGAAGGGACAGTTTCCAGCACCTTACATTCCCGTCTGTTGAATCGGTATTGGTCCGTACAGAGGCGACGAGTTGCGAGAGCGAAATGGTGAAGGGGTGGTGTAATGACGTGAGGACTTTCAGCCCAGGGTTTTCGGTTCGGTGTCACAAACGAATATACCCCAGATTATTTCGAAGCTGGGCTCCTTCCTTAACAACCTATTAACACCTGCCTATGAAGTGCTTCCTGCCAACTTTGTAATTTCTTGATAGTATGGAGCCGGCGAGTGGGATTGAACCACCGACCTGCTGATTACGAATCAGCTGCTCTACCACTGAGCTACGCCGGCTCACATTGGAAGGAATCAAATCGCGAAAGACAGCCCGCACTGGAGCACGAGTTTGGTAGGTTATCTTTGTGGTCGTTTATACCTTTCGTCGCTTAGTAACGTCAACTTCAAAAGATCCTGGCTCTTATCGAAAAGTGGAGGAAATTGGCTGAGGATTAAGTAGGTTCTGCACTTATGCCCTCCCTTCACCTTCTCCATTGACAAGGCGGCAGGTATATTTTAGTTTCTTAGGTTGGCGTTGTCTCACGATCCATATGAGGACTGAAGTTGGTTGATCGAGTAAAGCACATATTGTGGGGAATCGCGCTTCTAATCGGTTTACCAGGAACACCTTTGTTGGCCCAGGCTGACTTTCTTGTTAAGACCGTTGTTTTATCTAAAGAAGTGAACAAGAGAAACCCACAGGGAATATTCCGCCCTCCGGCCTATTGCGAAAAAGATAAAAATGGGCAAGCAGCCATTCCAGTGGTCCAAACATCACAAACCTCGCAAGTGATTTTTTGGACTAAGATCGAAGCCACCACAACAGGAACGATTCGTCACAGCTGGCACCACCAGGCCGATGGAGCATGGACCAAGATTTCTGAAGTAAACATTCCCATTCAACCTTCTCCAGGCTATCGCATGTGGAGCATGAAATCACTACATCCGGATTTACACACCGGCGAATGGATGATCGTGGTTGCCCCTTCGAAAGAACCGGATCGAATCCTCTGTATCGCACGATTTACGGTGAAATAACCCTGTAGGGTTTCCTGAGTCATGGGATTCACATTCGCATGAACCAGAACTCAGGGGTTATTTGCTCTGATCAGGCGGATTAAGCAATTCTCATGTCACCCCATGCGTTTCACTTTTTCTTTTAGTCATCCCTACATACCGTCCATGCCTCCTTCCGTTGCATTTGCCAATCTGATCCGGTTGTTCAATCAAACAGGGACTCTACTTTTACTTTTCCCAACGCTTTGGTCCTTGGTTCTTGCTTCCCAGGGTTGGCCCAGCCTGAAACTCCTTTTGATTTTCATGATGGGATCATTCCTCATGCGAAGTGCCGGGGTGATAATGAATGACCTGGCTGACCAGTCATTCGATCGCCAAGTTCAACGAACAAAGTCTCGTCCCCTTGCCTCAGGCCAGTTAACGCCTCCCCAAGCTTTGGCGTTTCTGGCCGTTTTGCTGGGTTTAGCCGCCATCTTACTATCGTTCGTAAATCCCCTGACGCTTTTTCTGAGTCCTTTGGCATTACTGCTTGCTGGAGTGTACCCCTTCTGCAAACGTTTCATCCATATTCCCCAATTGGTATTGGGGTTAGCATTTGGATGGGGTGGGGTCATGGCGTGGGCGGCTGTTCGTAACGAATTGGACCTGTCGACCTGGGTTCTTTTTGCAGCAACCGTGTGTTGGGCGATGGTCTATGATACAATTTACGCCATCCAAGATAAGGATGATGACCAAAGGATTGGAGTCAAATCCACCGCCATTCTGTTTGGCTCATTCACCTGGTTGGGGGTGGGAATTGCCGGATTAGTCATGCTGACATGTTTGTCTCTGGTCGCCAGAATCAATGACCTTGGAATTGAATACTCATTGGCCTTAATGGGAGTAGCTGTCATATTGGGCTATCAAATCCTTCTTCTCCGCTCAGAAATTTCAGGAGAGCAAGCCTTCTCTTTATTCAAACAGCATATTTGGATTGGGATCCTTATTTTGGGAGGAATATTAATGGGGCTTCCATAGGCACACCGGTTAGGGAAAAACGACAAACCAACCTCTCACTTTTATTTTCATTGGCTAATCACTTCTCTCAATTGCCAGCCACTCATTTTTTTTGAATTTTTCCTCGGCTCCGTTCATCAAAAATAGTTCGCGATTTTTAAGAACTTATAAGCCACCAGCGTTTAAACCCGAATTTTTCGTTAGCCCGCTTTCCTTTTGTATCGTCTGCCTCCCGGCATCACCAATCGTGCTCATGTTCCTGGGAGGACTCATATGAAGCGACGCCGCCAACGATTCGACCGACGGAACAAACCGGTCCAGATGTCTTCAGGGCTTCCCTACGTCTTTACGGACAAAGCGGTCACCGCGTGGGGTGGGCTGCGGGTGATGCAAGAGTTGCTGACGCGGCTGCACTTCCGGGAGATGTTGGCCGCCAGCCCCTTGCCCCAGCCCTTGTCCAATCGCGGCTATTCGCCGGTACTCATGCTGGAGAGTTTTCTTGTGGCGGTGTGGGTGGGGGGCGTCCGCTTTGCGCATACCGCCTTGGTGCGTTTTGCTACGGCCCTCTGTGAGATCTTTGGCTGGACCCGGGTGCCTCCGTCACCACCTTCACGCGGTTCTTCCGGTCGTTTCGCCAGAGCACCAATCAGGCCGTCTCGGCACAGTGGGCGCACTGGTTATGGCAGCAGGTGGTCCCGACCATGCTGACCCTGGGCTTAGATTCTTCCGTCCTGCCGCGCTATGGGACGCAAGAGGGCGCGGCCCGTGGGTACACCCCGCAGAAAAAAGGGCGCCCCAGTCATCATCCCCTCTTCGCGGTTGTCGCCGATCTGCGGATGGTGTTGCATGCGTGGGTGCGGCCGGGCAATACCGCCGATAACGGGCTTTTGTCTGGACTCCTTTTGGGGCACAGAGGCGGCGTTTCACGCCGTGTTATTGGCCTATAATCTGATGAGTTTATTCCGCCAAACCTTGCTGCGCGCGCGCCGAGCCGTGAAGCTGGCAACCATGCGGGTCCATTGCTTGGCATGAGGCGCGTGGGTCGGGCGCCAAGGACGGCGTCAGGTCCTCCGGATCAGGGTGCCCCCTCAACGTCGGCCATGGTTCGAGGGTCTTTTTGCCAGACTCGAGGGGTTGCACCCTCCATGGCCAACTCCAGGTTAAAATATCTAATACAAAATCCAGGTTAAACAGCTTCATAGCACAAAAAATCAGGGAGGAACGCCTTTTTTTGGCTGAAGGTCAGCCTAGAAAAGACGCTTTTCTTGAACAGGAAAAAAGACCCGTTGGGAGGTTATTCTGAGGGGGAACTAGGATTTTCAGGATTTGGGGCCTGGAGGGTCCCTAGATAATACGTGAGAGCCTTTGCATCTTGCTCTGAAATCCCCAAATTGGGCATTCTGGTATGTTTTTTCATGGCTTGAGGATACAGAATCCAACGATAGACCCATGTAGGATTGAGGCGAAACCCTGCTCTGTCCAATGCCGGGCCAACCACCCCACCTTCATCGTTGAGACTATGACATCCCTGACATCCATATTTATCGTTATATAATTGCTTTCCTAACCTAGCTTGGGCCAAGCGGTCTTCTTCACCGATAGAAAGTTCAGGTCTTGATACTTGTGGCTTTTTTGGTCTTTTTAAAAAATTATCAACGGCCGATTTTGACGTTTCATATTTTTCATTAGCTGCAAGAAACACTTCCTCTTCAGGAATTGTCACCTCTTTGGGTTCGTAACTCTCAAGCTGTTCATCAGTCAACGTTTCTTCATAGGCTGCTTGCGCGGTCTCTGCTTTTTCAGTTGCTGACTCAAAGGCTGACTTTGCCGATTCCATCTCTTGCTGTGCAGCCTGAAAGACCCCTTCTAATTCTTTCTTCCTGGTTTCCAAATCATAGGTCAGCGACATCCCATGGAGAGTCCGAACATATCCCACAATTGACCAGATTTCTTCCTCAGATAACGTATACTTAAATGTCGGCATGGTGGGTACTGCAAAGTAGTTCTCATCATCAATTACTTTTTGATCCGTCGTATCTTTCATGTCCCGATAAACGGTATGGAAAATCTCTTCATCACTGAAAGTGGACATCTCGGCAGTGGATGCCAGATTTTTAGGTCTTGGGTCCGACATGCGTTCCCAATTAAAACCTTCTCCCTGTTGTCCGGTTTCCCCATGACAATGACTACAATAATGGTTATAGAGCTTTCGACCCTTCGCGGTTTTTTCATCCTCAAAGAGCGCACAGCCAGAAAATAGCGTGAGGGTAATTCCAAGTACGGCCAATCCAATGACTGTCATATCGCGACCGCCTCCCGCTGCCCGTTTCATACTGATTGCCCCTTTCTCAGTTTTCTGACTATCACCAATTCGAAGGCCGCTGCGAGGGCTAATCCCAAAATAACCCAACCAAAAATGGAATTATCTGCGCTCGGTTCTGCTCGAATATACCACCAAGTAGAGACGGCTTTTTGACCACCTTTTTCCTTTACCAGACCATCCACAACCGCTCCATCCCAAAAGGCAAATGCTACATTACGCCATTCGCCTTCCTCTACTTGAACATCCTGGCCATCCTCGGTTTTCAATAAACGGGAAAAGACCACTTTCCATGTGCCATTTTGCCAAACCCCTTTTGCTTTCACATCTTGGTGTGGTTGGGTTTCCAAGGTCTTAAACCCCTTCGCGCTCATATCAACTGCTTTGCCACTTTCTTTTTTCCAAAACCAAATGTTTACCGGGCCCCCTTCAACCTGCAGCATTTCTTGGCCATGCGCGAAATGGGCTGGTTTATCACCTACCATAAATTCAAGTGCTGCAGCATCCGCCGCATCTTCGGTAGGATCTGCATACTCCACGAGTATAGCCAGTTCTTGTCCATTGTGAACCCCTTTGACCTTGACCGACTTCACAGTCACCTCCTGGATTCGGGGAGGCCAATGCACTTGAGGCGCCAGGTTAAACTCAGAACCAGGCACCGAATCCCATTGTGAAGAATTAGGGTCTTCTGACGGCAAACTGCCTTCTAATTGATACATTCGAACTGAGACGCTACCCGGTTCATCTGAAACAGGAGGCTCACTGGCAAAAGCTGACGAAAATCCCAGGACCCCGAACAGTCCAATAATGGATATTGTCCTTAGGCTTCCTAGTCCGTTCAACATGTCATATTCTCCACTCATTCATCCACAACATGATTGGCTTGAGTCTACTCTTCTTCTTCTTCCCAAGTCCGTGGGGATTGGTGTGCCCCATCATATTCACCCATAATAATTTTCCAAATAAACTCTTCTGGTAATTCTACTTCCCATCTGGGCATAGCTGATTTCCACGGCATTCCTTCTACTGGTAAACCCACTCCACCTTTCTTTATTCTCCAGAACAAATACGCCTCTTGTAACTGGGCAATAGTCCCCGGATCACTAAAGTTGGCCGGAGGAGGATTAAAGCCAGGGGCGGCCGGGCCCTTTCCATCATAATTTGCTCCATGGCAGGGGGAGCAGTACGCTGCATACAGTCCTTTGCCCATCATAATATTTTCAGGCGTTTTTGGATAAGGATTTGATAAACCGACAAATTCACCAGGGGGGGCGGGATGAATGGTCCTGTTTTCGGCAGGGGGCAGATCGCTAGGGGCTAAGCGACTATAGGTTTGCCATCCCACCAAAAGCGGAAACATAACCAACACAGCTAACCTGGCCATCTGTCCTGCTCCCGTCTGTCCTTTCCCGGATAAAAACCTAAAAATTGGACCCATCATGGCCTCCAAGGAAGGAGCACTCATGGTCCCGTAAATCATAATGCCACTCAGAGCAAGGGCCAAGTACAGATATATTAAACTGGCTGGAAGCGGTGCCGTCACTAACGGAAGAATGAACTTTAAAAATATAAACACTCCAGCAAGAATAATTGCTCCACTAATAATAGGGCCTTTCATGATGTTCTCCTCATTCTGGCTACTCCCTTTATCGTGACGCTAAATTCTGCATTTGAGATTTAAGTGGCGAAGAGACCGAAGCCACCTTTAAGGAATTGGCCGGTTCTTGTACAGACTCCATTATATCTTCAACTTTGATACTGATGGGCTCCCCACTCATTTTTTGGAGAAACGCAATGACCGAATATATTTCCTGCTTGCTTAAACCAATGGGATCCTTGTCGATATGGGGCATCTGTGCCGGATATTGTTTCGGAATACCATCATGCCTGAAGTCCAAATAAATGTAGGCTTGAGGCTGGGTTAAACTTTCATAGATAAATTCAGGAGCCAGTTTCGCGCCAATGCCATTCAAATCAGGGCACCGGGCCGACTCACTCGGTCCAATGGAATGGCACAAGGCGCATTGTCCTTTGCTAAAAAATATCTTCTGCCCAATTGAGGCCAAATCATCTGGACTTTTCACGCTGGCAAGATCGAAGGTTTCTACCGCCGGAGGTAATGACGCCATTTGCGGAACACTCAAGGCAATTAAACTAAAGACCCCCAACACCATCGCGACGAAACCAAGCACCCGAAGGAACATCCCCTTAATAAACATCAGGATGAGAATACCCACCCCAATGACACACATGCCTATTATTTGCAATAGCGCGACTTCACTCATATTTGCTCACCCATGCTTTCCAAAGATGTACGGCCCTTGATTCTTTCTTTTATTCCAACCCTAATCAAGTTTTTCCACCGAACTTGGGGCACCACCAGCCATAGCCGGAGCTGTGTGGCCAGGAATATCCACAGTAGAAGCCTTTGGTGGCTGAGCTTTGGCTTTATCCCCCAAGGTTGCCACCCAAAAAATAAATGCGACGATCAGGCAAAACACAAAGGTATTAAGGGACATAAATGCTGCCGCATAACCCAATGCGGGAGAATAGGCATAATCCGAAGTGTCTCTCATGACACCATAGATGTGCCAATGTACCCTAGATGATGACCGTGCATATCCCATCAGGGACATAAGTAAGATCACCATAACCGCATTTAAGACCAGGCTATACCCTGCTCTAATTGGCATTTTTCCCCATACCATTTCTGTTGTCGTTTTTGCACTTTTCATTAACAAAGCAGTTAAGGGAGTGAACGTAACCATGATGAACAGGACGATTAACACCTGCGCAACCGAGAAATAATTAATGCGGATAATGGCTGGGACAAAATATCCCCAAACCCCAAGGACCACTACGGCAATACCTGCGATGACCAGCAAGGCGCCCATAATTGCTTTGGCAGCCTTTGCCCATCCAGCGGTTTCTTGTTTTCCGGCCCGCCAATACATAATGAAACTCATAAACGTGACGAGAATCATCAGATTCGCTACCGTCATTTTGGCTGACATTACCCCGAACACACCAAGTAAAGGATGATGAGTGCCACCCATTTTTTGGGCCTCGGCCAAGCTCGCCACCAAGGAATGTGGAGTCATCCACACACCAAGACATAATAATAGGACCAGGAGCATCGCCATGACCGGTTTTTTATATTGGGCTTCAGACCCTGGTATTCGATAGGTAATTCCCATCCAAAAATAATAATTTGCCCCAAGGAAAAGCACACCGATCAGCATGGCCTGAAGAATAAACAGCCATGCCAAGAAACCACCCATAAGGGTAATACCCATTTGTTGGTTGTATTGGTAGACCTCCCGCATGAGCCAATAGCCGGCAAATGGGAGTGGCAACATACCAAACACCCCAATAAAATTCCCGACATACCCCATCCAATCGTAGTGTTCCCGCTCTTCACGCGAACCCGCCAGTAAATAGCGGACACCTGCATACGCCCCGACAATAAATCCACCTAATACCACGTTTGCGATCAATCGATGGATATTGACAGGCCACCAGGTGGGGTTTTGCATAGCCATCCACGCTCTTGCCCATGCATCACCATCCCCAACCACGACAGGACTGGCCTGGAAGGTTGCCCATGAGTTGGGGACGATCATGATTCCGAGGGCGAACAGATTCAGAAGAAAGCCTAAAAAAAGATGGAAAGTCTTTTTATTTCCCTGCATATAATCCCACCCATACCAATACATATAGAGGGTGGCCGTTTCCAATAAGAAGAGCAGGCAATACACTAGGAAAGACGGAAAAAACATATCGGTCAGGTAAGCCATCAACTTTGGATAGAGTCCGATCAGAAGAAACAAAAGGATTCCTCCAAAAAGGGCTGTGGTGGCATACGCTGATGTCAAAAGCTTTGTAAATTCTTTGGCGAGCTTGTCATATCGAGTTTCTTTTGTTTTCCATCCAACCAGTTCACAAATCCAGGCAAAAATCGGGACACCTAAAACGAAACCGGCCAGCAACAAATGCTGTTGGGCGACAATCCATACCAGGTTACGACTACCAATTCCAGGGACATCACGATATTCCACCGACATGGCCTGAATCTCAGCACCTCCAGCAGCCATAGCCCAAGCCGGTAGAAAGAGAAGGGCCAAAAAACTTGCCAATTTAAGCAATCCAGGCATTCGATTCATTCCTTGCACTACAGTTGTATGTCCTAATTGGCCGGCCGATTTCATTCTGGCCCCCCTTCGATCGTTCATTATTTTGTTCAAGGCTACTCCCCCGAGCCCCCACAACCTGGCTAGGGTTTTTCCTCATCCTTAATCGGAGCTTGTGTTCCTATTTTATTTATCTGTTTGGCTTCCGGTGAAAGTTCGCTAGCCTTTTCAGATGATTTTGAATCCGGTGGTTTTCCATCCTGAAGCTTTATAACCACAAGCTCCGCATTGGCCAAAACTTGCTCTGCTTCCGTTAATATCTTTTTGGGTTCAACTATTACTTTTTCCTTTTTTTCAAAAGTATAGACATATTCCTCATGTGGGTGGGGTGTCGTTGAAGGAAGAAGAACCCAGAAAAGGAACACCAGCACGACTCCTACACTGGTAAATGCTGTTAAGAGCAGAGGCTGATCCGCTGGTATGCGTAAACTATCCCAAAAATTAGCCTGGTCAACTGCTGAACCGATTACCGGACTCGCATTTTTCACAAACGGCTGAGCTAGCCACCCTAGTCCATACAGCCACCCCAAAATACAAAGAATGAGCGCGACAGCCGCCACACTTCCCCACATAACCAGCTCAAGACTTATCTGCTCGGCAACCGGAATCACAAAAATATTCTCTTTAATTGATTCAACAATACTGGAAACCACCGACTGAGCAGTTTCCGCCACCGTGGACGCCACGATCATGATGATCGGCAATGCCAAAGCACTAAAAGCTGCCCATCGTATCCAAAGACGAAGGCCAATGCCCGGCTTCGGATCGACTTTCAACCGGTCAATAAAAACGGTTCTCGCACAAAGACCAAGCGCCCATATATCTATAGGGATGGAAACGAGTAACAACAGAAATAGCCCCGACCCCTCCCAAGGGTGCATGTGTGCCGCGAGCAACAGTAAGGCGATAACCATCTTAATTGGAAAGCCGGTCCAGAATGTAGGCCAAAAAACAAGAAGTCCTAACTTCGTATTTGACATATGTTTCCAGATATTAGTCTAAAAAGTGTCGGTTTATAATGGCTGACACAGTAAATACCAGAATAAAGACCATGATCACCGTCCACCCAACCAGAGCGATGGGACGTTTAAAAATATTTCGCTCTGAATTTGTATCCAAAAAAGGCAGCGCTGCTAAAAAAGCCATAAAGGCACCTGGGATGGCCATAGCTCCAAGAAACTGTCCAAACTCCCCGCCAAAAATTTTTAAACGAAGCAACTGAAATAAGAACAAGAAATACCACTCCGGCTCAGGATGATAATCACCAGGATCAGGAGTCGCCTGCTCCAGCAACACTACCGGCTCAATGAAGGCCAGTGAACAAATGATTAAAAATACAGTGGCCATAGCCACAATATCTTTCCAGATCTGACGAGGGAAGAAGTAATCCGTTTTTGCTTTAATCTCTTCAGGAGTTCCTCTGAACGGACCTGCCGGGCCAGCTTTTCTAAAAAGGAAAATATGAAGACCGGCCAGCCCTGCTAACGCAGCAGGCAAGACCATGACATGGATGACAAAAAACCGGCTCAGCGTCATTTGCCCTGGCGTGGGACCTCCCTTAAGGAATCGTGCCAAAAAATCCCCAACAATTGGAGTTTTATCCATGATTTCTACACCGACAACCGTTGCCCAGTATGCGCGTTGATCCCACGGGAGAAGATAGCCTGTGAAGCCAAAACCCATCACAATGCCAAATAATGCCAGTCCCACTAACCAGACCAGTTCTCGTGGTTTTTTATAGGCACCCCATAAAAATACTTGAGACATATGTGCGAAAACCATTACCACCATGGCAGAGGATCCCCAAAAATGGTAGCTCAGCAGAAACCATCCGTAGTCCACCTCATGAATGATGTATTGAGTACTCGCATAAGCATGATCCGTACTGGGGACATAATAGAACATCAACAGGATCCCAGTGACGACTTGAAGTATAAAAATAAATAACAACACCGAGCCAAAAGCGTAGGCCCAGCGAGAACCACCGGGGATTGGCTCATTCAGCATTTTCGCCTGAATTGTTTTCAGGCCTACCCGCTCATCCACAAATTCCACAACCTTTTCAAAAGCATTTTGTGGACTTGCGACTTGACTGTCTTCTTTCATGCGCCTTTCACCATTCCATCCCAGGCTTTTAAAGAAGCCGAATTTGGTTATTAACCCCGGCTTTATACTCCACATCAATGATTTTCACTTCTCCACCGGCATCAACTTGCAAAGGAAGGACGTCGAGCGGTCTCGGTGCCGGACCGTCGATAACTTTTCCAGCCTCATCATAAATACTCAGATGACAGGGGCACAAAAATACCCCATCTGGAAAGTTTTTCGTCTTTCTCCATTTATACCCACAACCAAGATGAGGACACTTTCCAGAGTAGCCGATATAGGGAGAATTTGATTTGTTCACCCAAATAACCTCACCTTTATCATCGAAAAACTTCCTATCATTTCCCTCGTATACGGCTTTTTGTACAGCCGGAGTCGCCTTGACCACCCAAATATTTTTTTCAATCTGCTGTTCAGGCATAAAAGCTTCTTTAAACCCACGGGTAAATTTAAATTGGAACCCAATATTCTCTTTATTCACCTTCTTGACATTGCCAACGGGAAACCAGGCATTATCGTAGGGTTTAAACATGGGCTTCATGAGATACTTCAACACAGGAAACACTAAGGGCAAGGCAATTAACGTCCCAATGGCATGCGTCATGTTGGTAAAAAACGTTCGTCGTGGAACTCCTTGCTCTAAACGCGGCAGAGGAACCAAGATTTCTCCAGGCTCAACATGTAGATGGTCCTCCAAGTGCGCAATTTCAACTTCCTTAATCGTGACATACTGATTCCGCTCTAGTACTGGGAATTGTGCGAATTCTTCCTGTGAACACCGAAGGACAATTTCCTCCTCATTCACCACCTCCTGAACCTGGCAGATAGGAACCTGACGTTCGACTCCCTGACCATTCAATTCCCGTACGATAACATGGCTAATTTCGTGGGAAAGAGGATCAACGATTACCTTTGAAATCTTCCCGACTTCCTTGTCCGCACACAATGCTTTTGCTGTCAATTTTGGTTGCATAGCCAGAGGAAAACCTCAGATGTGGATTAGTTCATTTTAATTGGCTTCGGAGTTTTTACCGACTCATCTTTTAACGAACCCAGAAAGGCAATAAGGGCATCTATTTCTTGTGGGAACATGAGATCTTTATACTTATCAGGCATTTTTCCTTTATCATAATCCTTATCAAATCCTTCTGCTTTCCAGCTCTTTGGATCTAAAATCTTTTCTTTCAACTGTGCAGGGGTCATGAGATTACCGATATTATCCATCTCAGGCCCACGTTTTTTTCCACCCTGCCCATACAGCTTATGGCAGTTATAGCATTCCTGAAGTTCCCATTGGTCTTTCCCCAGGGCTACGAGATCACCGGAAGCAACTCCACCCCCTCCCGCTCCCGTGGTAGCCACAACCTCGACTTTGGCCTCAGCCCCCAGAGAACTCAGTTGCTTGGAAATAGCCTTAGCCCGTTCATCCAATTCTTTTGCCCTGGCAATCAATTCATCCGCCTTCCCTTGCTCCGTTTCGGCTCGACGAAGTTTCAAGACTTTTTCAATTTTTCCCTTTTCATCTTCCGGGTCAAACTGGGGGAGTATCGACGCCCCGGCAATATAGAGACCAGAAAGGAGAAGGTAAAATACCACTAAAGCCCCAACCGCCTTCGCACCTTCCAACCGTTTCATCGCTGGAGCTTCCAAAAGAATGAATACCAAAGCCCCTAGCATCGCATAAAGGAAAAACATGATCTGAAAAACTGGTGGAAAATGTGTATATTTGGCCCCAACTACCAACAACACTCCAATAATGACCCCCAAGGTGGTCTTTTTCATGACACTCTTGGCAAAACTTTTGTTAGCCATTTGTTTCCTCTTTTTTCAAGCTTCTCATTTAGCTTCAACCGGCACTGATGATGCCATTGACGTTGCCGCCTTCGGACTTCCAGCTCTTAGCGTGACAAGAATGGCAAAACTCACAACAGCGTAAAACACAATAGTCACCCCGGTTATCCACCATGCCGAGTAGGCCAAGGTCGGGGTAAACGCTTCAGGAGTAAAATCAGGAACGAGGTTATAGACATGGTAATACTTTCGAGTCAACGAACGTACTGCGCCCATGAGGCCCATTGTCCAAATCGCGCTAAAGGCTAGGAATATGAGGACAAACTGGGAAGCGAAATCAATTTTCCCCCACATGATTGTCCCACGCTTGATAGCCCGGTTATACAACAGGTAATTGACCACAGTCAGGAAAACGAGTGTAAAGGCTGCAGCATTTTTCGCCGGCATGAGCGCTAATTCACTCGCCCATGAAGGAAGCTCGACTTCCTCCGTTGCTAGCCCTTGCGTCGGGACAAAACCATGAGGGGTCATCCAAATCGCATCGGCCACCACAATCATCAAAAAACCGACCTTGATCATAGTGAATGCCGACACCGTGAAATTCTTGAGACCGGGAACTTTACCGAGAACCACAGGCAGAATGACCAGGATTCCCAAAACAATCAAAGACTGCCACTCAGGTGGAGGGAACATTTTCCAGGTAAATCCCATGATGGCTGGCATGAACAGGACCACTACGGCAACAAATCCAGATATTCGTACCTGCTCTACACCTTGAATTCGCTTTAGACTTAACCAGATATAATAATTACTGGCTAAAAAGATCAGGCCAATCATGGCCCCCTGCATTTCAAAAAACATCGACAATTGGTCAGCCATCATGTAGGGACAAATGGATGCGTCATAATCACACAATTCATAGGCTAGGAGGTAACCCATGAATGGAAGGAGCAAGAGCGCCCCCACGCCGATCATGTTCCCCACAAAGCCCATCCAGTCGTAATAGGCCCGCTCCTCATCTGTTTTTGATCCCATAAACATATAGGCCGCAATAAGTCCGGCAATAAATCCACCAAACGTCACATTTCCTACCAGGCGATGAAGGTTGAGAGGCATCCAGCTAAAATTGGCCATTTTGTCCCACAAGCTGGCGGTCTGGATAAACTCCACCAAGGACACACCTTCCACAGCTTTAGCTGGGGTATTCATAAAAGAGGTCGGGCCGTCAATGACAAAGAGTGTCACCGTTCCCACTATATTCAGTAGAATGCCAAGAGCGATGTGCCGCCCTTTCTTCGCACCTTTCATGGAATCCCATGAATAAAAATAGGTATACAAAATTATGGTTTCAAGGATAAACAGCAGGGGGTAAATAACCGCAAACACAAGGAAAAAATGCTTGATCAACCATGTCGAAAAGTCAGGATATGTCCCGAGCAGGACAAAGATGAACAAACCGCCAGTTAAGGCAGTCATACTGTACAGGATGACTGTGACCTTAATGACTTCCTTGGCCAGACGGTCATACTTCGGATCGTTATTCTTATACCCAAGCCATTCAGCTACCACCACGAAAATCGGCGCGCCTAAAATAAACGCCGCAAATAAAATATGAAGTTGAGCGACGACCCACACCGCCGTTCGATTTCCCGAATAGGGAAAATCTACGAGTGGAGCATCCGGGACCTGGCCAAAGGCACTAGCCGCCCCACTTAGGCCCAACGCTAGAACTATCCATAGACTTCGATTCAGTGTTTTCAAGGGTCCCCGCCCTCCTTATTTTTCATTCAATTCCTGGATTACTCTGCCGCTTTTTCAGCCTCTCCACCCGCAGGGGCTTGTACAGCAGGAGCCGCACCAGCTCCTCCCGAAGGAACCCATTGCCCTTTTGCAACATCATATTCCTTGCCCTTGAGCCCAAAGCTGGCCTCATACGCAATAACTTTCCAAATGGCGTCCTCTGAAAGCTTGCTCTTCCATGCTTTCATCTTTGTTTGAGGAACTCCCTCAGACACTCGCCAAAACCATACGGCATCCGAATATAGTTGCATTTGCTCAGTTCGCCTGAAATCGCGAGCACCGGCCTTAACCGGCTTTCCATCTTTGCCGTGGCAACTCGCACAATTCACATCAATATTTTGTTGTCCAGTAAAGATGGCCTCTCCCTCTTTCAGAATTTCTGGATTATTCCAATAGCCGGCTGGCATATGCTTATCAGCATATTCCGGTGGAGCAGGAGGAGGCGGTTGCGGCGGACCTTCATCACCACCACAGGCTGACATCGATAGGCCAATAACGGCCAACCCGCTAACTAAAAGACTTTTTACAGTTTGAAACTCGTTCATTGTTCCCCCTCGTTTACCTGATTCTTGATTTGCCATATTCCTCATGACCTCACTAAATCGAAGCTGCTCTGGTCTTAATGACCAGAATTACTCCAACTACAAACTACAAATTATTTCTTCGGATTTTTTCTCCTTTTATGTGCCACATCAAACCCCTTGCAATTTTTCATACCCATTCTGCCCAATGGTCCAAATCATGGAAATTCCCAATAAAACGGCTACCACGGCAAGAGCCCAAATCTGGCGCAAAAATTGACTGGGACCGCAAGGTTGCGCAGAATTAACCGTAACGATTCGCTGTGCCTCTGGGTCATCAAGGTCAAACTCCACTCGCCTGTCGACTCAAACTCTCCGCATTGAATAACCAAGGAAACAGCCTGGTTTTCATGGTGCAAGTGAAGAACAACTTTCTAGAAACCACCGCTATCAGCTTTCCCATTCTTCGAAAGATCTGCCCGAGTATCCCACAGGAAAACAACAGCCGATTCAATGCCATCCCCGTCATTCTCACAAATTCGACCCTCGATCCTAAATCGATGATCCACCTCTGAAGTGCATAAATACACCGACCGGAAAGAGCGTCCAAATGGAGAAAATTACAGCTAGAACGAAACAACGGGACTCCAACACATGCATACATTGTACATTCTTCAGATTTCGCAAGCCTTCGCAACTCTTCCATTGGACATTCCCTGGCAATCCAATTTATCCTATTCAAAAATCTTTGGGCTACATAGGTCTCTTGGGGCGGAAAAAGTTCAGGACTTCTATCACAGTCAGAAGCCAACCGTCAATTATTTCTTCAGTTCTTGAGCGCTGTTTACTACTTGCCATGCCTATGTTTTAGGGGAATAAACATACCAGTCCATGAGTCGAGAGAGAAATAAATTTCCCATCCCACCTAGAGTCGGATTACAAGCAAAAGCTGTTTTGAATAATATGGATGAATCAGAACGTTGAAGGGAAAACAATGCTTGCGGGAATTGAATCGTTAAGAGCTTGAATCAGACTTCTTCCACTTTTGCGCCCAATCCTCCCACGATCGACCAAACGCCGTATCTTGCCCTGAGAATACGATTCCAGCCACATCTTGGTATAAAACCATACGCGGATGCTGATCCCCTGGCAGGAATAGCTGTATATACGGCTGAGGAGCCTCCTCCTGACGATCAAATACAAATCCCATAACCTCCCCCCCATCCTTGAGTTGAATCGTCACATCGCCTCGATAATCAAACGCGCGATCTATGGCTTCGTGCAATTCTTTCTCATTCGAAGCTTGCAGGCACCGACCTTCCCATGATTGAGGAGAACCGATTGAGGACAGATCTGAATCCATGATGACTCTTTACTTCCAGCTAAATGTTGAGGCGATTACCAGATGATCCAGAAGGGTTGAGGAAGGGAAGGAAAAAACAAAAAATAGGAGCTCACACAGCATTGGGAAACAGGGTTGCCCTGACGGTTCCCAAAAACCCACTCCATGAGCCGAAGGTATCCTTCACGGCCGAGGCTTCATATCCACAATGCACCATACAATCACGGCATTGCTCATGCCGTCCCGTCCCATAGCGCTCCCACTCCGTTTCCTCCATTAGTTCACGAAAAGTGGATACATACCCATCCTGTAATAAATAACAGGGGCGCTGCCATCCAAAAATATTGTACGTGGGATTCCCCCAAGGGGTGCATTCATACTCTCGTTTCCCCATCAGGAATTCAAGGAATAACGGAGATTGGTTGAACTGCCAACTGCGTTTTCGTTGAACCAGTAACTGCGCAAATAACGAATGCGTTCGATCACGGCTTAAAAAACTATGCTGATCCGGAGCCTTTTCATAACTATACCCAGGAGAAATCATCATGCCTTCCACACCCAATTCCATCATCTCATCAAAAAACCTTCTGACACGAGCAGGCGCGGCATCATTAAATAATGTCGTATTGGTCGTTACGCGAAAACCTTTGGCCAAAGCGGCCTTAATGGCTTTCACGGCAACGTCATAGACGCCATCTCGACAAACGGCATGGTCATGCTCTTCCTTGAGACCATCCATATGGATGCTGAATGTGAGGTATTTCGAGGGAGTATAGTCCTGCAACTTTCTTTCAAGCAGAATGGCATTTGTACAGAGATAAACATATTTTTTCCGCTTCACAAGCCCTTCGGCAATAGCTGGCATTTCAGGATGAATGAGGGGTTCTCCTCCAGGAATACTCACAATGGGCGCGCCACATTCATCAGCTGCAGCCAAGCATTGCTCAGGCGTCAGTCGCCGATTCAAAATATGGTCCGGATATTGGATTTTCCCACACCCTGCACATTCCAGATTACACCGAAAGAGCGGCTCTAACATCATCACGAGAGGATATCGCCTCACACCACGCAAGTGCTGCGAGAGAGCATAATGAGCTACGGTGTACATTTGAGACACAGGTACCGACATTGTTAGTTTACTCCCTGGAGATAATTACCAAATTTCAAGATCGTTCATTCCTCATTCTCTGCATAAATCCCAACACCAAAGTCTGGGGCAAGCAGAATGAATGGAGGCGCCGAGCGGGTTCGAACCGCTGAATCGCAGTTTTGCAGACTGCTCCCTTAGCCACTTGGGTACGGCGCCCTTCCGAGATCATTATAAGAAGTCTATTTTCTCTTGTACAAGAGAAGGTCCGGCTTTCTCTATCTTTAGTTTTCAAAAGGCTGGAATCATTACTGACGAGGCAACACGGGAAGTTCTCTGGAAACAGATCGTTTGGAATTTAAGGAAAGATCTTCCATAGAGGAGTGAATACTGGAAATGCCATCAGGTGTCTCATGAATATTGACCCTCGGACCTTGACCATCTTGCTCTTTGGCCATCAATTCCACCTCTTCAATTAAAGTATGAAGTAGCTCTTCAGATGGCACACGTTTATACAATTTCCCCTTTTTAAAGAGAATCCCTACGCCTTGTCCTCCAGCTATTCCAATATCAGCTTCTTTCCCTTCACCGATTCCATTCACCACACAACCCAAGACAGATACGGTGATTGGCGTGGTGATATGCCCCAGTCGATGCTCTAATTCATTGGCCATTTTCACCACATCAATTTCCACTCGCCCGCATGTCGGACAAGCAATCACATTGACACCTCGGTGACGAAGCTCCAGCGATTTCAATATTTCAAAACCCACCTTGACTTCTTCCACCGGGTCGGCCGCTAACGAGACCCGAAGGGTGTCGCCTATACCCTGAGAAAGCAGCCAACCTAACCCAATAGCAGATTTCACAGCGCCGGTCATCGCAGTTCCTGCTTCGGTAATACCGATATGCAAGGGGTAATTGGCTTGTTGGGCAAACAACCAATATGCATCCATCGCCATGTGCACATCAGAGGCCTTCAAGGACACCTTCATATTGGTAAACCCAACATCCTCTAAAGCATGGACTGCATTCAACGCCGATTCGGCAAGAGCTTCAGCTGTGGGATAGCCATATTTTTCAAGAAGATCCTTCTCTAAAGAACCCCCATTCACTCCAATTCTGAGTGGAATGCCATAATCATTGACGGCTCGAATCACCTCTTCTGTCTTCCACCATGGCCCAATATTCCCCGGATTAATACGGACACAATCCACAAATCTAGCAGCTTTCAGAGCAAGACGATGGTCAAAATGGATATCCGCGATCAAGGGTGTGGTCATTTGGGATTTAATTTTTGGAAGCGCATCTGCCGCATCCATATCAGGCACGGCCACCCTAATCAATTCACATCCAGCTTTCTCTAACTGGTGAATCTGCTCCACAGTCCCGGCGACATCCCTCGGATGAGGAATCGTCATAGACTGGACCGATATTGGGGCATCGCCACCAATTTTGACCGATCCAACCTGGATTTGTTTGGTTTTTCGTCGAGAAATATACACGAAAATAATCTAGCGTATTGCGGCTTGCAGGGAAACCCGGTCATGCAACGCCTTGGCCTGATCGTAAATCCCATCAGCCGTGAGGCCATACTTTTCCCGGAGCAACTCTTGAGGACCTTGTTCAATGTACCAATCTGGCAACCCGAGCACCTTGGTCGGCATATCCCAACATTCTTCCTCTGATAAAAACTCTAATACAGCCGATCCAAACCCCCCCATCCGGCAACCTTCTTCAACCGTAATTAAACATTTCACTTTCTTGGCGATATCCCGAATAAGGGCTTTGTCTAGAGGCTTCACAAATCGTGCATTAATGACAGCTACCGATACGCCTTCTTCTTGTAAGCGCTCAGCTGCTTTCATAGACTCCGAAACCATCACTCCAATCGCGATGATCGCCACATCTTGCCCATCAGACAACAGCTCACCCTGTCCAATTGAAAGAGGAATTGGCTCAGAATCTAATGGCACACCCAGGCTACTGCCGCGAGGATATCGGACCGCCACTGGCCCATCATGCACCAATCCCGTTTGGACCATATGCTGAAGCTCATTTTCATCTTTTGGTGCCATAATCACCATATTGGGAACATGCCGAAGAAACGCAAAATCAAAAGCCCCATGATGGGTCGTTCCGTCTTCCGCCACCAATCCGCCCCTGTCAATACAAAAGGTCACCGGAAGATTTTGGGTTGCCACATCATGCACCACCTGATCATAGGCCCGTTGGAGAAAGGTAGAGTACATACAAATAACCGGCCGCATATTATCAGCGGCGAGACCAGCCGCATACGTCACGGCATGTTGCTCAGCAATCCCAACATCAATTAATCGGGAGGGAAATTCCTTTTCAAACTCAGACATTCCTGTTCCCTCGCACATTGCAGCCGTAATGACCACCACCCGGTTATCTTTTTTGGCTTGACGAATCAGTGTTTTGGCTGCGATGGAACTATATGAGGCGTGCCCTGGTTTTTTTACCGGTTCCCCAGTCTTCGAATCAAAAGGTGAACAGGCATGAAACCAAACAGGATTCTTCATGGCCGGCTGAAATCCTAATCCTTTTTTGGTAATCACATGCAGGAGAGTTGGCCCTTTTAATTTCAACACATTCTCCAAGGTCGGCAATAAATGATCAAAATTGTGCCCATCAATCGGACCCACATATCGAAATCCCAATTCTTCAAATAGCAAACCTGGCAACAGGAGGCCTTTGGCCAGCTCTTCAGCCCTGATCGCCATTCGCTTCACCGGTTCTCCAATTTGCGGAATGGTTTCAAGGAGTTGAGAAGTTTCCTCCCGAAGCCTTGTATAGAACTCCCCGGTAAAGGTCCGATTAAGGTAGGCGGAAATGGCTCCGACGTTTTTGGAAATCGACATTTGATTATCATTTAGGATCACTACACAGTCCCGGCCCATATCTCCGGCATGTTGCAACCCTTCCAATGTCATTCCCGCAGTGAGGGCCCCGTCTCCTACGACGCAAACTACCTTATTGGACTTCCCTAATTGCTCACGAGCCTCCACAAAGCCCACCGCAGCAGACACCCCGGTTCCGGCATGTCCGGCGTTAAACGTGTCATAAATACTTTCTTCTCTTTTACAAAATCCGCTTATTCCCCCAAACTGGCGAACCGTATGGAATTGTTCACGACGGCCCGTTAGTAATTTATGTGTGTAAGCCTGATTACCGGTATCCCAAACGATTTTATCGTCCGGTGTGTTCAATAAATACTGCAAAGCCACCGTCAACTCCACCACACCTAAATTGGAGGCTAAATGCCCACCCACATGGGAGATCACTTCTATAATGAGCTCCCGAATTTCCTGACAAAGTTCAGGAAATTGGTCTCGAGAAAGTTTCTTTAAATCTGCTGGACTTTCAATCCTTTTTAGCAAGGACATTGCGCATCCTTTCTTGAAGAACGTAACGTGTTGTAAGGGAATAACTAAAAATTTCTCAAATCCGACATGATTAACCAAAATCTTCCCATAGCTGCTATTGCCTGTCAAGCATTTGATACAAAATCAGGGATGAGCCTTGGAAGGATCTACATCCTCCTGACTGAGAATCTGCTGAAGCAAGGCTTGGGCTTCCGGTCGATGAATCCGTTCCCATATCCATCGCTTTTTAAGAGGGGGGGTGTTAACGACCCGCCTTAGCTCCCTCACCGCCTCTAAAGTTTGCCCGCGTTTCACGTACCACTTCGCAAGATCAAGCCCTGCCGGCGCATACTCGCGATCGAGAGAAACCGCTTTCTTCAAGTGACCTCCAGCTACTGCCTGATCGCCTCCTAACACCCAAGGCAATTCCTCATATATCCGCCCTAACATATGATGAGCCTGAACATTTTGCGGATCAAGTTCCAAGACCCGATGCACATGTTCCTTTAACTCCCGAATCGTCAATGCCGCCGCGACCAAACCTTCCAACTCCGCAGCACTCCCAAGATTGGCGGCATACAAAAAATGGGCATCTGCAGAAGACTCACGAAGATCAAGGGCTTTTTGGGCGATACGGGCTCCCTCCTGGAACGCTGCCAACTTCTGCTCCCGATCAACGTACACCCCGTAACCCAGATCCAAATACAAGCCGGCCATCCGAAGCAAGCGCGTGAGGTCGGTTGAATGGGCTGCCCCTTCCCTCACTAAGGTCTCCAGCTCCCTTTCTAGACTCTCGGGATATTGCTGACCGGTTGAATCCTCACCCTGCAATGCCCCAGGAGGGAGAAGGAGGACTCCTACCATTAATGAGAGTAATCCTATACGCACAAATAGACTCATATTCTTGGATCTTGTCAGCACATGTTTTTCCTGCAAAGCAGATCGACGATGAGCTGTATCAGAAGGGATAGTTGAGACCAGCAAATACCGCTCCACCTTCCCTACTATACCCCCAATCCACCCGAGCCATGACGTTGGGGCGGACAATGGCTCGGAATCCTACTCCAGGCGTAATTTCCCAATCATGAAATTGACGAAATTTAAAATCCTTATAGGTTCTCCCCATATCCACAAATGGCGTTAATTCACATTCTATACTGACATTGAACATCTTCATCCCAAATAAATGTATACGTTCCTCCACATTAAATGCCACCATATGTTTATCAATAAACCGGTCCTTCCCATACCCTCTCAGGTTGTCTTCTCCTCCCAAGGAACTTTGTTCGTAAAAGGGTATCCCATCGCCAAAACTTAATTGCAGCATCGCTCGGGCCACAAAAATATACCGTTTAGAGGAACTCGGAATCAGGTACCTGAGATCAAACCCTGACCGAAAATACATCAGATCCTCTTCCTTCCCAGAATCAAAGTTCTGCGCCAATTCCCCAAATGCTTCAACGCGGGTGCCTGCTGTCGAGGTATTGGGATTATCCCTGGAATCATATTGGAACACCAGACGGTGGGCCAAAATCGTCGCGCCTTTTATCCCCGGATCCCCCGGGAATCGATCCTTAGTATATGGCTCGTCATCTACACCTCCCGGTTGAATTTCAACATTTCGAAATCTTTGGTTGACGGATAATCGCGTCACATCGTTCAAATGGATGCCAAAGTTCCAATGGATTTGAATTTCACGCCCCGTATAGTTTGTTTCATTATCTTTGGGAGTGGTTTGCCCTAAGCCATAAAACCGCTTGGTCGCATTTTTGAAAAACTGCGCTCCAACATCCACAAAGAACAACCCTTCGATAAATCCAGGGTCCTGGTAACGAAACTTCAGCTTTCGTTCAATCTCCTCGGTATAGGAACCGACGGTCTCCATTTGCCTCCCGCCAGACCAATAATGAAAATAGTTCAAGGTTCCCCGGACTCCTAAAAATGAATTGTGAATCAGCATCGGGGCAAAGAGAGAACGAAGATTACCTTCCGCATCTGAATTCAATGCCGGCGCAATCAGCCCAAAGTCTTGCCCATCATTTTTGGAAGTAGAAAACGCAGGAACCACAAAAAAAGAATTTTCGGCGAGGACCACGGAAGAGGGAAGGATAACGCCGCCTAAGGCCAGGCACGACAACGCCAGGCCCCACAAACGAGACGATATCACAAAACCGACTCCTTAGGACGCAGTCCCCAGGTCGGCTTTTGAACGAAGTTTCTCGAGAAGAGCTTCAAACGATGAGGAGTTAATAATACGAGAAAATTGCCCACGGTAATTTTTCATCAAACTCACTCCATCAATCACCACGTCATACACCCGCCACTCTCCATTTTTTTGCAACAGACGATAATCCAAGGGTATTTGCACTTTCGGAGACACCACTTTGGTCTGGACTTCAGCAAACTCTCCCTTTTCGCGCTCTTTCAGGTACTCCACTTCTTCCCCCGAATACTCGTCTACATTGCCGACGTAGGAATTTGCCAAAAACTGCTGAAATAAAGTAACAAATTCTTGTTGCTGTTCCGCACTTAACCCCTTCCATTGAGAAGCCAGGGTGCGCTTGGCCATTTCGACATAATCAAATCGCTGCCCGATGATTTCTTCCAGCTTCGCGCGCCGTTCCGTCTCTCTCGCCGGGTCCTTTAACGCTTGATCCCTCAGCACCACAAAAACCTGATCAACAGTTTCCTTGACTGCTCCAGTTGGAGTACCTCCTCCCCAAGCGGCAGTCAAACAGGCAAGAAAAACTACTACCCAACCAAGAAATATTACTGCCGCATTTCTTGAAGAATTTTTAAACTGCAATCTTTGAGGCTCAACTGCTCCCGTCCTCCTCCTCGACTCAGGCTTCCGAACCATTTCTCCTTGCATATTCCCCCACCTCTATTTCACTGAACAAGTATCATTCCACATTGCCGTGGATAAATTGACTAATCACCTGTTCTAGGTCAATCCCAGATTCAGTGTCCACAATGGTCCCACCAGTTTCCAAACGTTCTCCAGCCCCTCCAGGAGATAATTCCATGAATTTTTCTCCGATGATGCCACGAGTCTTTATTGAAGCAATTGCGTCGTCAAACACCGTGATCCCATCCTGGATCGCAAGGACCACTTGAGCCCGATCTTCTTTCAGTCCTATATTTTTTATTCGGCCCACCTCTACTCCTGCAATTTCCACTGAAGCTCCATTTTTCAACCCGGAAGTGGAAGAGAATTCGGCTTGGAGTTCATAATAATCCCCACCGACCAGCTCAAGCTTTCCCAATTTAATCGCCAAATACCCAAGACAGATGACCCCTACCAACACAAAAAGGCCGACAATTAATTCAAGTTTTCCACGTTCCATCATAATAATTCAGTTAGGTTAATTGATGTTTTATTGAGGCAAAGACCAGGAAGGATTATTCTCATCGTTCGGCGTGACATAAATTTTGCTCTGACTCCTTAACCCACCATCAAGAGCCACGATTCAGACAGGAGCGAGATGAATGCCGTTATTGACCGAAATAAACTCACGAATCACAGGATCGGTAGTCTTTTGAAATTCATCTGAAGGGCTCATAGCAATAATTTTCCCATTCTTTAACATAGCAACCCAATCAGAGATAGGGAAGATCTCTGGAATTTCGTGACTTACCATAATGCTGGTAAACCCAAAGGTTTTATGCATTGCCAAAATGAGATCATGGATGGCATGGGCCATCAACGGATCCAACCCCGTCGTCGGTTCATCGAACAGAATGATCTCCGGCCCCATCACCAGTGCCCTAGCCAATCCTGCACGTTTCTTCATTCCTCCGCTCAGTTCTGCAGGAAATTTATGGCCCATCTTGTCCAACCCTACCCTCTCCAGCATCTCTGGTACCCATCGACAAATTTCCTGTTCAGCCATCATACGTTTTTCTCGCAGAGGGAAAGCGACATTATCAAATACAGTCATGGAATCAAACAAGGCAGCCGATTGAAACAACATAGCAAATTTTTTCCGTATGTCATTCAATTCCTGTTCATTGACTTGCGTAAGGTCTGTTCCATCGATAATGACCCTGCCTCGATCAGGGCGAATCAATCCAATAATGTGCTTAAGCATCACACTTTTCCCTTCACCGCTCGGACCGATAATGGTCGTAATTTTACCTTTAGGGATATCGAGAGTGACCCCTTTGAGCACATGCTGTCCCCCTAAGGTCTTTTCCACCCCCTCCAGTTTAATGACAATCGGTAGACTTGTAGGCATGCCTAACGTTACATAAGAACAGAAGTTAAAAAATAGTCCCACACCAAAATGAGAACTGCCGCTAATACCACAGACTCAGTGGTGGCTCTCCCCAGACCCTCGGCACTCATTCTCGTGTAATACCCTTTATAGCAGCAGACCCAGCTGATAATCAGGCCAAAACTAATCGACTTTAATATTCCCCCATAGACATCTTTCCATTCCACCGCTGATTCGATTGAACTCCAATAGGATCCTCCACTGACTCCAAGCAACTTAACCCCAACCAGATACCCTCCCCAAATTCCCACCACGTCAAATATAGCCACCAACAAGGGTACCGAAATAAGCGAGGCAACAACCTTGGGAGTAATCAAATATTGCAAAGAATTGATTGCCATCGTCTCCAATGCATCAATTTGCTCGGTAATACGCATAATGCCGATTTCTGCGGTCATGGCGGATCCCGCACGAGCCGTCACCATCAATGAAGCTAACACCGGACCTAGCTCCCGGATCATGCTTATCGCCACAGCAGACCCTAGCAAACCTTCAGACCCAAACTTTCTCAGGGAATAGTAGCCTTGGAGAGCTAACACCATCCCGGTAAATAACGCCGTCAGAATTACAACAAAGGACGACTTGAACCCTACAACATACATTTGCTTGATAATTTGAACGATCCTCACGGGCGGTCGGAACAACCATCCAAACGTCCGGATCAAGAACACAAACATGGCCCCCATTTCTTCTACCAAGAATAGAGTCCGTTTCCCAATGTGTTGCAAAAATATCATGGAATTTCAGGGCCAGAATTATTGATGGCCATAGAGAAAGTCGGTGTGGAAATAATAGCAAAAAAAACTTCAAAGAAATTCGAAAGTTGGATACCCGCCTGCTTGAAATTCCGGTACAAACAAAATAATCCCTTCCAACACCGAGGAGTGGATAGGACCAGTCCTACTCCTCCAACCCATCCAAATGGTTTGAGAAACAAATTGAAGTCTACCGGCAAATCCTCGTTAATACCATCAGAGATCGAACGAACAATCAGAAAAGGAAGACCATGATGCTTCGCCACTTGCCCAATCGCTCCACTCTCCATATCGACAGCCACTGCTCCTGACCGTCTCCCCAGAATACCTTTTTGTGAAGCCTGTGTAAGCACTCGATCCGTCGTCACAAACCTGCCACTTTGAATAGGATATCCATCTACCAATTGGATGCCTAATGACGCCTTGACCCAATCAGGATGGCACTTGATTGGTTGTAGATCAGAATCAGACAACAAGTCTCCAGACTGTCCCAAAAGAAGAACCTCTTGCCCAATCACCAGCGATCCGATTGGGGAAGAATTGAGAGCCCCTGCAAAACCTGTAGAAATAACAACATCCCATGCTTCGCTCTCTAAAATTTTCTGGGTAGCTGATCGGGCCTTGTCGGGACCTATTCCCGTCTGAATGACCAATACATGGGTTGACCCAGCCAGACTCTCTAATCCGGCATGGCCCAGATAATTAACAGAGCTCACTCGGGGAAGAACCCGGCCAACAGCGTTAAACTCTACACTGGTTGCAGTCAATATGACGATTCTGGTCAGAAGAGGCTCCTGCCATCCGCGAAAGGGAGATACGCCAAAAACGAGCGGTCAGGACAGAAATTACACAAGCTTACTGTGGTGTCTGGCCACTTGTGCGGCCTTTCGTATTTGGTCGGCCCTTGCTTCCCCGGTCATTTTTACATTCCGGTACATACTCAGGGCCCAGATGGGGAAATATTTAGAATAACCATGATACCGTAAATAAAAGACCCTGGGGAACCCGGTACCCGTATGAAACGGCTCCTCCCAAACTCCATTCTCACGTTGATGGCGAATGAGCCAATTAACTCCCCGGACAACACCAATGGAGTCCGATTCTCCAGCTTGAAGGAGCGCCATGAGCGCCCAGGCCGTCTGAGATGCTCCACTTTCTCCTCGCCCGGCCTTTTCCACTTCAGCATAGGAATCGCACGATTCCCCCCAACCCCCATCAGAGTTCTGAACAGCCTCTAGCCAAATCACGGCTTGCTGGATCCATGGCAGCGTCATATCAATGCCTATTGCACGAAGGCCTGAAAGGACACACCAGGTCCCATAAATATAATTGACCCCCCATCGGCCATACCAACTTCCGTTTGACTCTTGCTCCTTGCGTAAGAACTCAATTGCTGGGTTCACGGCAGGGTGAGACTGGTCATACCCTAACGTTCCTAACATTTCCAAACATCGACCGGTTAAATCAGCGGTACTGGGGTCCAAGAGAGCCTGATGATCCGCAAAGGGAATCTTATTGAAAATTAATTTATTGTTATCCTTATCATATGCCCCCCAACCACCATCAGACCCCTGCAACGCCAAAGCCCATCGCAACCCTCGTTGAAGGGCCTCGTCGGATCCGAACAACTCAGGAGGGTGGATTTTGGCCAACGCCGTCACGACAGCAGCAGTATCATCAACATCGGGATACCATTCATTTTCAAATTGGAACGCCCACCCACCCGGCCGTGCTTCTGGAGCCGACACGGCCCAATCTCCCACTTTTTGACATTGACGAGACCGCAACCAGGTATCTGCTCTTCGCAATGACGGATGATCCAATGCGACTCCTCGCTCGATCAGCGTATTCATCGTTAATGCCGTATCCCACACAGGAGAATGGCACGGCTGTAAATGCAGCATAGTGGGCGTTGGGGCATTACCAGAATTCGAGTAAATTTCGAGGGCTTCGGTTTCCCTCAAGGCTTTTTGAACCAACGGATGATCCGTAGAATATCCCAAGGATCGAAGCGCAACAATCGAATAGGCCATCGCAGGATAAATGGCTCCTAAGCCGCCTTCTCCATCCATATGTTCAATCATCCAAGACTGTAGGCTATTCAAAGCCTTTTTCCGGAGGGCTTTTATGGGATAGGCCTCATATAACCGAAGCAGCCTATCGACCCACACAAAAAAATTCCGCCAACTGAAGAGAGTTGAATCCCGGTGCAACGGTGGCACCTGAGCATAGTCCACCTCCTTCCGAGGCTGGAGAAACAGTTCGTCAATGCCTTGTTCATTGGAGATCGCACAAACGGGGCGATGAGCGAAAATGATTAAAAGCGGGATAATACACGTACGACCCCAATATGACACCGCATACAAATTAAAATAAAACCATCGGGGGGCTAAGAATATTTCCGGAGGCATACACGGAATACCCCGCCAATCATATTGCCCGAATAACGCGAGGGTAATTTTGGTGAAGACATGGGCCTGAACGACACCGCCTTTCCGGAGGATTAAATCCTTCGCACGCTGCATCACGGGTTCATCGGGTGATATCCCAGCCAGTTTGAGCGCGAAATACGCCTTCACCGATTCACTGATTTCTGAGGACCCTCCGGAAAAAATCGGCCACCCTCCATCCTCAAGCTGAGTATGTAGTAAATACCGGACAGATTTTCGCTCTCTTTCCGGATCAACCAAGTCCAGAAACCGCCGAAGCATCACATCTTCAGACGTCAGAACCGTATTGGCTTCCAACTCCTCAACCCAAAACCCACGTTCAGGATCCTGCCGGCCCAGTAGCCAGTCTTCCCCTTTTTGAAGAGCTGAATCCAGAGCAGTTAAATGCCCAAGATTGGCCGTTCGTTGGGAAGTGGGATCTGGAGACACGACCGGATGCAGGTTGTGGGAAACCAGCTTAAGGGGCGGTGGCTTATGCTTTACCCGATAGGGTCTTAACTTTGGAGGCAGGGTCTCAAAGATATTTCCCGATAACCGTACTAAGAATTGCTTGAGCAACTTCATGCAGCCGTTCCTTCATAAGATTCAACTTTTAATAATGCAATTTTGTGGGAGTGCTACCGACAAATGAGAGATTCACAAGGCGCTATAAAGCCCTGCTTAAACAGGGCTTTATAGCGAAATGGGGTCAGACTGTCAAGCCAATACCTGTTTGCCAGGTTTACCAGGGAATAGGTTTTGTATTGAAACGCTCCTTAGGTTGAAAGCAAAACTATACGATCACGGTGATGTTTTACCTGACGAGTTCCGTTCCGCGTGTCAAATACCACGGGAGCGTGGTCAACAATCAACTGGTAATCAAAGGCAGAATGCGCGGTCAAAACCAGTACGCAGGAACTGCGGTTTAACAATTCAGCATTTATCTGTTGAGATTTATATTCCTGTCCTTGAATAATGAGGGAAGGAGTATAGGGGTCGGAATATTGCAAGTCGGCACCTTCATGTTGCAGCAGCTCCATGACTTTTGTGGCAGGCGATTCACGTGGGTCTTCAATGTCGGCTTTATAGGTTACTCCCAACACTAGAATGATTGAACCTTTTAAGCATTTCCCTCGCTGATTTAAAACGCGCTGAAGTTTATTCACCACAAAATACGGCATATTTTCGTTGATTTCCCCAGCCAGTTCAATGAACCTGGTATGGACATCATACTCTTTTGACTTCCACGCCAAATAATATGGATCCAGCGGAATGCAATGTCCACCCACACCAGGGCCAGGATAAAAAGGCATAAAACCGAAGTTCTTCGTGGCCGCAGCATCAATCACTTCATATACATTAATATTCATTCGGTCACACAGCAAAGTGAGCTCATTCACTAAAGCAATATTCACTGAACGAAAAACATTTTCAAATACCTTAGCCATTTCCGCTACCCGTGGCGAGCTGAGAAGAAAGATTTTCACGATGGATTGTTCATAAAAAGTTTTGGCAACTTCCCCGCATGCTTCTGTGACACCACCCACCAATTTAAATGTGTTATGAGTCTTAAACTCAGGATTTCCAGGATCAACCCGCTCTGGCGAAAATGCAACAAACAGATCCCTTCCAACCGTTAAGCCCGTTGCCGTTAAGGCGGGCAAAATGACCTCCTCGGTTGTTCCAGGATATGTTGTACTTTCTAATACAACGAGCATATTGGGATGTGAATTATCGGCAAGATGCCCAAGAACTTTCACAATGGCAGAAATATCCGGTTCTTTATTTTTTGTCAGAGGAGTCGGCACACAAATAAGGATAACATCGCACTGCCGTAACACAGAAAAATCGGTTGTTGCCTCTAATTTTTTTTGCTCTACGACTTCTCGTAAATCCGAGTCCTCCACATCCAAAATATAATTACGCCCCTGGTTCACCATTTCAACTTTGGCCGCCACTTCATCAACCCCAAACACCTGGTACCCGGTCTTGGCCTGAAGAACGGCTAAGGGAAGCCCCACATAACCTAATCCAATCACTCCAACCTTGGCTGACCGATTTTTGATTTTATCGAATATGTCCACTTTTGCCCTCCTCTTGAGGCATGCTTCTTAAAATGATTCGGTTAAACTTCGGGGAAAATCCATTACTTTAGTTGATTCTCGTTGAATGCATAGCGCCCGGACACGAAAAAACTAGGAAGACACATCATTCGTTACATTCGTGATGACCTTTCCCTCATTAATGGTCCATACGTCGCAAGTTGCATCTCCATCAATGTTTCCAATTGCAACTGCCGTAAAACCCAATGGACTTACAGTATCTAAATTCGGATCGGTACAACCGGGAGGTAATGTTCCAAGATTGGCATTGCCGATTTTATAAAAATATCGTTGCGAAGACCCACTCATAGCAAATCCAATCGCATTAAAATCATCTATATACCCATTATTTTCAGCGAAATAGGCAATTTCTGCGGTATGGATTGCCACCAAGTTGCTTTTTGCCTCTGTTTGCTTGGCTTTGGCTTGGTAACGCAAAAAATTTGGGATGGCTATGGTCGCCAAAATCCCAATAATTGCCACCACAATCATCAGCTCAGTTAGACTGAATCCCTTTTGGTCATTGAGTTGAGTCAGCATCCTGAAAACCTCCATGGAGGGCTATCCTCCAACAGATTGTTATAAATCTCACCTTCGGATGATGGTACACCTGGTATTTTCAAGTAGCCAGGGTTTCGGTGACAATCAACACGACCTCAAAGACGGCAATAAACCTACGTTAAACGCTACTAAATTCATAAAACTGGCCATTTCAGCGACTCAAAGGTTGGAAGAATCATTCGTCATGCAAGGCAAATAAAGAAAGGGCGTGACTATTTACTCGCCAAAAATAACTCAAATCTTAAGAATCAGTTCCTGAAGCTGAAAATCATTCAAACTTTAAAACCAGCAAGACGACCCCCAGCGCCCCTAAAAAGAGCTGAAGGCCTCTCTTCTTGATAAATTTATTGATTGACCCAGGCTAAATTCTAGAATGGTGAGAAGCTAGGGGGTCAAGGTAGACTTGTGGGAAAGGGTGGGAATAGGTTCCCCAAAACCGGCCTCACGAAACCGCTTCCCCAGCGACTTATTGGTTGAATCGAGTTGCAGTGAATGAAGCCAGGCCTCCCGTGCTTTATCCCGCTCATCTTGTCTTAAGAAAATATCCCCCAAATGTTCATAAATCACGGGATCATCAGACACTAAAGAGACCGCTCGCTGAATCGTTTCCAGCGCCTCTTCAATACGTCCAAGCTTGTAAAGTGCCCAAGCTAGGCTATCCACGTAATACCCGTTATGGGGTTTTAACGCGACAGCACGTTGCGTAAGAGCCAAGGCCTGCTCCCCATTGATGCCACGATCGGCATAGCTATACCCCAAATAATTCAAGGCATCCGCATGTTCCGGATCCAACTCCAGAGTCTGCTTCATTTCACGAACGACATTATCGAAGAGGTCTAATTTGTCATAGGCTGTGCCTAAATTAAAATGGAGTTCGGCATTTGAGGGGTCCTGGTGAATACCCTCCTCTAATCTGGCCTTGGCCTTGTGATACTCTTCCATCTGAAAATGGGTCAGACCCAACAATAAATACGGCTCTGGCCGTTTTGGATTGAGGTTAACGGCCTGATCCAAAAACGAAAGCGCCTCTTGGTTGCGTTTTAACCGATAGGACACAAAGCCTAAATGCAGAATACTATCAAAAAAAGTGGAGTCCATTTGGACATTAGTTTGATACGCTTGAATCGCTCGGTCATAGTCCTTCATTTCCTCATATAATAATCCCAGAAAATCACGAACGCGCAATTCGTTTGGTCTCGCGCGTAAGATGGCATTCAACTCCTCGATTGCAGCAGGGAAATTGCCTATTTCACCATAGATTTGAGCCTTAAGAATCTGCGCATGCAAATCTTCTGGATTTTCTTGGAGAAAAAAATCCAAATGGTTCAAGGCCTTATCCGTGTTATGTTGGCCAATATACAAACGAATAACCCGCAACCGGAATTCCCGATGTTGGGGATTAACCTCAATCAAATAGCGCTCCAAAAGTTCAATAGCCTCCTGAGGCTCCTTTGCTTCTTCAGAAATGGCCACTAACTTCAGGTACGCCCTTTCAAAGGTGGTATGAAGAGCAATGGCTTCCTGGAAATGAGCCTTGGCCTCCTGTTTCGTTTTAGCCTCGAGAGCAATCACGCCTAAATAATAATGCGCTTCTGCGGAGCCAGGGACATGAACTAATAAATCATGGAAGACCGCTTCAGCCCTTTGAAGCTCTTTGATATTTAATAGAAGAGTGCCATGAGAAATGTATATCCGTTCATCCTGAGGAAAGTGTCGTTCCCCTTCAGTCAAAACCTCCAAGGCCCGTCCAGTATCCCCTCCACCAGCAAAGATCTTCGCCAAATCGAAAAACATCGCCGCCTGAGAAACCTCCGACACCGAAATTTGTCTCGCTAAATCCATGGCTTCTGTCAGATGCGACATAGAGAAATGCAGCTTGGCAAGGCGAAATTTTAAAAAATTCGAATCCGCGTCAAAAGCCAAACCCGCCCGATATTCCTCTACGGCCGCTGTGGGATCATTATTCAGCTCAGCAAGGGAACCACGAAGGAAGTGATAGTAGGCTTGGGGGTGAGAAGCTTCTCGAGTCACCATGGACGCTTCCTGTCCAATCAGTGTGGGAGAAGGAGCTGTTCCGCAGGATACCACCAAAAGCGGAATTCCCCACAAGAGCGTCCTCAGACGACCCAACCACATTGGAAATGTCTGTCCTGACCGAACCTTCATAGCTAGCACTTTTTTAGAGTTCATAAACCGTACCTCAACAGATCGTTATACTATACCAGCCCGTCCCTCTCTCGTTAAGTCATGAAATTTGGCATACCGGTCATGAAACTGCAGATCCACTTCTCCAATGGGCCCATTTCTGTGTTTCCGAACAAGAATATTGGCAATTCCTTTATCATCGGAGTCAGGGTTGTATACCTCATCCCGGTAAATAAACATCACCACATCCGCATCCTGTTCAATCGCCCCAGATTCCCTTAGGTCGGCAAGCATGGGTCTTTTGTCCGTCCGATTTTCTACTGCTCGACTTAACTGAGAAAGGGCAATCACTGGAATATTCAATTCTTTCGCCAATCCTTTTAAGGCCCGGGAAATATCGGAAATTTCCTGTTGACGAGATTCCGAATTTCCCCTCCCCTCCATCAATTGCAAATAATCAACAATCAAAAGGCTCAATCCATATTCAGCCTTGAGCCGCCGCGCCTTCCCGCGCATTTGCTGAACAGTCAAATTGCCGGAATCATCAATGAAGATTTTGGCCTGCTCAAGCCGGCTGGCCGCTGCAGTCAATTTCACCCAATCAGATTGCGCCAATTGCCCGGTTCTGACTGCATGAGAATCCAACATGGCCTGAGAGCTGATCATTCGTAAAACCAGTTGGGCTTTAGACATTTCCATGCTGAATATTCCAACGACAGCATTGGCTTTTAACGCTGAATATTCGGCCATTCCTAACGCCAAACTCGTCTTCCCCATACTTGGTCTACCTGCCACAATAATTAAATCAGATGGTTGAAGCCCCGCCAGCAAATTATCCAGGTCCGTAAACCCGGTCGGCACTCCCGTGATCCGTTCTTTTCGGCTGTACAACCGATCAACAATTTCAATGCTCTCTTGCAGAATACTACTGAGCGGAGCAAAGGCTCCTCCCAAATGCCCCTGGGCCAATCGAAAAATTTCCCGTTCGGCAAATTCAAGAAGTTCATTCGTCCCTGTCGTCCCCTCATAGCCTCGCATGGCCACCTCGGTGGCGGTTCGAACAAGGCCACGAAGCAAGGATTTATCTCGAACAATATTACTGTGATACCGAATATTTGCGGCACTGGGGACCACCTGCACGATTTCTGCAATATACGAAGCGCCCCCTATCTGGTCGAGTTCGCCGGTCCCTCGCAAATAGTCTGTCAGGGTAATTTGATCAACAGGTTGATTCCGTTCTGACAATGCCACCATGCCGCGATACACGACCCGGTTTCCTGTTCGATAAAAGTCATCCTCCGACAAGATTTCCATCGCTCGATTGAGCGCAGCATTATCAAGAAGAATCGCTCCAAGGACGGATTGTTCCGCTTCTAGATTTTGAGGAGGAACCCGGACCTCTGGTGCTTCAGATATTGCCATGGCTGAATGCTTGTAACCGTTGAGGAAGTTCTTGAACGAGCATCCGGGTTTGCTGGGGTTTTTGAGAAAAAGAGGTGAATTCTAACAAGAGCACCGATTCCGGGATGGGTGTCTTTTCTTCAATAATGATTGCACACGGCGCCCCTCGACGCCGAGCGGCAGTGAAGACCCAACTCAAGGCAGATTTTGGAGAACCTTCTATCATTTCTTCAATCACACAAATCCCAGCCAGCCGTAATCGTTGGGCGAGAGCAAAGGATGTCTCAGCTTCATGAGGAAAAGCAAAAATTCTCACAGGCCTCAACCCGTTACCGCCGACCTGTCCTCCCCGTTCCAAGGCCGAAAATACACGGTCCAAATCCAACCCCAATCCAATCGCGGGCAAATCTCGGCCAAACCGACCAACCAAATTATTGAAACGCCCCCCGCCACCGATTTCCCTGCCGAAGGTAGAGGTGAAAACATCAAACACAACGCCATCGTAATAGTCAAAACCACGAAATTCGCCAAGATCCAAAAGTATGTGTTCTTGCACGCCGTTTGCTATCAATTGCCGATAGACCTGCGTTAGACGTTGTAAGGGTTTGAGCAATTGTGAATTCTTCCCAGCAATTCGCATTCCCCATTCCAGCACTTCGTCACGGCCGTACCGTTCGGGCACCTGCAATATGTCTCTCACCTTGGACCGCGATAATCGTTCGGTCTCAAGAATCTGTTCCAGTTGAGGAAGGTCTTTGTGAGCTGCCGCAACTTCTGCCTGCTTTCGCCCAGTCAGAGACAAACCTGATTGAGCCAACAGCGCTTTAAAAAATCCGACATGCCCGAGAGAAATCTTCCATTCTGGCAATCCAATCCGTTCCAGAAGCGCCGCCAATAAGGTCACGACCTCGGCATCACTTTGAGAAGTATCAATGCCAAGCAGTTCAAGCCCGACCTGGAATACTTCACGGTCCCGTCCCCGATGCTCCGGTTCATACCGAAAAACGGTGGTCCGATAGGAAAACCGCAAGGGAAGAATTTCTCCTCCAAGACCCATGGCTACCATTCTGGCAATCTGAGCCGTGGCGTCAGGTCGCAAGACCAGAATTCGTCCCGAAGCCGAATCTGCAAATTTATAGCATTTTTCTAAAATCTCAGGAGCCAAGCCCACGGCGAGTACATCAAGGTACTCAAAGGAGGGGAGAATGATTTCCTGATAGCCCCAGGTCGAACAATGAGCCAACAGTTGATCTTCCAACCTCCGAACGCTTTGCGCCGTATGGGGAAGTAATGTAGCTGTACCAATGGGGATAAGCGAACGGAGTGGTTTCATGAAACGTATGGAAGAGAACCTGCCAACTCGAAACGTTTGGCCAAGATAGTCTGCAGAAAGAAACCGCCAATCTAGCTGAGATCAACCATGCGAACCGACAGAATATCTTTCTCTTTCTTGAGAAGATCCAATACGACGGAAGCAAGCGGGGCATCCAAACCAATAATCAGCAATGCCGATGCACCACGCTCGACTCTGGCGCATTGCATCCTGGCAATGTTGACATCATGGTGGCCCAAAATTTGACCAACCATGCCAATCACCCCAGGCCGATCCACGTTATCGATTAAAATCATTTGGCCCTCCGAGACCACCTCGACCTGAAATTGATTTATTTCGACGAAACGCGGTTCTTGGCGATGAAAAAGAGTTCCACCAAGAGAATACGTCCGGGGACCTGCTTCGACTTTAATCCGGATTAAACTGGAGAAGTCTCCGGCATCACTACTTTTCACTTCCTTTACTTCAATACCACGTTCTTTTGCCACAATCGGGGCATTCACGTAATTGATGACATCTTCCAAAATAGGAGAGAGAAGGCCCTTTAACACCGCGACGGTCACAGGTGCTATGGTAAGCTGAGCCACTTCCCCGAAATATTCAACAGTAACGGATTTAATTCCTCCATCTAATAATTGGGCCTGAAACCGTCCCATGCGCTCGGCCAAGACTAAATAGGGCTGCAGTTGTGGAAGCACTTCAGGTGCCACAGAAGGAACGTTCACAGCACCTCTGGCAATACCTCGTTTAAAATAATCAACGAATTGTTCAGCAATACCAATCGCCACATTCTCTTGAGCCTCTTCAGTAGAAGCACCTATATGAGGGGTGCAGATAAAATTTTCAAGAGCCATGAGAGGATGATTGGGATCCACTGGCTCGTTTTCAAACACATCAAAAGCCGCTGCTGCAACTTTTTGAGATTTCAGCGCTTCACATAAATCCTGCTCATTAATGATTCCGCCTCTGGCACAATTCACGATCATGATGCCATCTTTCATCTTTGCTATCGTCTCGATGTTAATGAGGCCTCTCGTTTCATTGGTTAAAGGCGTATGAACCGATATCACATCAGAACGATGAAACAATTCATTTAGTTCCACTACTTCAATCCCCATCTGCTTCGCCCGATCAACGGCCAAGTAGGGATCATAGCCAATCACATTCATGGACCATCCCTGAGCCAATTTTGCAACATACGACCCAATCTGGCCTAACCCTACCAATCCCAAGGTCTTATTATAGAGTTCCGTTCCCATAAACCGGGTTTTTTCCCATTTTCCCGCCTTCATGGACATGGTCGCCTGCGGAATCTTTCGACTCATCGAAGCAATCATCGACATCGTGTGCTCTGCAGTGGTAATTGTATTGCCGCCTGGGGTATTCATGACCACAATGCCACGTCGGGTTGCCGCCTCGCTGTCAACATTATCCAACCCGGTTCCGGCACGTCCCACAATACGAAGCCGAGTTCCCGCTTCGATCACGTCTTTAGTGACTTTGGTTGCCGAGCGAACAACTAAGCCTTCATATTTTGGTATTTCTTGAAGCAATTCCTCTTTCGTGAGCTTGGTTTTCACATCCACAGAGAATCCTGCCCGCTCTAAGACTTCAACTCCTTTAGGGGAAAGGCTGTCACTCACTAAAATATTCATAGTATCTCCAAATAGGGGAGGCCCCACTTTAGTTAGCACGAAGCAACATTGAGCCCTCTTGCCCGTTGATGGGGCATCTCATTCACACACTTCCAGAGAGACTCTCCTACTTTTCATTTAACTTCACGGGCACCAATGGTGTTTTCACAAACATATCGGCACCATACTGGGAAGTCCTTCGTAACTGGTATTCCCGAGGAGACGTTAGGCTTTGCGTTTCTCGAAATCGGCCATAAAATCAATTAACGCATCAACACCAGCTTCAGGCATCGCGTTATAAATACTAGCGCGCATTCCACCAACCGAACGATGGCCTTCGAGTGTGGTTAATCCTGCCTCTTTCGCCTCTGTAATAAACGCTTCATCCAAATCCGGATTGGCCAAAATGAATGGGATGTTCATCCAGGAACGAGAAGCCTTTTCCACCGGATTGCGGTAAAATTTTGACCCATCAATTGCCTCATAGAGTTTACCGGCCTTCCGTTGGTTGATGACACCCATCGCCGAGAGGCCACCTTGCTTTTTTAACCATTTAAATACCAAACCGGCAATATACACAGCATAGGTCGGGGGTGTATTCAACATAGAATCCGCTTCGGCTTGTTTGGCATAATCGTACACGCTTGGAGTAATCGGCAACACGTCTCCAATGAGGTCGTCCCGGACAATAACCAATGTCAAACCAGCGGGACCAATATTTTTTTGGGCGCCAGCATAGATGATTCCAAACCGACTGACTTCAATTGCACGCGATAAAATAGTGGATGAAAAATCCGCCACTAACGGCACCGCCCCGGTATCTGGTACCCAGTGAAATTCCACCCCACCGATCGTTTCATTGGGCGTGTAATGCACATAGGCAGCATCCTGACTTAATGCCCAACGTTCAAACGGCGGAATACTGGTAAAGTTATCGTTTTCGGAAGTCGCCGCAACATTCACTGCACAATATTTTTTTGCATCGCTTACGGCTTTTTTGCCCCACGCACCAGTCAGAATATAATCAGCTTTACTTTTCCCACGTAAGATATTCATGGGAATAGTTGCAAATTGTGTTGATGCCCCGCCTTGCAAAAAGAGCACTTTATAATTAGCAGGTACTCCCAATAAATCGCGGACATCTTGCTCGGCTTCTGCAGCCACCGAGACAAACTCTTTCCCACGATGGCTCATTTCCATGATTGATGCACCGGAACCATGCCAATCCGGCAATTCGGCCTGAGCCTGTATTAACACCTCTTCCGGCAAGATCGCCGGACCCGCACTGAAGTTATATAACCGCGACATTATTGGACTCATCCTCCATGCCTAAAATGGCGCCACACAAGAATTTCTTGCTTCACCAGGGTGAAAAAGATGGTACGCTAGCACAGGGTCCCAGACCAGTCAAGAAGAGTACAGAACCTTGTTATTCGAATTTTAGATACCCTACAATGTCCCGCGATTGGAGAACGCTGTCATTATAGAATAAGAAGGTTGAAGAATAACTTGGGAACACAAACAGGGCTGAAATTGGAACAGCGTGGGGATGGGAATTACTATAGAGTCATCCTCCATATCGGCAGTACTTTTGTCCCCATTAGTGATGACATTGTTGAGGAATTGCGTAGGTATACTGCGCTCACGCCTGATCAATTTTTTCCAATTTTCGTCAACAAGGTGGGGTACTCTTCCTACTTAAAGGAACAGATTCGAAAGGAAGTACAAAACACCGGAGACCTCAGCCCTCAAATGTCGGTCATTCAACAGTTCTTTCGGCAGGAGTAGCCCCAAACCAGAATGTCCTCTACCGATTAGCCACGGCTGCAACCTGCCCTATCCAAGCATTTTATCCATAAAATTGAGAATTCGCATCTTCCGGTCTGGATCTTTCTCTAAAGACAGTGCCCGTTGGTAATGCTGCACCGCCAGCTCCGGCTTGTTTTTCTCATCATAAATGCGACCAACCCCAAAAGTGGCTTGCGCATCATCAGGATTCGCTTTGAGCGCTCGGCTGAAATAATCCATCGCAAAATCGTCTTGCCCCTTTTCATATAAAAACCAGCCGATCGCAGTCGCAGCTGGAGCAAAATTCGGTTCCAGCCTAAGAGCTTCTTCATACTGTCGTTTGGCTAAATCCCATCGTCCCTTGTTTTCATAAAGACCTCCCAAGGCGAAATGGACCTCAGCATCATTAGGAACAATCTCCAGTGCTTTTTTATATTCTTCAATCGCCAACTCCAATTTACCTTGTTCGGCAAGAGCACATGCGAGGTTGGTATGCCCAAATGGTTCATCAGGGCGGAGTTTCAAAACTTCACGGTATTGGGGTATAGCCATTTCCAACTGCCCCTGGTCCTGGTAGGCCACCCCAAGCTTTAGGCGAGCTGCCACATAGGAAGGATCTCGTTTAATCGCTTCTCGGTAAGCTTTGACAGCTTGATCGATGCGGCCTTTGACCTGATAAATCTGCGCCAGGAAAAAGTAGGGATAAGGAGAGTTTGGAGCCAAAGCTCCCACTCGTTCATAGCTGACCACCGCATCCTCCAGTCGTCCGGATTGCGTATGAAACACTCCTGCAAATAACAAGGAATTCGGGTCATCCGATTGCTCACTCCGCAAGCGCGCCATCCACTCCTGAATCAATTGCACATCCGCCTCTTCTCCAAATGCCCGAGGATAGACCTGCCACGCTTCGGCAAAATCCCCTCGCAACATGCACACGACATTCAACGCAAAATACGGCAAAGGCCCGCACTCAGCTCGCTCCGACCACCGTCGTGCCTCTGCGTAGACCACATCCCATTCACCTTGGCGAATGGCATCATTGATAAGACGTTCATATTCCCCACTCATGCTCACATCCTTTGTCGAGTTCAATCCTGCCCATTCGCTATCGAGTCAGCGAATCTTCAATATCAGGCGAAGTGGCCTCCATGAGGGTTCCCAGATACGGATGTCGCTCAAGCATCTTTTGCTTCATGAGCCAAGCCACGGTTCGGTACGACCAATGGCCCTTTACCCCGGACCGCAATTTGGCAATATACTCAACTTCCGCAAAATCCATCTTAAACAAACACCGAACCCGAAACCCAAACGGAATGGCATAGAGGGCCGCCTCCTGATTGCTGACGCGCAACCGCTCAATATCCAGTTGCACTGCATCCATAGCCTGCCGATACTCTCTCTCCACTCCAGCGTCCGCCAAAACGGACGGCACCTCATACCCATGAATCGTCGTAAAATTCTGCTGAATCTGCTGACAACGTCGGTGCCGGTGCATATCCCGCCACCCACCGATATCCATCAGAATATCAAAGACAAATGCATACCCGGATCGAAACTCCTTTATTAAGTCGTCATGAGGGCCACGACCACGAAGCGCGGCATCGACCACTTCCTGCTTCTCTTTCTCTGACCACTGCTGTACCCATTCAAGGAGGAATCGATAAGGGGCATGACTCACTCGGTACACCAGCGTCGTCACTAATTCATCCAACGGCGCATGCGGCTCCAACAAATCAACCGGCTGATCCTTGCCGTTCCACGATTGCGGATCATCATAGCCGGCCTTTTTAAGTCGCCCTTTCACCTGGCGAAGCACGTCCCTGTAGACCGAACCTTGATACTCGTTGGCCCCCGCATACCGGGCTAAGGTCGGCGCCAAGGGCTCTAAGCCTTTGGTCTCTTCATGATGCAACTCGGCCCACACCGTTGAGGGTGCTTTGGCACACGCATCCTTCAGATCTTCACCAATCCCCTGCAATTCCGGCAATTGAGCAGACAGCAAACGCGTGATTTGCTTTTCCAGTGTACGAATACTTACCACCTGCCCGACATTCGTCATCGCCGCCAGTGGAAGCAGATAGCGAATGACATCATAGGTCCGAGCACCGATGGTCCGATCATAATCTGCAGGCTTCATAGTCTCCGGTCTGGGATACCGCTTGCCCAGATGGGTTTGGATCGGATCTTTCAGCAACCGATAGATGTTATAGAGACTGCCAAGGATGCCGCGATATTCGCCTTCTATTTCAGTATTGGCAATCTCGTTGGGCAGGTAACACCCGGCTGCGGCAAAGTTTTGATAGCGGCTGGATTTGGCCTGCCCATCCCACAGTGATTCATCCTCAAGACGGATCGCGGCCAGCTCGGAAATCTGTTCGAAACACACCGTCGCGTGACCCAAATCGGCAATCGAGCCATGCCCATAAGCAAAATAAAACTGCTCCCAAAACTTTTCGGAAGAATGAGAATGGACCCATCGCAAACTATCCTCAATAGAATCGGGCGAACGGCTATATCGAGCCAAAGCATAGGCAGATTTTTCCGGTGGCATCGGCGCCAGAGCAATCACTTTCCGATTTCGTTGTTCGTCACTCATGAACTCAACCCTTCCACTCCTCACGAAGAATAGACACTCGAAACAGAAGAAGAGGACACTATAGTCAGACAGGAGTGACATCTCAAGTCAGGCAATATCTCTACGCCCGGCATACTCCCGATACCTTGAAAGTGCCTGACACCTACACTACACTCCCCCGGATCTTCAGGGAATAATTCTATCTTCAATGAATATCTCCGATCGACAATCGATACATGGCCAATGGTCCTCCCAATGGACCTTTTTCCTCGCGGCCACGGGTGCGGCCGTGGGCTTGGGCAATATTTGGAAATTCCCCTACCTCACGGGACAAAACGGAGGCAGTGCTTTTGTTCTGGTTTATATCCTCTGCGTGGCAGCCCTGGGGATTCCCTTGATGATGGCCGAAATTTTGTTGGGCCGGAGAGGACGCTCCACACCAATTCGTTCCATGCAAACTTTGGCTAAAGAAACCAACACGACTCAATGGTGGCAGATTGTTGGATGGTCCGGCACCCTGGCAGGCATGCTCATTCTTTCCTATTACAGTGTCATCGGCGGATGGACTCTGGCATACATCTTCAAATCCGCAGGGGGAACGTTTAGTGGGGCCAACGGTCAATTTGCGGCCGAAACCTTTAGCAATTTTGTGGGGAGCGGAACCACACTCTTCATCTGGCACACGGTTTTTATGGTATTGACCATGGGGGTCGTGGCGGGTGGTGTCAAAGGCGGCTTGGAAAGAGCGATTCAATGGCTCATGCCAACTCTTTTCTTCCTTCTGCTTCTCATGGTCGTATACAGCATGACCACGGGGTTTTTTGGCAAAGGTCTGGAATATCTCTTTACCCCGGACTTCAGCAAATTGACCGGCGCCAGCATGCTGACGGCCATGGGACAAGCCTTCTTTAGTCTCAGTCTCGGCATGGGCACCATGATGATCTACGGCTCGTATGTACCCAAGGACATATCGATTGCCAGTACCTCAATTTTCATTGGCTTAGCCGACACCCTCGTCGCCCTGCTAGCTGGCATGGCCATCTTCCCAATCGTGTTTGCAAACAATTTGGAGCCAGGCTCAGGTCCTGGGCTCATTTTCCAAACACTGCCCGTCGCCTTTGGCAACATGCCCGGCGGACTCGCCTTCGGTTCCCTCTTTTTCATTCTCCTGCTTGTGGCCGCCTGGACGTCGTCAATTTCATTGATCGAACCCCTGGTCACATGGCTGATTGAATCATTTGGATTATCCCGAATCAAGGCTTCCTGGTATTCAGGGGTGGCCACCTGGCTATTAGGATTGGGAACAGTCTGGTCATTCAACTGGTGGGAGGAAATCAAATTCTTCGGACTAACCTTCTTTGACCTGTTAGATTTTGTGACCTCCAATCTCATGCTCCCTCTAGGAGGAATTCTCATTGCCCTATTTGCCGGGTGGCTTATGAAGACCGAAAGCACTAAATCCGAACTCAACATGCATAATCCCACCCTCTACCTTGCATGGCAGGCCCTCGTACGTTACATCGCCCCGTTTGCCGTGTTTATTGTCCTCCTCAACGCGATCGGCATTCTATAGCCTGCAGGACGACAATTTTTTCTAATCTTTCCCGCACGCATGAGGCAGGCATCCTGATTTTTCGGGCGAATATGGATCAAGAATCCCTAATACTGAATCGACAAGATTTTCAGGAAAGGAGGCTCCCCTATGAGTGAATTTTCTGCATTAGCTGCCGCCGACTTCCTCACCCAAACTGCGCTTTTCCCCTTATCCAAGCAGTCACGATACCCCAGGGCAATCCGTCATCATCTTCTTTAACCCAGTACACGGTATCCAGCAACCTTAAGACCGGATTCAGTTCAGGAAGAATGGCCATCTACTTGAAGCGATGCCGTGTCGAGCCACTCCCTCAGGTAGGTCGCCCACACCGGCACTCCCCATGCCAAGTGTATACTATCATTAACCCCAGAACTGCACGTTAATAATCCCTACCCCCAAAAGCCTCGAGACCACCCACCAACCCCCGGAATCCATCGGGAACGCTGTTCTCTATGTGTCCACGCGATCATTCAGTAGGTTTCGCTGGAACCCCTTTGAGTTGCATAAATTTCATTTGCGGTAACCCCTCACATCTTGGCTACGCTGCAGAAAATGGAATTATTTGGGGGAGGGGAAAGAACAAAATTTCGTGAGGTTGAGGAAAATTCCTGTTACTAAATCGATCGGCGTCAGGTCTTTTGAGATGGCGCGCGTTGGTCAGACTGGGTTGATTGATCCATGGGGAGGGCTTGCTCTGAGAGATGAGCCAGTTGATTCGCCCGGTTGATGAGTTTATCTAACTCGCGAACGGCCAGGGACAGTCGCTTGAGGGGATCCTCCCCAGCATTCTTGGAGGCGTTGTTCAGATTTATGGGAGAAGATTCCATTTTTTGTGACCTCACTAGTCTAAAGATTGTAACCCTTTAGATTAAAAAGTTCATTGAATTGTTGATTCCAATTATGAGAAATTCCTGCTCATTGTAAGAGTTTCACGGACACCATCCTGAGAAGATGACAAAACCTGACCACAAATGATGTCCAATTCGTACATCATCGACCATATTCATGTGTATACATCCTGTTCAACCGAAAGGAAATTCATGTTTAAGGGCTTAAAAAGGGAACACTGCTATGTAGGTGTGATCGGTTTGACATGCATTCTCCTGATGGTTGGAACAACTTGGGGGTCAGATTTTGATGCGAGAAATCGTGTGACCAAGGGCACCCTGGAATTCGGATTTCTCACCGGGTATTGGCAAGGGAATAATGTCTTTGGCAACGAGCCGTCGGCCAATCGCAGTGCCGTCTACTTTCTACCTCAATTGGGTCAGGTGTTGACAGATGAAATTGGCTCAGGTTGGACATCGGGGAATGTCGAAATTTTAATTGAACCGTTGGCTGCTCACTATTATGAACCCTTTAGCGCCTCCGCGTTCGGAGGCTCGTTAGTGGTGAAATATAATTTCCTCAACTTTGGACGTTGGATGCCATTTTGGGATGGCGGAGCAGGCATGTTGTGGACGGATCTGGGGCCCCGAATTCCCGAACAAAGCACGCAATTTAATTTCGTCCTCCAAACGGGTCCGGGCGTGTCGTATTTTGTGACAGAGAACATGGCGGTGACCCTTGGTATTCGCTTCCATCATATCTCGAACGCCGGGATTGGCGAACGGAATATTGGGTTGAACGGCTGTCTTTTCAATGTCGGGGTTTCTTTTTTTACGCCGTGAAGCATAAGGGTGCAGTTCAAAAAATATCTTCAAAAAATTTCACATACGTGCTCTACTTGAAAACGAACGCTTCTGTGTTTTCCAACCATTTGGTCATCCACAAGCCTGTTCATGTAGATACCTCATTGATTGCTGACAGTATGGAAACACCCTGGAAATATCTGCTTCAAGACGATTTTGTATATCAGGCGATGACGTCAACGCTTCTGGCAGAAGGACTTTTGGATGGGTGACTTTGGATTGTGCACATGACATCCGACAGGAATTCGACACGCGAAAGATCTGGCATTGAGAGAGTTATCTTCGTCGGCGCCAGCCGGATATCCACTGCCACAATTGATTTCGCAAGGTTTCGAAAGCATAATACCTGGCATTCCTTTAGTCTCTGGAGAGAGAGCAACAATGGAACGTGTTTTCACTGATTATATATAGCTGGATTGCTTCATTTATATTTTTGAAGATCCATCCGAATAATAGAGGCCCGCAAAAAGACCTCCCTGCAAGCAATAGCTATAAGAGCACAGGTCTCGCGGAACATGTTTTTTTAGTATTTTTCCGGGAATACCCGCAGGTGCCATGGGGTCCTTGATCCCTGGCTACCTGCGACTGCCCTATCCTCGCATAAGGCTCACTGTATGATTGCAATCATCTCTTTGGAAGCTCCATCGCGTCCACTCATGGAGCAGATGATCGGTGACAACCGACTGCCGAATCTCGCGTCTCTTCAACAAAAGGGCGAGGTTCTCGAACTCGCCCCCCCCTTTCTCGATGGAGCCGTCTACGCCACTCTTTACACAGGTCAGCATCTGTCTGAGCACGGGATTTACTCCCTGTTTACCTGGTCGGCCCCCGAGCAAAAGCTCCGGTTGTCGCACGAACTGATACCGGATGACACCCTATTCCGACGACTGGACCTGGCAGGTAAACGAGTCATTGCCATCGATCCACCTGAGCATCCCTTGCAAGAGCTGCCCAATGGTATGGTGGTGAGCGGATGCCAGTTTCGATCACGAGTCCATTTGGCCAAATGGTCGCGCCCTTCCAGCGCAAGTCGGGAACTCTTGAAACACATTGGCAAGACACCAAGAGGTGAAGAGACCTTTGGGCAGCCGTCACAACGCCATTTGCTCCACCTCCGAAATATCCTCATCCAGGCGCCGGGCCGTCTAGCAAGCGCGGTTGAACGATTGCTGGAGGAAAAGGCAGCCGATGTCCTCTGGTTAGGCATGGCTGCCATCCACCTTGCGGGGCACCAGCTTTGGGATACAGCGTCCGTCGACGTCATCGGGCAGTCCCCAGCCGGATCGAGTCTGCTGGAGAACTCCTTGATTGAGGTATATCAAGCAGCCGACGCGGCACTTGGTCGAATAATAAGAATTCTGCCTGACAACACAGATCTCCTCGTGTTCTGGCCTAAGGGAATGGGTCCGGAGACATGTCGGGCCGATCTTCTTCCCGAGATGCTGGAACGGATTCTGACACCCCGCTCTACGGTCCCCACGTCATCCGGAAATGACATCTTAACGAGACTGAGGGCGATTGTTCCCTCCTCGCTCCGATCAATAGTCGCCGATGCACTACCGGATTCACTTTCGCTCCAACTCACAGCCCGACTGGGGACCATCGGGAAAGACTGGAAGACGGTTCGGGCCTTTACGCTACCTTCAGACGGCGCCGGATTGGTTCGGCTCAACATCCGCGGGCGCGAGCGGAATGGGATCGTCACCGAATCCGAAGCAAATGTGCTCTGCGACGAGATTGCCGAGGGTCTCCGAACCTTTTGCGACATTGATGGCAAAGGGTGCATCGCGGACATTCAACGACCCGGAGACCATTTACCTCCCGGGCGCAAACTCGACAGGCTTCCCGACCTGGTTATCCGATGGAGTGACGAACCATCAACAAACCTGCGAGGCGTGGTTTCATCGAAATACGGCACGGTGTTGCGCGGAGGTGCAGGATCAGGGAGGTCGGGAAACCACATACCCGGCGCCCGCGCGATCATCGTCCCACGATCGGGAACTTATCGCGCGATCAATAGCCGGAACCCAAATCTTGTTGATCTGAGTGCAACGGTCTGTGCAGCAGCGGGCATTCCCCACGAGGACCTTCCCGGCCAGTCACTTCTCGCATATCGCTGATAACACGCGTGTAGGGAGACCCAACCGAATTACCTAACTATCTGGACAAACCCAGTGGATCGAGTTTTTTCTACACATAATTATCTTCGCCATTCTTAAGTAAACAAAGCGATTGAAGGAGTGACTATGCATGATAAAAATCCTAGTTTGCCAGGCCACAATTCGGGGCCGGTGGTGAGTGTGCTGATTGTGGCCGACCATGACACCGAGCGCCACGAAGACCTGGCGGATCTCCGGAGTTGTCTTCACGCCCTCGCCGCCCAGGACGTGGACGAACCGGTGGAATTTCTGCTCGTCGAAACGCAAGAGCGAGCCCGAACCCTTCCGGCTGATTTACTCGCCGTGTTACCGGGCTTACGGGTGATCGGCGTGCCCGATGATGCGACCTACGAGCAAAAGAACGCGGGCGCGCAGGCGGCTCAGGGGGAGATTATCGCGCTCTTGGATGTCGACTGCGTTCCGGTTTCCGGATGGCTGCAGTCCCTGATCACCACGTTCCGGGCCCATCCCCACTACGTGGCGGTGAGCGGCCGCACCATGTATGAGGGCACCACCGCCAGCGAGCGCTGTCTCTCGGTCCTCTCCCGCGGCTTTCTCGATCCAGGCAAGGAAGGTCCCACCCGCTTCATTTCGAATAACAACTCCGGGTTTCTCCGCCAGGTGTACGAACGGTTTCCCCTGCCTGAGGGAGAAGGCCCCTACGCGGCGCAGCTCCAATCGGCGGCCATCATGCGGGACGGCGGCCGCTTTCTCTTTCAGCCAGCCATGACCGTCATCCACGACTTCGAGGGCTGGGCCATGGAGCGGGATATCCGGTGCCACATCGGCTGGGCCACGATCCGGATCCGTCAGATCGATCCCGGGTTGCGCTTCAGCTGGCTTCTCCGGCTCAGACAGGCTTCGATTCCCTTCTTTTACCTCGGCAGAGTGCTGGAGAGCTTGGGGACGTGTGTGCGGGTCGGCCACCACTACGGGCTACGGCTGACGGACTATCCCCTCGCCCTGGGACTGACCTTGTGGGTCCATGGCCTCGAAATCAAAGGCATGCGGCTGGCCTTCCGGCACCAGCGCGTGGACCACACGAAATATCGCTGACCCCTATGGCCAAGCTCTTCATGGCGTCGCTGGTGGACCCTACGTCGCACCCGGGTGGGGCTGGAACCTACACGCGCGGGCTCCTGGCCGCGCTGGGGAGTGGGCACGTGGTCAAGGTAGTCGCGCCGCTTCACCCGCCTCCAGGGCCCTGGTATCGGTCGCGCCAGATCGTGGCGTTGGCCCGGTCGTCTCTTTCGGAACTGCCCGCCTTGCCCTTGTTTACCCGGCAGCTCGAGTTGACACGGCGCATCCGCGCAATCGCCCGCTCCCAGCCGTTTGAGGCGGCGGTGATCAACGGCGGGGACATGTTATGGGCGATCAACGAGCTGCCGCCAGAAATGCCTACCGTGCTCATCGCGCATAATCTGGAGCACCAGGTGCTGACTCAGAAACTGGCCAATTACCCCTTACTTTCACATGTCCTCAAACGAGAAATTATCAAGCAACGTCATTATGAGATCGAGGGGTTCCGTCGCACCCGAGGGGTTATATTCCTTTCCTCAACTGAAATGGCTTGGGGTTGCGACCAGGTCCCAGGGTTGCGAGCACTTCATATTCCGCCCTTGTTTACCAATCCTCCCGTCACTCGTAAGCCACAGCACAACAGCCACCTTCGCCTTGGATTCCTTGCCGATTTCGCATGGTGGCCCAATCGCCAAAGTTGGAAGTGGGTGACGGATAATATCCTTCCCAAGGTACGCCGCCCTATCACGGTTCACGTCTTTGGGCGACAGAGTGACCAGATACCCACTCGGGGCAACGTGATCTCCCATGGCTTTGTCAAAAATCTTAGAGAGGTATGGGAACAGGTGGATATCATGATTTGCCCTATTCGCGAAGGGGCCGGCGTAAACATCAAGCTTGCGGAGAGTTTGCACAACCGAATGCCAGTCCTTGCGACCAGCCAGGCAGTACGTGGCCTCACCTGCTCATCCGGATCTGGGCTGGTGACCATCGATAGTGCTGAGGAGTGGGTGACCTTCTTGAATTCGTCCGAGGCTGAGCGACTTGCCACTCAAGTCCCATCAGAGGCATTAAGTCAACAATTCGCTGTCGACCAGTATAGGGAGAAGTTGAATAACTTCATCATAGAGATTGTCCATGGAGGGCTGAGCCACCAAGAGCAGGCCACAACACTATGATTCTGATTCGACTATGGACAAATAACAAGTCGTATGAGCAAAACCCCCAATTCCCATAGCACTCCTCCCACAGGTCCATCCTGATTTGTTGTTGTCGATTTCCTCCCTCCTTCCTCCGACCCCATACAAAACAGCCTACCTTCATGACTCATCCCAATTACGGAGCCTCTTGACCAGGAGCTCTTTTTGGAAAAAGATTTGTTTGAAGGACAGCTTATCAGGAAAATCTTGAGAGATATTTCTCTTTCATGATTATTGTGGTTGAAAAGAAAAATGAGGTGAGTGCGAACATGCAGAAGAGTTAGACAAGGAGCATATAATTTACAAATGAATTTTCGTGCGGTGAGTGACGGATTTCCAATTTACAAACAAGATCAACAATCCTAGATATGTAGCGCAAAGGGTGAGGACAGGAGGGGACAACCAAGATCATCTTTTCGTAACCCAGGACCAACCCCGATTTTTGAGGCATATAGTTGCATGGAAAAAATTATTCGTATTTATGATTAGAGTGGCTGAACGATTTTGAAAATTTTGGATTCAACGACAGCGACCAGAGTTCGGTATAGTCCACTGGGTCTAAGGCAAAATGGGATCAAAACTCCAAAGTAATTTCATGATCCCGAGGTGAGTGAACAGTTTTCCAATTTCGTCTCTTCCCCTGGTCGAGTGAGTTGATTACTGTATGAGGCATGAGAGACAAAGAATTGCCTGAGCAGATCCTGAGGATTCAAGCTCGCGGGGATTGCGTTGAATAAGATTAGGTTGCGAAGGAGGATTCTGCCTTACGTAAACGCTCAATTCGGTCTATATGCTGCCGGGGAATTCTGTCGAGGACAAGGTCAGTCCATCCATGAGCCAGACCGCCACTTGTCCTGTACTGCGATTATGCCAGATCACATCGGCCTTCCCATCCCCATCTGCGTCACCCACCTGCGCAATACGCCACCCCGAGGGCATACCCGCCAAGAAGCCCGACACCTCAACCGCCGCTCCGTTCATCAACCAGATAGCTACCTCCCCGGTATGGGTATTCCGCCAGACCATATCGGTCGTCCCATCGCCGTTCAAATCACCAAAACCCGCTTTCTCCCATTCCGGTGCGGTCCCTCCGAGGAATCCCACCGAGGCGATCGTCGACGCATCCATCACCCACACGGCTGATACCCCGCCCGCATGACGCCAAATGATGTCCGCCAGACCATCCGCATTCATATCACCTATCCCAACGATCTGCCACGCTAATGGCACACCGGGAAGGGAACGGAATCTGCTAATAGAGGGACCATCCATGAGCCAGACCGCAACAGCTCCGTTATCCTTATTGTGCCAGATGAGATCGGCACTTCCATTGCCGTCCATATCGCCTACCCCCTTAATCATCCAATCCAAGGAAGCGCTTCCAGGGAAACTGGCGGAGGTGATCGTCAATCCATTCAAAAACCAGACAGCAACCACACCATTGTGAGTGTTGCGCCAGACAATATCAGACATGCCGTCATTATTCACATCACCCACTCCAACGATCTGCCAATCGGATGAAACCCCACCCAGGAATCCGGACGAACCAATCAGACCGCCATTCATTAACCAGGCCGCCACCTCACCTGTTCTCACATTGCGCCAGACAATATCCGCCTTGCCATCTCCATTGAGATCGGAACTAACAGGGGCGCGGGGAGATGGTTCCTCCGAAGGAGGCTGAAGGCCGAGGAACACCCCGGATTCTGAGGTAAAGCTGACCCCCTTTGGCAGGATCAATCTGATAATCGCACTGGGATCGCTGACATCAATGAGGTTATTCATCTCCACCCTGGCCGACAAAAACGCCTCAATGGGTAGCTCCTGCCCATCACCAACTGTGACCCTGACCTCCAATACCTTTGGCTCCGGTAGCGGAAGACCAAGAGCCTGGTCACTCACATCCCCCAGACGAATGATCGCATTGGTAAAGCAATTGGAAGACAAATCCCGACAAGAGGGAAACCCATCGACCCTCATAGAAAATCTGATGTTCGCAACGGACAGGCCTGGATCCAGCATAAACGTCAACCGGTCATTGATTTGAATAGAGGCCAATCCCATTCCCTCTTGCGAACTTTGATCGGGAGTCGTCGAGGTCACCTTGAGCGCGAGCGTTCCGGTGGCTAAATTGGCTGTGGCATATGCAGACCCGGCTTCACCGTCTGGTCCAATCACCGGACCCGTATCTAATTTGATTTCAGTACGTCCATTTTCCTCGGCAACCGAATTCCCCCCAATCGGCCCTGAAACACCAATCTCGATTTTATACGCGAGGCCTTGGGACGGAAGAAACATGCAAACCATTCCCACCAGAATTAGGTCCATGATGGTCCGACTCAGACCGGTTACGTAGGGTATTTCGTGCTTCGACATCAATTGATTTGACATAAGTGATTAAATGAGCAAGGTTGACTAACCTTATCGGATGGACAACTCCATTCTTAAAAATCAGGCACCACATTCCGGATCTTCCCTCCCTCGCCATTTCTTTATTCTCTTACCAGACTCCTGAAAAACGTTGGAAATTCTCCTTCGGATAGAACACCAATAGAAGCATTACTCCATTATTTTCCAAAGGCCATTTCCCTATACAGTGATCACATTCAAGGAGTGTTGAATAATAATAATTCCATGGGCATATTGACCCAAAGATACGTTGCCTATCAGAGGCTCGGGGCGGTTCAAAAAAGTTCGTCCAGTCCTGCCCTGAGATTCTATGGTTTATGTCAAGCATTTTGTAATCCGTTCTGGATTAAAGGTTGTGCGGTAGTGATGAATGGACCAAGCGGCTCGAGCAATTTTGCGAGCAATGATCACCAACGAGGCGGTCGTGCTCCAGCCTTGAGTGCGATAATATTCGTAGATCGGTTTCCAGACTTTGGTTTTGATGGCGGACATCGCGGCGTTAAACAGCAAACGGCGCAACTCGGCGGGGCCGCGTTTGGACAACCGTCGGCGCCCGGTTTTGTGTCCCGAGTCATTCGCTCGCGGATCCAAGCCAATGAAGGCGACGAACGCATCCGCCTTGCGGAACGGCACGCGCTCCAACGTATTGGTCAAGCTGATGCCCACCAAGGGCCCGACGCCCACAATGGTTTCCACCCGTTGTTGGGCCTCCTGGTGTTGGGGCGAACTGGCCGCCATGACAGCCATGGTCGCATCAATCTTGGCAATCAACGCATCCACTTTGCCCCTCACGGCCTTGAGTTCGGCGGCAAAGCCGCCCAGATGGCGCATCGTCTGCTTGAGCGTGCCTTTGAGGCGGACGATCGTGGCGCGCCGTCGAATGAGCCGATCGAGCTTGCGTTGAGTGGCGGTAGGAGGCGTGTAGGGCCGCAAGCGCGTGTGCTCTTGTGCGATGAGTCGGGCGATCACCTCCGCATCCACCCGGTCGGTTTTGGCCCGAGTGCCCATGGCCTTGGCGTAATGCCGAGTGTCCAATGGATTGAGGAGGAAGACGGTATGGCCTTGGGCCTGCGCCAGGTCCGCCAGTAATTCGTGATAGGCGCCGGTGGATTCCAAGCCGATGCGGCTACTGGCGGGGAGGGATTTCAGCCAAGCCCGCAACGAAGCCCGCTGATTGGGAACACTCTGGACCGGAAAGCTTCGCTCGGCGCACGCCACCACGACGGCGTCTTTAGCCACATCCACGCCGATGTTCAGAACGGGTTGCATCATCGTCGCCTCCTAGAAAGAAATGAATGAATGAATGACGCTGGGGTGGCACACACCAACGTGAGCTTGCGGGTAAATCGGCGGTCAGCATCCCTGCCGCGAGATTCCTCATCGACGTTTGAGGTGTGGGTGGGAGAGTTCTCAGGGAGTCTGTCCGCCGGGCGGCAGATGTCAGTCGATGTCCCTCCACCCCAGTTCCTTTTAGCTTCTCAAAAAATGAGCTGTAGACACCATACAAGTCATGTCGAAGGGAAGGCCGCAAATTGCCTGCCGTGTCTCGAAGGGCACAACTTTTGTTTTGCGCGCAGAGCGTACTTCCAGTACGTGAGCACGGTAAAATGGCGAGAACGCCGCTGGCGGCTTTTTTCAACAGCCCCATTCAAGAATCACCAATAGGAGTCAATCGTCCTCCAACCTCAGCCCTCTCTACGACAAAACCTCAACCGAAAGTTATGGAGATTCCAGGCTGAAAACAGAAGGGATCTGAAAACAGCTATTCCTTTCTTCGAGCGAAAGAAGAGGAATCAGGTTTGGGTTGAGGAGTAGGACGTCATCCTAATCGGAAAAGTTTTTTCCGATGCAGGGCGCAAAAACCAGACGAAACCGTTTTTATAAATTGCCACGAGAAGGAAGGACAAACCATTCAGACAGAAGGGGAAACGCAACACAGCAATGGAAACAAGAGATTTGTCTTGAAAAACTAAATCGGCGATACGCGTTGACGTGACACAGAAGATCTAATGAAAGACCCTTCTCGTTAGTAGGGACAGGTCTCTTGCCTTTTTCTCAAGAGAGCAAGATGGGCAATTGAGCCTACATCCAGCCCCCATTCATGTATGGCGTGAAACCCACATCTCACATAATTCATTCCCCCCTATATGAATGTTCAAAATAATTCCACATGAAAAGTGAGAAAGCTTTTCCATGAAAAAAGCCTCACACCCGAAGATGTGAGGCTTTCTTAAAGAGACACGATATTGGCCTACCGCTTTTACCTTAGATTTCGCCTTCGGTCTAAACTACCAGACTGACAGCCCGGCTTACTCTGAGTTTAGTCAAACGATTGTCCCCGGCAGAGTTAATATAAAACCATCAATTCCATCTTTGCCATGACGGTTTGGCCTTAAACACCAAACGATGCCACATCAGGAGATCATCCCTATTGAATTTCCCAGTCAGGGGAGGTACCACGCGGGAATTTGGTATCCATGACGTCCTTCCCGTTCATTAACCACAGCGCCACCGCGCCACTCGCCCGGTTTTGCCAAATAACGTCATCCTGACCATCCGCATTCACATCACCCAACCCCGTGATCTGCCAGTCCAGGGGCACACCACCAGGAAATCCGACAAAGGCCACCGTGGGCCCGTTCATAATCCAGATTGCCACCGAACCAGTTAACTTATTGTGCCAGACGATATCGGCCGTTCCGTTGGCATCCAGATCCCCGATTTCTTTGATGACATAACTGAGAGGCGCCCTTCCTGGAAATCCAGTCGACGTGCGGGTCAAGCCGTTCATTAACCACACCGCCACATCGCCGGTCGTGGTATTTCGCCAAATCACATCGGCTTTTTCATCGGCATTCACATCACCGACACCGGCGACCTCCCATTGGACCGGCGCACCGCCAGGGAACCCAGACTTGGCAATGGTCGACCCGTTCATGAGCCAGATAGCCAATGCACCGTTGACGCTATTGTGCCAGATAATATCCGCGGTTCCATTGCCATCCACATCCCCGATTCCTTTGATCACATATTTGAGGGACGCGCTCCCTGGATATCCAGTCGACGTGTGGGTCAACCCGTTCATAAACCACACTGCCACGACCCCGGTCGTCGTATTTCGCCAAATCACGTCGGCCTGGCCATCCGCATTCACATCGCCCGTACCCATGATCTGCCAGTTCGATGGAACACCACCCAACACACCGGCAGTGGTCACCGCAGCATCGTTCATGAGCCAGCCCACCACAAGCCCATTGAGGCTATTTCGCCAAAGGAGGTCTGCCGTTCCGTCAGCATTCAAATCGTTTGACAACCTCCTGGCACTCTGATTGTTCGCAGTAATGGTCAGATCTGAACCACGCAAGAACTGACCATCCGTCGCGGACAATCGCAAGACATAGGTCCCCGCTTGACTGAAACTGGCTGTCGTACTCAGAGCCGACGCATTGGCGAAGGTCACCGTGCCCGGCCCGCTCACTCTACTCCACGTGCTCGTCACTGTCCCCGGCGTGGCCGGAAGACCATCATCCGTCACCGTGCCTGTCAGCGTGGCCGTATTCGGTAACGCAATTGTGATTGAGGGACCGGCAATCACCGATGGTGGTTGATTCTGAGCATTATTCTGGGTAAACGTGGCCGTCACCGTCCGTGCGGCCGTCATGCTCACCGTACAGGTGCCCGTGCCCGTGCCCTCACACCCGCTCCCGCTCCAGCTCGCAAACGTCGAGCCTGCATTCGCCACCGCCGTCAGCGTCACCGCCGTCCCATTGGCATAGCCCCCCGTACAGTCGTTCCCGCAGGCGATGCCTCCGGGCACACTGGTCACCGTCCCACTGCCCGTCCCGGCCTTCGTAACCGTCAGGGTCTGTTGCACGGTCGTAAACGTGGCGGTCACCGCCTGTGCGGCCGTCATGGTTACGATACAAGAGCCCGTGCCCGTACAGCCGCCTCCGCTCCAGCTCGCAAACGTCGAGCCTGCATTCGCCACCGCCGTCAGCGTCACCGCCGTCCCATTGGCATAGCCCCCCGTACAGTCGTTCCCGCAGGCGATGCCCCCGGGCACACTGGTCACCGTCCCACTGCCCGTCCCGGCCTTCGTGACCGTCAATGTCCGTTGCACGGTCGTAAACGTGGCGGTCACCGCCTGTGCCGCCGTCATGGTCACGATACAAGAGCCCGTGCCCGTACAGCCGCCTCCGCTCCAGCCTGGTAAACGTCGAGCCTGCACTCGCCACCGCCGTCAGCGTCACCGCCGTCCCATTGGCATAGCCCCCCGTACAGTCGTTCCCGCAGGCGATGCCCCCGGGCACACTGGTCACCGTCCCACTGCCCGTCCCGGCCTTCGTGACCGTCAATGTCCGTTGCACGGTCGTAAACGTGGCGGTCACCGCCTGTGCGGCCGTCATGGTCACGATACAAGAGCCCGTGCCCGTACAGCCGCCTCCGCTCCAGCTCGTAAACGTCGAGCCTGCATTCGCCACCGCCGTCAGCGTCACCGCCGTCCCATTGGCATAGCCCCCCGTACAGTCGTTCCCGCAGGCGATGCCCCCGGGCACACTGGTCACCGTCCCACTGCCCGTCCCGGCCTTCGTGACCGTCAATGTCCGTTGCACGGTCGTAAACGTGGCGGTCACCGCCTGTGCGGCCGTCATGGTCACGATACAAGAGCCCGTGCCCGTACAGCCGCCTCCGCTCCAGCCGGAAACGTCGAGCCTGCATCGCCACCGCCGTCAGCGTCACCGCCGTCCCATTGGCATAGCCCCCCGTACAGTCGTTCCCGCAGGCGATGCCCCCGGGCACACTGGTCACCGTCCCACTGCCCGTCCCGGCCTTCGTGACCGTCAATGTCCGTTGCACGGTCGTAAACGTGGCGGTCACCGCCTGTGCCGCCGTCATGGTCACGATACAAGAGCCGTGCCCGTACAGCCGCCTCCGCTCCAGCCGGTAAACGTCGAGCCTGCACTCGCCACCGCCGTCAGCGTCACCGCCGTCCCATTGGCATAGCCCCCCGTACAGTCGTTCCCGCAGGCGATGCCCCCGGGCACACTGGTCACCGTCCCACTGCCCGTCCCGGCCTTCGTGACCGTCAATGTCCGTTGCACGGTCGTAAACGTGGCGGTCACCGCCTGCGCCGCCGTCATGGTCACGATACAAGAGCCTGTGCCCGTACAGCCGCCTCCGCTCCAACCAGCAAAGGTTGACAGAGATGCCCCTAAACCAGTCGGAGTGGCTATAAGAGTGACGGAAGATGGTGGTTGAACGAGGTCATAGGGTATGGTTCCACTATTAAATATAGTGAACGGCGCTGTCCCCGCCCCACTTCCAGCAACCTGTCCCGTTCCAGTTCCTGCAAAATTGACAGTAAGATTGACGGGAGGGGTGACCGGGGGAGTGACCGGGACCAGATTAAAGGTCACGGTCACGGTTTGGTCAGTATTTAGCGCCACCGTACACTGATTACCCGACGGTGAAGGACAACCGGACCAACCAGCAAAGATGGACTGGTCTGCATTTTGACCCGTACCTATTGCCGTTAGGATGACAGGGGAGGATGGTTCTTCATCATAAGGAATAGTGACGGTTTTTAAAGAGCTGTTCAAAACCGTAAAAAATGGATCTTCTATATCCGGAGGAGGCGGGCTTCCTTCAACCTTTCCTCCTGGCCCTGAGCCCTCAAAATTGATGGTAAGGTTAACGGCCTGAGCCATGGACGGAAAAACTCCACCTAACAAAACCAGGACAAAAACGATAGCCCCCAAAGGAAATACCTTCACGTGAGCTTTCCGCATTGTGCGTCCTTTCTCATTCCGTTTCATCATTATTCTCTAGAGTGTCTATCTCCTCTAAATACTTTTCAGGGTGTCTGGTTAAAAAAAGGCATTTCTGTCCACCGTACAGGGCATTTCAATTATTTTTCAAGGCATCTTGATTCGGCTTGGGAAAGCCATGACCTGGAGAAATATAGAATAATTGTTTGGGAATTGACTGGAGCAGGCAGGTAGGCATGTCAGGAAAGGACGTTGGGGGCATGACACTATCCTGGTCCACGATAACTCAGCTTAATATATGAAGAAAGATGTCGTAGTCTACATCATTCTATATATTAATGGAACAAAAAAAGTATGTCCTGAAAGAACATCCTGTTGATCAAACCATTCATGACATCGAAACACCACATATCCAGACTAGTCATGCAGATAAATTAATCTTTATGAGAATGAGAGATCGGAATGGGAAAGAGAATGGCAGCGATAACCATTCAATTGCTTCTCAAGCTAAATGTGCCAAACCATCGCGGCTCTTTCGAGGCCTCCTCAAAATTACCCTCAAGATTCTCGACCTTATGGGCTTTTCCACACGCGTTCCATCCCGATGCCCGGACCGGCCTGCTGAACTGCTGATTGACCCTCCGGTGACTTCTTTGGTATGTATCTGACCCTCCCAAAATCCTGTTTAAAATTCTTCACCAAACGTGGAACCGAGGGTCAGAATCGGAAGCCCTTAACGGAGAGCAAAATATGGCTGTGGGTAGTAGTTTCCTCAAGAGTCCCCGTGCTTTGGGGTTGGCTGTAAATGTTCGACACGCGTTAGAGGAAAACCCTATGCGGTCGGCACCGGTATTTCCGCCCTCGCCAAGATCAAGTTCCCCATCGCTTTATAAGATGAATGTTTCCTTGACCGGGACCAAGTGGCTTCGCCCGGAATGTCCGGCTGTTTCTGCAATGCCAGGTTTTCTTGAGGATCAGCTTGTTGTCACGGCGGCAAGCCCTTCTTCCCAGTTGTGTTCCAGGCAAAGGAACCATTTCCTCAAGACTACACGCCAGACGAATATCCTTACTAATGCAAAGGCCCAGACATGTTAAACAGGCGCCAATTCATTTTGCTGATGGCCGCTGTCGGCGCCTTGGCTGGCCTTCCGCAGGCGCGAAGTAGGGCCGAGACGACCTCCGGAATTCAGTTCGGTGCGGCCAAACCTTTCTCCTTTAATTTACTGAAGCAGCGCGCCAAGGCGATGGCCATGAAACCCTATGAAGAACCCGTGGTCCGTCATGACGAAGTCTTGGAATCAATCGACTACGACGCCTTTCAGGAGATCGTCTTCAAACGCGAGCGGGGGCTGGGCGAGGACGGTAGTGTGAATTTTCCGGCTCAATTCTTCCATCTCGGCCGCTATTTCAAAATCCCGGTGAAACTTCATGCTCTTGATGGTGACCAGTCCCGAGAAATTCTTTACCGTTCCGAGTACTTCAACTTCGGCGGAACCAGTCTCGGCAAGATCTTCCCGGATGATCTTGGCTTCTCCGGCTTTCGCCTTCAAGCTGGTCCAGAAGCGACCACCGATTGGATGGCGTTTCTCGGTGCCTCCTATTTCCGCAGTTCCGGTGAACTCAATCAATACGGCCTCTCGGCAAGAGGTGTGGCAATCGACCCGGCGCTACCGACCCCCGAGGAATTTCCCCGCTTTACCGAATTCTGGTTGGAGCCAGGAGCCCCGGACAGCAAGGAATTTGTGATCTATGCCCTGCTCGACGGCCCGAGCGTCACCGGCGCATTCCGCATGGTCTGCATCAAAAACCAGCAGATCCTCATGGATATCGACGCCAATCTCTACCCACGCCAGGACATTAAACGCCTGGGAATAGCGCCCCTGACCAGCATGTTCTGGTACGCCGAGAACAATCGCCATCAGATCAGGGACTGGCGGCCAGAAATTCATGACAATGACGGTCTGACGATGTGGACGGGCGCAGGCGAGCGTATCTGGCGTCCCCTCAATAACCCATCATCGGTCATGACCAACAGCTTCGCCGACACCAACCCCAAGGGTTTTGGCCTGCTGCAAAGGGATCGCGCCTTCTACCACTATGAGGATGATGGTGTATTCTATGACCGGAGACCGAGCGTCTGGATTGAGCCGTTGGGTGAATGGGGCGAAGGCGCAATCCAATTGATCGAGATTCCGACCGACGACGAAATCCATGACAATATCGTCATCTATTGGCTGCCGAAGGAACCAGTTAAAGCCGGCTCCGAGTGGCACTACGCCTATCGGCTCCATTGGGTGACGACCGAGCCCTATCTGTCAGAAACGGTGGCCAGAGTCAGCCATACCAGGCTCGGCAATGCCGGCATTCCCGGTCAGCCGCGCCCGAAAGGCGGCCGGAAGTTCGTGATCGACTTCGAGGGTGGGCCCCTCAACGAAGTCGCCAAGCTGGACAAGGTTAAACCGGTCATCAGCACGTCCAAGGGCCGAATCGACAACGAATACGCGCTGCAAGTGGTCGGCACCAAAAATTGGCGGGCAGCTTTCGATCTCTATGTCGAAGGGAAGGAGCCAGTCAATCTCCGCCTCTTTCTCAAGCTTGGGGATCGAACCCTGACCGAAACCTGGCTCTACCAATACCTGCCCTTTACCTATGACTAGGGGAATAGGTCTTCTTATAAATTGATCGTGCAGTAGAATTTCTTTCTACAAAAACATATCCTGCGTAGCCTTTAAAGTAACACAAGGGAAGTTTGTGGAATCAAAGAACATACCTTCAAACGGGTTCACCTACTTTGTCAAAATGAATCGAATGAGTGCGGGTTTCGAATTTACAGGGAGAATCAAGCATCTCAACTGTTTAGCGAAGTGCGGTTGTATAGGAAGGCAAAAATTGGATCACCTGTCCGCTAGACCGCAACCTCACTCCAACCTGAAAAAATATTGGTAGTCGGGTTTTTCCCTGAAAAGGTTTGACGGGTATTTAGGTGGGAGCTCCTAAACGCCTTTAGAATTTTTCGGATTGAACAACCAGGCCCAGAGTTCATGGCATTCCTAGCGGCCTAATTTCAAGAGCATACTTTTTTTGACCGCTCAAATCCCTCTTTGAGCAATCCCTTTGGTATTGTCAAATTAACCGCGGTTTGACAGACTGGTGTGATGAAAAACCCAACACCCAGCTATCGCGGTTTTCGTTTCCCCTCCGAAATTATCAGCCATGCCGCTTGGCTGTACCATCGATTCTGTCTCAGCTTCCAGGAGGTCAAAGAATTACGGGCCAAACGTGGCACCTCTTTGATCTATGAGACCATTCGGCAATGGTGTCAGAAGTTTGGGCCTGACTATGCTCGAAAACTCAAAAAACGGCAAGGCCGCTTAGGCGATACGTGGCATATCGACGAAGTCTTTTTCGCCATTCAAGGGCAGCGCCAGTATCTGTGGCGTGCCGTCGATCAAGACGGGGATTGCATTGATATTCTCGTGCAACGCCGTCGCAATCAGGTTGCGGCTGGGCGCTTTTTCCGCCGTCTTCTCAAAGGCCAAGGAGGTGAACCTCGATGGTTGGTCACCGAAAAACTCCTAAGTGATGATACTGCTCATCGTAGGATCGTGCCCTCGGTAAATCACATCAACCACGTCTATACGAATAACCGAGGCGAAGTCTCACACGAACCGACAGGCCAGCGGGAACGTGTGATGCGAGGGTCAAACTCCCCGACTCAGGCGCAACGATTCCTGACACTCCATGGACTCACTCAAAATCCTTTTCGTGTCGGCCGTCACCTCGTGCAGGCGATCAACTATCGGCTTTTACGTACTCAGGCGTTCCAAGTTTGGCAGGGAGCGAAGCGCGTAAGAGGCGATGCCAATGCTCGGCGGGTGCGTCCTATTTTGGTCGCAGCACGTTAAGTTGACAATACCGTTTTTTGGCCATACGGGGTTGAGGAACATTCCCTTCCTCACCTGCCGTGCGAGGCGTTCTCTTTTTAACAAGAGTACATACAAAGGAGGTGCTGTCATGATCAAAACAGGTTTCTTGTGGCAAACCCTTTTTGCTGGGTTCACGTTGGTCGCGTATGTGGGCTGTTCCTCTGGAACGAAAGAAGCGAGCGGCGAGGCTTGTGTTGCCCCAAAGGTGGTTGCAGACTACCTCCATGCGATCATTGAAGCGGACCGGACCCTGTATGCCTCCCTCGTGGTGGAAAGGATGCAGCATCATGGGAAAGCCCTGGCGTTAGAAGACTGGTCCCAGAAGGACCAGCTTCCCCTTCCAGCTCAATTTGTGCAGTTTGCAGGGCTTGAGGTGGAAAGAAAGGGAACCGGCCTGCAATACCGGCTAGCGAGCCTGTGGCCTATTGATGAGACCAATGGGCCGGCCACGGACCTCGAACGAACAGGATTACAGGCGGTGTCGGATGATCCGAGTACAGTACATACGAGTACGATCAATAGAGCAAAAGGTCCCCACTTCCAAGCGATCTTTGCGGATAAAGCGGTCTCTCAAGTCTGCGTAACCTGTCACAATGAACACCCGCTCAGTCCGAGGAAGAACTACAAGCTCAACGATGTCATGGGGGGCATCATTATTCAATTCCCTCTGAAATGATCGGAGGTCGTAGGGTTAAAAAAATTCATCCAGGCTTGCGGCATCTAAAAAACGCACGGTTTTCAATGGAGATGAATTTATAGGACGGACAGGTAGGAAATCTTAATGCGAGTAAGGCCAGTCGGTATTATTAACTTAACGAAAGTTAAACGCTGAACAGACCATTCGTCCGGCTATAATCCATTGATTTATCAGGAATCAAGATCCCGGCTCCATGCGTGCGTTGAGCCCAATTCGGCCTAAGCTGACATTACAGAAGCCCCTTGAAGAAAGGCGGATTGTAACTCAAGGGTCCTTAGGTTTCTAAAAGCGTGGACGTGAGTGCAACTGTGACAGTCGTTGAGCGATTGACCATGACAATGATATTTTGAAAGGTAAGTGAATTAAAGATCATCATTCAGTCTCCGTAGAGTCTCCAAGGAAACTTTCATTTTTTTAAAATTGCGGAAAACCTTGGTGGGACTGGCTGAGGTTTCTGGACGCCTTTAGAACTTTTCGGATTGAACAACCGGGACCAGAGTTCTTTGCATTCCTAGCGGCCTTCAGCAAAAGGGGATGACAATTCCCAAGGATTTCATCAAGCCGAGGTCAGTACGTGGATTATTTTCCAGTTTCATTTTGGCGAAAACCCATTCAACTGTTATTTACGAATTTTTGACTGCAAACTTTCGACACAATCAATAGTGGTCTTTTGGGGTCAAACAAGGATAATCGGTGGAGGGTTAAACCAACGCTCCGAAATGGGTTCCCCATTGAGAAGCTAGGGCGCGTCCAGCCTGTATAAGGTTTTGGCCTTCCCGCAAATTTAGAGGCGAGAAGGTACGCGCTCGTCGAAGATTGTCCTGTAATTCCCTTGATGTGGCCATTCCGATAACCGCACACGTGACCTGCGGCACACTCAAGGCATAGCGAAAAGCCGAATCCAAATGTGAGAAGGGCATCAAGCAATGGCTTAGGCTGTTTCCCCCTGATTTCTGCTCCCCTCCAAAAACTTTCATGGCAATCAGTCCCAGATTCAAGCGGTTGGCGACCGTCCACACTCGCTCTTCAAAATTGTAGGTATGTCGATCAGCAAAATTTACGACATTGAGCAGAACATCGACCTCAAAGCGTTGAATAGCATCGGCAAACCTTCCGGGGCGATTGTGGCCGGAGAAGCCGATGAATTGAGTCAATCCCAATGATTTGGCTTTGACCAACCCGGCGTAAGCCCCCCTGCGACCAAACACCACAGCGGAATCCATTTTATCAGCACCAAGACTATGCACAAAGACCAAATCCGCGTAATCGGTTTGGAGTTCTTTAAGATTGCGCTCTAATAGCTTCAGTGCGCCATCATAGGTGGGGTCATAACATTTGGTGACTAAAAAAAACTCTTGCCGCCGCATCTTCAGGAGATGGCCTAATTGTTCCTGGGCTTTCCCGTACCCCGCAAATTCAGGTGCCGTATCAAAATATTTCACGCCTGCATTAAGAGCCGCCTCAAATAGGTTTACCGCCTCGCGATGATTCAGTCGTTTCCCTGCTTGCGCAGTCCCAAATCCAAGAATAGGTAAGGATATTCCGGTTTTTCCCAACACTCGTGTCGGCAGGGTCATGCTCAGGCTTCCTTTTACACTTATTCTGAACCAAATACCTACTCTCCTCTAAATTTTCATACTCTTTTGCCTGTTCGGTCAACTCCGGCGAGAAAATTTGTTATGGAAACGTGCCGCCCCTACCATCCCCCCGTACCCATTGGACCTTTAAACGGACCGGCAATTTCCCTCGTCACCCAGCCGCCATAAAACCCGCCCGGTTGAGGCAGCACACGCTCATCATTAACGTAGCATTCCACGCGGCCGGGATAGAAGGAAAAATATCCCGCGATGGATTCAAATTCCGGATAAGGATGAGGATACATCCAGGCAACGGGTTCCACCTCCTTCTGACCTTCAGCCAGTATCCAATACTGAGCGGTTCCTTTCCATTCACAGAGAGATGAAGTGCACGTGAGAACCAGAGTCGACACATCCACATCTGCGGGAGGAAGATAAAAGGTCGGAGGACTCGCCGTCTCCAAAAATCGAAACGTGGAGCAGGAATCGGCCAGAACCTTCTCCCGAATACAGACCACCACTCGGCGATGATCAGGCATCAGACGAGGAGGCCTCGGATAATCCCAAACAGATTCTTGGCCAGGAGACGGCTTTTCCGCAAATGGCGGTCTTTCCTGTCCCCGATATTGCCATTTGGAACGAGCCGCCCGTAACCATTCAGGCACATGTTGGGTCATGAGATTCTCAGGATTGTCCGGAAAAATGCCGGAGCATCATCGTCCTCAGCAGATTATTCAAAGGTCAGAATGGCCCAAGATGCCCATAGGATAATCAACAGTTCACCCAGTAAAAGACAACCCAGAACTGCGAGAAGGCTTTTGTACCACATGGGACCCGTAAGCTGTTCGAAAGACCCTCTGTGATCCCGACTATCACTCAAGTACCTCATTACCCATTCTACTTCTCCCCTCGGTCATAGAACCAAAGCATTCTGTCCAATCCTTAGACAAGACCATCGTGTACATCCCGAGTTGATTCCCACCACTATCGTTTGCATGACGGAATTACGGGATGACCATGGGTAGGAAATCGTTCCAACTGTCAGAGTTGAGTAGGGAAATAGAAACCTTAAACTAGAGTGGCGGTGGCCAAAGGGAGGAATGACAAACTATCCATTTATTGGGGTGAGTGACGGGAATTGAATTTCCAGGGACAATCAACAATTTCAATGATTTAGCGGAGCTGAGGTGGACAGGAGGGGACAAATAGGGACATCCATTCGCAACCTCCGCAACCCAGCCGCAACCTCAATTTGAAGTTTGTCCCAACAAAAAAGCCTAACGTCAATTCGAGTAAGGACCCAAAAATCATCCGCTTATGTTGGTTGCGGGGGCTCGATTAGATCACGATTTAACCCATCGGTGACCATCGCCTTGACAGCGTAAATTGCCGCGCTAGGCGAGGCTCCCCGAGGTGCCTGAGGCCGGGGAGTGAACTTCCCCGCCTCAGTCGTAGTTGCGAACCTGTCGCGTTGGCTTTTTGTGCGCGTAAGTATAGACGGGCTGCAGTTACTCAGGCCGCTAGCCTGATGATCGATTCTGCTCCAAGATGGACCTCATCATCCTGATACTCCGGCTCACCACTTGGAAACACCAAGACCTTCTCCTGTCGCGCCTGGCGATTCTGCTCGATCACGGAGTCGTAGATATGACCGCAATTCACACACCGCAAGCTGGTCGTCCACATCTCTCCATATGCGCCCTCCAGGTCTAGGAATTGGTCTTCTATCATCAGACCCAGGCACCGTGAGCAGGTCATGATCGTCCTCCTTGGTTTAGGCCGTGGAACTCGTCTCTCATGGTGAAAGGATAGCGCAGGCCAGGGCCAGCGACAGACCCAAAGGAAGTACCTCCGAAGTAGGCATCTGGGATTTTGAAGGATGGATTGTCTCGGGGATTGCTCACGTCATTGGCGACGTGAGCAAGAGGGAGCAGAACAAATGGGTCTTGCTCGATTCCACCGGCAGTTCTTTTTCCCTACCCCACCATGTCACAGGACAAGGATCAGCCATAATGTGGGCCGAAGGCCCCTTAGTCTCTGCTGCTTAGAGGAATTCTATTAAAAGCTTCGTCTTCCTTAGAAAACGTACCTCTTTCTCCATGGATTCTCCCGCTCCTGGGTGACAAAATTGTTAAGGCGAGCATAATGCTTCTCGTCCACCTTAATAAACCGGACGCCGAACTGGAGCCCCTGGACCCATTGGACGGCCGCCAGCGACACACACGCCGACAGATCACAATCAGGGCGAACGAGGCGTAGCTGGAGATAGTCCCCCTCTTTGACGGGAACGGGACTTTCCAAACAGCCATGCGCGGACACGTCGCGGGCCCGTCCCTCGCCCACCTGTCTGCCGTTCGCAAAGACGAGGGTACACTGGACCTTGATGCGCTCACTCGACCGCGCTTCTCCGATCTGCTCCTGCTGACAATTCATGGCGTGACCCTCCTTTGGACTTCCTCATCTTCTGATGAAAGCTTATCCTCCTCTGACCGTCTGAGATAGACCCGAAGGAATTACCGCCGAAGAGGGGAAGACAGAGTCAAACCCATCGCTGTCTTCCAGGCGGTGGGACCATTAGTCCCAGCCAGTATCTTTACCGGCGTGTGTACTTCAGCAGTCTGTGTATTGGGAGGTGAATCGAGAAGGGCATCGGGGGCTCGATTCGGTCACGATTTAACCCCTCGGTGACAATTGCGTTGACGGCGTGAAACGCCACGCTAGGACTGGTAAAGCTCTACAGCTTGACCCGCAAGGGGTCACAACATCCTCCACTCCTCTACTCCAGCGGTAGGGTCGGCAAGGTGATGATCGCTTTTCGTGAGGTGAATGCGGATGTCTTCCAGCCGCCACAAACGAAACCCACCGCGAAAAGCTGCCTGGTTTCCGCTTATCTGCATCCCATGAGGCAATACGCCGAGCTCTTTTGCGTTCCCACCACCCAGCACCACCGTATCTACCACGAACGCTTCCGCTATATTGGTTGCGATCTCGATTACGGTATGCCGCCAAGTCCGTTTGCCCAACCGTTTGAGCCCCCGTTTCCCCAGCACATCGACGAAGGAATCTTTTCTATTGTATTTGAGCCGACCAAGCTCTAGAGGAATGATGATATTCTCAGCAATCAGCGTGGAGCCTAAACCAGTGCCGAGCCCGAGAAACAGCATTTTCCCACCTTCGTAGCTACCAAGGGCTTGCATCGCCGCATCGTTGACGATTTTGACCGGAAGGGCAAACGCAGCAGCAAAGTTAAATCCAACCCAGCCGGTGCCTAAATTTCCCGGCTCCGAGCGAGGCCCGTGATTGCCGACCAAGCCGGGGTAGCCGATCGACACTGCATCGAAGGTCCAGCCTTTTGCCAGTTCCTGCACGGCTTGCACCATATCTAACGGTGATAGCTTCTTATGGGATGGAATCCTTCGCGGCTTAGTTTGTCCCGTCGTCAAAATCTTGATATTTGATCCGCCGACGTCGATTGTCAGAATTCTCTTTGGGGTGCGTACTTCGGCTACACCTGACTCTTCACGTCCTCCTGTACTGCGAGCGGGAGAATTCCCGCGATGGGACTGTTTTACTCGCATGATTATTCTCTCACTCAGACTGACTGATTGTCGCATCAGCCAGTGTGGGGACTATGTTTCCCTTTGTTCCTGATCGTTTGATTGGCTCGAATTTGGACATAATCAGGAGTTGTGAGGTCAGTTGAAGGCGTGGGTAGTGCCAGGTTCGGATTGATAACAGAACAGCGACCATTGATCGCCATATAACGGACCCTCCCCATTTAATATTTCACGTACCTAACTAAATATAGATGGTCCAAATGCTGCAAAATACTAGCCTGGAGTTTTATCAAATGGCCAAATGTTTAAAATTTACGAAGGTTTGGGGACATTTAAAAAAGCCCTTCGCCTTGGAATCAGGCCACACTTTGAAATATCTCCGTTTATGTTGAAAAATCCATGAAACGGAAATACTTGTTTGATTACATTGGCCCCTTCAATTCACGCACTCTACAAAAATCGTTCAATAATGTAAATCTCAGATGATGTATGGTCCAACAACTCATGCGGCCACACGGGAGTAGTATTTCAACAAACCCCCAAGCCGTTCGCAAGTATGATCAGTCCCCGTTTTCACCTCAATTCAATACCTGTAGTGATCGCCCAAAATCCTCTGGCGGCAGACCGCATCCTGTCTGCGAGCTACAATTGATTCTGAGCGCCGTTGGTTTAGGAATACAATTCAATGTGCCTACATAAAAGACACGTGGAAGGGAAAACTGGATTTCCACTTCGTTTTAGGCGTCATCTACTCGCGATACATTGCGCACACCTACAACATTCTGGTGAAGGAGGCGGGTAGAGTATTTCCTCAGGTGAAACTCACCCATGGCAGAAAGCTCCCGTTGGCAGTCGTCGACAAAGCCGATCAGAAGGGGATCGCTGATTTGGTTAAGAGGGGACGAGACCCCATTTTAATTCCGTGAATTCTCGTTCGTTGGATTCCGGGTTGGTCCGTACACAGGCGACGAGTTGCGAGGGAGCAATGTTGTAGCGGGGGCGTAATGACGGGATGACCTTCAAACCCAATAGGTCCGCCAACTGCTGCATATTCTCTTTGCGTGTGAAGCGACCGCACATAATTGGACTGTAATGGTGATACAGCCTGAAACCTTACCCTACAAAATTGTCTGAATAAAGGGAAGCGGGCGGGAAGATAGCCAAAACGAAAAAGGCCAGGTGTGACTCCCAGCCTTCTCCGCAGGTGAGAAACGTAACAACGGGAGGTTCCCGTTATCCCTGAGTCAATCAGATCAGGCTGCTGGTGCCTATCCCTCGGAAGGGGAAGGCTAATCTGCTCGAACCGAAGCCCAACCCCTTGAGGATTCTGGCTCTTTTTGCTGGTTTGGGGAAGGCAGTACTGGTGGGTTATAGGCTTTACGTGGGCAAACATACTTGGACTCCTCTATGACGGACTATCCCGATTTGAGCCGGGATATGTCTATGGGACGAATAAGATTTCTTTGTCTAATAAAGTTTCGTGGCTGGATCCCGTTAATTAATAAACCCTAAATGTTCACCCAGTTTGGCAAGAGCATGGAGTTTAGGACCCATTCGCACATGAAGGGTTCTGCGTACCTCTCCCCGTTTGTTTGTTGTCTCCTCAAAAAAATCTTTTCTACCCCTGCGAGGGTCTCCGGGGAAATCTCTGAGAGGGGCCTGGGAACCCATTCTTCTTTGGCGACATTTGCCTGTTTACGGAAAGGCCAATCAGCCAAAACTGTTCACAAATCTCATTCGGGCTTTGGGCAGCCTGATAGGCCATGCGGTGGAAGATGGACTATTGACCGTAAATCCGGCATCAAAACCCGGAAAATTTTTGCCTGTAATTAGTAAGTCTAGAGCGACTAATCCCTACACCAGGGAGGAAGTGTCTATGTTGCTGGAAGTCTGCAAAGAAGGCTTTCCCCGACTTTTTCCCCTCCTGCTCTGTGCAGTTCGGTCAGGCTTGCGCCAAGGGGAATTGATTGCTTTGCACTGGGGAGATATTGATTTTCGAGGGCGTTTTATCGAGGTGCGCCGGAGTTGCTCGCGGGGAAAACTGACGACCCCAAAGAATGGGAAAGTTCGGCGGGTGGATATGTCTCTGGAACTGACCCAGACCCTTCGGAACTTGCACGTGGAACGGGAGCTGGAAACGATGCAAAAGGGCTGGAAGGAAATGCCTCCATCGGTCTTCTGTGATGACGAAGGGAAGCCATGGCGTCACAATCATTTGCGAAAAGGCCTATTCTATAAGGCCGTGAAAGCCGCAGGATTGCGCCATATTCGGTTTCATGATCTCCGGCATACCTTTGCCTCGCTGTTACTTCAACAAGGCGAGAGTCCCGTTTATGTGAAAGAACAAATGGGGCATAGCTCGATCCAAGTGACGGTCGATCTCTATGGCCATCTGATTCCCGGCGGGAATAAACAAGCCGTAGATCGTTTGGATGGCCCAGGAGAACAAAACCCGTTTTCAGAACAATCCGCAAACCAGCCGCAACCTATGCATCACCGGGAAGGCGTGCTGCCCTCCTAAGTCATTCAATTTCTAGCGTTTTTGGAATGAGAAAATGGGGTGAGTGACGGGAATTGAACCCGCGACCTCCGGATCCACAATCCGGCGCTCTAACCAACTGAGCTACACCCACCATCACATGGAAGTTTCGAGCGGAAGAAGAGGGCAATCTTATCAGAGGGCCGTAGGTGTCGCAAGCCACATACCGTTCGCGACCGTCCACGATGATTTACCTGATTTTTGAGAGTAACTACTAATTCCAAGGGGCATAAATGTTTTTGAACACCACCACAATTTACCACGCGTTCAATTGACCGCTTTCATGAAATTGTGATAGAAATCACACTTCGTTTTTTTTCTGGAGGAAAATATGGCTAATCGACATCATTCAGCAATCAAAGCAGCTCGTCAAACTCTGAAGCGCCAGGAACGCAATCGGTCTATCCTGCGACGCGTTAGAACCTTTATCAAGAGGGTTCATGGAGCGGTCAAAGAAAACAAGAGCGACGAGGCTAAGGCCTCTTTGCGGGAAGCTACATCTGAACTGCATAAAGCCGTCACCAAAGGTACGCTCCATGGGAACACCGCCTCTCGTTGGGTTTCCCGTCTCGCATCCCGCGTCAACGCTCTCTCACCCAAATAATACGGTCCAAGGGGTTACGGGTTCTCACGCCTTCTGAGATTTCGTGCGACTCTCTAAGACCTTGTTGCATTGACCGGCTTTGGTGGCTTGGCAAAGTTGGATGACCAGGTCATCCAAGATGAGCTTCGGACGTGATGCCCGCCCTCCTTTAAGAGCCGAATCAGCTTGAGCGAATAATTCCCATGCCAGACGGAGGTGGGATTGCTTCCACCTCTGCACCTGCTGGATAAATTCCCGCGCGCGAAACGGTGGAATTCCTGCTTGGCGTGCGGCCTGTCCCGCATCTTGTCCTTCTTGCATCAACGCATGCGTTTTCCAGATCTTCCGCATCTGCCACAGGAAGGCTCCCAACATACGTAGGGGTGCTTCGCCGGTTTCTAAATTTTTGGCCACGATATCCAATGCTCGCCCCTGATCCCCTCGCGCAACGGCTTCCGACCAATCAAACACCGAAATACCAGGCGGTTTTCCTCTGACCGTTTCCACGTCCTGTGCCAGAACTCGATGCCCTTCCGGCATAAACGCCACCAATTTCTCTAGTTCACCGGCAGTCCCATACAACCCTTCCGCAACCTGATCCTTTAATAACTCGATGGCACTGTCTTCCAGCTGCAAGCCTAGCTCTCGCGCTCGCTGCGTGACCCACGCTGCTCGCTGCCCCTCAAATACCGGAGCGCATTCCACCACCGTCGCCCGTTTTTTCAGGTCTTGAACCCACTTCGTCCGCCCGTCCAATTTTGCCGCAGTGATGACTAGCGTGGTCGTTTCATTGGGAGCCTGAAAATATGGCATGAGGGCTTCACCATCTCGGGCAGATAGTTTATCTGCCCATTTTATGATGAGGAGTCGTCTCAGCGAAAAAAACGAGGTTTCTTCCGAAATGGCTAATATTTCCGACGCGTCGGTTTCATCACCATAGACGACATCGACATGAAACATCTGGGAGGAATCATTGTCCGCTGAATTGTTCAATGACTCTGAACCATCCTTTCCCTGACCTGCCATACGAAGAATGCTCAATGCCTGATCGCGAAAATAGGGCTCTTCCCCAATCACCAAATACAGAGGGGATAACCCATGCCGGTTGATCTGACTCTGAAGTTCATGAACTTTCACGGTGAATATTCCCCAAGAAGCAGACCATCCTGCCAAACGATTCAATTAATCAAGGCATCTGGGAGTCTGGAGGCAAGAGATCTCCCTGAGGCGCTGGGATCTCGGAGGATTCGTCATCATCGGATGCCGGAGCCGGGACAGTCTTTTTTCCATTTCTGTCAAAATCCCCCTGCTCCTTGGCCCCCAAAAATTGATCGGCTAAATCGGCAGCCACCTGTTGCCCCGCTTGTTCAACCGCACGGTCCTGCAAGACCCGGTTAAATTGCAATCCGGTCTCGGAATCTGACGTCGATGTGGCCCCCACAAAAAATTCCGCTGTACTGGTTCCGGTTTGAGACCATCGGACTTTTCCTGTTTTCCGATCCTTCACCTTCAACATCACACTCACCATAACTCGGCTTTCTTGTGTCTGCGTGCGAGTAAAGGCCAACGAAGGAAGCGTGACCGACAGAATCGCGCCTTCCATCACAAAATCGGCTGATGCATCATCGACAAATTCAGCGCTTCCGACCGATTGCAATGCCTGACGAATATATCTGGTGTATTTGAATTCCAGGTTTGGTTCAAAACTGTTATTTTTTAGTGCAGGAAAGACCAGACGGACCGGCGGTCCTTGCGCAACCATGCCGGCACTCCCTCCGACCACCGGGCCCGGTCCCTCAACCGTGAATTGGTACCCACATCCGGCACTCAGACACAGCAGCAGGACTCCCCATCCGCCAATCAGGCATCTCACCTGCCGAAAGAGCCAACCCGGTCGGCTTGCGTTAGATGACAAAATTCACCAACTTCTGTTCCACGTAAATAATCTTGCGGGCTACCTTGCCTTGCAACCATTCCAACAATTTGGGATCCGCCTGAGCCCCTGCAATAATCTGCTCCTTTGTCGATCCGGCTGGAACCACTATCTTACTCCGGAGTTTTCCATTCACCTGGAGGGGAATCGTCCATTCCGCACTGGCCACAAGAATAGGATCAAATTTTGGCCAGGCCTGCCGACTCATACCCGGGCGCTTCTCTAAGGTTTCCCACAACTCCTCAGTCACATGCGGAGCAAAGGGTGCAAGCAACACCACTAATGTTTCCACTGTCGTTCGCCACTCCGCTCGCTCGACTGCGGTTAACGCCTCCCACGGATATTCTTTCCAGAACTTATACAATTCATTCACAAATTCCATGAGTGCCGCAATGGCCGTATTAAATTGGAAGCCCCGCTCAAGATCTTCCGTGACCTTCTTAATCGTCTGGTGCGTTGCCTGCTGCAATTGAGGGAGTAGCACGGACTCACCGGACCCGGGATTTGAAGCCACCCCATTCACGACCGGAAGGAGATCCTGCACCAACCGCCATACCCGGTTGAGAAACCTGTAGCATCCTTCCACTCCGGTATCGCTCCATTCCAAATCTTTTTCCGGTGGAGCGGCAAATAACGAAAACATTCTGGCGGTGTCCGCCCCATAGCGATCACACAAGTCCTCAGGCGAGGCAATATTCTTTTTAGACTTCGACATCTTCTCAGTGCGGCCTGTCACAATGGTTCGTCCACAGTGAATACAGACCCGTTGCTCGCCATCTTTTTTGATTTCAGTGGGAAGCATCCATCGATGCTCCTCACACCAGTAGGTTTCCTTGGTCACCATGCCTTGGGTAAGCAAATGGGTGAAGGGTTCATCAGCGGTGGTGAGACCCAGGTCCCGTAAGACTTTGGTAAAGAAGCGCGCATACAATAGATGCAACACGGCATGCTCGATTCCGCCGACATATTGGTCCACCGCCATCCAATGTTTGGCAGATTGGGGATTCACTGCTTGTGTGGTGTCTTTGGGCGAGCAATAGCGAAGGAAATACCATGACGAATCCACAAAGGTATCCATGGTATCGGTTTCGCGGCGTGCCGGGCCGCCACATGTGGGACAGGTGGCTTGTGAAAACGACGGAGATTCCTTGAGCGGAGACCCTCCTTTCCCGGTGAACGGCACATCCTCAGGCAGGACCACCGGCAAGTCGCCTTCGGGAACCGGGACAATGCCACAACGATCACAATACAACATCGGAATGGGCGTCCCCCAATAGCGTTGTCTGGAGATGCCCCAATCTCTTAACCGGAAATTGATGGTTCGCTTTCCCCATCCCTGTGTTTCCACATATTCCCCGATGGCGTGTTTGGCTTGCGACACGGACATGCCGGAAAAATTCCCCGAATTCACCAGGAGTCCGGCGGCATCCTGTTCTTCATAGGCCGATTCCAGAGCTTCAGAGGCCAGTTGGCCTTCCGGGTCTTGAATCACCAGCCGAACCGGGATGTGATAGGTTTTCGCGAATTCAAAATCTCGTTGGTCATGCGCGGGAACGGCCATAATCGCCCCGGTTCCATACTCATACAACACAAAATTCGCGACCCAAATCGGAATACGTTCCTTTGTAAACGGATTGATGGCATAGGCGCCGGTAAAGACGCCTTCTTTTTCCCGGTCGGCGGCCGTGCGGGTTGCTTTATCCACACGAGACACACGAGTCACAAACTCTCGCACGCCGGCGGCCTCAGGTCTCCCTGCAATCAGTTGTTCAACCAGGGGGGATTCTGGAGCAAGGCTCATGAAGGTGGCACCATGAATGGTATCCGGTCTCGTGGTAAACACCCGGATCGTCTGTAGCCCGGCTACGGTCTCCGCTAAGGGAAAATCCAGTTCCACCCCTTCGCTCCGCCCAATCCAATGCCGTTGCATAGCCAGCACACGAACCGGCCAGGTCGCTAACCGCCCACAACCATCCAACAATTCCTGAGCATACGAGGTAATTCGAAAAAACCACTGTTCCAATTCTTTTTGTATGACAACCGACTCGCATCGCCAGCAGATCCCTCCATCTTTTCCCTCCTGCGCCAACACCTGCTCATTTGCCAATACCGTTTCACAAGAAAGACACCAATTCACTGCCGAGCGTTTTCGATACGCCAATCCACGCTCAAACATTTTCACAAAGATCCATTGATTCCAGCGGTAATATTCCGGCTGGGACGTATTCACCTCCCGATCCCAATCATAGGACAGACCCATCCGCTGGAGCTGCCTTTTCATATAGGCCACATTCTCCTGAGTCCAGACGTTGGGATGCACCCCTTTCTCAATCGCAGCATTTTCTGCAGGCAACCCGAAGGCATCCCACCCCATCGGGTGCAACACGTTATACCCACGCATCGTTTTATAGCGGGCCACGACATCCCCGATGGCATACACACGCACATGGCCCATGTGAATGCGGCCGGAGGGATAGGGAAACATCTCTAAACAATAATATTTGGGTTTGTCCGAATCTTCCTGAACCTGAAAAGTCCCGGATTGGGCCCAATATGCCTGCCACTTTGCTTCAACGGCCTGATGATCGTACGTATGCGCCATGCTTATGCCTTATGAAAGAAAATATGGTGATCGTCTCGATTGATACGCCACAAGGAAGTCCCTGCTTCCTCGTCACATTTGTTAAGAAATGCCGGTATGGGGAAATATATTTCCATGAAAATTTCAACAAAGAAATTCGGAAACTGAGAGGGTCATGGCCTCCAGATTTGACGTTGGGAAACGCTGATTTTTCAACAGCATCCTGAGGAATCTAGCATAGAGAAACTCACCCCACAAGCAAAACGCATGGAGACCATTCAGACCACAGAATCGCGAATAAATACACTGGAAAAGGGGAAAATCAGAAAAATTAGAAGGACCGCTTATTCGCCTTGCGCGACTTCACGGAAATGGGTGAGGGAGGACGAGCGGTTGATCCGGAAATGGCACTAACCACTTCCTGGTGCACACGCTGCAGTTGACGATGATGCTCAATTAACGGATCAATGACTTCTCCACACATCAGACACCGCCAGCCAGGCATCCAAATCTCGCCACTCGTGGCCATATCCACAAAGTGATCGACTGTCATGGTCCCCTGACATCGAGGGCATTGCATTCGTCACACCTCCTCTTTATACGTGATGTGTGAATCCATCGGTGGAGCCCTCATGGACCTTAAATCTCTCACTCAGGAGAAGAAGCCCCGCATTCGTCGAAAAACGGACAACAGGACCATACAACCTCGAGAAAACTCATATTCTCATCCTACTCATCACAGCCATCCCAATTATTTGCAAGAAAACGGAAAACCCTCTTGCTCCATACAATATTCCCACCAACGCATTTCAGAAATTCGCCCGCACATGCTTTCAAAGAGGTCCCAGATTACATGTTGCGAGGATTGGTGGGCATGGACAACCATAGCCGACACCAACACAACAGTCCGGCGGATGATTAGGATATCACTTTCGAAGATTTTGAGGAACGAAGGGGATGAATAGGAATCATCGCCTCACCACGCAGTTTGCGGTGAAAGGTGATCGCAAAGCGATGCGCTTCATCTCGAATAGTTTGGACCAGCCGTGTTGCCGGTGATTTCACGGGCAGAATGATAGGAATCTTCCGACCTGGAAGAAAAATTCGTTCGTCTTTGTCACCCTTCGCTTTGGCAAGGCCGCAAATGGAGACGTGGGAAAAACCAACCGCGGCCATGGCTTCCATGGCCGCGCCTAATTGTCCGGCTCCACCATCAATCACCACCAGGTCCGGCACCGGCAAGGTTTTTCCGGCTTTGTCGGCCAACGATCCGCCGTATCGGCGTTTCACCACTTCATGCATACTGGCAAAGTCGTTGGCACCTTCCACCGTTTTAATGCGAAATCGCCGGTAGTCGGCTTTTTTCATTCTGCCCTGTTCCCAGACCACCATGGAGGCCACTGAATGGGTTCCCATGGTATTCGAGATATCAAAACATTCAATCCGAGTCGGAATCTGTGGCAACGCTAAGATCGCCCGAAGTTCTTCCACCGCTTCACTGGATTCGGTTTGCACCCGAAGATGTTCGTTGAGGGCAACCGTAGCATTCTCCTGTGCAAGCTGGAGCAATTGATATTTGCCCCCTCGTTCCGGCACCAGCACACGAACGGATTCCTCTTTTTTCTCCGACAACCAGCGCTGGACTAGGGATTGATCGTCAAACCCCACAGGAAGCAAAACCTCTTTGGGGGGAAGGACCGATTTGGCATAAAACTGTTCGAGCGTCGACCGCACCAATTCTTCATCGGTGACCCCGTGAGCGTCGGACCAGAAGAAATCCCGACGGCCGATCAATAGGCCACCTCGCACAAACAGCATCTGCACATCCACTGCCCCGCCGGATCTGGCCAATCCCAAGATATCCTGCTCCCGTGCACTTATTTGCGCCACCCGTTGTTTGGCCAACATCCGCTCAATGTTCCCTATTTGATCACGAAGGCGAGCGGCTTCCTCAAACGCTTCCCGCTCCGCCGCGTCCTGCATGGCTAATCGCAAGGACTCCAGCAATTCCGTATCCCGTCCCTCCAAAAACCAACGAACCTGTTTAACAATCCGATGATAGTCCTCCTTCGTTTGATTCCCCGTGCAAGGAGCCATGCAACGTTTGATTTCAAATTCCAGGCATGCCCGCTCAGCGCTTCCATTAATGTCGATCGTGCAGGTGGCCAGAGGGAAAACCTTGCGAATAACTTTCAGTGTGTCGCGCATGGCTCCTGTAGGGACATACGGGCCAAAATATAACGCCTTGTCCTGCTTGACCCGGCGGACAATAGACAGCCTGGGGAAATCGTCGTGAATCGGCAACCGGAGATAGGGATATTGTTTATCGTCCCGGAGGACCACGTTGAACCGTGGACGATGACGCTTGATCAGATTGCTTTCTAAAATGAGCGCTTCGAATTCCGAGTGGGTGACAATCATTTCCAAGTCCGCAATCTGCGAATACAACACCCGGTTTTTAGGAGTCAGATCGGCCCCATGTTGAAAATACGATCGCACTCGGTCCGATAACACGGCCGCTTTTCCAATATAAATAATGTCCCCTCGGCGATCCTTGAAAAGATAGACCCCTGGTTGCTTGGGAAGATTATTCAATATTCCGCTCAAGCGGCCTGGTTGGTCAGAGAGGACCTGAGGAGTACGTGTGTCTGTATTCATCATGACTTATCTTGTTGTGCCATCCGATGGTCAGACGATGGCAACTCCCGCTGGTCGTTGTATCAACTCAATTTCATAGCCATCCGGAGCATCAATAAAGATAAACCGGCTGCCGGATGAAGATTGGGTGGGGCCATCCGTGATCGGCACACCTTTGGCTTGAAGATCCCGAATCGTCTGTTCCAAATCCTCCACTTCAAAGGCCAAATGCACAAGATCCTCCGGAACCTTGACGATCCCGCTACTCGGAAAACTGCACAACTCAATGAGTTCCTCACTATTGGGGACAGCCAAAAACGCCAGATGCGAACCGCGAGGCGACACCTTTTGCTCTACCACTTCCAGACCTAGGACCTCTCGATAAAAGCCCAGCGTCTGCTCCATGTCACTCACCCGCATTCGCGTATGCAACAGTTTTTTCACCCGCATGCCATTCTCCTTTTCAACATTCACCTGTCCGACTTCGTGAACGAAATCCCCCTGCATGATTCGAACTTCTTCCAAAAATAGAGAGGAAGTCCGCGATCAACGGTCGGGAAGCGTCACATTTCGCTATTGTCACTCGTTGCTCCTGCCTGATCAAGATTGCTATCTTCTCTTGTTTTTCATAGACTTCCCAGGTATTTCTGATCGGATTCCGTTCTCAAGGAGGAGACGTGACGACATTGATCTTTTGCCGCCTGCTCTTTTTTTGCCTCATCTTTGGGCTCTTCAACACATTCATCATTCCTCAAACAGTACGTGCTGAAGGATTTCGTATTCTCGATCATGGTGCTTCGGCTACGGGCCAAGGCGCCGCCTTCACCGCCCAAGCCGATGATGCCTCAGCCCTGCACTACAATCCAGCAGGCATGACCCAATTGAAGGGCATACAATTTTATGCAGGGACCCTCTTAATTGGAGGCACGGTTCGATTCAACAGCGACCTTGGACCAAACGTGAAGGGTGATGTTGGTGGGACCATCGCCACTCCCCCACCCAGCACATTCTTCCTCACTGCGAACCTCCCTGCCTTAGGCCTGGACAATCTCCCGAATTGGACCGTAGGAATTGGGGTCACCACTCCGTATACCCTGAAAGTCGAATACCCCGATGATAGCCTGATTTCTCCCATACTCACGAGGGCGTCCCTTCCTCTTATCGATATCAAGCCCACTCTCGCCTATAAGCTCAATGACTATATCTCCGTAGGGGGCGGTCTGGATATTTATACGTTTGCCAGCTTTCTGGGAGAAGGTCAGGCAGAACTCCAACAGAATGCGGCACCAGGCAATGCGTTTGGTATACCCGCTGGAACAGGCCTTGAAGCGAACGGGACTGACACCGCCTTGGGATTTAACGCCAGTGTCCTCTGGACACCCTTCCGTAATCAAGACGGTCATCCGCTCGTCAATCTCGCATTTGTCTATCGGAACGGACCTAATTTGGACCTCAAAGGAGACTTCTTAGCCGGTGGAAACCGACTCGCCGGTGCGTCCACGAACATTGAACTCCCCGATATCTACACCTGGGCCATCGCCGGATGGCCTATTCGGAACGCTCAACATGAGTGGAAGGTCGAAGTCGATCTTGACTATGCGGATTGGTCCGGGTTCAAAGACCTCAACCTGCAACTCTCAAATGGAGCTGTCATTCAAAATCCACGCAACTATGGCGATGCCTGGGTCCTCATGGTGGGAACCGAATTCAAAGCCCTCTCCCCCTCTGCCCTCCCCAATTGGGATGTCGCCTTTCGAACGGGATACGTCAGATCGGAAAGTCCTATTCCCGACCGGACATTCGAGCCTGCGGTTCCAGATTCCGATTTTAATGCCTTTTCAGCAGGGATGGGTTTTCTCTGCCATGCTCCAGGAAAATTTTTAGGGATACTCCCCTGTGACATTTTTGGCGCAAAAGCCATCGGGATGGACTTAGCCTATCAAGCGTTGCTGTATGATGAACGGAACGTTCAAAATAACCAACAGCCTCTATTAAACGGTAAGTGGGATACCACCCTACACGTCGGAGCCGTGTCCCTGAGGATGAATTTCTAATGCGTCTTCCCTGAATTTTTGTCCCCCCCCTTCACCCTTTTCTCCGATTCCATTACAGTCCCTCTACCGGTTTACCTTTTCAATAGGGACATTCATGCCGCTCTTACCAAAATTCCATCGCATTGTGGAGCGTCCACTCATGGAGTTTCGTCCATTCGGAAAGGATACTCAGGGTGCAACCATTCAGGATGTGAGCGGGATCGCCATCCGCGCTAATCTTGAATATCTTGAAGAGGCCATAAAACAACGCCAGGGACCAGAGGCCGCAGAGGCGGCGTTGGGCACTCTTGTCGCCCTACTGAACGAGCGGATTCCCGACCGGACCTATCATGTGACCGTCGATTTCCTCAAGAACCACTGGAACAGCTATTCCTATGAGTTTGCCATGTTTTTGGCCGAATTTTCTGTTCAACTCTCGCACGAGGAGAATTTCCACTTTAATCTAGGACGGGAAAAATTTCTCTCGCCCATTATTCAAATCCTCGGGCGGCCCTTTTCCATAGCCCAGATATACCGCCTCTTCCCCCACTTTGTGGAAAAATTCACCAAAGGTTCGCTCAAGCCGGAGGTCGTATCGGTCACCAATGGTCATGCCGTGATGCGGCTACAATTGTCCGAGTCCACGATCAAACAGTTCGGACCGTATCTCCAGGGCTGTGCTGAACGAATATGCCACACCACAAAAGCGACCGTTGCAGAAGTCCCGGCCCGGATGTTTGGAAAACGGGCTGCCACCATCCAGGATCGGAGCTGTATCGCCGAGGGTGCCCCCTATTGCGAATGGGCCTTTTCCTGGGAACCCGAGCGACGGACCATGCGGGGATGGATTTTGGGAGGACTCGCATTGGGGGTTGCCGCGGTCGCGACCTTGAGAGTTTTTGCTCCCGATCAGCCCTGGTGGGTCAGTGCCGGACTCTCCCTGCTCCCCTTGTTCATCCTTCCCTTGGCAAAACGGCTTTGGGATGATCGGCTAGAGCTTCAAGAGCGCGGGAAAATCATTCAAGAACAATTGGAGTCGGCTGAACAACGGCACGAAGAATTACGGGAGGCCTATCTAGCACAAGAACATACCTTGATCGAGATCCGACGACGAGTCGATGAATTAACCATGCTGCACCAACTCACCCTCCACATCGGCTCAACCCTGGACCGGGAAACCATTATTGGGTCAGGACTCAAAGCCATTGTGGGCTCCCTCTCCTTTGACCATGCCTGGGCAGCCGTATGGGACGCACCTCGCCAGCTCTTTCACAAGATTCAATCGGAAGGCATGTCGGCACATTGGACGACATTGGTTCAAGACACCCACATTCCCTCAGCCCCACAGGACCTCCTTCACAGAACCCTCCACACGAAAGAACCCATCGTCATTGAGGACATCACGGATATTCTGAGACAGTGCCACCCCACCACAAGGCAGATGTTGGCGGAGGCCGGGACAAATAGCGGATTCTCGCTTCCCCTGATTAGTCAGAATCAACCCCTTGGTGTGCTGATCGTTGGGAGCACGCACCAGAAACCCATCCCCATCGCTGAACAAAACTTATTGTCCACGGTCGCGCACGAAATGGCGATTGCCCTTGATACGGCGTTGGCCTATGACGAGATCGAAGCCTTGAACATCGGCTTAGAAACCAAAGTGCAGGAGCGAACACTGGCATTACAGCAGGCCAACACAGACTTGGAATCCGCCAATCACCGACTCAAGGAACTTGACCGGATGAAATCTCAATTTCTCTCACATTGCTCTCATGAATTGCGCACACCCTTAACCTCGATTAAAGGATTCACGGAAAACCTGCTTCATGGAATGGTGGGACCCCTAGCCGAACGCCAACACCTCTACCTCACCAGAATCAGTGCGAACGCCAATCGACTTACCCGTATGATTGCCGACCTTCTCGACTTGTCGCGCATTGAGGCTGGGACCGTCCGTTTAGCCCATGGATCTGTGTCATTGTCCGAACTCCTTGAGGATGTCACGCAGGAATTGCTGCCGCTCACCCAGACCAAGGCCCAACACCTGACGGTCGAACTCACAGAAGACACTTTGACCGCCTGGGGCGACCAGGACCGCCTCCACCAAATCCTCACCAATCTCGTCCACAACGCCCATAAATTTTCGCCACAAGAGGGACGCATCCTGGTGAGAGCCTCTCCCGCTCCTCCGGGCCACATCCTCCTCACGATCTCCGATACCGGCCCGGGGATTCCTCAGGAAGCTCAAGCCAACCTCTTTCAGCCATTCTTCCAGGCTCACCGGATCCCGGAAATCGGCACGCAGGGCCTGGGGTTGGGACTCTCAATCGTGAAACAACTGGTGGAACTGCACGGTGGGACGATCTCTGTGGAAAGTCAACCCGGAGAGGGTGCCACGTTTCGCCTTCGTCTGCCAGCAGTCTGCCCTTCAACGCCCTCACCTCCCACACAAGCCTTCCATGAACCTCCAATCTAGGGGCTGTTGAAAAAGCCGCCAGCCCATTTTTCCGTGCTCACGTACTGGAAGTACGCTCTGCGCGCAAAAATGCCTGTGGCCTGCTGCACGAACTTTCCTTGGCAATATGCCCTTGGAAATTAGTATTATTCAACACTCCCAGAATGCCATAGACTACATACCTACATGCCATTCCCTCAGAATCCTTTCCCTCCAATCGGCTTGTCACAGATCGGCAGAAAATTCCATACAATCCCTCAGGATTTTTTTCGTCCTACCGATAAACGTGGATAGTATTGCTTACGACATTATTGGAAGGGAGGTGGAACCATGAAAAAAGTCGCGAAAAAGAAACCGGCAAAAAAAGCCGCCGTGCGAATGAAAAAGTCTCCGGCCAAGAAAAAGGCGTCACGCTAACGCCCCCGGACATCACACTGTGTAGGTCCGGGGAGTAGATTCGACTCCCCGGATTACACGTTCCCTTCTCCCAACCCCAAACTCGCTTCCTCATTCAACTCGACCTCCCAGACAATGTTCGCATTCGCACAAGTTGAGTTTGCAGCCAGGTTATGTGATAACTCCCGATCACTATTTCTCATCTATGGCGAGAGCACCGGTTATGGACATTAACGCACAAACCCAACTCTGCGGCCTGTTAGGCAATCCTGTCGATCACTCCCTTTCTCCCGCTATTCACAATGCGGCCTTTCGTCACTTGGGATTAAATTTTGTCTATCTGGCCTTTCCCGTCCAGGATCTTGAGGGAGCCGTCCGGGGCATCAAGGCTTTGGGCCATATCCGGGGACTCAGCGTAACCATTCCGCATAAAGTCACCATTCTACCCTTGTTAGATTCCGTCGAAACTACCGCGAAACACATTGGCTCGGTGAATACCATCGTCAAAGACCGTGGCCTATTAGTGGGCTCCAACACCGACGCATCCGGTGCGCTCCAAGCCTTGCAACAAGGTGGAGTGGAACGCGCCGGACTACGGGTCGTCATTTTGGGATCCGGGGGAGCCGCCCGCGCCATTTCCTTCGGCCTCTGCGTGGAAGGCAAAATTGAACATCTCTCCCTCCTTGGTGTTGATGATCAGGAACGGACAACCTTGGCGAGAGACCTCAAGGCCAAAACTCCCATCCTCTTGGATGACGCCTCCTTAACACCCGAAACATTGCAATCCGCTTTGGCACAAGCCCAATTGCTCATTCATTGCACACCCATTGGCATGCACCCAAAGGTCGATGAAAGCTGTGTCCCCAAGCATCTGTTCCACCGCGATCTGACGGTGATGGATATTGTCTATAACCCACTCAATACGCGTTTATTGCAAGACGCGCAGGCGGCCGGATGCCGCACCATCCAAGGGATCAACATGTTTCTCTATCAGGCTGTAGGGCAATTTGAACTCTGGACTGGCAAATCCGCACCGATCGAGATGATGCGTAACGTGCTCACCTCCCAATTCACTTGAATAAAGAATATCGAGTTCGGATATGGTTCCCAGCCTCAATGAGAGTCCTTTCCAGGAAGATTTCAATAGGAAAAGGAGTGGCCGTGGGGACATTCTCGGAAATATGTCACTTGCCCGCAGGCCGGAACAAAAAGCTCCATGGCACCCCCTCCGGTATTCCCGACAGCTTTAATGAAAAATTACTCTCCGGTTCCGGTCCAACCTGTCCGAAAAGGGTTTCTAACCAACACCTCAAAACAGGAGATTTATGAATATTGTCTTAATAGGATACAGAGGAACGGGAAAAAGCACTGTGGCAGCAATTCTGGGCCAACGTCTCGGACGAAAGGTCATCTCCACTGATGAGGAAATCGTCAAGGACGCAAAGCAATCCATTCCTCAGCTTATCGAGCAATTCGGATGGGATCATTTCCGCAAGCTTGAAACGGAGGTGTGCCAGAAGCTTAATGGTCAGGAGAATCTGGTCATCGACACGGGCGGGGGCCTCATCTTAAAGGAAGAAAACGTCAAGATTCTTAAGGCAAATGGAAAGGTCGCGTGGCTGACCGCGGAAGTCTCGACGATTGCCAGCCGGATTTCCGGCAATACCCAGCGGCCCTCGCTGTCAGGAACCAAATCCTTTGTGGAAGAAATCGAAGAAATTCTCGAAATTCGCAGACCGCATTACCAAGCCGCCGCCGATCATGTCATTCCAACCGACCAAATTTCCCCGGAACAAATTGCTGATGCCATTCTTTCCCGCATTTCGACCTAGGAGCCTGTCGGACTTCGGATGAATCGGCTGCAAAAGTGGCTAAGCGGTCCATATTTCGCCGCCTCCTTGGCCCATAGTCCCCCTTGGCCGGCAAAATCGTCAAAATCTGCCCTCGCTCAGCCACATTTTCGCTATCGATTCCCAAAGTCCGACAGACTCCTAGAGCGTTCACTCAGGGAACCGGTGGCATTGGTCATTGGCAAAGAAAAGAGAGAGCGCAAGAACCTCTGTCAGGCTCACATACTGCCCCCTTTTTCTCCGGTGTCGACTGTACGGCTTTGCCATGTCACAGACCAGGTTCTCTTTCAACCCTCGCCCCATTGGGGGCGGGGGAGACGCCAAACAGTATAGGAGTGGGGAATAAAGCAGTCTAATGCAGTTAACCAACTATGGTATCCATGTCGTTTTTGGAGATGCCGGGTTTCGCCCCGGCGGACGAGGTCCTTTTGTTTCGGCAAAAGGACCCAAAACCATGGTGGCCGTGACGTGGCCCTTCGGGTGCCCTGCGTCGTGTCGCCGACTCCGGCGGCGCGCAAACTCGCGGAGCTTGTCCTGAGCGAAGCCGAAGGGCTCAAACAATGCGCGCCTTCCTCCGAAGTCGGCAACACGACTTGGCCTCGCCACAAGGCCACGGGATTCCAATGATGCTCTGATCTTCTGTGACGAATCTCGGCATCACAAAATTCGCTCGTGCTGCCTTGGAACGTGGAATTTGAATATCCACTTCACCTCCCACTTTGCCTCATCCGACGCCTGCTGACAGGCTCAAGGGACGGACGCTCTGATGATTCAGCAGACCTTGTCTGAGCGCAGCGAGTTGGTCTGCTCTCCTAAGACTCGCGTCTGTCCCATCCAATGAAGCCTGTCTGGGCGTCACTGGTTTTGGCCACTTTTGCTCCACAACAAAGGTTGCGCCCTTCGGAACGCGACAAGCAAAAGCTCGGCTGGCGGGACGAACCCCCGCACAAAAAGATATCAAGAAGGCGCCGGTTCATTTTTGGATACAAGCCATCTTTGCCCAGGGAAGCAGACATGGGAGCCACCACGGACGGACCAGCTCAGATGGTCTCGACTTGAAAGATGCATGATTGCAAGACCTGACGCCGGATGCTGAAGCTTTTTCGTTGGCTATGAGGATAGGAAAAGAGCGCAAATCCAAAGCGGTTTCTCCAGGTCAAACCAGGCCTTGGTCCAACAGTTTGTCCAGCTGATCTCGAAACCGAAGTTTCAGGTCTTCTGTATTACTGTACTCGGTCAAGATATGTCCAAGGTCCTCGAGTTTGTCTTGAAACTTCCACAGGGATTCCAAGTCATGCCTATTGGCCTTGCTCGTTGAAACGGAGCAATGCTTAAAGAAGGTATAGACACGGGGCTTACCCTTCTCCTGAAAAGCCTGATGAGCGACATCGAATTCTTCTTCGGTAAAAGTTCCGGCCTTCGTCATGAACAAGCTCACAAAAATGTCACAAGACCGGACCTCACGGTTATACTCATCCTGAAGCCGAGTGTCCGACATGGCATCCAGAAAATTTTCCCACCGGACGATCTCCAAGTAGACACCCTGTTGGCGCGACCGGTCATTCTGCTGTCTGAAATACAGATCGAAGGCATCCCGATCTTCCCGTAGCTCCTCAGAAGAGGCGAGAAACATTTTAATGGTTTTGATCGGAGCCTGTCTGGGAGAAGAAGCATCCGATGCGGCAGCATAATCATCTGACGGCTTGTCGGCCCAGCGCGGAAGGTCCTCTAGTTTCAACCCATCAAGCAACTCCAGCACACTGACTTCTTCATAGCTATCTTGGGGACAATCTATGGTAGGCTTTCCATCTTGTTTTCGTTTTAGCAACCGCTTGTAATCAAACATACCAGGCGAAGCCGAATCCACACATTGGGAACAGACACAGGGAATCCACTTCCCCAGCTTCTCTTCCAAACCGGGAAAGCTCGCGTTGAGCGCATCCAGGTCGCTGGAAATGACGCTCAGAAGCGCTTGACGCTCAGGCCCTCGTGCTCGTAGAACAATTTCATTGCCTCTGGGAGTGATCTGAACAAGCAATTGTGTCTCCTCTCGTTGGAATAGCACGCCCGTGACCCACGCCATTTCGGGACGCGGGGACAAAACGATGCATGCGAACCATCAGGCGGCTGACAAGGCCTTTGGGTAAGAACCCATACCGGTAGCTCAACACCAGATCGCCCACTTTTGCTCATCCCTTAAGCGCCGGAGGAACGGAAGGCGAGAGCAGTTGAGGCGCCAGCCATGTGTCCTCCTGATCCCTTAGGGCGTAACATAATTCGAACTTTTCCATCAGCGCCAGCAGCTCAGGATGCATACTGACGTATTCCGAGGTCGCCCAGACCCGTTCGCAATCCGCAAGCGTAAAACGGCCGAGATGCCCCACAACCGTGGGATCGTCCAAGATGCGGAACACTGCCTCGGTCGCCCAGGTATTTTGTAAAATCACAGTCCGGCGCAACAACCGGTCGTTCTGGAAATGCAGAAAGACACCGAGGTCATGCAGGTAACGGCTGAGATGCAGGGCCTTGGTAAGGTCGAAATCAAGATGCTGACCGTATATCGTGAAAAAGTCCTCCTGCCTTATATAGGGGTTTTGCTTGGCAGTTTGTTCGATGGCCTGACGAATGGTAACCCACCTAGCAGGAACTTCCTCGCCAATATGAGGAAGGTGCTGCACAAAATGCTCAATGGCTCCTGACAAGGCAATAACGGAGTCGGGGTTAACCAAATTGCCCCGATACACATCCTTCACATTTGGGAATCGACCTTTGATCCCGGCTTGGTCAATTGCCTTACTCCGTCCACCCTTTTCATTCTGAAAAATCAAGACCGGACTTTGGTCACTGAGGAGCTCGATGACCTCCAGCCAATATCTGAACCCTTCATCGGTCATAGACTTGTGATCTTTGGCCGTATCGTCCAAGAGAATGTAGAGGGAGTTTTTCGTCAAAAAAAACTGGTGCGTGGCATGGTAGATCTGTTGCCCACCAAAATCCCAAACATTCAGGCGAAACATCCGGCCATTGGCCAGTGGAAAGTCATGCCGATGGATATCAATGCCTTTGGTGGTCTCGTCTTCATCCGGCAATGGTTGATCGGGCTGATACAGGCGGCGTAACAAACTCGTTTTCCCAGCCCGTCCTTCGCCCACGATAAGCATCTTGGCCTCATAAAGCCGATCTACTCCCTGGCCCTCTATCTCCCGGAAATAGTTCAAGACCGCCTCGTGTCCCTGCTTGACGATCTCCGGCGGAGGATGAATAAGCGGACAATCCTCTACAAATACGCCATTTTTCCATATCCCCCCAGTCTCCCATTTGGCAGTTATGCCCCTCTCAAACAGAATCTTGAAGGATGATAAGTCAGTCACCTCGGTCTTGGATAAAACAAGCGTCGTGAGGTTCGCCAGCGATCCCAGGGCTTTCGCTCCCATGTCCCCGATCTGGTTGTACACCAGGTCAAGCCACGTGAGATTGGTCAGTTGCCCCAGAGCCCTGGCCCCCGCGTCGCCGATTTGGGTGCCCGCCAGGCCGAGCGTCCTGAGGCTCTTCATCTCTTCCAGGGCCTTAGCCCCCGTGTCTCCAATCTGGTTGCCCCCCAGGTCAAGCGTCGTGAGGTTGGTCAGCTGCCCCAGGGCCCTGGCCCCCGAGTCGCCGATTTGGGTGCTCGCCAGGGCAAGCCTCGTGAGGTTGGGGAGAGAGAGAAGTTTTTCGGCCAGGCTGTCCACAAACTCTGTTAACTGAAAAACAGATCGGTAATCTTTTAAACGGTCGGGCCAGTTTTCAGGCGATGGGCCTAATCTGACCGTCGGTCCGAGTAGAGCGAACTCGGAATACTTCTCGCTTTTCATTTTTGAGAGCAACTCATCCAGCTCAGCCGGTGAAATTTTCTTGACAGTCTTTGCTTGTTCCATCATTTCCTTCTATCTCCATCCCATCGCACTTGAATAATCACTACCAATTGACGACCGACGATCCTGTTCACCATTTCAGTTGATCGGCACTACCGGAGCAGGTAAACAGGGGAACTGTAGCATTCGGGATTAACGAGTCAATCCCCTATGCATTGGGAAAGAGCGTTAGCTGTTCGGAAAGGAAATTCATGGATGGCCAGTTTCCTGTTTTCTAGAACAGAAAGAGCAAGCTGGTTCGAAGAAGATCGTCGAATAGAACGTGTGAAACGTCAGGAATGACCGGTTGCTAGGGATACTGAATTCAATGGTTCACTTTTCCCTGCTTTGGACAACAATGATGATTAGTTCTTTTCAACGAATCCATAAGAGCATTACACTGCTTCTGACGACGCTCCGCATCATCACCTGTATGAATCCCTCCACCCACAAACAGATGAACCCATTAGCCGATCATTGGCGAAGACCATGGGTTATCGAATGGACCCAATACCTTTTGGATAGTTATGCCCATTGGCTCAAAAATGAACTGATTCCCCGTCGGAGTACTTCACTGGAACAAGCCGAACGCTTGTTCACCTGTCCATTTGTGGTGGTCTCTCATGGGCTGCAGGATGACCCTATCCTCAATTATGGAAACCGGGCGGCGTTAACCCTGTGGGAAATGGATTGGGACCAACTGACTCACACGCCCTCCCGGCAAACGGCCGAACCTGTGAATCGTGAAGAACGGGCCCGCATGCTGCATCAGGCTAAAACCAAGGGGTTCATTGCCGATTATCGTGGAGTCCGGATCTCCCGATCCGGAAAACGGTTTTTAGTGGAAAGCGCCACGGTGTGGAACATTCGCAAACCGGATGGAACCCCCCTAGGACAGGCGGCCACCTTTTCAACCTGGACGTTCCTGTAGGTACGCCAACATCTCTTCCTCACCTCACGTCTGACCCTTCGCTTGGATGGGGATCTGCCCAAAAAGGTAGGACAGGCTCTGGCTTGCCCTGAGTATTTTACCTGGGCTATGGTGCCGTCAGCCTGGAAATTGATCTTTCACGTACGTTTCATGGAAACCTTTACATGATATTAGCGGCTGACGTTGGTGGGACAAAAATTAATCTGGCAATTTTTGATTGGGTTAAGGAGCGGGTAGAACCTCTTCGGGAAGACACGGTCTATACGGCTGACTACGAGTCCTTTGAAGAAGTATTGACCGAATTTCTCGAAGAACCGGCTTCTCCCGACACCGAATCGGAAGAATCCCCAGACGACAGCGATGCCCTTTCGTCAGAACTCACCCCTCCTTCCCCACTGGGACCCCTAACCGCTGCCTGTTTTGGGGTGCCGGGACCGGTCTTGAATAATACCTGCAAAACCACAAATATTCCGTGGACCATTGAAGGCGACAATCTCGCGAAATTCCTGAATATTCCACATGTCCGTTTGTTAAATGATTTGGAGGCCACTGCCTACGGGCTACAACTCCTTCAACGGGATGAACTCGAGGATCTCAACCCCAACGCCCCTTCACCCACACCTGATGGCACGCGAGTGCTACTGGCCGCTGGAACAGGACTGGGACAAGCTCTGTTATTGTGGACAGGGAAGGACTATCACATTTTTCCGTCGGAGGGAGGGCACTCCGATTTCGCTCCCAATAACGATTTGGAAATCGATCTGTTGCGATATTTGCGAACCAGCTATTTACATGTGAGTTACGAACGGGTTCTTTCCGGCCCCGGGCTCTACAGCATCTATCAATTTTTCCGGGACACCAGGAAAAACGAGCCCACCTGGTTTGCCGAAAAGCTCCCAACCGGTGATCCGGCAACATTGATTACGGAAGCCGGACTGACCGGAAAACCAGATATTTGCAAAGAAGCCCTGCAACTCTTCGTCTCTATTTACGGGGCCGAAGCCGGCAATATGGCACTCAAGACCCTGGCAATGGGCGGCGTCTATCTTGGCGGGGGCATTGCCCCAAAAATCATATCCGCGTTACGGGAAGACACCTTCATGAAAGCCTTTCTGGCAAAGGGCCGGTATAAACGGTTACTGGCCAAGATACCTGTCCGGGTGATTTTGAATCCCCATACCGCATTACTCGGGGCGGCCTCCGTCGCTGCCGGCATGGCTGGCTAATACCATGAAATCAAAGCATTCCCGGAGTATCCGTCCGGACTCACGCCCCCTTTCTTTAGTCCGATGTCATGCTGACGGATCAATACATTTGTTCTTTCCACCCTCGTTCATCCCGTTTTCTCTGATAAGACTCACGAACCACCAGGCTTCGAAACAGAATGGTCGTTAGTTTCGATGACAACACATACTTCCGGCCGCTTGTCATTGAATAATTCCCGTGCGTGAGACCCTTTTATGCCATCCCCATCGACGCCATTGACACCCGATCAGCAAAAAGCACAAGCCGCCCAAAAGGCCCTTGATTTCATACAAGATGGCCAGATTTTGGGACTCGGTACTGGTTCCACAGTCCATCATTTTTTGACGGCCTTAGGCCACCGCGTACAACAAGGATTACGGGTCCGTGGCGTGCCGACTTCACAAGCCACGGCGGTCTATGCCAGACAATTGGGCATTCCTTTGCTGAACAACGAGGAGCCCTGGGACATAGATGTAGCGGTGGATGGCGCCGATCAGGTCGACCCCCTCCTGAATCTGATAAAAGGAGGCGGCGGGGCCTTATTGCGGGAAAAAATTGTGGCGAATGCCGCTCGGCAGTTTATTGTTATTGTGGATCAGGCCAAGCAGGTGGCCCGCCTTGGGCTTCCATTTCCCTTACCCGTTGAAATCGTGTCATTTGGTTGGCGAACGACACAACGGCATCTTGAGAATCTGGGATGGGCTTCACCTTTACGATACAGAGCCGGCCAGCCTTTTCTCACAGACAATGGAAATTATGTGGCGGATCTCCATATTCCTGAAATTACCGACCCCTCCGCCCTCGATTCGTCCATCAGTCAAATTCCGGGCGTGGTTGAATGCGGGCTCTTCCTGATGATGACATCCTTATTGATTACCGGCACGAATGATGGTCCTGTGCTCACCCGTGCATCTTGAGTCAGGCGTCTTTTTTGGTAGAATTAGCAGAAGATTGTTCGCCGTTGAATGCCGCCGCCCTTGCATGCAAACTTGATAAAATTCGGAGCATGGATAAGTTCATGAAATCAGCGGTCTGCTTATGAATGACTCTCCTAACCGACATAGGGAAAAGGTATCCTGCATGAGAGGACGATATCCGGTGAGAACATCCCCTGTGAGAAACAGACACCATTTTTGGATGGTCGCGATCACGGTGGGCCTCCTTGGAGTCACCCACATTCAATGCTCCCAGGCACCATCCTCATCCCCTCTTGAGCCTCCTCCATCCATAACCGCAGCCCCAAGTGAAACCGACTTGCCCGTACCGGTCGTCCATACACCTGATTCGCCTCCCGTGGTTAAGGTCTCAACCCCTCTTCTGGCCTCCAATGAAACCTTTGTCAAAATCGCCAAGGAGGCGATGGCCTCGGTCGTGAATATCTCCGCGACCAAACGCACAGTCCAATCTCCCGGGCCGAATCCCCTGCTTGAAGATCCATTTTTCAGGAGGTTTTTTGGAGAGGAATTTGAGCAGCGGTTTAAACAACCACGCGAACGACAGGAGCAAGGCTTAGGCTCCGGAGTGATTGTCAGCGATGACGGATACATCGTTACCAATAATCACGTCGTGGAACAGGCCGACGACTTGATGGTCCTCTTGGGAGATAAACGAAAACTTCCGGCAACACTTATTGGCACGGATCCCAAAACCGATTTAGCGGTGATTAAGATTGAAGCCACCGGATTATCCACCTTACCCTGGGGAAACTCTGTGGCACTGGAAGTTGGAGAATTGGTATTGGCGGTCGGCAATCCCTTTGGGTTGAATCAAACGGTCACGATGGGGATTATTAGCGCCGTGGGCCGGGCCAATGTCGGCATTGTCGATTATGAAAATTTCATTCAAACTGATGCCGCCATTAATCCTGGCAATTCCGGAGGTGCTCTCGTCAATCTGCAAGGCCAACTCATCGGCATAAATACCGCCATTTTCTCCAGAACGGGCGGCTACATGGGCATTGGCTTTGCCATCCCCAGCCAAATGGTAAAAAGTGTAATGCAAAGCCTGATCGGGCATGGGAAAGTCATCCGTGGGTGGCTGGGCGTGTCGATTCAGGAATTATCGCAGGACCTCGCGACCCAATTCGATGCGCCTGATACCCAGGGCGCGTTGGTGGGAGATGTATTTAGCGAAAGCCCGGCGGGACAAGCCGGATTAAAACGTGGCGATATCATCCGCACCTACAATGGTGTCCCCGTGAAGGATCCGAACCATTTGCGCACGCTTGTGGCCGAAACGACACCGGACAGTTCGATTCCTCTGGGGGTATGGCGAAGCGGCAAAATTGTGAATCTCTCAGTTTCCATCACCGAAATGCCTAAAGATACTGCTGCATTGACGGAAATGGCTCCCAGCTCAGTCTTAGGCAACCACGCCCTCTCCGGACTTTCAGTGGAGCCCGTCCAGCCTGGACAAACACGCGATGGCCAGGGTGTGGTCGTGACCAAAATCACCCCGAACTCTCCGGCTGAACGCGCCGGTGTTCAACCGGGTGATGTGATACTGGAACTGAATCGCTCCCCTATTGGATCCGTAAGGGATTTCGAACAGCTTGTGAAGCGACTGGAAGCTGGAACCTCCGTCCTAGTGCTCTTGCAGCGAGGAAAAGGCGCCATTTTCCTGACTATCAAACCGTAGCGACAGGGCCGGTGCCTCTCCTCTTCGCCAGATATGACGACCTGATGGCCGAACAACCATGATACCACTTTGTTCAGTCAAAACATTCCTTCAAATGAGCCAACTGCTCTGCTTCGTGGTCCTTCTGCTATCTCCAGTTTCTACCCAACCGATTCTATGGGCCTCTTCTCCACAGATTGCCATTCAAGCAGAACCACCATTTTTTTCTCCCAACCATCTGATGACCCGTTTTGATATGGCCCTCACATGGAAAAATCAAACTGGTGAAGCGCATTCCATCGTCGCAGACGACTGTCAGTCCCGTTCGCAATGCTCATTTGACTCAGGAGTCATTCGTCCGGATCATCAATTTGTCTTAACCCGGTTAGCCCCCGGGCAGTACCCTTACCATTGCGGACTCCACCCCTTCATGCGGGGCCTGTTAACTATCCATACCCCGCACTCCCCGTCATCTGATATTTGATTCAAATGGCATATTTTTGTTGTTGCGCCTTTCCTCCCTTGTCAACACAGGTGATTGAACGTCTGTGATCCCTGTGATCTGCCCTTTTTTCGTTGCATGCCATAAGTCCCTAATGGTACATTTCTGACATGCCTGGTAAGGGCAGAGAGTACGAATTTCAATTAATAAACAGACACAGACTGGTCCCATCGTCTAGGCTGGTCTAGGACGGCACCCTCTCAAGGTGCAGACACGGGTTCAAATCCCGTTGGGATCACCAATCGCCATTAGGAGCTGATGTTCGCCCCTGCCTAATTGTTTGCACCCGCTCCCGTTAGAATCAGACTCCTCGTACTCCCGTCTGGTTATTGTCTTTCATCTATGCCGTAAGGATCTGTGATGACTACGAGAACTTTTCACGATGGCGAAAGCGACGGTCTGGAAGCCCTGGAGGCTCTGGATCCGGAAACGATTGAATCTTTTTCAGACCTTCTGTCGGCCATGAAAAAAACGGCCTTTGGTGGGCGTCGTCTGGGTGATGCCTTTGAGATTTTGAACAAAATGGTCGAGGATCCAGACTGTACGGTGATCTTGACCTTGTCCGGGGCCATGACCATTGCGAAAATGGGAAAGATTATCTGCAGCATGATCGACCGAAATATGGTGCAGGCCGTCGTATCCACTGGAGCATTGATTGCTCATGGCTTGAGTGAAGCCGTAGGCAAAACACACTATAAATATCACCCATCCATGACGGATACCGAGCTTTATGAAAAGGGCTATAACCGCGTCTACGACACGCTTGAGATGGAATCAAATCTCAACCACGTCGAACGGGTCGTCAGCCAAACCTTAAAACGCATGACTCCTGACACACCCATTTCCTCGGAAATTCTGACTCGCGAAATCGGGAAAACTCTCCACGACCACTACGAAGGACCAGGGATTTTGAAAAGTGCCTATGAGCAAGGTGTCCCGGTCTATATTCCTGCATTTACCGATTCGGAAATGGGGCTGGATGTCTCCATTTGGGCCATGAAAGAGAGACGACAATCTCAAGGCACACCCCAATCCCCCGATCTCTCCGATCAGGAAACCTGGCAGATCTTGCAGCAATCTCGTCCGGCGTTTAATCCGTTCTTGGATCTCAATAGTTATACGGAAAAACTGCTCTCTGCCAAACGGTTGGGGATTTTCACCATCGGTGGCGGCGTTCCCCGCAATTGGGCGCAACAAACGCCCCCCTATATCGATATTCTCAATCTCCGGATGGGTACACAATTAACTCCTCCGCGGTATCAATACGGTGTTCGCATCTGTCCGGAGCCCGACTACTGGGGTGGCCTCAGCGGATGCACGTACGAGGAGGGTGTATCATGGGGAAAATTTGTGCCTCGAAAAGAGGGGGGGATGTTTGCTGAGGTTTTAAGTGATGCCACAGTGGTCTGGCCTCTTCTGATGATGGGACTCTTGGAACGAGCCCGTCGCCGGTAAATTCAACACCTGGCCAACGACCCACTTCTTCCCTCGACAAGGTCCACCAGGAATGCCACAATAATGGTAATGGAGTGATGATGAATATTGCCCAATCCCTCAAATCGATCTTATTGCTCACTATCCTGCTCGGCACCTTGGGCATAAGTCCCACGACTCATGCGAAAACTCCGGATTTTTTGATCCAGGATGATGATGTGGTGCGAGGAGATCCCAAGGCTCCTATCACCCTGCTGGAGTACTCGGATTTCACCTGTGGCTTTTGCGAAAAGTTTTTTCATGAGACCTTTCCAAAATTGCTTTCAGAGTACATTGAGACCGGAAAAGTGCGATTTGTCTATCGGGATTTTCCTCGAGGCATGGGTAGCCCTCTTCGAGCAGCCGATGCTGCCCGATGCGCAGGAGAGCAAAATGCCTATTGGCCCATGCATGATCGTCTCTTTAACAGTGAAGGCCAGTTGGCTCCGGATAATCTCAAACAATATGCCAAGGAACTCAACCTCCACGGTGAGCAATTTTCGGAATGCTTGGCCTCCCATCGCTACATGAAAGATATTGAGAAAGATTTACAGGATGCGGGATCCTTGGGAATTCGTGGCACGCCGGCATTCGTCCTCTTTCCTACAACCCTTCCAGAAGATCCCCATCTCATTTTGATTCCCGGCGCTTTTCCCTACGAAACGTTCAAAGAAGAAATTGATAAATTGCTCAAGCTTCATGGCGCCTGAACCTCTTCGATCTTTTTTCCAGTACCGTCCTCTACTCACATCGAAGGGGCATAAATCCTTCATTCCTTCGCTCTCTACGCAATTCCTCATTGATCTGACACCGGCATTAGGTGTACATTTGCACAGGTAGTATTGATATTCATGTTTTAACTCACAGGACGGGTTTGCTGTCATGACTGAATCCCAATCTTTCTGGCCTGTTGAATGCGCACAAGGTGAACCGGATTTATTTGTGTGCTTAACCTGTTTTGATGAAGTATTCAAAGCCAAGATGCCGGTCGACGGGTGTCCGAGTTGCGGAGCCATTGCCGCATTTGAACCGTTTAGTTTGGACGCAATCAGGGAATGGGGGACGGAAAATCTCATTCAGAAAGCCGAACATTTGCCTTCCTCGTCCAATTCCGGTTCTGACCAGCCAGCTTCATCAAACTAACCACCTCTATTTCACGAGGTTCTCACCTTTTCATGACTGTGGCCACGGCAAAGCCAATTCTTATAGGCGGCCAATGGGTGCAGACCTCCTCTGCCGAGCCGGTACGCAACCCCTATTCCAATGAGGTGTTGGCCATGGTCTGCCAGGCCGAGCCTGAGCATATCTCCCAAGTCACCAACTCTGCCAAACGGGTCTCGTCCGAATGTGCCAGGATACCGGCACATATCAGAGCAAAGGCGCTCCTGCACATCGCGACTGGCCTATCTACTAGACGGGAAAAATTTGCGTCCACAATTTGTCAGGAGGCCGGCAAACCAATTACTGACGCACGCCGTGAAGTCGATCGGGCCATTCAGACCTTTCGCTTGGCCGCAGAGGAAAGCACTCGCATCCCTGGAGAAATCCTTCCGATGGATCTCACCCCAGGAGGGGAGGCATACTCAGGATCTGTCGCACGCTTCCCGATCGGAACGGTTCTTGGAATTACCCCATTTAATTTCCCACTCAATCTGGTAGCCCACAAAGTGGCTCCTTGCCTTGCGGCGGGAAACCCGATGGTATTGAAACCAGCCCCGCAAACCCCGTTAACTTCGCTCATGTTGGGTGAAGTTTTTTTGACAACGGAACTGCCTCCAGAAATGCTGACGATCATCCCCTGTTCCAATACCTTGGCGGAACAGATGGTGATCCATCCCAACTTTCAAGCCTTGAGCTTTACCGGCTCTATGACGATTGGATGGATGCTGAAAGGAAAGGCCGGATACAAACGGGTTCTGCTGGAACTCGGAGGCAATGCCGGGGTGATCATAGAACCGGATGCCAATTTTGATGTGGCCATAGACCGTTGCGTAGCGGGAGGGTACGGTTATGCCGGACAAACCTGTATCTCTGTGCAACGAATCTTCGTCCATGAATCGCGGTACGACGACTTCCTCAAGGCCTTTGTCGACCGCGTTCGACTATTGCCCATTGGCGATCCCTCGCTCGAGAACATCGTCGTTGGCCCCCTCATTAACGAACAAGCCGCCCGCCGAGTCGAGACATGGATCCAGGAAGCCGTTTCGCATGGGGCAACAGTCATGACCGGCGGGACACGAAAGGATTCATTCATTGAACCTGCAGTCCTGACTCACGTCAACAACAATATGAAGGTCTGTTGTGAAGAAATTTTCGGACCGGTGGTGACCGTCACACCCTATGCAGACCTTGAAGAAGCGTTTGCCCTCCACAATGATTCTGATTTCGGACTCCAAACAGGAATTTTCACCAGCAACATTGACACCATGTATAAGGCATACTCACGGTTAGAAGTCGGCGCGCTCCTGGTGAATGAAATTCCGACTTTTCGGGCCGATCACATGCCTTATGGAGGAATCAAACAGTCAGGATTAGGGCGAGAAGGGGTACGGTACGCTATTCAGGAACTGACCGAGCCTAAATTGTTGCTGGTCAAAAGATCTTCTTGAGTCCTTCTCTGTTTTTCTTGAACGTTCACTCTTCACGATCTTGCACCTTGCCAACCACTCTTGGTAAAAATATGCGGGTACGCGGCAAGGTTGTCCTTTCCCGTGGCCGTCCAAATCGTCCAGGCTTTCCCATTTATCGTTTCCGCAAAGAGGTTGGAGAGCGAGGGTGTGAATCAGATTCGACGACCACCCGGCCATTTCCTGCCTATTCCAATCTACAACTAACTGATTGACGAAGGAGTCGCAATGGTCCCAACGCAAATGTTTCTCACCAGAGGTGTGGGTGTCCACAAGGAAAAACTGACCTCTTTCGAAGAAGCCCTCCGGAGCGCAGGCATTGCGTATTGCAACCTGGTGACCGTTTCATCCATTTTTCCTCCAGATTGCAAAATCATCCCGAGAAAACGTGGTGAACAGTTACTCAATCCAGGCGAAATTACCTTTTGCGTCATGGCCAGATCCGAAACGAATGAACGGAATCGCCTGATTTCAGCCTCAATCGGCTTGGCCATTCCCTCTGGCCGGAAAGTTAATTATGGCTATTTGTCGGAACACCATGCCTATGGCGAAACGGACGAAGAAGCGGGAGAATACACCGAGGACCTCGCAGCCCAAATGCTCGCGACCACTCTTGGCATTAAATTCGATCCAAATGTCGCCTGGAAGGAACGGGAGCAGGTGTTTAAAATGGGAAGGGATATCGTTCGAACGCAGAACATTACCCAATCTGCTATCGGGAAACCGAACCTCTGGACCACCGTGGTGGCATGTGCGGTCTTTATTCCTCTTGAAAATATCAATGAAAATCCAAAGCCTCGGCACAAAAAATCAAAATAGGGTCGTTGATCGGATAACCATTCGGGTGAATGATTACTTCTGCCCTTGGGTTTTTAGCCACAAGACAAGACCTATTTAGAACATCTTCTCCACGCAGTAGGATTAGGCCTCATTTACCAGGGTCGGTTCTCAACAGGAACCGACCTTTTTCCTTACAGTGAAAATTCCGCCCATAAAACCGTATGGTCAGATGGACTCTCTTCTCGACGAGGCTGAACATCCACCTTCACTGTATGGGAATGTGGAAGGAGTGGAGGAGTGACCAGAATATGGTCAATCCGCCATCCACGATTCGCTTCCAGGGCTCCTGGTCGTCGATAGTCCCAAAACGTAAATTGCTGGTGATGCGGAAAATGATGTCGAAACACATCCACGAATCCCCAGGATACCGTCTCCTGATAAGCCCGACGCACGTCTTCATGGAAACACACATGCTTGAGATGTTTTTCTGGGCTATGCACGTCAACCGGCTCAGGGGCGACATTCATATCTCCACACCAAATCAGAAATTGGCCTGTTGAGCCCACACGCGAAAAATACCTTCTCAATCTCTGGAACCACTCTAATTTATAGGCATATTTCGGGGAATCAATCGAAAATCCCTGTGGAATGTACGTATTAATAATGGTGATGCCATTGATCACCACCCGAGCCAGACGTGCGGGATCCTCTTGTGGCTCCCCGTCTTCTAAACCGAATGACACCAGTTCCGGTGGTGTCCGGGTGAAAACGGCGACCCCATTGTAGGATTTCTCCCCACAAAAATTGATGTGATAGGGTAAATCGACAAACGCTTGTAGGGGGAACTCATGATCTTGTACTTTGGTCTCCTGAAGACACATGACATCCGGGTTGTGTTGCTGTAACCACTTGTGAAGAATACCGATCCGTTTTCGAATAGAATTGACATTGTATGTTGCAATTTTCATCAATCCAGATACTCCTATTCGTCACACATGCTACGCACATTCCTCAAAAAAGAAGCTGATGTCCCACTCATCCTGAACCGTAATCAGGTGATTGGAAGATGACCAATCATTCTTTTACAGCTGTTGAACTGGCCCTATTGGCCGATCGCGAGTTTTTCCGGAAGAAAGCCAAGATTTCGGTCAAAATCAAACAGATCCTGGAGGACCTCCATCAGCAGATTGAGGCTGAAATTGCATTACAGCCCCTTCTCGCTCCCGAAGGGTTCGATTCTCAAGCCAGACAATTTGTCAAAGGCGAGCATCTTGAAGATTTCCCATATCAATATGTGGATTTCCCAAGATTGTATACACGTGAGACCAAATTCGCTTTCAGATCCCTGATCTGGTGGGGACACCACATCGTCTTCGCTCTCATGATTGAAGGCCCGTTGATAACACAATATCGACGCAACCTGTTTAATCGATACTCAGAGGTTGCAGACCGAGATCTCTGTCTATGCCTCAGCCCGTCTCTCTGGGAGTGGAAATCCGGACCAGGACTGACTCTTCCTATCACACGCAGTCGACGATCAGAAATCGCCGCGACACTCGACCATCGCACGTTCTTTAAAATTGCGCGATTTCTTCCAATCGATGATTCGGCAGTTGAAGCCGGCACTATCGTTGATGAAGGACTGAAAGCTTTTCAGGCCATCCTACCGGTCATTAGGACATAATCGCAGACGCCATTTAACTCAATTATCTTCCCCACAAAATGACTTCCCGCTCATAGCTTTATTCTTCTTCAGCCAGACCAAGCAAGCTGGTGAGCTGATCCACCGAATAGGTCTGTGTGACCTGAAGAATAATCGATTGAATTCCGGCCGCCTTCAACAGAGTCTCCACAAATCTATCCCGGTCCTCGCGTTCTGCCGCATTAGGAGTCTCCTTGTCCAAGGTAATCACCGTCAGAGCTTTAAGAGTGCCAGGATGCGCAAGAACGATATCGCACCGAACAGGCTGAATCGTTCGCATGACCGCTTTTCGAGCTTCTTCATCTTTATCGACAACGGACAGGACACTTAGGAGGGGGATTTTGGCCAAAATCAACATATGGTCCCGGGCCGCTAGGGTAATCAGATTGTACAGAGTCGCTTCTTCCGGCGACATAAGGGGTCGAGCGGTTACCACGCTCTCAGCAGATTCAGGATTCAATGGTGGTAGAGCCCCCGCTGAAAGAGGACGGCGCCAGATCCATCGCAACAAAAACACGGCTCCGAGGATGAAGCCAGCCAAGAGAATCAATGAGAGGCTGTTCTGAGACATCAATCCGTCTGTCATTTCGCCAGTGGGGAAAATCCCTTAACAATAAGAAACATTCTAGGGAAGTCCGTGAATCCCGGGAGTTACGCTCCCTAAAATAACCGGATGGCGAGCCCCCGTAACCTTAGGAAGATTGGCACAGACACCATGCATTGTTTGATACGCCAGCACCGCAAAGGCCTGCGCTTCAAATGCTTGGCTGGATGCCCCACATTCGTCCATTCGCATCACGGGAATTGGATCGAACACACCGGACAGTTCTGACCAAAGCCGGGCATTTCGCACCCCCCCACCGCCAACCACCAACTCATCAGAGACCTCCTTCGTCCACTTTTGCGCATCGTGAATCACCTGAGCAATAAACCGACAGCTCGTCGCTAAGAGGTCGGGAAACGCCAAATGGCGACGCTGCGCTTGAGCCCATACTCGCTGAATATAGCCTTCTCCAAACATCTCACGCCCCGTGGATTTGGGAGGACGTCGAGACACATAGGGATGAGCAAGTAGCCAACGAAGCAGGCCCCCATCCACCTGACCCTTCAGGGCAAGACGACCACCCCGGTCAAATCTGGCTTTCCCCTTTGTCTCCATAGCCACCAATCCATCCAACAACATATTGCTGGGTCCTGTATCAAACGCCCGAACCGTTGCCAAATTTCCCCCGCCTGGCAGTACAGTCAAATTGGCAATCCCTCCGAGATTGACCACCGTTCGTGTCGCACGTTTCTGAGCAAAAAGAAGAGCATGGACATAAGGCGTCAATGGTGCCCCCTCCCCACCCACGGCCAGATCTCTAGCTCGAAAATCCGACACAGTCGTGATTCCAGTACGTTCCGCAATCACATTGGGATCTCCAATTTGCAGTGTCGAACGGATCTGACCAATACCAGGCTCATAAATCGCGGCGGGCCGATGATGAATCGTTTGCCCATGCGAGCCAATCAACGCCACTCGTTGAGAAGAAATGCCGGAATGCTTGATGGCTAACAACGCCGTTTTGGCAAACACTTCACCCAGGACCACATTGAGGTGGCAGATTTGCCCTACGGTCCCCTCCTCACAAACTTGTAAAATGAGTTGACGAAGCCTGGGAACATAAGAACGACCAACATGTTTGAGTAGCGTACTCTTAAGACGATGTCCGGTTCCTCGAATATCCACAACCGCCGCGTCTACTCCATCCGCCGACGTCCCTGACATCAATCCCACAACAATCACTGGTCACCCCGTTTTACCGACCTGGATGCCGCAATAGAATAACCATGGACACCTTCAAAATTCATCCAGACCTCATCTCTACCCATTGAATGGTTCCGTGGGGGAAGCTATCTGTTTGCCACGATCCCAGACCATACCGGTCTGCTCTTTATCAGAAAATCCCAAAGAGGCGTAAAATCCCTGATAGCGCCTGGTGCAAAGCCAAAACAACTCCACCCGTTCCAGCTTGGGATGCCTTAATATTCGCTGGATAATGCCTTTACCAATATCCCGATCCTGATAGGCACGATCCACAATCACATCCCAAATCGAAGCCCGATAGATGAAATCCGTCAACACCCTCCCAAATCCGACGAGTCTGGGACCATCCCAGGCGGAAATGGCCACATCCGTATGAGCCAGCATTCGTTGAGTGTCATCCAATGAACGAGTACAAGCCCAATCCGTTTGGCAGAACAATGCCAAAAGCTGTTGCGCCTGAATGTCGTGGGAATCCAAGAAATTGATCATGCGTTGGCAGATTGTGGCAAGATGTATTACACTAAGTCTACTAGAATTAACTGACAAACAACTGGAGTGGTGCCGATGTCGATGTTAGTCAGAAAATGTCCAAAATGCAGTAAGTTATTTTGGAAAAAAGAAGAAGACATTGTTTATGCCGATGAAAATACCTTGAAAGTCGTCTGCAATCACTGCCACCAGGTCTTGAGGATTCCGCTTATCACAGAAGGGGCCAATGCCGGCGCCCCGAAAATGGGGCATTAGGAGCTTTAAAAGTTCGCCTTCCAATATCAGACTCCAGTATTCACCAATTTCATAGCCAATCCAAGATTCCCCATTTTCCCTTCTTTTTTATTCGAGTTCTGACTGTATGCGACACGAACATTGGGCCGGTTTAGATGTGTGTATTACAGGTGGTGTGGATCGCCAAGGAAGTGGCGAAGGACCACTTGTAGTACTCTTGCATGGATTCGGAGCACCAGGGGATGATCTGGTCGCGTTATGGCGCTATCTCAATGTCCCGGATGAAGTCCGTTTTCTTTTTCCTGCTGCTCCCCTCCAACTGGGTATGGGCTTTGGGGACGCTCGAGCGTGGTGGATGCTGGACATGGAACGCCTCACACAGGCCAGGGCCCAAGGGCAGTGGGATGCGTTGTCACAAGAAATTCCTCGTGGCTTGCCCCCGGCCCGCACCCAAATGCAGGACGTCCTCTCTCTTGCCGAAGAAATCTTGTCCGTACCACCTCCATCGCTGATCCTTGGAGGGTTTTCCCAAGGAGCCATGCTGGCGACCGACCTGGCCCTTCATACCGATTTACCTTTGTCAGGCTTGGCACTGCTATCCGGTACACTCATTGCCAAGCAAGAATGGCTCACCCGCCTGCCCAAGCGCCAAGGTCTTCCGGTATTTCAAAGCCATGGCACTGACGATCCCATTTTATCGTTTTCCATGGCGGAGCAACTTCGTGAACATATCCAAGCAGCCGGGTTACCTGTCAGTTGGGTAGAATTCCGCGGAGGCCATGAAATCCCCATTCAAGTGTTGAAGGGTCTCGAAGCCTTTCTGCAATCAAGCCTCTATCCTTCCCCGCTTTAATAATAAAAAAATGAAGCAAAAAGTTAGGAGACAGGAGCCAAAACGAGAACTCCCTCCTCCCGCTTCTCATCTATTCTTCTTCCTACATTTTTCTCCCTGACGATTCACTCCTTACCCCAACTCGGATTTCGAACTTTCGCAGCCCGGAATGAACAAGGCAAAAAATCTGACCCCCCAAGGAACCATTCATTCTGAAAAGATTCCAGACCCGCATTGCGTAGAAAATTCTCTCTCCGGTATAGTGGGGTCTGAACATTCCCTCATTTTTACCAGGATTGAACTTTTTCTATGATGACATTTGAAGAACTGAGCACTCAACTTCAGCAAGCCTTAGGCGATGCCGAAGTCTCGGTACTTGATCGAACAGGTACCATGGACCATTTTACTGTCAAAGTCATTTCCAATGCCTTTGAAGGAAAGAATTTGTTGGACCGTCATCGAATGATTTACCAAGCCCTCGACGCGCCCATGAAGGACGGACGCATTCATGCCCTAGAAATTCAGGCCAAAACCCGCAATGAAGCCCAAGGAGGATAAGCCAATGAGTACGCCCATTGAAGACGAAATTAACAAAGAAATCGCCCAACACAAAATTCTCATTTACGGGAAGGGCACGAAGACTGCCCCTCAGTGCGGATTTACGGTGGAGACCATGGAGTTTTTTAATAAATTCGGCTACCCCTATGAATTGATCAACGCGTTGCCAAACCCTGAAAAACGTGAGGCTCTTTCAAAAATGACCAACTGGCCGACTTTGCCAAAAGTCTTCATTAATGGCCAGTTTTATGGTGATACGGATGTCTTGGGTCCGATGGAAGAAAAAGGGGAATTGCAGCCACTTTTAAAGGCAGCCTTTCCCGATCAAGCCAAATAAAAATTGAGCCAAAAGGGCCCCGGTCCTGCAAGGCCCACCTCAATTAATGGTGGGCCTTGTTACTTTGTCTCGGATCTTACCTACGTCGGAACCGTCTTCCATCAAGCCCCGACCTATCCCCTGTTCGATCACGCAACTTCACATACACACCCCACACTATTCATTACAGTAATGCCTTAGGACATTGTTTCTTTTGCCTGCCTCAGGGGTTGAATCGTCGCAGGGCTATCATTCATCGCTAAGGCCTCCGATCTTCTTTTAGACACATGCAATCTGGGGCATGGCCGTTACTAGGTTATTCTGCGATGTTTTTGGCAATTCGTTCAACTCTTCACGCGTAATCCCTTAAGCATGTTGCCTATTGTCCGATACGTTCAATCTGGAACCACTGAGGCAATGAGCAATTATGAGACGTACCATCTCAATACCGAGAACAGAAGCCAAAGGAACATCAAGGGCGCCAAGGGCCTTCTCGGTCACGTTCATTCACAGTATTATCATCGGTCTAGGAATATTGACGTGGTCTTCCGCCCTGGGAAGTCATTTGACCCTACCAGGCTCCCAAGACTTGAGTCATGGAGATGAATCTGACCTTCCGCCCTTCACCCGCCAACTGGAAAAGATTAACAACTATATCTCTCCTCACTCTCAGCCTGATCTCGATAGCAATATCACTCCAAAAATTAACCACTCGACTCTACCTACCAATCCCCTTCACCAGCCCGACACCGAACTCAATCCCGCAGGACCTCAGCGATCCCCTTCCACTCCATCAAAGAAACCCAGACACATCGCAATCCTGCTTCACAACGATGGCCCACAAAACCAGACGAATTTGGGATGGCGGTCATTACTAAGCGGACGCCCAAACGACGCGATACTTGCTTATCAAGAATCTCTCAGAACCCGTCCCAATTCAGCCGAAGCGTATGTCGGCATGGCCATCGCACTTAAAAGTCTGGGTTTTATTGAAGATGCCAAAGACTCCATTCAACACGCTCTTGAACTCAACCCTCATCTCTCTTCCGCACTCGTTCATCTGGGATATCTCTATGCGGATGGCCACATCGGACCCTCAGATCCCAAGGCCGCCCACCGACTTTTCCATCAAGCGTCCCAACTCGGGGATCCATTTGCCAGCATCGCCCTCCTCGACCTGCAAAGCCGCTCACGGCCCCAATCCTAATCTCGTGGAATCGGTTGGGCTTAAGAAGGCCATCCCATACACCGATGGTATTTTTATATGGATGTATAATCCATTCCATTTTCCATATTCAGCCTGAAACACGGCCAAAGAAAGTACACTTCGGTAAGGAGACCTGACATATGTCAAGAAAACTTTTTCGGCCACTTCATTATTCCCAGGGGTTTACCTTGGTGGAAATGATCGGGGTATTGGCCATCATCGCCATTCTGATTGCCTTGTTATTACCAAAGATTTTCACCCTAATTGCGTCGTCTAAAGCGAGTTCACTGGCTGCAGCCGTGAGGACATACGAGACCGCCGTCGCAAAGTATTATGGGGATATCGGAACCATCTGGCCTCTCAATGCCGCTGGAACCCCAGCCCAAGAGACCGGAGGAGACAGCGCCACCGTCACCTCTCTTGGAGCGCGTTTAACGCTCGACGCCTCAGATCCGTTGAATACCGGAACCAATCAATGGAGCCGATTCCGAGGGCCCTATCTGGAAAAATTCAATACCAATACGCCTCCGGGACTGGGCACAACCATGTTTATGCCAGCGCAAACAGCAGTCGCACTCGGGACAGCGACAACCGGAACGAATGTAGGATGGGATCTGAAGGGTAATGATGGAAACAGCGATCTCCCCACTGGAGCCCGAGTGGCCTATCTGAGAGTCGACGAAGTTTCCGATACCGAATTCAATGAAATCGATGGAGTCATCGATGCCGGTATCGGATCAAGCTTAGCCGAACGCCAATTACGCGGACGAGTGAAATACAACCCGGGCAATGATCGCCTCTATATTTATCTCACACATCAATAATTCACATTCTTGTTCATTGGTGGAAAAGTGAGGAAATCCCGACAATGGCTGGGCTCCTCTCTCCAATGTGGCCCTCACAGGACTGCACTCATTTCCTGGCGCCCATAAACTTCTCCTAGCGGCCCTGGCCCATGCCAACCACACCCACATCAACCAAAGCCGCAAGGCCTCTCCTCGGAACGTCTCTCCTTCAAGACGGCTGGATCACTCAAGAGCAATTGGACCTGGCGGTCCGGGAGACAAGGAGAAAAGGCGTGATGCTGGGCCAAACACTCATTGGCCTGGGGTTCATCACCGAAAAAGTCCTGGCCCATTATTTGGCCGAGGGCACCCAAACCGGCTTAGTCGACCTCTCTACCATCTTCATCCCACCGGAAATTTTAAATCTCGTCCCCTACGACATCGCCACACAGTTTCAGGTCCTCCCTCTTGGTAAACAGGGTAATGTGTTGAGCCTCGCTATGGCGGATCCTTTAAATATTGTCGCAGTGGATACTATTGAAAGTCGCATTGGACTCAATGTGCACACCCATACCGCCCCTGCCCAAGAACTGATCGAAGCGATTGAGCGGCACTATGCGCACCGGGAGTCCATCAAGCAACTACTTGATGAATTAATGGCCAAAGGCATCTCCGATCTCGGAGAAGACGGAAGTCGGGTAGCGCCGATGATTCGCCTGTGCAATCAACTCATTACCGCCGCAATTCAATCTCGGGTGACCGATATCCATGTCGAACCGGATGAGTACTATTTACGGGTTCGGATGCGCATTGATGGCATCCTCACACAAGAAATTCTCATTCCGAAACCCCTTCAAGCGCCCATTACCGCTCGATATAAACTCATGGCCAATCTCGATCTGACGGAAAAACGAACTCCTCAGGACGGCCGTATCCCGTTTACCCTAGGCACGCGCCGGATTGATCTTCGCGTGTCAACCCTTCCAACGAATTTCGGAGAAAGCATTGTCCTCCGAATCCTGGATAAAGGGGCATTGAAGTTAGAATTCCTGGCGTTAGGATTTACACCCAACGACCAATCGCGCCTTCAATCCCTGATCCAACGTCCCCATGGCATTATCCTCGTGACCGGTCCCACAGGGAGTGGAAAGACTACGACATTATATACGGCTCTCCGCCATGTCGATTCAAAAGAAAAAAGTGTGTTTACGCTGGAGGATCCGATCGAATATCAGATGCCGTTGATTCGCCAAACGCAGGTCAATCCAGATATCGGCATGACCTTTGCCGCCGGGCTCCGTGCCCTACTTCGGCAGGATCCTGACGTCATTCTTGTTGGTGAAATCCGTGACCAAGAGACGGCCGATCTGGCCATGCGCGCCGCCTTAACCGGGCATTTGGTTTTTTCCACACTTCACACCAACGATGCGCTTGGAGCCATTCCTCGTCTCATCGACATGGGAGTAGAAGCCTTTCTCCTCGCCTCCGCCTTGACCGCTATTATTGGACAACGACTCGTTCGGTGTATTTGTCAGGAATGCAAGGTTGAACGGACAGATGCCTCGACCGTCCTTGCTGATCTTCGAGTTGAATTGCCGGAAGGAGTTCCCCTTAGTCTCTGGACGGGAAGAGGATGCCATGCATGTGGCCAGACAGGCTATAAAGGCCGAGCAGGTATTTACGAAATTATCCAGATTTCAGAGGAGCTACATGGGCCTATCGTGCACGGACCGGATATGGCAGGTATTCGGGCAATCATCCGGCGGGATCAAATGCCAACAATATTTGATGACGGACTCATGAAAGCCCTTCAGGGAATCACCACCCTCGAAGAAGTGTTGAGGGTCACCGGTGGCTAATTTTCAGTACCGGGCCATCGACGCCCAGGGAAAACCGATTGAGGGAGAGATGACGGCACCGGATCTTTTCCACCTGGAACGCCAGCTCCAGGACATGGGACTTTGGCTCGTGCGCACATTGGAATCCAAACCGAAGTCCCTCGCACGAACCACTCAAAAAAAAGGGAGAGTCAAAACCCGCGATCTTATGGAATTCTCCACACACATGTTTACCCTCCTTGAAGCCGGCATTCCCCTCACCCAGGCCTTAAAAAGTTTGTCAATCGAGACACCCAACCTTCATTTGCGTGCGACCTTACAGACGATCTTTCAACAGGTCGAAGCCGGGAACACCTTACACGATGCCATGAAGCAACACCCCAGGATTTTCCCTCCGCAAATCACCAACCTGGTCCACGCCGGAGAAGACAGTGGCACCTTGACCGATACCTTCAAAGAGTTGGAGCGATATCTGGACTGGCTCGATCAGATCCGTGGAGATGTGCGTCAAGCCACCATTTATCCGAGCATCGTCATAATAGCCGTAACCGGATTACTGGTGTTGCTCTTTACCTTCGTCATTCCACGGTTTGTCCCTATCTTGGAAGGCCTGCATGTGCCCCTCCCGACTATCACCATTATCATTATCACCCTCAGTGAACTCTTCGTCGGAAGCTGGTGGCTCTGGAGTTCGTTCCTCCTGTTCGGCCCAATGGTGTGGGTCCTGGGCCGAAAATATCTTCCAGGATTTGTTCACTGGCGGGACCGCATGATCTTACAACTCCCGGTGCTGGGCGAACTCATCCGGATGCTCACGATATCAAAATTTGTTCAAAACTTTGCCGTCTTATATCGAGCCGGCATCCCAGTTCTCCAAAGCCTGCAACTGTGCCAGGGCCTGGTTGGCAATTCCGTGATGGAACGGGCGCTACAGGACACGCAACGCGCCGTGGCCGAAGGCTCCACCATCAATGAATCATTAAGCCGTCATCCGGTCTTTCCGCCAATGGTGATTCAAATGATCTCGGTCGGGGAAGCCACCGGGACATTACCCAACACACTGATGAACGTGGCAAACTATTATAATCGGGAAATTCCGCGCAGAATCAAAAAAGTCTTTGGCATCCTCGAACCCCTGATCACTTTGGGATTAATCGGGATCGTGGGGATCGTCGCGCTATCTCTCTTTATGCCAATGATGAGTTTAATGAGTGGCATCCACTGACAGACCTCATGGACTCCCCTGGCGTCTCCTTTCTTTCCTCACCCCGACAACAGGTTGCCTCCGACCCGGAAGCCGGAATGATCCTCATGGTCTTCATCGGCCTGTTGGCGATTATATCTGTAGGGTTAACTGTTGTGTCGCCCTCCATGGTCAGAGTATGGGATCACAAGAGTGAAGACCGTGAGACCCGTGACCTTCAGTTAATCGCAAATGGTGTTATCGCATATCTTCGACAGAACAATGCGTTTCCACTTTCGTTACCCATCCTCTCCCCGGACTATGTGCCATTGTCCCCAGCCCGAATAACGCGAAACGCACGAGGATACCCACGCTATTATTCGGTGCATCCCTCGATAGCCGGATTTCAAAACTCGACGGGACTGACTGGTGGTGAACTGGTCAATGCCCGCTTCCTTCTCATATCCAACCTCTCACAAGATGCGTCCCCGGCCATCACCACACCCGCCTCCTTTGAAACCTGGTGGAACATGAATGAAAGCACGACTCCGCTCCTCACAATTCATCGTGGAACGGTCAGCCATCTTTTTTATACAGTGAGTCTAATCCCCAAAGGAAATGGAGGAAGTTTTTCCATTGACCACCTACCAACCCATTCCAACGGCGCACTTCTTCCAACCCATAGCAACTTTCATCTTATGGGCACTGAGATCGGGTTGGACGAGGACAGTACCTACACTACCCCGGACATGGTGTTCGCCCTCACCACTAATACCGGCTATTGGTTTGATCCCTTGTGCGTCGCCAACAAACGATGGAATCCTCTGTCTCCCCCGTGCTAAGCCGAAACTTCGTCGAGACCTTCCCCCTCCAAGACCGGTAAAAAAAAGGCTGACTTTCCACCTACATACTTTGCCTTCCGCCTTATCTTCCTGCCCCTGAGATTCTTGCAAACCTACCCTGACCACTTGAAAAATTTAAGAAAATTAAGATTGGCTTTTCAAACACCGAAAGAAGGGTTGGTGGACTACCAGGCGGGATTTGCCCGATGGAGGGAAGAGTGCTCACACGCCCCCCAAGGCGAAACACCTCTCTGAGAAGGAACAAGACAAAACCGGACTCATGACAAGACGCAATGACTTTCCTACTCAGCCAATGAAGCTCCATGCCGCCCCGATCTCATTCCGGACAGGCTGGGGTCCCGGCAAAACCCTCCCGTCCACTCAATGGTACAAACCGAACACAGTTGGAAGAAGAGGCCGGAAGATTTCCGCATTATTTGACGCCTCACGATGCCTATCCACAGGCGGATTTACGCTTGTGGAAATGATTGGCGTCCTGGCGATTATGGCCATTCTTGCCAGCTTCATCGCCCCAAATGTGATTAATCAATTGGCTGGCGTGAGGCGGGATTCGGAGGATGGACAATTGGCGACAATTGCCGGAGGCATTGAACTCTACATACGGCAAACCCACTCCTTTCCGGCAACACTCACGGCACTGAGTCCGGATTATGTCGCAATGGCTTTAGGCCAACTCACCACGAATCCCAATGGATTCCTCCGCTATTTTTTCGTGCAACCCAACATTAGTGGATTCACCAACTCCACAGGTCTCTCAACAACGGCCTTGGCGGATGCACGGTTTATGGTCATTACCCATCTCGCACAAAATGTGAATCCCTCCATTACCACGGATGCCAACTTTGAGACCTGGTGGAGCACCGATGAAACCGGAACGCCGGATCTCAAAATTCACCGCGGACACATTGGCCATTTGTTTCATCTCCTCAGCCTTTCCGCGAATGGCGCCGGAGGCAGTTACGCGGTCGATGGCATTCCTACCTCGTCCGGTGGCGGCACACTTGTGCCGCACCTTCGCTATCACCTCCCTGGAACCACGATTAGTTTGGACGAAGCGAATACCTTTAGCGTTCCAGAAACACAATTTATCCTGACCACCGAATCCGGATTTCATTTCGACCCCGATTGCGCGGCAGGATCCAAATGGCGAATCAACAGTAGCGGTTGCTATAGCCCCTGAAACCATGATCGACACTCTTCAACAACCCACATCGTATTCAGAGGTTCAGACACCCATTCTGGAGATCCCACCGAACCTCCAAAAGACTCTGCTGAGGAAAAAACAGACGATTTTAAGCGTGAGCCTTTCAAATGGGCGAATGAAAGCCTTATCGATCGTGAAAAATACGATTGGACAGAGTTGGGAACGACCGGGCCGGCTCGTATCCCTAGACACCCTTCACGACGCATTGGAGGAGGCGATACATCACACTCAATTTCCCGGCACGCACCTCGCCATGCTCGTTGACCATCCGCGACTTGCCACGCGGACCATTCAAACCCCTCCTATGCACCTCACCGACCTCCTTCCCCTTCTGGAACGAAAGGTTCAACAAGAAAAACCTTGGGAAGGACCGGCGGCTTGGCGATATCGGATTGGTCTGGAAGCCCGGGGAAAATTATATATTCACCTTGATATATGGCCAAAAGACTATATCGATAAGATCGTCCACATCACTCAAGAGTTGGGGTTATCTCTTCGTCAGTTGGTTCCCCTTTCTGCCCTGTCTGAGAGCCAACTCAACACATTGCCCGTCGAACCGGGAGAAGGTTCGATTCTCATAACCATGCTCGAAGGCAAAATCTTTATTGTGGCGGGAAAGGATGATGGGACCCCGATCTGGACTCGACATCTATTCCCCGCTCAAGACTGGGTTCCACTTGGAGAGCGGGTCGGCACCGAGGTCAATCGAACGATTATGTTTATCACGCAACAAACGAATTTAAAGATTCCCCGAATCTGGTTTTGGGATGATGAAGAACAATTGACGGCCGGTGAAATACAGCCACACGTGAACACTCCCCTTGTACCATTCCCCATCAAGCCGGACTGGAATTACTGGCTGTGGGTCAGTGCGATGCTGCCAGTCAACCTTCCCAGCAATTTTACGCCCACGCAGGTTCTCCAAGCCCCGCTACGAAATACTCTCACCAAAACTTTCGTCACCATGCTTGCGGCATTCATTCTTTTGGGAGTTGGAACAACAAGCGTCATCGAAGGTAATTTGGCCAGACATCGAAAGGCGATACAGACCATGACCGACCAGGTCACAGCCCTCCAGCAGGATCAGGCGCAATGGGAAAGTCGGCTCATGTCGTTAGACACGAAACGACACTGGGCTCAATCCGTGAGCCAAAAAACAACCACGGAATTAGAAGGTCCGTTCCTCAGCTATCTGGGATCCATTATTCCCACGCAGGTCATTCTGCACAAAGCCTTTATCGAACGAACACAGGACGGATGGAACGTGGAGCTGGACGGTAGCACTTCTACCAATCTTGCGGCCACCTTGCTTGTGGTGGATCAATTTGTTCAACAGCTGGCAAATGGACCATATCAAGTGACCCTGCATGAGGATTGGCGAGACCAACTTTTGACTCAAACCGCCACCTCAACCAATGACCAATTACTCTATCGATTTACCTTGAAGGGAACCATGTCATGAAGTGGCTTCCCCGTCTTGAGTGGCCCAATCCCCGGCAACTCAAAAGCACCGGACTCGTGGTGGCACTGATTGGAACATTATCCATTGTAGGCTTGGTGAGTCTCGATAAACTCTTCACTATTCAAAAGCGACAGTCTCTGACCCAGGATACGATCGGCTTGGGACGACAGGTGTCGGAACTTCGCTCCCAATATCTTCAGGCTCATCCGGATGCCCTCGACACCGACCTCCAACAGGCTGAAGAACGCCTACTCCACAACTTCACACATTTGGCGCATTGGGGGCAGGGGCTGCAGGCGGAGAGTAAACAGCGGGATCTTCTCATGCAGTATCGCATTCTGAACACGGACCGCACCCCGTCTCCAATTCAGGGAGTCACATTGGTCCCGTTAGAAATTCAGGTTAACTCGCAAGGAACCCTCAATGTGTATCGTTCCTATCTTCAGTTCATAAAGACTCTCACCCGATCCGGACCAAGAGTCGACATTCAGAATGTGACGGTCATGGGAAACGGCCTACGAGCGACTCATTTAACCATTGGATTATCGGTATGGATGAAAACCAACGATTCCGTCGAGCTTTAAAAAATCCTTTAGTCGTGATTGGTCTATGCCTTCTTGCAGGATTCGCGGTTTATACCAATATCCTGGATACGGCATCCGATTCACCCGGCATGATCTCGGTGGGACTGAATCGCCTGCTTTCGGCTCCGACTCTCCCTCCCCTTACTCCTAGGGGACGACCCCATGACGATGAGGCAGGTCAATGGATCGAACAGTCTACTCGCGATCCTTTTGCCCCCTTCAGGATCGCCTCTCAGGCTCATTCGGACCCACCGTCGATGACAGGGGACCAAATAGTTGGGCCCCCTCAGGTGAAGAATGCGTTCATTCTTAAAGCCATTGCCGTCGAAGGTGAGCAACGGAGTGCGGTGATCAATCGGACCGTGGTGTATGAAGGAGAAATGATTAACGGGCATCAGGTCATGTCCATTCAGCCCAAGGGCGTGTGGCTTAAACAACAGGGCAAGACTCAATGGTTAACATTTTCCAAGAAAGCGACGTCATAACTTTCCTCGTTATTCTTTGAAAGACGCCATGCGACACAACACAATAGTGACTCCTCAGAACTCCATCCTCTCCAGTCGACCCTCAAACGGAGCATCTCTCGCATGTGGCGTAGGAATCATTCATAGCCTGGTTCTCTTGAGTATGTTCAGCCTATGGGGATGTACCATCGCCAATCCGGATGCAGACCGGCCAAGCGCAGATCCCATCACCAGACAGACCTCACAGATCCTTTCCCTGAGCTCAGAGTTGGCGGCACTACCCGGGAATAACCCTCCGTCTACATTTTCGCTAGAGGATCGCATGTGGCTCACCAGCGATCTCCCCAAACCTCCGCCACCGCAAACTGTCCCTTCTATGGGGCCCTTATATTCTTTTCGCGCACAAGATCTGCCCGTCATCGATGCGTTGGCGTTGTTTGCACGTAGCAACCATTTAAATATTGTGGCCGGGCCAGAAATCACCGGCACTATCACCGTCGACTTTCATCAACTTCCCCTGGAACAGGCGATGTCGGCCATTTTGGAAGCCCATGGCTATTACTGGGAACACCACCAGAACCTGATCCAGGTCAAACAATTAAAAACGAAAACATTGAATGTCGATTACATCCGTCTGGTGCGAAGCGGGACAGGACAAAACCGCGCGCAGCTAAGCTCCGGTTCCAGCGGGGGGAGCGGAGGCGGCGCATCACAGGACACCGGACAAATCACGGTGAACCAGGAAGACGAAATAAAATTCTGGGAAGAATTGGAAATGCAAATTAAGACTCTTATGTCCGAAGAGGGACGACTCGTGGTCAATCGGCTCTCAGGAACCATTCAGATATCCGATCGGTATAAACGGGTCGACGAAATTGACGATTTTCTCAAAAGCGTTCACCAGGCTCTGTACCGACAGGTAGAGATCGAAGTGCGGATTTATGAAGTCGCCCTGGATGATCAATACAGTCTCGGCATTGATTGGAGCAGGATTAATTTCGATGGCACAAATGGCGCCATTGCCCTCGCAAGCATTATTACCGCGCCCTTCGGAGGTTTCATGGCTAAGGCTGCCACGACCACTATCTCTTTCGAGGATGGTAGTTTCGATGGAGTTCTCACGGCCCTAGAAGAACAGGGCGACATTCGCGTGATCTCTCAACCTCGCGTGGTCACGATGAATAACCAACCGGCCTTGATTAAAGTCGCCACAGATGAACCCTTCTTTTCCTCAACCGTTGCTCAAGGGACTGCCGGGAGTGGAAATATTGTCACTGAGCAAGTGCGATCCGTGACGGTAGGCTTGGTCCTTTCCGTCACACCCCAAATCTCCGAAGATGGATGGATTATGCTGGATGTGACTCCTATTCTTTCCCGACTCCGTGAAATTAGGGAATCGCCAGGTGCTAAAAGAGGGGAGGGCGAAGCCACTGCTCCGGTTTTGGATGTTAAGCAGTCATCCGGATTGGTCAGGTTAAAAGATGGAGAAATGGTCATCATCGGTGGACTCATCCAAGAGGAAAGCTCCGAAACCGAACGCAAGGTTCCTCTCTTAGGGGACATTCCTTATCTTGGTCGCTTATTTAAGGGAACGTACACAGCTAAAAAGAAAAGTGAACTGGTCATCTTCCTCTCACCCAAGATTATACGAGCCTCATTATGACGACGTTAGATCTCGGCATGTGCTACCAGGAATTGGGATTCACGGAACCGCCATTTCGGCTCACACCCGATACCGATTTCTTTTTTCCCGGCAGCCGCCATTTGGAAGCGCTGAATCATCTCAGATTTGGCATTGCCAGTGGCGGTCTCACTATGCTGACGGGGGAAGTGGGTCTCGGCAAAACCCTGTTGTGCCGGCACTTGCTTCGCCATCCCCCGACCGGGGTCCGGTTCGCTTACCTCATGAATCCGGATCAGTCCTATTCTGATTTACTTGTATCCATTTATGAAGATTTGACCGGGACACTGCCTGAGGATCAGTCCCTTGGCACCTTACAACGGGAACTGCCTAAGCTGTTGCTCCGTCTGGCCGGGGAAGGAGAACGAGTCGTCGTGTTGGTGGACGAAGCTCACCGGTTGAGTGGAAAAGTCCTTGAAGGACTTCGACTTCTCTCAAACCTTGATACCGAAAAAGACAAGTTGATGTGTCTCCTGCTGGTTGGACAACCGGAGTTGGAACAAAAGCTGGCGACTCGAGCCTTTCGACCATTGCGGCAACGGATTAGCGTCCGCTATCGCCTTGAATCATTTACCTGGAAAGAGACGCGTGCATACATTCGACATCGCCTGCATATTGCCGATGCCAGACACCGATTTCATCTTGGCTTGGGAGTCCTCTGGCTCATTTATGTTTGGAGTGGTGGAGTCCCACGCCGCATCAATCAACTGTGCGACCGGACCCTGTTAGCCGCTTATTCCCAGGGCCGACATATGGTAACTCCCCTGATGATTTGGCGCGCCACCAAAGAATTCCTCCCGAAGTGAGAGGATCACAAAAAACCAACAGACCATGAGTATCATCGCAGACACCCTCCAGCGACTCCAGACACAGACCAAAAGTGAAGTGACGGAGACGATTCATCAGGCACCTCTTGTCCTTCCAGCCAGAGTGAGAAGAGATCCGGGTTGGCACCATCGGCCCTCTCCACTAAAGTTTTGGTTGGTCGGAATCGGCATGGCGATCGGATTGAGCAGTCTAGGGCTGGGCGCCTACTGGATCGGCTTACATCTGGACTTCGGAATGCCAACGGCGGCCTCTCCCTTTCCCAGTCAGCATGTGGCTCTTCCGAACTCCTCTCCGCCTTCAGAAATTCCCCCTGTCGAGTCGCCATCTTCTGAAACCACGCAGATACCAACTGCTGACCCAGTTGAGAATCTTCCCATATCAGCTGCCCAGCAACCGGATGAGGAATCGCCTACATCCCAGGAGAGTGCTTCAATGAAACCATCCTCTCCATTGGCTCTCGAACATACTCCCCCAAAATCATCCATGGGAAATTCTCCAGCCTCCTCCGCGCCTGCAGCAGAATTAATAACCCCCACATTCGATTACCCTTATCAAAAAACCCTGGCCTCCCCCCTCTCAACAGCACACAAAACATTAAACCTATCACCAATAAACCCGAGCACTGATGCGAAGGAAATCGCAACCAGTCCTCCTGTCACAGTCCTTGCCCAAACAGAACAACCTGATTCGGACCTAGTCGAATCCGCATCCGTCAATAAGACAGGCACACTCATCCCATTAGAAGCCGATTTAGAAGGAGAAAAAATTAATCTGGATGAGCTCGCAACCACCTCGGCTCTTGTGATTGACGAGCCTTCTGTCCCTGTCAACACGACAGCCCTTACGCTGAAAAACGAAGGGTCTCAGGGGAATGCTCAGATCACAGTTCCGGTTCAGCGATCTCCAGACAATTGGCTTCACCATGCCCAAGAACTCATTCAAACCGGGAAATACGAGGAAGCTCAGGCTATGCTCGTCCCCCTCTTCCATGATCCTCCCGTCACTTGGGAACCATGGTTTTGGATGGGCACGGCGTATTTGGGGGCAGGCCAGCTCGAACAGGCCGATCAGTATTTCTTAAGCGGCCTCGCACGCAACGACAAGGTCCCACAATTATGGATCCAACGAGCGCTGGTGGCGCAACAACAAGAGAGTTACCAACTTGCGGTACATGAACTTCGGCAGGCCGAGGCACTCCAACCGGATTTGCCCCATATCCATTTAAATATGGGCTATGCCTATGAGCGAATGGGGAATAATCGGTTAGCGAATCAATATTTTGGTAGGTTCTTACAATTAACAGAAGGCCAGCCGGAGTTCTTTTCTATAAGAAAAAAATTGTTTGCCCGCTTGACGTCCATGACCAAGACACAAGCCTCCCCAACAGACAAGCCTTTAAGCCTTCGTGGCGAACGATAACGACCGCCCCCCAGGCGTGGTCTTCATCATTGTGAAGAACTCTCTGACGTTTTTATCCACGCGACCGGCACTTTGTTTTTCCCAGGCTCTTTACATTCGGCCGTTTTTATACGGGAGCAAATGGGATTCTGTTGGAACGTGGTCGGGAACGGGAATAAAGGAATCAGGTATCTCTGAAAATTCTCTACCAGCCCAGAGTGATTGATTGGCACATGCCGCCTCATGAAGGGGACACCTACACTGACTCGCTCAATATTTTCGCTTGCACTCCATTTTCATCTCTTTCCCACTCATTTTCCGAATTTCCCCTTAATTCCTGGCTCGTTCCTTCCGACAAATATCAGTGGGCAGAATTTTTATAGGAAAACTGCCCACAATTAGAGCAGACAACTCGCACAATCTTTGCCCCAAGACCACACACAACAACAGGACTCAATCGTCAGACGAGCCCAATCATGACTCATGACTGAAATGGTGAGCTAACATGCCCTTCGTTCCACTTCACGCAACGGCTCTACGACTGGGATTGTATATCAAGATTGAGGGATCCTGGTTCAGTCATCCATTCCCAACCAATTCATTCAAAATCGAATTCACGAAGGATCTCGAAACCATTCGTGGGCTCACAAAAGTCAAATTGTATTTCGATCCAGACCGCTCAGACCCCGAAATGGCTCAATCCAACTCTGCGGAGGAACAAGACCGGAAGCAGGTCCAAAACATAAAGGATCCGGACAAAAAATCCTCAGACGAATCTGAGTCCGACTCCACCCCCGATTCTTCAGAGGAAGATGCGGCTCCTGAAAATCCTATTCAACGGAAGATTGCCCAACATGAAGCGTTCCAGGTCTACCAGGAACATTTGCAAGCAGTTGGTGGTCAATTCCAGGAGGTGGTGCAAGAAGCCAAACAGGTCATGCAGGACGTGATCTCCGGCCGACCACGCGGACTCCGGACAGCACAGAAAATTGTCCGAGAGCTTTATGAGATCCTTGATATAACTGACAACTCAAGAGCGCTGTTGAACCTGATCGGTTCCAACGAACCTAACGAGGAATTTTTTCTTCATGCACTCAATGTGTGTTCATTATCCCTCATGGTCGGGCAGGATTTAGGATTCTCGCGAGAGGAGGCTGAAAAACTGGCACTCGGGGCTCTGTTTCATGATATAGGCGAACTCAAGTTTTCGGCAGAGCAATTATTACGAAAGGGGTCGATGTCTGCTTTCGAACGAAAAAACTTTTTGAGTACTCATCCGAAACACGGGTTAGAGATGGCCGAGAAATTGCCTAATTTTCCCTATGAAGCGATTGACGTGATTCGCCAGCACCATGAACGCCTCAATGGGTCAGGATTTCCCGCAGGAAAAAAAGACGCGCAAATCAGCAAGTTTGCCAAAATTGTCATGGTAGTGGATGAATACGATGAACTGTGTCATCACCCGGATCCCGCCAAATCTCTCATTCCCTCAGAGGCCCTATCCTATTTATACGTGAAATGTCGGCACACACTATGGCATGACGCAGTTGTCTCGTTGATCAGCCAGTTGGGTGTCTACCCTCCGGGCTCACTGGTCAATTTGAGTAATCGAAAGATTGGGATTGTCACCAGCGTGAATCTCGCGAACCGGCTCAGACCCGTCATCCTCGTCTATGATGAATCCACCTCTCCAGATGAACCGATTATTCTGAACCTGTCTGAAGAGGATGAAGCGCTCTCTATTGTCAGTGCCATTCGACCAGTTGACCTTTCTCGCAGAATCAGGGAATGCCTCAACCCTCGTCGAATTATCAGCTACTTTCCCTCTGCCTCTTCCGCAGAATCCGGAGTCGGAGTTCTGAACTCTCTGGCCGGATCCAGATAATCACTCCGAAGAACGCCTCGCCGCCCATTCTCACACACAAAACTTGACCTTGCGATACAAGAAGACCTACGAGGATGAAGAAAGACCAACGATCTGACGAAGCCAGGCCAACCAGGTGCTCCTCGGTTCAAGAGGAACCTCGGGATCGGGATATTCCACCCACAGCTCCTGATTCCCAAGATACTGCTCACCAATAAAAATGCGTTGGGTTCGTAATTGCCGATAGCCTCTATCATGCAATACGTGAATGAGACCTTGCAGGACCTGGTTTTCGGAAGGAACCGGATCGACATCTATCTGAAGCGATTCATAGCGGAGTCTGGCCTGAAATCCTCCTTCATGGGGAATGACGTGAATTTGTCGACTAAACCCACGGTCACGGTCATCCAACCCGGCAACGTGATAGATATGAACGTGAGGAGATGGGGAACTCATACGCGTAAGGACTATCATACCTCCCTTCGCCATCTTCGCATAAGAGGAAAAAGGCCGTCGAGCCTATGGAGCCACTTCCAGACTTCGCGTGTTCCCGTACAGATCCTCCCCAGACCACAGAATGTCTCCTATCAAAAGAATGCTTTCTCGACAGATGGCCTAGGCCATCAATTTCCACTGATTCCTCTTGCACTCAGTGCCGTGTTTTTCGTATCGTGGTACCCAAATATTGTGACAGAATGCTGGGGAAAATTCGTGTAATATTCCCCATTTTCATGTATACCACTATTACCACATGACAAGTCACCTCACACTTCAAAACTCGGTTGAGCGTTCTTCAAAAAATCGAGGGCAAATCTTAGCTCTAGCCTTGCTTGTGACCACAGTGATCTTCGTGGTGGACCTCTTCCTCCCTATGGGAGTCGCCGAAGCAGTCCCTTATGTCGCCGTTGTACTGATTGCCCTCCGGTCTCCGGATAAAAATGATCCATTGCGCCTGGCAGGACTTTGTACGGTGTTAGCGGTTGTCGGGCATTATCTTTCGCCTCCGGGAGCGGAGCCATGGATAGGTATGACGAATCGGTCAATAGCCTTATTTGCAATTTGGTCGACCGCCCTGTTAGCCATGCAGGTGAGAGAGTCTGACGAGGCGACTCGTGACCAGAGTTCCATGCTGACCGGCATATTGTCTGAATATGCCGGCCGTGGCATTTCGAATCGACCAGGAAGGGGTCATGCATGATTCCTTCGGTCGCGGCCTGTCTCGTTTCGGATTAAAGGAACTGACCGCCATTGGACGCATTCCATTGGAACCACCTGATTGGATAAAAGGCCAAATCAAGGAAGGAACTCTTGCCAATTCGGTGTTTTACGAGAGCAATGGAATTCTGCAGGGGAAGCCCTGGTGGTTTTTAAATTGCTTGTGCAAATTGGAAGGCGACCAAACGGGCCTCATCGGGTTTGGCATTGATATTACTGATCGTAAGCGTGCGGAGCGACGCCTGGCCTTGCACGATTCCATCGCAGACCTCCTGACATCCGCGTCAAGTATTACAGACACATATCCCCAAATTCTCAAAGCCATCTGCCACACACTGGACTGGAAGGTGGGCATACTTTGGCGAATGGACTATCAACGACAGGCCCTGGGAGCCGCCGTCATTTGGCCATCGGACTCTCCTCAAGCTCAAGCGATGTCATCATCAAACGCCGGTTGGGCGCTCACGCCTGCCGTAGGACTTGCCGGGCAGGTGTGGGACATTCGAAGCCCTCTCTGGATCAAGGACCTTGCCGATTACCCCAAAGACCCTAGAAGCCAGACGGCACTGGAAGTGGGACTTCACGCCGGATTCGCCATTCCCATTTGCCTGGCTGAGAATACGAGAGCGGTTCTCGAATTTTTCTCCTCATTCCCTGAGGAAGCGGATGATATGTTGCTTCAAAGACTTTCGAATATCGGTTTTCAAATTGGCCAATGTATCGAACGGGAGCATAAAGAACGTCGACTGGCCACCCATCACAGTTTAACGAATGTTCTGGCAGAATCAGCTGGAATGACCCAGGCTGCTTCCCTTATCTTGGAGGCCATTGGTGACAATTTAGGATGGGATCTGGGAGCTATTTGGACACTGGACTCCTCGCAACAGGTCTTGCGTTGCCTCAATGTCTGGCATTCCCCTCACTTAAACCTGGATGCCTTTCGGCAAGAATCTCAATCGATCACGTTTGCACGAGGAGTGGGATTACCCGGGCGGGTTTGGAAAAGCGGCGAACCGATCTGGATCACCGATGTGGTGTCCGACCCGAATTTTCCGCGCGCTGACGCTGCCGCACAAGAAGGGCTCCATTCAGGATTCGCCTTCCCTATGAAATCGGGGGCCGAATTTGTTGGCGTCATCGAATTTTTCCACAGGGATATTCAAAAGCCCGACAAAGAACTATTGGCCATGTTCGCATCCATTGGTCTTCAGATTGGCCAATTCATCCAGCGGACCGCCAAGCAAAGTCTCAATGGATAATCGATGGTCTCGTGAATCAATGTTCCGCCTGGTTTATTGGTAACCAACGAAATGCACGTGGGGTATCTTTCCTGGTAGCATTTGTGACCTATCATCGGATTTTACTACCTCCCTCCTAAACAATGCCTGCCACATTTCCGCTACTTTCATGGGTTCATGGCCTTCATTTCAATAACATACGGGGAGACCTGTACGGTGGATTAGTGGCCGCGGTCGTAGCCTTACCGCTAGCCTTGGCCTTTGGAGTGACATCCGGACTCGGGGCCATTGCCGGTCTCTATGGAGCTATTTTTGTGGGGTTTTTCGCCGCCCTCTTTGGTGGAACTCCTGCACAGGCCTCAGGACCGACCGGTCCGATGACAGTGGTGATGGCCGGCATCATCTTGAACTTTGGAGATGAACCGGCATTGGCATTTACGGCTGTCATCCTCGGTGGGGGATTTCAAGTGTTATTTGGACTGATGGGGTTTGGTCGTTATATCACCTTGGTCCCCTATCCCGTCATTTCAGGATTCATGAGCGGCATCGGAGGAATTATTCTCATTCTTCAGGTTGCCCCCTTTCTCGGCTTGGAAGCGAAGTCCAAAGTCATGGCCAACCTCATGGCGATGCCTGAATACCTCGCATCTTTTTCTCCCCCCGCCATGTTGGTAGGTTCTCTCACACTGGCCATTGTGTATCTCACTCCCGCCTCTATCGGCAAACGTCTTCCCCCGGTGTTACTGGCTCTCATCGTTGGAACGATGGTCGCTGAGATGTTCTTTCCAACCCTTCCGGTAATCGGAGACATTCCTACAGGATTCCCCACGCCGATTTGGCCGACCATGCATACTAATACTCTCGTCATGATGGTTGAAGAAGCCCTTGTCCTGGCCTTATTGGGAACGATTGATAGCCTGCTGACTTCTCTCGTGTGTGACAACATGACACGGACCCAACATGACTCCAACCGGGAATTGATCGGCCAGGGCATTGGAAATATGGCCGCGGGGTTTTTCGGAGGAATTCCCGGAGCCGGCGCCACCATGCGATCCGTGGCGAATATTCGAACCGGAGGACGCACACCCCTTTCCGGCATGTTTATGGCGGTCGTCCTCCTAGGTACGTTACTTGGCTTAGGCCCTCTGGCCGAAAAAATTCCACTTGCGGTCCTCGCCGGCCTGCTTATCAAGGTCGGATTCGATATTATCGATTGGCGATTTCTGAAACATATGGTGCAAGCTCCACGAACCGAGGTTCTGGTGATGATCGTGGTCTTGTTGGTCACTGTTTTGGTTGACCTCATCACGGCTGTGGGCATTGGCGTGGTGCTGGCCAGCGTGATGTTCGTGAAGCGCATGGCCGATCTGGAGCTTGAAAATCTCAGTGTGATCACTGGTGCCTCGAATGAAACACCACTGTCAAAAGAAGAGCAGCGTATCCTGGATCGAAACCGCGAGCGCATTATCATGATTCATGTGAATGGGCCGATGAGTTTCGGGTCAGCTAAAGACATGGTTCGTCGGTTAGAATCTGTAAAAGGTTTCAATTCTTTTTCCAGCGTGGTTCTCGATCTCACATCGGTTCCTTCCATTGACGGAACCGCTGCCTTAGCCATCGAAGACATGCTGCTGATGGTAAAAACTCATCAGCAGCATGTCTTTTTCGTGGGTATGCGTCCAGGAGTGGCTCGAGTCCTCAAAGGACTCGGGGTGCTCGATCAGGTCCCACCCGAACATCGTTACCCCCATCGGTTGGATGCATTACGCCACGCAGCTCATATAGGCGGATCCATCCATCCGTTCGATGTCCCTCCCACAGAAGTTCTATCGGAACGTCCAGAACCCTCATAAGGTAGGTTTTTTGACAATGTCGCCTTCCCTGTTTCTGAAACAGCCTTCATTATGTATGCTGAACTCCTCACTGCACCAACCCTGTTAAAGACTTGGATACGAAAGAGATCACCAATCAACGGATTGACCATAGTGACATTGGATTTATTAGTCAGACTCCATCTGGGACCACCGGTCCGAAAGGTCACCCAACTGAAATGAAAACGACAGTCCCTCAGGCGCTCATACAGAATTTCTTGAACCACACTCCAACCTGGTACAAGCTGACCATTCTAGGATTCTTAATCCTCAATCCCATCTTATTGATGAGCATTGGCTCCTTTTACACCGGGTGGGTGCTCATACTGGAGTTTATTTTTACGTTAGCCCTGGCTCTCAAAAGTTATCCGCTACAGCCTGGTGGCTTACTCGCACTTGAAGCCGTCCTATTGGGAATGACCTCCCCGGCTACCGTCTATCATGAAGCGCTCAATAATTTCCAAGTGATCCTGTTATTGATTTTCATGGTGGCCGGGATCTACTTCATGAAAGATTTACTCTTGTTTCTGTTTACCAAAATTTTATTGGGCGTCCGTTCAAAAGTTTTGTTGGGACTTTTGTTTTCCATCATGGGTGCCTTCCTTTCGGCATTTCTCGATGCCTTGACGGTCACAGCGGTCATCATTGCCGTCGCGTTAGGTTTCTATAACATTTACCACCGGGTGGCCTCCGGCAAATCGTCTCAGACCTCTCATGATTCGACAAGCGATCATGAGATCGACTCTCTCCACCGGGAAAATTTAGACAATTTTCGGGGCTTTCTTCGCAATTTATTAATGCACGGAGCGGTTGGAACAGCTTTGGGGGGAGTGTGTACTCTTGTAGGGGAACCCCAAAATTTATTGATCGCGGACAAAGCGGGCTGGGAATTTTTGGAGTTTTTATTGCGCATGGCCCCCGTGACGATTCCAGTCTTGGCCACGGGATTGTTCACCTGCATGATGGTTGAGAAATTACGATGGTTTGATTATGGCTTTCAACTCCCGGATCCCGTTCGCCTCATTTTGGTGGAATTCGAAACCGAGCAACAGAAACGACGAGATCCCGTGGATACGGCGAAGCTTATTATTCAAGCGATTGCCGGCATTTGGTTGATTTTTGCCTTAGCCTTTCACCTGGCGGAGGTCGGATCATCGGACTCACGGTAATCGTATTTATTACCGCCTTTAACGGGATTATCGATCAGCATCAACTTGGAGAGGCGTTCAAGGAAGCGCTTCCCTTCACGGCACTCCTCGTCGTTTTTTTCGCCATTGTGGCTGTTATCCATGACCAGAACCTGTTTTCGGGCATCATCCGATATGGATTAAGTTTGGAGGGATCGCATCAAATCGGCATGTTTTATCTGGCCAATGGCATTCTTTCGGCCATAAGCGACAATGTCTTTGTTGCGACGGTTTACATCCAGGAAGTGCTCCGCGCCTACCAGGCGGGCACCATTACCCGGGACCAATTCGACCTTTTAGCCGTTGCCATTAATACCGGCACGAATATCCCCAGTGTGGCGACGCCAAACGGACAGGCCGCATTTTTATTTTTATGGACCTCCTCACCGGCTCCGGTTATCCGATTATCTTATGGGAAAATGGTCTGGATGGCGCTTCCCAGACGTTGACCATGGCGAGTGTCGGCCTATTTGCCGTGTTTTTTTTATTAGATCCGGCCACAGCCTATCTAATGACACCGGACTCATCCAACATCATAGCCTGAGTAGTTCCGGCAATCCCACAGAACCGGTAGCGCATTAATTGCCGGCAAGATCCGATAGGGGAAGGGGAGATGAAACTGCACCTCTGCAGCAAGGCTGCCCAACTACTCAATGCAGGGAGAAACAGAAATGTGAAGGCTCAGAAGCAACACTTCTGGAGCCATATCGACCGCGGAGGTTCCCGGATTGTATTACGGGGCCATGTTGAACAGTTTCATTATCCTGATCGCCCGTTCCGGGTACAGAACGATTTCCACACGACGATTTTGGGCTCGTCCCTCCTCAGTCTCATTGGTCATCACCGGTCGCCTATCCGCATAGCCCGTCGCTGAGAATTGATTGGTATCGATCTCCGGTTTGCTCAATTAGATAACGCAATACCGTGGTGGCCCGAGCAGTTGAAAGTTCCCAATCGTAGGATATTGTTTTCTGCAGCTGTCCATAAATGCGGTGGTTGTCCGTGTGGCCTTCAACTTGGATATTCTTCCCCGGCAAGGCTGCTAACACCTGGCCCACCTGCTTCATGATCTTGAGCCCCAGAGGAGTCAAATCCGCCTCACCGGATTCAAACAGAATTTGTCCCAGCATGGTCAACACTAATCGATCATGGTGTTGAGTCACCACCAGACTTTTGCCAAATTTGTCCTCAAGCGCTTTGGTAATGCGATCGATCTCTTCTCCGACTGTGAGCACTTCATACTTGACCTTCGCCAGTTGCGCCTCCTGAACTTCACGAGCTTTTCTGACCAATTCCAACTCATGTTTTAACCGCTCCACTTCCTTGAGCCTAGCTTCCAGAGCCGAAAGCTCTTTCTCCAACAGACTATTCTGTTCACGAAGGTGAGACACCTGACCAATTTGCCCATCTAAACCCGACCTGATCTTTGTAAGTGCGGCCCTCAAATCATGGAAATTCACCGGCTCTCCCCCAAAAATGGGGTCGGGCAGAGAACCGACTCCTTCCGTGTTTCCGAGTTTCCGGATTTGTGTATACAGCGCTTCGACTTCTTGTTGGACCGCGGCTAGTTGTTCTTCTTTAATTTGGTCTTGCACCTCAACGGTATGCTCGAGGGCTATCTTGGTTTCTTGAAGTTGCATGACTTCAGTCTGCTTTTCTTCAACAGCCTGCTGCAACCGTTCAAGTTCCACGGCGGAGGACTCTTGGCTCTTTTCGTATTCTTGAAGAGCACGTTCATGTGATTGCTGGCTCACACACCCGACCACACCCGTACACGCCACTGCCACAAGTAAAGTATTGATCAGTTTCATGGTGCCTGCTCCTCCACGTTACGGCCTCTCCTTACCTCAGTTTCTCTGGAATCAATGAAACCTGAAGATTTAAGACTGAATTGGTAACTTTTGGCCTAAATTGTTTCGATCTACTCTTCCGGGTGCCATACTCATCCTTCCCCTGGTGGCTGGAAGGTTCCTTCACCACCTAAGAGAGCAGAGAAGATTATTCTCGGCATTTTTGACAGACCACTTGAGAAAACAGGAAGAACATTCTCTCAAAATTGGTTAAAGATGTCAGAATGGGCTGTCAATATTTCCCAAGGACCACAACCGAGGCTGTTTCAATTTACAGGGGATCTATGCGGAAAGATGAAGGGGGAAAATATTGGCACGAATGGATTTGGGGGACGGAAGAAGCTTGATCATCGACTCGCATGCTCACTAATAAGGACCATGCTGTCTTAGCATAATTTTTTCAGGAGGTATCGTCTCTGTCGCGACTGCTGCCAGCCTTGCCATTTACCGAAAGGCCACCTCGTGGATCATCCCCACCTGGTATTGTGCCATATGCTGAGCCAAGTGCGTGACGCTTGAATCCATCATTTCCATAAGTGGCGACGGGTACAAGCCGATCCCCAAGATTAAAACCGCAAGAGGGATCACCGTGACCAACTCTCGCCTACTCAGATCCGGTAGTTGTGCAATGGTAGAATTTTTGGGTTGACCCAACACCACCCGCTGGAGCATCCAGAGCATATACGCCGCAGCGAGGACAATGCCCCCCATGGACAACAACACCATTACATAGCTTTCAAACGACGTTCCGACCAAGACCAAAAATTCTCCGATAAAATTACACGTGCCAGGCAGTCCGAATGAGGCCACGGAAAACAGACAAAAAAGCGCCACAAACCGGGGCATCGATTTTTGCAAGCCTCCATAATCCTGAATCGACCGGCTATGCGTTCGATCATACAATTGACCGACAGCCAAAAAGAGGGCTCCCGTAGTTATTCCATGGTTCACCATCTGCAAGATGGCTCCTTGTATGCCATGGTTATTGAACACGAAAATCCCCAATGTCACAAATCCCATATGCGAAATGGACGAATATGCCACTAACTTTTTTAGATCAGACTGGGCCAGGGCCATATACCCCCCATACACAATAGCCGCCACTGATAACCATAGGATAAACGGGGCGAAGGTCACCGAAGCCTCGGGAAACATGGGGAGACAAAATCGTAAGAATCCATACCCACCCATTTTTAAAAGCACCCCTGCCAAAAGGACACTCCCGGCAGTGGGGGCTTCGGAATGGGCATCTGGTAGCCATGTGTGAAACGGCAACATGGGCAATTTAATGGCAAATGCCAGGAAAAACGCCAGAAAGATCCAAAATTGAACGTCAGGGGAATACGTATTCTCTGCCAACGCTAAAATATCGAATGTTCGCCCTCCTTCCACATACAACCCGAGTATCGCCAAGAGTAAAATCAGGCTTCCCGACAAACTGTACAAGACGAACTTGATGCCGGCCGCTATGCGTTGGGGACCACCCCACAGAATGATCATGAAATACATGGGAATCATCGTGACTTCCCACAACATGAAAAACAAAAACAGGTCCAGAGCGGTAAAGACCACGATCATGGCCCCTTCGACCAACAGAATCATCGCCATAAACGAGCGTACACGGGTGGTAATCGATTGCCAGGAGCAGAGCACGCAAAACGGGCAGAGCAGAGTCGTGAGTAAAACCAGGAGAAGACTAATCCCATCCACACCGACAGCATATTGAATATTAAAGGTCGGCATCCATGCCATCCGCTCCACGAATTGCATGCCTTGAATGGAAAAATCGAACTCTTTCAATAGCACCAGTGAGAGAGCACCATCCCCCATGGTACACCCGAGAGCCACGCGCCGAATCCATTCCTGATCCCGAATACAGGCGATGATCGCAATGCCCACAAACGGGACGGCAATCATGACACTCAAAAGATGCTCAATAAAGATCGTGTTCATAGTCTCCCCTTCATGAAATGCCGATCATGACACCACCAAAACATGAAAGACGTCCTATCGTTTTTATGAGACCCAGGGTCTTTGATTGTCCGTGCCGAACTTGTCTTCTCAAAATTTTCGAACAGCCACCCGCGAAATCACACGACAAACCAAAATAATAGACCAATGCCTAGAATGAGCCAGAAAATCATGACCAGTAAGTGGTGCTGTAATGTGCGCGGCTCCAATTCCTGCATCAAATGCCCTGTGGTCTCTGCTTGGTTCCCGGCACGATTTACATTCTTGTCGAGAACTTTAATCTCAATACTTTTCCATAGCCAGTTGGCGATGCCAAGGCTACGTTGGCCGATACCCACCACGACCCGATCGACACCTCGAAGATCTACCACCCGCCAGAGCCACCCGGCCATCCCTACGCTGTTTCGACCTAAACCCACCACCAGCCCGTCAATTCCGCGAAGGTCCACCACCCGCCACATCCACTTCGCCGCCAACACCGACACATTCGCGATTCCCAGGATCAGGGCGTCAAACACTTTCCGGTCGACCACCCGCCATAGCCAACGGGCAAACCGGAGAGTGGGCACCACAACAAACGCCTCATACATTTCGTCGAAATACAATTTATTCAGGAAATGGACATACCAGCGCTTGCCCATTTCCGATTGTTGAAACCAGGATCCGGAAAATTTTGTCATGGAAAAGTACCCAACTGCGATACCACCTACAGCCACGGTAAAGGCAAGAATACCTTGCAAGCCAGGCCCACTCGAAGATTCATCTGAAATATTCGGCATCCGATGTCCCACCACCGGCGACAGAAATTCGGCAAACCCACTCCACAAGATCAGTAATAGGCTCCCGACGATTCCAATGATCGCCAAGATTCCCAGAAGATGAACGGGGGAAAAGAAACGAGGCTGCATGGCCTGGTTTCCCATTCCATCGCCATGGGCGATGCATAGAGGTTGATGAAACAACGCTAGAACATGTCGCATGACATACATGGCGGAAAAAAATACTGTCAAAAAACCCAGAATCCAAAAGGTCCATTGGGCTGAGGATCCCGGTTGAATCATCCACAATTGTTCATATGGCCCGAAAAAAATGAGGAAGGGGGGAAGACAGGCTAACAGCAATGACCCTGATACGATTGGCCACAAGGAATGGGTTGAGGACACATGTGGGGGAAATGAAGTTGGTCCATGTCCATGAGAACCAACCACACGAAGCGCATTTCCCGTCGATAAAAATAAAAATCCCTTCAAACAGCCATGGGCCAGCATATGAAAAATAGACACCACAAAAGCCCCGACTCCGCAGGTCATGATCATAAAACCGATTTGACCAATAGTGGAAAACGCCAGCATGCGTTTAATATCCACCTGAGTCAGCGAGACCAGAGTCGCAAAAAGGGCCGTGAGGCCACCGATCACCGCAATGACGGTCATGGCTTCAGGCGAAAGTATCACGAGGGGACTCATGCGAACCAACAAGAACGGGCCCGCATTCACCATGGTCGCAGCGTGAATCAAAGCCGAAACGGGCGTAGGCGCTTCCATGGCAAAAGGGAGCCAGACGTGGAACGGAATTTGTGCGGATTTTCCCATGGCCCCCAAGAAAAGAAAAAGTGTAATCAGAGTGAGGATCTGAATCTGGACCTCCAGCCCGAGCCAGCCGAACAGGTTGATGGTGTTTCCCTGTATGGATGGGGCTTTCGCTAAAATCGTCTGGATATCCAGGGTTCCAAAAGTGGAATAGGTCAGAATGACCCCGAAACCGAACCCCACATCCGCGACCGAATTCACGAGAAAGGCCTTGGTTGCGGCCTGAGCAGATGACTGCCGCTCACCCCAATGAGAAATTAACAAATAAGAACAGATTCCCATGATCTCCCAGAACACAAACATCATGAGCAGATTATTGCTCATCACCAGCATGATCATCGAAAACGTAAACAACGCGATGACCCCAAAAAATCGGTTATACCGGGGATCGCCGATCATATAGCGGGACGCATACACATGCACCACGCTGCTCACACCGGTCACCAAGAGCAGGAGCAACACGGTGAGTTGGTCGACATACAGCCCCAAATCGACAACCAGGTCTCCAGAATGGATCAGTCGATACAGGGGAATGGAAAAAGCCCCGTCAGATGCCACTTGAGCAAACGCGATGGTGGAAAAAGCGAAGGAGAGGGCCATCGCCGGGATCCCGATCTTATGACCTTGCTCGCCCAGCCAGGGTTTTCCCAGCACGAGAATCAGAACGGCCATCAGAGGTAGGAGGGGAATAAGGATGAGGAATGTCATATCAGGAGTACACCATATGCCCAATCATCCTAAAGCCCAGGTGGAAGCGCCTCTTTGAGGAGAAAGCTAACTATGTGATCGCTCATCACTCCCAACACAATGACCCCCACTGACGTGGCGCCGAGACCAATGCGCACAGCCAACGGGACCTCACGCACAAGAGGAGGCTGCTGGGCTGACCGGTCACGAAACATCCGTTCAAATAATTTAAGGAAGTAGGCCAGAGTCAACAACGTCGCAATCAGCACCGAGACAATAGCAAGATAGTTTTGCGCTTCAATCGCGCCAAGAATGATATACCATTTTCCAAAAAATCCCCCTGTTGGAGGAATCCCGATCATCGATAGGGCTATGACCACCAGGGGGACCGACATCCATCCTGCTCCCCCTTGCAATCGCACAAGATCCTCAATAGTGCGAACTCCATACAGATGGATTATCGCTCCTGCCCAGAAAAATAATCCCGCTTGCATCACGGCATCATTCAAGAGGTAAAAGACTCCTCCGACAAAACCGGTTTGATTCCCGAGACTAATTCCAACCAGCACCAGCCCGATATGCGAAAGCCCTCCATACGCAAACGTGCGTTTAATTTCTGTCTGGGACAAAGCTAGGAATGCGCCAACCAAGGCTGCAAGAGCGCCCAACACTCCTACCAAAAGCAGAATGGGAATCTGGTAGACCACCGCATGGGCTCCGAGCACCCAAAACATAATACGAATCCATCCATAGAGGGCGACCTTGGTTACTAACGAAGCCAGCATGGGTGATACCCGGTCCGGAGCATACGTATAGGCATCCGGCAACCATCCGTGGAGCGGCACCAACGCCATCTTGATGCCCAGACCGATAAACATAAATAACACTCCGACAGCGATGGCCTTGGAGCCCACCAAGGGTGGCAAGCGCTGCGCCAGATCCGCCATATTGAGCGTACCCGTTTCAGCATATAAGTACCCTACCCCCAGGATATACAAGGAAGCTCCGAACGTGCCTAGAATTAAATATCGGAACCCTGCGACAAGGGCTTTCCCGCCAGCCAACCCAACCAAGGAATAGGCGCACAGGGCGGATACTTCTAAGAACACGAAAAGATTGAACAGATCTCCGGCAAACACCATGCCGGTCAGACTGGCGATCAATAACAAGACCAGGGTATAAAACGGGACAATCCGGCTGCCAAGATAGGGAAACAATACCGAACTGAGGAAGGTGATACACACCAACCCGACGAGACTTAAAGCCACCGTCATGACGCTGGCTAATCCGTCCGCCACCCACTCAATCCCGACCGGAGCCGCCCATCCCCCAAAGTCATAATGAATGGTCCCGTTTTGAAGAACTCCTACCAGACTGGCGAAGGAGACCGGGACCATCGCAGTCAGCACACCAATCGCTAATGGCCGGCACCACTCCCGACGCCTGATACCGATTAATGGCAGACAAATGGCCAAACCGAGAGGTAATAGGAAAAGGATTACGGGAAAGTGTCGCGTCATTCCATCCTTTTGAGAATTTCTTCTTCGTCCAGGCTGCCGTATTTTTTATAAATGGCATCGGCCAGGGCCAAAGATACTCCCAGGGTGGCAACGCCCACGACAATCGCCGTCAAGGTCAGCACATGAGGGAGAGGATTGGCATAGACTTCAGGCTGAATAATTTCCGTAGTGGAGAGCAAAATAGGCACCGTAGCGCCTCGCTTGGCACTCGTCGTGACGAGAAAAAAAATCACACTCGTTTGCATGAGATACATTCCGATGAGTTTTTTCACCAAATTGTACCGGGTCACCATGATATAGATGCCCCACAGAAACAGCAGCACGAAGGCAATATAGTTGGGGCGCTGCAGCCACCCCCCAATCAACTCAAACATCATACTCCCGCTCGGTATCGTGATAGGCCAAGCTGAGAACGATAGAGATACCGGTCACCGCAACGTCCACGGCCACGCCGATTTGTGCTAACAGAATCCCCATGTACCGACGTGCGGGAGCATCTAAACCCGGAATTTCCAAATTGGCATAGTTTAGAAATTCCCCACCTCCGATGAGGCATAAGCCACCCACTCCCACAAAAATAATCAATCCGATCCCATCGCCATGCAACGACTTTTCTACCAGGCGCCCCTGAGGGGACTTCAGCCCAAACACCAAAAAAGTCAGGATCATACTGGTCGTCCAGATGACGCCGCCCACAAATCCTCCTCCCGGGCCGTACTGGCCGAAGAACAAGACGTACAAAGCGAACAACTGGGCCAGAGGAATGAGCAAGCGACTCATGGACTGAACAATGATGCTGTCATGGATTTGTTTCATGAGCCTGGCTCCCTCAATAACAATACACAGGCAATGCCGGCCGTAAATATCACCACGGTCTCAATCAACGTATCAAATCCCCGATAGTCCATCAGCACCGAGGTGACCACATTCGGCGTGAGCGTGTCCGCATAGCTATTCTGTAAGTACACAGGAGAAATATGCACGTTGGGCGGTGAGGCCGGGTCGCCGAACTGAGGAAGATCATTCGCCGCTAGTAACAACAGAAGGCCCAACAATGGCAGCCCGAGCACTCCAGCAAGAGGAGGAGGGGGACGGCGAAGGCGGCTATCCTTGGGAGCGGTATCAAACAACGTAATGAGAAACAACACGGTACCCAACCCGGCCCCAATAACGGCTTCCACAAATGCCACATCCACCGCACCCAGCCAAGCCCAAACCAGGGACAGAAAGAAACTATACGACCCGAGAATAATCACTGAACTCATCAATTCCTTGACTAAAAATGTTGCGCTGGCTGCCGTCAGGACCAGGAGTAACAGCAAAGCAATATTCACTGAATACATCATGGGTTTTCCTCCGTTTGAGGTTTGAGGCCAGCCCGATAGGCCGCTCGAATCGTTGCATGAGCAATGACCGGATTTAAAAGAATGAGCAAAACCAAAACGACCAGGATCTTCAGCATATTGATCCCGAATCCCTGGTACAAAGCAAGGCCCGCGAGGACGCAAATCGCGCCGAGGGAATCCGTCAGGGAGACCGCATGGGATCGCGAAAACACGTCGGGGAGGCGTAGCGTGCCAATTGCAGCCACAAGCAGGAAAAACACCCCCACAAGAATTAATCCGATGGCAAGAACGACCATTTAGGATGTTCCTCGTTGCTCAAGAAATTTGGCAATGGCAAATGCTCCAACCAAGTTGAGAAGCGCATACCCAGTGGAGATATCCACGAACATCTCTACACGGTCATAGACTGTTCCCATCACAACGCCCAGAATGATGGCTTTGGTCGAAATTCCCGCTAACCCTAATACCCGATCAAACACCGTTGGGCCCTGGATCACCCGGTACAGATACACGAGAATCAGAAAAGACAACGTGATTATCAAAAACAGAAAAAAATCAATCATCAGTGAGTCGTGTCTTCCTGAAAGACCCAGGCAAGTTTGCGCTCCATCCGGCCTGTGGTGAGGTCCTTGGCTGCTGTCTCATCTATGGCATGTACCAGAAATGTATTGCCGTTGACTTCAACGGTAATGGTGCCAGGCGTCAGGGTCACAGAATTCCCCAGCAGAACGATGGCGCCCCGATGCTTTAAATGAGACCGATAGGTAATGAGTGTCGGCTTAATAGGTAATGAGGGATTCAGAATGAGTTTCGTCAAGTGCAGACTACTCTCAACAATGCGAAGAAAGAGCCAGGGGCTGTAGAGGACGACACGAGCCCATGGGAAATTATGGAAGGGAGAATGAGGGAATCCCGTGTTTAACCACGCCACGCCACAAGATGCCATGAACCCAAGAACGAGGTGTACATTGTCGTACTTCCCTGATAACACAAGCCAGACACTAAAAAGGCCTAAGGTGTTAGCGATAAACTGTTTCGGAAAAGAAGACTTCATCCTGCGCTAACCTCAGATCAAAATCTGAACATTTCGACTCAATGAATGCGATATGGTAAAAAAAAAGCCAACCAAATGTTTTTCGAATGAGGTGTTCAAAAAACCTGGTTGGCATGTACTGTCTCCAGCCTATCGGAACTCACGAAATGCTGGGAACCCTACGGCCATGATGTAAATGATGTTTCGGAAAACCGGATGCTCCCACTCTCCCGACTCGGTCTGTGCCAAATAGAAAGAGAGGCCTCATCCTCTTCAACAACCCGCAAGCCTTTGACCTTATACCAGGCGCCCACTTCCATCCACAACTCCGAATCAAAGTGATTGGTTCGATTGGAGTCCTTTATCCAACCTACTGAGGACCACTGGATCCTGTAAATCGAACCGAAAGCCCTAGGGAACAACCATCTCCTATCCGAGATGATTTGGGATTCGTTCAGGCATTCAAAGCACGGCAAAAGTCAAAATGACTTTCCTTTCCATCTTGAAATCATATGGTAACCGTGACCGGTTCCCACGTTGAATCAGAGAGATACCGTGAAAAGCCTTTGGACTCTGGATCAAATGCTATGACATGCATCCATTGGTTATGGAAGACATGGTGAAGCAACGTGTGCTTCTGAATGATGGACCGTATTCGATCCGGCGGCGCCTCAATGATGGCGAGTAAGCGCATGGGTTCATGATAGTGTCGCGCCCCATCGTTTACCGATTGGAGGGGAAGGCCTTTTTGCAGATCACTTTGGCTCCCTAACATCACCCCAACTCCGGCAACCATATTGTGAATGACCTTGCTCCCACTCCCATAAGCCCAAGGATCCACCGCCGAAAAGTAATACGTTAAGTTAATCAATTCGCCCACGATGAGCGGTGCGGTCATGATTTTTTCAAGAAGGCTCCCATCAGGATCTGAACCAGGGTCATAGGAATGCAAAAAGACTCTCCCTTCCAAATCCAAACCCTTGGTAAGAGCCCGCCTTCCAATCAAAAAGGCAGCATTCCCTGACAATCCCCATTCAGGACGGGAATTAGCCCAATCCATGCTACGTTGCCTGACATGTTTAAACGCTTCATTTGGAGACACCGCTGTCGGAGCGCCGGGAATTCGCCGGCATCGTTCCAATGCCTGATGTGTGCCAGCCTGTTTCAAGTCTCTCACCAACAGTCCTAATTCATATAAATGGATGGCAGGAACATCGACAAGGTCATACAACATCACTCGATCTGTGGTCGTGTTATGTTTTGCGGGAAGAAACCAGGTGTCCTCCGGAATGACCAGACCATGATCATTCAAAATGTGCCGGACCTCTGGATTATTGGCCATGGCCGAAAAGGCACGAGCATTCGGGTCACCATGACTGCCTCCACATGCGCCACAGTCCAGGGCCGCATAATAGGGATTATTATCAGATTGGCTTCCATGACCGCAGACCATCACAAACCGGCCAAAATTTTTGGTGAGCCCGATCACACGCAATCCGCCCTCCACAAAGGCCGCTTGCTCCAATGTGGTGAAACCTTGTGTCAGCTCTCCCAAACCGGGCTTTCCCTGCTCGGCATCACCTGAAGGCTCAACAGGAATATGCGTGACAACGGTGCTCCCCAACCACTGCTGCAAACACTGTTTGATGGCATCGAAGGAGGTTCGAAAAAGAGTTTTACCTACCAACCCGACGCTAAAAAACATTCCTAGCATATCAATCAGCATAAAGGACGCAAATGGATTCTGCTTCAGATCATGAAAGAGGTGATGACTGAGTTGATGCCACCTGGTCCCGGAAAGATAGCTCTTCACCCTTTCATGCTGCCCCATTCTCGGAACCTCGATCACTTCCGCTTTAGGTGTCAACAAAATTGGACACAAAGCCAAGTGGTCGTGGCTATCGAATGCCACATGACCCATAGGCACCCCAAAGAAACCGGCATACCCAAACGTTTCATACAGTCCCTGAGCTTCAAGATGACGACGAAACGACTCTGAGCGAGCATCGATGCAAAAAATCCCTTGCGCCCGAGGCCGCTCATTGGCAATGGGTGCCACCGCTTGATGTTCGCTAATGTTCCCCAGCAAATACTCCCGATAGACCTCCTCATATGCTTCAAGCCATACCGGTCCATGTGAAGATTGGGGAAAGAGATCCAGCCATTCCAGTAAAGTTGAAATGTCGCTGGAAGACAATTCGTGTACCTCAATTGGGGTCAATTCCAAAAACTGAGCCAAGTGAAAAAGTGGCCAAGCTTGATGGCACACCGCGTGATCATTAGGATCAGTGGTGTGAGAAGAAGTGAGGCTCAACGCCTGTTCATGCTTACAATGTTCATACCAATAGGCTAGAAGTGCAGGTAACGTCCCTTTGATGCCCCATTCCCGTTGGCAAAGTCCCTCTACCATTCCCGATTCATAAAAGAGCCGGACGGCCAGATATTGCAGAGGATCGATAGGATAGTGTTGTTGGGCAGGATACCCGGCATGGTCTCCACGCCAGCGGATAAACCCTGCCCAACCTGGCAATTGAGCCAGATGACGGGAGAGATACTCCTGCCAACGTTCCTTCGGGATATTGAGATCCTGCAGATGGTTGCACAACATCTCTTCCGGTGCGTCGGACAATTCGCGAAATTTTTGTCGAAGATCCGGAATCCCGAGGAATCTGCCTGAGAGATCCCCTTCGGCCAATTCTCGCCATGCAGCATAAAACCCCTTATCTCTTGAAGGCATACTCCATCCCGCAACACCTTCGTCGACAAATGCCGCAATCCATTTGATCATGTGCGTATTAATGGTCTCAACCAACGCGCTCCCCGTCTCACTGTCCAGCCAATCACCCAGCGTTCGGTCTTTAGGTAAATCAACCGTGACGGGTTCGGCCTCTTCCCTTGATACAGCAGAGCTCCGACTGGGATCAGGTGCATGACAAGAAGCCGGACCCGACACAGGATCAAACAATTGGCATGCCGCCAACGAACTTTTCCAAAGGTTGTGCAGATAGGCCGATTCCGGATCATGTCGGCACTTCTCGCACTCCCGAATCGTTCGATCAATAATGGATATTCGAGAATCCTCCGGAAGATCGGATCGAAATCGTGCGCTCAGACCTTCTAGTTCCAGGGTCCAAGTCAGCAGCGCAGTAGGTAGGATTTCAACCCCGTATACGACATGAATGCGCCAGACATCTTGGACATGAATGCTACGGTCACCAACCTGCATCGTGGTTCGGGAAGGTAGGGGAGGTCCTACGCGCCGAAGGGCCTGGTCAATGGCCGAAAGAGTGATTCGACCTTGATGAAAGAATTGACGATACTCTTCAACAGGCAAAAACCCCTTGGCACCCAGCAACTGATTCGCTTCCTCAATCGCCCTGGCAAATGGTAAATGTTCGAGGTCCCGAATGGGATTGTAATAGGCAAACGATTTCATGGGCCAATACGGCCCGATGGGCTGACAAGCCCCTACAACAATCTCCCGAAGCCATTTCCAATTCGTCACCGATAAACGATCTTGCTTAGCGTTGTTCATTGCCCCATCTCCACTTTTTTTAAGAACCCGAACGTCTCACATCGCCAAATCAAATATTTAAAAACTATAGTTTGGTGAAGCAGCGTGCGATAAACTTTATCCACCATAAAAAAAGCCAACCAAAGCACGTCTCCTCTTGCTAGATTCAGAAGAACACTCGGTTGGCTTATTCTATCGCTTACCTCAATCACATGGTAAATGATGCAGGCGATCCAACAAACCCGTTCTACAATCAAGGTCAAAACCAGCACAAACACCTCCTCAGGCATTCGAGGAGAAGTCCATTCTCTTCTTGACCTCACATGAATAATAGGCTTATATCAGGGGGATAGACTGTTCCTCAAGTTGGTGAGATTATATTCGGAGAATGCGTAAGCATCCGGCATTGATGGATGAGATTACTCTTGCCAGAAAGCGTCACCGCATGAAACACAACCTCACTCGAGGTGAAATGGAATCGGCAATCCGAAATGCCATCATTAAATTCGAGCAGGAATTCATGGGCCGCGGCCCCACGGATGTTCGAGCCAGTATTCTACGCGACACCATTCTCATCAGGCTCAAGGGCGTCCTTACACCAGCCGAACGCCAACTGGCCAAGAGTGAAGAAGGCATTGGAATGGTTAAACAGATGCGTCAGAATCTCATTTCACAAGGAAGAGAGCAACTGTGTAGGGAAATGTTGGAGATCACTGGAGCGGAAACAACTGCCCTGTTTACAGATATCGATACCCGAATTGAAGAACGCATCATCGTCCTGACTTTAGATCGTGATTTGGAGGCGACCATTTGCTGAAAAGCCTCAATTGGGACATCAACCACCTCGCAGACACCCGTGAATGACTGCGTCGGTTGGGCCGCTTTCTGGAACTTATTGACTGAATTGACGATGCTTTCTGGGTTTCCCTTCCTGGCTTTTTGGGAGACAGAAATTTTTCACTCTTGACTTCTTAGAAATTTAGCTTATCTTTGAAGGTATGAATCCAGGACGCGTGTTAACCCATGATGAGAAAAAAGCCTCTGAGGCGGCGTTTCGGGGATTGCCGATGAATGATTCATGGACGGATTCTGCCAAAGCCGTCTATGAAGGTCTTCTTCAAGCGTTAGGGAAGACACCTCTGAGCGATCTTGTTCCCTCCGAAACGGAACACACCGATTCCCAGGAAATATCAAACCCTTTGCCTTCAGATTTCCCTGGACCATCCCAGGTGGCTCTTTCCCTGAGTTCAGGGGATATACCTGCAGAATTTGAATCACTCCCGATTGGATCCCGAAAAGAGGCCATTGAATCTGGAATACTCAAAGATGTCACGCCTATTGCGCAAAGCATAGGGCTGGATTTCTGTGTGGGCATGACCAATCCGCTCTGGGACAAATATATCACGCCTTCTCCAGATTATACCGAAGAACTTATTCAAACCCGACTACGCGATACACTGGTGGCGGTCCGCCTCCGGTTGGCCATTCTGAAAACACCAACTCCGCTGGTGGATGTTCCCATCTTGTTACAGTTTTCTCCTGAACCGACTCCTCAGCTCTGCCTTACCTTCGCGCTATTTCACAAAGATCCAGTTGATGGCGATTGCCTGCTCCTGATTCATCCAGGCGAGGTCTTCGCGACCCGCCAAGCATTTGAAAATAATTAACCCGTTTTCCTCCCAAAACTCAGAAAATTCTTGTAGGCAAGAAATGTTTTCTTTTAATTTCAATCCGATAGGTGATGTGTTTGTTGCCAGCCGATAATGCTCAGTATAGTCTCTCAGGAAAGGGTTGGAACGCGCAACAATGAGTGATGAGGCGTGAGTGAGAAGCACGGAAAGTTGAAAACCAGGTGGTTGCTCCTTCCGCTTGATGTTGCACCGCACAAAAATGAGGAAGGCAATGGGGAACATCCCGAATTGCGAGATAGGGTTCAGACCCGTGAGCTTATGGCCCACGGGCTTGAAACCATTTGGCAGATAAGAACGAAGACCCCCCTATTATTCCAAATCACTGGGATTGTTGAATAACGCAGGCAAGGCAATATTGCCATGTCCATACTGCGGGAAATTCTGGGCATGAGAATCTCCAGGATTTAAATTGGAAGCCGTATCGTCCGGCGGAAACAAGACCAAGGTCTGTAGAAAATCGATAACCTGCCCTTGCTGCTCATCTGATAACCCGGCAAAGCGATCTCGTGCCTTTTTCGCCTCTCCTCCATGTCGTATGATTGCCGACCATAGGTCGATACTCCGCCCGTCATGCCCGTAAGGAGCAGTTGTACCCACTCCCCATAGTGGTTCGGTCATAAACTCCTTAGTCAAGGAGCCATCAAAATTGCGTTCCCAATAGGTTGAGCCTAAGTCATGGCGTTTGAAATCCGCATAGATATTCTTAACGACAAACTGCTTCCCATTCGGTTTTTTTACCGATGGCGAACCTGAACCCGGAACTTCTTGGAACTGGGGAGTCGCCACGGCGAACAGATCATTGAAAATCCCTTGTCGTGGATTGTAAGTGGTTTCCACATCAGCCACCCGTCGATCTCTTTCAATGACCAAATTTTGGATATGACAACCGGTGCATTGAATGTCCTGAAAGAGCTTCTGACCCCTTTTGCTCTCTTTCGTCTCACGCCCAATGCCGGGTTTAAAATAATTCAACAAATAAAACTCGAGGTGGTCCACCAGACTCACGGGAATTTCATTGGCGATCCCATCCAAATCCTGATCTTCGCTTTCACTGGAGGCCGGAGGGACTTCAATTTTATCGATCGCGCCATCCAGAACCATCCCTGACGGAGTTACGATACGTTCCCCCGAGGAAGCCTTGACCAAATCCGGATCAAAAGCCTCCAACCCCATTTCCCCATTCAAGGCACCGACGATAAATTCCCTGATAGATATAGTTCCTCCGTGGTGGAAAAATGGCCGTACACGAAGATCCGCATCAACCCCTTCTAGGCGGGATGGATCGACCGAACCGTCAGGATTGACTCTGATTATTCCATAGGTAATGCCTTTACTCTTTAACGACACCTCCACCGATCCTCGTCCTCCCTTGGCTTTGGCAATGGCCTGATCTCTGGTTTGCCGTAAATCTTGGGTAATTTCATCGGCAAGCATTTCGATAATCCCTAACCCGAATAAATGCGGGGCATCCCGGCTATCCGGACGGGTAAACACGTCTCCACCAAACCCTGCCGATCCACGTGGACGTCCGTGGCAGGCCGCACAACTATCTGTTAAACCTGCACCCAGCGAGGCATCACCGATAATATCCCCCAACCCGTCACCATTGCGTGGGCCCATCCCTTGAGATATGGTGAATTTTCGTTGAAAAAGACTTCGACCACGACGAATAGACCGGAACGGATCCCGGCTAATAATGTAGAGCGAGGAATCGGGAGTGTTGATATCTCCCCGGCCAGCGCCAATTTGCTGCTCCAAAGATTTCTTAATCCCTGCCTGTTCAGAATTAGGATGTTGAAAAATGTCCGTTTCCTGTGCCTGCGCTCCAGGCAACCCTGTTACAATCGACACCGTGCTCAGCACTAAGAACAAATAGAACGGAGACATACCACTTCTCTCATTCTTTCGCATAAGGAAACTCACTTTTCCCGGGGGAAAAATACAATTAATGGGGGGAGGCGGACTGCTTTGACAAAAACGGTTGAAATTAATGAGGGGGGGGCCGGACTGTTCTCCTAATGTGAAAAAAATTTTTAATAATTAATAAATTTAGACAAAAAATACTTTTAGATTTATTTTTTGTACAAAGAGAAGAACCACAGCAAGTTCAATACCACGATAGGAAATGGCAAAATTTAAGGCATTTTTTCCTTTGAGACGTATTGGATATAGGATTATGAAATGTCATTCTGCGAATTTCTGTATGGTTCACCCTTCATTTTGGATTCGTTTGTGTGATGAACGTTCGTGACATTTTGGGTCACAGTAGATTTCCGAGAACCCGTTTTTCAGAACAATTTTGAAAGAGGAGATGGCCTTGTCCCCTGAACAGTCACCCATTCACGAACCACCACTCAATCCTTTCGGGGGAAAAACATTAATTGTGGACGCGAAGCGCCCAGCTTGCTTCACACTCCCTAGCGAAGCCCTCGCTCAAGCTCAAGAAGATGATCAAATATTCATTCGACCGGGGGTTTATGAAGATCGGTTGGTAATGACTGAGCGAACTATCCATCTTGTCGGCGCCGGACGGGATCAGGTCACAATATTCAATCGGCGGAGCGGTCCTTGTTATCTTCAGCGAGTTTCTGGCGGACAAATCAGTGGTATCACGTTTCGCTATGTGGGCAGCGACCAACATTCCGCCCTGAATATTTTAGATTCGGTGTGCACCATATCTCACTGCAGAGCCACAGAAGGGCTTTTATCCGGAGTCGTTATTTATGGACCGGATTGCCGCCCGACCTTGCTTGGGAACGAAATTTCTCATAATCGGGAGTCCGGTATTTTTTCTTTTGCCGGAGCTCAACCTTATCTTCGCGAAAATGCTTGTTTTGGGAATCACCATTTTGGAATTGCCGCACGGGACGAGGGGACTCGACCCGATATGATTAAAAACATCTGTCGAAAAAATATGCTGAGTGGCATTCTCCTTTTTCACTTTACTAAAGCGCTTATACTCGAAAATACCTGTTCGGATAATGCCCATTGGGGAGTCGTGCTCACTCCGGACTGTGAAACCACGCCAAAACCCGATGACCTCCACCAGTCAAATCAACTGGATGATAACCCTCGCGGAGCCTATACTCTCACCACAGAACCTTTGGCTGATATTGGTCGCTAGGTCGAATCGCCGCAACGCCGGTCGCTTCCATTTCCACAATACCGGATGCCGGGCAAATAAGGTCTATGATAAGGTGGGCAAAGTTGACAAGACTTTTCAAGGCGACTCAAGATGAATGATAATCTGTGGCATCAACTGAACGCTGTGTTGGGTAGCCTGACCGTCACGGTGGGACTCTGGTTATTGGTGGGAGCCTTACCAGTGCCTATGGGAATTGCTCTGGCCATCGGGCTCGCCATCCTGTTGGCCTGGAAAAGTCTGTCCATCGGATCTATTTGGGCAGCCTCCACGCTCCTCTTAGGAGTGGAAAGCTTTGCCTGGCCCATCATGCAAATGGCCGACCTTCAAAAATTGGGACCGGAACCTCCATTAGAGGAATTGGAACGAATTTTCACCGCCGTGTTGTTTGGCCTGTTTTCCGGGGTGTTCTGGATGACCTTTGCCTATGGCATTTTCAAACGCACTCGAGGCAAAAACACCCCGACCACTCCCTCAATCCCAATTCCCAAAACCAAAAATCAGAAGAAACAGTCAAGGAGGCAATCAGGCTAATCACGTTATAAGGCCAACCCGCTATTATTGTATGTCCGTCGGGTCAACATTGAATTCAACGACCACAGGCTCTTTGTAAAATTCTGCTTCATACTCCCGCTGTATGTCTCGAAGGCCTTGCTGTGCTTCCGATAAAACAGCCGTTTTCATTAAAAAGAGTACGCGATTTTTTTTAATCCGCCCGGGTTTCTTGGATACCATCGGCCCCAAGATCATTGATGTTCCAATGATCCCCTTTCCTTCTGCACAAGGAACTCTTCTCGCTTCAAACTCTCTCAATCGTTGATGCAGAAAGTCCACGACCCTTTGAACGCGTGGCGCCTGTGCCCCAGTTACGACCAACAAGATCACATGGGTGGCGGGGGGATATCCTAATAGGTCACGCAACTGCAGTTCCTGGTCATAAAACATTCTGGGACGCTTGTGCCCAATGGCCGTATGTACATGATGATCAGGGATTCTGGTTTGTAGAATCACCTCCCCTGGCTCCTGCCCATTCCGGGCCAAGGTGAAAGCCCTCGACAACATCTGATACGTTCGTTCGGCTGATCGAAAGTCAGGAATATGGAGACCAAGATCTGCTTGAGGGAACCCAATCACCGGAGCCATAGGTGGATTTGACTGATGAACTAAAAATTCCGTCCCAATCAATACTTCAATCTCCCTCTGCCGGAATTGGCGTAATATCGCTTCGGTCGCCTCGGAAGTTTTCACGTTCTCCCGATCGAACCGAGCAACAGAAACATCCGGAAAAAGCCGGGTCACCTCGTCCTCCAATCGCTGGGTTCCCGTGCCAGAAAAGCGAAACACCCTGCCTTGACAAGTGGGGCAGGTTTCAGGAGGTGGTTGAATTCCATCACAGTAGGTACACACCAAACGTGAAGGGCGCTGATAGAGTTTCAATGGAACTCCGCAGGTGGGACAGATCGGAGCCTTTCCACAATCTCGGCACACCAGGGCACCGGAAAACCCCTTGCGATTGAGAAGTAAAATTACCTGCTCACCCTCCTTCAGGGCCCGAGTGATCCTGGCAAGTAAAACCGGGGATAGGATGGTCTCATAAGGTAATGTGCGTAAATCGACCATTTCCACCTGAGGAATCTGCTGTGATGGGGGTTCCAGTGCCTCACCGACCTGCTCTGTAAAACGTCCATATAGTTCCAAAGAAGGCCGCGTCGAACCATAGACCACGAGTGCCTGATCACATTCTCCTCGCATTCGCGCGACTTCTCGAGCGTGGTAATACGGAAGATGCTCATTCTTATAGGAAGGATTCTCCTCCTGATTGATCCAAATGAGCCCCAAATCTGGAACAGGCAGGAATAGCGCAGATCGAGTCCCCACCACGACCTGCGCGTTGCCCTGTCGAATCCGTTCCCATCGAGCGGTACGAACCACTGTGGAAAGATGGCCATGATAGACCTCAACCTGAATATTGCCAGCGAATCGAACCTGTTCCCCAAGGATTTCGGCTTCCTGCACTTCGGGAGTAAGGATGAGCACTCGACGGCCCTGATCCACAATTCTCTCAACCATCCTAAATAACAGATCCCGTCGTACTGATTCTGGTCCCACAACAGGCACCTCCTGAAAACCACCGGATTGTACGGCAGACAACAGATCCTTCCATATGCGTTTGTCGTCAAAGAAGCTGGACTCCATTCGTTGAGCAGATTCCGGCAGTTCCATGGCTTCTTCTTCAGAAGAATCAAATAACCCTCGGATAATAGAATGCACCGGATTTTGTCCAGCACTGATTCCACGGACTGGACTTGGAGCCTTGGATTCAGAGGGCACGGTCGTCTGTTCAATAATCCACCCATTCTTTTTCCCACGAGTCAGAATAGCTGGAACATTGTTCATCGTTCGTATAAGAGAGGATCGGAGTAAGCCCCTGGGAGCTCGCTCTAACTTTCGAAGCACCAACTGGACGTCAGATGGTAGCGACCTGTCCAACAAGGCCTGACGACCATCGTCGGTTAAGAATACTCGCCTCATCACTTGTATCGAATGTGGGGGAACAATCAACCGCAAACATGCGGCGAAAGAGGCCAGATAATAATCTGAAATTTTTTCAACCAACCGAAGAAGGTTGTGTTCCAAAGGACGGTTCCCGACATCGGCCTCCAACGAAAGAATGTCGCGTAGTGGTTTATGATGGAACTGAGATTGGAAGGAAGAAGAGCTTTGTGACTCAAAGATGGTGACAACCACTCCAGAAACAACAGCAGAGCCCAAAGGCACTACGACAGGGCTTCCCACATGAAGCAGGGAAAGCAGATTGGGTGGGACTTGATAGGTAAAGACCTGGAAGCGCCTGCCCGGAAGAACCACGTCAGCAAACATGAGGGATTGCGATTTTCATGAGCACCCAATTCTACCAGCGGTTTGCTTTGTCCACAACGCCAATCAACCTCTAGACTTCAGACCTACAAATATCATGTGGACCACGAGCAAATAGGCACTTAGTCTCCAAAATATTTTCAACCGCCTTGCACGCTCATCATCATAGTCACTGTGTAGCATGTGCCTTAGAAATAAATCCGGTTGCCAGATTCCATCACTGAACCTTCCAGCATTCCTGTTTAAAAAGACACCTTGACGATTTTGATAAAAACAGGAAGGATAAGAAAGACTTAGTCAAGAATCGTTCGACTCACAGTCTTTGGCCCGCACAAGGCACAGGTAGAGGGAAAAAACGCAGAAGCCACGCAATCGGAGAAGGAGGATAGCAAGATGGGAGGTTTGGAAACAATTGGAATTTTGGCTCTCTTGATTGGAATTATTGGCATCGTTGTTCTTCTAAAAAGTCGAAAAAAATCAGATTAGAGACCGGCCCGTTCCCTCTGTGAACACGATGGTATTCAGTTGCCATGAAAGACCGCTTCAGGGCGTCAACACGTTCTTTGGAAAACACTCGAACATCTTTATTGAGAGGGTACCTCAGGCAACAACCGGTAGGCTCAAGACTCGGGGATTTTTTTGAGGCGACGGTCCAAAGCAAAGCGAGTAATGCCAAGGTATTTGGCAGCGAGACTTTTATTATAATCAGATAACCGCATAACTTCCTCAATTAAATCGCTTTCAAGCCCCGCCAGGGTTTGTTCCCCGAGGATCATTTCCATGCGAACCACCTGTTGATCCCCTCGAGTGACCGCATTTACTGAGGAGCGTGCCTCTTCATGGACTTCACGAGGCAGATCTCCTTCCGTCAAACTTTTTCCGCGACAAAAAATGGCCGCCCGCTCCATAATATTTTCCAGTTCACGGATATTTCCCGGATACGGATAGCGTTCCAACAGTCGTTGGGCCTCCGGCTCAATGGCCGTGACCTCTTTACCTAGGTCCCTGCTTTGCCGAATCAAGATCGCAAGAGCAAGCGGGATAATATCCTCTGTTCGATTCCGTAATGACGGGAGGGTCAAGGAGACCACATTCAGCCGAAAAAACAAGTCCTCCCGAAATCTGCCTTGCGTCACATCTTTGCGCAAATCCCGGTTGGTGGCCGCGATCAGACGAAAATCTACATCAATATCCTCCTGCCCACCCAACCGTTTAAACGAACGCTCCTGTAACACTCGAAGCAATTTCGCTTGCATTGAAGGATTGAGGTCTCCAATCTCATCCAAAAAGAGCGTCCCGCCCTCCGCCTGCTCACAAAGGCCGGGTTTGCGCTGGTTCGCCCCCGTGAAGGCCCCACGTTCATAGCCAAATAATTCACTTTCAAATAATTCCTGAGGAATGGCTGTGCAATTCACTCCCACAAACGGACCTTTGTCCCGAGGGCCATTATGATGAAGCACTCGCGCGACAAATTCTTTACCTGTTCCCGTTTCTCCAAAGAGGAGCACCGTCGTTTTCAGGTTTTTCGCCATTTCCTGTATTTGTCCAACCAATTCTTTCATACTGGGACTATTGGCAATCAAACTGTTGAAGGCATATCGACCTGGCCTATCCTGCGTTTCAAAGTCGATACGGCGGCGGAGAGTCAGATAGTCCAATGCTCGATCGATCACAGGTTCCACACTGGAGAAATCAACGCTTTTAATCAGAAAATCATAGGCCCCGAGTTTAATGGCTTCCACCGCATCTTCAACCGTGCCATAGGCTGTGAGGAGAATGACCAAGGCTTGCTGAGATTTGGCACGAATATGCTTGAGAGTCTCCAGCCCACTTAACCCGGCCATTTTCAAGTCCAACAGAATCAGATCAGGAACATCATGATCAAGGGCTTCCAATAAGGCTTCTCCCGAAGCAAAGCTCCGAACTTGATGGTGTCGTTTCGCAAGCCGTCGGCTGATGGCCTGGCGAACCACATCATCATCATCCGTGACAAAAATATTAGCGCGCATTGGCTACACCGTTGGGAGTTGGGGTTGGCAAACGCAAGGAAGCCACCATGTCATAGTGGTCCCCAGCCCTGACTGACTTTCCGCATGAATTTCTCCTCCATGGGCTTCAATAATATTTCGACAAATAGGCAATCCCAATCCGGTACCGCGATTTTTGCCGATGGTGAAAAACGGCTCAAAAATTCGAGGAAGAGCACTTGGACTGATTCCCGTTCCATTATCTTTGACTTTAAGACGAAGACCAGGCTTCCGTTCGACGGCTTCCTCTTCAATGGACAGACAAAGACATCCACCATCCGACATAGCTTCAACGGCATTTTGGATCACATTTAACAACACTTGCTTGAGTTGATCTCGATCAGCCTGGATGGCGTCAAAATTGGACAACGGATGAAATTCAATCTGAATGTTCTTTTGTTTTATTGGTTCATTGAGCACCTGCAAAGACTCCAGAACCAGATCTTTCACTTGAAAGGTCACGGGAAGCAAATCTCTTGGCCGCGCAAAATCAACAATTTGATTCACAATGCGGTCCAATCGACGGGTTTCCTTGAGAATAGTCACGAGATCTTCATGCCGTGAATCACCCTCAGGAAAATCATCCATCAGCAACGTCGTGGTTGACCCAATACCCACCAGGGGGTTTCGAATCTCATGGGCAATACCCGCAGCCATTTGGCCCAACGTGGCCAATCGTTCTGATCGGTTCAGTTGTGCACGCATATGCTCTAAAGCCGTGATATCCACATTGAACCCTTGGTATACCATCGTCTGACCACCTTCGTCCTGAATCGGAACCGCCCGACATAAGACCTTTCGAACCGTTCCATCCGGATGCAGAAAGCGAAAGACTCGTTCAAAAGGCTCCCCCTGATGACAGGCATCTTGAAAGGTCTCGCGCACACCCTCTCGATCATCCGGATGAATGGCCTCCCACATGTGTTCAGGATCTAACACCTCATCGGAATTCCTCCCGGCCAGAATCCAATTCTGCCGGTTGCTAAAAATCAGGTGAACTTTTTTCGCGGTGAAAATCCCGATAGGCGCATAATCCACTATCCCTCGATATTTGGCCTCCGAAGAGGTTAAATCCTGGTTCAGCGTCCGCAGTTCCTGTTCCGACTGTTCGATGCGGCGGATATGATTTCGGATTTGAGTGCCCATGGTCTGCATGACTTTCGTCAATTCGCCGATTTCATCGTCTCGTTGGAAAACCGGAATATTCGGGATGGTCCCCCCGGACACATTTTCCACGGCCTTGACCAAGGTCGTTAAGGGACCCGTAATAGACCGCGCAATGAGATGAAGAGGGACCAACAACAAAATCAACGCCAACGACCCTCCCCACACGACCACCCCCATCAGGGCCGCTCGGTCTGCGGCGCTACTCCCAAGGGCTTTTTGCAATTGCATGACTTCCCGCCGATCAAACCGGGCCATCTCTTCACGAATCGCGAGCATGAGTGTACGACCTTTCTCGCTCTCGACATAGGTCATGGCCTCTTCGGGGTGCCCCGCTTTGACCCGTTCAATAATCCGATCTTTGTCGTTCATTAATTGGCCGATCATTTTTTGAACAGATTCAATTAACTGTCGTTGGTCCTCAATTGGCTCGACCATCTGTCTCAAGGAATTCCCGAGTAACATCACTCGTTGCCTGGCCGCCAGATAGGGTTGTAAAAACGGAGATTGTTGGGTCAGAATAAAGCCGCGAAATCCGGTTTCGAGATCCACAACCAATCGCATATATTCAGATGACGCGCTTTGCACATGATACACATCATTGAGGCGGTCTTCATCCAGCGAAAAAGTCTGCACACTCCTATAGGTCACCAGGCTCAAAATCAAGACGGCCAAAACCGGAACCCCCGAGACTAAAAGAAGTTTTTTGGCAATCGGAAGATTTAAAAATAATTTATTGAGAGACATCGGTATTTCTCCAAAACCCTCTTGCGGTCCCTTCAACCCTTGCCCTGACAGGCCTGGAATACCACATCAGTACCCTCGGTCCACTATACCCCAATAGCCGGTTAAATCTCATTATGGCAATACCCAGCCCAGGACCATTCCTCTTCTCGGTATCCGAGTAAAGGGATCAGATTGTCCCAGCCAAACTAAAGAAGAAAGAATCCATGGCCAGATAGAACAATCTGTGTTCACAGGCGAAAATAAATGGCGGGCAAAGCCACCTGGTAAATTTTCGGTGAGTATGAAAGCATGGGGGAGAGTTGGGCGTTGCCAGGACGTACTTGTAAAAGTTCGGTAAACAATAAACAGAGATTAATAATGAGGAAAGCGAGAATCGTTCACTTTTACCACCTCGTGGCATGGTCGAGAAAATTGTGTTCAAATGCACGAATAAAAGGTAACACCGGAATACAAAATCTCCGCAAAAATGATTCGCAAGCGAGTAATCAAAACCACCGTGCTCTAACTTCCCGTTAAAACCGGTACTTTGGGGGCTTGTAGCCCAACCTCCACGGCCTTCTTTTCCACGATCTGCATAGCGCTATCCAGGGCCTCATTAAAATGTGTGCAGATATAGTCGTCCTTCAGTCTGGAAAGTTCATTTAAATCGGCAAGAACCTGTCGGGTTCGAGGTGACATGCCGGCGGTTAACACCGCCACCCCGCGACTGTTGGCAGCTTCAATTAAATCGCCTAACGCGTAAGCACCCGACAAATCCAATTCATCCAACCATTTGCAACGAATGATGAGCACATCTTTGCCGTCAAGATGCTCCACTGTCTCGTTCAGCCAATCGATCGCACCGAAAAATAACGGACCGTGAGGACGGACGATGATAATCCGATCTCGAACGAAATGCTCAAAACGACCGCTAAGCTCTCCTATATTGGCCCCATTCTGGCTAATTTTTCTGGCATAATCCCTGGCGAAGGAAAAAATGAGGTCCTCTTCTTCCTGTTTCACATCCTCATCCCGTTGACTGAGATCCGCTTTATAGCGATCAGACTGGTCTTTGACAAAACGGAAAAACGCCACTGCGAGTCCCATCGCCATGGCAGATAGTAAATTCCAAAATACGGTCATGAAGACCACGAGGCCAAACACCATCAAATCAGAGGTCGGCAATCTTCGAACAACCGGTAGGACTCGCATATCCAGAATGTCATAGCCGGCCTTGAGGAGAATACCCGCCAAGGCGGAAAGAGGAATAGATGCGGCCAATGAACCCAGACCGAGAATGAACGAAAGCAGAACAAGCCCCATCGTAATGGACGATAAACGGGTTCGAGCCCCACTCTGAATATTCACAACACATGGCATTGTATTGGTGGCTCCCCCTAACCCTCCAACCAAACCCGAAAAGAGATTGGCTGATCCTTGGGCGACCAATTCCCGGTCACTATTATGATGAGTACCGGTCATATTATCGACAATGAGACAGGTCAGGAGGCTATCGAATATACATAATCCAGCAAGAGCCGCAGCCGGGACGAAGGCTTTTTCTAGAATGTCGAGATTGGGAAGATACAGCTCAGGTAGGCCGGTAGGAATATCTCCAATTTTAGGGATCTCCAGCCCAAGCACGACCGTGGTTATCGTACCGGCCAATAAGCCGATTAACGGACCTGGCAACCAAGTCACAGGAGAAATTTTTGGCCAAACAATGACAATGAGTAAGGTCAGCAGCCCGATTCCCACTGCCACAGGCGATGCATGGGCCAAACTGGATGGCAATTCCGTGATTGCGGACGTAATACTCTTGACGCCGGGAAGCCCCAAAAATGGGTTGAGTTGAAGCAACATGTACAACACACCCAAACCCGTCATAAATCCGGAGATGACTGAATAGGGCGTGAACTTGATAAACTGGCCGAGCTTTAATAATCCCAGCACAATTAAAATAAACCCGGCTAAGGCGATGGTCGTGAAAACAAAAACCACATCGGGACTCCCATCGGACAACTTATTGGTTTGAGTCATGGAAAGGATTTGAATGGTCATCGGTCCCGTCGGCCCACCTACCGACCACGCTGACCCACTTAATGGACCCGCAATAAGACCAGCCGCCACTGCCGACCACATGCCCGCAATCGCCCCGAGCCCGGAAGCCACACCGAAGGCCAGGGCCATGGGAAGCACCACCATCGCCACAGTAATCCCCGCCAACACATCCCCTCTCACATTGCTGGAAATCCCTTTGAAGTTTTCTTTGAAATTAAAATCTTTGAGATATTCACGAATACCTGCAGTCACGTGGTCCATTCCTCCTGCCTCCGCCCAGTCCCTCATTGTCTAACAAACAAGCCAAATGACATGCTTTTCCATTTCCCCACGAGCTTCATCCGCAACTTACATGCCAATAATCGAACAGGTCCGTCTCAGAGAAAACCCTCTGGCTTTTCTTTACATTTCAAACTTTTCTGCCAACAGTTTCCCTGGCCGACTTAGCTACCCTTTTCTCGCTAAGATCCCCTGTGCGATTTCGTACGGTGCGTCCTGTGCGAAATTAAGTCTTGTCCCGGCATGACCATGAGGAAGAGCATTCTTTCTCTTTGGAAAGAAAGATGGAATGGGAAAGTGAGAACCTACCAGGACCAACCGAGGAATTAGAATGTCAACGTCGCCATGGTATAGACATAATTGACATCAGCAGTCCCTGGGCTTTGTGGAACTCGATCAAAATAGGAGCCTTTGAAAAAACGTGTATAGCCCACCTCAAATGTCGTATGCCGGAAATAACCGGCCTGAGGAGCCCACGTTATGGAGGTATCCAACATATTGCCAAGGAAAGTGCCCGCTCGACCGGTCGGGTCCTGCAGACCGCTGCCCACAAAAGGTCCGCGGCCATCTGCCAGCCAGAACGTGCGATAAGACACCATCAACCTGACGGTGGAAATCGGTTGGAGAGTCGAACGAAACCCAATAGGTGAAATAATATTGGATGGGAAGATGATTCCTAAAATTCCAGTTGGTCCATATTCTGCGCGGCGTTTTGCGAACAAGAAATCAAAATTCTTTTTCGGATTTTTGTCTCCGGACGAATAGTCAAACAGATAGACGAATCGTAAAGGCCATTCGGTCGCAAAACTATAACCCACCTCACCATGATGTCGATGGGCAAATTGATTCGTATGATCGACCTCCCCAACTTGGTAGATTGATTCTATTTCATAATCAAATTGTTTTTTAGCAGGCTTGGCAAATACTCGAAATCCCATGGTGGAAAAATTACGTTTTTGAAGATTACTTCCCTCATTTAACTGAAAGAAATATAACTCCCCATTGGCCCATGGGATATGGCTGCTGGAAATCGCCGCACCAGAAAAATAGCTAATAGGGCTCGTCCAATCCGGGCTGACGGTATGTCGTTGAACCGTTTTGGTGACAAGGGCCCGAAGACCCCAATTTGAGCTTTTGTCCGCTCCAATGGTCAATTGCACACCATCGAATGATGGAGTAAAGCTTCCAAAACGATGCCCAGCCACGAGACGCCCTTGGCCAAAATCCATGACTAAACGGCCGATTTCAAGCTTGCCTGAGCTCCCTGTTCCAAAAAAATTCTGAGACACTAGATCAAGATGGAGTTGAAAAATATCCAGATGATCGACAAAATTTGGATTGTGATCCTGTCCTCGATCAGCCACAGGGGCCCGAAAATCCGCGAGTTCCAGTGTGAATCGGATAGGGTCCCAGATATCCTTAATTCCCAACAAAATCCTCGTCCGCTGCGCAACCATCTGATCACTTCCTGCCGTGTCTTTCGTAAAACTTTGATTAAACGTTTCATAGCGGGTTCGATTTTCAACTCCCAAATCCAGCCATTCCGGTGTCAGGGCAGAGAGAGTATTAGGCTGTCGCAAAATAGTTTTCAAGCGATCAAAATCACTCGGGAATTCTTTAGTATGAGTTCCATTTTCAGCACCATGGGCAAGTTTTACGACTGACAGGCCTCCAAGCAAGAAAAAAATGGTTAAATACACGACTCCAATTTTTCCCATCGTTTCTCCATACAAGGCAGAAGCAGAACATGATATTTTTCATTTTAAAAATTTTCCTATTAAACTTTTGCCACGCAAAACTAATACCAATTTTCAGACATCAGGAACTCTGAACAGGGCACTTAGAGAAGTACGACAATATAAGATTCTTCCCTGCTCCTCACAAATTTCTTAACCATCAGGCTAAGGGTCATACAATTAAATCCGGCTTACTTTCATGATTTTTCGTATATCGTTATCAAATTTTCCGCTGGCACTCGGCTTCACGCACAATGCACACACCCCGAAAAATGGTGCCAATTCACACACACGCTCTTGTGCATCATCGCACACCGGGTGATTTTGGTCGGCAATATGGCGCAATCATGAGGATGAGGAGACGACTGATCATAGTACGGAAACAACGGATACCATCGGTTGGGCTCTTCTGTTGAAGACCCAAAAACACCAGGGATGTTCTATGGGTATGGACTTTGCTTTCGTTAGTTTTGTCAGAGGATGCGACAATGAAAACAGTAACTAGAGCATGGCTGTTCATCGTCATTGTCGGTTTTGCGATCGGCATCTACCTGGCCCAAACGTACAACTACATTGAAATAGTTGAAGCTGTGCGCGATCGGTGGGAGCCGTGGTGAGTGCGGCAAGGAAAGAGGAAATACGACATCAAACGTATTCCCTCTACCTGGTTCATGGGAGTGGAGATCCTCCGTAAGTCAGCCCTGACACTTATCCAATACCCCTTGATACAGGACGATGGCTGGGGGTCTCTTTCCAATGAATACAAAAAAAACACACCCATACCGTATGTATAGATCGCCTGCCCTCAGGAAATCCTGTACTATTGATATCGAAATCCAAAGATGTGAAAGTACAATGAGATGGTCTTACGACCTCTTTATTGATTCTCAAAACAAGGACTGCTATGCGTGCAACAATTTATGTGACTGACGATGATCAAAATGTATGTTCTGCGTTAAGTCGCCGGTTGGTGAAAAAAGGGCACCTCGTGAGAAGCTTCCATTCAGGAGCTTCGCTCATCGAGGCATTGGAACATGAACTTCCTGATTTGCTGTTCCTGGACCTTAAAATGCCAGAAATGGATGGACTCGAAACATTACGACAAATTCGACAAAAAATTCCTAAAACCCTGATTTTCATGTTGACAGCATACGGAAGCGTCGAGGATGCGGTGGAGGCCATGCGGCTCGGAGCGTATGATTTCTTGATTAAATCCATTGATTTCTCAACGGTTGAACCAGCTTTACATCGAGCCATTACCTTCCTGGAGTTAAGGCGTCGAATTGAGTTTTCTGCTTCCGAGAAACAACGGCAATATTCCTGGGAACATGTAATCGCCCGGAGTCCGACCATGACCAAGGTCATTGAACAACTCAAAATTCTCGACGCTCAGGACGCCCCCTTAGTGTTTTTGCAAGGGGAGGTAGGGACGGGGAAGGAATTCTTGGCACGTATTCTTCATTATAATAGCAGCAAACACCTGGGCCCGTTTGTCACGGTCAGTTGCAATGAACGGAGTGGATCACTCCTTGAACCACAAATATTTGGATATGAACGCGGAGCATTTACTGGTGCCAGCCAAAGCATGCCCGGAGCACTTGAACATTCCGATGGAGGAACACTATTTGTTGATGAGATAGAACATTTGTCCATTCCTGTTCAAGGATCATTGGCCGAAGCCATTCGTACCCGTTCATTTTGTCGAATGGGAGGGTTTGACCGTCTCCCCATCAACAATCGACTTGTGGTGACCAGTACGACCCCACTGAATCAAACCGACCACCAAGACATAATTCATCCAGAATTAAGGCATCTCCTCGAAAAACGGCAACTCTTGATCCCGCCCCTCCGTGAACGCAAAGAAGACATCATCCCTTTGGTTATCAAAACCATTCAGACCTATGGCGAAGAAATCGGCCGTCCCAAACTCGACATTGATTCTTCCGTGCCCCCGCTATTGGAAACTTACCCATTCCCTGGGAACATCCGAGAATTGGAGGCCATGATCCGCAGGGCGGTGTTGTGCTCCCAAGGACCTGTCCTTACTTCTCTGGACTTTTACTCCCAACATCCTGGCGGCGGAGACGGGCTCTCTCCAAATATTGGTCGGGTGCTCTTTGAGATTGGCCAACACAGCCTACAAGACATCCAAGTCATGGTGATTGATGAAGTCCTGCGATTCACCAAGCAGGACAGAGAACAGGCGGCTCGTTATCTTCGCATTTCTACACAGACACTGGATGAACACTTCCAGTTACGGAAAAAATTTTCGCCATGCGACAGAAGGGTCCTGAGGCATGAGGCGGGGTCTCCCATTCATTCGCCTTTCACTTTTGTCACATTCTTCTCTCAATACGGGGAATGGATCCCCCATTACTCTCTTGGCTTAAACTCCGGGATCCAAACCTTTGACAGGCAGTTGTCATGCCCTCACCGATTCATTTACTCACCTTTTGATTAACTTTCTTTCCACCATACCCAAGCTCTTCCGCTGAATAATGCGAAGAACTTCCGTGGGAACAAAGAATCAGCCCAATCTTCTTCCTGGGGACGATACTTTTCCAAGCTTAATAGAGCTGAGCATTGTTCCGACTAATTTCCTAGCCTTAATCCACACAAATATGTTTCAAGAAAGTTTTAGCACAGTCCGCATAGTGCAACTCCGCACCTCTTCCCTTTCGCTGCGTTATCGATGGTAATTGAAATACCAATAACTCCAAGTAATTCCATGCATTCTTGAGTAAATGACACCGTCCTTGACTGGCACTTCCTTTGCTCTCCCCTATACTCAATTGGGAAGCGATTCACTTTCCGAAAACTCACTGAATAAGAAAATTACACTCATGCCAACTCTGTCAGCTCCCAGTACTTCATCAATCGAAACTCCCCCAGGGCCCTTCGTTTTCAAGGAAGCCTTGGACCGGAATTTTCCAAGTGCCTACCCGTGTGATGCGTTCGTGGATTATTCCCAATTCCGGTTACGCCCCTTTGGCATGAATCAGAAGAACTCAATCGCCTGTGTGAGCGTATGTCGGGACGAGATAGCGACCCCATTCATGAACAGACTCCATAACGCCTGGAATGGAGCTTTTAACTTTTCAAGTCTTGCCGGAATGTTGTATCTGGGTGTCACGGGATTTCAGGCCGCCCATCATCATGCACCCAATACTGATGGCAGGGAAAGATACGTGTATTTTGCCTTTCCCCATATCGCCATCGATGAAAATGGCACTCCTGGAAATTGTCGCCGCTCAGGACGCCAGGCCTTGTCCCAAGCCTGTGGCGCTTTGATTAAGATTCTCCAAGACTGTTCTCGAGGAGAAATCAGCCTGGACCTGAATCCAGACGACGTGGAGCAGAGCCTCTTAACGCAATGCCTGTTCGGAAAATTTGGATCCGGAGAAATCCCCGATTTGATCACCCTGACAAAAGTTACCCAACATATCATCAGAGAAGATCTTGAACGGATGATCCGACTAACTGTCGATCCCGGCACAACCGACTATGCCGTATTTACTGGTGTCCAAATTCACGGTCCAGCCCATAAAGACTGGATTTGGATTGAGACCTCCTATGTCGTCGTTGATGGAGTGAGAAAGCCTTTACTTTAAAATTTTGAAATGGTTTTGCTAGAAAAGCGTATTATTTCCTACAACAGAAAAGTTTAATGGGTGAAGCGGTAAGCAGTCCATAAAATTTTAATTGAACACAAAGTGGGATCAAGACAATTGTGGAAGGATTTACCCTGATTCTTCTAATCACTTGGGCTGTTTTATCAAGATTTTAACATGCCGTATTCCTGAAACAGCATGTCTTAAGACTTACGGGGAGGTCCAAGAAGATTTTTTGACTCATCCTTTCGGAAAAGACCATTTTTCCTTTTGAAGAGAGAGGATAATCCCTTCCCATCAAATACAACCAAAAAAAACACCCTAGACAGCTACCCATTTCCTCTATTCCCCTTCCACATACAAACTTTTACTTATCGTCATTCCAATTATTCGCTAATGTCTTCTTTGCCTATTTCCATCCCTTGCCGTTTACTGAGGAATGCCGTTCGGTCCTTGGGAGGATGCTCTTATGAACCGACGGACTTTGTTTGAACGCAGCGAGTTAGGCCGCCCTCTTAAGATTTGCGTCTGTCCCACTTTACCAATCGGATTTTAATGGAAAAACTATCAGCTTTCTGTCTTCGTCAAACTTTCACAGACTTTCAATTCGGACCGGGACCTTAGGATGTATCAAGGCATTCTGAATCGCTACTTAATCTTCCCACTTCTGTCCTCTTTCATTCCTGAAGATGCGTTTCCTCTAAACCCCCAATTCAATTTATTAGGGTTCAACGCAAAAAACTTGCCGAATATGTCAAAATGCCATCAATTACGTGATCCCTAAAGATCGGGGTTATGGCACCGGCCCCGTTCATCACACGTGCCCATGTATGTCGCCATCCCTTGTTACCCAAAAATCTGCTGAAACCTTGGAAACCCTCGAGATTATCTGAAAGGCCTCATGTTCCTATCAGGGTTTAACAGCTCCACCAATTCTCATTTGATAGCCAATGCGGTTTTATTCCCTCTCATCCATTTGTTCCTACTACCTTCAAAAATAGAGCGATAACGCACAGTGCATACTTAATAAATTCGCTCGTTTTCTAAGGATAGGAATTGATGCTCTTTGATTGAAATATGTAAGACAATGATATATTTGAATAATTTTAAAAACATCAAGATGAAATCTATTGGCATTTACCTTGCTTCATATAAGTGAAAACAAGATCAAAATAATATAAGGAGAATGAACGGAATGGAAGGCTTTACTCTAATTTTACTCATCACATGGGCGATACTTTCGAGGTTCTAACATGGAACATGTTCCTCTCATAGTAATTTTGACCATCATTGTCATCCAATTGATAAATCGGCTAGGCTTGGATTAAATCCGAATCCCTTCCGTTTTTATTAATTCTCCCTGGTTGCCTGCCTTCCTACGCTATTCGCCGCTCGCCCAATTGCCATAGCTACAATTTCATGTATTAAAAAGTATGAGGTCTTGTGGATCTCCTGTTATAGTTTTGCACAAATTACCCTCAAGCAAAGAGTGAAATGAGTGCAGGACAGAAGGGATGTCGGCCAACAAGGTGATGCTAGATTTATGACTCGTCAGTTCTTTTTCATACTCCTTTTCTCCATTCTCATTTCCTTTGGAATTGGTGTGGGTATCGGGGAAAAACTTACACCCCGGGATGGCATACCTATCCGTGTGGTCGCAGACTATTTACATGCCGTTCTTCAAGCAGACCGGACCTTTTATACCCAACATGTCGTGGAACGGATGGAAGACATGCTTATAGTCACCGCAACGGAAAATTGGCGGGAGGAACGGACTTTGCCTTTGCCCGCACAATTTTTCAAGGAAGCCTCTCGTGGATTACAGGCTCCCGGAAAACCATTTCGTTACCGGTTAATGGGTCTTTGGCCCTTGAATCCAGAGAATTCACCTCACAATGAACGTGAACGTAAAGCCCTGGAACAAGTTGTAAAATATGGAGAAGTAACTGAGCAGGAAATCCAGGTGGACAACCAGTCTTATTATCAAGTTATTTTTCCTGATCGAGCCGTTAGCCGGGCCTGCGTCAACTGCCATAATGCCCACCAGGAAAGTCCCAAACGGGACTTTAAATTAAATGATGTCATGGGAGGATTGGAAATTTTAATTTCCCTTGACTAGCCTTCCCTGCACCAAAGTTTACAACCAACTCCGGCATTAGCTTTTCCCTCAATCCTATTCATTTTCCCCTCGTCATTTCTAAAAAACCCCTCTACTTACACCCCTTGACGAAGACCTATGAAATAGAGTGAAATCGCCACCCAGCGAGCCTTCCTCCTTATCTTTTTCCTAAGGATATGCCCTATGGGGCTTGTTCATGGGTTACATTTCAATAATCTCCGTGGTGATATTTACGGAGGCATGGTGGCCGCTGTCGTGGCTCTACCGTTGGCACTCGCTTTTGGCGTCGCCTCGGGATTAGGAGCAATTGCCGGTTTATACGGGGCCATATTCGTCGGATTTTTTGCTGCGATCTTCGGAGGCACCCCCGCTCAAGTTTCCGGTCCCACCGGCCCTATGACCGTGGTGATGGCAGGAATTGTCACACTCTTCATGGGCAATCCTGGTTTGGCCTTGATGGCTGTGATTCTTGGCGGGGGCTTTCAAATCCTGTTGGGACTTTCCAGGGTTGGGCAGTATATCGCGCTGGTCCCCTATCCGGTCGTTTCAGGGTTCATGAGCGGCATCGGCTGTATCATTCTCATTTTGCAATTGGGTCCCATGGTAGGCCATGCGGCAAGCCCGGAGGGTGTAGTCGCAACGCTCAAGGCTATTCCGGGATTTTTTGGAAACCCGGTGTGGGATGCTGCCATGACAAGCGGCCTCGTCCTGGCCATTGTATATTTCACTCCCACTCGGATGGCAAAACTAGTGCCTCCTTCGTTATTGGCACTCCTCGTGGTTACCCCTCTCGCTTATGTTTTCCTTCCTGATGCTCCTATCATCGGAGAGGTCCCCCAGGGATTTCCCACTCCTCTCATGCCAACACTTACCTGGGACACCTTGCAAATCGTGTTGGAATCAGCCGTCACCCTGGCATTATTGGGAGCGATCGACAGTCTGTTAACCAGCTTGGTTTGCGATAACATGACCCGGACTCAACATGACCCGGATCGCGAGCTTATTGGCCAGGGCATTGGCAATATGGTCGCCGGTGTATTTGGAGGAATCCCAGGAGCGGGAGCCACCATGCGGTCGGTGGCCAATATCCGAACCGGAGGACGGACACCGATTTCCGGCGCGCTTCACGCGGTTATTTTATTGGCGATTCTATTGGGACTTGGCCCGTTGGCAGAGAAAATTCCCTTAGCCGTGCTTGGCGGCATCCTTTTCAAAGTTGGCATCGATATTATTGACTGGCGCTTCCTGCGACATGTCCTGCAAGCCCCCCGCATCGATGTGGTCATCATGACCGTGGTATTGCTGACCACCGTGCTCGTGGATCTCATCACCGCCGTGGCCCTGGGAATGATCCTTGCCAGTCTTTTCTTTGTCAAGCGCATGGCGGATTTGGAACTGGCTAATCTCCACATCGTGACCAACCCTAGGCCCAGCACTCCACTTTTACCGGAAGAAGCCCGGATTCTGGAACAAGCCAACGGGAAAATTCTCTTGATTCATGTCGATGGCCCCATGAGCTTTGGATCGGCCAAAAACATGGTCAGACGACTGGAATCCATCCCGGGCTATAACGCGTTTTCTAGCGTCGTCTTGGATTTATCCAAGGTCCCGGCCATCGACGGCACAGCAGCGTTGGCTGTGGAAGATATGTTGAATATCGTCAAGGGGCACCGCCAACATCTCTTCTTCGTGGGCATGCAGCCTCATGTGACCAAGGCGTTGGATGGTTTGGGCGTGTTCATACAGATCAGACCAGGGCATCGCTTTGCCAGCCGGTTGGAGGCTTTGCAGAAAGCCTCCTTAGTAGAAGGGGCCTTCTTCGAGGACTCACCAGTGCCCTCGTCGCCAAACCAGAATCTTCGAGGAACCCCCTAAACGGGCTTGTTTTTCTGACAGTAAAAAGGTGGTTAAACCGGAACATGGGCGAAACCTCTATTCCTACAATCTTTGGATTCTCTCCACTTTGGGTGGCTACATCAATTTTAATATTGACCTATGCCGTCATTATCGCGGAACGGTTTAATCGGGCCATTGTGGCGCTTCTTGGAGCCGCTGCCGTCATAGGAACAGGAGTCCTCACGCAGGACCAAGCCATTCAAGGCATAGATTTCAATACCATCGGCCTACTGACCGGGATGATGATCCTGGTCGGAATTACCAAAGAATGTGGAATCTTTCAGTTTCTCGCAATCAAAGCCGCTAAAGCGGCCAAGGGCAGTCCGTGGGGCATCCTGGTCATGCTCTCAATTGTAACCGCAGTGCTCTCGGCATTTTTAGATAATGTCACGACGGTTCTGTTGGTCGCTCCTGTTACTTTACTCATTGCAGATGAACTGAAAATCAATCCGTATCCTCTGCTGTTCGCAGAAATCAATGCCTCGAATACAGGTGGCACCGCTACACTGATTGGGGATCCCCCCAACATCATGATCGGCTCTGCCGCCAGTTTGACGTTTAATGATTTCGTGATTCACCTGACTCCCGTCGCCATTGTGGCCTTTAGTGCGACACTCATCCCACTGTGGTTTATTTATGGAAAAACCATGTTCGCAACTCCAGAAGCGCGAGCCCGCATTATGGCTTTTAATGAATATGAAGCCATTCGCGATGTTGGTCTATTAAAACAGTGTCTCCTGGTCTTTAGCCTGGTCATTTTCGGATTTATCTTTGCCCATTCATGGCATATGGAACCCGCCACCATTGCTCTGGGTGGCGCCGCCCTGCTCCTGTTGCTTGTCACATTTCCCCTAGACAACGAACAGGCAGGGCATAAAGTTCATACATTATTCGGCCAAGTGGAATGGATTACCATTTTCTTTTTTTGCGGATTATTCATAATCGTCACCGGTGTGGAACATACCGGCCTTTTACAATCCGTTGCAGATTGGACATTGAGTCTGACCGCAGGAAATTTCACCGTGACTGCTCTGGCCATTCTGTGGGTTTCGGCCATTCTTTCCGCTATTGTAGATAATATACCCTTTGTCGCCACCATGATCCCCATGGTCAAAAGCATGCTCCCGGTCTTTCAGCAAGCTGGTATTCCGCTTGAACAGGCCGAGACCCTCTGGTGGGCTTTATCGTTGGGCGCGTGTTTAGGAGGAAATGGGACGCTGGTGGGAGCCTCCGCAAATTTGATTGTGGCGGGGATTGCGGAACGCAACGGCGTTCCATTTCGATTTTTGCCATTTTTGAAAGTCGCTTTTCCGCTCATGATCCTACAAGTACTGATCAGCACCCTTTACATTTGGATGAGGTATTTATGAACGCCAGGGACATCATGATCCGTCAGGCGCACACCATCCCGCCCCAATGTACGATCGGGGAAGCCCTTCGCCAAATGGCTGACCTGCACCTCCAGGCTTTTCCGGTCGTGGATGAGAAAAAGATGTTATTGGGAACACTGAGTTTCTGGCAGATTATTGAATGGGCCATGCCTTCCTACATTTCTCAAGATGATCTTTCCGACGTTCGCTTCGCTCCGGACCTTGCACGGTTCCATGAACGGCTTGGAGAACTTAAACTAAACCCGGTCGCTCAGTTGATGAACGCCCATCCTCCATGTGTCCGGCCGGAGGACTCCGTATTGACCTGCGCGGCCTTGGTCATGAAAACTCCGAAAACCGTCTATTTACTGCCCGTGGTGGAAGGAGACCATCAATTGGTGGGAATTATTTCTGCCTGGGACGTCATTAAAGAAATCGCGGGGTAGAGGACGGCGGAACATGCCTGTGCCATTTTTCTGGTTCTAACTCCTTCCGTTTCAGGGACTCGTATTAAACGTTTCCGTATACACTTCCACTTGATCGATCACCCACCTGCCCTCAGGATTCTTCAGCAAGATATACAACTCATCCTGAGGCTGATCCCCCATCAGCGTGACAATGTGAGCATGAACGATCACATGGGCTTCTTCTCCGACCATCTTTTCGTGGGCTATGTTGGTACGCACATATTTTAACTGTAAGTTCCGAAGATACGGGCCTCGTGTGGCAATCCATACTTCTTTTGACACACCTTCCCTGAATGCAATTGTAGTCAGCTCCGCAGCCAGTTCAATGTTTCCCGGGTATACTTCAAACCACCGTTCCACCGCCTGACGTGGTGTGTGGGAAGCAGGCTCCTGAGATTCCGATTTCCCCACACCCGCCACACAGATGGCAATCGCTAAGCAGATCCCTGCATACCACCCGACACCCCATCGCCCTTTTTCTTTTGCCTTCATGTTTGAGTCCTTCTTATTTGACAAATTCCTGATACATTAAAAGAGTCCTTTGCTATATCAATGTACTATACGGATAAGGTCCAGGGAAAAAATCACGTTCTAAGGTTGCATGGTCATTTCAACGCCTTCCACAGATCTCGTATTGGCATCGAGAGTGCCACGAACATTGGTAAGGTAAAAAAATTTGGAGTCTTCTCGACATGGGACCGTTCACAGATGCGCCAGGAGTCAACCAGAGTAAAAAGGCTCATACCCAAGAACATCTCACCCGCATCTTAGCCATCATCTTTACCGGAATTGTGTGCCTCCTCATCTTCGCCATCCTTTGGCCAACACAACCTTCTCCACTCGGCATCGTCATACGACTTTTGGGCATCGCGCTGGTCGGCGTCTGGTTGTACCGGTTAATGACTCGCCATATTCGGCAGCGTGCGACTATTCGTCAGACTCCGTTTCCTGCCGAGTGGAAGAGAATTCTGGAACAAAAAGTCCCCTTCTATCAAGCGCTCTCAGCCTCCGACCAAGGACGATTCCGAGAAGAAGTCCATATCTTTCTTCGTGAAAAGCGAATTACCGGCATCAACACATCGGTCGATCACACCATCAGGATGTTAGTCGCCGCAAGTGCCGTCATTCCTATTTTTGGATTTTCTGGATGGGAATGGGACCATATTCGGGAAATCCTGATTTATCCGACATCCTTCGATGAGGGGTATCAAATGGGATCAGCTCAAGAGCACCCTATTTCAGGCATCGTTAAAAGCGGGGCGATGAACCGCATGATGATTTTATCCAAACCGGATTTAATACAAGGCTTTCAACAACCCTCACACTGACAAAATGTGGGTATCCATGAGTTTACCCATTTACTGGATAAATCGGATGGGATGGTGGACGAAGTTCCCGAAGTTGCCTTACCCGGCATGGCCATTAGGCCCTGGCTCAACCTGGTTCTTACTGAAATGGACAAAATTCGACGGGGGCATTCAGATATCAATCCCTATGGTCTCACGAACGAGGCGGAATTTTTCGCGGTGGTCTCAGAATATTTTTTTGAAAAACCCGTCAGAATGAAACAGAAACACCCTGAACTCTATTCAATGTTGGAACAGATCTTTCACCAGGGATCCCCAATCTCGAATTACGGGCGCACTCAAGGCCATGCTTCGCCCAAAACAAGCGTCTCTGGATGATCATGCCCCCCTGCCCATGTGGAAGTGGGTTACCCCTTAAACAGTGCTGCCTCGCCAGTGAGGAAGATTCGATTATTAGCAAAGACGCCTTTTGAGAAACCGGGATATTGCAAGACCGACGTACCTTAACAGTCCTTTGGGGCTTTTTGAGGCATCTCGACTATAATGCCTTCAAGATAAAAAACAAGCGGCTCCGACCATGGACCTAAGCCCCATGCACCGACCGTGTGAGAAGATAAGACCAGGCAAGATCACCATGAAAAGATGAAAGAGGAGAATTGAAACATGCGAGTACTCCTAGCCACTGATGGATCGGAACAATCCTTTCAGGCCACAAAGGCTGTCATGAGTTTGGCCTCAGTCAGCACCTTGACCATTCTGCACGTCATTGATCTCCCACGATTAACCTTTTCTATGCTCGGGCCTGAAATTGCCTATGACCTTTCAAAAGTCGCAGAGGAGGCACTCCGAAAAGACGGCGAGCAGGCTTTAACACGCACCAAGGCTCTCCTTTCAGACAAGGTGAAACCTGTGGAAATCAGATTGGAAGAAGGCTCGCCGGCCGAGCTTATTTTGTCGGTAGCCCAAGAGGAACATCCTGATCTTATTCTCATGGGCGCTCGTGGAAGAGGGCAGGTAGAGGAGCTTTTTCTGGGGAGTGTCTCGCAACGGGTTCTGACCCATGCAGCATGTCCAGTCCTGATCATCAACGGGCCATTAACGGAAACCAAGAAAATTCTGATTGCCATCCAAAGCCCCAATGATATTCAGAAGGTGCACCAGTTTTTAACGAAACACCCCTTTCTACCACAGACAGAGATCACGCTCCTGTCGGTGGTACCTATTCCTCGTTCCCTCTTTCGGGGCGGCGTCTCTGCACCGGATGAGAAAATCAAACTGGCTTTAGAGAGCACCGAAACCTTCCTTGATCAGGCCGTCAGTCAACTCAAAGGCTGTTATGATTTAGTAAAGGGATATGTGGGGTTAGGAGCCCCGGCGAATACGATTTTGGAACAGGCCTCAATCACGGACCCAGATCTCCTGGTGATGGGAATGCACCATCCTTCGACGATCACACGGTTTGTGTTGGGCACCGTGTCCCATACCGTGCTCCACCAGACCACGCGATCTGTTCTCGTAATTCGATAACAGGATATGCTGCGATCGGAGTTAGAGTTCTTGGGCTTTACTCCTGGATGGTAGGTGGAATAGACATACACGGAAATCGCTAAATCCCCCAGGTGCTTTTCAATAGCAGCTTGACATCCTTCAAATCCAATCCCTCTGTCCCAAGTTTTGGCAAAATAACACTGCTGAACTTCTCAGAATCAATGGTCTTCCCTCCATAGGTCAGGTCCCATGATCCCTTTGTGCTACAAAAGAAAATTTACCATTGCACAAGCGCCAAACGATTCATGCCAACGATTCTCGCGTGACCATTTAAGACCACTCTCCCCTACCGAAATACATAAAAGAGCGATCAAGATATCAGTTCATTTTCAACAGGTTACCCCAGAAGTGAAAAATACTGCACAAAACACCGGTTGGCTCAATGGCCAACGCTCAAACGGGTTATCCCTGACCGACCGTCTACGATCGGGCTATCACCGATTCTGGTATGAAGCCTCACAAGCCGTGCGATGGTCTTGGGGACCATTCCACGAGAGCTCCAAGGGGCCACTGACCGATCTTACACCGACCCAACAACAAAGAACTGAAGAGCTGGCGAGGATCTCGTTCGCGCTTCGAGAAATCCCTTCCTCCTGAAACTGCTCTTCTGAATTATTCATATCTGGACATATTGGATCGTGCCAGACATGCTCTTGGGTGGCCTGTTCCCCTCAACCAACGGGTCTGTGATCTCGGGAGTGCCAATTTTGCTTATGCTGCGGCCTTACACACATTCTTTCACCCAATTCGCCTGGCAGGCGTGGAGGTGGATGGCCATCGTCTGTATTGTAACGGGCGAAGCCGCATCGATTACGCCCACGCGCACATTCAAGATCTGCCGCAGACCCAGTATGTGATCGCCGACTATCGCCAGTTCACCAGACAGGCCGATATCATTACGGCCTGGTATCCGTTCGTCACTCCCAAGCCCTTACTGGCCTGGCGATTACCGCTTAGCCTATTCCATCCAGCCGCTTTATTCGCCCAAGTGGCCAATAATCTCGTTATTGGCGGAACCTTCGTCATGGTCAATCACAGTGCCGCTGAAGCAGAGGTAGCACGAGGCATTGCGGAAGAAGTCGGTCTCGTTTGTGCCGGCCACCATCTTTACGAAGCTCACCTCTGCCCGCGAATAGTAGACCCGGTGCTAACCATCTGGCATCATGGGTAACCTGATCGTAACGTTTGAGTGCGCTTTCTGCAGTTGGTTATGGGAAGAGATTTCGGATTTTCGTACGGGGTAGGGGGGAAGGCTGGGTTAAACTTTTCTTTGCGCATTTTTTACTGAACGGTTCACATCCTTTTTTAACAAGGCTGGCAGGCATTACCCCCTTCAGATTATTCGTAACGAAGGGCATCGATGGGATTTAATCTGGCAGCTTTGTTGGCAGGGTAAATACCAAAAATCAGACCGACAGCGGCAGAAAAAAAGAAACGCTACCACAATGGCCTCAATGGAAATAATCGTGGGCCATCCGGCCACCAGAGTCGTCGCCTGTGCGCCAAGGATACCGAAGCCCACACCCAGCAATCCGCCCACCATACTGAGCGTCATCGCTTCCGCTAAAAATTGAATCAGGATATGGCGACGCTTGGCACCAACGGCCATACGGATACCGATCTCGCGCGTGCGTTCGGTGACAGACACCAGCAGAATATTCATGATTCCGATTCCCCCGACCAATAACGAAATCGAGGCCACGGAAAACATCATGATTGTCAGGGTTTCCCCCGTCCCCTCCTGAACTTTCCCAATATCCACCTGTGTGCGAATCGTAAAATCATCCGGCTGGTCCGGCTGCAAGAGATGACGGTCCCGAAGCACCCGTTGAATATCCTCGACAGCCGCAGGAAGATCCTCTGGACGTTCCGTCGACGCAAACAATGCCCCGACTGATCCAAGGAGTACGAATCTCGAGGACCCTGCGTTCGGCCGTTGTAAAGGGGATGAAGATAATATCGTCCTGATCGTTGCCGGTCGGGGATTGGCCTTTTGGTGCCAGGACCCCAATGATACGAAACGGGACGCTCTTGATTCGAATCATCTTCCCGACCGGATCCTCACCGGGAACAAATAGATTGTCGACGACTGTTTCGGCCCAGAGGGCCACACGGGCTTGTCGACTCCATCTCTTTTCTCGGTAAATGGCCCGCCACTGGTGAACGACCAATCACGAATGGTCAGATACGTCGGAGAAATACCATTTACAGGGACATTAACATTCTGATTTCCGTAAACAATTTGCATGACATCACGCTTGGCCCAGCCGGTTTCATGCAATGTGGGCAATTTCCTTTGTAAATCAAGTGCATCATTGACGGTCAGGGTCACCGCACCACCCGAACCACCACGGACACCCCCCACACTGGTCGCTCCCGGCAAAATAAGAATCATGTTCGTGCCCATACTGGCCACCTGCGCCTGGATCGCAAATTTTGCTCCTTCGCCAATACTCACCATGGCGATGACTGAACCTACACCGATAATTATGCCAACCGCGGTGAGACCCGATCGCAAACGATTCCGGTTGAGAAAACGAAAAGCCGTGAACACCGTCAAGAGAAAAAAACTTCCCATCCGGTTCCTTATGACACCCTCATACCCAAATCAATTGAGGTTTGATCGCTCAGGATACAGCCGTCCCTCATCTGAATTTGGCGTGCAGCATAGGTGGCGATATCTATCTCATGCGTTACCACCAGAATAGTCAATCCATCGGTGTGATTGAGACTCTGGAAAATATCCATAATTTCTCGACTTGATTGCGTATCCAGATTCCCTGTTGGCTCGTCGGCTAGGAGAAGGGAAGGAGCCGACACTAGCGCACGGGCAATTGCCACTCGCTGTTGCTGTCCACCGGACAACTGTGTGGGGTAATGATGTTCACGATTTGCCAACCCCACGCGTGCCAAGGCCGACCGAGCACGGGACCGTTGCTGATGGAGAGAAAGCCCCTGATAGAACAGCGGAAGCTGAACATTTTCTAATGCGCTGGTTTTAGGAATCAAGCTGAAATTCTGGAAAACAAACCCGATGGTACGGCTACGAATCTCCGCCAATTCATCGGGTTCAGCATGGGCAATATCCCGTCCATTTAAATAATAACTGCCTGAGGTCGGCACATCCAGGCATCCCAAGATATTCATCAATGTGGATTTACCGGATCCGGATGAGCCCATAACCGCAATGAATTCGCCTGGTTGGATAGTCAGATAGATTCCCCGTAGCGCCTCTACATCAATATCGCCCAAGCGATACGTTTTGAAGAGATTGGTACAGGAAATCAGTTGACTCATCGTAATGTTGGGCGAGAAATATTGTTAGGGAATGAGGCCCAAGGTTGCCAGACAAGTTTCCCGGGAATCCCTGAAAAATCCTTCATGGCCATTAGCATTCTCTGTTAAAAGTTGAAAATTGTTCAACAGCTTGGCAATTGCCAGGGCAGGTAAGAGGTACACTATGTTTGCCTGAAGACCATGACCGATTGAGAAACAACATTGGGGTATTGTTCACCCGTTCCCTAGAGCCCCTTGTCTCGTGAACTCGTAGACTTTTGTCCTGAACCGAATCCAGGGGGAAGTTGATTGGCTTTTCGTTCCCCATTCGGAACGGCGATCCCGACAATAATCTTGTCCCGTTCCTGAAGTTCATCACTTTCAACCACTTCGGTCGTGCTGCCATCAGAAATGCCAGGCTGAAGAACCACCGAAGTTGATTCACCCGAATCAGTCAACTTCCAAATTGTCTTCCAGGCATGGTTCCCCTCCGAGGCTTTGGACCGTTGAGGCGATTCGCTGGGTAATGGTTTCACGACATCCGATCCGGACTCAACCACTTTTTGTCCGAAAGATCTGGATTGGGATGGAGAAAACCGGAAGGCCGCATTCGGTACCATTAAGACATCGTCCCTCCGCGCCACCGTAATAGAGACATTGGCCGTCATCCCCGGCTTTAGCCGTAAATCACGATTATCCACTTCCACCACCACGTCGTAGGTCACGACATTCTGCACAATAATCGGAGCATTCCGGATTTGCTTGACTACACCTCGAAAATCCACCTCTGGATAGGTGTCGACGGTAAAGAGGGCCTCCTGGCCTTCTTTGATTCCCCCGATATCGGACTCACTCACATTGGTATCCACCTGCATTTTCGTTAAATCCAAGGCGATCAGAAAAATATTCGGCGTCGTAAATCCTGCCGTCACCGTTTGCCCCACTTCCACATTGCGTGCAATCACGATTCCGTTAACCGGCGACCGTATCACGCTATACCTTAAATCTAAATCTGCCGTATCTAACAACGCCTGGGCCTGTTTGATCTGTGCCCCGGAGACTTCAAGCTGGGCCTGGGCTGATTCATAGGCAGTGGTGACCATATCCAGATCGTTTTGTGACACTAACTCTCGTTGAAACAACGTCTGCGTCCGATCGAATTCCCGCTTCCGTTGGGCCAACTCCGTTCGCGTTTTGCTCCACATCGCTTTGGAGTTGATGAGATTGGCCGCAGCCTGGTCCCGTCGTGTCTGAAAGAGAGACGGATCAATGCGCGCAATAACCTGCCCCCCCTTTACAACAGAATTAAAATCGGCATGCAGGCTAATAATTTTACCGGTCACCTGGGCACCAACCTGGACCGACGTCACCGGATTAATAGTTCCGGTCGCGCCCACAGCCGCCACAATGGGGCCGCGCTCCACAAACGCGGTGCGATACTGAATGGGAGCACTCCGCACCCCGGTCAACCAGAATTGTCTTGCGGCAACCAGCGACACAATTAATACTACACCAATCCACAATAATTTTCTCATCCAGGCTCCATTCCCAGACACAATTTTGGTAAATCTATGTACGCCCCCATCTATTCAAATCGGTAAAAACCCCGACTCAGTTTACCATTATTTTGATGAGTAAAAATCTGAGATGAGGATTGGGAGAGGCCCTAAATGAAACGTTTTCCTCGAACGCCCCCAAACATCGTACTGGGCGAGTGGAAAACAACCGGATCAGGGAATTCGGCTGGTCTTCAAGGGAAAACTCAGAAAGACCAAGGGCTCACTCCAGAGGAAACCGGTAGCCATTCCACCTCAAGGATGGCACGTATCAACACACCATTTTGATGGCAACTATCAAACCGTCCTTCTCTCATTTATAATGCCGGAAAAATCATTTGGCGCTCATGTCCTGGTCTAAAAACGACGCTTTGATTTCCACGTTCGCCCACTTGGAGAAAATCCTTGCAGAACGGGAAGGAAAGAAGCCGCAGCCTCCAAAATCCACAACTGATGACTTGGGCTATTTCCCTTCTCTTAATTGTCGGGACATTCTATGTAGACCTTACCATTCCCTTAGGGGTTGCTTGTACCATCCCTTATATCTTATCCGTCTGGATCGCGTCGTTCCTGCATCCCGCATGGGCCCTGAACATAATATTCCTGGTCTGTTCCATCTTAACCATTGTCGGGATTTTCTACTCACCCGAACCACTGGTTGTCCCAATTTGGAAAGTTTTTACGAATCGTGGATTAGCTCTTTTTGCGATGTGGATCATTGCCATCCTGTTGTATCATCGCAATGCCCTCATCGCCCGGAAAGGGGAAGCTCTCGCGCGAATCCAATTACTGGAAGACCTTTTACCTATCTGCGCGGAATGCAAAAAAATTCGTGACCAGAGGGACACCTGGCATCAACTGGAAACGTACCTAACCGCTCACTCCAATATGACGTTTACACATGGCATATGCCCGGAATGTGAGAAACAAGCCATGGCGAATTTTAAACGCGAACAATTGGTTCAATAAGGATTCATATCTGGTTGAGAAAGAAGAGGGGAACAGGACAGGACAAAAGGGACTTCCTGCGCGACAGTCCGGGGAAAACCCCTCGCTCTTCCCTGCCAAGGTCCTTTAGGGATTCGCTAAAGTGGGAGAAGCCAGCACACCCTGGACCGGGATAGGAAGACAGTTAAATAGGTTCTTATGCCAGTTGAGACCTTTTCGATCCAGTCAAGCCTATTGTTGATGGGAGAAGATGCCGATAGACACAAACTTTATATCGTTAGCTAAAAATGAGAGCAGTCCATAAATGATTCAAGATTTAAAACCAGGAAATGATTGACATGTAAAAGAATGGTTTCCGTCGATTACGGGATGCAGTTAGTCTTTGGAGTGAACCAGAATCCCCTTTCGTGCCGTTCCCCCACCGGTCTCGATATTTAAAAACGTCACGCCCGATCGTAACCCTTCTGGCACGACCACTTGTACGTGTTCATCATCCACTAACGTAAATGCCTTCGCTGGTTCTGCCCCAAAAGTCACACCGAAAAGGCATTCTTTTTTCTTTCCGAAATTCTTTCCTTCCACCACAACGGTATCACCGGGTTTCATTTCGTCCGGTTTCACATGATCCATTTGAGGACGGACGCTGGAATCACAGATAGGATCCTTTTTGACCTTTTCCTCATCAAACCCCTTAATCGATTCCGGAATGACAAAATCAGCAGGCGCTTCCACATCTTGAGCCGATGCTCCTTGTCCCCAGGAACTAGCCGCCCCGATCAGGCTAATGCCAAAAAAAATAAGGGGTCCAAATATGTAGGAAATCCTAACCAACATGAGAAACCTCACAAGTTAGATTGTTAGAAAAAGCGTTCTTCTACACTCTTCAGCCAAGGCAACATGGACCGATTTATCGGTCTTATTTCTCTTATTAGATTCCTGCGGCCACCCCATCGTCAATCACATTAAAATCCGTGTCTTTTCGAAAGACCCCTGGAATCGAATTACTCGGTTACACCCGAACATCAGCATGCCATGGCACCATCGGCGGAAAAATTAACTCAACCCATTGCACAACACCTTATGGAAAAAATTATGACAACCAATCCCGAGAACACTAATAAAGAGCGACACTTATACCAATGTCTGAATCAGGGCACGCATCTCTGGTACGAGATCCCCTCCGCCGCTGGAACGGCCTGACAAAGCCGCATCGATACCCGCCGTCAGCACAGTCTTGGCTTCGTCATTCCGCTTCAGTCCAGCCAATGCCCGCCCTAAAGCCAAATGGGAGGCGACGTGGATTGGATCCAATTTGACAGCAACACTCAGGTGCTCCACAGCCTCTTCAAGATGATCCCCTTCCTTTAGGAGCTTGTCTCCAAGTCCATATCGTCCTAGAAACCCATCTGGCTTTTTTGCCACCATCTGCCGAAATGTATCAATGTCCATGCGTTGGCCACCTTCCCAAAAAATGTTCAGTAAGCCCCGAATCATACCATCCCCATCAAGGTATCAGCCAGACTCGAGACCACACTCGATGCACATCAACATCTCTTTGCGATAAGACCAGAGGGAAAGGAACTGGCACAGAAATTTTATCCCATGCCCCCTAAGACCACCTCACGGCATGAAAAAAACATGTAACACCCATTCCCGTCACGCTTGGGAAGCTGGCATTAGATATTGGGACGAAATGGACTGGGCGGGGGTGAAGGATGTGCATGAGCCTTGTCACGGGAACTGCCAGAACTGTTTTTACATCTGCATTTCTATT